>NZ_BANX01000007.1 GCF_000334455.1 Gordonia soli NBRC 108243
GGGCCGGCCGGCGGCGGCGCGGCGCTGCTTGTCACGCATCGACTCGGTCTTCTCGTCGGCGAGCTCGGCCCGGGTCGGGCCGTGCGGGTCCCGGGGGTCGGGAGCGCTCTGCGGCTCCTTGGCCGGCGGCAGCACCCGCAGCAGGTCGGCGAACCGACGTGCGATGTCGAGACCGGTGTCGAGTTGTTCGGCGTCGTTGGTCAGCGGCAGCGAGGCGAGCGCCCAGTTGCCTTCGTTCCACAGCACCTCGATGTACGGCGGTGCGGTGTTGGCGAGGGTGATCATCCGGCGGTCACAGACCCGGCGCGCGACGTCGAGGTTGTTGGAGAACATCACGCGCGGGCCCATGGCGCCGAGGAGTTCGACATCGTCCTCGGCCGGCGCCAGCACCTCTTCGTGACGCAGGTCGACGACGACCGGCGAGGCCGACGACCGGCGCACCGCGACGACGGTGGCGGTCTCGGCGAGGTCGAAGACCACCGCCTCGGCTCCGTCGTAGTGGCCGTAGGCGACGTCCTGAACCGCGATGTGGTCCGGGATGTTCATCGTCGCGCGACGGAACACCCTGCGCAGCTTGGTATCCGACTCCCGGAACTTGAAGTCGTGTTCGTCCCCCCAGACCGCGCGCTGATGACGCTGTCCGGTCGAGCGTCGGCGGTCCAGCCACAGCAGGACACCGGCGCCGGCCAGTGCCAGCACGGCGATCACGAAATACACGATGGTCATCGCGCTACAGCCTACTATCGGGGCCGGTCAGGCGCTCCCGGCGACATAGCCTTTACGTTTGTCGACGACGTTGATCAGCGCGCCTTCGAGATCCACGCCGTTCGCATCGACGTATCGACGCAGGTTCTCCAGGAACTGATCGGCGAGCACATCGCGCCACCCCAGCACGTCACCGCTCATGTGCGCGGAGATCGCGACCTGCGGCAGGTCCCACAGCGGGCTGTCCGCGGGGAGGGGTTCGGTGTCGAACACGTCCAGCGATGCGGCCGCGATCTCCCGCCGCTGCAGCGCGTCGATCAAGGCCGGCTCGTCGACGAGTGCACCCCGCCCGACGTTGACGAGGTGGGCATCGGGTCGCATCGCCGACAGCACGCCTGCGTCGATGAGGCGTTCGGTCTGCGGGGTCAGCGGCGCGATGACGACGACCGTGTCGAAGGATCCGACGTAGTCGGTCAGGTCGTCGGTGGTGTGCACCGTGCCGAAGTCGGGATCGTCGGTGCGCGCCCGGCGTCCGGCGCCGGTCACCTCGACCCCGACGGCACGCAGGGTCCGGGCGATCGCCCGACCGATCCCGCCGGTGCCGATGACGAGTGCCGTGCTGCCCTGCGTGCGGGTCGGCTCACGATGCCGCCACACGTGCTCACGCTGTAGTTGTTTGGAGACGTGTAACTGCTTGTGATGGGCCAGGATCGACGCCAGCACGAACTCGGCGATGGGCTGGTCGAACACGCCGTGCGCATTCGTGACCACCACGTCGGAGTCGGCGAGGTCGTCGAAGAGCAGCGAGTCGACCCCGGCCGCGCAGACATGGGTCCACCGCAGCGCCTCGGTCGCCTCGCCCCAGTTGTCCTTCAGGCTGCGCGAGAAGAAGTCCCAGAGGAACAGCACGTCGGCACCGGGGAGCGCCGCGGCGAGATCGGTTGCGTCGGCGCGCCGTACGTCGGCGATCTCCTCGATCGCGGCGAGGTTGCCCGGGGCCTGGAGGTCGTCGGCGCCGAGCAGGACGATGGTCGGTCGGAAGCTGGCCACGTCCCCACCGTAACGGCTGTCGCGGCCCGGGGCCGGTCAGTCGAGGACGGCGCGGAGCGTGGCGGCCAGCTCCGTCGCGGGGTGCATGGGGAGCCCGTGATGCGAGGCGTCGGCGATGACGTGGACGTCGGTCACCGCGGGCGTGCGCTCGGCGCGGCGCGCGATCTGTGCGGCGTCGTGGACCCGGCTGCGACCGGCCAGGATCACCGCGGTCGGGACCGCCAGCGCGTCGAGTGCCGATCGTCGAGGACGTCGCGGCACCACCGGCCGCGATGACGGGAACTCGCCGGCGCCCCGGGTCAGCAGGTCCAGCCAGTCCGGGTCGAGTGCGATCCCGGCGGTCTCCCACTCGAGGAATCGCCGTTGCCGAGCAGCGGTCGGTCGGGCGAGCACCGGGATCGCGTGCAGCAGATAGCCGACCTTCATCCCACCGAACACCGAGGTCGGGTCGAGCAGCACCAGCCGACCGATGCGGTCGGGCTCGGCCAACGCGTGCGCGACCGCGATCATCGCGCCATAGGAGTGCCCGACCACGATCGGCCGCCCCGGGTCCGCACCCGGAAGAGCGTCGAGGACCTGCGACAACCATGCGACGAGGTCGGCCGGCGTCCGCGGCGGGGACGCGCCCGGGACACTGCGCCCGATGTCGCCGATCAGATCGACCGCGATCACCCGACGGTCGGCACCGAGGCGTCGTGCGACCTCGGTCCACCCCATCGCCGACGCCCCACCCCCGGGCAGGAACACCAGCGGTGCCGCGCCCTGCGGCCCGACGGAGGTGACCCGCGTGGTCCCGAAAGCCGTCTCGATGTCGCGGACCTCGCGGTCGGCCGGCCACCGATCGAGCAAGCGGTCGTACACACCGAAGAACCGCGCACCCGCTTCGGACGAGATGAACTCCCGGATCGTGGGCATGCCGCATAGATTACTCGATCATCGATATACTTGTCGATCGAGATGATTGCTAGCCTGGCCCGGTGACCGACGACCGACGACTCGCGCTCATCCATCGCCTCCGCGCCCTGACCGTCGAACTGGACCTGCTCGGCTCGGAGTTCGCGGCCGCACACGGACTCCACACCACCGACGTCCGCGCACTCATCGCTCTCCTCGACCTCGCCCGGGCGGGCCGTCCGGCGACCCCCGGTGTCCTGGCCGGCGAACTGGGCGATCTGAACTCGGCCACCACGACGGCCCTGGTCGACCGCCTCGAACGCGCCGGGCTCGTCCGGCGCGGGCGCGATGTCACCGACCGTCGGCGGGTCCTGCTCTCGGTCACCGACGATGCGCATCGGCTGGGCGAGTCGTTCTTCGGATCGCTGATCGCCGACACCCGCCGGTCGCTCGACGATTTCGACGACGACGAGATCGCCGCGGTCGACCGATTCCTCGCGCTCGTCGACGATCGGATCCGAGCTCACCGCGCAGCGAACTCTTGACAGCGTGCTGTCATTTATGACAGTCTTCTGTCATATCGGCACGTACTCGATCGGAGGAGTCATCATGCGCACCGTCCATCTCGCCCTCTACGACACGCTCGCCGACTGGGAGTACGGATATGTGGCCGCCGGGATCAACAATCCCGAGTTCCAGCGCGATCCGGGGTCGATCCGCATCGTGACGGTCTCCGCCGACGGACAACCGGCCACCACCGTCGGCGGTCTCCGGGTCACCCCCGACGCCGCCCTGACCGACATCTCCCCCGCGGACAGCGCGATGCTCGTCCTCCCGGGCGCGTTCACCTGGGGCGGGGACGGGAACTCGGAGTTCATCGATGCCGCCCGGCGCTGGGTGTCCGCCGGAGTCCCGGTGGCCGGAATCTGCGGCGCCACCATCGGATTGGCGAACGCCGGCCTTCTCGACGATCGCCGTCACACCAGCAATGCACCGGAACAGCTGAGCCACACCGGATATGCCGGAGCCGACAACTACGTCGACGTGCCGGCGATCACCGATCGCAACGTGATCACGGCGGCCGCGGTCGCACCGGTCGACTTCGCGCGCGAGGTCTTCGCCGCACTCGACGTCTACCCGCCGGAAGTACTGGACGCCTGGTATCTGCTCTACGGCAAGCAGGATCCGAGCGGCTTCTACACCCTCGTCGCCCAGCAGGACGGCGGGTCTGCCGCCGAAAGTCCCGCGACCGCATGACGGCGAACCCCACCCAGCGACTCCTGAGCGACTCGGCGCTCACGGTGTTCCGCTTGAACGGACAATTCCTCGCGCTCGCCGAAGAGCTCGCGGCGAGCGCGGGGCTGACCGCCACCCGGTGGCAGGTGCTGGGCGCCGTCCTCCGAGAGCCTGCCTCGGTCTCCGAGATCGCGCGGATCATGGGCATCACCCGGCAGAGCGTGCAGCGCACCGCCGACCTCCTGGTCGCCGACGGGCTCGCCGAATACCGCGACAACCCGGCCCATCGTCGCGCCAAGCTCGTGGCCCCGACGTCGGCCGGGTACGACGCCCTCGACCGCATCAACCCCGCACACCGCCTGGCCGCGCAGGCGCTCGCCGAGCGCCTCGATCCCGAGGAGTGGCGCCGGACCGTCGACGCACTGCAGAAACTGAGCACCACTCTCGCCGAACTGGACACCGAAACAGGACGCTGACCTGCCTCGATGTCACATTGTTGACAATCCGACAAAGTAGCGTCACGGTGTACCCATGACGACGACCGCCGAGACCGCCGTGCCCACCGCCCACCTCAGCCCGATCCTCAAGCAGGCGACCCCCGTTGTGGTCGACCACGCCCAAGGTTCGTGGATTCGCGGAACCGACGGGAACGACTATCTCGACTTCACCACCGGCATCGGCGTGACCAGCACCGGTCACTGCCATCCGCGGGTCGTCGCCGCCGCACAGGCCCAGTGCGCCAAGGTGATCCACGCGCAATACACCACCGTCATGCACCAGCCCCTGCTGGAGCTCACCGAGAAGCTCGGGCGGGTACTGCCCCCGGGACTCGACTCCGTCTTCTACGCCAACTCCGGTTCCGAGGCCGTCGAGGCCTCGATCCGTCTCGCCCGCATGGCCACCGGCCGACCCAACATCATCGTCTTCCAGGGCGGCTTCCACGGTCGCACCGTCGCGGCGGCCAGCCTCACCACCGCGGGCACCAAGTTCTCGGCCGGCTTCTCGCCGCTGATGAGCGGCGTCCACATGGCGCCATTCCCGTATGCGTTCCGCTATGGCTGGGACACCGACACCGCGGTCGACTTCGCACTGCGCGAGCTCGACTACCTGCTCACCTCGCGGGTGGCGCCGAACGACACCGCGGCGTTCCTGATCGAACCCGTGCTCGGCGACGGCGGCTACCTCCCCACCCCGCCGCGCTTCCTGGCCGGTCTGCGCGAGCGGGCCACCCGCCACGGGATCGTCTTCATCGTCGACGAGGTGCAGGCCGGGTTCGGCCGCACCGGCAAGTTCTGGGGTCACCAGCACGCCGACGGTGTGGTCCCCGACATCATCATCACCGCAAAGGGACTCGCGTCCGGGTTCCCGATCTCCGCGATCGCCGCCCCGACCGAGCTGATGAGCAAGGCCTGGCCGGGTTCGCAGGGCGGCACCTACGGCGGCAACGCCGTGGCGGCGGCCGCAGCGGTCGAGACCATCGCCGTCATCGAGGACGAGGGACTGGTGGAGAACGCACGCGTGCGCGGTGAGCAGATGCTGGCCGGTCTGCGTGAGATCGCTCCCCGGTTCCCACGCATCGGCGACGTCCGTGGCATCGGACTCATGGCCGGCATCGAGTTCGTCACCACCGACGCATCCGGCGCCACCGTGCCGGACTCGGCCGCCGCGATCGCAGTCCAGCAGGCCACCACCGGTCAAGGACTGCTGACCCTCACCTGTGGCCCCGGCGGCAACGTGGTGCGCCTGATCCCGGCGCTCGTGGTCACCGAAGACGAGATCCGACTCGGCCTCCACCGTTTCGCCGCGGCGCTCGACGTCGCGCTCGGTGGGGCATGACCACCACGTCACCACCTCTCTCCGACCTCTCGGCCCTCGGTATCGACGTCGACACCTCGTCACGTCGACGTTCCGAGTACTCCTACGACGCATCGAACTACCGGGTCCGGCCACTGGCGGTGGTCTTCCCGCGATCAGCATCCGATGTCGCTCGCACTGTGGCGTGGTGCGCCACCGCCGGCGTGACCGTCACCGCGCGCGGTGGTGGTACGTCGATGGGCGGCAACGCGATCGGCGAGGGAGTGGTGATCGACCTCTCGCGCCACCTCGACGAGGTCGTCGAGATCGACGACGAGGCGCAGACCGCCGTCGCCGGTGCCGGGATCGTGCTCACCACCCTCGCCGCACGCGCACGGGAGGCCACCGACGGGCGGCTCAGCTTCGCCCCCGATCCGTCGTCGGCGTCACGGGCCAGCCTCGGGGGCGCGATCGGCAACGACGCCTGCGGTAATCACTCCGTGCGGTACGGCCGCACCTCCGACCACGTCGAAGAACTACACCTGGTCACCGCCGAGGGGTTGCTGCTCACGGCCACGCGAGAAGGTCTGCGGGCCACCGATCCCGACGACGCCGACGCCACCGCACGAGCTGCCGAGCTCACCGCGTCGCTGACCGATCTCACCGCGCGCAACCTCGCGGGACTGCGCACCGAACTGGAGACCATCCCCCGACAGGTGTCGGGATATCACCTGGCGAAACTACTGCCCGAGAACGGGTTCGACGTCGCTCGCGCCCTGGTCGGCAGCGAGGGCACCTGCGCGATCGTGGTCTCCGCGAAGGTGCGGCTGGTCCCGGTGTCGGGCGCCCAGATGCTGCTCTGCGTCGGGTACCGATCAGTCGCCGACGCCGCCCGTGACGTCCCGACGATCCTCCCTTTCCGCCCGTCTGCGGTCGAGGGCATCGACCGCAGCATCGTGTCGACGATGGCTGCCCGTCGCGGCCGCGACGCGGTCGCGGGCCTACCCGACGGCGGTCCCGACGACCCCTGCGCGGCATGGCTGTTCATCGATGTCGACGAACACAGCACCGGTGCCGCGTCGGTCGACGATGTCCCCGCCGTCGCATCCCGACTGCTCGACGAGTTGCGCGCCGCTGGTCGCATGATCGATGCCACGGTGGTCACCGATCCGGCCCGCCGCGCGACGCTCTGGCGTGTCCGCGAGGACGGCGCGGGACTCTCGTCACGGCTGCTCGACCCCGACGACGACTCGGTCGGTGCGGGATACGAGTCGTGGCCGGGCTGGGAGGACGCCGCGGTCGCTCCCGACCGCCTGGCCGGCTACCTCGAGGAGTTCGAGGCCCTGCTCGCACGTTTCGAGCTGACCGGCGTGATGTACGGACACTTCGGTGCCGGCTGCATGCACGTGCGCATCACGTTCGATCTCCGCACCGCCGAGGGTCGCGACGTGATGGACCGATTCTGCACGGCCGCAGCCGAACTGGTGGTCGCACATGGTGGGTCGCTGTCCGGTGAGCACGGCGACGGGCGGGCCCGCTCGGCGCTGCTGCCGATCATGTACACCCGCACGATGTTGGCGACCTTCGCCGAGTTCAAGAAGATCTGGGACCCGACGGGTGTGCTCAACCCCGGCAGCATCGTCGATCCCGCACCGATCACCGACGATCTCGCGCTGGCGGGTGTGCCCGAACGACGCTGGCCGACCCTGACCCTGCTCGGTCACGTCGACGAGGGGCAGGGCAGCGAGGCGGCCGGGCTCGACCCGTTCGTCCACGCCGTCCAGGGCTGCATCGGCGTCGGCCGGTGTCGCTCCACCTCCGGCGGGGTGATGTGCCCGAGCTACCGGGCCACCCGCGACGAGAAGGACTCCACCCGCGGCCGGGCCCGGGTACTGCAGGAGATGGTCCGCACCGCTCCCGACGTCCGCACCGGATGGCGGTCCGACGACGTACGCGAGGCGCTCGACCTCTGCCTGTCGTGCAAGGCGTGTTCGACCGACTGTCCGACCGGCGTGGACATGGCCACCTACAAGTCCGAGTTCCTGCATCAGCACTATCGCGGTCGCAAACGTCCCATGTCGCATTACTCGCTGGGCTGGATGCCGGCGTGGCTCGGGGCCGCGGGCGTTCTCGCGCCGGTCATCAACCGGGCGCTCCGGTCGTCGGTCGCCGGCATTGCCGCCCGCGCGGGCGGACTCGACGCACGCCGCACGATGCCGAGTTTCGCCCGTCGCAAGGACCGTCGCGCCGGAATGGGCTCACTGTCCCCGGTCTCGGCCGGGTCGGATGTCGTGTTGTTCGTCGACTCGTTCACCAAGGCATTCCGTCCTCATGTCGCGGCCGCTGCCGCGCAGGTCCTCGGCGCGACCGGGGACCAGGTGGGCTGTAGCGCCGACAACTGCTGCGGACTCACGTGGATCTCCACCGGTCAGCTCAAACACGCCCGCAAGGTGCTCTCCCGTACCGCCGAGGCGCTCGACGACGGCACCGACCGACCGATCGTCGTCGCCGAACCGAGTTGCGCGGCAGCGCTCCACAAGGATCTACCCGAACTCGTCGACAGTCCCGCCGCGCGCCGGGTCGCCCGCCGGATCACCAGCTTCGCCGCGTACCTGCCACGGCTGCTCGACGCCGGTTGGCAACCGACCGGCCTGCCCGAGTCCGTCACCCTCCAGACGCATTGTCACGAGTACGCGGTCTTCGGGCCGACCACCGGTCGGGTCGCGCTCGAGCGGATGGGCGTGACCGTCCATGCGGCGCAGGGATGTTGCGGTGTGGCGGGCAACTTCGGCTTCGAACGCGGCCACTACGACGTCAGTGTCGGGGTCGCAGAGCAGTCACTGGCACCCGCTCTGCGGTCCGGCGGCGACCGCCCGGTGCTCACCGACGGATTCAGCTGCGCGATGTCGGTCGACCACCTCAGTGCCACCGATGCGGCCATCGACGCGGCCGGGCTCCATCTTGCGGAGTTGCTCACCGCCGGCACCTCGTCGGCGCGACCGCCCGACGGCGCCGCCGACGCCCGAGGGTCCGGCACCGACACCGACACGGGCACCACGACCACCTCCGACGACGACACCACCCCGACACCACCTTCCCCGAGAGGAGCCCTCCGATGACCGCCGTGCACCCCGGACCCGCTGCCGAGACCATCGCGCGCATCAACCCCGACCTCTACATCGACGGTGCCTGGGTGCCGGCGCTGTCGGGGGCGCGGTTCGACGTCGAGAACCCCGCCACCGGTGAGATACTCGCCCAGGTCGCCGACGCCGGTGCCGACGATGCCCGCGTCGCGCTGCAGACCGCGGTCGACCATCAGACCGCATGGGCCGCCACATCCCCCCGGTCGCGGAGCGAGATCCTCTATCGCGCACACCAACTGATCATGTCGCGGGTCGACGAGATCGCCTCGGTGATGACGGCCGAGATGGGGAAGCCCCTCGCGGAGGCGAAGGGCGAGGTCGCCTACGGAGCGGAGTTCTTCCGCTGGTTCGCCGAGGAGGCCGTCCGCATCGGCGGCGATCACACCACCACCGGCGACGGCGCCAACCGCATCATCGTCACCAAGCAGCCGGTCGGACCGTGCATCCTGATCACCCCGTGGAACTTCCCGCTCGCCATGGGCACCCGCAAGATCGGCCCCGCGGTGGCGGCCGGGTGCACGATGGTCTTCAAGCCGGCCGAACTGACACCGTTGACCTCGCTGCTGCTCGCCGACATCCTGCGCGAGGCCGGTCTGCCCGACGGCGTCCTGAACGTCGTCACCACGACCGATCCCGGTGCCGTGGTCGGAGAGTGGATGGAGAGCGGCAAGGCCCGCAAGGTGAGCTTCACCGGGTCCACCGAGGTCGGGAAGCTGCTCCTGCGCCAGGCCGCCGGGTCGGTGATGCGCACGTCGATGGAGCTCGGCGGCAACGCACCGTTCATCGTCTGCGCCGACGCCGACATCGACCGCGCGGTCGACGGCGCGATGGTCGCCAAGATGCGCAACATCGGCCAGGCCTGCACTGCGGCCAATCGCTTCTTCGTCCATCGGTCGGTGGCCGCAGAGTTCAGCGAGAAGCTCGCCGCCCGGATGAGGGCGCTGACCGTCGGCGACGGCGCCGCCGACGGGGTGCAGGTCGGCCCGCTGGTCGAGACCAAGGCTGTCGACAAGGTCGACCGACTGGTGACCGACGCGGTCGAACGTGGCGCGCAGATCAGTTGCGGCGGAACGCGTCCGGAAGGTCCGGGCCACTTCTACCAGCCGACGGTGCTCACCGACGTCGCGCCCGGGTCCGATCTGATGTCCACGGAGATCTTCGGCCCGGTCGCCGCGATCGTCCCGTTCGACGGCGACGGTGCAGACGCCGACGACGCCGTGCTCGCGTTGGCCAACGACACCCCGTGGGGTCTCGTCGGCTACCTCTTCAGTTCCGACGTCGATCGCGTCGAGTACCTGTCGGCACACCTCGAGGTCGGCATGGTCGGCGTCAACACCGGACTCGTCTCCAACCCGGCCGCCCCGTTCGGCGGGATCAAGGAGTCCGGTCTGGGCCGAGAGGGCGGTCGCCTGGGCATCGAAGAGTTCCTCGATGTGAAGTACCTGGCGGTCCCCGTCCGCAAGCGCTGACGTACCGGCCGATCTCGGCGACAATCGACACGTATCACTTCTTCAGCCCCAGAGGAGGCAGCGGTTGTACCTCGGAGCCCAGCTGTTCACCGACAGCGAGTACGAATCGCGACTGGCGCGCGTCCGTGAACTCATGGACCGCCAGGGGCTCTCGGCGATCATCGTCACCGACCCCGCGAACATCTTCTACCTGATCGGCTACAACGCGTGGTCGTTCTACACCCCGCAGATGCTCTTCGTCCCCATCGAGGGCGAGATGATCTTCTTCGCCAGGGAGATGGATGCTCATGGCGCACACCGGACCACCTGGTTGGGCGACGACCAGATCGTCGGGTACCCGGAGAGCTATGTGCACCGTCCGCACGTCCACCCCTTCGACTGGGTGGCGTGGGCCCTGCGACAGCGGCACCAGATCGCCCCGGCCTCCCGGGCGGGGTCGGTCGGGCTGGAGATGGACTCGCACTTCTTCTCCCCCAAGGCATACCGCGCGCTGTACAACGCGATCCCGGAGTGGAAGCTGGTCGACAACTTCGAGTTGGTGAACTGGGTCCGCTCGGTGAAGTCCGACGCAGAGATCCAGTTGATGCGGCAAGCCGGGATGGTCTGTTCGGAGGCGATGCGGGCGGCCATCGACACCATCGATGTCGGTGTGCGTCAATGCGATGCGGCAGCTGCCATCTCGCAGGCGCAGATCACCGGGACCGAGGAGTTCGGCGGTGACTACCCGGCGATCGTGCCGATGATGCCGACCGGCGCCGCCGCCGACACGCCGCACCTCACCTGGCATCAGGGGACCTTCGTGGAGAACGAGGCGGTCGTCGTCGAATTGACCGGCGCGCACAACCGATACCACTGCCCGCTCGCGCGCACCGTTGCACTCGGGAAACCGTCCAAGGACCTCGACTACGTGGCGAAGGCCACCTCCGAGGGACTGAACAACGTCCTCGATGCCATCCGGCCGGGCGTCGCCTCCCGAGAGCTGGCGTCGACGTGGAACTGGACGCTGGCGAAGTACGGGCTCGAGAAGCCCTCGCGCCTGGGCTATTCGATCGGTATCGGTTATCCGCCCGACTGGGGTGAACGGACGATCAGCATCCGGTCCGAGGACGAGACGATCCTGGAGACCAACATGACCTTCCACATCGTGTGCGGAATGTGGATGGACAACTACGGTTTCGAACTCTCGGAGTCAGTGCGGGTCAGTCCGACCGGCGTCGAGACGTTCACGAGCTTTCCCCGAGAACTGATCCAGAAGTGAGGTGACCACCATGACCGCCACCACCGACAACGAGGCGACCACATCGCTGCACGACGTCCGTCGTGCCACCCAGACGTTCCCGTTGGCCGGGCGCGCCAAGGACCTGGTCGGATCGCTCATCGATTCGTCGACGTCCCTGCTCGCCTCGCAGTCCCACGACATCGTGCGGTTCGCGATGGGCTCCCCTGCCGACGAGGCGGTTCCCGCCGAGGAGTTCCGCCAGATCGCCGGCGAGATCCTCGACAACTCGTCGTTCACCTACGGCGCCACCGAGGGTGAACCGCGGCTGCTGCAGCTGCTCGTCGACTATCTCGCGACCACCCCGGACCCGTCGAGCCACGAACGGCTCGTCATCACCACCGGTGGGATGCAGGGACTCGATCTGGCGTGCAAGCTGTTCGTCGACCCCGGCGACCTGGTGGTCGTGGAGTCGCCGACCTACACCAACGGCAGTGCGACAGCGTTGTCCTACGGTGCGCAGCTCCTCGAGATCCCGACGGACGAGGACGGGATGCTGGTCGACCAGCTCGAGGATCTCGTCTCGCACACCCACAAGACGCCCAAGGCGATCTACACCATCCCCACGTTCCAGAACCCGTCCGGTGTGACGATGTCGGAGGAACGCCGCCGCGAGCTCCTGCGTCTGGCCCACAAGTGGGGTTCGGTCATCATCGACGACGACCCGTACGGCCTGTTGCGGTTCGCCGGCACCGACATCCCGACCTTCCAGACCCTCAGCCCACAGGACCCGCTGCTGTTCTCGGTGCGGACGTTCTCGAAGATCCTCGCGCCCGGCTGGCGCGTCGGATGGGTCGACGCCGACCCGGCGTTGCGGCAGCTGCTCATCAACGGCAAGCAGGCCATGGACACCTGCACCAACGTGCCGAACCAGCACATCGTCGCCGAGTACATCGCCCGCGGCGGACTCGAGGACCACCTGGCCGGCCTGCGCACGCTCTACCGCGAGCGCAAGGACGCGATGGTCGAGTCGATCCGCACCCATCTGGGCGATCGCGTCACGACCACCGATCCCGAGGGCGGGTTCTTCCTGTGGGTCACCCTGCAGGGCGAGTTCGCGGAGATCGACACCCGTGAGCTGTTCGAGCGCGCTCTCGCCGACGGCGTGGCGTTCATCCCGGGTCCGGCACTGTCACCGGGCGGGCGGTTCCGCAACGCCATGCGCCTGTGCTTCGCGTCCAGCACGCCGGCACGCATCGACGAGGGCATCCGACGACTGACCGGCACACTCGAGACGATGGCCCGCGAGGCGGGGTGAGTGGCACCTGTGGCTCGGCGCCGATACCGTGACCGACGTGAGTGTTGCGGGTGACATCGAGTCCCGGGTGCTGTCGGCGATCGACGACGACGCCGTCGTCGAGCTGACCACCGCGCTGGTCCAGGCACCGAGCGAGAATCCCGGCGGCACCGAGTCCGCTGCCGTGGCCGTGCTCGAGAAGGCGTGTCGGGAGGCTGGATTCGATGTCGAGATCACCGAGGTCGCACCGGGTCGGCCCAATCTGACCGCGACGCTGGCCGGCGGCGACGGTCCCGGACTGATGATCCTCGGGCACTCCGACGTGGTGCCGGCCGGACCGAACTGGACCGGCGATCCGTACCGGGTGCGGCGAGACGGTGATCTGCTGATCGGTCGCGGGACCACCGACATGAAGGGCGGCCTCGCCGCCGCCGTCGGTGCGATGAAGGCGATCGCGCGAGCCATCGCGGACGGTCATGCCGCCGTGAGCGGACCGGTGCAACTCGTGTGCACGGTCGACGAGGAAGAGCACGGCATCGGGGTGCGCGACTTCGTCGGTCGCCCGTCACGTCACGAGTTCGCCGGCTGCATCGTCGCCGAGCCGACCGACATGCAGGTCGTCCGCGGCTGCCGCGGCGCCTCTTACCTCGAGATCGACATCACCGGCCGCGCAGCCCATTCCGGTCGTCCCAAGGACGGCCGGAGCGCCATCGAGGCGGCGGCATCGGTGATCGAGCTGATCCGCGCCGATCAGCGCGCACTGGACGAGCATCTCGACGACCTGCTCGGGGCGGGAACCTGGAATGTCGGCACCATCGCAGGTGGGCAGGGCATCTCGGTGGTCGCGCCCACCTGTTCGCTCGGGGTCGACCGCCGGCTGATGCCGGACGAAGACGTGCACCGTATCGCCGAGGTCCTGCGGTCGGCCATCCGCGCCGCACGGATCGACACCGACGGCATCACCGTGGATGTCCGGGTCACGATGGAGATGCCCGGATTCGCGACCCCTGCCGACCACCGCCTGGTGACCACGGCGGTCGACGCGGTCACCGATGCCGGCGTACCGACCTCCGTCGGCGGCTGGAGCGCCGCCTGCGACGGCGGCTTCGTCAGCCGCGACCTCGGCATCCCGAGCATCGTGCTGGGTCCTGGCGACATCCACTCCCAGGCGCATCAACCCGACGAGTCCATCGACGTCGCCGACCTGGCCGTGGCCGCCCGCACCTACGCGCTCAGCGCACTCCGCCTGTTGAGCTGACTCGAGATACGACGGTGGCCACCCCTCCCGAAGGCGAGGCGGCCACCGATCGTGTCGCGGACGTGCGTTACTTCTTGCTGCTCCCCGCTTCCGCCAGATCCCGCTCCAGGCTGGGGATCTCGGTTCCGCGGATCGAACAACCCGCGGTCTCCTTCAGGAAGACGAGGGCGGCCATGCCGATCGCACATGCGCCCATCATGTAGATGGCCGGGAACAGGTTCCACCCGGTGTTCTCCACCACCGCATCGTTGACCAGTGGAGCAGTACCACCGAACGCCGCGGTCGCCACGTTGTAGGAGATCGCGAACCCCGCGTAGCGGACTTGGGTCGGGAACATCGCCGGGAAGGTCGCCGAGATGGTCGCCAACTGCGGGATGTACAGCAATCCCAGGATGACGAACCCGACTATCGCCCAGGTGAACCCCTGGCCCATCAACCAGTACAGCGGCAACGCGAGGACGAACAGTCCGATCAGCGAGCCCCACCACATCGGTTTTCGGCCGGTCGAATCCGACCATCGACCGAAGAACGGGATCATCGCCATCATCACCAACTGGCCGATCAGCACGACCGTCGATCCTGAGGAGTCGGACAGACCGATCGTGCTCTTGAGATATGTCGGCTGATAGGCCAGCAAGGTGTAGTTGGCCACGTTGAGCGCGATGACCATGCCGAACATGATCAGGATCGGACGCCAGTAGTTGGTCAGCAGATCCTTGAACCGCGTGAACGCCGTGCCCTTGATCTCGTTGTCCTGCTCCAGCTCCTGGAAGACCGGGGTGTCCTCCATCTGCGATCGCAGGTAGAGGCCGATCAGGCCCAGTGGCAGCGCGATCAGGAACGGGATGCGCCAACCCCAGGTCTGCATCTGCTCGTCGGTGAGCAGCAGCTCGAAGAGGAGGACGATCGCGGTTCCGGCGCTGAATCCGGCGAGCGTGCCGAATTCCAGGAACGAGCCGAACTTGCCTCGCTTCTTGTCCGGCGCGTACTCGGCCATGAAGGTGGCGGCGCCGCCGTACTCACCGCCGGTGGAGAAGCCCTGGATCACCCGCAGCAGGATCAGCAGAATCGGCGCCCAGACCCCCGCCACCGCGTGGGTGGGCAGCACGCCGATGAGCGCAGTCGCGCCGGAGATCAGCAGGATGGTCATGGCGAGAACAGATTTGCGTCCGATGCGGTCGCCGATCGGACCCCAGATCATGCCGCCCAATGGCCGCAGGACAAACGAGATCGCGAAGCCCAGCATGGTGCCGATCGTGCCGAGATCGCCCGGGAAGAACGCCTGGGTGAGATAGGTGGTGGTCGCCGCATAGACGCCGTAGTCGTACCATTCGGTCGCGTTGCCGATGGCCGATGCTCCGATCGCCTTGCGCAGTAGCGCTTTTCCTTCGGGTGATTCGGGGTCGGGGGCGAGCTCCTCGAAGGTCGCCGGTGAGGATGATGCTTCAGTCATCTCCTACCTTCCTGGGGAAGTGTGGCCAATTGCGTTGTCGCTCAGCTCACATCGGCGGAAACCGGATCGAAACGGCGGTCGTCTGTGCCGTGTGATCACCCCGCCGACTTGACACCAGGGTCGTCGGAGTCATCCGCGACCAGCCGGTTCAGGCCGTCGTTCATGTGATCGATCATCAGTTCGTCGGCCGCAGTCGCCGCCCCTGCGGCGATCGCGTCCACCAATGCCTGGTGTTCGTCTATTCGATCCTTTCCCGAGGAATACGTCCCCCGCATCGCCCGCAGGCACATCCGGGTCTCGACGAGGATTGTCTCGTGGAGACGCGAAAGGCGCTGGCTCTGGGCGTGATCGACCAGAGTCTGGTGAAATCTCATGTCCGCCTCGGCCATGTCGACCCCGTTCGGGTCGTCGACGTGCGTGCGCATCCGTACGACCGCGTCGTTGAGGTCGGCGATCGCATCCGGGTCGCCATGCGAGATTACCTGTGCCACAGCCGCGCGCTCGACGGCGGTGCGCGCCACGTACATGTCACGGATGTCGTCGTCGTCCATCGAGACGACGAAAAGACCACGGTTACGGTGGCTGACCAGCAGTCCTTCTGCCGTCAACCGCTGCATGGCCTCGCGCAGCGGCCCACGACTCACACCGAGATCGGCGGCGAGTCCCGATTCGGTGAGTTGCGCGCCCGGCGGGAACTGTCCGGTTGCGATCGCATCGTGCAGTTTTCGCGCGATGATCGCCGGTGTGGACTCCTGGACCAAGGGGGTGAGAATCCGCTTTCGCCCCCCTGGTGCGGCCGATCGAGTCGCCATGGTCATTACCTCAGTTCTACTCTCATGCGCGCGCATAGGACAGCGTTTCGCCGCGCGCACCACCCATCCAGATGTCGTTGCACGCGGCCGCGAATTCGGTCAGACCTTCGACGATGGTGCCGAAAACGTTGCCCGGCACCCAGCCGACGTCGCCGTTGACCAGCAGGTTGTTGCGTCCGTAGAAGACTGCCAGGTCGATCAGGAGCTGGTGCTCACCAGGTGCCGAGCCGACCTCGTATCCGTACGCCGGATTGGTGAGCACCCCGTCGAAGGTGAAGTAGCACAGGTCACCAGGGATCGGCGTGATCGTCGTGTTCTCCGGCCCGGGCTCGGTCGGCGCGAATGCGGGCAGGAGCGTGTAGATCTCATTGCGCGCGAACTTTCCGTGAAAGACCTGTCCACCCAGCGGTAATGCGTCCCAGACCGCTGCCGCGGTCCGCGGCGCCTCGTCGTCGAGGAGACGCGCCACGGCGGTGACCCCACGCCTCTCCAGGGACACGGTGATGAAACGGTCGGTCATGCCGTCCTCTCGCTTCTGGCGATGGTGTTCAGGTTCGCGAATCCGCCGATTGCCGCCTCGAATGCGGCGGCAACCCGTAGAACCGTGTGATCCTGGTGGCGCGCGCCGACGAACTGGACACCGGTCGGCAGGCGCCCGCCGACGCCGTCTGCGTCGAATCCGCTGGGCACCGTGACCGCCGGCTGACCGGTGAGGTTGAACGGATAGCTGTAGGGGGTCCACGACGTCCAGTCGGCGCTCTCGCTGCCGACAGGCACGTCTACTCCGGCCTCGAAGGCGACCGACGGCAGCGTCGGCGTGAGCAGTACGTCGTGATCCTCGTGGAGTCGGCCCATCTGACGGCCGAGATCCATCCGCACCGCGGTGGCGTCGAGGTAGTCGGCAGCAGTGAACCCGCCGTGCCGCTGCAGAGCTGCGGACAACCCCGGGTCGATCTTCGCCGAGGCACCCGGCCCGAAGGCCCCGACCACCGCCTGGGCCCCGCTGAACCACAGGACGTGGTATGCCCAGGCGGGGTCCTCCCAACCGAGGTCGACCGGTGTCACAGTCGCCCCCATCGCACGCAACGTTTCGACCACCGCATCGGTGTTCGACTGCACCCGTGCAGAATTCGAGCCGAACCCGAGATCCGGACTGTAGGCGATGCGCACACCCGTGAGATCCCGCCGATCGCCGAGTCCATCACGTGCGGATTCGGTCGGGGTCGGCATCGCCCACCAGTCGCGGGAGTCGAAGCCGCTCACGACGTCGAGCAGTGCGGCGCAGTCGTCGACGGTTCGGGTCATCGGACCGACGTGTGCGAGCGTGCCGAACGGGCTCGCCGGGTAGAGCGGGACCCGACCGAAGGTCGGCTTGAGCCCGACGATGCCGCAGAAACCGGCCGGGATACGTACGGAGCCACCGCCGTCGGTGCCGATCGACAGCGTGCTGAGGCCCGCGGCGACTGCGGCCGCGCTACCACCCGACGACCCTCCGGCGGTGCGGTCGGTGTTCCACGGGTTGCGGGTGACGCCACACCGAAGACTGTCGGTGACACCCTTCCAACCGAATTCCGGTGTCGTCACCTTGCCGAGCAGCACCGCCCCGGCTTCACGCAGGCGTGCCACCGCCGGGGCATCGACAGCCCATTCGTCATCCGTCGGCGCGATGAGTTCGGACCCGCGCAACGTCGGCCAGCCCCGGGTGAGGAGCAGGTCCTTGACGCTGACCGGCACCCCATCGAGCGGCCCGAGGGGCACCCCGGCGGCATACCGTTGCTCCGACTCCCGCGCAGCAGCGGTCGCCGACTCCTCGTCGACCAGGCAGTACGAATTGATCGCCGGATCGTCGTCGGCGATGGCAGCGAGGTGCTCCTGCGCCACCGCGACCGGCGACAGTGATCCGTCCGCGTAGCCGGCGACCAGGTCGCCGGCCGAGAGCCATCGCGGTGCTACGTCGTCCACTCCCTCGAACACTCCTCGCAAATCGATGTCATACGGTTGGTAGATTGTTGACAATCTACTTGGGAGGTGGACCGGTGACAACAGAAACCGCAGCAACGATCGCGATGCTCTACCCGGGCCACGCGGCCGAGGACGACTACCCGCTACTGGAGAAGGCGATCGGGGCGGTCCGACTGCCCGTGGTCATCACCGAGATCGAGTCTGACGATCACACCGTCGCCGCGATGCGCGCCGTCGGCACCGGCGATCGCCTCGTCGAAGGGGCTCGCCGCGCGGCCGCCCACCGACCCGACGTCGTGATGTGGGCGTGCACCTCCGGCAGCTTCCTGTACGGCTGGGAAGGCGCCCACGCGCAGGTCGCCGACCTCGCCACCCACACCGGCGTCCCGACCTCGTCGACCTCGCTCGCCTTCGCCGCCGCGTGTCGCCATCTCGGGATCGACTCCGTCGCGATCGCCGCGACCTACCCCGAGCCGGTCGCCGCCGGTTTCATCGAGTTCCTCGCCGGAGCCGGGGTGTCGACGGCAGCCTCGCGCGCACACGACATCATGACCGCCTCCGACGCCGGCACCCTGGACGACGCCGGCCTGGTGGAGATGGTGCGCAGCAGTGATACACCTTCCTCGCAGGCCATCCTCGTCCCCGACACCGCACTGCACACGGTCGCGGCCCTCACCGGCCTCGAGCGAGCCGTCGGCAAACCGGTCCTGACCGCCAACCAGGTCACCGCGTGGCACGGACTCCGGCTGGCCGGGGTCGACCCCGCCGTCGGCGGAGTTGGTTCGCTGTTCATGGCGACACCGGCACACCGCTAGACCCACCACAGAACCAGACGATGCCGTGATGGCACCATCCGGCGCCCCATGTGGCACCACCGCGCCAAACGCGCTTGAACTGCGGCGATAGCGAAAGAATGGCTGTCATGTGCCAACGATCATCCAGAATGGTGTTGCCATGGCACCACTTGTGTGCCACAGTGGTGCCATGGACGTCAGCAGATACGTGAACAACCTCGGCACCGAGATCGCTGCCCTCGCCGACGTCGGCGGCGCGGAGTCGCGAGAGCTCGTCGAACGCCTCACCGGTCCGATCGAGTCGGCCATCCGGGTGACCGTGCTCGATGTGCTGTCCGCAGCCGCCGACGAGATCACCCGCGACCTGGCGCCCGGTTCGGTCGAGGTGCGGCTCCGCGGTCGCGAGCCGCAGTTCGTCGTCTCCCTGCCGGCTGCGCACGCCGCGCCGGAAACCGACGAACCCCGGCCGGCCGACCCCACCCCCGACTCGGCTGACCTGTTGACGGGCGAGGACGGGCCGGCCGCGCGGATCAACCTGCGACTGCCCGAACAGCTCAAAGCGGCGATCGAGGATGCCGCAGCAGCAGAGGGACGATCGGTCAACGCCTGGCTCGTGCGAGCCGGGGCCGCCGCGCTACAGCGACCGACCGCCGAAGACACCAGCTCTACGCGCCGCGAGCACCGCTCGTCCACTCGATTGACCGGTTGGGTGCGCTAACCCACCCCCTCGCCACCCGATCACCAGTCCGCGACGGCACGTCGTGGGCCGATGAAACCTACCCACGATCAGGAGTCAGATCATGCCCGAATTCCCCACTCCACAACCCATCTCGCTCAGCGTCGACCTCGGCGTCGGACACATCACCATCACCGCGAGTGACCGCACCGACACCGTCGTCGACGTGGCTCCCACCGATCCCACCGACGATTCGGACGTGAAGGCCGCGGCGCAGGTGCGAACGGATCTCACCAGCGGTCGGCTGACCATCAGCGGTCCTCGCACCGGCGTCTTCGACTTCTCCCGCAAGTCCCGGTCGGTCGACATCTCGGTCGAGATCCCCAGTGGCTCATCGGTGTCCACTCGCACGCAGATGGGCGATGTCCGGGCCACCGGCCGCCTCGGCGACAGTTCACTCTCGACATCGATGGGATCGATCACCCTCGGTCGCACCGGCGCCCTGACCGTCAAGACGCCCGCTGGGGACGTGTCGGTGGACGAGGTCGACGGCAGTGCGACCCTCTCGACCGGCACCGGCCGGCTCCACATCGGCACCGTGTCGGCCGATGCCGAACTGAAGAACTCCAACGGCGACACCACCATCGGCGCAGCCGACGGCGACGTGCGTATCCGATCTGCCAACGGACACATCCGGATCGGCGCGGCCGGCGGGGCAGTCGATGCGAAGACCGCGATGGGTGACGTGCGGGTCGGGTCGATCACCCGAGGATCATCGGTACTCGAGACGTCGCTGGGTGATCTCGAGATCGGCATCGCATCGGGCACCGCTGCATGGCTCGACGTGACAACGGCTTTCGGCCACGTCCGCAACGACCTGGTCGACGCGATCGGGCCCGAGGACGCCGACGAGACGGCAGAGATCCGCGGCCGCACGTCGACCGGCTCCATCACCATCCATCGCGCAACGACCGACCGCGCCTGATCCGAGAGGGATCGACCATGACCACCACGATCTCCACACCCGCCATCGAAGTGCGG
Source organism: Gordonia soli NBRC 108243 (assembly GCF_000334455.1). GTDB lineage: Bacteria > Actinomycetota > Actinomycetes > Mycobacteriales > Mycobacteriaceae > Gordonia > Gordonia soli. Next base: position 20,801 of record NZ_BANX01000007.1, read on the forward strand.
GGCCTGGCGAAGAGATTCGGCGACAACGTCGTCCTCGACGGTCTCGACCTACGCGTCGAGTCCGGGGAGGTGTTCGCACTACTCGGACCCAACGGCTCCGGCAAGACCACGACGGTCAACATCCTGTCCACCCTGATGTCGCCGGACGACGGAGCGGTGCGGATCTGCGGCCACGACCTGGTCGACGATCGGCGGGCGATCCGTTCGGCGATCGGTGTCACGGGGCAGTTCGCCGCCCTCGACGACCTGCTCACCGGTCGCGAGAATCTGTTCTTGATCGCCGCGCTGCACCACCTCGGCAGATCCGAACAGCGCAGTCGCACAGCCGAACTGCTCGACCGGTTCGATCTCACCGAAGCGGCCGACCGGCCGGTCTCGACCTACTCCGGAGGCATGCGCCGGCGTCTCGACCTCGCGATGACGCTGGTGGTCACACCGAGACTGATCTTTCTCGACGAACCGACCACGGGACTGGACCCTCGTAGTCGCCGAACTTTGTGGGACATGATCGCAGCACTCGCCGCCGAGGACGTCACCGTCTTCCTCACCACTCAGTACCTCGAGGAGGCAGACCGGCTCGCCGACCGCATCGCCGTCCTCGACCATGGCCACCTGGTGGCCGAGGGCACTGCGGCGCAGCTGAAGTCGTCGGTCCGCGGAAGCACCGTCCGACTGACCTATGCCGACTCCGCCGACCTGGTCACCGCGACGCGGCTGTTCGACGACGCGACCGTCGACGTGGATGCGCTGACACAGACAGTGCCGGTGCCGGACGTGATGGACGGCCTCCGCCGCATCCTCGACCGGCTCGACCGTGCCGACATCACCCCCGCAGATCTGTCCATCCAGGCCCCGACCCTCGACGACGTCTTCTTCGCCCTGACCGACTCCACCACGCCGACGACCAACACGCCGACGACCAGCACGACAACGACCATGAAAGAGCAGCCATGACAACAACATCCACCGCGCCGGAGGCCCCGACCGGTCGCCCGCTGGTCCATTCGGCCGCGGACTCGGTCACCATGGTCCGCCGAAGCCTCCGCCGAATGCTCCGCTACCCCTCGATGACCGTGCTACTCGTCGGCATGCCGGTCGTGTTCCTGCTGCTCTTCGTCTTCGTCTTCGGCGGTCAGCTCGGCTCGGACATGGTCACCGCCACCGGGGGCACCGGACGTTCCGCCTATCTCGCCTACGTCGTCCCGGGCATCCTGCTGGTGACCATCGCAGCCGCCGTCCAGGGCACCGCCATCACGGTCGCCATGGACATGACGTCCGGCATCATCGCGCGGTTCCGCACGATGGACATCGGGCGTACGGCGGTGTTGTCCGGGCATGTGATCGGCAGCCTCGTCCAGACGATGCTCAGTCTCGCCGTCGTGTTCGGCGTCGCGGTGGCCCTCGGCTTCCGGCCACACGCCTCCGCAGTCGAGTGGATCGCCACGATCGGTCTGCTCGCACTGTTCGCCTACGCCCTGATCTGGTTGGCGGTGCTGCTCGGGCTGCGTGCCAAGAGCGTCGAGACCGCCAGCAACACACCGATGTTCCTCACACTGCTGCCGTTCATGGGCAGTTCGTTCGTGCCGGCCGATTCGATGCCGATGGGTCTGCGACAGTTCGCCGAGTACCAACCGTTCACGCCGGTCACGGAGACACTTCGCGGACTGCTCACCGGCTCCGCGATCGGAACCGGTACCGCGGTGGCGGCCCTGGCCTGGTCGGTCGGCATAGCCGCGGTGTGCCTCGTCGCAGCGCAGCACTCCTACTCGACGAGGACGAACCACTGATCGAGCAGCAGGATCAGCCGGGTTCGGCGTTGGCGGTGGACTCGATCCAGTCCACCGCCGCGTCGGCGAGTTCGGATGACCCGTCGGGCTGGTCACCCGCCCACCAGGCGGGATCCGTCGCACCGTCGGTGACGGTGAGGATCTCGGTGCGCACGGCGGCATCCAGTGGCTCACCGTTGTGCTCGATCAGCCAAGCCCGCGCCTCCGCGCTCAATCTCGGCCACCACGTGTCGATCTGCATACCACTCGCCTTCCCTGCCGCTTCTCGCAACTCTTCTTCCCGCACGGGCTTCCGATTACCGTCCGATCCGGTTCCCCGCACGAACCGATACCCCATCCCGGCTTCGGTCAGCAGGTGCACCGGCGCCGCCGGGTCGTCCTCGAGTTTGCGGCGGAGCCCGGCGAGATACACGCGCAGGTAGTTCGTCTGGTTCACGTACGTCGGCCCCCAGACGGCGGTGAGGATCTCGCGCTGCCCGACGAGCTTTCCCTCGTTGCGCACCAACAGTTCCAGCACGCCCCACTCCGTCGGGGTGAGGTGCACCGGTACGCCGCCGCGGGTCACCTGTTTGGCCGCCAGGTCGACCGTGAAGGCGTCCGCGTCGACCACCGGGACCGCGGCGGTCGGCTCGCCCACCGCGCCACGGCGCACCGCAGCCCTCAGGCGGGCCAGGAACTCCTCCATCCCGAATGGCTTGGTGACGTAGTCGTCGGCGCCGGCGTCGAGCGCGGCCACCTTGTCCGAGGCGTCCGTCCGCGCGGACAAGACGATGACCGGGACCGTCGTCCACCCCCGGAGCCCCTCCAGGACGGTGAAGCCGTCGATGTCGGGCAGACCGAGGTCCAGGACCACCACATGCGGGTCGGTCCGGGCAGCCGCGGCCAGCGCGGCGGCGCCGGTGGACACGGTGGTGACGTCGAAACCCCTGGCGTTCAGGTTGATCCGCAGCGCTCGGATCAGTTGGGGTTCGTCGTCGACGACGAGCACCCTGGTCGGTTCGCTCATCGGATCGCACCCCCACCGACCGACTCGTCGGACGCCGAGGTCGGCAGCGTGATCACCATCGTGGTGCCGCCGCCGGGCGTCTCGGTCGCCACCAGGGTGCCGCCGACCGCGGAGACGAAGCCGCGGGCCACCGACAATCCGAGTCCCACGCCGGTCGAGGCGCCGTTCTGATCGCCCGACTGGTGGAAGGCGGTGAAGACCCGCTCACGTTCGGCCGGTGGGATGCCCGGGCCGTGGTCGACCACACGGATCACACACCGTGGCGGGTCGTCGGCGGTCAGTCGCGCATCCACGGCCACCTCGGCGATTCCGCTGTGCCGCACCGCGTTGTCGATCAGATTCGCCAATGCCCGCTCCAACAGTCCCGAGTCGGTGTATGCCCAGCCCTGTTCCAGGGTCACCGATACGGTCGGCGCCACCGGTTCCTGCCGACTGACGACCGCGGTCGCCCGATGTACGACCTCGGCGAGATATGTGCGCCGCAGATCCGGTCGGACGGCACCGGCGGCGAGCCGCGACGAATCGAGAAGGTTGCCGACGAGCGCGGCCAGGTGGTCGACGGATTCCTCGACGGTCGCCTGCAGTTCGGCCGTGTCCTCGGCGCTGAAGGTCACGTCGGTGCTGCGCAGGCTGGAGACCGCGGCCTTGGCTGCAGCCAACGGCGTCCGCAGATCGTGGCTCACCGCCGCCAGCAGCGCGCGCCGCAACTCGTCGGCCTGGGCGATGGCACGGGACTCGGCTGCCTCGGCCTCGAGACCCTTGCGCTCGACCACGCCGGCCGCCTGAGTGGCCACCGCCCCCAGCACCCGTCTGTCACGTCCGTCGGGTGCCGGCCCCCAGAGTCGTAACTCGTAGTCGTCGCCAGGTACCGGACACACGGTGTCCGGGGCATCTGCGAGATCGACGCCACCGGCACTCGCGACGAGTCGCTCGCCTCCGCGATCGCGGCGCACGAGGGCGACGGCGATCTGGTCGTAGGTCTCGCGCACCCGGTCGAGCAGTACCGACACATCCGCACCGCCCAGGACCGCCGTCGAGAACGTCGCGAGCAGTTCCGCCTCACGTGTCGCACGCTGGGCCTGTACCCGTCGGACGGTCGCCGAATCGACCAGTACCGCAACGGCGATGGCGATCACCAGCATCACGATGATGGTGATGAGGTTGTCGGGTTGACTGATCGTGAGGGTGAGACGCGGATCGGTGAAGAACCAGTTGAGCAGCAGCCCGGAGACGATCGCCGACAGCGCAGCCGGTCCGATGCCTCCCAACATCGACACCGCCAGCACCGCGACGAAGTAGAGGGCCGACTCGCTGGCGAAACCGAGCCAGGTGTCCAACCACCAGAGCAGACCGGTCACCGCGAGTGGCACCACCACGGCGAAGACCCAGCTGAGAGGGCGATGGAAACGGGTGTCCCGGATGTCGAGGCGATTGCGCTGCCGGGTCTCCTCGTGGGTCACCATGTGCACGTCGATCCGTCCGCTCTCGCGGACCACGGTGGCGCCGACACCCTCGTCGAGGATTCGCTGCCACCGACTCCGGCGAGAGGTACCGATGACCAGCTGCGTGGCGTTCACCCCGCGGGCGAACTCCAGCAACACCGCGGGGACGTCGTCGCCGACGACGGTGTGTATCCGGGCGTTGAATCCGGCCGCGAGTTCTGTCAGAGCGGTGAGATCGACGGAGCCCCTGTCCGCCAACCCGTCACCACGAACGACGTGTACGACAACCAGTTCCGCGCTCGAACGTGATGCTATCCGCCGTGCCCGCCGGAGAAGCGTCGCCGACTCCGGACCTCCGGTCAGCGCCACCACGACCCGTTCTCGTGCTTCCCATGTCTCGGTGATGCCGTGCGCATCGCGGTAGTCGGAAAGGTTGTCATCCACTTGGTCGGCAAGCCAGAGCAACGCGAGTTCACGCAGCGCGGTGAGATTCCCCTGGCGAAAATAGTTCGCGAGGGCACCTTCGATCCGGCCGTCCGGGTACACCTTTCCCGCCGCAAGTCGTTGTCGCAGGGCCTGTGGGGCGATGTCCACCAGTTCGATCTGATCGGCGGCACGAACGACCTCGTCGGGCACGGTCTCCCGCTGCACGACACCGGTGATCTGTTGGACGACGTCGTTCAGACTCTCCAGATGCTGGATGTTGATCGTCGACAGCACGTCGATCCCGGCATCACGGAGAACCTCGATGTCTTCCCATCGCTTGCCGTTTCGGGACCCTGGTGCGTTCGTGTGGGCGAGTTCGTCCACCAGGGCCACCTGCGGCCGCCGCGCGAGTACGGCGTCCAGGTCCATCTCGTCCAGCACCGCACCGCGATAGGCCACCTCGGTTCGAGCGATCACCTCGAGACCTTCGACCAGGGCGGCCGTCGCCACTCGTTCGTGGGACTCCACGACTGCGACCACGACGTCGACGCCTTCGTCGATGAGCCCGCGCGCGTGCGCGAGCATCTCGAAGGTCTTGCCCACCCCGGGCGCACACCCGAGGAAGACCTCGAGGCGCCCACGGCTGTCCGCGTGTGGCGACATAATCACCGAGTCTATCGGCGCCGATGTGCCGGAGGTGTCCCGGCGCGCAACGACCCGCCCCTGGTCAGCGGCCGCCACAATCGGCAGCCGTGTGTCCGAGAGCGAGGTTCACTTCCAGCACATTGACCCGGGGCTCACCGAGAAAGCCCCACTCGCGCCCCTGGGTGTGCTCGTCGATCAACGATGCGACCTGCGCCTGTGTGCGACTGTTCTCTCTGGCCAGTCGAGGAATCTGCAGGCGCGCATAGTCGACGCTGATGTGCGGGTCGAGCCCCGATCCCGATCCGGTGACCGCGTCTGCCGGGACCGCGGTCGGCGCAACACCTTCACGCGCCGCGATCAGCGCCCGCTTCGCGAGGACCCGATCGCGGAGGGCCTCACTGTTGGGGCCCTGGTTGCTCGCCGCGGACGCGGCGGGATCACCGGGCGCGAACGGCTCTCCCTCGGCCCCGACGGTCCTCGCGTGCAGATACGGGTCGGGCCGGCCGTTCGGCACCTGCGGGTCGATGCCGATCGACGACGACCCGACGTCGCATCCGCGTGCATCGCGCACCTGCGATCCCTCGGCGGAGTCGCTGGTCACCCGCGAGACCACCCACACCGCTGCGGGATAAGCGATCCCGAGAACCACCGTCGCGGCCGCCACCACGGCGATCGCCACCGCACACTGCCGGCCGAGGCCGGCCAGGATTGTCTTCATGGTTCGAGCTACCCCATTCCCGGGAGAAAACGGACGACCAGATCGATCAGCCAGATGCCGACGAAAGGTGTGATGACGCCGCCGATGCCGTAGACGGCGAGGTTGCGACCCAAGAGCCGCTGCGCCGACCCCGGCCGGTATCCCACCCCTCGCAGGGACAATGGGATCAACGCGACGATGACGAGCGCATTGAAGATCACCGCGGACACGATCGCCGACTGCGCCGAGTGCAGCCCCATGATGTTGAGCGCGTCGAGCTGCGGGTAGATCACCGAGAACAGTGCGGGCAGTATGGCGAAGTACTTGGCCAGATCGTTGGCCAACGAGAACGTGGTCAGCGCACCGCGGGTGATCAGCAACTGTTTTCCGATCGCCACGACGTCGATCAGCTTGGTCGGGTCGGAGTCCAGATCGACCATGTTGCCGGCTTCTTTCGCCGCCGACGTGCCGGTGTTCATCGCCAGTCCGACGTCGGCCTGCGCAAGCGCCGGAGCGTCGTTGGTCCCGTCGCCGGTCATCGCGACAAGACGGCCCCCCTGCTGCTCCTGGCGGATGAGCGCGAGTTTGTCCTCGGGAGTCGCTTCGGCGATGTAGTCGTCCACACCGGCCTGGACCGCGATGGCGGCGGCTGTCCGCGGGTTGTCACCGGTGACCATGACGGTCCGGATACCCATCGCGCGCAACTGTGCGAACCGTTCCGACATACCCGGTTTCACCACATCCGAGAGTTCGATGACGCCCATCGGCAACACCGACGCATCCCCCTCCCGGACGGCCACCACGAGTGGGGTGCCGCCGGCCGAGGCGATGGCGTCGACCTCGTCGGTGATCTCCGCGGGAGCGGCGCCGCCGGTCTCCCGGACCCACCGCAGCACGGCGTCGGCCGCACCCTTCCGAATCGCCCGGACCCCGGTCCCGTCCGCGGCAGCGGGGAGATCCATCCCGCTCATCCGGGTCTGCGCGGTGAACGGTACGACCTCGTGTCGGCCGGCCTGGTCATCGAACACGCTCACGTCGACACCGAACTCGCTGCTGCACAAGTCGACGATGCTGCGCCCCTCGGGGGTGTCGTCGGCCAGGCTGGATTGACATGCAAGAGATGCGAACTCGTCCATGCCGATCCCCGGGGCCGGGATGATCCGTGTCGCGCGACGATTGCCGAACGTGATGGTCCCGGTCTTGTCCATCAGCAACGTGTCGATGTCGCCGGCCGCTTCGACGGCGCGCCCCGACATCGCCAGCACATTGCGCTGTACGAGACGGTCCATACCGGCGATACCGATGGACGACAGCAACGCCCCGATGGTGGTGGGGATGAGACAGACCAACAGCGCGATGAGCTTCACCGGATCCGGTTCCTGGCCGGCGTAGATCTGCATCGGTCCGACGGCGACGACAGCCAGCAGGAAGATGATCGTCAGGCTGGCCAGCAGGATGTCCAGTGCGATCTCGTTGGGTGTCTTCTTGCGCGCGGCGCCTTCCACGAGCGCGATCATCCGGTCCACGAACGATTCACCGGGCGCGGTCGAGATCTGGACCACGATCCGGTCCGACAGCACGGTGGTCCCACCCGTTACCGCACATCGGTCACCGCCGGATTCTCGGACCACAGGCGCCGACTCGCCGGTGATCGCCGACTCGTCGACCGTGGCGATCCCCTCGACCACGTCGCCGTCACCAGCGATCACCTCACCGGCCTCGACCACGATCCGATCACCGATCCGCAACTCGCCGCCGGGAACGATCTCCGTCCCGCCCGAGCCATCGATGCGTCGGGCAGTGGTGTCCTGCTTGACCTTTCGGAGGCTCGCGGCCTGAGCGCGGCCACGCCCCTCGGCGACGGCCTCGGCCAGCGCAGCGAACAGCACCGTGAACCACAGCCAGGCGACGACCGCCCAGGCGAACCACGACGGCTGCCACAGCGTGAGAATCGTCGTGATGATCGCGCCGAGGTAGACGACGAACATCACCGGGTTACGAGCCTGGTCACGGGGCGCGAGCTTGCGGACCGCCTCGGGAAGGGAGGTCAGCAGCGAGCGGGCATCGAATGCGCCTGCCGACACCAGTTGCGTTGGTGCAGGATCGTCGGTTGCGGTCGGGACCGGCTGCTCGGTGATGGTCGGAGTGGTCATAGGAGCGCCTCTGCGATCGGTCCCAACGCCATGGTCGGGAAGAAGGTCAGCCCTGCGACCAGCAGGATGGTGCCCACCAGCAGAGAGCCGAAGAGAATGCCGTGCGTCGGGAGGGCCGAGCTCACCGTCGCCACCCGGTTGGCGGCGGATGTTCGCACGGCAGTGGCCGTTCCGCCGGCACGAGCATCCGGGACCGGGGCCGCGGAGCCGGATGCCGCCGAAACCGTCGTGCCCGACTCCCGCCCGTGCTGCCTGGCAAGCAACCCTGCCAGAGCGAGAACGAAGACGATCGGAAGGAAACGACCGAGCAGCATTGCCAGACCGAGAGAGGTCTGGAACCAGTCACTGGTGACCGTGAGGCCGCCGAATGCGCTGCCGTTGTTGTTGGCCGCAGACGCGTACGCGTACACGACCTCGGAGAATCCGTGGATGGAACCGGCGGTGCCGGGATCACCACTGTTGCCCTGGAAACCGGTCGTCGAGCCGAGGATCGCCGATACGGCGACGCCCACCAGCACCAGCGCAGGCATCACGAGAACATAGAGGGCGGCCATGGTGATCTCCGACTGACCGATCTTCTTCCCCAGGAACTCGGGGGTCCGCCCGACCAGGAGTCCGCCGACGAAGGTCGCGATGATGGCCAAGACGAGGATCCCGTACAGGCCTGCCCCGACGCCGCCGGGCGCGACCTCGCCGAGCAGCATGTTCCAGATCAGCGCGCCGCCACCCGCGGCGGAGAAACTGTCGTGCGCAGAGTTCACCGCGCCCGTGGACGTGCCGGTGGTCGACACCGCCCACAGCGCCGACGCGGGGATGCCGAATCGTTGTTCCTTGCCCTCCATCATCGCTCCTGCCGCACGCGAAGCCATTCCGTCCGTGCGGGATTCGAAGGTCCACACGACGGCGAGCATCGCGGTCCAGATCGTCACCATCACGCCGAGGAGGGTGTATCCCTGGCGACGGTCGCCGACCATCGTCCCGTAGGTGCGGGTGAGGGCGAACGGGATCAGCAACAGCGCGATGATCTCGATGACGTTGGTCAGCGGCGTCGGGTTGGAGAACGGATGCGCCGAATTCACCGACAGCGTTCCGCCGCCGTTGGTGCCCAGTTCCTTGATGGCCTCCTGGGATGCGAAGGGGCCGACCATGCTGCGGCCGGGATCACCGGACAGGGTCGTGAAGTCGAAACCGGTCCGGAACGACTGCACGGCGCCGAGGAGAACCAAGATGATGGCGATGATCAGACTCAGCGGCAACAGGATTCGAACAGTGCCGCGTGTGAGGTCGACCCAGAAGTTCCCGATCTGCCCGGTCGCACGCGAGATGATGCCGCGGATCAGCGCGACGGCGACGGCCATACCGACTGCCGCCGAGACGAAGTTCTGCACAGTCAGCCCCGCCATCTGGGTGAGGTTGCTCATCACCACCTCGGGCGAGTACGACTGCCAGTTCGTGTTCGTGACGAACGACACCGCTGTGTTGAATGCCATCGCCGGCGTCACCCCCGGCTTGCCGTCGGCCCACGGGAGCACTCCCTGCAGCCGCTGCAACGCGAAGAGCGCCAGCACACTGATCAACGAGAAGGCGAGGACCGCAACGGCGTATCCCACCCAGGTCTGCTGTCGGCGCGGATCGACCCGGACCAGCCGGTAGAACATGCGCTCCACCACGAGATCCCGATCGGACCGGTAGACGCGGGCCATGTGGTCACCGAGCGGTACATAGAACGCCGCGAGGACCATGATCACCACCGCGGCCTGCAACAGGCCGGCAGTCACAGAACTCACGTTTAGAACCTTTCCGGGAACAGCAACGCGACGAAGAGGTAGACGACCACGAGCACGGCGACAGCCAGGAGGACCACGGCGATCGCGCCATCAGCGGTCATCGGTCGGCCCTCTTCTCTCCCGTTCGTAGATCCACCGCACGTAGGACGAACACACACACGGCGAAGCCCGCGAGAATCGCGAGCAGATAGAGCACGTCGGCCACCGGAACTCCCTGCCTCGATGCACCGCCCCTTCGGCGGCGCAGCAGCCATCATGAGCGCGCCGAACTGCTCTCACCAGGGTCGTTAACGAAATCCATACGGAATCGGCCGAGTTCTTGACGGGGCCTTGTCGGTCCGGTCGCCGAGGTGTTCCGCCTCACAGGATTTCCGTCCCGACAGCTCGACCGCGTAGGCAGGAGGCATGCACGATCTCCATCCGAGGCCCGCCGATGCGGTCACCCGAGTCCTCGACGGCTCGAATCGCTGGGGTTCACTCCGCGTCGGGTATGCCCGACGCTGGGTGCAGCATCGCCTGACCGTCTATCCACCGGGGACCAGTGGACCGGAGCGTCGGGCCCTGCGCGTGTGGCATTCCGCACCGGCCTGGACGATCATCGGTTGGCTCGTCATCGTGGCCATGTGCGGTGCGGCGGGTCTGTCGACCGTCGTCGGAGCGGGTGTGGCGACCGCATCGATCGCGGCCGCCCTGCTTGCGGCGGAGTCTGCGTCGCGGACCACCCGCGGCGCGGTCCGTACGGCGCGCGTGTGGTCGGGGGACTTCGGCACACCCGATCAGCAGATGGATCGCGACGAGCTCGTGCAGCTGGCGACCCGGCTGGCCCGTGCGGACGACGACCTCGACGCCGGCCGGATCACCCCGGTCGAACACGAGAACGTGTGGGGAGCGGTCTACTCCGAGCTGGGCTGACCCGGGGCGATCGAGATCCCGATCGACTTGTCGGCACCGCGAAAGGTGACGCTGCTCTTGACGATGAGCCAGCCGACGATGCCGTACTTCTTGGTGATCAGCGAGCGCACGTGGTCGCTGCCGGCCCGATCGAGAAGTCGCGCGGTCCCGTGGGCCTGCGCCCCGTAGGTCTTGTTGCCGCGGTTGTCGCACGCCTGCACGATCACGTGGGGGTTCCGTCGGATTCGCTTGACCTTCCACGAGTCACCACTCGTCCACACGGTCAGCTGATCACCGTCGCGGGCCGCCCAGATCGGTGTCCCGACTGCCGTGCCGTCCTTCTTGAAGGTCGTCAGCAGTACGTACTTGGCCTCGGTGGCCTCCCCGAACGGCGCATCGCTCATGGCAGTCAGGCTACGCGAGAGAACAGCGACTGACCGGTCGCGTGCGGGAACGCCTCGGCGACGTAGCCGGCATCCGTCAGCGTCGCCCACGCCGTGACCTGGTTGGCCGACAACACGGGTTTGCCGAGCTCGGCCTCCATCATCCCCAAGATCTCGTACGTCCACAGGTTGGTGCAGGAGACGTAGATCGCGTCCGCATCCGGATGGTCCGCTGCCCGGATCAGATCGCACGTGACCTGGTACGGGATCGTCCAGATCTCATGATCGCGGCCGAGTCCCGAGTGCGCGACGACGCTGCGGCCCGACTCGACCAGGAAATCGCACAGCAGTCCTGTGAGCGCCGAGGTGTACGGGGTCGCCACCGCGATACGAGCGATGCCCATCCGGTCCAGAGCCCGCACCAACGCCTCGGAGGTCGTCACCGCGGACGCCGCACCGGCGGCGAGCATGCAGTTCGACAACTCCACCGCTCCAGCCATCCCGTAGACGAAACTGCCTGAGGCACACGCATACCCGACCGATCGCGGACCGACCGCAGTGATGCTGCGCACCGCGGCTGTGATGTCGGCATGGTTGTTGAGGTCCCGGCACAGCTCGACGTCCACGGGCGCATCGATGTAGCCGGTACGGGTGAAGTACAGCGACACCGAGTCGGGCATCCAGCGCCAGAGTTCGCGGTCCAAGGCCATGTCGAACGGGCAGACGATGCCGATGCCCACCTGCTGCTGGGGTACGCCGACGGGCTCGACGCCGCGGAGTTCGACCGGTCTCATGAGGTGATGATGACATATTGTCAGATTGTCGACAATGCGTCTGACCAGCGCGGACTCAGGTTTTCCGCAGTTGTTACACGGCCGCCTCAGGGGCGCGCGAAGTCTACGCGCGCTGCATCGACGTCGGCGCGGATCGCGCAGCCACGCTCATGATCGTTGATCAGGCCCATGGCCTGGAGGAATGCGAAGACCGTGGTCGGCCCGACGAATCGCCAGCCGCGCTTCTTGAGGTCTGTGGAGATGGCCACCGATTCCGCCGAGGTCGTGATCGACTGCGGTTCGGGGAGGGTCGCGGCATCGGGTTCGTGCGACCAGAAGTACGTCGCGAGTGACCCCTTCTCGTCGATGAGGTCGATGGCCCGGCGTGCGTTGTTGATGGAAGCCTCGATCTTGCCGCGATGCCGGATGATGCCCGCGTCACCGAGCAGTCGGTCGACATCCCGCTCGGAGAACTTCGCGACCTCCTCGATCTCGAAGTTCGCGAAGCCGGCGCGGAAGTTCTCCCGCTTGTTGAGGATGGTCCGCCACGAGAGCCCCGACTGGAAGCCCTCGAGGCAGACCTTCTCGAACAGTCGGCGGTCGTCGGCGACCGGGAAACCCCATTCGGTGTCGTGGTACTCGAGGAACTCGGGCGCTCCGCCTGCCCACGTGCATCGATCGACCCCGTCGGGGAACTCAGCCATGCGGTCACGGTACCGATCGGCACCGACAATCCCTGTTCGGGAGGCGGCGTCAGCTCGGCAGCTGGTCGGTGATCGGCGTGTTCTGCACCGCCGACACCCACCAGCGCTCGTCCCGCCGCACGAGAACGTACATCGCGACCTCCGAGAAGCCGCCGGGCTCGACGGCGACGCGGGAGATCTGCGCGACGACGACATCCGGTGACGGTGTGATCACCTGGTCGACCACGAAGGTCGAGGGCGGGGCGACCGATGCCGCCATGAGGCGATGGTGGATGGCGTTCAGCTCGCCGTACCCCTGCAGCACACGCCCCTTCGGTGTCCCCCACAGGATGTCGTCGGCGAAGATGCTGTCGTACATGTCGGCGTCGGAGGAGCTCACACCCCGTTGGAGGCGGTCGACGAGTTCGTCGACCGCCTCCGCGACATCGAGTCCGAGATGGAGCGCCGGCCGGGAGCTGATCGTGTTCTTCTCTGCCATGGCCCCGAGGCTAGGAGTTCACGTGCAGTTGAAGTCAACGGCTTCGTCCGACCTCCGAGGCGCCCGAACCGCTTGTTCAATGGTGTCGTGCTCCGCCTTCGACGTGGATCGTCTCGCCGGAGACGTAGCCGGCTCCCCACAGCCATGCGACCGCATCCACCACGTCGGCGGCGGTGCCGACCCGGCCGGCGAGCGCGTTCTGCGACGCATTCACGAAGAGCGCATCCCGATCCGCTTCCGGCATCCCGTCCCATGTCCCCGAGTCGATGATGCCCGGCGACACGGCGTTCACCCGGATCGGAGCAAGCTCGGCCGCCAGATGCGTCACGGCAGATGCGACGGCCCCGTTCGTGATGCCCATGATCGAGAGGCCTGGGGACGGATTCCAGGCCGCCACGCCGGAGAAGAGCGTGAACGAACCCGATTCCGGCAGCACCGTCGCGAGATGCTTCGCCAACAGGAGCGGCCCGATGACCTTGGCTTCGAACGCCGTCACGACCCGGTCGTGCTCGAGGTCGGTGACCGCGACATTGTGATGCGCGGCAGCGGTGGAGACCACGTGGTCGACGCGACCGATGTCGGAGATCGCCGACGCGATCGACGATTCGTCGGTGATGTCCAGTGCGACTCCCTGCGCATCGCGCAGTCCGGCCGCCGCCTGACGTGCATCGTCGACCTCCCGCGCACCGATGACCACATGGGCGCCGAGCTCGTCGGCTCGGGTGGCGATGGCGAGTCCGAGGTTCTTGGCCCCACCGATCACCAGAACCGTTGCGCCGTCGAGAGTTGTCATGTCGTGTCCTCCGTTTCATCGGTGTCGTCTCGTTGACGGTATGGTTTTGATACCGGTATCTTCAACGAAACCGTCGACGAACAGGACAGACGTGACCAAGGCCTACGACGTGATGGCGGCGACGTGCCCGAGTCGCCGGGTCCTCCACCGGATCGGCGCGCGCTGGACCATCTTCGTGGTGACCGCGCTCGTCGACGGCCCGATGCGGTTCAGCGCGTTGAAGTCCCACATCCAGGGCATCACCCCGAAGGTGTTGACCGAGACGCTGCGCGCGCTGGAGTACGACGGGTTGGTCGACCGCACCGATCTGGGCGGGCAGCCTCCGCGAGTCGAGTACGCGCTGACCGACCTGGGTCGGTCGTTGCTCGTGCCGCTGGCCGCGGTGCGGGAATGGGCCGAGACACATGTTCCCGACGTCGAGGCATCGAACGCGTGGCACGACGACCACTGACGCAGACGCAGAGGTCTGCGTCTGCGTCAGAGCCGGTCAGCCCAGGACGAGCGATTCCCCGTCGGCGCTGACGTTCACCGGGACGACGTCGCCGTCGCGGATGTCACCGGCCAGCAATTGCTTCGCCAGCTGGTCGCCGATGGCCTGCTGCACCAGGCGGCGCAGCGGCCGCGCGCCGTACAGCGGGTCGAATCCCCGGGTGCCGAGCCATTCCTTGGCCTTGGGCGAGACCTCCAGCGACAGGCGCCGTTGCGCCAACCGCTTCTGCAGCTGACCCAGCTGGATGTCCACGATGGACACCAGTTCCTCCGGGCTCAGCGCGTCGAAGACGATGACGTCGTCGAGGCGGTTGATGAACTCCGGCTTGAAGGCCGTGCGCACCGCCGCCATCACCGTGTCCTTGTCACCGCCGGCGCCCAGGTTGGACGTCAGGATGAGGATGGTGTTGCGGAAGTCGACCGTTCGGCCCTGCCCATCGGTGAGTCGACCCTCGTCGAGCACCTGCAGGAGCACGTCGAAGACGTCCGGGTGGGCCTTCTCGACCTCGTCGAACAGGACCACCGTGTACGGGCGTCGACGCACCGCCTCGGTGAGCTGTCCGCCCGACTCGTAGCCGACATATCCCGGCGGAGCACCGACCAGGCGTGCGACGGAGTGCTTCTCGCCGTACTCGCTCATGTCGATGCGCACCATGGCACGCTCGTCGTCGAACATGAACTCCGCCAGCGCCTTCGCCAGCTCCGTCTTACCGACACCGGTCGGGCCGAGGAACAGGAACGAACCCAGCGGACGGTTCGGATCGGCGACGCCCGCACGTGCGCGACGCACCGCGTCCGAGACCGCGACGACCGCGTCCTTCTGGCCGATGACCCGGTGTCCGAGTTCGTCTTCCATCCGCAGCAGCTTGGCGGTCTCACCCTCGAGCATGCGGCCCGCGGGCACGCCGGTCCACGCCGACACGACCTGCGCCACGTCGTCGGGCCCGACCTCCTCCTGGAGCATCACGTCCTGCGTCGGGTCGGTACCGGTCTTCTCCAGCGCGGCCTCGAGGTCCTTCTCGAGGCCGGGGATCCGTCCGTACCGAAGCTCGGCCGCACGACCGAGGTCACCGTCACGTTCGGCCCGATCAGCCTCGCCGCGAAGCTGTTCCAGCTCCTCCTTGAGGTCGCGGACCGCGTCGATGGCGGTCTTCTCGCTCTGCCAGCGCGCCGACAGCTCGTTGAGCTTCTCCTTGTGGTCGGCCAGTTCCTGACGCAACTTCTCCAGGCGATCCTTCGATGCGGCGTCGGTCTCCTTCTGCAGGGCGACCTCCTCCACCTCGAGGCGTCGGACCACACGCTCGACCTCGTCGATCTCGACGGGCCGCGAGTCGATCTCCATCCGGAGACGTGAGGCAGCCTCGTCCACGAGGTCGATCGCCTTGTCGGGCAGGAAACGCGACGTGATGTAGCGGTCCGAGAGAGTCGCCGCGGCGACCAGCGCGGAGTCGGTGATACGCACACCGTGGTGCACCTCGTAGCGGTCCTTGAGTCCGCGGAGGATGCCGATGGCGTCCTCGACGGAGGGCTCGCCGACGTACACCTGCTGGAACCGCCGCTCGAGAGCGGCATCCTTCTCGATGTACTTGCGGTACTCCTCCAGCGTGGTGGCACCGACCAGCCGCAGCTCCCCGCGGGCCAGCATCGGCTTGATCATGTTGCCCGCGTCCATCGCCGACTCACCGGTGGCACCGGCGCCGACGATGGTGTGCAGCTCGTCGATGAAGGTGATGACCTGTCCGGCCGATCCCTTGATCTCGTCGAGTACCGCCTTGAGGCGCTCCTCGAACTCGCCGCGATACTTGGCACCGGCGACCATCGACCCGAGGTCGAGCGAGATCACCGTCTTGCCGCGCAACGACTCCGGCACGTCGCCGGCGATGATGCGCTGTGCCAGCCCCTCGACGATCGCCGTCTTGCCGACGCCGGGCTCGCCGATGAGGACCGGGTTGTTCTTGGTCCGTCGCGAGAGCACCTGTACCACGCGGCGGATCTCGGTGTCGCGACCGATGACCGGGTCGAGCTTGCCCTCCCGGGCGGCCGCGGTCAGGTCGGTGGAGTACTTCTCCAGCGCCTGGTAGGTCCCTTCGGGGTCCTCGGTGGTGACGCGGGCGTTGCCACGCACGGCGACGAACGCCTCGCGCAGCGCCTGCGGCGTCGCACCGACTCCCGCCAGCAGCTTGGCGACGTCGGAGTCGCCGGTGGCAAGGCCCACGAGCACGTGTTCGGTCGACACGTACTCGTCGTCGAGCTCACCGGCCAGCTGTTGGGCAGCGGTGATCGCCGCGATCGACTCGCGGGAGAGTTGGGGCGTCGAGCTGGCGCCGGAGACCGTCGGCATCCGGTCCACCAGGGCCTGAGCCTGCGTGCGAACACTCGACGGATCGACTCCCACCGCCTTGAGCAGCGGTGATGCGATGCCGTCGGACTGATCGAGCAGAGCAACCAGGATGTGGGCCGGACGCACGTCGGGATTGCCGGCACTCGCCGCCGCCTGCACGGCAGCACTCAGCGCGGCCTGTGTCTTGGTGGTGGGTGTGAAGCTGTCCACTCGTGTGTACCTTTCTCTGAAGTCTGACGTTCTATGAGTCCGTCGGGCTCAATTATGGCCCGTCGAGCTCTTCAACGCGAGCATAGTTGAGTCTATTCCGCTCAAGTCTTGCCAATGTCGCGGACCCGGAATTGGGTCGCGGTCGCATGCGTCGTACAGGTCAGACGGTAGGCCGATAGGCGAGGGGTAGGAGTGCGCGCAACGAAACGGCTCTACAAGCGCGACTGTCGGCGGACAGCGGCCTGCCCGCTGAGATCGTCCGCATGAACGCCGACGCAGCGACCTCGTTCGCGTCTCTCGGGCGGTCGTACTCCGAACAAGAGGACGCCAATCACCACAACATGCGGGTGGGGCTGTGGGCCGGGATACTCGGCGGGGTGTTCGCCCTCGGCTTCGCCATCATGGGCCTCGACGCCCTCCGCGATCGCTGGGACCGACTCCTCGGCCGGAACACCCCGCCGCGAGAACCCGAGCGCGGTCGGAGGCCCGCCCCGAAGCAACGCGCATCCGCCAAGCGCCCGCGGCGCGATCGCACCATGACGCGCGAAGAACTTCCGGCATGGCTGCGGTCGGCTCGGAACTCCAGGCGGTTCGGGAGCGTCAACGCCGCTGAGATGGGGACGTTTTCGGCGTTCCGCGGAACGTTCTCAGGCGGCCTGTCTAGTGCTCTGACGCTTCGTTTTCCAGGCCCAGATCGCGGTGAGGACTTCGGTGGTGTAGGCGAGGTCGAGGTGTCCGCCGGCGGTGGGAACGGTGGCGGTGGTGGAGATGGTGGGGTCGGGTGTCCAGCTGGTGGGTGCGGTCACCGGTGGTGCGGGGGCGATGAGGGTGCCGTCGGGGCGGTGGAAGCTGAACTGTTGCAGTGCGAGTGCGGTGATGGAGAACTCGCCGCGATGCAGCGCCCGATGGTGGGTGCTGCACAGCAGGATCAGGTTGTCGGGGTCGGTGCGGCCACCGGCCGACCACGCCCGCACGTGGTGGATGTGTAGGTAGCGGGTGCGTCCGCAGCCGGGATGGCGACATCCCCGATCACGCTGGGTGATGATCCTGACCAGGGCAGCATGGGGTACCCGACGTTTACGCCCCCACGCCAGGATCGCACCGTCGCGGCGTGATCGGATGTCGCGCACCGCAGCTCAACAGCGTGCTTCCTCGACGTCGGTGTCGGCCAGCGCCGGACCGTCATCGAGATGCGCGGCGATGACTGGAGCAGCACCAGCGGCAGCATCGTCGTGGGTGTGGATGAGGATTTCCGCACCGGGAGCGGTCTCGGGGATGTCGACGAGGTCGTGGATGGTGTCGGCCATCGCGATGACCGCCGGGGCGATGTCGGTCGGCACGTGCCGCCACAGGTCACGCCGTCGTGGCGGGACGGGCTCGTCCTGTGGTGGGGCGTTCGGCGGAACCTCGGGGTCGCCGTCGACGCGGGTGCGTTCGTATTCTGCGCGCACCGCGCCGGCCAGGAACCGGGCACCGTCGAGAGGGTTGAGTCGCAGCGTCACCGACAACGTGCCGTCGTCGTCCCACCGCCACCGACCCGACGACTCGCCCACCCCGGTCTCGACCACCCCGTTCTCGCGTTCCGCGGAACGCCGATCGACCTGTCGCATCGACCGCACCAGCCGTTCCACCTGTGCTGCTGTCGCGTTGACGGCGAGGTTGAGCAGTTCGGCGTCCCGCTCGGGCGTCGCGACCCGGGTCAATGCCCGCACCTTCGAGTACGTGAGTCGTCCAGCGGCGAACGCTGCTGCGATCATCGGGAGTTCGGCGAGTGCGTGTGCGACCCGAACGTGGTCGTGGGCGGTGCGTAGGGAGAGCCCGACCCGCCACGACAACCACTGCGCACACGAGACGATGCCCTCCCCACTCCAGGCGCGACGCCGATCGAACTCGGCCAGCAACTCCAGATACCGCGCCGTCAACGCCGCCATCTGACCCGCGTACCCGACCACCCGCGTACGCAACTCACCATCCGACAACTCCGCCACCACCGCGCCATCGAACAACGTGGCATCAGATGACGGTGACACCGCAACGGAGACAGCAGCAACAGGCGCGAGCCCAGGCGGTGAAACGACAGCGGACATGACGACCTCCACGGGACTCAGGATCAACCCGAACGCTACCGCCGACCACCGACAGAAATCAGCGCACTAGTCCTGTCGCACAGACGTTCTCACCAATGCCATCGCATCACACCGAACGTACCACCCGTTCGAAGATCCGCATCGTGTCCGCCACGAACGTCCCGCGGGACACCCCGCACGCGCGCAACGCGGCCCCGTGATCCGCGGCCACCACGAGGACCACCGCCGTCGCCATCGCGCGCCAGCCGAGCTTCACCGCATTGCGGAAAACGCGAGGTGCACCGGCGAACTCGGCGCGTATCCGATTCGCCTGAAAGGCGACGTGGTGGTACTCGTCGTGCAGAATCCGTTCCGACACATCGACGAGGAGTGGATCGCCACCACCGTCGGCGAGTGCGCGGTAGTACCGCAGCGCGACCACCTCGGCGATGGTCAGGACCATCAGTTCCAGTTTCAGCCCCATCGCGCGACGGAGCACCACGAACACGGAATCCGACCAGTGCGATCGTCCGGTCTCCGCACCACCCGCGGTCAGCAGCGCTCCGAGCATGCGCGCGTGGTTCTGCTCCTCGGCGACGAAGAGTCGGATGGCTCTCTCGTAGTCGGCATCTCCGGTCCGGGCTGCGTTGGCGATGAGGTTGGCCCCGTCACCGCTCTCACCGACCTCGAACTTCTGCAGACTGCGCACCACGGCCGGATGGAGGCGGCATCCGGCCGACCATCGCGGGTCCGGGGTCCGCGCACGCACGACGGCGCGCTCCACGAACTCGGTCGACCACCCACCTGATCCGCCGGCCGGCGTCTCACTCGACATGACAGAACTCCGACATAACCGAACACTGCCACAGATCGAGCTCGTCGACGCCGGTCCGTCACCTGTCCGCAACCCGCAATTCGCCGACCCGTGCATCGGATACGCGAGCGTGACCGGGTGCCCTCGGAACCCAGCTCCTCATCCTCGCTGTCCGTGTCCCGACGATCACTTTTGCGCGCCGGGGCCCTGCTGGTCCCCGCCGTCGGCGCACTCGCCGCGTGCGGCTCGCCGACCACCGGGCCGACGTCCACGGGCCTGCGTCGCGCACGCCCGACACTCACCCACGGCGTCGCATCCGGCGAGGTCACGAGCACCAGCGCGCTGGTATGGGCCCGCTCCGACACTCCCGCGACGATGATCGTGGAGACGTCCGCAACCGAGAACTTCGCACGGGCGAAGACCGTCCGCGGCCCCCGACTCACACCGCAGACCGACGGGACGGGGCGACTGCGTGTCGCGGGGTTGGAACCCGGTCAGACCGTCCACTACCGGGTGACGCTGGAGGGCGAGGACGGCGCTGCGGGCGAACCGGTCAGTGGAGTATTCACCACCGCACCGACCTCCGCCAAGGACATCCGCTTCCTATGGTCCGGCGACGTCGTGGGACAGGGCTGGGGCATCAACCCCGACATGGGCGGGCTCACGATCTTCGGCGCGATGGCCGACCGCGATCCCGACTTCTTCATCCACTCCGGTGACGCGATCTATGCCGACAACCCCGTCGAGGCCACGCAGGAGCAGAACGACGGGACGGTCTACCGGAGTGCGGTGTCGCCCGCGAAATCCCATGTCGCGCAGACGCTCGACGATTTCCGCGGCAACTACGCCTACAACCTGACCGACCAGCACTACCGCCGCTTCTCATCGTCGGTCGCCCAGTACGTGCAGTGGGACGACCACGAGGTCGTCAACAACTGGTTCCCCGGGGAGTCGCTCGCGGGCCAGAAACGCAAGGGCTACACCGAGATGGACGTCGACACGCTCGCCGCCCACGGCAAGCAGGCGTGGCGGGAGTGGCAGCCGGTCGAGTCCGGATCGTCGAGCCGCGTCTATCGACAGGTCCGGCAGGGACCACAACTGGACGTCTTCCTGCTCGACATGCGCACCTACAAGGACCCCAATCCCGCCGCGTGGGGCACCGACAACGTCGACGGCATCCTGGGAGCCGAACAGACGCAGTGGTTGATCGACTCGTTGAAGCGATCGACCGCGACGTGGAAGGTCGTGGCCAACGACCTCCCGCTGTCCATCGTGGTGCCGGACAAGAACTCGACGCCCGCCGGCGGCCGCACGGCGATGGAAGCCGTCGCCCAGGGCGACGGCGGGGCACCGCTCGGGCGTGAGATCGCGTTCGCACGAGTGCTGTCCGCGATCAAGGACGTGCCCAATGTCGTGTTCCTCACCGCCGACGTGCATTACACGGCGGCCATCTCGTATCAGCCGGATCGGGCCGCCCACCAGGACTTCGCACCGTTCTGGGAGTTCGTCAGCGGCCCGCTGCACGCCGGTGCGTTCCCCGAGAGCCCTGTGGACGGCACATTCGGCGCGAAGTACGAGTTCGTACACGCCCCGACCGAGGAGAACACGTCGCCTGCCGAGGGCTTCCAGCACTTCGGCGAGGTGACGATCGCCAAGGACACCGGCGTCCTGACGGTCAACCTCTGTGATCAGACGGGGCGGGTGCTGTACCGCCGGGAGTTGGAGCCCACGCGCAGGTGAGCACTCACCCCACCTGGCCGTACGGATGCCAGCCGTGCCGGGTCCAGCGTCCGTCGGAGCGCTGCACCCGCACCTCCCGCAGGCTGGTACCGACGTACCGTCCCTCCGACTCGACGTCAGGCGCCCCCGAATACGTCCAGAGTCGAGCGACCTTCACGCCGTGCTCGTCGACGAACGGCTCCCAGTGCTCGACCCGGTGCACTGCGCGGATGATGTCGTCGGCGACCACGAACACCGGCAAACCGTCCACGGCGCGATGACGGCCGGCGCGCCAGCCGGAACGCGACCACTCGTACAGCTGCTCCGCCGACGCGTCCGGGTCGGCCGCTGCGTTCACCTTCACGACCGCACAGACGTCGGGCAGCGGCGGGGCGAGCGGGGCCGAGTACCGCAGCGCGAGTTCTTCCGCCCGTCGCGCACCGCCTGCAGACGGGGGGTCGTCACCGTCCACGTCGGCAACCAGCTCGATGCCGGCGATCCCGGCCAGGTCGGTCAGCGCCTGCCGCATCACATCTGCGCCACGTCCGTCGTCGGTGTCCGTGTCATCCTCGCCCCCGATCCCGTGCCGCAGGATCCAGTGCTCGACCCCGAACCCGTCGGCATCGATGTCGGTGATCCGGTCGGTCGTCGCAGAGGTCACCTCGGCCGGGTCCGGTGTGCCGACGACCTCGGACGGGTCAGGCGATGTGCCGGCCAGCGCCGACCAGACGTGCTGGTAGACACGGCTGCCGCGCCCGGCGCCGACATAGAAGACCTCGCCGTCGCGTGGGTCCAGGAGCGCATAGACGTAGACGCCCAGCCGGTCCTGCGCTTCGAGCGGGATCGGCGCGAACCGCGCCGGACCGGGAACGGTCACCGGCTCGAGCAGATCCAACACGCCTTCGACGATCTCCTCGCGGATACCGATGCCGCCACCGAGGAGCCCGCCGAAGATCAACTCGCCGGCTCGTTCACGACTCACGAAACGCCGCCCGGTGAATCGGTCGATGGCGTGGAGGACATCGACCACCTCGGCGGTGCGCACGCGCGGATCGATGAGTTCGGCGCGCTCGTCCGGCGGCACCATGAGCTCGGCGAAGGTCGGCGAGTCCAGGAACGTGCCCATCGCCGAACGCGGCAGCTCCACCGCCTCGACGAGGCTCATCCGACGATCCCCGCGGCGGTGCGTCCTGGTCCACGTCGCGGATGCACGATTGCCGATGATGCCAGCCGACGGGCCTCCGGGTCTTGATTGCCGTGGTGAGCAGAGAGGAAAATCCATCAAACGGACATCGAGCTGCCTCCCGGCGAGCGCGTGACTCGTCGCACGGGGCATGATCGATGACGGAGTTGTCACACGAACACGTATCCGCGTGATGTAGGTGACGTCTGGACTCACAAGGTCGAAGGCGGCGCCGTGCACAGACAGAATCGAGAACACATCGCATGAGCAGCACCGAACAGCCGACCATCATCTACACGTTGACCGACGAAGCACCCATGCTCGCCACTCACGCGTTCCTGCCGGTGGTCCGAACGTTCGCCGGAGCGGCCGACATCGCCGTCGAGACCAGTGACATCTCGGTCGCGGCGCGCATCCTCGCCGAGTTCTCCGACCTCCTCCCCGACGATCAGAAGGTTCCCGACAACCTCGGTGAACTCGGTCGACTGACCCAGCTGTCGGACACCAACATCATCAAGCTCCCCAACATCAGCGCATCGGTCCCGCAGTTGCTCGCCGCGATCAAGGAGCTCCAGGACAAGGGCTACGAGCTGCCGGAGTTCCCGGGGAACCCGACCACCGACGAGGAGAAGGAGATCCGCGACCGGTACACCAAGTGCCTCGGCAGCGCGGTCAATCCCGTCCTCCGCGAGGGCAACTCCGATCGACGCGCGCCGAAGGCCGTCAAGGAGTACGCCAAGAAGCACCCGCACAGCATGGGCACGTGGTCGATGGCGTCCCGAACGCACGTCGCACACATGACCGAGGGCGATTTTTACCACGGCGAGAAGTCGATGACCGTCGAGGGCGACCGGACGGTCAAGATGGAGCTCATCACCTCCGGTGGCGAGACCCTCGTGCTCAAGCCGGAGGTATCACTCACCGACGGTGACGTGATCGACAGCATGTTCATGAGCAAGAAGGCACTCGTCGAGTTCTACGAGGAGCAGATCGAGGACGCCTACAAGACCGGCGTCATGTTCTCGCTGCACGTGAAGGCGACGATGATGCGCGTCTCGCACCCGATCGTCTTCGGCCACGCGGTCAAGGTCTTCTACAAAGACGCGTTCGCCAAGCACGGCGATCTCTTCGACGAGCTGGGCGTCAACGTCAACAACGGCCTGTCGGACCTGTACTCCAAGATCGAGAAGCTGCCGAGCGCACAGCGCGAGGAGATCATCGACGACCTGCACAAGTGCCACGAGTACCGTCCGGAGCTCGCGATGGTCGACTCCGCCCGCGGGATCACCAACTTCCACTCCCCCAGCGACGTCATCGTCGATGCGTCGATGCCGGCCATGATCCGTGCCGGTGGCAAGATGTACGGCGCCGACGGACGTCTCAAGGACACCAAGGCCGTCAATCCGGAGTCGACGTTCTCACGCATCTACCAGGAGATGGTCAACTTCTGTAAGACCAACGGTGCGTTCGACCCGACCACCATGGGCACCGTGCCGAATGTCGGGCTGATGGCGCAGAAGGCCGAGGAGTACGGCTCGCACGACAAGACCTTCGAGGTCCCGGCGGCAGGCGTCGCCAACATCACCGACGTCGAGACCGGCGAGGTCCTGCTGACCCAGGATGTCGAAGAGGGCGACATCTGGCGCCTCTGCATCGTCAAGGACGCCCCGATCCAGGACTGGGTCAAGCTCGCGGTCAACCGTTCCCGCGACTCGGGAATCCCCGTGCTGTTCTGGCTCGACCCGTACCGCCCGCACGAGAACGAGTTGATCAAGAAGGTGCGCAAGTACCTGCCCGATCACGACACCGAGGGTCTCGACATCCAGATCATGTCGCAGGTCCGCGCCATGCGGTACACCCTCGAGCGGGTCATTCGCGGGCTGGACACCATCTCGGCCACCGGCAACATCCTGCGCGACTACCTCACCGACCTGTTCCCGATTCTGGAACTGGGCACCAGCGCCAAGATGCTCTCCATCGTGCCGCTGATGGCCGGTGGCGGTCTCTACGAGACGGGCGCGGGCGGTTCGGCGCCCAAGCACGTCAAGCAGCTCATCGAGGAGAATCACCTGCGGTGGGACTCGCTCGGTGAGTTCCTCGCGTTGGCGGTCAGCCTGGAGGACCTCGGCAAGAAGTTCGACGACAAGCGTGCAGTCATCCTGGCGAAGACGCTCGACGCGGCCACCGGCAGGCTCCTCGAGAACGACAAGGGACCGTCGCGCACCACCGGTGAACTCGACAATCGCGGCAGCCAGTTCTACCTCGCGCTGTACTGGGCGCAGGAACTCGCCGCGCAGACCGACGACGCCGATCTGGCGAAGCGATTCGGTGCACTGGCCGAGACGCTGGCCGCCGACGAGGACAAGATCGTCGAGGAACTGAATGCCGCACAGGGCGAGCCGGTCGACATCGGCGGGTACTACTTCCCCGACAAGGAGAAGGCCTCCGCCGTGATGCGTCCGAGCACGACCTTCAACGACGCGCTGGCCGGCGCGTAGAGCGCACGACCCAACCCTCTGTCACGCCTGCCGGTGTGGGCTCAGCCCCGCCCGGCAGGCGTGGCATCGAATCCGGCCGCCAGTTGCTCGACGAGGTCGAAGAGATGGCTGGTACTCACCGACGGGTCGATGATGCGCCGGACCGCGAGTCCGAAACAGAGGTCCAACACCAGCTCGGCGACCCGGCGGATGGGCAGGGTCGAGAGTTGTTCCGGTAGTACCTGTTCCACGAACCCGGTGATCCCGTCGACAGCGGTCCGGTTCCGCGTGCCCTCCGTCGAGACGACTGCCACGTTGTCGCGATTGGCGAGGGCGAACTCCAGTTCCAGGCGGGGCCAGCCCGAATCCAAGGTCTCGTCGGTCCACGCGCGAATCCGCTCGATGCGCCCACCCCGTGCGTTGTCGTCGGCGAAGATCGCGGTCAGTTGAGCCTCGGCTTCGGCCTGCAGGTCGGCGAGGATCTCCAACGTCAGCTCGGCCTTGCTCTCGAAGTTCGAGTAGAAGGCGCCGGTGGTGAATCCGGCGCGCGTCGCGATCGCCGACACCGACGCGCTGGCGAAACCGCTCGCCAGCATCATCTCCCGGCCGTGCTCTTTCAGCAGTCGGCGAGTCTCTGCCTGCGCGGCCACTCGCGAGTTCTTCGCCACCATCTCACCCTAGTCATCGACAACCCATTGCCCTCCTCCCGATCAGATAGTACCGTTATCTCGCATAATGACGCTATCTGAACTGCCGCCCTCCGAGGCGGACCGCGCGCTGCATCCCGACATCCTCAGTCGACTGACCCTCGCAACGGTCGGCCCACCCATGGACCGCGACGCCGACCGGCTGGCCGCCGCGGTCGGCGGCAAGGTGGTGGTGATCACCGGTGCATCCTTCGGACAAGGCGAGGCGACTGCGCGCCTGCTGGCATCGGCCGGGGCAACGGTCGTCCTCGCCGCCCGGACCCGCGAACGCCTCGACGAGATCGTGGACGAGATCCGCACCGCCGGCGGCACCGCCCACTCGTATCGTCTCGATCTCGGGGACATGGCAGCGGTCGACTTCTTCGCCGACCGCGTGCTGACCGATCACGGTCGCGTCGACATTCTCATCCACAACGCCGGGAAGTCGTTGCGTCGGAGCGTCTATCGCAGTGCCGAGCGGATGCGCGACATGGAGGCGATGGTCGGTGTCAACTTCCTCGGCCCGATGCGGCTGACCTTGGCGCTGCTGCCGGCCATGCGGGCCGCAGGCGGAGGACACATCATCAATGTGGCCACCGCCGGGCTCTGGATGTCGCCGGCAGCTCCCCGGTGGGGGTTCTACCTCGGCTGCAAGGCGGGCTTCGACACCTGGATCCGGTCGGTCGGCATGGAGACGAGTGCCGACGGGATCGACGTCACCAGTGTCTACGCCGGTCACATCAAGAGTCGGATGGTCGCGACGAAGTGGGTCACGCGGGTCCCCGGCCACACGCCGGCCGAGGCCGCACACGTGCTGGCACACGCCATCACCCATCGACCTCGTGCGCTGGCGCCACGCGGGATGGCCGCCGTCCGCCTGCTGGGGATCGCCTTCGAGGCGCCGCTCACCATCGCCCTCACCCTGCTGGATCGCCGCGGCGTCGAGACACCCGCGTCGAACACCGCCTTCCTCCGCGCGATGGCCGCTACTTCTGCGGCGCCGGGGGATCGATGAGCGTGCAGAAGAGATCTGCCCGTTCGGCACGGTGGCAGTGGTGGGATGCTGCGCGCGCAGTCGCCGGCTCCGGCGTACTGGCGCCGCCGAGCCCGGCGACCGCGGTCCGGATGGCGCGCGGCGTCTGGTATCACGGACCGACGCTGACAACTCTCTTCGCCGTTGCCGCAGCACGACATCCGGACAAGGTGGCCGTCGTCGACGACGACGGCGCCATCACCTACGCCGAGCTGTACCGACAGATCACCGCGCTGGCCGATCACCTGCTCACCGACTCGGGCACTGGGCCCCGGTCGATCGCCGTCCTGTGCCGCAACCATCGTGGCTTCGTCGTCGGCGCTGCCGCTGCGGCCGCGGTCGGCGCCGAGGTCGTCGCCATCAACACCGAGATGCCGGAGACGCAACTCCTCGCGGTGCTCGACCGGCATCGACCCGATGTCCTCGTGCACGACGACGAGTACTCCGAGGCCATCCGGTCGAGTGACGCGGTCGGCACCGCGATCTGCCTCGACCGCGAGACCGTCGGGAAGGGGCAGGTGGCGCGGCCCCGCCGGAACTGGACCTCCGGCCGTGTGACGCTGTTGACTTCCGGCACAACCGGTCTCGCCAAGGGGGTCCCACGCACGATCAGCCCCTGGGGGATCGTGCAGCTCGCCGCGACCGGATGTGCACGGATCGGGTTACGACGCGACGACGTGGCACTGATCGGCCCTCCCTTCTTCCACGGCTTCGGGCTGGTCGCCGCTCTCGGGGCCGTCGCCGTCGGTGCCACCATGGTGTGCCACCGCAGGTTCGATGCACGCCGGATGGCCGAGGACATCCGCCGCCATGACATCACGGTGCTCTACCTGGTACCGGTGATGGTGCAGCGCCTGCTCGCCCAATCCGACATCGACGAGCTGGTGCGCGCCCATCGCCTGCGGATCGCGGTCACCGGGGCGGCACCGATAACGAGCGCGACCGTCATCGGATTCCACCGGACGTTCGGACCGATCCTGGTCAACGGATACGGATCGACCGAGGCGGGTCTCGTCTCCATCGCCACCCCCGACGACCTCGTCGACGAACCGTCGACCGTCGGTACCCCGGCGCTGGGCGTGTCGATCCGGATCACAGATGACACCGGACATCGACTGCCGGACGGGCAGACCGGCAAGATCCTGGTCCGCGGACCGCTGGACTACTCCGGTTACACACCCGACGCGAATGCCCCGGCTCGACGGAAGATGGTGGTGGACCGGCACGTCGACACCGGCGACGTCGGGCACGTCGACCATCGGGGGCGGCTGTTCATCTCCGGCCGATCAGACGACATGATCGTGTCGGGCGGTGAGAACGTCTTCCCCGCCGAGATCGAGGACGTGTTGTCGACCCACCCGGCCGTCGCCGACACCGTCGTGGTCGGCGTGGAGGACGCCGAATACGGGCAGGTGTTGAACGCCTTCGTGGTCATCACCGACGGCTCCGCGCTCGACGCCGATGAGCTGAAACGTCATGTGCTGGCCAGCCTCGAGCGGTACAAGGTACCCAAGCGCTTCGTGTCGATCGACGCGATCCCACGCAATCCGAGTGGGAAGGTGATGCGCGGCCGACTGCCCATCGGGTGAGCCGGCCGCGACCGAGGAGAGGTCCCAGACGATGCACCACAACGTCATCCGCGCTGATCGACGACCGTGGCGGCACCGCGCCACGCTCATCCTCGTGGCCGCTCTGGTCGCGGGTGCGGGCGTGATCGGGTCTGCATCGCCGACCTCGGCAGCACCGGGTCGTCTCGGTTCCTACGGCTTCTACCAACCGCCGCAACCGTTGCCGAGCGCGAAGCCGGGCACGATCCTGCGTCGACAGGTCCACCCGGTCACGTTGAGCGTGCCCTCACAGGGCGGGCCCATCCCGGCAGTCGCGACGCGGATCATGTACCTCAGCAACGACACCCACGGTCGACCGGCGGCGGTCACCGGAACCTACCTCCGTTCGTCGCTTCCGTGGAACGGACCCGGTCCCCGACCGCTCGTCTCGGTGGCGCCGGGCACCCAGGGCCAGGGTGACCAGTGCGCCGCGTCGAAGACGATCGGCAACCTGCCGCAGTACCGTTTCCCGCTGGACCTCTGGTTCAACTACGAGATCCTCACGACCTACACACTCCTGGCCCGCGGGATGAACGTGGTGATGACCGACTATCACGGGCTCGGGACCCCAGCGATGCACGACTACGTGAACCGTCTCGCCGAGGGCCACGCGGTGCTCGACTCGATCCGCGCGGCCGAGCAGCTCACCGGGCGTCGCGCGCCGGCGGTCGTGTTCGGCTACTCCCAGGGCGGCGGTGCCGCCGCCTCGGCGGCTGAGCTGCAGTCGACGTACGCTCCCGAACTCGACCTCCGCGGAACCTATTCCGGCGCAGCACCGGCCGACCTCCGCGAGGTACTCCGCGGGCCGGTCATCAACGGCATCGTCCCCGGTGCCGTGGGGGGTGCCGGGCCGGCGCTGCTCGGCTACGCGCTCAACGGGATCCGCGCCGACTATCCCGAGACCCGCCCGGCCATCGACGCCGCCCTCAGCCCGTACGGCAAGCAGATGCTCGCCGAGTCGGCACAGACCTGTATCGGCGAAGCCGCGTTGCGCTTCATGTTCCGACCGCCGAACGTCTTCACCCTCGGGGGTGTGCAGCCGGATCAGATCATCAAGCGGTCACCGGCCCTGCGACGGGCGGTGGACCTCCAACGCATCGGGACGCTGAAGCCCTCTGCGCCGGTGTTGGTCGCCGGCGGTACGCAGGACGACGTGATCCCGTATCACCAGGTCCGCCGGATGGCCGGCGACTGGTGTGCACAGGGGGCGACGGTCACGCTGGACACGACGACGTGGCTGCCACCGGTCTTCCCCGGCCTCGCAGTCGGACACGGGCTCGAGTTCCTGCCCGCTCTCGTCTCCGCGCAGAGCTGGATCACCGACCGCCTGGCGGGTCGCCCCGCACCGAACTCTTGTCGCGGCGGACTCAGCTGACCGGTCGTGGGATCAGCGGGCGGAAGGTACGGACCAGGTCGGCGGTCCACGATTCGGGGATCTCCCACGGGATGAAATGACCGCCGTCCGAGTGCGCCGTGATCGCGACGTGGTTGTACCACTGAGCGCGGTCGCCGGCGAGAAACGATGCGATGCGCGCATCGGTGCCGTGGACGCCGGGTGGGTTCTCGTACTCGACGAAGGTGATGCCGGTCGGCGCCTCGACCACCGGCATCCGATCGTGCGACGGCGTCCAGGGATACCGGTTGTTGTTGGCATAGGTGCGGATCGAACTCGCGATGGAGTTGCCGGTCCAATAGATCGTGGCGTGGGTGAGCAATTCGTCCCGGGTGAAGACGGAGAAGAGGTCGCCGCGGTTGTCCGACCACTTGATCCAGCGTTCGAGTATCCAGGCCAGCATGCCGACCGGTGAGTCCGCGAGGCCGTACGACAACGTCGCGGGGGCCATCACGTGCGCCGCGAGGTGTACCGCGAATCTGCTCTCGATCTCGATCAGACGCTGCCGTTGATCGTCGGGCAGATCCGGCGGGATGGGTTGTCCACCGGACAGATCCCACGCACGGTCACCGGTGAACATGCTGAGCTTGAGCGCGGATCCGATGTGGATGCCGTACAGCTCGTCGGCATATTTGTGGCCGAGCTGTCCGGTGACCAGCGCTCCGACATCGCAGCCGGCAGCGGCATACCTGCTGTGTCCCAACGTGTCGGTCATCAGCTCGTGCCACACGTCGGCGATCTTCCAGAAGTTCATGTCCGGACGGGTCGGCGTCGAGTACCCGAATCCGGGCAGTGACGGGACGATGACCTCGAAGGCGTCCGCCGGATCACCTCCGAAGGCTCCGGGGTCGGCGAGCCGGTCGATCACCTTGGACCAGTGCCAGAAGGTCCACGGCCATCCGTGACTGAGGATCAACGGTACGGGCCGCGGCCCGACACCCGGCTTGCGCATGAAGTGGACCCTGACCCCGGACACATCCGCGACGTGGTGCTCGTAGGCGTTCATGGCGCGTTCCGCGGCCCGCCAGTCGAATTCGTCCGCCCAGTACTTCGCCAGATCTTCCAACAGCGCTCGCGGTACGCCGTACCGACCGTCGTCGTTGCCCTCGTCCGGCGGCCATTCCGTCGACCGCAACCGTGATCGCAGATCATCCAGTACCGCATCGTCCACGGCGATCGGCGACGCGGTCACACGGTCCAGGTCGGAGCTGCTCATCTGCCGTGCCCCGTCTCGGCATCGCGGCGCGCGGCGATCCGGACGACGTGATCGAGGACGTCCGCGACCTCCAGCAGACGCGTGCGGTCGGCCGGCGGCAGCTCGGCCAGGAGTTCGGTCATCCGCTCCGCTCGCTCGGAGTGCCTACGGGAAACGACCTTCCGCCCCGCCGCGGTGAGTGACAGCAATGCGGCTCGACCGTCGGCGGGATCGGGCCGCCGTGCGAGCAGTCCGTCGCTCTCGAGTTTCGCGACCGCCGTGGTGAGCGCCGACTGTTTGATCTGCTCGGTACCGACCAGGTCGCTCAGTCGGCAGGGCCCACGTCGCGACAGGGTGTGCATCACCGACAATGCCGAGAAGCTCATCCGGTCCGACGACGCCAACCGGATGAACACCGTGTTGAAGTCCTCGATGGACAGGGTCAGCCGCTCGACCGTCGGTTCGGGAGGTACTCCAGGCGGGGTCACACGGCCAACAATATCGATAATCGATATATTTACAAGTCCTCGACCGACGATTCGACGCGCGCCTCAGATGTCGAGGGCCAGGTCGTCCAGATCGGCGAGTCCCTTTCCGCGCGCGAGCAGATCCTGGTAGGTGGCCAGGCGGACACGGTCGATGTCGGTGGTGCTCACACCACGCTTCCAGTAGCCGAAGACAGCGACGTCGTCCTTACCGAGTCCGACATTGGATCGGAAATGCGTCCGGATGGAGCGCATCTCGTCGCGCTCACCGGCAGCCCACACCACGTGTTGCGACGGCGCCGGCACGGCTACGGCCGCCGCGAGGAGACTGCCGACGTCCACCCCCACGCTCTCCACTGCGACGTCGACCGTCCGGGGCAGCTCGGCGACCGCCACGTCGTCCTCGCTGGCGACGTATGCCACCGCCCGCCGACCCGACGGCCAGGCCCGGAGGATCTCGTACAGCGCCGGGAGGGCCGAGTCGTCGGCGAACAACACCGTCGCCGACTCTCCCTCGGGCGCGAGGAAGTGCGGTCGCGGACCGACCAGGCGGAGTTCGTCGCCCACCTGCACCGCCGCACTCCAGCGCATCATCGGGCCGGGCGCTCCGTGCTGGACGACGTCCACGGTGATCTGTGCGGTCGCGAGGTCGGCGTCGCGCACGGTGTAGACCCGTGAGACGTCGTCGAATTCAGGGCCGAGATTCAAGCGGACAGCGACATTCGGGCGCGCCCACGTGCCATCGGACGCCGCGGCGCCGATGTCGAGGACGACGCGCAGCAGGGCCGGGCTCGGCCTGAACAGTTCGACAACCCGCGCCGCCACGGTCTGCAACTCGCGCGAATGGTCGTCGCCGGCCAACGCCTTCTTGTTCCGGGACGTCGCGTCTGTCGATGTCATGGGTTTAGTTTAGGGATACCCTACAAAATGTGGCAACAGACGGAGACGTGACGACCGCGACAACGGAGCCGACCCTTCGCAGATCCGCACCGAGAGGTCGTGGCAGGCCGCGCCGGATCGATCCTGATCGAATCGTCGCTGCCGGGACGGAACTGACGCTGCCGGCGGTGACCTTTGCAGCTGTCGCCAAGTCACTCGACGTGACCCAGGCCGCGCTCTACAAGCATGTGAGCGGCGTCGACGAACTGCGGCAGATGATCGCCGAGGCCATCTTCGTCGGTTGGGACATCCCGGGATGCACCCCCGATGCGCCACCGCTCCCCGACTACCTGCTGGCGTTCGGTCGGTCGATTCGCGAACTGGCACATCGACATCCGGGCATCACCCCCTATCTGACGCGGCGCGACGACACCACACCGACGATGGTCGCGAAGATCGCGGGCCACCACGTCGAGGTCGCGAGTGCCTACGACCTGCCCCCGGACACCGCCGCGTGGCTGCTCTCGACCATCGCATTCCACTGCGTCGCGCTGGGCGACACCATCTACGCCTCCTACGGCCAGTCGGTGCTGCCGCAGAGCGCACGTGACGCCGCCCCACCCGCGGACGACGTCGAATCCGAGTTCATCTGGGGCTTGAGGGCCCTGGTCCTCGGCGCGCTGCAGGTCTGCGGAGTCGATGCGGTCGTCGATGGGAGTTGGCGGCGTTGAGATGGACGCGTTGAGATGACCGCGTTGAGATGAGGTCGCGTTCTCGATCAGTGGGAGCGGCAGAGCACGCGTCGCTCCCGATGGAATCATGACGATCGAAAGCTTTGTCCGGCGTCGGCGCCGCTGCGTAACGTCCTCTGCGGCCCGAGCCATTCGGTCGTGATCGATGCGCGCCCGGACGCAGACGCACGCACGGGCGGGACCTGCAAGGAGTGGTGACGTGACCGACGAATCCCGCGCATCCACGCGATCGGCGGTCGCCGTGCTGGGTGCCGACGAGGCCGTCGCCGCCGCGGCCGAACTGGGCGCGGAGTTCGCCCGAGGAGCCGGCAAACGTGATCGCGAGAAGATCCTGCCGCACGACGAGATCAGACAGCTCGGCGCGAGCGGCCTGCTGGCCATCACGGTGCCGGCCGAGCACGGTGGCGCCGACCTGCCGGCGAGTGTGGTCGCCGAGATCATCCGGCTGATCTCGAAGGGTGACCCCAACATCGGCCAGATCCCGCACAGCCACTTCGCCTTCGTCAACCAGCTCCGACTGCAAGGCACCTTCGAGCAGCAGGCGCGGATCTTCGCCGAGCTGCTCGCCGGCAAGAGCATCGGCAACGCCCAATCCGAACGCGGCACCAAGCACGTCCGTGAATACACGACCACGCTCGTCCGCGACGGCGATGCGTGGCGACTCAACGGCACCAAGTACTACTGCACCGGCGCGATCTTCGCGGACTGGATACCGACCCTCGCCCACCTCGGCGAGGACGGGCCGCTGCATGTGGCCTGGGTGCACAAGGACTCCGAGGGGCTCGAGATCGCCGACGATTGGGACGCCGTCGGGCAACGCACCACGTCGAGCGGAACCGTGACCCTCACCGACGTCCGAGTACCGGACGACCTGATCACCGACTACGCCGTCGAGTTCGACGGCCCCACCACGTACGGCTCGTTCGCTCAGCTGCTCCACTCGGCCATCGATGCGGGGATCGCGCGAGCCGCGCTCGACGACGCCGTCGAGTTCGTCACCACCAAGAGCAGGCCCTACCCCGACGCCGGGGTCGAGCGGGCGGCCGAGGACCCGCTGATCGTGCACGCGTTCGGCGAGATGGAACTCGCCGTCCGGGGCGCAGAGGCGTTGCTCGCCGAGGCCGGACGAGCTGTCGATCGCGCGAACGCCGACCTCACCGACGAGACCACCGGCGCCGCAACGCTCGCGGTGGCCGCCGCGCGCGCCTCGACGACCGCGGTGTCGGTCGACGTCGCCAGCCGGCTCTTCGAGGTGTCGGGTACGCGTTCGGCGGCGGGCTCGCAGTCGCTGGACCGGCACTGGCGCAACGCCCGGACGCACACGCTGCACGATCCGGCGGCCTGGAAGTTGCAGCACCTCGGCCGGTGGCGCGTCGACGGCGTGTTCCCACCGCGCCACGGGCAGCTGTAGAGAGGCATCCGAGATGAGCACACTCAGGTTCCACTGGTTCCTCCCGACCAACGGCGGCGACAGTCGCAACATCGTCGGCGGCGGACACGGCGCGTCGAGCGCGACCGCGAGTCGACCGCCATCGGTCCAGTACCTCGGCCAGATCGCCCGTAGCGCAGAACAACTCGGCTTCGAAGGTGCGCTCACACCGACCGGCGCATGGTGCGAGGACGCGTGGATCACCACCGCGATGATCAACAGCCTGTCCGAGCGGCTCAAGTTCCTGGTGGCGTTCCGCCCCGGACTGCTGTCGCCCTACCTCGCCGCGCAGATGTCGGGTACCTTCCAGAACCAATCCGGCGGCCGCCTGATGCTCAACGTCGTCACCGGCGGCGAAGACCACGAGCAGCAGATGTTCGGCGACTTCCTCGACAAGGATGACCGCTACGCGCGTGCCGACGAGTTCCTGGAGATCGTCCGCCGACTCTGGGCTGGCGAGACCGTCGACTTCGACGGCGACCACCTGCAGGTCGCCGATGCGGTCCTCCGACAGGTCCCCGACCCGGTCCCGGAGATCTACTTCGGCGGATCGTCGCCGGCCGCGATCGGCGTGGCCGCGCGGCACGCCGACGTCTACCTGACCTGGGGTGAGCCCCCGGAGTCGGTGGCGGAGAAGCTGGATCGCGTTCGCAAGGCAGCCGCAGACGCGGGCCGCGAATTGCGGTTCGGCATCCGCCTGCACACCATCGCCCGCGAGAACTCCGAGGACGCCTGGGCCGAGGCGCAGCGCCTGCTGGCCCAGATCTCGCCGGAGGAGATCGAACGGAGCCAAGCCGGGTTGGCCCAGTCGGCGTCAGAGGGGCAACAACGCATGGTGGCGCTGCACCAAGGCGCCACCGACCGCCTCGAGATCCACCCCAACCTGTGGGCGGGGGTCGGTCTGGTCCGGGGTGGTGCGGGCACGGCGATGGTCGGCTCGTACTCCGAGATCGCCGACCTCGTCGAGTCCTATCAGGCGGTGGGCATCGAGGAGTTCGTCCTGTCTGGTTACCCGCACCTAGAGGAGGCCTACTGGTTCGGCGAGGGCGTGCTGCCCGAGCTGCGCCGTCGCGGCCTCTGGCATCCGCCGATCACCGACTGATCCGACCATCAGCGAGCCGTCAACCAACTGAACGGGGACATCACCCATGACCACCACCGCCGTCGTCGTAGGCAACCCGAAGCCCGCGAGCCGGACGCTCGCCGCGGCAACCCACGTCGCCCGAGAACTGTCCGGCGGAGAGCCCGACCTGGTCGTCGACCTGGCAACGCTCGGTACCGCGATCCTGGACTGGTCCGACGCCGACATCGCGAGCCTCGTCGACCAGGTCGGCAAGGCAGACCTGGTCGTCTTCGCCAGCCCGACCTACAAGGCCGCGTACACCGGTCTGCTCAAGCTGTTCCTCGACCGTTTCGCCGGCGGCACCGGACTCTCCGGCGTCGCGATCCCACTGCTGCTCGGCGGTAGTCCGGCACACTCGCTCGCTCCGGAGCTGACGTTGCGCCCGGTCCTCACCGAGATCGGCGGGACCGTGCCCGGCCGGGGTCTCTACGTGATCGACTCCGAGCACGACGACCCGGCGGCGTACGCGGACTGGCTCGCCGTGACGAAGCCGACGGTGACCGCACTCCTCGCCGGCCGCTGAGCCGACGGCGCGTCAGGCTGTCCGGTGCGCCTCCCCCATCGTCCCGCGCACCTCGGCCTTGAGGATCTTGCCGACCTTGGATCGTGGTAGTTCGGTCCAGATCTCGATCTCCTTGGGCGCCTTCACGCTTCCGATGCGTTCCTTGACGAAGGCGATCAACTCCTCGGTCGCCACATCGTGTCCGGCGCGCAGCTCGATCGCCGCGGTCACCCGTTCACCCCACTTGGCATCGGGTAGCCCGATCACCGCCGAGTCCTTCACCGCCGGATGCGCCAACAGGGCTTGCTCGACCTCGGCCGAGTACACGTTGAACCCGCCGGTGATGATCATGTCCTTGGCCCGATCGACCACATACAGAAAGTCGTCGGCGTCGAGATAACCGATGTCGCCGGTGTGATGCCAGCCGTGCGCACCGACCTCCGTTGTCGCCGTGGGGTTCTCGTGATAGCCGTCCATCACCAATGGACCCCGCACCACGATCTCGCCGCGCTCGCCCGTCGGCAACAGCGTTCCGCCGGCCCCCATGATCGCAACCGTCGTCAACGGCGTCGGCCGTCCCGCCGAGCTCAGCCGCTCGGTCGCGACCGACCCGTCGGGCCGAAAGTGATCGGCCGGCGCCAACGTCGCGATCATGTTGGGCGCCTCGGTCTGCCCGAAGAGCTGACCCAACACCGGACCGATCCGCGACAACGCCTCCTCCAACCGCGTCGGCGACATCGGCGCCGCCCCGTACCACAGACACCGCAACGAACTCAGGTCCCGTCGATCGAGATCCGGATGGTCGAGCACCCCGTAGATCACCGTCGGCGGCAAGAACGCATGGGTGATCCGGTGCGACTCGATCAATTCCAGGAACACCCCGATGTCCGGGGCCGACATGATCACGACCTCGCCGCCGAGACTCAGGATCGGGAACGTCAGCACCCCCGCGGAGTGTGTCAGCGGCGCGAGTGCCAGATACCGCGGTCGCTGCCCGAACGGATAACTCATCAACGCCGACGCCGTCGAGGTCATCATGTTCAGCTCGGTCAGCCGCACACCTTTCGGACGCCCGGTCGTGCCGCCGGTACCCGCCAGCATGCACAGACCGCCCTCGGGCCGACGCGATTCGTCTGCTGCGGCATCATGGGTGGCCAGCCATTCCTCGAATCCGATTGCCCACTCCACCGTCCCATCCAGACAGACCAGCCAGGTCAGCTCGGGCAGATCGGCCCGGATTCGATCGACGAGGTCGGCGAACTTCTCCTGGAAGAACAGCAACCGACATCCGAACAGATCGAACAACTGCCGGTTC
Organism: Gordonia soli NBRC 108243; assembly: GCF_000334455.1. Taxonomy (GTDB): domain Bacteria; phylum Actinomycetota; class Actinomycetes; order Mycobacteriales; family Mycobacteriaceae; genus Gordonia; species Gordonia soli. The sequence goes on from NZ_BANX01000007.1 coordinate 58,464, forward strand.
TCATCGGCCTCGTTGCGCGGGTTCACCGGACACCACACCGCTCCCGCGCGCGAGATGCCGAACACGCACGTCAGGGCCAGCGGATCGTTTCCCGACAGCACCGCGACCCGGTCACCGGCCTCGATCCCGTTGTGCTGCAACGCACCTGCGATCGCCACCGACCGGTCCTGCACCTCACCGTAGGTGGCACTCACCCCACCGGCCGTGAGGCACGGTGCCCCACGGCCCATCGAGGCGCCCTTGTCCAGATACTCGACGAGACGCATGATCGCCCGACTCAGCGGTGGACGGAGACGATCGGATCGAGCACCAGGCCGAACGCCCGCAGCGTACCGAGGAGTTCGCGATGACCGAAGGCCTGGCAGCTCGATGCGAATCCGACCCGTCGCGGCGGTCCCTGGAGCAATTCGCCTGCGGCATGGGCGTTCAGCAGGGCCGTCTGCTTGTAGTTGCAGTTACCGTGGATCACGCAGTGCGCGCGGCCCAGCGGACCGGATGCGTACACGGAGTCCAGCGATGTATTGATCCGCGGGTTCTCGCGAGGTGGCATCTCGCTGCGGATCGCCGACGACTGCTCGTCGATGATCCGGTACTTCTCTTCCTCGGACTTGCCCTCCATCTGCTCGAGAGCCGCGGCCACGAGCACCGGGACCCCTTGCATCAGCGGTCGGTTGAAGACGCCCCCGAGTGCCTTGGCCGTCTGGACCCGCGGGTCGTTCTTGAACCACACCGGATGTGAGGTGCCGCCCCACGGCAGCGCGAGCCCGAGTTCGTGCTGCCCGGGGACGCTCACGGTGTACAGGCCGTCCTCCGGCGGCCACTCGACGTACTCGTTCTGCTCCAGGTAGTACGCCTTCGCGAACGCTGCGTTGGTCAGGATGGTGTTGGTCGATGCGACCGTCGGATGTCCCTTCCAGAACACCTGGATGTCGAGCGTGTCGAGGCCGGGGTTCTCGAGACAGATGTTGGCCGCGATCTCGCCGATGGAGTACATCTGGGCCAGTCCGGGCGTGATGACCAGTCCGCGCGAGGCGAATTCGGCGCCGTACTGCTCCTCGGCGTCGATCATCCAGTTCTGCTCGCCGTTGGTGTCGGTGTAGTGGGCGCCGATCTCCAGGCAGGCCTCGGCGACCTCGTGGCCGTAGCGTGCGAACGGGCCGACCGTGTTGAGCACGATGTCGGCGCCCCGGAACGCCTCGGTGAGAGAGGCGGTGGTGTGCTCGACCTCCACGATCTCGTGGTCGACCGTGTCGATCCCGGGAACCGCGTCGACGGCAACCTTGACCCGGCCGTGATCGCGGCCGGCCGCCAGGAACGGGATGTTGTACTCGCGCAGGTATTCACAGATGAGTCGGCCGGTGTAGCCGGATGCTCCGTATACGACGACGCGCTTGTCGGTGGGCATGATCGAACTCCTCGGGTGTCGGTGTGATCTGGGTGAGAGGTGGCGTGGTCTTACATACCCATGCCGCCGTCGACCGGCAGGCCGGCGCCGGTGATGAACTTGGCGGCGTCGGACACGAGGAAGACCACGGCATCGGCCATGTCGTCGACCTGTCCGAGACGTCCCAGCGGCGTGAGCTCGGCGACGGCCTGCGCCGCCGCCTCGGGTGACGGGAAGAGGCCGAGTTCGGCGGTCTCGACGGCCAGCTTGTTGCCCATCGCGGTCGGCGTGAGGGCCGGGTAGATGGAGTTGACCCGGACTCCGTAGCCGAGCTTGCCCGATTCGGCCGCCGCCACCCTCGTCAGCCGGTCGATACCGGACTTCGTGGCCGAGTAGACGCTGATGCCCGGGAACGCGATGGTCGCCGCCACCGACGCGATGTTGACGACCGCGCCACCCTTGCCCGCCGCTCCTCCCGGGCGCATCGCCCGGAACGCGTGCTTGATGCCGAGTGCGGTGCCGAGAATGTTGACGTCGAGCATCTTCGACGCGGCAGCGGCGTCCAGGTCGACGATCAGATTCGTCACCTCGATCCCGGCGTTGTTGACCACGATGTCGAGGCCGCCGAGCGACTGGACCACCGACGCGACCGCGGATTCCCAGGCACTGTCGTCGGTGACGTCGAGCGAGACGAACTCCGCCTTCGCTCCCTTCGACCGCAGGTCCTCGACAGTCGCCTGGCCACCATCGGCATTCACGTCCCCGATTGCGATCGAGGCGCCGGCCGCGGCAAGCGCTTCGGCCATACCGGCGCCCAGGCCTTGCGCACCCCCGGTCACCAGGGCTGTCCGCCCGGTCAGGTCATAACTCGTCATGTCCGCACCTCTCCGTTGAAGTCGAGCAGATCGAAAAGAGCACCGAGTCGGTGCGCTACAGCACACACACTGGTGACGTTGTGCTGCGCATCACACTATGGCGAGTTCTTGACAGTCGTCAAGAGAATCCTTGACAGTTGTCCAGAGAGGCCTCCTTCGGTGTGACCGGCTACACTCATCGCCACACGGTGCGATGCCGACCACGAGCCGACGGCATCGGCCAGGAGCGTCTGCACAGGGACAGGACGAACACGTGACACAGGTCGCCGACACCACGACCAGAGCGGAGGAGCGCGCCCCCGGCAAGTTCGAGGCGCGTCGCACTGAACTGGCGTTGGCCACCCTCCACACGCTCGCTGAACTCGGCTACGCACGGACCAGCCTGCGTGAGATCGCGCAGAACTCGGAGTACTCCCACGGCGTCCTGCACTACTACTTCACCGACAAACTCGACCTGATCGCGCATGCCGTCCGGCAGTACGAGGCGGTCTGCGTGACCCGTTACGACGAGGTGGTGGCACGCGCGGAGAGCGCCGAGCAGCTACAGATCGAGTTCACCGAGACCTTCTTCGAGACCCTTCGTGCCGATGCGCCCATCCACCGCCTCTGGTACGACCTGCGCAACCAGAGCCTGTTCGACGATTCGTTCCGTGCCGACGTCCTCGACATCGAAGAACGCCGCGAGCAGATGATCTGGCGGGTGATCGCCCGATTCTGCGAACTCTCCGACGTCGAACCGTCGATCACCCCGGCGACGGCCTACATCACCATCGACGGGATCTTCCAGCGCGCGCTTCTCCATCAGATCGCCGGCCGCGACGCCGAGATCGACGACGCGCGTGGACAACTGGCTGCCGTGTTCGAGTTCCGAACGCACTGCTGATCGACGCGCTAGAGTTCGTGGCGATGGCATCCACCGGGATGCGCGATGCGACACGAAGGAGCCGAGGTGGGCATAGTCCGACATCGATCGACAGTCGAGACACCGCGTGATCGAGCGTTCGCCTATGTGAACGACCATCGCCACGTGCCCGATTGGATGTTCGGAGTCGATCGGTTCGATCCGGTCACCGATGTCACCTACGGTCTCGGCGCGACTTTCGACATCGAGATGCGCATCGGCCCCAAGGCATTGTCGTCCACCGTCGAGGTGACCGAGTTCGTGGAGAACGAGATCGTGCGGCTGGAGCCGGTGAAGGGTTTCGCGGCGGGCACCGTGTGGCGGTTCGCCGACGTCGACGGCGGTACGGACGTCGACGTGGAGTTCACCTACGACCTGCCCGGCGGGATCGCCGGCAGAGCCCTTGGTGCAGTGATCGAGCCCGCCGTCGGGCACGCTGTGCGACAGACGGATTCGGCGTTGCGCAGCCGACTCGAAGCGCTGTGAGACCCTGAAGAACGGAGCCCACGATGGCCGACCGACCGATCAACACCTCCGTGGGTCCGAGCGGACCCGGCTGCGCGGATTGCGAAGCAACGGGCTCGTGGTGGTTCCACCTCCGCCGCTGCGTCGACTGCGGGCACGTCGGCTGCTGCGACGACTCGCTGCACCGGCATGCCCGCGGCCATGTGAATGCCACCGGGCACACCATCATCCAGAGCTTCGAGCCGGGTGAGGACTGGTTCTACGACTTCACCGACGATTCGGTGTTCGAGGGGCCGACCCTGGCGGAGCCGACATCGCATCCGGTCGACCAGACAGTGCCCGGACCGCGGGAACGAGTCCCTGCCGATTGGGTCCAGCAACTCGAGGCCCGCTGAGGCGACCGGTCAGGTCGGCTCCCCTTCCGGCGTCGGACCGACGGCGGCAGGTCGATCGGGATCGGCGGACCATTGCGACCAGGAGCCGGGGAACAGTGCGCCGGTCAGCCCGGCGATCTCCAGGGCCGCGACCTGATGTGCGGCGTTGACACCCGATCCGCAATAGGTGATGACCGCCGCTCCGTCCTCGACTCCGTTGTCGGCGAATCGCTTTCGTAGCTCATCGGCCGGTAGGAACCTCCCATCGGCGGTGCGACTCTCCGCGGTCGGTACGGAGATCGCCCCCGGGATGTGCCCGGCTCGCGGGTCGATCGGCTCCACCTCGCCGCGGTACCGCTCGGACGCGCGGGCATCGAGCAGGACCGACGAAGTACCCGCGACCTCGTCGATGTCGGCGACCGGGAGGTGGCCGGCTTCGAGCGTCACGGCGCCCGCGCGCGGCGTGGTGTCGCCCGACGACAGTCGCATCCCGGCGTCCCGCCAGGCGCCGAGGCCACCGTCCAGCAGCCGGACGTCGGTGAGTCCGCCCCACCGCAGCAGCCACCAGGCACGGGCCGAGGCGAGATTTCCGATGTCGTCGTAGACGACCACCGGCGAGCCGTCGTCGATACCCCACGCCCGCGCCGCTGCCTGTAGGTCGGCGATGTCGGGGAGCGGATGCCTGCCACGTTCCGTCGCGGCCGGGCCAGCCAGTTCGGCGTCGAGGTCGACGAAGACCGCACCGGGGATGTGTCCCTCCCGGTAATGCTCGCGCCCGCGATCGTCGCCCAACTGCCAACGGACGTCGAGGATCACCGGCGGGCGATCCGACAGCATCGCCTCGGTCAGTGCGTCGACGTCCACGAGTATCTGCGCCATCACGCCATCATGCCGGTTGATCGGCGTGACAGGACGGCCGCGCTAATGTACAAACGTACATGTACTTATGTACAGAAAGGATGTCATGGCCGAGAACGCACCTCGACGTCGCCGGCGGGATCCGGCGGAGCGACGCCGCAGCATCGTCGCGGCCGCCACCGAACTGGTCCGCGAACTCGGGTCCGCGGGTCTGACCCATCGCTTGGTCGCCGAGCGCGCAGGAGTGCCACTCGGTGCCACCACGCAGTACTTCGCAACCCTCGACGACCTGCGCGCGGAGGCCCTGGCCGCGCTGGCGGACGAGGTCGACGTGTCCCTGTCCGAGGTCGCGGACGCACTCATCGGGCACGGGCCCTCGCCAGAGGCTTTCGCGCGGACTCTGCACGACTACATCTCCGACGAGCAGATGGCACGCGCCGACATGGCGCTGCTGTCGGCCGCCATGGTCGACCCGCACCTCCGCGACCTCGCCCTGCGATGGTCCACCGGATTGATCGACCTGCTGTCTCCGCACGTCGGTGCGGGGACAGCTCGCGCCGTCACCGCCTTCGTCGACGGTGCGACCATCCACGCCCTCCTCCACGGGACACCGATGTCGGTGGAGGAGATCACCCACACCTTGAATGCTCTGCTGACCTCCGGAGGCAACGATGTCCGTGACGACCGCTGAGACCGGCTATTCCTTCCGCCGGAGATGGGCGTCGGCGACCGTACTGTCGCTCAGCCTGCTGGTCATCACCGTAGACCTGACGATCCTCAACATCGCCCTCCCCGATCTCGCCGCCGACCTGCGCCCGACATCGGACCAGCAGCTGTGGATCGTCGATGCCTATTCACTGGTGCTCGCCGGCCTGCTGGTCACGATGAGCTCGCTGGGCGACCGATGGGGCCGAAAGCGCATGCTGCTGGCCGGTTTCGCGGTCTTCGCCGTCGCCTCGGGCCTGGTCTTGGTTGCCGACTCTCCTGCCGCGGTCATCACCCTGCGTGCGTTGTTGGGTGTCGGTGGCGCGATGATCATGCCGACCACCCTGTCGATGCTTCGTAGCGTGTTCACCGACCCCGCCGAACGTGCCACCGCACTCGGACTCTGGGCTGCGGTCTCCGGCCTCGGCGCCGCGATCGGGCCGATCGTCGGCGGCCTGCTGCTGGAGTACTTCTCCTGGCGTGCAGCGTTTCTGGTCAATGTGCCGTTGATGGTCATCGCACTCGTCGCCGGCGCACTGATCCTGCCGGAGTCGCGCCATCCGAAACCAGGTCGTTGGGACTACGTGGGCGCGGGCATGTCGGTCGCCGGAATGGTTTTGCTGGTGTGGTCCATCAAGAGATTCGCCAAGGAATCGGAGCTCGTCGATCCGTCGGCTTGGCTGGCGTTGGCCGCGGCGGTGGCGATCCTCGCGGTGTTCGTCCGACGCTGCCTGCGCGACCCCGACGCACTGATCGACCTCGGACTCTTCCGGCGTCGGGCTTTCAGTGCAGGCGTCCTCGCCGCGCTCGGCACCATGTTCGCGATGGCCGCCGCCCTTCTGTTGCTGGCCCAGTGGCTTCAGCTCGTGGACGGACAGTCGCCGATAGCGACCGGCGTCCGCCTGCTACCGGTCGCCGGGATGGCGATCGTCTCCTCGTTGGTCGCCGCCCCCTTGGCCAGGCGGCTCGGCGCACGCACGGTGCTCGCGGGCGGCGTAGGCATCGCCGGAGTCGGCATGACCGTGCTCGCTGTCGGCACCGGGCCCGTCCCGTACTGGCTCATCGCCCTGTCGCAGGCTCTCGTCGGTGTCGCGATCGGCTCGTTGGCCATCGCCTCTGCGATGATCATGTCCGGAACACCGGATGCCAAGGCGGGCAACGCCGCCGCGCTGGAGGAGACCTCGTACGATCTCGGCAACGTGCTCGGCGTGGCGGTTCTCGGCAGCGTCGCGTCGGCACTCTTCCGGTCATCACTGGTCGATTCGCCGTCACCCGGCGTCGGCGCGGATGTCACCTCGGCGGCGTCGGAATCGCTGGGGTCGGCGATGCACACGGCTGCAGAGTTGGGATTGCCGCAGCTGGCTGCTCGCGCATCGGAGGCGTTCACCGATTCGATGCGTGACACCTTCCTGATCGGCGGTCTCGCGATGATCGCGGTCGCGGCGGCGGTCTTCGCGATCACGCCCCGGGGAACGGATGTGAGCACGCAGCACCACTGACCACGCCCCGACAGACCGGGACGCTACCGTTGGCAGGCACACCGGCGGTGGTTGCCGCGACCCACGCGCGTCCCGGTCGGCAAGAGGGGTGACATCATCCGATGCAGATAGTCCTGGCCGTGGTGCTCGCACTCATCACGTTCTGGTTCCATCGACGCCTGGTCCGTGCGACCGGTCTCACGCGGCCGTGGTCGCTCGTCGCCGATGGCGCGCTGGTACTGCTGTACGTGCTCGCGCTGATCGGTGTCAGCAGCGGCGTGCTCCTCGACCCCGCGTGGGCCCGACCCTTTGCGTTCGCCGGATGGGTCTGGTTGGCAACGGTCTTCTATCTGGTCCTCGGACTGCTGGTCGTCGGACTGGTCGCAGTGGTCTTCCGCCTGGTCGGACGCGTGCGCGGCACCGAGCGCCGCGAAGCGACCGATTCGGCACGGAAGCGATTCGTGCGCTTCGGTTCGGTGGTGGTGGTGATCGCCGCCGTCGCCACCGTCGGATACGGGGTCGCCGAGGCAGCGCGCCCACAGGTGACCCACACCGACGTCCCGCTCGCCCGCCTTCCCCAGCAGTTCGACGGTGTCCGGGTCGCCCTCGTCTCCGACCTTCACGTCGGACCCGCACGGGGTCGCGCGTTCGTCCAACGGGTCGTCGACGAGGTGAACCGTCAGCGTCCCGACCTCGTCGTGATCGCCGGCGATCTCGTGGACGGCACGGTCGATCTCGTCGGTGCCGACCTGGGACCGCTGGCCGACCTCCGGGCCCCGCTCGGGATCTTCGGCGTCAGTGGAAACCACGAGTTCTACGCCGACGACGGCGGCAAGTGGCTCGACGTCTGGCAGCGGCACGGCGTGACGACGCTCCGCAACCAGCGGTCGGCGATCACCCGGGACGGGGCGAGTATCGACATCGTCGGAATACACGACCGCACCGCACCCGCTCCGTACGAACCAGACCTCGATGCAGCACTGGCCGGCCGCGATCCCCGGCGGTTCGCGCTGTTGCTGGCACACGAACCGCTGCAGGCCTTCGACGCCTCGGATGCCGGTGTCGACCTTCAGCTCTCCGGTCATACACACGGCGGGCAGATGTGGCCGATCCCGTACCTGGTGCGCCTGCAGCAGCCGACCGTTCAAGGGTTGGATCGGGTGGAGAACACCGAGATCTACACCACCCGAGGCGCGGGAGCATGGGGCCCGCCGGTGCGAGTGGGAGCTCCGCCGGAGATCAGCATCCTGACCCTGCGCACCTCCGCACGCGCCGGTTAGCGCTCGCGCGCAACCAGTTCGGTCGCCGCTTGCGCCGAGGCGGCACTCGCCTCGACCAAGGTCTGCCCACGATCGAGAGACGCCACCAACGTGCCGACGAACTGATCGCCCGCCCCGGTGGTGTCGACAACCTCCACCTCGGGCACCGGGATGTGCTGTACGCGTGGACCGTCCACGTGTCGGCCGTCGGCGACGACCACGCCGCGACCACCGAGAGTGATCACGACCGATCGCGCCACCGACAACAGGCGACGCGCTTGCTCCTCGACGTCACCGTCCCGGACAGGACCGCCGGGATCGTAGTGGGCAGCTTCGCCCTCGTTGACCACCAGCGGGTCGGCCAGCGCCACGATCTCGGGGTCGAGGTCGGCGACCGGGCTCGGGTTGAGCACGAATCGTGCACCCGAGTCTCGACACCATCCGGCAACCGCGACGGTGACCGCACGCGGCGACTCGAGCTGGGTGAGCACGGACGTGGGACGCAGCTCGTCGAGGGCAGCGACGACCTCGCCTCCCGCGAGCTCGTCGTTCGCGCCTGCCACCACGATGATGCGGTTGTCGCCGGACTCATCGACCTCGATCACCGCCCTGCCGCTGGGTCCCGGACGTCTGCCGACGAATCGCGTGTCGACGCCCGCGCTCTCGGCAGCGTCCAGCAGCAGCCGACCGGCATCGTCACTACCGACAGCGCCGACGAGTGCCGTCGGCCCGACACCCGCAGCCGCTGCTGCCTGGTTGGCGCCCTTGCCACCCGGCCGCTCGGAGTACCCGGTTCCCAGCACCGTCTCCCCGACGTCGGGCCGACGCTCGACGCGCACCACCAGATCGAGGTTCAGGGTGCCGACCACGGCGATCCCTCCCGGAGCCTGCCCCATCGCGTCGCCGCCCATGTCGGCGAGTGTGCCACCGTCACCGACCATCGGATGAGACCCACGACACACCGCCACGACCTCGCCGCCGGCGCATGACCTCGACAGTGTTCAATGGCAACATTCACGGTCGGTGCACCATCCGTCGACAGCCGTCGACGGACCACCGGCCAACACCTGCGGAGGACGACATGCTCGACGGCGTCAGCACCCTCGTTCGACTCGCTCGTGGCGAGCAGGTCGCCGAGGACCGGCCGACCACCCATCGCACCATCGCCGACGGGCCGCATCGGACCCTGCGCCGCTACGGCTCGGACGAGCGCGTCGAGGAACTCCGCGCCCTCGGCCGACCGCCGGTGCTGCTGGTACCCCCGTTCGCGGTCTCGGCACGTTGTTACGACCTGGCCCCTGGGATGTCCGTGGTCGAGCACTTCCTCGACGAAGGCCGGGTGCCCTACGTCCTCGATTTCGGCGACATCACCTACGCCGACCGCCACCTCGGGTTCGAGCACTTCTTCGACGAGGTCATCCCGGAGGCCATCCTCACCGCGCTCGACGATCACCCGTCGGCGGACGCGGATCAGCCGGGTGTCGACCTCGTCGCCTGGAGCCTCGGTGGCACGGTCAGCTTCTTGACCATCGCCGCGCACCCGGAGCTGCCGATCCGGTCGATCACCGCCGTCGGCACCCCGCTCGACTACGGCGCGGTCGCTCCGTATCCGCTGGTCCGCAAGGTCATGCGACCGGTGGGAGATCGTCCGCTCACACTGGCACTGCGCGCGCTCGGCGGCATCCCGGCGCCGCTTGTGCGGTTGGCGTATCGCGGCACGGCCTGGCAGCGCGAGCTCCGCAAGCCCGGTTTCATCATGCGCAACGCCGACAACCCGGACGCCCTCGCGCGGATGCAGGTCATCGACCGCTTCCAGGATTCGATGCCGGGTTACCCGGGCCGACTGGCCGAGCAGATGTGGCAGAACCTCGTCTTCCGGGACGAGATCGCGCGCGGCGTACTCCACATCGACGACCGGGTGCTGGATCTGACGTCCATCGGCGTACCGATCCAGTTGTTCGGCAGCCACCGAGACGCGATCGTGAGCTGGGCTGCGGCCCGCCACGGCGTCGATCTCTTCGCGGACGCGCCGGAGGTGCATTTCACCACGGTCGAGACGAGCCATCTCGGACTCGTCGCCGGCGCCGAGGCGGCTGCCGGGACATGGCCCCGCATCGACACCTTCCTCGCGGCCCTGGACGAGAACGGCCGAGTCGAGGCCGGCGCACGGAGCTGATCCGCAGGTAAGGGTAGCCTTGGTCGCCATGGGCTATTCGTTCGCGCGCGTGACCGCCACCGAGGACCTGAACCCGCGACTGCGCCGGGTGCGACTCGACGTCGCCGATCCCGATGCGCTCGGGCTTCCCGACCAAGGGGACGAGGCGGTCGGGATCTACTTCCCCACCGACGGTCGCCGGCCACCCGAGATGGAGAACCGTGACGGCGCGTGGGGGTACTTCGACGAACCGATCCCGCCGGGCCGCAACTACTCCGTGCGAGCGCTCGACCCCGCGACGCGTGAGATGGTCGTCGACTTCGTGATCCACGACCACGGTGTCGCCACGACCTGGGCGCGCGAAGCGTCCATCGATGACGAGGTCGTCCTCGCCCACGGGCGCGGCTGGTACCGCCCACCGACCGACGCCGCATGGCAACTGCTCGTCGCCGACCTCGCCGGCCTGCCCGCACTCGCACGGATCATCGAAGAACTGCCGACCGGGACTGCGGCCACTGCGATCGTCGAGGTCGTCGACGAATCGGACCTGGACTATCTCCCGCGCCGCGACGACGTCGAAGTCCGCGCGGTGATCGAGGGCGGGAACGGTCACGGTGCGAGTGCACTGCCGTCCGCGGTCGCCGACTTCGACCATCCCGAGGGACCGGGGTACTGCTGGTTCGCCGCCGAGGCATCCGCGTCCCGCGCGGTCCGCAAACAGCTCCGACGCGAGTTCGGATGGCAGCGAGAGCAATACGACATCATCGGCTACTGGCGGTTCGACGGCGAGGCCTGGGCGAAGCGGTACGCCGAGCACGGGACCGAACTCCTCGAGGTCTACCAGCGTGCCATCGCCGACGGCAAGGGCGAGAAGGCCGCCTCCGAGGAGTTCGATGCCGCGCTCGAACGCGCCGGCCTCTGAGCCGCTGACCGTGGGAGTTAGTAACAGCGCGTTCTATCCTGATCTCCGAATGACCTGCCCAACATACAAAAAGATCGCCGAAAGCAGCGCGCGAAGTACGACAGAAACCTCTTCCTCTGAATACGTCATTGCCTAAATCGATTGTCCTGCAATCAGTTACACGATTGATACTTCCGCGGGCCCTCCACGCGATGAATCCGAACGCACCCGCTTCGCTGCCTAGCTCATCGAAACGGAGCGCCGCCTCGGGCGTATTCTTTCCGCTCCGCGATTGAGGTGCTCGCGCTGAGGGCAGGCTGGTGCTCATATACGCCTAGGTGCGGTAGACGTGGGCGCTGGTTTGCTGTCGTTCGTTCGGATGACCCGGCCGTGTCCTCGATCACAAACCAATAGTTCCTGTTGGTGAGCTTTCGGGGCGTGTGCTGTGATCGGCAATATTCAATATCGCAAAGTATCAGTGTGGAGTGGTGGATGGGTACGGGCGGGTTCGGGCGGTGCGGATATGGCCGTGTCGCGGTGTCGGGTGTTGCTGCGGCGACGATTGCCGTCGGTGTCCTGACCGGCGCGGGTGCGGGTCCGGTGGTGGCGGCGCCTGATTCGTTCGGCGATCGGTCGGTGTCGAAGGTGACCGAAGACGGTTGGCGGGTGACTGCGGTCAAAGCCGAGGAGCGGGTTCGTTCGGTGGCGCCGTTGAATCAATCTACTTGGACGCGTGAGGGATTCCTGTCGCTACGCGGTGAAGGCCGCATCAGCGGTGCCGGGAGGGTGGCGGTTTCTGCGGGCACGGTGCGCGCGGGATTCCAGATCGGGTGCAATACCGACGTCACCTCGGGGCTGACCCTGGGGGTCACGGCGGGTCCGACTGCGCAGATGTCGATTTCGTGGCCACCAGCGTTGATCGTGGGAGCCCAAGCCAGCGGGAACGTATCGACCACGTTGAAACCCGGAACGATCGCCGACATCGCGTTCGGGGTGAAAAGACTCGCCGGGCCCCGCGCAGGTCTGACCGTCGACGGGGTGCACGTCAAAGTCGATGGCTGTCTGGGGCCGGTCGCGGTGCGTTCGTATGTGACCGTGGCGATCTCGACTCCGATCAACGACAACACCGTCAACGTCTACGGCACACCCCACTACCTGTAACACCCGCCCCGGCACGTCCAGGAGATCCACCCTCATGACCACACCCACCACCGGCGCCGAATCGCGCACACCGTCACGCCATCCCGCTGACAGTCATGCCCCCGACGCCGACAACGATCCAAGCGGCTTCCCCCTGCTCCAAGCAGCACTATTCGTCGCCGGATGCGCCCTGCTGGTCCTGGCCGCAGCCAACCTCACCCACCTCACCGAATGGTCACAACGATGGGGACAGATCCCAGTGTTCCTCGGCTTCTTCCTCCTCATGTCCATCGCCGGACGGTGGTTCTGGACCGGCACCGACGCCATCCTGGCCAAAACCATCGGCAACCAATGACCCACACAAGTCATCGGAAACCAGGTACCCGCCGTCCTCGACGGTCCCACACACGGACCACCACAACACTTCTCGCCCTGACAGGAACACTTGCCGGCACCATCGCACTCGCCACAGCCGCACTCACCGGCCCCTCCTCGCCCGCACACGCCGACCCACTCTGTGACCAGATGCGCGCCCAATACGGGCCCGGCTGGCCCTGCATCAGCGTCCCTACCTACACCCCACCACCCACGCAGAACACCCCGCCACCCACCACCGGCGGCAACAACCGGGGCTCCTCGAGCGGCCCCGGCATAGCCGGCAACCCCGGACCAGGCCCCGGCGAAGGCAACGGCACACCCATCGTGCCCGTGCCAGGACAACCGGTCGCCCCGCCGCCGGGTCAACTGACGATTGTTCCCGTGCCCGGAACACCACGCCACGACCGGTCACCGAGCGATCGAGGCCAGCACTCAGACGTTCGGAGCCCGTCGACACCGAATCCGACGCCCCCACCCGGGCGTAGCGACGGGTCCTCGAGCACGCAGGCACCCCGGCAGCAGCCTTTGGACAAGGGTGTCGAGGCGGATCGGCCCGCCCCGCCTGTAGGTGGTTCGACGATTCCGTTAGGGGCATGGGTCGTTGCCGGGGCCGCCGCGTTGGCGGTCTCGCGGCCGCGGCGCGGCCGAGGAGCCGCGTTCCGAGCGATCGGCGTGGGACGACGTAATGCCGCCAACATCCAGCAAGGTCCGACCAACTCGCAGCCTTCTTGGGAGCGTTCAAACAACGGCGACGCCGGCAGCGGCTACGATGCGCATCAGTCCCCTTCGGTCACTGGCAACGAAGGGCAAGCCACCATCGACGGTGGCGATTCATCGGCTGGCGCTGGAGCTGGCGGCGACTCTGGCACTACGGCAGCACCACAGAACGGCCCCGCCCCCGCGCCTGAACCTGCACCGGACACGAGCCCTCGCACAGTGCCATCTCCGCAGCCGACCCCAGCCCCGCCACCATCGCAGTCAAGTCCCACTCCCCGGCAGCTCGACTTCGACCCGAAAGCCCCCGACGGCAATGGCGAGGAAGCTACGAGAAGAAACCGCCCGAGCGCTCGACCGGAGCTGATGCCTCTGTCGATGCCAAGGAACCGCCGTCAAAGGCAAAGCATGGGCACGAGAGACAGGTCCCACCCACGAGGCCCGAGTGGAATGGAACGATCAGACCGAACGTCACAGGACCTATGCCGAAGGTCGGGCCGGTTCACAGGCCGAGGCACATGGTGAAGCACGCATCGGGAGGAAAGGCTTTTGGGTCGGCGGAGGCGGCTTCGCCGGCGGGAAAGCCGAGGGCAAGGTCGGCATGGAAAGCGACAAACCATCGTCGACAGATGTTGAGGCCGGAGTCGACGGCCGTGTCGGTATTGGTGTCGAAATCGGCGGCGGCATCGAACAACAACCCGATGGCCGGTTGAAGATTGGTGCGCGCTTCGGATTCGCGGCGGGGCCGGGGGCCGAAACAAGCATCACCGTCCATACCCCCAGCCCTGGGGAGATCTTCAGGAGACTGAATCCCTTTGACTAGACACACCATCGACGGCGTCACCGTCACCTTCCCACAGCACTGGACACCGATTGACAGTCCACCGCCCTGGCCGCGTCCACTGCGGCTGCACACACAAGGCGGCGTCTGCTCTGCAGTCATAGCTCTTGACGAACAAGCAGCCGTACCAGATGCTGCTGACCGTGGTCCACACCCTGCTTTGAACGTCCCCGCCCTCACCCGTCCACTCAAAGTTGCGGAACTGGAGTTGATTGCGGGCATGCCAGCGGCTGTGTTGACCACGAGCATTGCTGACGCTGAATTCGATGGCGGAGCACTCTATGTATTCGGATTTCGTTGGTCTATCCCGCACCAAGGCCAGCCAGGACCGCTCGTGGTGGTCGATTTCATGTCTTCAGCCGCGGCGGCTGAACGGTGTCTGACTGATTTCGACCAGACGATTCGGTCGATCGAGGTCACCGGGATTCGCTCCAGTCAAGGTGCCATCTGATGTCGACGAACCTTACTGAGGCCTCCACCCCGTATCCACTCGCATCTCTCGGACGGCGGCTGGCCGCAGCCGCCCTCGACGGCGCGTTCTTTATCGCCGTCATCATCGCGCTGGTGATCGCAGCGAACATCATCGCGGCGTGGGCACCTCAGGATTCCACCCTCGCCGGCACCATCTGGATTGCCACCACCATCGCCAGCCCCATCCTCTACATACTCGGCAACGCCGTCCTACTGCAAGGACTCAGCGGCGCCACCCTCGGCAAACACCTGATGGGCATCGACGTCGTCAACGACGCCACAGACGCCCCCATCGGATTCAACCGGGCACTGCTCCGCGCGGCGATCACCTACCTCATCGACCTACCCACCCTGATCGGACCCGCACTTATCGTCCTCACTCCTCACGGCCGCACCCTCGCCGATCGCACCTGCCACACCCTCGTCATCAACCAATTACCACGCCGGTAAGACCCAGATCGCCGCACTTTCAATCTGGGGTGTTCATGGCTCAAATTGCCACCAGGACCCCGATCTCCAGTAGAGCTTGTGATGATAGCTAGGCTAGCTAGCATTCGAGCTTTCGAAGAACTCATCCAGAGCAGCGCGACCATCCGACACCATTGACGTTATTGGAGGAGTTCGTGCCGGGCGCTCCGGATGAAGTAGGTGCTGCGGTCCTGGACGCCGACGACGCGAATGCGAAATCGAGCCCGATCTCGTGACACACCGAACCTGGCGGCGTTCTCACCTTTCATGAGAGTCAAGATATGGGGCGGATTCCGCGCCCAGCGAAGGCAGTGGCGCGTGAATCTCGTCGGCGACCACGCGACCCCATCCACCGTTGGGCCGATGCCGCCACCACTGGACCCCTGACCCGGACTATCCCGGCGACGGTTGACACGTCGACTCTTCGGGTACCGATGAGTCGATGACCGCCGCGAGTGCCACCGACATCGCCCGCCGCCTGGTGGGCGACAACCCGGACGTTCCGCTGCCCGGTCGCGGCGACACCGGCGGCCGGTTCCGCTTTCTGCTCGACCACACCCGATCCGACATACCGGTCGGACGACTCGTCGAGGCGCACCTGGACGCGACGGCGATCCTCGACGAACTCGCCGCGAGCAGCCCCGGCGCCGATCAACTGTGGGGCGTGTGGGCCGCCGAACCCCCCTCACCGGTGCTGACCGCGACGTCGACATCGTCGGGATGGCGGTTGTCCGGGACGAAGCCGTGGTGTTCCGGGGCCTCCGGGTGCACGAATGCACTCGTCACCGCGACGGTCGGTGCGACCCGACCACTGTTCGCGGTCGATCTGACCCACCCGCGCGTCCGCCCGGAACCGTCGGCGTGGCACGCGGCCGGGATGGCTCGGACCGACACCCGCGCGGTGCATTTCGCCGACGTACCGGCCGAACCGCTCGGTGACGCCGATGCGTACCTCGAACGGGCCGGTTTCTGGCACGGCGGGATCGGGGTGGCCGCGTGCTGGGCAGGTGGCGCACACGCGGTCGCCGATCGACTGTTCGGCTCGGTGACACCGGCGTCGGACGAGCTCCGGCTCCTCGCAGCGGGGCGGATCGACACCGCCCTCGCCACCGCGCGAGCACTGCTGTCCGACGCCGCTTCCGAGATCGACGACGCCCCGGACGACCTCAGCTCCGCGAGGATTCGCGCCCTGCGGGTCCGATCCGCGATCGACGAGATCGCCTCCACCGTCGTCACCGGAGTGGGTCGCACGCTCGGTCCGGGACCTCTCGTCGGAGACGCCGACCATGCCGACCGCGTCGCCGACCTCACCGTGTACATCCGCCAGTCCCACGGGGATCGGGACCTCGCGTCACTCGGTCGTCTGCTGGCCGAGGCTCATCCCGAGCCGACTGCCACCGATCGGACGTCGGCATGACGGTCACCGACAGCCAGGGAAGGTTCGGGGGCGCCGACGATCACGGGACACCGGTGCGGCTGTGGGCCGACGCCTTCGACGATCCGGATCGCGCTCCGCGGTCGCCGTTCGATCCGCCGGAGCGTCTACTCGTCGTCGGCGCACACCCCGACGACGAGGTCCTGGGCGTCGGAGGACTGATGAGTCAGGCGGTCGACGCCGGTACCGCGGCGACCGTACTCTGCCTGTCCGACGGTCGGGGATCCCACCCGGACTCCACCACCGTGACCCCGGATCAACTGGCCGACATCCGACTTCGTGAGCTCCGCGCGGCTCTGACGGTACTCGGTGTCGATGACATGGTGTGTGCCGGACTACCCGACGGCGGGCTCACTCCGCTGGAGTCGACCGTGCACGAGATCATCGCCGCTGCGATCGGCAGCGACAGCGGGGCCCAGCACACCCTGGTACTGGCTCCGTCCGGCTTCGACGGTCACCCGGATCACGAGACTGTCGGACGATGTGCGACCCGGGCTGCGGGCGCCTCGGGGACATCGGTCGCCCACTATCCGATCTGGTTGTGGCACTGGTCGTTTCCCGGCGATCCGGACATTCCCTGGTCGACGATGCGCCTCCACCCGCTGCGGCCGGCCGATCTGCGCCGGAAGCGCGAAGCCATCGCACAGTTCCCGAGTCAGACCCGACAACTGTCGGATGCCCGCGCGGATCGTCCGGTTCTCCCTCCCGCTGTCCTGGCCCGCCACCTCCGTCCCTGGGAAGCGTTGTTCGGATGAGCGACCGTGAGCCGATGGAACCGGCGTACTTCCGCGCCATGTACGGCGCGAGCGACGATCCGTGGGGCTTCACCTCACGGTGGTACGAGGAGCGCAAGCGAGCGCTCACCATGGCCGCCCTTCCCCGCCCTCGGTACCGCACCGCACTCGAGGTGGGGAGTTCGATCGGGGTGCTCAGTGCACTGCTGGCCGACCGTTGCGATCGCCTGCTCTGTCTCGAACTCGACGGACGCGCGGTGGAACTCGCGCGCGAACGCCTGGCGTCGTCAGACGGCATCGTCATCGAGCAGCGTGACTTCTTCGCCGATCCACCGTCGGACTCCTACGACCTCATCGTCTACAGCGAGGTCCTCTATTACGCCACCCACGAGCAACTCTCGCAGACTCTCGACTGGACAAC
The DNA here is from genome assembly GCF_000334455.1 of Gordonia soli NBRC 108243. GTDB lineage: Bacteria > Actinomycetota > Actinomycetes > Mycobacteriales > Mycobacteriaceae > Gordonia > Gordonia soli. The sequence continues at coordinate 76,421 of NZ_BANX01000007.1, forward strand.
CGAGCACCTGCGTGCGGGTGGGGCACTAGTCGCCGTGCATTGGCGCGCCGACGTCGCGGAGTACCCCCAGACAGCAAGGGACGTCCACACCGCCCTGCGTGGCGCGCTGCACGAATCGGCGCGGTACCTGGACGAGGATCTCGAGCTCGGACTCTTCACCCATCCGGGTACGCCGTCGGTCGCAGCCGCCGAAGGACTCTCCTGATCGTCAGGCGGTCCGCTGCTCGGCGATGACGTCGGTGTCGTCGGTGCCATCGGTGACGTCGGCCAGTTGTCGCAGATCCCGCATGAAGCCGGCGAATCCACCTGCGGTGCGGCCGGATTCACGAACCGAGGTGAGGACCGGGGCCAGAGCGGTCCGCGCGACGACGGCTCCCGACAGCGATGCCCGCGACACCAGGTCGACATCCTCGTCGAGCGCCATCGACCGGAAGCCGCCGATCCGGTGATAGACACTCGCCCGGAACCCGAGGTTGGCGCCGTGCACGTGACCATGGCCGTCGACCCGTCGATAGTGCGCCTCGTACAGCTCGGTCATCGTGGTCGACCAGTGTTGTCTGTCATCGGGTTCGACGAGTCCGGCCACCACGTCGGCGCCCGCGGCCGCGAGTGCGAGATGGGTGGTCAGCCAGTCGTCGCCGACGCGGGAGTCCGCATCGGTGGTCGCGAACCAGGTCCGGTCGTCCCACGCGGCGTGCGCGAATCCCGCTGCGCGGGCAGCACCGACAGTCCGTGAATCGATGTGACGCACCCGCCACCGTGTGTCGCCATGGGCGGCCACACCTGCCCGGGCAGCCATCGCAGTCGCCTCGTCGCAATCGTCGAGGACGATGACGACGTCCACGGGCCCGTCGACGCGGCGTACCGCCCGCGCCAGGGCAGCGAGGCAGTCCGGCAGCACAAGCGATTCGTCATGCGCCGGAACCACCACGACAGCACACGGGACCCCGGAGGTGATGGCGGAGCTGGCGGGCGACGTCACCCTCATCCGATTCCCGAGGATGGTCCGACTCAAACCAGCCCGACTTCAGTCGGAGCCGGAGTAATCGGCGACCTGTCCGTCACGCGGGGCTCGGTACATCCGCCACAGCAGACGGGGCACACCGCGGAGCGGAAGCGCAGCGGGCGACGTCGACGGTCGGATGAGCGCGTCGGTTCCACCGTCGACCACGATCACGCTGCCCACCAACACGTCGGCCGCCGGCGACAGCATGAACAGCGCCCACGACGCCAGCACGTCGGCGGTACCGAAGCGGCGCACCGGGATAGGGAACGACCGCACGTTCTCGCCGGTGGGACCGTCCAGCTGAGCGCGTAGCAGCGGGGTCAGCACCGGCCCCGGCGCCAGCACGTTGAGTCGGATACCGGCGCCTGCCCACTCCGGCCGGACAGCGCGCCGACGCACCCATCGGGTCACCGCGATCTTGGATGCCGCGTATGCAACCGGCGCCGACAGCCCACGCCGACGACGGATACGGCGGGTCGCCGCATCGACCTCCCCGCGGAGGAGTTCACGGATCGCACGACGCGGGACGAACGGCGTCGTGGTCGTCGAGTTCGACCCGAGCACCACCACACGGGCATCCCCGGTGACGGCAAGAGCCGGACGCCACGCCTCGAGCAGAGCGGTGACCCCGAGCAGGTTCACCTCGATGGTGGCCCGTTCGCGCCCGGCCGCAGGCCCCAGCCCGGCGGCGAGGACGGCACCGCCGAGAGTGCCGCCGGCGAGTTCGAGAACGCCCCGGGCCGCTGTCGACCGCCCGTCAGCGGTCGAGAGGTCGGCGATGACATCGGCGTCGTGCAGGTCGACACCGATCACGCGACGGCCGTCGGCTCGCAGCGCGTCGGCGACCGCACGACCGATCCCGGACGCAGAGCCGGTCACAGCGACGGCTGCGGCGGGCCGGTCGACCGAGCTCATCGCAGGGAACGCTCGGTCGATCGGTCGACGGTCCGCTGATAGGCCTGGTTGAAGGCACGGAGTTCACGCAAGAGTCCCTCGGGCGTCCCGGGGGCCAAGTCGTCGAACACGCGGTTGAGTCTCTCCACTCGGAGTTGGCCGTCGTGCTCGAATGCCTCCTGACCGGCCGGTGTGGGCCGGATCATCCGACTCACCGAGCCGGGAACCTCGAACCGCTCCAGGTAGCCGTGGTTGATGGCCGAGTTGACCTGTCGGTTGACCGTCGACTGTTCGAGTTCGAGTTCCTCGGTCAGCTCCCGCAGGGTCCGAGCCCGACCGTCGGCGAGCACCAGGAGGATCGCGAAGGCCGAGGCCTCCAGGATCGCGTGCGGATAGATGTTCGTCTTGCGCCGGTTGAAGGTCTGCAACTCCTCCACGATGTCCCGGAACAGCGGCGACGGCCATGGGTCGTGATCGGTCTGATCTGCGATTCCCACAGGCGCTTCCCACCTTCCTGCTCAGGCTCTCGGTACCCGACAATCTATCTCGATTGATGTATGTACGTTACATATGTACCATGCACATGGTCTAAGGAGGTTCGCATGTCGAACGAATTGTCGGGGGCGCCGACGACCGACGAGGTCCCCCACGCCGACGCGACCAACCGCGCGGCCATCGCGTCTGTCATCGTGCTGTGCTTCGGCGGTCTGGTCGTCTCGCTGATGCAGACGCTGATCATCCCGATCCAGCCCGAGTTGCCGCGACTGCTCGACACCTCGATCAGCAACGCATCGTGGGTGATCACCGCAACCCTGCTCGCCGCAGCCGTGACGATGCCGATCGCCGGACGTCTCGGTGACATGTTCGGCAAGCAGCGCATCCTGCTCGCGAGCGGCGTCCTGCTGATCATCGGGTGCGTGGTGTGCGCGCTCAGCAGTTCGCTCGTGCCGATGATCGCCGGTCGTGCAATCCAGGGCTTCGCGATGGGCTTCATCCCGGTCGGCATCAGCCTGATCCGTGAGATCACGCCGCCGCGGCTGACGACCACCGGCGTGGCAGCCATGAGCGCGACGCTCGGTGTCGGTGGCGCCATCGGTCTGCCGCTGTCGGCGTGGATCGCCCAGACCTGGGACTGGCACATGCTCTTCTGGATCTCCGCGGTCCTCGCCGCGGTCATCACCGCTCTGGTCCTTCTCGTGGTGCCGCACGTGAACGACAGCGTCGGTGGACGTTTCGACATCGTCGGCGCGCTCGGGCTCGCGGTCGGTCTGGTGGCCATCCTGGTCGCGGTGTCGAAAGGCAACGACTGGGGATGGACCGAAGGGTCCACCCTCGGCCTGCTCTTCGGCGGACTCGCCGTACTCCTCGTCTGGGGATGGTTCGAGCTCCGGCAGTCCGACCCGCTCGTCGATCTGCGCACCACCGCACGGCCTGCCGTGCTGCTGACCAACGTCGCAGCGGTCGCCATCGGCTTCGGCATGATGGCCCAGGCGGTCGTCATCCCGACCCTGCTGGAGATGCCTGCCGCGACGGGATACGGACTGGGACAGAGCATCCTGGCCGCCGGCCTGTGGATGGCACCCGGTGGCCTGATGATGTTGGTGTTCGCCCCGGTCTCGAGCGCCCTGATCACCAACGCGGGCGCCAAGATCACCCTTGCCATCGGCGCCGGGGTGCTGGGCGTCGGATACTTGGTCGCGCTGGTCCTGATGGATGCGCCGTGGCAGTTGATGATCGCGTCGATCATCAGTTCCGCGGGCGTGGGAATCGGTTACGCGGCGATGCCGACACTCATCATGGGCGCGGTGCCGCCGGCCGAGGCCGGCGCGGCCGTCGGACTGAACGGTCTGATGCGTTCGATCGGCACCACCTGCGCATCGGCTGTGGTGGCGCTCGTGTTGTCCGGCAACACGATCGAACTCGGCGGTGCCGAGGTTCCGTCGGAGTCGGCGTTCCACATCGCGTTCCTGATCGCCGCCATCGCGGCGTTCGTCGGCGTGGCCATCACCCTGGCCATCCCGACCGCCCGCAAGCGCGCCGCCGCCCGGGAGTCCGCGGCCGAGCCGGAGACGGTGCCGTCGCGCTGACCGCCACGACGACGAGGGGCCTCCCGCATGGCGCGGTAGGCCCCTCGTCGTCTGTGTGTCGGATCCGTGCGGGTGTGCCGCCAGATCAGGAGTGCTGCCAGATCATCGATGCGCCAGGTGGTCCGGGCGCGGTGAATCGGCCGCGAACGGCTCGCCGATCGCATTGGAGGCAGCGTTGAACACCACGAACAGATTGCTTCGCGGGAACGGCGTGATGTTGCCCGACGACGCGTGCATGCAGTTGGAGTCGAAGTACAACGCCGAACCGGCCGGTCCGGTGATCATGTCGATCCCGTGCTCCTCCGCGAGATCGGAGACGTCGCTCTCCTCCGGTGTGCCGAACGGCGGTCGATACGAGGTGAGCGACTGCTGGTAGTAGTCGTCCGGGGTCTCGCCGACGCAGCTCACGAACTTCTGGTGTGAACCGGGGATGATCATGAGCGCGCCGTTGTACTCGAAATTCGGTGTGAGAGCCAGCGACACACTCAGCGCCCGCGGTCTCGGCATTCCGTCCTCGGCATGCCAGGTCTCGAAGTCGGAATGCCAGTAGAACGGCCCTCCGGCGAAGCCCGGTTTGAGATTGATCCGACTCTGGTGGATGTGAACGTCGTCGTCGAGGATCTGTCGTGCGACCCCGACGATCTCCTCGCGGGCACAGATCTCGGCGATCGCGTCGCTGAGTCGGTGCACCGCGAACAGCGAGCGGACGTCACCCGACGAGGACTCGCGGATCACTCGATCGTCGTCGCCGAGGCGAGCGGTGATCTCGTCGACCTCGGTGATGCAGTCCCGGATGTCGTCGTCGGCGAGGACGTTCTTCTCGGTGTGGTAGCCGAGGTCGCGATACGACCGCAACTGCGGCGCGGTCAACGGGCCCCGAGCCGACGTGTCCCCCCAGACGGTCGGATGGGGTCGTGGCTCGACGTGTCCGCGCTCGGCGAGACGGGTGCGGTAGACGTCGACGGGCCTGGGCCTGGTTGCTGTTTGAGTTGTCACGATCGGCACTGATCCTTTCCCTCAATCGGCATTCGAGCCGGGGATCTTCACTTGTCGATGGCGCATATCCGTCGTCGCAAGCCGCTGCTGGACTTCGACGACGCGTGCGGGTACCACGCGAAGCGCACTGTCACACACCGCATTCGTGGACGGCCCGCATCAGCACCAACTGCGCTCGACGTTGCCAGCCGCGGCACATCTCGCGCAACCATCCCGTCGCGTCTGCACACGCGGCGTCGGCGATGACGCAGCGCATCGCACCGCCGTTTGCCACGCCGCGGACAGGAGGTGCGCCATCTCACAGCTCAGCGACGGAGGGGCCGCCTATCTCTCACTCTCGTCCGGCGTACGTGCGAGGGTCAGGCTGCGTACGCCGCCAGCCGCTGCGATGCCTCGACGTCCGAATAGTGCGACGCGTCGCCTTGCAACACCTGACTCGGCGTTCCGTTCACATCCACCGGCACGTCACCGGCGAGGGTGATGCGGTGGAGTTCACGCTTCTGGTTGCCGAAGTCGGCGATGCCGTAGTGCTGAGTGGCACGGTTGTCCCAGATCACGACGTCGCCGAGCTTCCAGTTCCACCGGAAGGTGTTTTCGAGCTTGATGATCCGCGCTTGCAACAGCTGATAGAGATCGTTGAATTCAGACGCCTTCAGTCCACGGAACTCCTTGGCGAAGTGACCGAGGAGCAGGCTGCGCTCACCGGTCTCGGGGTGGACACGCACCACCGGGTGCAGCGTCTGGTACTCGGTGCTGGTGAACTCCTTGTAGTGCTCGGCCTTGTTCGCGACGTCGATGCCGCCGGAGGGCTCGGTCTGGCTCACGTAGTCGTAGAGGTTGCTGTGGGTCGCCCACAGCTCTTCGGCCAGCGCGCGCAACGGCTTCGGCAGCTGCTCGTAAGCCGCCACCGTCGACGCCCACGTCGTCGCGCCGCCGTAGGAGGGCAGCGTGACCGCGCGCAGGATGGATGCCTTCGGGATGCGGTCGACGAAGGTTACGTCGCTGTGCCAACTGTTCGCCGCTCCCTCGATGGTCAGCAGCTGGCTGCCCTTCGAGGTGACCGTCGGGTGCGGCGTGGTCGGCTGCCCGAGCAATTCCGCAAAGGCGTACTGCGATTCATCGTCGAGCGCGTGCTGTCCCTCGAAGACGATCACCTTGTTGGCGGCGAGCGCCAGTCGGATCGCTTCCACACGCTCCGTGGGGAGGTCTCCGCCGAGCGTCACATTGCCGATGCGCGCACCGATGTGCTCACCGAGTTTGTCGACGGTGATGCCGGCCTCGTCGTAGGCGGCCTGCGCCCTCGAGTCCCGTTCGATGTTCCGGTCGATCTGCGTTGACGTCATCGCCTCGGTGATCCCTTCGCGCTCTCGCGGGTGCTGCGCACTCCCCGCACGGAGATCCGGGATCACGGCCACCGCAAGGCTGTACGGATCGGCCCATCCACCCGGACCCTGACAGTTGTCGACGTCGCCCGATGCGGGCGGGTCCATCGCGGCACTCTCCACCTCAGGAAGAGGACGGTCAACGGTTTCGACGCACCGTCGCAGAAACCCGCTCAAGCCTTGACGCGCGGGCTCAGCGCTCAACGACCGCGGTACTTGCGGTGGTACTCGTCGTAGAGATCGGCGTCGCGCTCGTGCGCGCGCTTGTCGATGAGGTCGGGGTCGAGACCGTGCTTGGACAACTGGTGGCGACGCCACACGCGGTTCAGCGCGACGGAGAACATGATGTACGGCAACAGGATCGGCACCGTCATGTTCAGCCGGACCAGCCAGATGGCGGGAACGAAGAGGAGTGGTAGCAGGATGATCACGCAGGGGATTGCCCAGCGGACGATCATCCGGCGGACGGCGCCCGGGCCGGCGAGATCCTGCGCGACCCAGTCACGCATCGACGGCGGCAGCGTCCCGCCGTAGCAATACTTCACGTACTGCCAACCCCTCGGTCGACTCGCGTCTGCGGCCATCACCACGTCCGTCCTTCTGGCGATCAGATTCACTACCCTTTTAGATCGTGCGCTATCTAATCGTAGACTACGATAGCTCGGAGACGATGCGGGTGTGCGCAGGATCCCTTCACGCCCGATGCTCATACCCCGACACCGAGAGGCGGCTTCCGTGGCGAACACAGGCGAGGTCGACAAGCTGGCCCTCGAGAAGCAGGTCTGTTTCGCGCTCGCGGTCGCCAACCGCTCGGTGCTGGGGATCTACCGTCCGCTGCTCGAGCCGCTGGGCCTCACCCATCCGCAATATCTGGTGATGCTGGCGCTGTGGGAAGCCGAACCGCGATCGGTGAAAGAGATCGGCGCCGCCCTCCAACTCGACTCCGCGACCCTCTCACCGCTGCTGAAGAGGTTGCAGGCCATCGGGTACGTCACTCGTGGCCGGGACCCGGGCGATGAGCGCAGCACCGTCGTCGGACTCACCGACGCAGGCAGGGGCCTTCGCGAGCAGGCGCTCGCGATTCCGGACGCCGTCGTGTCCCGACTCGGCGTCGGGTACCCGATGCTCGAACGGCTGCACGCGGTGCTCACCGAGGTCAACGCGGCAGCGACGTCGGCTGGTCGATCCGTTTGAGCCCTGGCGGTCACGGTCGCACCGTCGACGTCACGGACACCTTCATGATTCGTGTCCCCAAATCAGAGACAGGAGGCTGAAGCTTGGCTACGCCGACCCATTTCATCGACGACAGAGACCTCCAGAGCTTTGTTGGTCCTCATCAGCAACTGTTCTCTTTCCAACAACCTTTCAGAGCGTTCGACGGTGTCGAGATCTTCCAGCGGGTCATGTCGCGCTTGCCTCGTCCCGGGTGGCCTGATGAGTTCACCGAGGACGAGATCGCGGCGGCACACTTCATCCAGGCTGCAGGCTCCGCAGATCGGATGACAGTCGAGATCCGGAAACCGGTCGAAGACCAGAGCGATCGACTGTTCACCATCGGTCACCCACCCGCTCACTGCACCACTGAGCCACCGGCAGAGGTCATCCGGTTCGGCGAGCACACCACGCCGGTGTACCCGAACGAGATCTTCGTCGCCGACAAAGCCGCAGAGTTGTTCTTCCACTACTACAAGAACGATGACATCCCTGATGGGTACGTGCTGCGAGAGTTGCATTTTCCCGAGTACGAGAACGCCTGACGCCGAGCCCGAGGTTCACCGCGCCAAACGCAACTGCAGTTGTCTGGTCCTACGACACACCGCGCACTGGGCGTCGTCGTACATCGGAGGGTCCTCCGGTACCGGCTCGCCCCGGCGAAGGGCGTGAACGTCGGAGTCGCGCCCGGCCAGTCACGCGGTCTGCGCCGGATCCCCCAGCCCCAGATGTCGGATGTCGTCGACCGCGGTCTGCGAGCGCCGACTGACGGCCTCGACCAACTCGTCGTAGGTGCGACACACCACCGACGATCCGGTCGGCCCGGCGACCACCCATCCGGACGGGATGGCCCGGATGGTGTCGCGCCGCAACAGCATCGACATTCGTCTGGCGACCGCAGCGCGTCGGCGTGGTCCGCTGACGAGGTCGGCCGCCCAGTCGAGCGGGGCGCCCGCGCACCCGCCGCACATCAGGGCATCACGTCGCCGGAATTGGGGCCGAGCACCTGACCGACGAAGAGGTTGCCACCCGGGTCCGATGCGAGCAGTACCGCGGTCGGCGCGATCTCCTCGGCGGTCCCGAATCTCCCTAGCGGCAACTCGGCACGCTTCGCGCGCTTCCACTCGTCATCGATGCCGGCGACCATCGGGGTGTCGATCGGGCCGGGTGCGATGGCGTTGACGAGCACGCCCTGAGCCGCGGTCTCCAGTGAGATCGACTTGGTCATCGCGATCACGCCGGCCTTGGCGGCCGCATAATGCGCAAGCGAGACACCACCTTTGATGCCCAACTGGGATGCCACGTTGATGATGCGGCCCGCGCCCTGCGCCAGCATCGGCCGCAGCGCCGCCCGGTTGAGCAGAAACACGCTCGTCAGATCGACGTCGATGGTCTCGCGCCACTGATCGGCAGCCATGTCGACGGTCGGCGATTGGGTGAGGATCCCGTGCGAGCAGACCAGGATGTCGATACCGCCGAGATCGGCGACGACATCCGCCACCAGTCCGTCGACCGCCGGCTCGGAGGTCGCGTCGACGGGCACGCCGCGGGCCGCGCCGATCTCGTCGGCGACGTCGGTGACGCGCCGGTCACGGTCGGCCAGCACCACCTGCGCGCCGGCATCGACGTAGGCCGCGGCGATCGCGCGACCGATCCCGGACGCCGCACCTGTCACCAGGGCGCGGCGTCCCTCCAGAATTCCGGACACTGCTTTCCTCTCGTCTCTCGGGGATCAGTCGCGCATCGCGGTCGTCAGGGCACCGTCGACGACGATCGCCTGGCCGCTCACGTACGACGCCTGCGGGCTGGACAGGAAGGCGATGACCTCGGCGACCTCGCGCGAGTGCCCGACACGACCCCAGGGAATGTAGCCCCCGGCCCGATCGAGACCCTCGGGTCCGAGTGAGTTCACGGCGTCACTCGACTGCGGGGTGCGGATCAGTCCCGGGATGATCGCGTTGGCCCGGATTCCCTTGGGCCCGTACTCGACCGCGAGACTCCGGACCAGACCGATCACGCCCGCCTTGGCGGTCGCGTAGTGGGCATGGTTCTGCCAGCCGTACACACCGCCGGCGATCGACGAGATCGCGGTGACCGAACCGCCCTCGCGCATGTGCCGCAGACCGGCTCGGGCCGTGCGCATCACGCCATGGAGGTCGACGTCCAGCAGGTCGTGCCACTGATCGTCGGTGATGGTGTCGAATCCGGACTCCCGCAGGATCCCGGCGTTGGCGACGGCGACGTCCAACCGCTGCCACTCCGACACCAGGGTCTCCGCGAACACATCGACCGACTCCGTCGACCGGACGTCGACCTCGACGATGCGCCCCTCGCCACCTGCGTCGCGCACGTCGCGCAAGGTGGTCTCGGGATCGTGCGGGTCCCCGGCGAAGGTTCCGATGCCGACGCGCACACCGCGTTCGGCAAGGCAGACCGCGGTGGCCGCACCGATTCCGGAAGCGGCACCCGTGATCATCGCGACGGGTTGTCCACTCATGCCTGCGCTCCTACAGCGTTCGGGCCGGCGGTCGTCGGCGTGTCCGCGGGCGGTGTGTCAGCGACCTTCCGGGCGAAGAGCACCACGACCGCCGAGACGATGGCACCGAGGGCGCCGACCCACAGCGCGGCCGTGGAGTAGCCGATGGAGGCAGCGGTGAGACCAGTCAGGATGAACCCGGAGATGATCGCGCCCGGCTGCGACATGGCACCGATGAACGCACTTCCGGTTGCGCGACAATCGGTGTCGAAGCACTCGGCCTGGAAGAACATGATCGCCGCGTAGGGTCCGAGCAGGAAGAACAGACCCATCATGTAGGTGATGAGGACGTAGATCTGGTTCGACGGGCCGAGCAGCATGGCTCCGAAGAACACGCCGGCGAGGAGCCATCCGACCGCGATCGTGTTGCGACGTCCGAAGCGGTCTCCCGCCCAGCCGTGGGCGAGGTAGCCGGCGACGGCGACCAGGTTCGACAGGACGACCAGGATCAGTGTGCTGGACGCATCGATGCCCTTGCCCTTCTCCAGGACCGTGGTGCCCAGCACCGAAAACGTCTGGATGGCGAACCAGTTGAGCAGCCAGGCGAGCGAGAGGATCACGGTGTTGCGCAGGTGCTTGCCGGTGAAGATGCGCTTGAACGGCGCGGCGGTCTGCTCGACGGTGGCGGTCGCGGCGGCGAGAGCCTCTGCCTCGTCGTGCTTTCCGGCCTTGCGGAGCTGCTTGACCGTGTGCTGCGCCTCGAACTGTGGGCTCTCCTTGAGGGTGCGGCACACCAGGGCGACGACGACCGCCGGGATGGTCGCCAACAGGAACGCGATCCGCCAGGAGTCGGCGCCGAAGATCGCGGTGACCACAGCGACGAAGCCGGCGGCGAGCAGAGCACCTGCGGGCCAACCCGTCTGGACCATCGAGTAGACGAAGCCACGACGCTTCTTGATCTTCTCGTCCTCGGTCAGCTCGTATAGCTCGTTGAGGTAGGTCGCGTTGACCGACTGCTCGGCGAGCCCGAGACCGCTGATGGCGCGGACGCCGATCAGCGAGGTCGCGCCGAAGGTGGCCGCGGTGGCTGCCGACGATGCGGCTGTGCCGCCGACCGAGATGATCATGCCCTTGCGGCGGCCGAGTTTGTCGACCATCGGGCCCACCAGCAGGACCACGATGGCCGTGCCGACGCTGACCAGCGTCGAGACGAGCAGCGCATGGCTGGTGGTCCACCCGAAGGACTCCTCGATCCGCGGGAGCAGCGTTCCGAAGAGGATGAAGTCGTATACCGCGATGGTCCAGGCGAAGAAGGCGATTCCCGAGGCGCGGCGGGTCTCCTTGCCGGTGACGCGCCGGAGCCCCGGCGTCCGGGAGGTGTTCTGCTGGGTCATGGTCGTGCTCTCTTGCTCGATACTTCGATGGGGCGCCGGCGCGTCATCGGGTCGGCGGGTGGGTGACCCGTCAGGGTCGGCGGGTGGGTGGATAGCCCGGGTCGGCGGGTGGGTGACCCGTCAGGGTCGGCGGGTGGGTGACCCGTCAGGGTCGGCGGGTGGGTGAGTGAACTGACTCGTGGCTCAGCGGCGCGGTGAGCGCTTCTTGAAGTCCTCGGCGATGGTGTCGAAGTTCGCCCAGCGGACGCCTTCGTGCGAGTTGATGTGCTCGATGAGGCGCTCCAGCATCAGCAGCACCTGGGGCCGTCCCGACACATCCGGGTGGATGGTGAAGGTGAAGACGGCGTAGTCACTCTCGCGGTAGACCCAGTCGAACTGGTCGCGCCACATCTCCTCGATGTGCCGCGGGTTCACGAAGCCGTGGCTGTTGGGGCTGCCCTTGATGAACATCATCGGCGGCAGGTCGTCGAGGTACCAGCTGGCCGGGATCTCGACCAGGTCGGTCTCTTCGCCGCGCTCGAACGGCTTCATCCACTCCGCGGCCGGCTTGTCGTAGTCGATGGGGGTCCACGAGTCGCCGACACGGACGTAGTAGGGCTCGAAGTCGCGGTGCATCAGCGAGTGATCGTAGGTGATGCCGCGTTCGACGAGGAGCTCGTTGGTGACCTTGCTGAACTCCCACCAGGGCGCGACATAACCGGTGGGGCGCTTGCCGGTCCGGGTGTCGATGAGTTCGATGCAGTGGTCCAGGATCTCGGACTCCTGCTCGCGCGTCATCGCGATCGGGTTCTCGTGGCTGTAGCCGTGCAGGCCGATCTCGTGTCCCGCGGCGACGACGGCGTCGAACTGCTCGGGGAAGGTCTCGATCGAGTGACCCGGCCAGAACCAGGTGGCGGGCAGATCGTACTTGGCGAGCAGGTTGTTCAGTCGCGGTACGCCGACCTCGCCGGCGAACACGCCGCGCGAGATGTCGCCGGGCGAGTTCTCGCCTCCATACGAGCCGAGCCAACCGCCGACCGCGTCGACGTCGATGCCGAAGGCGACGAAGATCTCTTTGGCCATTGTTCAGTCCTCCTTGTTGTCTGCATAGATGTCGATCAGTGAGCGGGCCTGTTCCGACTCGTGTCTTCGATGGGAGATCCAGAGGGCCAGGAGTATTCGGAGTTGGGTTGCCGGCAGCCCGGAGGCCGCAGGCACGCCTGCCGCGACCAGGTCGGCGCCACCGCCGTTGCCGTAGACGCCGGCGACCGGCCCCTCGGGCACACGTGTGGACAGCAGTAGGACGGTCCCGGATGCCAGTAGTTCGGTCGCCGCTTCCACCACCGAGGGATTCGCGTTGCCGATCCCGGTACCCGCGATGACCACGCCCGTCGCCCCGGCAGCCACCGCGGCGCGGATGAGGGCGGCGTCGGCCCCGGGATAGGTCTCCACGAGATCGACTCGGATGCGGTCGAAGTCGACGGTCGGGCGCGGCAGCGGTTTGGGTCGGCGTGGCGTCGAGGTGATGGACACCGTCCCGGCGCTCACATCCCCCACGCTGCCGCCGATCACGGAGTCGAAGGCGGAGAGCGCCGTGGTGTGCATCTTGCGGGTTCCGCGGGCAGCCAGGATGCGACCGGCGAAGACGACGAGGACGCCGAGGTCGCGTGCCTCGGGCGATGCCGCGACCCGGACGGCGTCGGCCAGGTTCCGCGGACCGTCGCCGTCCACGGCGTCGCCTGCCCGCTGGGCGCCGGTCAAGATCACCGGTCGCGGATCGTCGTGCACGAGGTCCAGCAGGATCGCGGTCTCCTCGAGCGTGTCGGTGCCGTGGGTGATGACGATGCCGTCGACACGGTCGGTGTCACGCGCCAGGAGTTCGGCGACCGCATCGCTGATCTCGCGGAGGTGGCCGAGCGTCAGTCGGTAGGAGCCGACGGTCATCAGGTCGACGGTCTCGACGTCGACGCCGACGACTCCGGCAGCCTCGAGCAGTGTGGCCGCCGACTGGCTGGCGACGACACCGCTGTCGGTGGCCGTGGACGCGATGGTCCCGCCGGTGGCGATGACCGCTACGCGAGGCATTCGAGTCCTGCCGATGATGTGTCCGGGTGGTGCATGGATACGAGTGAAGCACGACACAATCGTTTGGCGCAATCGTTTGTGTAACTTCCGTCAAACGTTTGTGTAAACCACCGCGTAACAGCCGCGTTCTGTAGTCTCATGGCAACGACCAGGGAGGAGAGCCGGTGACCGCGCCACGACAGGGCCCGTTGACGCTCCGCATGATCGCAACAGAGCTCGGCGTCAGCCCCTCGACGGTGTCCCGGGTGCTGAACACGCAGGGTGACGCTGCACTGCGCTGGGGCTCACCGGACACCGTCGCCCGGATCCGAGCCTTCGCCGAGGAGCACGGCTACTCCCCCAACCCGCAGGCATCGAGTCTGCGCACCCGCCGATCAGGGCTGATCGGCGTCCTGGTGCCACGCCTGCAGGACTACGTCCTCGCGACCATCTACGAGGGCATCGAGGAGGCAGCGTCGGAGTCGGGGCTGTCGACCTTCGTCACCAACTCGCTCGACACCACCGAGAACCAGCGCGCCCGCACCCGCATGATGATCGACCGTCGCGTCGACGGCATGATCTACGGTGACGCCCACCTCGACCACCGGTTTCTCGACGAGGTCCATGGTCAGGGACTACGGTTCACACTCGCCTCCCGCCGGGCGGGTGACTACCCGTCGGCGACCGTCGACGATGTGCAGGGCGGCCGCCTGGTCGGGCAGCATCTCGCCGACACCGGACGCCGGGAGGTGGCCGTACTCGCCGGCCTGGAGTTCGCGTCGACGGCGCGTGACCGCACACGTGGACTGGTGGAGGCGCTGGCGGACAACGGGATCGGCGTCCCCGATAATCGTGTCGTGTTCTCCGGCTTCGATCCGACGGGCGGACGGTCGGCGATGGAGCAGATTCTCGCCACCGGCCGGATTCCCGACGCGATCTTCGCCACCAACGACTTCGCCGCGCTGGGCGCGTTCGGCGTGTTGCGCGACCACGGCATCCACGTACCCGACGACGTGGCGCTGGTCGGCTACAACGACACCCCACTCGCCGAGGGCGGAGCGGTCCCGCTGACGACGATCCGCTCACCGATGCACGAGATGGGCCGCCAGGCAGTCGGATTGCTGCTCGAGGTACTCGCCGGCAAGACCCCGGAGTCGGTACTGCTCGAACCGGAGCTGATCATCCGTCGCAGCAGCACGTCGGCTGCCGAGACGACGCGCCTGTCAGGGTGACGCGCCTGTCGGGGTGATGTCAGCGCCACACACTCAGTCCTGGTGGTTGTCCGGGTAGGCCGTCACGGCGAGGAAGCGGATGGGCAGGCGGACCAGATCTTTCGGGCCGTGGACCCCTTCGCCGTCGAGCAGCAGCGAGTCGCCCGGACGCAGGGTGTACTCGGCGTGGCCGTGCCCGTAGACCATCACACCCTCGAGCATGTAGAGCAACTCGGTGCCCGCGTGTTGGAACCGCGGGAACGCCTCGCTGGAGTCGGTGAGTGTCACCAGCACCGGCTCGAGTCGCTTGTGTTGTCCGCGAAGGGCTCCCAGCAGCTCGTAGTGGTGGCCGACCCGGGTGCCCCGGCCGACGATCACCGCGCCGTGACCGGATTCGACATACACGGCCTCCCGCTCGGCATCCGCGCCCCGGAACAACGACGTCACGGGCACGTCGAGTCCGGCGGCGAGACGCGCCAGGGTCGAGAGACTGCAGGACGTCTGGGCATTCTCGATCTTGCTGAGCATCGCCTTCGAGATGCCGACTTTCTCTGCCATGTCTCCCACCGACAGTCCGGTGGCCTTCCGCAACGTCCGAACCTGGTGCGCGATGGCCTGTTCCAGGTCGTCTCCGGTCAACGCATCAGGTGCGACCTCCCGTTCGGCGGTGTCGTGCACGACGTCTGCGGATCGTGGGGGCATGCGTCGATCCTATCTGACGACGTTTCCTGACGGGAAACGGACGGAACCCGATGCAACATCTCGGTCACGATGACACCGGGTCCCCGAGACTCTGCTCGGGGACCCGGTGATGGCCGATCGTGGACGTGCGCCGGAAGGACTGAGCCGTCAGGCCTTCGGTGCCGCCATCGTCGGCCCGTCCACCGCCGAGGCCGTCATTGCCTCGGCTGCGTCGACCGCTTCACTGCCGGTCGTCGGTGGTCCACCGAGAGGAGCGTGCTCCATCACGTACGCCGACTCACCGTGGACCGACACGTCCAGCCCCTCGGTCTCCGAGTCCTCGTGGACGCGCAGGCCCATCGTCTTGTCGAGGAGCTTGGCGATCAACCAGGTCACGACGAAGCAGTATCCGACCACGGCCGCCACCGCCACCGCCTGTCGCCAGAGGAGGTCCAGACCGCCGCCGTAGAACAGGCCCGCCACACCGTTCGGCGCCGCCGGGTCGGCGAGGAAACCGATGAGCAGTGTGCCGAGAACGCCGCCGACCAGATGGATTCCGACGACGTCGAGCGAGTCGTCGTACCCGAGACGGAACTTGATCGACACCGCCAGGCAGCAGAGCGCACCTGCGGCCGCGCCGATGATCAGGGCGCCGATCGGCGACACGGCTCCGCAGGCCGGGGTGATGCCGACGAGGGCGGCGATCAGACCCGAGCTGGCGCCGAGTGAGGTGGCGTGGCCCTCCCGCAGCTTCTCCACGAGCAACCAGGCACAGATGCCGGCACATGCGGCCGCAACCGTGTTGAGCACCACGACCGCGGCGCTGTTTCCCGCCGCCAGAGCCGATCCACCGTTGAAGCCGAACCAGCCGAAGAACAGGATGCCGGCACCGAGCATGGTGAGCGGCAGGCTGTGAGGCCGCGGTGCGGCCGGGAAGACGCGGCGCTTGCCGAGGACCAATACCAGCGCGAGTGCCGCGACCCCCGCGTTCACGTGCACGGCGGTACCGCCCGCGAAGTCGACCGCGGCCAGCGTGTTCGCGATCCACCCGCCCACGACCGATCCGTCCTCGGAGTCGAAGGCGAAAACCCAATGGGCGACCGGGAAGTAGACCAGGGTGGCCCAGATTCCCGCGAACACCATCCAGGCGCCGAACTTCATCCGGTCGGCGACCGCCCCCGAGATCAGGGCAACGGTGATACCCGCGAAGAGCAACTGGAAACCGGCGACGAGGGCGGGTGGCAGGCCGGGATCGGCCGGCGCCTCCAGCAGCGAGCCGAGTCCGAGCGCCTCGAGGGGATCGCCCAGGATGCCCAGGCCACCGATCGAGTCGCCGAGCACGGCCGAGTACCCGAACAGCACCCAGAGGATGCCGACGACGGCAAATGCGCCGAACGTCATCATCGCCATGTTGAGTGTGTTCTTGGCGCTCACCATGCCGCCGTAGAACATCGCCAGGCCGGGGACCATCAGGCTCACCGCGGCAAAGGCCGCCAGGAGCCAGGCGGTGTCGGCGGCCGCGATCGCTTCTTCCATGTTTCACCTCGAGAGTCGTCGGCGTGTGTACGCCGAGAGAACTATGTCCACCATCAGTGGACTGAGGTCAGTCCACCATCGCTGTGTTGCGTCTCCGCGCTCCGGTGTTGCTGCCGTGTAACGACATCCGTTTCGCGGAGTTTCACCGCCCGGGACGGCGCCGACTCAGGGGACGACGCCCCCGAAGGTCGACAACCAGCGCATGCCGGCCGGCCGGGTCCGGGTGATGCCCTTGTAATCGGCCATGTCGAGCGGGAGGTCCTCGAGCACGCGGTACAGGCGATCGGCCCACTCCGGCACCGTCGCCACCGCCGAAAACGGCAGCAGATAGGTGCGGATCAGGAACATCACCGCAGAACTCTGCCGGAGCCGGACGAGGTGTTGGACCTCGGTGCGCAGGAACAGGCGACGACCGACACCGGCGAGCGGACCGTCGGCCAGCGTCCGCCGGTCACGCCCCCACTCCGGATAGGTCTCGGTCGACGTGTCGAGCCGACCGTCCACGGTCAGCGTCCAGTTGGTCCGCCGATAGCTCTGCCCGGGTTCCAGACGCATGAGGAAATCGTGTGCGCGCGTGATGATCTTCTCGCTGTGGACCCGGGGTACGGGACCGTGGATCTCCAGGAAGCTCATGCCCACGTCGAAGCCGAACGACCAGTCGGCGGCGAAGGTCACGACCCCTGCATCCGCCCAGAGCTGACCGTCGCGCTGGTCCAGGAGGATCACATCTTCCTGGATCTGGCCGCAGATGTAGTCGAGCGGCGGGGCCGGCAGGCTGTCGGGATCCCCGAGGGTGAACGTGTCGTCGATACCGAGAAGAGCGTTCTGCCAGCGATATACGCGATCACGGTCGGCGAACCGGTCCAGTGTCATCGACTCCGGATGATCGGCCGCCAGATCGCGCATGATCGTGATCATCGCGTCCCAGGTCGCGGCGGCCATGTGTGGGAGACATTGGGAACGTGACGGATCGCGACGCAGGATGGCGGCGCGCTCGTCGAGTTCGTGATGCAGGTGGTCGTCGAGCACGATCCGTCGCTCGCCCCAGCCGCCGGCCGCGGTGGCGTTGCGCGGGCCCGAGGGCTCGACATTGGTGCTGTAGCGATAGCTGTCCCGCGGGAACGGGAACGGATAGTTCGCAACATCTGCCGCGCCGAGAGCGCGTGCGATGGTCATCAGAGCTCCAGTTCCACTTGGTCGCCGACCGCACGGGACACGCATGGCATCATCACGTCTCCCGCGGCTCGTTCGTCGTCGGTCAGATATGCATCGCGATGGTCTATGCGTCCACCGCGGACGGTGAGCTTGCATTCGCCGCAGACGCCCTGGCGACACAGGTTCGGTACCGCGACACCACGTGCGAGCAGGGCTTCGAGCAGCGTTGTCTGTTCACCGACCGGGACCACCGCCCCGCGCGCGGCAAAGCTGGTGCCCCCCAACGGTGCCGCGGACGCGAACGGCTCCGAGTGGACACGCTTGCCCGGCCACCCGGCGTCGCGGGCGGCGGCGGCCACGGCCTCGATCATGCCCACCGGCCCGCACGTGAAGAGGTGGGCACCCAATGGCGCATCGGCGAGGCGGGACGCCAATTCCGCCAACAGATCCCGACCGCTGTGCACGATCGTCACGCGATGCCCGGCCAGTTCGCGGAGGTCGTCGGCATGCGGCCCGAAACCGGGACGGTGCGCGTACAGGACCTCGAAGGATCGGTTCCACAGCACCGCGTCGCGAACATGGGAGAGGATCGGCGTCACCCCGATGCCACCGGCGACCAGCACCGAGTGACGCGCCGCCGCCACCGGCGCGAAGGCGCTGCGGGGCGTGGAGGTCACCACCAGATCTCCCACAGCCAATCGGTGGATCCACGCTGATCCCCCACGCCCGGACCGGTCTCGGCGAACCGAGATCGTGTAGTCCCTCGGCTCGATCATCGGGCCGGTCAAGGAGTACGAGTTCCGCTCACCGTCACGCCAGGCGACGGCCAGGTGCGATCCCGCGGCGAAGGACGGCAGATCGACGCCGTCGGCGCGGGCGAACGTCACCTCTCTGACGTCCGGACAGAGGTCGCGCACACCGACGACCCGCATGAGCAGCTCGCGCGGGCCGACCGGACCGACGACCGGCGCCTGATCGGTTCCGAGTGTGTCGATCTCGAGTGTCATGACAGTTCCTCGGCATCCGGTCGGTACCCCAGGTACGCGTGGCGGCGGCGCGAGAAGTGGTGATACACGACCAACGTCACATCGCACCCGTCGCAGACCATCGACTCGTCTATACCCGCATCGGTCGCAGTGGTCGCATGACAGTGCGCGCAGAAGACGTCCCGAGCGCCGTCGCCGAATCCCGACATCTCGTCGAGCGCGACGGTGACGATCTCGTCGTCGATCGCCCCCGCGCCGAGCACCTCTGTCCGCGCGCGGGCCACGGCCGCCCCATCTCCGACGAGTACGAACCGCCAGCCGGTCCGGGATTCCGACAACGCGTCGCCGAGCTCGGCGACGTCGATCACGGTGTGCGCAGCCGCCATCGCGTCGCGTCGGTTCTCGACGTGGGCGGCTGCGGTCGGCCCGGTGGTGACGACCAGGACATTGGCCGCGAGCGGGTCGATGTCGGCCTCGTCCAGAGCGCGGGCCGACCATCGCGGGACACTGGTCGTCGCCATCGACACCGCCATGGTCAGGGCGCGAAGGATCGGTGACCGACGAAGAACGCCAGAGCCCGGTCGGGTGTGGAGAACCGGATACGCGACCCCTTGGGGAAGAAGATCGCGTCGCGCGGCCCGGCATGCTCGACCTGTCCCGTGTCCAGGTTCTCCAAACGGAACTCGCCGTCGAGAACCACTTTCATCTCGTCGTAGGCGTAGTAGTAGTCCAACGGCGCATCGGTGCTCTTCAACTCGAAGTAGCCCGCCGACATCTCCGAGCCGCCCGGATTGGCGTAGACGTCGTCGATGAACCCCTCGGTGCCCGGGTACTCCTTCAGCGGCATCTGCGGCAGTGTCCGCCAGAAGTCACTCGTCACGCGGAACGGTGTCACCGTCTGCTCTGAATCGATGGTGGTCATCTCGATCTCCTCGCTGCCAGGATGTTTCGTGCGGTCGCTGTCATGAAACCAGCGATATTGATAGGAAACCACGTGGACAGTGTCGAACGCGTTAACACGTGTGACTGTTCGGTATCTGCGCAGATGGGCACGGATTCGACCAGCCGCGTCGTCTCACCTAGTTACCTTGGGTTGACGGGCAAGAAACAAAATGGACACACTCCCCCTGTTTCATCTCATACAACAGCGGCTCATCAAGTGAAACGGCCATCGGGCCGGGACGCAGTGGTCGCACCGACGCCGGCACCTCACGGTCGGCCGAGAGCAGGAAGTCGACAGGGACCAGAACAGTGACACACACGAGCAAGTACGTCATCGTCGGCGGGGGCCTGGAAGGGCTCGCCATCGCCTGGTCGCTCGCCCACCGTGGCGAGCGGGATGTCCTCGTCCTGGAGCGCGGCACACTCTGCTCCGGGATGACCGGTAAGTCCAGCGGCGTCGTCCGATGCCACTACGGGACTCCGTCTCTGGCGGCCATGTCGTGGTACGGCGTGGACATCTTCTCGCGCGCCACCGAGATCTTCGGTGACGACATGGCGTTCCGACAGTGCGGGTACGTCGTCGGTGTCGGCGAGGAGAACCTCGTCCCGCTCAAGGCCAATGTCGCGATGATGCAGGGCCTCGGCATCGACGTCGACCTGATCGGCCCCGACACCATGGCCGACCTCTGGCCGGGTCTGCGTGTCGACGACTACGCGGCATTCGCCTATGAACCCCGCGGCGGCCGCGGCGAGGCCTACATGGCCGGCATGGCGTTCGGTGCATCGGCGCGCGCACTCGGGGTCCGCGTCCGCCAGTCGACGCCCGTCGCCCGACTGCTGGCCGCTGCGAGTGGAGCCGTGTACGGAGTCGAACTCCACGACGGCACCGAGATCCATGCCGAGACGGTCATCGTGGCCGCCGGACCATGGGCCCCCGACCTGGTCGCGCCGGTCGGCGTCGACGTCGACGTCAGGGCGCAGCGCGCACAGCTGGTCATGGTCGACCAGGGCGCACCGACCCCCGAGGTGCCGGTGCTGTCGGATCTCGCCAGCCTGCAGTACATCTGCCGCGAACCCAACGGAGAGTTGCTCGTCGGCAACTCCGACCACCAGGCACCGCAATACATCGACCCCGACGACTTCGTGAACCGCGCCGACGACAGCACCGTCGAGAAGACGATCCACAAGCTCGACCACCGACTCCCCGACATGCCGGACCCACGGATCACGAGCTCCTACGTCGGCGCATACGACGTCACCCCGGACTACAACCCGATCATCGGCCCCGCGCCGGTCGACGGTCTGTTCCTCGCCACCGGATTCTCGGGTCACGGATTCAAGATCTCCCCCGCTGTCGGGGAGCTGGTGGCCGACCTCCTCACCACCGGGACCACCACGCTGCCCAACGTCGACCCGCGTGACTTCCGATACTCCCGCTTCGCCGAGGGGCAACCACTCATCAGCCTCAACCCCTACGTCGGCGCCGGCGAGATGCGCTGACCCGACCACCCTTCCGACCACCACAGGAGCCACCATGGCCATCGACACCGCCGCCGCTCTCTCCGCAGCACCATCCTCGACCGTCACCGAGCTCACCCCGAACCGGCCTTCGCTGTCCGATCTGGTGGAGGCCACCGGGACCACGTTCATCCTCGCTCTGTTCGTCACACTCTCCGGCAAGCCGTGTGCCAAATTGGTACCGGCACAGGCGGTCACACAGCTGGAGTCCGACGGGGTCGGCTTCGCCGGATATGCGGCCGGGATGATGGGCCAGGATCCCAAGGACCCCGACCTCGTCGCGATGCCGGACGTCACGTCGTTCACTCCCATCCCGTTCGTGCAGCCGGGACTCGCGCTCGTACACTGCGATCCCCACGTGGAGGGTAGGCCGTGGCCGTTCGCGCCGCGTGTCATCCTGCGCGAGACCCTGCGTCGCGCAGCCGACCTCGGTTTCGAGGTCAAGGTCGGCGCCGAGATCGAGTACTTCCTCGTCGACAAGGACGATGCAGGCCGGCTGACCACTGCCGACTCGTCGGACACCAAGCGGCAGCCTTGTTACGACGCCCGGGACGTGACCCGGATGTACGACCACCTGACCGAGATCTCCACGGCGATGAACGCCCTGGGCTGGGGCAACTACGCCAACGACCACGAGGACGCGAACGGCCAGTTCGAGCAGAACTTCGACTACGACGACGCAATGGTCACCGCCGACCGCGTCATCACGGCGCGATACCTGCTGTCGGTCATCGCCGAACGGCGGGGTATGCAGGCGACCTTCATGCCGAAGCCGTTCACCGACCGGACGGGGTCGGGGATGCACCTGCACCTGTCGCTGTGGACCGCCGACGGCTCGGCGTTCCCCGATGACACCGACGCCAAGGGACTCGGACTCTCGCACACCGCATACGGTTTCATCGCCGGCATCCTCGAACACGCCTGCGCGCTGCAGGGGATCATCGCCCCGACGGTCAACTCCTACAAGCGGACCGGGGCGACGACAACCAGCAGCGGCGCAACCTGGTCGCCGCGGTTCGCCACGTACGGCGGCAACGACCGCACGCACTACCTGCGCGTGCCCGATTCCAATCGCGTCGAACTCCGCGGTGGTGACGGATCGGCGAATCCCTACCTGGCCGCGACCGCCGCCATCGCCGCCGGACTGGACGGCGTGGAGCGAGCGCTCGACCCCGGGACACCCGGGAGTGGTGAGTCGCCCAGCGACTCGCTGCCGATGACGTTGCTGCACGCGATGGATTCGCTTGCTTCCGACAGCGTGCTGACCGCGGCTCTCGACATCGTCGGCTCCGGTGTCGCCGACTACTTCATGACCCGCAAGCGCGAGGAGTTCTTCGCGTGGCACAACACGGTCTCCGAATGGGAGATCGACCACTACCTGACCGCGTTCTGAACCCTCACGACGCGTCGAGAAGAACAGGAGTCACACCGACATGTGTGGAATCGTGGGCCTACACCTGCGTGATCCCGAGTTGTACCCGCGACTCGGTGAATTGCTGACGGGCATGCTCGACCAGATGTGCGACCGCGGCCCGGACTCGGCCGGGATGTCGATCTACGGGGATCCCACGTGGTCACCGACCGGTAGCGCGACGGTCTCGCTGCTCGAATCCCCCTTTCCCGCCACCGAACTCGCAGCCGGACTGTCCGGGCAGACCGGTGTCACCGTGAGCGTCACCGATCTCGACCCGACCACTGTGGTCCATGGGCCGACGAGCCCTGAGGAACTGGTCGCCGCCGTTCGTGCGGTGGCCCCGACCGCCCGGGTCATCGGCTTCGGTCACGACGTCACCGTGCTCAAAGGGATGGGATACCCGACCGACCTCGCCAACCGGTTCGGTCTGCCCGGAGCATCCGGCTGGCAGGGGGTTGCGCACACCCGGATGGCGACCGAGTCGGCCGTGACCGCGGAAGGGTCACACCCGTTCTCGGTCGGTCCCGACCAGTGCCTGGTGCACAACGGTTCCTTCTCGAATCACATGTCGATCAAGCACGAACTCGAGCGTGACGGTGTTCTCTTCGACAGCGAGAACGACACCGAGGTGGGCGCCCGATACGTGGCCGCGCAGCTGGCCCAGGGCGTCGACCTCGAGAAGGCACTCCTGATGCTGAACGAGACCTTCGACGGCTTCTACACCCTGCTCGTGTCGACCAGCGACTCCTTCGCGGTCGTCCGCGACGCGATCTCCTGCAAGCCCGCCGTCGTCGCGGAGACCGACCGCTGGGTCGCGATGGCATCCGAATTCCGCGCCCTGGCGGAACTGCCCGGCGTCGAGACCGCCCGAATCTTCGAGCCCGAACCAGAAGAGGTGTACGTATGGCACCGTCAGTGACCGAGATCCCCGCCGAGCGCCGGACCGCGGCACCGCAGGACGAGATCCACTCAGCCGTCCTCGATCTCCGCGAGACGACAGTTCGGGAGGTCAACGAGATCCTGCAGGCACCCGATGCCCCGGCCCGATCGACCGTGTCCGCTCCGCGCGGAGCCCACGCCCTCGCGTGTGGCCTCACCGCCGACGTCGAGGTGACCATCGACGGCCACGTCGGCTACTACTGCGCCGGGATGAACCAGCGCGCACAGGTGACGGTGACCGGCAACGCCGGGGTCGGGGTGGCAGAGAACATGATGTCGGGCAGCGTGCGGGTCCGCGGCGACGCGTCGCAATCGGCGGGTGCCACCGCACATGGCGGCATGCTGGTCATCGAGGGCAATGCCGCGGCCCGCTGCGGCATCTCGATGAAGGGCGTCGACATCGTCGTCGGCGGCGACATCGGGCACATGAGTGCGTTCATGGGTCAGGCCGGACGGCTCGTCGTCTGCGGCGATGCCGGTGAGGCCCTGGGTGACTCGCTCTACGAAGCCCGGATCTACGTGCGCGGCTCGGTCGCCTCCCTCGGCGCCGACTGCATCAAGAAGGAGATGCGTGCCGAGCACCTCGCCGAATTGACGGAGTTGCTCGCGGCCGCCGGATTCGACGCCGAACCAGCAGATTTCACCCGGTACGGGTCCGCCCGCGAGCTCTACAACTTCCGTGTCGACAACGCCTCGTCCTACTGAGCCACCGCTCGACAGAACACTCCAGGAGACACTCATGACCACCACCGATCCCGCACTGCGCGAGTCGGCGACCTTCGGCCGCGGCGTCATCGCCGAGATCCAGCGCGCCGCCGAGACGGGAATCTACGACATCCGTGGCTGGGGCGCCAAGCGCGCCCTCCCACATTTCGACGATCTGCTCTTCCTCGGCGCATCCATGTCCCGCTATCCGCTGGAGGGGTACCGCGAGCGCTGCGACACCGATGTCGTACTCGGCGATCGCAATGCGAAGTTCCCTCTGCACCTGGACATCCCGGTGACGATCGCCGGGATGAGCTTCGGTGCACTCTCCGGTCAGGCCAAGGAGGCCCTCGGGCGGGGCGCGAGCGAGGTCGGTACATCGACCACCACCGGCGACGGCGGGATGACCGGAGAGGAGCGCGGGCAGTCGAAGAACCTCGTCTACCAATACCTTCCCTCGCGGTACGGGATGAATCCCGACGATCTCCGGAAGGCCGATGCCATCGAGATCGTGCTCGGTCAGGGCGCCAAGCCAGGCGGCGGTGGCATGCTGCTGGGCCAGAAGATCACCGAGCGGGTCGCCGGGATGCGGACACTGCCGCAGGGGGTGGACCAGCGCAGTGCCTGCCGCCACCCGGATTGGACCGGCCCGGACGACCTCGCGATCAAGATCACCGAGCTCCGCGAGATCACCAACTGGGAGAAGCCGATCTACATCAAGGTCGGCGCCACCCGCACCTACTACGACGTCAAACTCGCGGTGAAGGCCGGCGCCGACGTCGTCGTGGTCGACGGGATGCAGGGCGGTACGGCGGCCACCCAGGACGTCTTCATCGAGCACGTCGGGATCCCGACCCTGGCAGCCATCCCGCAGGCCACCCAGGCATTGCAGGAGATGGGTGTGCACCGACGGCCCGGTGGTGTCCAACTGATCGTCTCGGGCGGCATCCGGAGCGGCGCCGACGTCGCGAAGGCGATGGCGCTGGGTGCCGACGCGGTAGCCATCGGCACGGCCGCGTTGATCGCGCTGGGCGACAACAGTCCCCGGTACGCCGAGCAGTATCGAGCGCTCGGATCCGACGCCGGCTTCTACGACGACTTCCAGGCCGGCCGCGACCCCGCCGGGATCACCACGCAGGACCCCGATCTCGCCGCCAACCTCGATCCGGTCGAGGGCGGCCGACGCGTTGCCAATTACCTGCGCGTGCTCACGATGGAGGCGCAGACACTGGCCCGCGCATGCGGCAAGTCGCATCTGCGCAATCTCGAACCCGAGGACCTGGTGGCGCTGACGGTCGAGTCGTCTGCGATGGCGCGCGTCCCACTGGCCGGTACCACATGGATTCCCGGCCGGATTTGACAGTGGTCCCGACAACCCTTCCGGAGTCGGAGCGGTCTGCGTCGAGCCCGATCTCGCGTGCGGTGGTGGAAGACACCACCACACGCGAGGTCCCCGATGTCGGCTTCGGTCCGGACTCGTTGGAAGCGGTCATCGGCGCCCAGACCCGCCGGCTCCGCGTCAACGCGGGACTGTCTGTGAGCGACATGGCGATCCGGACCGGCATCTCCAAGTCGATGCTGTCCAAGATCGAGAACGCCCAGGCGTCCTGCAGTCTGGGGACCCTGTCCAAACTCGCCGCAGCACTCGACGTGCCGGTCACCTCGCTGTTCCGGGGTGAGAAGACACAGCGCGAATCCGTGTTCACCCGAGCGGGTTCCGGCGCCGACATCGTCGGGCGGGGGACGCGGGCGGGGCATCACTACGAGATGCTCGGCGCTCTGCGGGGGCAGCACCGACGTCTCGAGGCAGTGGTCGTGACACTTCTCGAGGAGTCGGAGGCCAGCCCGCGGTTCCAACACCCCGGCACCGAACTGCTGTACATGCTCGCCGGCGAGATGATCTACACCCACGACAGTTCCGAGTACACGCTTCGCCCCGGCGACTCGCTCTTGCTCGACGGCGAGGGCGTCCACGGCCCACGTGCCCTGGTGCGGTTGCCGATCCGCTTCCTCGCCGTCACCGCCTATCCCGACAACCACACGGAGTGAACTCCATGAACTCTTTCGACGCCATGTGGGCGGCGATCCTCGATGTCGGTCGCGACGGGACCACCGGCGGCTACCGGCGATTCGCCTGGAACGACGCGGACATGACCCTGCGTGAATGGTTCGACGGTGAGGCACAACGGCGCTCGATGACCGTCGAGGAGGATCGCAACGGCAACCTGTGGGCGTGGTGGATGCCGGCGGGGTGGCAGGGCGAACCGCGCGACGCCTTCGTCACCGGCTCACACCTGGACTCGGTACCCGATGGCGGAGCCTTCGACGGTCCGCTGGGTGTGGTGTCGGCATTCGCCGCCGTCGACATCCTCCGGGCCAAGGACATCGTCCCGACCCGCCCGATCGCGGTGACGGCGTTCGCCGACGAAGAAGGTGCCCGGTTCGGCGTCGCCTGTGTCGGCTCGCAACTGACCACGGGCAGCCTGACACCGGAACGTGCGCTGCGACTTCGGGACGTGAACGGGATCAGTCTCGCCGAGGCGCTCACCGCATCCGGTCGGCGACCCGACCACCTCGGCGCCGATCCCGCCCTCACCGACCGAGTCGGCGTCTACGTCGAGTTGCACGTCGAGCAGGGGCGCGGACTGGACCTCGTGGGCAAGCCGATCGCCGTGGCATCGTCGATCTGGCCGCATGGCCGCTGGCTGTTCCGGTTCACCGGCGAGGCCAATCACGCCGGCGCGACCCGACTAGTCGACCGCCGCGACCCCATGCTTGCCTTCGCGTCGTCGGTCCACACGGCACGTGGTGCGGCGCAACTCCACGACGCGGTCGCCACCTTCGGCAAAGTGCAGGTGCTCCCCAACGGCGCGAATGCGATCCCGTCCGAGATCACCGCATGGCTCGACGCCCGCGCCGCCGACGAACAGACCCTGACCGCGTTGGTCGCCGAAATCTCCGCGCAGGCCCTCAAGTATGCCGAGGGTGATGGGATAGGCCTCGACATCGACGCCGAATCCGTCACCCCCATCGTCGAGTTCCCGGCAGACACCCGCGCCCGGCTGCAGGCGGCGCTCGGCCACCTGGGCGAGATCCCCGTGCTCCCGACCGCGGCCGGCCACGACGCCGGGATCCTGTCGGCGAAGGTGCCGACGGCGATGTTGTTCGTGCGCAATCCGACCGGGGTGTCACACTCCCCTGTCGAACACGCCGAGGTCGACGACTGCCATCGCGGTGTGGAAGCTCTCGCCGATGTCATGGCCGACTGGGTCGCCTGAGCATTCTGGTCGGGTCGGTCGGGCGGCTTCTGGTCGGATTGGTCGAGCGGGGAAGCACACATCCGGCCGACTCACCGACGCTGCAGGATCACCGTGGCGATCGACGACGGTTTGCCCGACGGGTTCGCCGCCACCACCCGGACGACCGCCAGCGACCGGCCGACGTGCTGCGGCTCGGCTGTGAAGGTGGTCGGCGCGGCAGCATCGCATGGCCGGACGTAGGCGATGTCGATGCTGGTCGTGCGGTACTCGCAGCGGGCATCGATCGCCGACATCGCGGCCAGCTCGGACACCGCGATCAGCATGCCACCGTGGACGTTTCCCATCCCGTTCGCGGCCAACGGGGTCGCCGGCATCGCCAGCGCGACGGCGCCGGCCGGTGCGTCCTCCGCATCGACCAGCCCGAGTTGCGATCGGATCGGGGCATCGGCATCGACGAGTGATCCCGCCGCCACCGCCGCGGACAGGCCGGTGCTCTGGATGAGGTGCGACCGTTGCACGGCGATCGCCAACACCTCACCATCGTCGTCGGTGACAGCACCTCGGGTGGTGCCGCCGCGGGAATCGCGCCCCACCACCTCGCCCGTCACCGACAATCGGCCGGGGCACGTGGACGGGTCGGCGAGGAAGTCGACGCGGATGCCCAGGCTCACCGGCCACCGGTCGGCGGGTACGCCCGCGGCGATCGCATAACCGGTGACGTCGTCGAGCGCGACCGCGAGGGCACCGCGCGCGACGCCGGCGATCGGATCGGCCAGCCAGGGCCCGGTGTCGGCGAACACCTCACCACCTGCGGTGGTGAACTCGCCGGGGCTGATCCGCAGCAGCACCTCCGCGCCTCCGATGTGGAACGAGACGGGTGTGAACACGGTCTCTACAGTGCCCCGCGCCGCAACCCACCGCGGTGTCGGGGTCGGGTTCTACGATCGGGCCATGCGATTCGGCATCTGCATCCTGCCCGAGAAGCCGTGGCGGGAGACCGCCCCGCTCTGGACCCGCGCCGAGGAGATGGGTTTCGATCACGCGTGGACCTACGACCATCTCGTGTGGGGAGGTCTACCCGATTCGCAGTGGTTCTCCTGCGTCCCCACGCTGGCCGCCGCGGCCGGGGTGACGACTCGGATCAGGCTGGGCGCATTCGTGATCTCTCCCAACTTCCGGCACCCGGTCTCCACCTCGCGCGAGTTGCAGACCCTCACCGACATCTCCGACGGCCGACTCCTCGTCGGGCTGGGCGTCGGCGGTTCGCCCGACGACGCGATCCTGCGCCAACCGGAGCTCACCGTTCGTCAGCGGGTCGACCGATTCCAGGAGTTCGTCGACCTGCTCGACCGCACGTTGGATGCCGACCACGTCGACGCCGACGGCACCTACTACCAGGCAAGGGACATGCGACTGGTGGGTGGTTCCGTCCGGGCGCGGACCCCGTTGCTGCTCGCCGGGAACGGCCCCCGGTCGGTGCGCTTCGCCGCCCGGAACGGCGACGGCTGGGTGACCACGGGGCGTGGCGCCGACACCGTCGAGGCCTGGTTCGCCGACGTGGCAGGCAATCACGAGCTGCTGCAGGAAACCGCTGCGGCCGCCGGCCGGGACCCGCTCGACACATACCTCAGCCTCGACGCGTCACCGCAGACCGCACTCGAGAGCGTCGGGGTGTTCGACGACCTCGTCGGACGCGCGGCAGAGATCGGGTTCACCGACGTGGTCGTCCACTGGCCACGTCCGACCGATCCCTACCGCGCAGACCCCGATGTCCTCGAGTCACTGGCATCACGCGGACTCGACGCGTCCTGAGACGCCATCTCCGGAGCGGTACTTCCGGGTCGGCAGCTCAGCGATCGACGGCTCAGCGGCTCAACGCTGGGTCGCCCGTGCCGCCTTCTCGATGACGGCGGCCACCGCGCCCGGCTGCGACACGGGTGATGCGTGCGCGGCATTCACCTCGGATGTGCGGCCCGGCGCCGCACGCTTCGCCAGGAACCGCTGCAGGGCGGGCGGGATCACCCGATCCTGCCGCGAGACCAGGTACCAGCTCGGGACGGTGCGCCACGACGGCGGACCCGACGGTTCGAGATTGGCGGCCAGCGCCACCGACTTCTGGTGGGAGTACAGCTGAGCGGCCTTGGCGGGACTCAGATCCTGCGCGAAGATGTCGCGGAAATACGGCTGTGCGATGTAGCCGTCGAGGTTGCGACCGCCGGGCCCCGACGGGTCGACCACCGGCTTGACCTGGAGAGCCGGCGGCAGGAGCCGGCTGCCCGGATAGCGGATCGGATCGAGCAGACCGAGGGCGAACTCGCCTTGCGCGGGAGCGAATGCCGCGATGTAGACGTTGGCGACGACGTCGCGGTCGTGCACGTCGGTGATCACCGAACCGCCGTAGGAGTGTCCGACCAACACGATCGGCCCCCGGATGGTGCCGAGTTTCTTCTGCAGTGCGGCGGCGTCGTAGGCCGGACCGCGGAGTGGATTGTCGAAGGTCTGAACGGCGTATCCCTGCCCCGACAGGTCCGCCTTCACGTCGCGCCAGCCCGATGCGTCGGTGAACGCGCCGTGGACGAGAACGATCGTCGGCTTCGGTGCTGCCATCGCATCAGGTGCCACGGTCAGGCCGAGGACCGCGACCAGGAAGGTGATCACCGCGACGGTTCGGACGGCCAGGGGATGTCGGCGCACGCCGGTCCGGGTTCTCGTCTCCGATCGTGTCGGCGAGCCGTGCGAGCTGGACATTCGATCTCCTCTGGTCGATGGCGGCGAAACCGGAGCGGCTCGAACCCACCCTAGGCCTCGGCGCCGCGACCGGCGACCTCCGGGATCGGGCTGATCGCAACCCGATCCCGGTCGGCGGCTACTTCGAGGTGAGCCGTATGCGATCGAAGTCCACCGGAACGTCGAGTGCGACGTTGATGTAGTTGGTGAACACGTTGAGCGCGACGTGGGCGACGGTCTCGACGATCTCTTCCGACGAGAGCCCGGTGTCGCGGGCAGCGCGGATCACCTCGTCATCGACCTGACCGCGACGGTCGACGAGATCGGTGGCCAGCGTCAGGATCGCGGCGGTGCGCGGATCGTGCGAGATCCCCTTCTGCGCCTCGGCCATCTCCTCCCCCGTGGCCCCGGCCTTGGTGCCGAGCAGGGTGTGCGCGGACAGGCAGTAGTCACAGCGGTTGCGGTCGGCGACCGCGACAGCGATCTGCTCGCCGATCTTGGCGCCGAGGCTGCCATCGCCGAGCGCTCCGAAGCTACCCCACATGCTGTGCAGGGCCGCAGGCGAATTGGCCACCGCCTTGAACATGTTCGGGACGAAGCCGAAGGCGCCCTGGATCTGCGCGAGCACGTCAGCTCGATCGTCGGTGACCTCGTCGGACTGGATGAGTTCGATACGGGACATGATGGTGCCTCTCTACTTTTCTGGATGCCGACCGGCATGGCGATCGGCGGTCTGGGGCGCGCCGTGCAGACGCAGGTTCTGGTCGTCGAGTTCTCCGTCGAACCGCCTGCGCAGCAACGTGACCCACGCTTCAGGTAAGAGTTCACGATGATGTAGGAGGCGGCCGGACCCGAGGAGGTCGTGGCGGTCGATGTTGAGCACGCGATGGACCTCGGCGGCGGTGATCCCATGGGACGGCCGACGCGCCGTCTCGAAGCGATCGCCCGCACGGATCTCACCCGCTCGGAGCACTCGGAGGTACACACCGGTGCGCCCGGTCCTCTCGGTCACGACCGCCATGTCGTCGACCGCATGTGCGGCAGCGAGTTTGAAGCAGGGACGCCTGGGCTGCGACACCTGCAGGATCGCGGTCCCGACCTCGTACACGGTGCCGAGTACGGCGGTGGACTCGAGCAGGCCCTCGGTGGTGAGGTTCTCTCCGAATGCGGGGACCTCAAGGTCTCTGCCGATCTCATCCGACCATCGGGCGTAGTGCTCGACGGGGTACGCCAGGGCAGCCTTGTCCGGACCACCGTGATGTCTGCGATCGGCCTGCTGATCACCGACCGCGCCGTCCGGTGTGAACATCACCGGTCCCGACTGCGGCGTCTTGCGAATGGCCGATGCGACCGCGCGGCCCCGCCACGGCAGGTCGACGACCCTCCCCACCGACACGGTGAGCACTCGTGGCTCGGCCATCTGCGACTCCGATCTCTCGTCGACGATGAGTATGGCACGAATTAGGTAGGACTCCTACCTATTGCTACGAGAACGTTCTCCACCAGCACGAACACGAGGCGCACCGTCAGGCTGCGGGGTGGTGCTCCGGGCAGTCCGACTGCAGATCGGCCGGGGGCAACGCCACCTCGAGCAGCGAGCAGTGGTGCGGCGCCGCGGCGTCGTCGTGCGCGTCCCGCTCGAAGAACCGGCAACTCGGGCAGACCCGCGCCACCGAGATCACGCCGCGTCGTTGCAGGTCCGCGATCGTCCCGAGCAGACTCTGCAGAACCACGGCGCGATCATCGACCGGGATGCGGTCGAGCGCCTCCGTCACCGGCGCATCCCAGACCTGCAGACGGTCGGCCACCGCAAGTCCTTCGGCGGTGAGGGACAGCACCCGACGTCGACCGTCCGAGCTCGCCGATCGGTCGATGATGCCCTTGCGTTCGAGTGCCGCAACAGCATCCGACATGGTCGGCCGTGTGACGTCGAACTCGGCGGCGAGGACGGTCACCTCGTTGCGAACCGGGGGTTGGCGCACGAGTGCGAGGACGACCTGCTGCTGCAGGGGCGTGAGTCCGCAGTCCCGAGCACTACGCTGCGCCAACGCTCGGACACCGTTGCCCAGCCGCTCGACCGCATCGGCCAATCGCCTGTTCAGGTCCGGCGCACCCGCCGCATCGACCATCGCCGTCGGACCACCTCACCGGACATCGCGTCCCCTGCCGGGCTGCGTAGGACTCCTCATCATCGATGATACGACCCGCAGCACGCGACAGCGATGCTGTAATGAGCCATGACCCTCGACGGTCGCGCACGCGGCCTGCGGATTCTCGCCCTCGTCGTCCTCGTCATCGGCTCGCTGACGTTCGCCCTCGGGCCGACCGCCACCGCAGCCCCCGGCCCGGGGTCACCGCTTCCCTCGGCCGACCCGTTCTACTCCTACAGCGGTTCGCTGTCGGGTGTGGCCCGAGGCGCGGTGCTGCGTAGTCGGCCGATGACCTTCCAGACTCCGACGCTGCGCACCCCGATCACCGGCTCGCAGGTCCTGTACCGCACCACCGATCAGTCGGGAGCCGGGCGCGCGACGGTCGCGACCGTGTTGCGCCCGCTGGTGCCGGGACCCACCAAACTCATCTCGTACCACATGGCCTACGACGCGCTGGGCTCGCAATGCGATCCGTCGTACACCCTGAGCGGCGGCTACACGAACGCGACCGCGACCGCCGAGCAGGCGATCATCGCCGGCTATCTCGCGGCCGGATACACCGTCGTGGTGCCCGACTACGAGGGCGAGCGGCTCGAATGGACCATCGGTCGACAGTCGGCCTACGCGGCGCTCGACGGGGTCCGAGCGGCGCAGAACTTCCTACGCCTGCCGCGGTCCACGCCCGTCGGATTGCTCGGCTACTCCGGCGGTTCCATCCCCACCGAGTGGGGCGCCGAGCTCGCACCGAAGTACGCGCCCGAACTGAACATCGTCGGTGTGGCCGCCGGTGGGCTCCCGGTCGACCTCGCCCACAATCTGCCGTACATCAACGGCAGCCCGGACTGGGCAGGCGTCATCCCCGCGCTGATCGTCGCCTATCAGCGCGCATACCGCCTCTCCACCGACACGTTCGTGTCGGCGCGCGGTACGCAGGCGATGAATCAGGTGAGCGCGCTGTGCATCTCGCAGTTCGCATCGAAGTTCCCCGGCCTCACCAGCGCACAGATGGTGAAGGCCCCGTACACCGGGCTACTCGACGTCCCGCAGGTCGTACGCGCGATCAACGACAACATCATGGGCAGTCAGGGCACACCCCGCGCGCCGCTCTTCCTCGCGGTGGGGCACTACAACGCCATCGGCGACACCCTGATGATCACCGGCGACGTGATCGGCCTCGCCCACCAGTACTGCGGTCGCGGAGTGGATGTCACCTATGCGCAGTACGACGGCCTCAAGCACCAGCAGGCCTTCGCCGCGTTCGAGCCGCAGGCCTTCCAATACCTGACCGAGCGGTTCGCCGGACTACCCACCCGGAGCAACTGCGCGACCATCCCGCGCGGCAACAGCCTGGCACCGACACCGATCCCGTGACCACCGGGCGCAGCCGACGTCAGCCCTCAGTGCGTGAGCGCTCAGTGACTGTGCGTCGCACCCAGGATGTCGTGGAGTATCCGGTGCACGATCGCGTCGGCGACCACGCGATAGTGCACCGTCCGGCCGGTACGTTGCGTCTCGACCCACCCCTGGTCCCGTAGCGCGCGAAGGGATTGCGACGCCGCGTTCTCGGTGATCCCGACGCGCTGCGCGAGCTCGGCGACGGGCAGGTCGGGATCGGCGTGCATCTCGACCAGCAGCCGCAGCCGGGTCGGGTCGCTGAGCAGGGCGAAGCGAGTGGCCCACTCGCCGACCTCCGAGTCGCGCATCCACTCGCCTCTCGTCGCGGGTCGAACACCGGACGGCGATCGACGGTGTCCATCGTGCGGCACCGGCGATGATGCGGCAATATGTGTCCCCAACAACATGTGTCTTGTCGGACATCTGTGCCGAGGACACCAGAGAGATCCGGAGCAAGCGTGCGCAGATCCGTCCCGGCGTCGCTGGTCGTCACTGCCCCGCTTGTCGTCACCGCTGCTCTGGTCGCTGCGGCCTGCTCGACGCAGTCGTCGAGCTCTGCCGACCAGATCGTGCTCGCCGAGGGGCAGGAGCTCGGCGGCTACAACCCGATCGCGGGCTACGGCGAGCTCGGCGTCTCGCC
The DNA here is from genome assembly GCF_000334455.1 of Gordonia soli NBRC 108243. Lineage (GTDB taxonomy): Bacteria > Actinomycetota > Actinomycetes > Mycobacteriales > Mycobacteriaceae > Gordonia > Gordonia soli. Next base: position 111,170 of record NZ_BANX01000007.1, read on the forward strand.
GATCTATGAGGGTCTGTACCGACCGCAGGCAAGCGACGATCGTCGGGTCCCGGATCTCGTTGCCGCGCTGGCCCAATCAGCCCCCAGCCGGATCGGGGCCCGTCAGTGGCGGATCGTGCTGCGCCCCGACGTGCGATTCTCGGACGGCAGCGCCTTCGATTCGGCCGATGTCGTCGCCACCTACCGCGCGGTCCGGGATCCGGCGGTGGCATCGGAGATCTCCACCCACTTCGCGCCGATCGTCGATGTCGCACCGGACGGACCGCGTGCGGTCACCGTGCGACTGTCGACAGACGCCGATCCCACGCCGTACCTGCTGCTCGGCATCGTCCCGTCGGAGAGAGTGGAGGCACGCCCGGCCTCGGACTGGTCGCTGAACACCGCTCCGGTCGGTACCGGGCCCTACCGACTCGAGTCACTCGAACCCGACCAAGCGGTGCTGGTCGCCCGCGACGACCGGCGCGGCGGATCGCCGGGGTTGAAGCGGATCGTGTACTCCTACGTGCCCGACGACAACACGCGCGCGCAGCGGGTGGCGGCCGGCGAGATCGACGGCGCGAACCTCCCTCCCCGGCTCGCCGACTCCCTCGGAAGGCAACCGGACGTGTCGGTGGTCGCCGCGAGGTCTGCCGATTGGCGAAATGTCTCGCTCCCTGCGGGTAACGCGTTCACCGCCGACCCGCAGGCGCGTCTGGCGATGAACCAGGGAGTCGACCGGAACGCCATCGTCGCCGACGTGCTGGCCGGCAAGGGCGCTCCTGCGAGCACCCCCGTCGCCGACGTGTACGGCGCCGCCTTCGAACCCGCAGCCCAGTACCGACTCGACCGCGCCTCGGCCGCAACCACTCTCGATCGCGCCGGATGGCTGCCCGGCCCCGACGGTGTCCGGACCAGGTCGGGCGTCCGCGCTGAGTTCACCCTCCTCTACAACGCCCAGGACACGTTGCGACGGGACCTCGCGGTGGCGTTCGCTGCGGCGATGAAACCTCTCGGTGTGGCCGTGACACCTCGCGGCACCAGCTGGGACGACATCGACTCCCGGCTGGGTACGGACGCGGTGATCCTCGGCGGCGGCGAGACGCCGTACAGCATCGACTCCCAGGTGTACGACACCTTGCACACGCGGGTGCCCGACTCATCGCCGTACGCGAACCCGGGCGACTTCACCGCTCCTGGTCTCGACCGCCTCCTCGACGATGCCCGAGCGGGTGCCCCGGGACCCGCCGACGACGAGCGGTACCGACAGATCCAACGGATCTATGCCGCCCAGCCGTCGTCGGTGTTCCTCGCCTTCCTCCACCACACCTACGCAACGCGGGACTCCGGATGGCGGCACGCCGCACCGATTCTCGAGCCGCACTCGCACGGCGTCGCCTGGGGGCCCTGGTGGGATCTCGAATCCTGGCGACGATGACCCGTACGTCGACCCCCGCGACGCCGACGTCGCGACGAACTCCGACCGATGACGCGGCCGAGCCGGACGCGATCGGGGTCGACACGACGTCCGCGTCCCTGCGACGTCGCGGTCGGATCGTCGGCAGGCTTCTCGGGCGACGCGCTCTGGTCGCCATCCCCACCCTCGTCCTCATCTCCGTCGGCATCTTCGCGGTCGCTGCGCTGTCCCCTTTCGATCCGCTCGTCGCACACCTCGGGGACGCCTACCAATCGGCAACCGAGTCGCAGCGGGCCGCGGTACGCACCGCGCAGGGGCTCGACGTGAGCTGGTGGGAGGCCTGGTGGCGATGGTGGACGGCTCTCGCGCACGGCGATCTGGGCTGGTCGTCGACACAGTCGCGGGCGGTGACCGACGTGATCGCGCAACGACTCCCGTTCACCCTGGGGCTCTCGTTCGCAGCACTCGGCACCGCCGCGGTGGTCTCCATCGGCCTCGGAGCGGTCATCGGGATGCGTCCCGGCGGCCTCCTCGCCCGATCCTGCTCGGCCCTCGCGGTCCTCGCCGCATCGACGCCGCCCTTCGTGCTGTCCCTGGTGATGGTGAGTGTGTTCTCGGTGTCGCTCGGGTGGTTGCCGACGTCGGGAGCGCGACTCCCCGGTGACGACTACACCGTCGGCGGAATCCTGGTCCACGGTGTGTTGCCGTTCGTCGCGCTCACGGTCTCCCAGGTGCCGTGGTTGCTGCTGTCGATGCGCGACGCGGTAATCGACACTGCGGCATCGGATGCTGTCCGCGCCGCCCGATCGCGCGGGATCGACGGCCGACGGTTGGTGATCGGGCATGTCGCGCCGATGTCCGTGTTCCCCACCCTCGCCCTCCTCGGCACCCGGCTACCGGAGTTGATCGCGGGCGCGGCCATCGTGGAGACCGTGTTCGGGTGGCCAGGCCTCGCCGAGGCGCTGGTCGATTCGGCAGCTGCACTGGACTTCTCGCTGCTGGCCGCACTGACCATGGGATCTGCGGTCCTGGTGCTCATCGGATCGGCGCTGTCGGATGCGGCCGCGGTGGCCATCGACCCACGCGTCGGGATGACCGCATGACGGCGACCACGCTCTCCGCGGCCGCTCGGTGGTCGACCGTTGCGCATCTGCGCGATCGGTGGCCATGGTTGGTGCTCGCGGTGGTGGCCGTGCTCGCCGTCGCAGTCCCGCTCGTAATCGGTGGTGCGGGCCCCGACTTCGCGGACGCGCTCCGGGCACCCGGCTCCGCCCACCTCCTCGGTACCGATCACTCGGGGTACGACCTCGGCGTCCGGACCGCCCAGGGTCTTCAGATCTCGCTGCTGATCGCCGCGACCTGCGCGGTCGTCGCGACGGTCCTCGGCCTCGCGGTCGGCATCGTCTCGGTGTCCGCCGGCGGCTGGGTCGATGCCCTGATCATGCGGATCGTGGACGGCTTCAACGCACTGCCGCACCTGGTCCTCGGCGTCGTGATCGCTGCGATGTGGCGAGGCGATCCGGTGGCGATCATCGCATCCATCTCGCTCACCCACTGGCCGTCGGTCGCCCGGGTGGTCCGCGCCGAACTGCTGGCGGTCACCGGTGCGGGCTGGATCGAGGCCGCTCGCCTGGCCGGGGCCACCCGAGGTTTCGTCGCAACCCGCCATCTGCTGCCCGCCGTTCTGGGACAGGCCCTCATCGCGATGGCGATGCTGCTGCCGCATGCGATCTGGCACGAGACGACGCTGTCGTTCCTGGGTGTCGGCCTCTCACCCGACGAGGCGAGCCTGGGCACGCTGCTCGGCCAGGCTCGCGGCGACGTCCTCTCCGGGGCCTGGTGGACGCTGGTGGTGCCCGGACTCGCCTTGATCGTCACGGCGCTGGCGTGTGCCGCGGCGGGTGCGTCCGTACGACGCTCGAGCCGCCCACCCGTCGGCGAGGTGTGGCGATGACCATCGCGGCGCAACTGCGCTCGTTCTCGGTCGACATCGCGGTCCGCGGCTCCCGACAGTCGACTAGGGTCCGCGTACTGGACGGCGTCGATCTCACGGTCGAGCGCGAACGGGTCACCGCCCTCGTCGGTGAATCGGGATGCGGGAAGTCGATGGTCGCCGCCGCCCTGACCGGACTGCTGCCGCCCGGATCGACGGTGTCCGGCGCGTCGATCGTCGACGGCATCGACCTCGCACCCGACGACCCTCGGTGGCGAGGACTGCGTGGCCATCGGGTCGGGTTGGTCCCCCAGTCCGCGGCGACGTCGTTCACGCCGGTACGCACGGTCGGCGACCAGTTGGACGAGGTCGTCACCGCGCTGTCCGGCGAGAGCACGCCCGCTCGCCTCTGCGCCGACGTCGGTCTGCCGCCGGGTGTGCTGTCGAAGTACCCGCACGAGATCTCCGGCGGGATGGCTCAGCGGGCCGCCGTCGCGGCGGCGATCGCGGGTCGGCCAGAGGTACTGATCGCAGACGAACCGACCGCGTCCCTGGACCCTGTTCTCGCCCAGAGGATCTGGCATCTGCTCGCCGATCAGGCCGAAGCGGGGGCCGCCGTCCTGGTCGTCACGCACGACCTCGAGACGATGCGGCGCGTCGGCCGCTGCGACTCGGTGGCACTCATGCGGTCCGGCCGGATCCTCCGGCAGGAGTCTCTCGAGGCCATGGCCGCATCGGACGACGACTACGTACGCGCATTCACCGAGCCGGTGATCTGAGGTGTCGGTCGCGAACGGACCCGACCGCCTGGTACGGAGTGGCATCGTCGGCGTCGGGCTGACGGTCCGCCTCGGGGAGACGACAGTTCTCTCGGGCGTCGACGTCACCGTGGAACCGGGATCGGTGACGGGCGTGGTCGGCGCATCGGGGACCGGGAAGACGACCCTGATCCGCGCGGTCGCCGGCCTCGTACCGATCATGTCCGGGTCGATCCGCTACGACGGCCGCGCTCGTCCGCCGACCGGCTCGCTGGCCGTACTCGCTCAGCATGCCCGGTTGGTGTGCAATCCCCGGTGGACGTTACGCCGCATCATCGCCGAACCGGCGTCGGTGCGCCGTACCGACGGACGCCGGGGTCCCGGACGACCGCTCGCCATCGAGTCGATCGCCTCTCGGGTCGGTCTCGCCGAGGAACTTCTCGACCGACGGCCCGCGCAGGTCAGCGATGGTCAGCTCCAACGCGCCTGTCTCGCGCGCACACTCGTGCAACGACCGGACCACCTGCTGTGTGACGAGCCCACCGCCATGCTCGACCCCATCGCGGCGCGCGACGTGATCGGCCTCCTCGACGAGATGGTCGACGAGGGGGTCGGCGTACTCCTCGTCACCCATCAGCGTCGGTTGCTCGAGCCGCGAGCCCGGTCGATCGTCGACCTCGATCGAACCGAACTCGACTCCACCGAACTCGAAAGCGCCGACCAGGTCGCGGCCGAGCATGGTTGCCGCCTTCCGACCGATCAGGTCAGCAGCGACTGACCGAGATACTCACCTCCCTTCACACCCGGCAGGATCGCGAACACCGCGGAACCGATCGGGGTGGTCCACTCGTTCAGTGCGTCCGCCTCCGCCAGGCGACGTTGCACCGGCAGGAACTGCGCGTCGATGTCCTGCTGGAACGCGGTGAACACGAGTCCCACATCGCTGGTCAGGCCGCGCGGCGGAGGGTCGTCGTAGTTGAACGCCCGACGGAGGAACCGTTCTCGGGGCGTCTGATGATGCGCCCGGGCGATGTGGGCATTGGCGGGGATCACGGGGATACCCATCCGGGTGGCGTCGAGATCCGGTTCGTCGTGCTCGTGGACACCGGTCAGCGGCGCCCCGGTGTCCTGTCGCCGCCCGATGGTCAGCTCGCGTCCCCGCGGATCCAGCTCGTCCCACGTGTCGAGTTCGATCCTGATGCGCCGCAACACCATCGTCGTCCCGCCGGCGAACCACGGTTGGTCACGGCCCTGATCCCACACCAGACCGTCGAGGTCGGGGCCCGGCGTGGGATTGACCGTTCCGTCGACCTGTCCCATCATGTTCCGCATCGTCTGACCGTCCGGACGGACGCCGCGGGCGGTGCGGAACCCGCGCTGCTGCCAGCGGACCGACGTCATCGACCGCACGTTCTTGAGCAGCACGCGCGTGGCATGTGCGGCCGCGCTCGGATCGTCGCCGCCGATCTGCAGTAGCAGATCGCCACCGTTCCAGCTTGATTCGAGACGGTCCACCGCAAAGGGCGGCAACTGCCGCACCGAGGCAGGCCGTCGGTCGCCGAGTCCGACCCGGTCGAACACCTCCGGGCCGAGACCGACCGTGACGGTCAGCCGAGCAGGCGCCGTGGCCAGTTCTGGCTCGGTGTCGGCCAGCGCCGGACGGCCCGACGTCAGGCGCTCGGCGTCGGTGGTCCACAACCGCAGGATCGATCTCAGGTCGCCGACGGTCGCCGATGGTGCCAGATCGACTGCGACGAAGACCACGTGTGCCGGCGGGACCGTAGTGATCCCGGCCTGGTGTGCACCGCGAAACGGTATTGTCTCGGAACCGAATCCGCCGATCGAGGCCGCGTCCGATCGCGAGGCCGAGGTGGCGACCGCCCCGACTCCGGCGGCCCCGAGCGCGGCGGCGCCTCCGGTCAGGAGACGCCGCCTGCTCAGACCGCGGCGATCGGGTGTGCGAGCGTCAGGCACCGGAACCGTGTCCGGGCTGGTAGTTCTCCTCCGCGCCGGGGAAGTCGCGCACCTGGGCGTCGAAGTCCATCGTCGAGCCGTCCGAGGCGGTCAGCTCGAACCCGATCTCTTGTCCGGGGGTCACGGCCGCCGGGAGATCGAGCAGCATGAGATGGTCGCCGCCGGGCGACAGGGTGGCGGTTCCCTTGGCCGGGACCACGAAGCCGCCGCTCTTGGGCCGCATGACCATCGCGCCGGTGTCGGTCGGTACCACCTCGTGCAACTCCATCCGACCGGCAGCCGGCGAGGACGCCGACACGATCCGGATATCGGTGTCGCCGGAGTTGGTGAGCACGCCGAATGCGGCCGTCATACCGTCGGGTGCTCCCTTCACCCATTGATCGCTGATGGACAGCGCGCTCGCCGCACGGGGGTCGGGTCTGTCGTCGCCGCATCCCGCGACCAGTCCCATTGTCACGAGCGCGGCCGCGCCGGCCACCGTCAGTCGTGCGAAACGTGTGGAGATCCTTCGGTTCATCGATGTTCCTTGTCGTCTGAGATGTCCCATCGCGAACGGTCGCGACCGCCGTACAAATCAGGCGTGTACCGGAACGGCCCCGACGGGTCAGCACTCGGACCGGTCAGCTGGGCGACCGGGTTCGAGGTGTCGCCGAAGCCTGCGGTGGACTCGCTGGATGTCGGCGACCGCAGCGCGATGGGATGCGCGGACCCGCAATCGTGGCAGCGCCGTCCGCGGCATGAATGGTTCGTCCGGCCGTATCGACGGCGGACGTGAGGTGACGGGTTGGCTCGCGCGATCAGGCGAGCGACGCGGCGCGGGGTGGCCCGCGCGTGCCGCCGCCCGACGAGAGGACTCCACGCCGCCGGGAGGGGGTCGACCGCGTATCGAAGCGCACGCGGGAAATCGGTCGAGCGCCGGCGGACACCAGCCGCAGCAGGCGCCGGATGGATGCGACGGCGACCCGCACGAGATGTTCGGCGGTCCGTGCCGCGAGGCCGACGACGACCGCGACGAGCAGGTGACCGCCGAGCATGGTCGGCGTCGGGACGAACTCGTGCAGGTGCCCCGCGGTCGTCGACATCATCAGGTGGGCGGCGAACTGCCCGGCCACGAGATAGGCGACGAGGGTGGTCAGACGCGCAGAGGGGCGGGCCGAGGTCAGCAGGCCGATCGCCGCGCTCGCGCCGACCAGCACCACCAGGGGGCCCGTCGACGGCAGGTGGCCGCCGCCCATTCCGTGGGCCGGAAGCGCCGCGGCACCGGATGCAGCACCGACCGCGACGCCGCGAACCCGCGCGGCGAACAGGGCGGCACTCGACATGTGGGGAACACTACCGTGCGTCGTAGTCGCTCGACGTGCGGGAATAATCTCCGTACACTATACGTAGTAATGAGGCTCGCATTGCCGACTCGATTCCCCTCGGAGGTCCACATGCCCGCGTCCCCTCGCACCGCCACGCCACCCCGCTGGCTCAAGCCGCTGAACAAGGTCCTCATGGCCGTCAACCGCCTCGGCGGCATGAAGGACCTGAACATCCTTGTCGTCGACGGCCGCAAGAGCGGCAAACCCCGCCGCACACCGCTGACGGTCGTGGAGTTCGAGGGCGACCGCTACCTCCTCGAGGGCTTCCCCGGCGCCGACTGGGCCCGCAACGTGCGTGCCGCACACGGCCTGGTGTCGATGGCCTCGGGCAAGCGCGTGCGCGACGTGCTCCTCGTGGAACTCTCCGCGGCCGATTCGGTCCCCGTGCTCCGCGCATGGCCAGAACTGGCGGGCTCCGACGGCCCCGAATTGATGCGGGACAACGGTGTCGTCGCCGACGTCACCCCCGACGCCTTCACCGAACTGGCGGGCGTCTGCTCGGTATTCCGTATCGACGCACGCGTCTGAACGTGCCGGGGCGCACGAAGTCGCGGCAGGTGACGCGAGCTCAGTCGAGTCTCTCCACGAGCGTGGCGATCCCCGCGTCGTAGAGGTCGGCGACCGCACCCGCCGTCGCCGCGTCCGCGTGCATCGCGGCGTCCCACACGATCAGTGTCCGGCCACCACCGCGGACCGGCGGTCCGACGCTGATGGTCGAGACGTAGGCGTCGAGCGGGATCGGGCCGTCGAGGTAGGTGTACTCATAGGCGCGCGCGTCGTCGTCGTGGGACTGGATCCGCTCGTGTGCGACCGACCCGTCGGCGAAGGTCACCGAGCGCACGTCCCCATCGACGGCACAGTCCGACAGTCCGGGTATCCAGCGGTGCACACCACCGACGTCGCCGACGATCGCCCAGGCACTGTCCGGATCGGCGTCGACGAGCGTGTGGCGGATGACCTGGTGCGCCGGTGGCTGATCGTCGGTCTCCAGCAACCGATCGGCGAGGAGGCGAACCTCGTCGTCGCCGACGCCGATCGACGACAGGTAGGCCCGGGTACCACCGTGCAGTTCGTCGACCCAGGCCAGGAATCGATGCATGGTCGCAGCCAGCGCCGTGTATGCCTGTGGCGGATACACGTCCACCGCATCGCCGTAGCTGGCCATCGTGCGCAGGCGGTCCATCATCGCTCCGACATCGGCGACCTTGGCGACGTAGTCTCGGCTGATCTCGCTGCGCAGCACGCCGATCGCATCCAGCAGGATCGCCACCGCGACCCCCGTCCGATCCTTGCCGACCGTGCAGTGGACCATCAGCGGCAGCGCATCGTCGCGCAACAGTTCGGCCACCAGCCCGCGTATCGCGTCGTGCGCGGCGAGGTAACCGAGATAGGTGCCGACCAACGGATCGGCATCGAGCATCGGCGCCACCGCGGACGTCGCCGACACCCGCGTCCCGACTGCGAACGGTACGTTGGTGATCCGTACCCCGCTGGCGCTGAAGCCGCCACTCCCCTCGGCGGCGACCTCGTGCGGTAGCCGTAGGTCGACGATCGACCGGAGTCCGGCCACCTCGACGAAGCGCTTGGCCTCCGCAGCGGGGACGAATTGAGGTGTGGCGCTGCGCATCAGCACCCGTGATCGCACTCGGCGACCGTCGTCGGTCCGCAGTCCCTCGACGTATCGGAAGCCGAGCAGCCCGGCAACATCGCGATCGGTGTCCGCCGTCGTCATATCTCCTCCATCCGTCGGCGCGTCCGGTCAGACCGAGAGAACCGTGACCACACAGGCATTCCCGTCCATCCCGGCGGCGCCGCCACCCATCGTCTCGACCATGCCGACGTCGTGCCGCCCCACTTGACGCGGACCCGCGTCACCCCGTAGCTGCCATACGATCTCCGCGAGTTGCGCGGTCCCGGTGGCACCCAACGGATGCCCGCGCGACAGCAGTCCGCCACTGGCGTTCACCGGCTGCGGACCGCTACGGGCCGTGTGACCCGACGTCGCGAGTTCGCCCCCCGCGCCACGCTCGGCGACGCCGAGCGCCTCCAGCGTGGTGATCTCCCCGATGGTGAAAGCATCGTGGACCTCCAGGACATCGATCTCGGTCACCGACCGATGCGCCTCGGAGAGTGCCGCTTCGGCCGCACGACGCACACACGAGAAGCCCCACACCTCGTCGTTGCGCTGATCCCATGGCCGGCCCGACACCATCGCCGACGACTCCACCAGCACGTCTCGTGTCGATCGGCGACCGGCTCCGACGACGAGCGCGCCGGACCCATCGGTGGTCGGGCAGCACTGCAACATCGTCAGCGGGTCGGCGATGGGCCGCGAGGCCAACACCTTCTCGATGGTCGGCGGCTCCCGGCGGAGATGGGCGCGCGGGTTGTCCATGCCGTTGGTCTTGTTCTTCACCGCGACGGCGGCGAGCTGTTCCGGAGTCAGTCCGAACTCGTCGACGTATCGCGCCGCGGTGAGCGCGTACAACCCCGGCAGAGGCAACCCCGACGCTCCCTCCGGATCGGTCGCCTCCGGGACGATGGCGCCGGTGAACAGGGTCGACATCTGCTCGACGCCGATCACCAGGACGCATCCGAACCTACCCTGCCGGACTGCGGCCACCGCCTCGTGATACGCGGACGTGCCACTGGCGCAGGCGTTCTCGATGGTCCACATCGGGACGGCGCCGATACCCAGACCACGCTGGATGCGGGTCGCGACGCCGGGTGGCCCGAAGACCGAGCCGACGATGATGGCATCGATGTCCGTGGGATGGATGTCGGCGTCGCGGACCGCCTCCGCGACGGCCTCCCAGGCCAGCGACTCGACCCGGCGGTCGGTCAACACGCCGAAAGCGGATGTGCCGACTCCCCACACGGCGGCGTCGATGCTCATCGCGGATCTCCGTTCTGACCGTCACCGACACCGTGCTGGGCGAGATCGCCGTCGTCGGTGATACCGAAACCCACCCGGTCGCCGCCCCTCGGCAGCGGGTCGTGGGCCACGTGCACCAGGACGCGTGGACCGTCGTCGACGTCGATGTATGCCAGGCCGAACGGCGCGGCCCACCGCCCAACCGGCAGGTGCACCGTCGTCGCGGCCCATACGACGCCCTCGGGGTCGAAGCCGCATTCCTCGACCGGCCCGAAACACACCGGGCACCACGGCACATCGGGTTGCGCCGACGGGTGTGCACACCGGCTGCAGCGAGCACCACGCAAGAGGCCGTCGACCACCTGCGGTCGGGACTCGGCCACGGCCAGCCCACCGGCCACCTCGCCTGCCCTGCGTTTGTTCGGACGGTCCGTGAGCTCCGAGGGGCCGGAACCCGTGGCGCCGGTCCGCGGGGCCGATGTGACCGAGCCGGTGGATGTCACCGCCGCCATCAGTGGTCCCCCATCAGTGGTCTCCGTGCAGGGTCAGCTCGAAACCGCCGGACTCGACGTGCAGGTAGGCGCCGACCGAGGTCGAGATCAGCTTCCGGATGTTCGCCAACTCACGGCTCGTGAGCCCGTAGTCGACGGTCCGCGGCGGGGTCGACCGCATCACGTCGATGTCGTGTTCGGGTACCAGGAGTCGCAGGATCAACTCGTCGTCGGAGATGCCGCCGCCGAACTTCTTGCGCAGCTCGGACAGCTCCGGTTGCGGCGGCTGCCAGTCCCGGTAGGTCTTCGCCTTGGGACTCGACTGGATCTTGTCCAGCACGTTCTGGTCCAACGGCGCGACCGGGTCGCCGTAGAAGCCGTTGACGTACAAGAGGACCTCGTCCGGGACCACCGAGTAGCGCTCCCCCTCGGTGACCACGTTGAGCACGGCCTGCGTGCCGACCAGCTGGGAGAACGGCGTGGCCATCACCGGGTAGCCGAGTTCGGCACGGATTCGCGACATCTCGTCCAGGACCTCCTCGAACCGGTCCTCCATGCCCCGGTCGCGCAACTGCGCCTTGAACGTCCCGGCCATGCCACCCGGCAGCTGGTGGCGATACTGGAAGAGCGAGAACTCTGCGGGTGTGCCCACCGGGAGGTCATCGATGCCGGCGACGTTCAGCAGGTGTTGTTCGACTGCGGCGAGGCGCGAGTCGTCGATCGTGACGTCGAATCCCGCGTACCGCAGATTCGCGACGGTGGTCTCCGTGGACGGCAGCGAGACACCGGCCGCGAGCGGACGGCTGGCCGTGTGTACGCGATCCGCACCGGCCAGCACGGCCTCCAGATAGTTCAGCGGCGACAGCGCGTTGTTCGAATGGAAGTGCGCCTCCACCGGCAGATCCGGGGCCACCGCTTTGATCGCACCGATCAGCGATCGGGCCCTCTCAGGGGTGAGAAGCCCTGCGGCGTCCTCGAGTTCGATGCCGTCGGCACCGAGTGCCACCAGCTCACGAGTGCGCTCCGCATAGTACTCGTCGGTGTGATACGGGGTGTCGGCGTAGAGGATGCACGGCAGCGCCTGCGCACCGTTGGCCTGCGCGACCTTGACCAGACGACCGATCTTCTCCGTGTTGAAGAGCCCGTCGTAGATCCAGAAGCTCCCGATCCCATGGGCACACAGGCGTTCCACCCAGAGGTCCATCACGCTGTCCGCGGTGAGACCGAAGGTGACGATCCCGTTGCTGCGGGTGCCCGCGCGGACGGTGGTGCGCGGCATCGCCTTCGACAGCGAGATCAGCTGATCCCACGGATCTTCTTTGCAGTGTCGCACCAAGACCTCGAAGATCGAACTGCCGACCAGGTCGATGGTGTGGAATCCGGTGCGATCGAGTTCGCCGGCGATCGGGAGTCCCATCGCCTTGGTCATCCGCATACCCCACCAGCTCTGGGGGCCGTCGCGGAGTGTCTGGTCGATGACCTCGATGGTCCGGCGTCCACCGACGGCGCGGTCGGCGCAGTCGAGGTAGCTGCTCATGTCGTCTCCTCAAGGGTGCGGCAGAACTCCTCGGCGCCCGACTGGTCTATCCATCGGGTCGTCACCTCGGCGTTCCGGAATGCTGGGTTCTGCAATAGGAATCGGTTGAAGGCCACCGTCGTCGGGACACCGTCCACACCCAGTTCGTCGAGGGCGGCGATCAGACGGTCGGCGGCCTCGTCGCGCGTCGGTGCGTGGGCGATCACCTTGGCGATCATCGAGTCGTAATACGGGCTGATGACCGTTCCTGGCCGACAGTGGGAATCGACCCGGATGCCGATCCCCGAGGGGGGCTGCCACACGGTCACCGTGCCGGGCACCGGGACGAATCCACGCTCGGGTGACTCGGCCATGATCCGCGCCTCGATCGCATGGCCGGTGGGTGTCACGTCGTCTTGACCGAAGGACAGCGGCAGTCCGGCCGCCATCCGGATCTGTTCGGCGACCAGGTCGATACCCGAGACGAGCTCGGACACCGGGTGCTCCACCTGGATACGTGCGTTGAACTCCAGGAACGCGAATTCCTCGGTGTCCGAGTCGTAGACGAACTCGACCGTACCCGCGCTGTCGAGCTCGATGGCCTCCGAGAAGCGAACCGCCGCTGCATGGATCGCAGCCCGTGTGGCCTCGGTCAGATCCGGCGCCGGCGACTCCTCGATGACCTTCTGGTGGCGTCGTTGAGCGCTGCAGTCCCGCTCGCCGACGTGCACCACGGTGCCGTGCCGGTCCCCGATCACCTGGACCTCGATGTGCCGCGCACGGCCGATGAACTTCTCCACGTAGATCCGGCCGTCACCGAATGCGGCGGCCGCCTCGGCGATCGCGGTCGGCAGCCTACGTCGGAGCTCCGCCTCGTCGGCGACGATCGACATCCCACGACCGCCCCCACCTGCGACGGCCTTGATGAGGACCGGGAACCCGATCTGCACGGCCGCGGCCACGGCGGCGTCGGGACTGTCGGTGATGTCCGAACCCGACAGGACCGGAACTCCCGCGGTACGCGCGATCTCACGCGCGGCGGCTTTGTCGCCGGTGCCGCCGACGATGGTCGGGTTCGGGCCGATGAAGGCCAGTCCCTCCTCGACACATCGTCGCGCGAACGTCGGGTTCTCGGACAGGAAGCCGTATCCCGGGTGAATGGCATCGCATCCGGAGCCGAGCGCCGCGGCCAGCACGACGTCGGTGTCGAGGTAACTCGCCGAAGCCGACGCGGCACCGATGCAGATCGATCGGTCCGCGAGTTGCGCGGCGAGGCTGCCGCGGTCGGCCTCGGAGTACACCACCACACTCTCGATCCCGAGTGTGCGGCATGCCCGAACCACGCGCACCGCGATCTCACCCCGGTTCGCGACGAGCACCCGCGTGATCAGCGCGGCCACCGGGGTCCCCCGCTCTGCGCGGTCGGGTCGGGTCACCAGGGCCTGCGGGCTACTCATCGGGCCGGATGAGGAAGAGGGCCTGGCCGAACTCGACCATGTCTGCGTTGCGGGCCCGGATGGCCACGACCTCACCCGCGACGTCGGTGACCACTGGGTTCATCAACTTCATCACCTCGACGATCGCGAGCTGATCTCCGGCGGCGACGCGCGTGCCGATGTCGACGAACGGCGGCGACCCCGGATCGGGTGCGGCCCAGAACGACCCGACGGTCGGTGAGCTGACCGTCACCAGTCCCGTCTCGTCGAGGACGTCCGCGGCAGGCGGCGCGATCGTCGGCGCCGCCGCCGGGGTGGCCGGCGTGGTCGGCGAGCCCGCCGTCGTGGTGGTGTCCCGGGCAGGCGCCGGAGGGGACGTCGGCGCCTGCCCGGAGATCTCGGCGACGCCCGGAGCTCCTGCGCCGTGGCGTCGTTCCGGTGGCGGCGAGTCCTTGCCCGCGGACACGGTCACGTCACCGACGGTCAACTGCATTCCCGACCATTCGGAGCCGGCGAAGGTCTGCAGGATCTGGCTGATCTCGTCGGGTCCGATGCGGGGAGCCTCGACGTCGGCATGGTCTGCGGGCGTGTTCACCGTGCTGCCTTTCCGTGTGCGATGGCCGCCAGCAGGACCGGCAGCGGGTTGGTGGTGACGATGGTGGTGACGCCCGCGTCGAGTGCGGCCCGTACGCCGGCGTCGGTGTCGAACCAACTGCCGGTGACGGTCTGCGCCGCTGTCGGGATCGTCGGGCTCTCGTCGCCGGTCTCGGCGATCGCCCTGTCGCCGTCGAACACCTCGCCCCCGTCGGCCACGCCGTCGACGACTGTGATCGGGGCGAGGTCACGTGCCCAACCGAGCAGCGCGGCGAGGTCGGGATCGCCGTCGATCGAGGTCGCCCGACCACCGATCTCACCGTCGTAGACGTGACCCCCGGTCGCGTCGACCGTCACTATCCGCCCGATGAGGGACGCAGCGGCCCCCGATCCGCAACCGACCACACATGGTGTGTCCAGCGCACGGCTGACCACGGCGGCATGCGATGTCGAGCCGCCGTTCTCGGTGATCACCGCAGCTGCGGCGATCATGCCGTGCACATCCTCCGGGCTGGTCGACTCACGAACCAGGATCGAGCCCGGATGCTGTTGTGCCTCTTCGGCAGTCCCGACGGCGAGTCCGACGGCATAGCCGGGGCTGGCGGAGACGCCGGCGGCCACCGGTCGGGTGTCACCGACCTCGTCCGGGTCGATCGACGGGCGGAGCAGATGTCGGATCTGGTCGGCGGTGACGCGCTCGCACGCGGTCGCCGGATCGATCACCCCCTCGTCCACCAGCGTCGTCGCGATGCGTACCGCCGCCTGCGCGGTCCGCTTCGCGGCGCGCGACTGGAGGAGGTAGAGCGTGCCGTCCTGCACCGTGAACTCGATGTCCTGCGCGTCACGACCTTCTCGATCGAGCAGGTCGGCGGCGGTGATGAGTTCGTCGTGCAGGGCAGATCGGTTGTCGGCCAGCCATGTCAACGGCCGCGGGGTCACCCGACCGGACACCACGTCCTCACCTTGGCCGCGCGGCAGGTACTCACCATAGGGTTCGCGCGCACCCGACAGCGGGTTGCGGGTGAACAGCACCCCGGTCCCGGAGTCGTCATCGAGATTGCCGAACACCATCGCCTGGATGGTCACCGCGGTACCGATGTCGTCGGGGATGCCGTAATGCGCGCGATAGGCCTTGGCACGACGCGAGCGGCTCGAGTCGAAAACGGCGGCAACAGCATTGCGCAACGTCTCGATCGGATCGTCGGGGACGGTGTGCCCGGTCTCCGCCTCTATGGCCGTGAGGACGGCAGCGGTGTCCGGCAGGTCCTCGAGGTCGTCGATGCTGCCCGCGACGAGTTTGCCGTACAGCGCGCAGAACCGGCGCCGGACGTCCGCCGCGAAGTCGGGGCGACCGGATTCGTCGGCCAGGGCCGCCTCGGTGGTCTCGTTGATGCCGAGATTGAGGATCGTGTCCATCATGCCCGGCATCGAGATCGCTGCGCCGGATCGCACCGACACCAACAGCGGATGCGGCCCCGAGCCGAGGGTCCGTCCGGTCCGTTCCTCCAGATATCGCACCCCGTCGACGATCTCGTCGAACAGCGCGTCCGAGAGCACTCGGCCCTGCTCGAAGTACTCGGCGCAGGAACGCGTGGTGATCACGATCGCCGGCGGTACGCGCAGGCCGAGCCGGCTCATCCGCCACAGGCTCCACGCCTTGCCACCCACGAGTTCGCGCGATGGTTCGCCCTCGACGTCGCAGATCCGCAGGACGGTCGTGTCGACCACTCCGGCGCTCATTCGTCGCGCTCCTCACCCATGACCCGGAGCAGGTGCTCGTGCATCTGGTACCAGACGGTGTGGTAGCTGTCGATGCGCACATTGCTCACATAGTCGTTGTCGCCCTGGTCGACTCGTTGCTGGGCGATCTCCAGTCGCGCCAGGAACCTCTTGGTCAACGGGTCCGCGTCGGCGAACGGCGCCAGTTGCACGGTCGCGCGGTCGTGCAACCGAGCCAGCTTGTCGATCACCTTCGCGTCGTGGTCGGCATCGGAGTGGTCGTTGGGCTGTTCGGCACCGTCGACCGTCACCGTCTGCCACGACGTCATCACGGCGAGGATCTGCTTGTTGATGCCCTGCTCGAAGTCCGCCAGGGTGTCGACCAGGGCGGGATCGCCCCGTTGCGCGGCGAACGCCTCCGGGTAGAGACCGTCGAGGTGGGTGCGTCCGGCCGGGGTGATCATGTATGCCCCACGTGCGGCGATGGCCTTGCCGTCGGCGGTCGCGGCATCCAGATGAGTGGTGATGGTCTCGGCGTCCTCGTCGATGATGTCGGCGAGTTGTTCGCCTGTGGCGAGCTGCCGCAGGGTGAGGCCGTGCAGGACGAAGTCGGCTGCATCAAGCATTTTCGGTAACCTCCTGAGGGCTGTGCATGGTCTCGCGCACGGTGCGCCGCAACGACTTCCCGACCGGACTCTTGGGCAGCTCGTCCCAGAACTCGATGTGTCGGGGACGTTTGAATCCGGCGAGTTGTCGGGCGCAGTGGTCGACGAGTTCGTCTTCGGCGACGGGCTCACGGACGACGACGGCAGCGGAGACACGTTGGCCCCACTTGGGATCGTCGACGCCGACCACCGCGGCCTCACGGACGGCGGGATGGGTGAGCAGCACGTCCTCCACCTCGCGCGGATAGACGTTGAACCCACCGCTGATGATCACGTCGTGCCTGCGGTCGAGCAGGTAGAGGAACCCGTCGGAGTCGACCTGGCCGATGTCGCCGGTGCGCAACCAGCCGTCGACGCCGAGGGTCTCGGCGCTGGCCTCGGGGCGGTGCCAGTATCCGCTCATGGTGTGTGGACCCCGGGTGACGACCTCGCCGGCTGTGCCGGGCGGTAGCGAATTGCCCTCCGCATCGCGGATGTCCATCTCCACGAACGTGTACGGCTTCCCCGCGGACGCCAACCGCTCCGGTGTGTGCTCCCACGGTTGCAGGCAGGTGATCGCCAACGGCGCCTCCGCCTGCCCGTACAGCTGCGCGAACACCGGTCCGAGGGTTTCGATCCCGCGCGCCAGCAGCGCCGGCGCGATGGGAGCCCCGCCGTAGCAGAGTCGGCTCAGTCGCAACCGATCCCGATCGATGGCGGCGTCCTCGAGGAGCATCGAGATCATGGTGGGGACCATGAACGTGGCCGTCGCGCCGTACTCGACGGCGGCGTCGATGAAGCGCTGCGGACTGAACTTCTGCAGGATGACGTTCGCCGCGCCCTTCACCAGATGCGGGAGGAAGAATGCCCCGCTCCCGTGCGTGATCGGTGCGGCGTGCAGCATCACGGAGTCCGGCCGGATGTCGGGCAGCAGGTCGACCAGGAAGTTGGCGACCTCTGCCAGTTCGCTCCGTGTGGTGAGCACCACCGCCTTCGGTTTCCCAGTGGTGCCACCGGTGTATGCCAACCGCAGCGGCGCCTCCGGGTCGAGGACGACTCGGCACGGTGTCGAGTCGGCGGCGTCGATCATCGTCGACAGTTCGTCGACGGCGATGGTGATCTCCGTGGGTGCGGGTCGCCGACCGTCGGTGATCAGCGCACGCGCGCCGGAATCCTCGATCTTGTACGCGAGTTCGACATCGGTCTCCCGGGCGTTGAGCGGTACCCGGACGAGTCCCGCCTTGGCGAGTGCGTAGTAGGCGACCACGCCGTCGATACCGTTGGACACCAACACCGCTACGTGATCGCCGGGCCTCAGCCCGCGTCCGAGCAGCGCGTTGCCGAGGCGGTCGGTCAGCGAGTCGAACTCGGCGAAGCTGACCGATCGGTCACCGTCGATCAGTGCCGGCGCGGGACCGAAGCTGGCACCGGCCCTGCTGATGAGGTCGGCGATCTGCAGATGCTGTCCGGTCACCGCGCCTCCTGTCCGGGCAGGTGCGGCCGACCGACGCGGTACAGCTCCTCCGCGAGGGGCGTGGCGTGGTTCCACTTGACCCACTCCTCGTCGAGGTAGCGGTATTTCTCGTCGTGGACGGCCGGGGTGAAGCCACGCGCCCGCGCGTTGTAGTCGTCGATGTCGATGCGCCCGGCACTGGTGGTCCACAACGCCGTCTTGGCGTCGAGACTCGAGTGTCCGGCGAACTCGGCACCGACCGTCGGTGCGTAGTCGTCGTCGGTGAGAACCGAGTACGGCAGCGCGCTGATCATGTTCTGGTTCAGCCCCGAGTACCGGGCCATCGTGTACCGGTTGGTCTTCTGCTGCGGGAGTCCGAGCAGTCCGACCATCTCGGCGAGGTTGTCCCGCGCGTACTCGTCGTTCATCAGCACCTTGAACCGCTGTGCGCGCTCGTCGAGTTCCAGCCAGTCCGACTGCCGATAGGTTCCCGCCAGATGCGCGAAGTCCTTGCCGACGGAGGAGTAGACGAGGGCACCTGCGTCGATCATCTGCTCGCGACTCCAGGTGGCCATCCGCTTCCACAGATCGGCGGTCGCCTCCGCGAGGATGTCGCGATACTGCTCCATCGTGTCGGCCAGCACCTCGGCGTTGTCCATCCCAACCGGAACGTAGCCGTCGGTGAGTGCGTCGGCGGTGTAAAGACCGACCGCCGCGATGTTGGACGCGTCGTAGCTCGGCTCCGCCTCGAAGGATGCCCAGTCATCGACCAGTCGGAAGTTGGTGTCCTTGAACACGATCGGGATGGTCAAGTTGTTGTGAGGCAGGCTGACCGCGATGCCGTCGAGCCACGGGTAGTCGCCCTCGGAGAGGTCGAAGAAGTCGCGGACCAGCAACTGCCTGTTGTCGCCGAAGTTGTACGGACCGCTGTTGTGAATGCCGATCCGACACTCGCAGTGGGCCAGGAACGCGTACTGCGACAACTGGGCCAGCAGCTTGACCGTCGCCGTGTGGAGTCGATCTCCCGAGGAGACGCCGAGCAGTTGATCGTCGAACGCGTCGAGGGTGCGCTCGGGCAGGAACTGTGACCGATCACCGAACTCCTTGTTGGTGATGTGACCGTCGTTGCGGTGGTACGAGAGGTTGAACCGTCGGCTGAAGTCCAGGACGTCGACGACGTCCTCGACCGCGTCCTGCGGGCGGATCAGTCCCCAGCTGAGCAGCATCTCGCGACCGAGCAGGTAGAAGGTCGGCATCCCCCAGGCCGCGTTCACGGTGTTGACCTTGAAGCTGGATTCGCGCACTCGATCGCCGAGTTCCTCTGCCGGAGTGACGGAGTCGATTTCACGGAGCAGCGTGGGGAGACGGTAGAAGCTGTTGAGATACGACAACAGCATGTACGGGTTCATCGGGAAGAGCTTCGATTCCTGCACCGTGCGGGTGATGCACAACCAGTAGGTGGTGTCACTCAGGTTGCGGAGGAAGCTGTTGGTCTCGAGCAGGTCGGTGTAGCGCAGTTCGCGTGCCATGTTCGTGCGTCCTCAGCTCTGCAGTTTCCAGATACGGGCATGACCGGTGTCGCCGGTCTCGTAGGCGTCCGCCGCGGGCGGCGCGGCGGTGGTCTCGAGTTCGACGCGATCACCGTCGGCGAGTCCGTCGATGCGGCAGTTCATCAGCGTCGGGACGTTGTATTCGCGAGCGAGGATGCCGAGGTGGGATCGAACGGTCCCGCCGAGGCAGATGACGCCGTGGAAGCCCTCGAGGATCGGAGCGGTCAGCGTGCCGCCGGAGTCGTCGATGACGGCGATGGTGTTCTCCGGGACACCCTCGGTGAGCAGTTCCAGCACGTGTTCGATCTGCGAGACGCGCAGCACCACGCCGGTGGTGTTGGCCGCGGTCGCGAGCACGTTGTCGCCTCGTCCGCTCAGCGCTTCGTCATCCCCTTCGCCGCCGGCGACGAAGGACTTGCCGTCGGCATCGGGACGGCGGTACTTGTCCGGCTCGGCATCCAGCGAGGCCGTAGCCGAGAACTCGAACCGGTAGCCCGAGTCCAGGACCTCCTTCTCGACGGCGAGTGCGTCGTCGGCCGCGAACAGGTCCGCCGACCGGGCGAACACGTCGCGCGACCAGTCGAACCCGGGGTCCGAAGTCCGCCGCCCGACCAACTCCCGGATCGCCCGGTTGTATCGGTTCGGCAGGGTGAGGGTCTCCTCCGTCGCCCACTTGGGGACGCTGCGCGTCGACTCCGCCATGGTGTGTGCTCCTTTGCGTCTTCAGTGCCGAGGTCGATCCATCACGGTCGGGGTGAGTCAGATCCGTGCAGTTCAGGGGACTGTGTGGCGCCTCGGTCAGCTGGTGATGTAAATCTAGGAGCGGCGCTGATTGTGATGTAGTCCACATAGGGGGACACTTTGAGTGCAGTGCCAAAGGAGCTCGACATGACCGCGACGACCCACTGGGAACCGGCCGCCATCCTCGACGTGGAGGACTATCGGCGGGCGTTCAGCATCATCTCGGGCTGCCACGACGCATCCACTCTCACGGAGTTCCGCGACTCCCTGGTCGAGTCGCTGTGCAGCCATCTCGAGCTCGCCAACGTCTCGTTCTTCACCGGCTCCACCTTCAACCTGGTCTTCGAGGACGGGGCACCGCTGGTCGAGGGGTTGACCGCGAAGATGCTCCCCGAGTACCAGGACCGTTGGGCGAGTCACGACGTCTTCGGGTCGCCTCCCGCAGTGCGGCAACTGCTGAGCAGTTCAGTGGCGTCGCTGGACGAGCTGGTCACCCAGGGACACCTCCCGTCGGCCGCGGACGCATACGTCCGACACTTCCTGCACGGCAGCTGGCAGATGGGGTCCGCGGCCGCGATGCGCCTTCCGCTGGCCGGCGGCCGAACCGCCCTGATCGGCCTGTTCAGCCGTGACGTCGACGCACTCGGGGCCCACGACGTGGCCGTTCTCCGGCTCGTCGGGCAGCAACTCACCCCGGTCACCAAACGCCTCCCGATCGGCCCCGAGGTGCAGGCCGTCCGCAGCCTCACCGGTCGCCAGCGCGAGGTCGTCCGCCTCGTCGCCGACGGACAGTCGAATGGACAGATCGCCGAAATCCTCTGCTTGGCAGAGGATTCGGTGAAGAAGTACGTGACCCGCATCCTGCAGCAGACCGGCTGTCAATCGCGGCTCGAACTCGCACTCATCGCGCGTGACGCCGGCCTCTGAGGCCCACCCGGCACCTTTCCTGCGGGCATCTGTCCCCCAAAGTGCACTGCCCCATGCTGTGATCCAGTTCATATTCTGCGGTCGGCACCCAAGCCCGCAGAAAGGAACTACAGCTGATGACAAGCTCCGGAAGTCGCGTCGGTACCGGCGTGAATCTGTTTGCCACCGAGGACATCACAGGTACTGCTCGGTGGTTCGAGGACACCTCGGATGTGTTGTCGATCGACGACGACGACCTCGATGACACCATCGCCTTCGTGCACAAGGGCGGCATGACCTTCTTGTCCCCCATCCTCCCCGACCTGGCGGCGATCGTCTGCACGGCCGGCAGCCGAGAGTCTCACCTGGCGATCCTGTCCCGGGAGTCGGCTGTGCCGTGCGTTCTGGCTGCCACCATCGAGGGCGAGATCCCCGACGGCGCACGGGTTCGCATCGCCCTCGGCGACCCCGAGAGCGCCACGATCACGATCGAGTCCGCGGCGGCGATCGCATGACCGCGACGACCGCACCCGTCGACGATCGGGTGCTGACCGATCCCGACTACGAGCCCACGCTGGCCGAGTGGAACGCGCTCGTGCAGCAGGGCGGACGTGCGTACAAATCCGAACTTGCCCGCCGGACGGTCTTCGAGTCGGAGTTGTTCGGGATGAACACCTACATCGTGATGTCCATGATGGAAGATTACCTGCGCGTACCGGAACGCCTCCGCGTCATCAGCGAGCACGCGACACCGGAAGAGCTCGTCCGGCAAGGGCTTCCGGTCGGCTCCAAGCGGAGCTTCATCAACCTCGCAGCGATGCCACTGCACTATCTGACCGGTCGCGAGATCTATGTCGACCTCGGCACGAACGACCTTGCCGACGGTCTCGAGGACCAACTCACGGTGCTGCGCTTCTGGCGCCGGGCGACCATCGCGATGCGTACGGACGGGTCGCTGTTCAACATGGACGCCGAACCGGCGAACAGTTCTCATGTCGTCGGTCCGGATCTGTTGCAGACGATCCTGGACAATCTCGAGCCCAACGATCCGACCACCACGGCGACCATCCGCAAGTTCGCCGCCCGCCTGACCGCGTACGCGTTCCTCGAGAACTGCGACGCGCGCACGGCGGTCTGCGACACGGGTCCCTACGACTTGGGCGACGGCACCTTCCTCGCGCTTCGGGAATTGTCCTGCGACGGCCGAGGTGACTTCCCGTGGCTCGACGGGATCCGGGAGTCACTCCCCGAACACGACTTCGTACTCGCCTACCGGCTGCCGAACTCGGTGACCATGGACAACAACGTCTGGGGCACAGCCTGGTTCACACCCAGTGACTATCTCTCGGAGGTCATCGAGGCACGCGTCTTCGCGGCGCGCGACGGTGAGCTGCGTCCCCTCTCGCAGGCCGAGGTCGTCGACCTGACCGGACACATCCGTAGCGCTCACCGGCAGCTCTACGCGCGACTCGCCGACACGGCTCCCGAACAACGCAACCTGTACGCCACCCAGATGTACACCTGGAAGCTGAAGGCGTGGGCCCGGATCGCCGGATGCTACGACGAGATCGACTGGACCATCAGTCCGTCGATCACCGAGTCCTACGAGAAGTTCCGTGATCCCGCCGTCGCCCTCGGTCTCATCGGCGGCATCTTCGTGCCCGCGGACCGCGACAGCTGTTTCCGACCGATCGGAGAGAGTCGATGACAGCCACCACACCGACCCGCCACGCCGGGATCAGCTCGTTCGACTTCGGGACCAAAGTCGGTCGGATCAAGAACTTCTCTGCCCCCGACGACGTGATCGCGGTGTTCGAGGACGATCTCGAGGAGGTCGTTGCGCTGGTCGAGTCGGGCGGCACTACCTTCCTCTCACCGATCCTGGGGCGGCTGGGCGGGATCGTGTGCACCTCCGGCACCACCCGCTCGCACCTCGCGATCGTGTCCCGCGAATACGGCGTACCGTGCCTGCTGGCAGTCGATCTCGATGGTTGGACCCCGGCTGACGGTGAGACCGTCACCCTCACATCATCGTCGAGCGGCGAAGGTCATCTCGCCGCATCGGATGGCAGCGTCGGGGCCGCGTCCGTTCCCGAGGGTGGTGCTGTCGAGGCGGTGGACCCGGCCGACGCAGCCGATCCGGTCGGCCGGCCGTTCACCGACGCGACCTCCGGCGATCCGCGCGCCGACTGGTGGACCTACCTGGCCACCGTCGGCGACGACATCGCAGTCAAACCGTTCCCCTCGTCGGTCACCGCCGACACCGTGACCCAGCTCGTCTCCGAGGCGCTCACCGACGACGACCTCGACACGCTGATCCAGCACATGGGGCGCTCGTTCAAACCGGAGATGACCCGGCGCTCGGGGTTCACCTCCGAGATCTTCCCGATGATGCCGTACATGTCGATGTCGGTGATCGAGGACTTCCACACCTACCCTGAGCGCGTCCGGATCATCGACTCCGCGATGCCCGCGGAGGAGATCGGGCGGCGACTCAGTGTTTCGCCGGGACTGGTGAGCCCCCTGTGGATCTGGATGGTCGGGTACCACTATCTCTGTGGCCGTGAGCTTCTCATCGAGATGGGGCGAATGGCGCCTGGCGACGACATCGACGACGTGCGCACGGTCGTCGACTTCTGGCGGCGTCTGGCCCTGGGACACCGCGGTGACGGGACCCTCGACTACAAGGATGCCGGGTTCACCAACCGCTACTTGCCCGACGACGCCCTGTCCACCCTCCGAGCCGATCTCCGCCCGGTGGACGACGCCAGTCGCAAGGAGCTGCAGACGCTCAACGCCGCACTGTCGGGGTACTGCTTCATGTACTTCACCGACTCGCGTGTCGGCATCTGCGACAACGGCCCATACCCCAACGGCGACGGCACCGCGACCCTCGTCCGCGACTTCCTGAGCCTCGACGCCGGGCAGTTCGGCTATCCGTGGGCACGGGAGTCCGATCCGGGGCTCAGTGGTGTCACGCTGACGCTGACCTTCCCCACCGACGTCTTCACCGACTTCGAGATCAA
This sequence comes from Gordonia soli NBRC 108243, assembly GCF_000334455.1. Lineage (GTDB taxonomy): Bacteria > Actinomycetota > Actinomycetes > Mycobacteriales > Mycobacteriaceae > Gordonia > Gordonia soli. Next base: position 135,543 of record NZ_BANX01000007.1, read on the forward strand.
CGACTGGGGTACGACGTTCACCGAACCGGAACAGTTTCTCGCCACCGTGACCGAGGCATCGATCGTCGGCCACCACGCCGACGGGACCAGTTCGGTGCTGCCCGTCGAGGACTGGGCAGACCTGACCAAACGGCTGGGCGAAGACCATCTCAAGCTCTATCAGACGTTCTCGCAGATGGATCGGTCCGCACGGATTCTGGCAGCCACCGAGATGTACAGCTTCGGCCTACGACCGTTCGCGCGGCGCGCCGGCGTGGAGGACCGGATCGAGTGGCGGATCTCGGCTCGCACCATGGGCCTGTTCCCCGAGCCCTTGGCCGACGACGACAAGGCTGCCGCCCTCTTCGGGGGTGCACTCGTCGGACACGACCGCCCATCGGCCTTCCGCGGCATCCGATGACCTGACCGCGCCGCAGTCAGATCCCCCGCGGTCCACCACCCACCGCATCATCGCGGCCGGATCCCCTGGCCGCAGCACCGGACGACACCACCGTCCGTGACGACAGAGGAGAACCATGCGTCAACCCATGCAGAAGATCGTGCCCGCCGACGAGTACCTCATCCACCAGACCCCGGAGACCTTCGCGACCGTCTCCCATGCGGACCTGTCGTGGACCGAGAAGATCTGGTGCTCGCTGTTCGCGCGGGACGGATCACTCCAGATCGACTTCGGGATCGGTAAGTACCACAACCGCAACGTGATCGACGCGTTCGCCGGCATCTCCCGCGGAGTCGAACAGATCACCGTGCGCGCCAGCACCGAGCTGGACCTCGATCCGGAGCGGATCGGCGTCGGTCCGATCGACTACGAGATCATCGAGCCGATGCAGAAGGTGCGCTGCATCCTCCACGAGAACGACGTCCAGCCGCTGAGCTTCGACATCGTGCTCACCAGTACGCAGCTACCACCGTTCCTCGAGCGCAAGGATGCCCAGCGGGGTGCGGACGGATTCCGCATCGGGTCGGACCTGCGACGCTTTCACCAGCTGGTCACGGTCTCGGGCTGGGTCGAGATCGACGGCGAACGTCTGACCATCGACGACGCCGATTGGCTCGGCTATCGCGACCGCTCCTGGGGTGTCCGGATGGACGTCGGCGAGCCCACCCCGGACATCAAGCCCCTCAACCGGATGAGCGACGACTTCATCCTGACGTGGAGCCCGATGTACTTTCAGCCGACCGACGGTGGTGAACCGTACGAGATCCACCACTACCTGCAATGGGTCAACGGGGAGGTCCACTACTTCTCCGGGTTCGTCAACCACGCCGACGGCCGTCAGGAACCGCTGCACGGCATGGTCGATGATCTCAAGTACGACCCCGCCACACGACGATTGCTCGGCGGCACCATGACCTTCGACGCAGGCTGGGGCAAGGAGCGGACCGTCGAGATCGCGCCCGTGTCGGACACCGGATTCCACCTCGGTACCGCGAACTACTTCGGCTACAAAGGAGATCGCCACGGCAAGTACAACGGGGTGGACCACACCTCGGGCGAACGATACGCCGACATGACCGACCGTGCGACCATCGACGAAGCACACCAGTTGCGGGACTGCGTCATCCGCACCCAGGAGGGCGACGCGACGGGATTCGGCATCTTCGAGTCGATCGTGATCGGGGATCATCCCCGCTACGGACTGGACGGTTCCGACTCGTTCCTCTGATCGGCACACGCGACGAGTCGGCCCGCGCCATGTGGCGGGGGCCGACTGGTTGGTCGACGGGACCTACTCCTCGGATCTCGGATTTCTGACACCTGACGGGTGCACGGTATGGAATGCGCACAGCGGGGGCCGCTCAAGTGTCAGAAATCCGAAACCGGCGACGGAGGAATCCCGCTGGCGACTGAGCCCCGCCGATCGAGCTACCCGCTACTCGGCTCCGGATTTCTGACACCTCACCGAAACACAGCGTGGATAACACCCACCTCGACCCGCTCACGTGTCAATAATCCGAGTCTCACTACATCGCCGGGCGAGGGCATCCCGACAACCGCCTGGAGTTCTCGCCGATGATCGCGGATCAGCCTCCGACGCTGAGCAAGTCCGAGTACCGCAGGATCGGTAAGCCCCAGTCCCCGGCTTCCTCGGGAGCCGCCGCGCGCAGAGGGTCGCGCTGCGAGATCAAGGATGCGAAGGCCACCGGCACCATCTCCGCGTCGCCGCGAGCCTCCTCGGACAGCAGGCCGGCGCGTGCGAGGATGCCGATCCGCGAGGTGGATTCGACGCCGGCCAGTACCGGTACGACGTGACCGGGCCGAGTGAAGGTGCCGGGCTCGGAGGTGGGGTCGGCGAGGGCGCGGATCGTGGTCGCACGATCGCGCGCGGAGATCCCGGTGGTCGTCCCGGCGACCGCGTCGACCGACACGCACATGCAGCCACCGAAGCCTTCTTCACCCGGCGGCCAGGTCATCGGTGGTAGCTCCAGGCGACGGGCTCGGTCGTCATCGACTGTGACGCACACGAATCCCGATCCGGATCGGACCATCTCGGCGATCGCCGGGACATCCGCCGACGGCGCCAGGACGATCAGATCGCAACCGGTTCCGTCGAGATCGTCGACGGCGAGCACCGGCTCGCCGGCCTGCAGCGCATCGACGGCCGCCCGGTTCGGCGCCGCGAAGCCGTCCAGGCCCGGGCCGGCAAGAGCCGTGCTCATCGTCATCTCCCGATCAGCTCAGAGGGAGATGCCGGCGTCGGACCAGAAGCGCTCGAACGACGACGGGACGATGTCGGTGCCGCGGGTGACCTTGCCGTCGACGAAGCGATGGGTCATCACCATCGTGATGTCGAGTTCCTGGTCACCGAGCCGACGGTAGGCGCGTACGTTTGCGGTCACCAGTTCGTCACCGATCACATCGCAACTGAGCACCTCGTTGCGCGACTCGTCGAGCTTCGCCAGCACACCGAGAGCCTCCAGGAACTCGGCCTTCGAGTAGAGGCGCTGGGTTCCGTCGAGGGTGAAGCCGGCCCATGTCATGCCGTCGTCGTAGAGCTCCACCAGCGGCACCGGATCGCCCTGGTCGGCGGCGGCGAATGCCTTGGTCAGTGCTTCTGCGTTCTGCTGTGACATCGGAGATCCTCTCGGCGAAACGGTTGCGACCATGTGGTCCCCATCACCTTGGCCGACGACCGCGACTGCGGATAACCGTCCGACTACGTGATCCCCTACGGTCCGGACCGGCTTGGGCGCATCGACGAATAATCGCACGTCACAGCGGCCGTGAGTCGCCTGGCGGGGTCGGACTGGCGTCACCCCCGACGGCCCGATGACACATCTTGACCCCCCTGGTTGCGGCGTCGCGTAGAACCGTAGGAGAGTGATCTGAATCTCAGTGTGGGCAGGAGAGTGATGAACGTCGACGAGTGGGCAGAGATCCATCGGTGTCATGACGGCGGAGAGTCGATCAAGGGCATTGCCGGACGCCTCGGGATGTCCCGCAACACCGTCCGGCGGGCGCTGTCGATGGAGACGCCTCCGGAGGATCACCGTCGACTCAAGGGGTCGGTCACCGACGACGCCGACCGCCTCATCCGTGACCTGATCGTCGAGACCCCCGACGTCTCGATCGCCGACATCTCCCGCTCGATCGAGTGGACCCGCTCACGCACCCTGTTGTCCCGCAAGGTCAACGCGGTCCGTGCCGAACTCCCCGCGACCGCACCCCGCACCGACGCCACGTCGACCGGCCTGCCCCGGCCGAGCACCAGCTTCGTCGGCCGTCGCGTGGAACTCCGCGAGTTGCGCCGTCTACTCGGTGAGCACCGTCTCGTCTCGGTGGTCGGGCCGGGCGGGATCGGCAAGACACGACTGTCGGTGCAGGCGGCCGGCGAGTTCCGGCGGGCGTTCACCGACGGAGTGCGGTTCGTCGAGTTCGCCTCCGTCCGCAACGAGGGGATGCTCGGGCAGACACTCTGCGACGCATTGGGGTTGGAGAACCGCGACGCACACGACAGGTCCGCCGAAGACACCCTCGTCGAGTACCTGCGCAATCGTCGGATGCTGTTGGTCCTCGACAATTGCGAGCACGTGGTCGACGGCGCAGCGGCACTCGTCGCGCGCCTGATGGTGGAGGCCGCCGACCTCCGGGTCGTGGTGACCTCCCGGGAGTACCTGGCCATCCCCGGCGAGTACGTCTTCCACCTCGATCCCCTGCCGACGGGCGGTGAGACCGAGCCGGATGCGATCGAGCTGTTCTCCCGGCGAGCCGAGGCCGTCTTGACCGGTTTCACGGTGGACGAGAACAACATCGAGTCCGTTCGACGTATCTGCGAGCGCCTCGACGGCCTCCCGTTGGCAATCGAACTGGCCTGCACCCGACTCACGGTGCTCTCCGTCGACGATCTCGCCGACCTGCTGGACCGACGGGTGTCATTGCTGTCGGTGGGATCACGGGACCGCACACCTCGCCATCGGAGCCTGCAGGCCACCATCGACTGGAGTCACGAACTCTGCAGCGACACCGAGAAACTGCTGTGGACGCGGGTGTCGGTGTTCGCCGACGGATTCGATCTGCAGATGGCGATGGAGGTGTGCGCCGACGACGATCTACCCGAATCGGCGATCCTCGACTCGATGACCGCTCTTGTCGCCAAGTCGGTCCTGCTCCGCATCGGCGACGGCAAGCACGTCCGGTTCCGACTTCTCGAATCCCTGCGCGAATACGGTTGGGGCAAACTCACCGCCGCCGAGCGCCGGCGGATGAATGCCCGACTGCTGGACTGTTGTGCCGCGATCATCGTCGACTGCGCGGACAGCTGGTACGGACCCGATCAACTGCGCAAGGCAGCGCACGTCCAGGAGAACCGCGGCAACATCCGCGCCGCACTGCACTCCGCGCTCAACGATCCCGGCGAGGGGCAGGGACGCGTCGCAGCCGACGCACTAGGGGCCGGCCGCTTCCTGTGGGCGTGCGGGATCTCGGTGCGCGAGCACCGGCTGTGGCTGACCATGGCGCTCGAACTCCCCGATGTCCCGCAGATCGTCAAGGGCCGCATCCTCGGCGTACTCGCCCTCGTCCAGACACTGCAGGGTGACCGGGAGTCCGCCGCGTTCACCCTGCAGCGGGCAGGAGTCATCGCCGACCGCGAACACGATGTGGTGACAGCCGGGTTCGTCACCCATACGCTCGGTCTCCGAGACTTCTTCGCAGGCGACTTCGACACTGCCACCGTGTATCTCGATGAGGCGGAGCGTGTATACGGCGAGAACGCGGCTGGGCCGGTGCTGTCGGCGACCCTCGCCATCCACCGCGGGATGCTGCTGTCGTCGCTGCCGGACATCGAGCGCGCCGAACGGGTGTTCTCGGCAGTCCACACCGACACCCTGGCGGTCGACGAGACCTGGTTCCACTCGTACGCCACATACGGCCTCGGGCTGGTGGCATTGCTCGACGGCCGGATCGACGACGCCGTCACATCGGCTGCCGATGCGCTGGAACGGCATCGGGGGTTCGGCGACACCGTGGGGACCACGCTGATGTCCGACCTTCTCGGCTGGGCACTCGCCGAACAGGGCGCCGGGCTCCGGGCGGTCGTCGTTCTCGGTGCGGCTTCGTCGATGTGGGGATCGTTCGGCCAGCAACTGTACGGCTCTGAGCACTGGAACTCGCTGCGCAGCAAAGCGGTCGACACGCTGCATCGACAGGTCGACGATGCCGCTTTCGACAAGGCCTGGGCGCGCGGTCGGGCGATGTCGACCTCGGAGCTCTACGACTACGTCTTCGGTTCGGCGCCGGCCGCGACGGCCGAGCCGCGCGACGCGGACGAACCGACTGCGGCCCTGTCGCCGCGCGAGCGAGAGGTCGCCGACCTCGTCGCGACCGGCCTCAGCAACCGGATGATCGCCGAGAAGCTGGTGCTCTCCACCCGGACCGTCGAGGGGCACGTCGAGCACATCCTGCACAAGCTGTGCCTGAACAAGCGTGCCGAGGTCGCCGAAGCACTCGTCGGCTGACACCCGCGACGTCGGCATCCGCTTCCATACCTGGGATCGGTTGCGGGCCGGGGACTCCCGCCGGCCCGCAACCGAGGATCATCAGACCTTCGACAGGGCGCCGGCGTCGATCGGCAACGCGATGCCGGTGACATACCGCGCCGCGTCGGAGGCGAGCCAGACCACCGCGTTCGAGATGTCCACCGGCTCCAACCACGGGATGGGCAGCACGTTCATGCCCTGCTGGCAGGCGTCCCGGAAGTCGGCGTGGGTGGGCTTCTCGAGGTCCGGGCGGAACAGTTTGTACATCGCCTCGTGGTCGATCATGTCGGTGAGCACCGAGGTGGGATGGATGGAGTTGCAACGGATGCGGTGCGCGCCGAGCTCGTTGGACGCGGTCCGCGCCAGACCGGTGACGCCGTGTTTGGCGGCGACGTAGTGAGCGAAGTTGGGGAAGCCCTGCAGCCCACCGGTGGAGCTGATCAGCACGATCGAACCGCCCTCGCCCTGTTCGATGAGGTGGGGAACGGTGGCGCGCATGGTCTTCCACACACCCGACAGGTTCACCGCGATCATCTCGTCCCACTGCTGCTCGGTCAGCTCGTGCAGCGGCGCCGACGAGAAGATGCCGGCGTTGGCGACGACGGTGTCGAGGCGTCCGAGTTCGGCGATGCCCTCGGCGACGGCGGTCTCGAGTCCGGCGAGATCACGCACGTCGACGACCGCGGTGTGTACGCGACGGTCGTACTTCTCGATGAAGCGTGCGGTCTCGTCGAGATCCTCTCGGGTCGCCCCCTCGTACTCGGTGGTGTCCAGTGACGAACAGATGTCGAGCGCGATGATGTCCGCACCCTCCTCGGCAAGCCGGATGGCGTGCGAACGGCCCTGTCCGCGTGCCGCCCCCGTGACGAGAGCGACCTTGTTGTCGAGTTGTCCCATGATGTGTCCCTTCGTGCGCCTGACGGCGTGGTTGTGATCGGTGGCGGGGGTCCCGCCGGGTCAGCTCTTCTGGTATCCGGGCAGGATGTCGACGGCGGCGTCGACGAGGGTCTTACGGTCGACGAGCGCATGCTGGGTCGCGACTGCCGCGTCCCGGACGCAGCGCCCGAGGGCGCTGGGGTTGCGGACGGTGCCGCTGCCCGCCCAGCGATGCGCGAACATGACCACGTCACCGGCCACCTCCTGGGCCCAGGTGGCGACCTGACGCAGCCGGGCGCGCTGCTCCGCAGAGATCTCATCGCCCGCTGCAGCTGCCGCCTCGGCCTCACCGAACGCCTCGTAGACGTAGGCCTGCGCGGCACGGAACTGGGCTTCGTGACGTGCGAAGTCGTGTCGGAACAGGTCGGAGTCGCCGACCACACCGTCGTAGCCCGGTCGGACCTTGGTCGACACCAGGGTCGCGATCTCCTCGAGCGCGCGCTGCGCCAGCCCGAGGGCAACCGGTGCGTGTCCACCGACACCGATGCCGAGCAGCCCGAGCTGGTAGACCGGCTCCGGCCGCACCGGTGTGGTCGAGAACGTCTCGAACGTGAACTTGTCCGGGACGAACCGATCGTTGACCTGGTAGTCGTATGAGCCGGTGCCGACCATGCCCATCACGTCCCAGTTGCCGGTGAACTCGACCTCGTCGCGTGGGAGCCAGGTGATCCGGCAGTCGGGGTTGCCGTCGGGCAGGATGATCGGCTCGCCGTTGACGTCCAGGACGACGAACCCCGCGCCGATCCAGGACGCATGCGCGGAGCCGCTGGCGAACTGGAACCGACCGTTGACCCGGAAGCCGCCGTCGACGCGCACACCGGTACCGGCGGGCACCACCATCCCGGCCGTGATGCCTTTGTCGACGCCGCCGAACATCTCCTCCGCGCCGTCGGGGCGCATGAAGCCGACCGCCACGCCGGTGCTGCAGGAGTTCGCCATGAACGCCCAGCCGGTCGATCCGTCCGCGCGCGAGAGTTCCTGGACCACCTTGAAGGCGCTGACGATGTCGAGTCCGGCACCGCCGTATTCCTGCGGCACCAGAATCCAGAAGAGCCCGGCATCGGCGATCGCATCGTACGCGGTCCGCGTGATGGTCGTGGTGGCCTCGATCTGGTCGGCCTCGGCCTCGATGACCCGGGCGGCCGATCGCGCGCGTTCGAGGTACTCGGCGCCGCGCGCACTGATGTCGACGAGTGTTTCGGCTGTGATGGTCATGCGGTTGTCCGCCCTCTGCTCCGGCCGCCCGTGGTGGCAGCCTCCCTGTATATGACGTGAGTCACATTGCTCTGTGGGGCAGTGCCGTCACAGCGTGGCGGCTACGTGGTCCACTACGTGGTCTGTGGAGAACAGGTGCCGTGGACCGACGACAAACCGACCACACCGGTCCACCATTGACGCTGTGCCCCTGCCTGTCACACGGCGACAGTCATCCACTCGGGGCCCCTCCGACCGACCGAAAGGTGCCGATCATGGCCACCACAACCTCCCCCGCCGGTGACTCGGAGGTCATCTCGGGCGAGCTCTACCGGGACACCCTGAGCCGGTTCTGCACCGGCGTCGCGGTGATCACGTCGATGGCTCACGACGAGACACCCGTCGGACTCGCCGTCGGCTCGTTCACCTCGGTGTCGTTGGACCCGCCCTTGGTTGCAGCCTTCGTCGCACACACGTCGACGACCTTCCCGCGGATCGCGGAGACCGGCCGGTTCTGCGCCAACGTGCTCGGCCACCACCAGCAGGAGATCTGTCGTCGATTCGCCCGATCCGGCGGCGACAAATTCGCCGAGACCAATTGGTCGGCAAGCGAGTTCGGCACCGCTCGACTCGACGACGCGGTCGCGTGGATCGACGCGGAGATCGATTCCGTGCAGCGCCTCGGCGATCATGATCTCGTGGTGGGGAGAGTCGTGGAACTGCGAGTGGGTGACGAGTCGCATCATCCGTTGGTCTTCTACCGCTCGGGATTCCACTCACTCGTGCACTGACGAGCGGTCCGGGTTCGCGACGCGACGGTGATAGGGTCGGGCGGTCCGACAGGGGTGCCGTCGTCAGACGGCTGAGATCACACCCATCGAACCTGCACCAGTTGGCACTGGCGAAGGGAACGTCGACCGCGGCCACGGCTGCATCTCGGCCTTCGCTGTACACGAGAGGCCGCACATGACACAGCCACGCACCCCGCGCACCGGTTCGATCGAGTTCACCGACCAGGTGGTCGTGGTCACCGGCGGCGCACGCGGTCTCGGACGCAGCATCACCGAGGCATTCCTCCGCGAGGGCGCCCGGGTTGTGGTGAACCATCACCGCAGTGCCGACGCCGCGACGGCACTGGCCGCCGCTCATCCCGGTCGCGCGATCGCCGTGAAAGCCGACGTACGTGTGCGTTCCGAGGTCGACACACTGATCGAACGGACACACGCGGCATTCGACGCACCGGTCACCACCGTGGTGAACAACGCGCTGATCGAGTTCTCGTTCGACGGCGACGCGCGCCCCCACGCGCACGAGATCGGTTACGAGGCCTTCGCACAACAGTTCTCGGGATCGATCCAGGGTGCGGTCAACGTGATCCAGGCCGCCCTCCCCGATCTCGCGGAGTCCGGCTCGGGGCGGGTGATCAACGTCGGCACCAATCTCTTCCAGAATCCGGTGGTGCCCTACCACGACTACACCGCGGCCAAGGCCGCACTGCTGTCGGTGACCCGGACGTTCGCTGCCGACCTCGGACCGCGCCGCATCGCGGTCAACATGGTCAGCGGCGGGCTGCTGCGTACGACCGATGCGAGCGCGGCAACCCCCGAGGCCGTCTTCGACGCGATCGCGGCAGCCACTCCACTGCGTGAGGTCACGACGCCCGAACAGTTCGCCGACGCCGTGCTGTTCTTCGCGTCTCCCTGGGCGCGCGCGGTCACGGGGCAGAACCTCGTGGTCGACGGCGGGCTCGTCAGCAACTGACCGTTGTCATGGCGGGCAGTCCCTGTCTCCCGAGGCACTGGGTACCCGCACAGGACGCCGCGGACGGGCGATAGCGCACACTCGCCAGAGCATGTAGGTTAGCCTACATATAAGTGCAGGTTAGGGGGCATGGAGTTCGACCTGTCTCTTCCTACTCGAGCCCCGCCCGATCGCACCGCCCCCAGTGAGAAGGTCCGCGCAATGAGAAGAATCGACGTCACCCGAACCATCGACGCCCCCATCGCAGCCGTGTTCGAGGCCTACATCGACCACGAGCGTTTGTCTGATCTGCCGATGGTGCGGTCGGTCACGATCGCAGTCCCCGGACGGGACGAGAAGAACGGTCTCGGCGCGGTCCGGGTAGTCGACAGCGGATTGGTACTCCTCCGCGAAGAGATCACTGCGTTCGAACGCCCGAACCTCATGGAGTGTCGGATTCGTGAATCCCGCCCCAAGACCGAGCATGAACTCGGTCGGGTCGAGTTCGCGCAGCACGGTGATCGCACAAAGGTCACCTGGACTACGGTTTTCGGTCTTCACAACCCAATTCTTGCACTGACCGAACCCATCTTCGCCGCCTGCTTCAAGGCCATCTTCACCCTGACGCTCAAGCAGGTGGAGAAGCGCGCTGTCACAGCGAGCGCGCACAAGCCCTAGACGGTTTCGCCGACGCTCCGACGGTTCACACCGATAACGGCCCGAGACGGGCCGACACGAGGAAAGGAAGGGGAGCCCGATGGACATCGGTCCACACTCGCCACTACGACGCCGGCTTCTGGCAGCTATAGCGGCGACCGCGTTCGTCACACAGAACTCGGTTGCGGTGCCATACGTCCTCGACAACGGCTGGCGATCAACACAGGACTTCTTCGTCGGGGGTATCTGGAAGACGGTTCCGGGTCGCTTCGCGATGATCGATCTGACGTTCGTCGTCATCGGATTTCACGCGTGGGCACTGCTGGAGAGCAAGCGACTGAACATACTCCGCTGGTGGTTCGCATCATTTGTGCTCACGTGGAGTGTGGGCATCGCAACCGCGATACCAGCGTTCCTGTACGCCCGCGACCGGGCAATCGCCGCAGCGTTGCCGAACAACCGCGACGATGCCGAGCTCGCACCGAGTAGCGGTGGCCGACCGACCTCGTGATCCGGCCGACACAAGGTCATCGACCACCCGCAGGTCGGACACATCACACTCGACTGCGACACGATGGTCGTCGCCGACGACGACCTCCGGATCATGATCTACAGCGCGGAGCCCGGCACCGGTGCCGCCGAGCGAGGCGTCCCTGGCGATCGTGCTCGGTGTCCAGGCCATGACGGAGTGATTCCGAGGGGTTCCGACCCGGCGGCGACGGATTCAGATCTTGGCGAGGACCGGCTTCATCGTGTCGATGAACCAGGGCACCGAGTAGACGGTCGGCGAGCCCAACCCGGTTGCGTTGTCGTTGTTCAGGAACAGCGTGGTGCCGGATCGCACCGCCGGCAGTTGGTCCCAGCCCGGCACCCGCGAGAACGCGGCCGGACCGCCGACGAGTGGCCAGAAGACGAGCACGTCAGAAGACAGCAGGTCCACCCGCTCCTGCGACACGAAGGTCCGCTGCCCGCTGTCGGATAGGCCCATCACCGCAGGGTCGAGCCGTAGACCCAGTTGCGCGAGAAGTCTGGTCGCCGGATCGTTCTCGGACGTGACCACCGCGAACCGCTGGTCCGGGCTGAGCTGCCCGAAGGTGAAGGTCTTGCCCGCGGCGTTCGGGTACTCGGCGCGTGCGGCACTGAGCTTGCCCTCGACGTCGGCGATCGCCGCAGCCGCCTGTTCCTGCTTTCCGAAGATCTTCCCGGCGGTGACCATCGTGTCCTGCCACCGGTCCCCGACCGCGCCCTTGGTCGTCACCGGGATGGTGGGCGCCAGCCGACTGAGTCGCTCGTAGGTGCTCTGGTCCGGCAGGTAGCCGACCTCACCGGCCACGATGAGATCGGGTTTGAACGCAGCCACCTGTGCGACATCGGGCGGCCCGCTGCCGGCGACGACCTCACCACTGTGTTCCGGCGTCCATTCGAATCGGTTGCCGGGACCGGCGTATCCGGCGGTGACGAACTCCGCGGTGATCGGGACACCGAGTTTCACGAGCGAGTCGGTCCAGATGCCACCGAACACGACGACCCTCTTCGGATTCGCCGGCACGGTGGTCGTCCCGTACTGATGGTCGACGGTGATCGTCTCACCACTCCCGGAATCGCCGTCGTCGGGCGCCGAACACCCTGCGAGGACGACGAAGACGGCGGCGACGAATGCACATAGGCCGAGTCGGCTGCGACGATTCACAGCCAGCACGTTAGGGCAGCCTTACCAATCCGCGCAAGCCGGCCCAGGTGAGATCTAGATCGCGATGTATTTGGCGTCGAGGTACTCCTCGATGCCCTCGGCACCGCCCTCGCGGCCGAATCCGGATTGGCGCACACCACCGAACGGCGCGGCCACGTCGGAGATGATGCCCCGGTTGATGCCCACCATGCCGGTGGCCATGCGGGCGCAGACGTGCGCCGCACGATCGACGTCTCGGGTGTAGAGGTAGCCGGCGAGTCCGTAGTCGGTGGCGTTGGCGGCCACGACCGCCTCGTCCTCGTCGGCCACGGTCACCACCGCTGCGACCGGACCGAAGATCTCTTCGCGCAGGATCCGGGCGTCGGCCGGGACCTGGTCGAGGAGGGTCGGTGCAAAGAAATGTCCTTCGCCCATGCCGATCGCACCACCGACCCGGAGCCGGGCTCCGTCGGTCACCGCGTCCTCGACGAGTCGAGCCACCCGCTCGGCCTGGCGGCGGTTGATCAGCGGACCGACATCGGTCAGCGGGTCGGTGCCGGGGCCCACGCGAAGCGCCGCGATGCGCGCGGCGAGTGCATCGGTGAACTCGCTCGCCACCGACTCCGTGACGTAGAAGCGATTGGCCGCCGTGCAGGCCTGCCCACCGTTGCGCATCTTGGCTGCCATCGCCCCGTCGACCGCCTCGGCGATGTCGGCGTCGTCCAGAACCAGGAACGGCGCATTGCCGCCGAGCTCCATCGAGGTGCGCAGCAGCTGGTCGGCAGAGCTGCGGACCAGGACCTTGCCGACCGCGGTGGACCCCGTGAACGTGACCTTGCGCAGCCGCGGATCGCCCATCAGGGTCTCCGCGACGAGCGCCGACGAGGTGGTCGGGAGCACGGACAAGACCCCGGGCGGCAGACCGGCGGCGTCGAACACCTCGGCCAGCAGCAGCATCGTCAGCGGGGTGTCCTCCGCGGGTTTCACGATGATGGTGCAGCCCGCCGCCAGGGCAGGGCCGATCTTGCGGGTTCCCATGGCCAACGGGAAGTTCCACGGGGTGATCGCCAGCACCGGCCCCACCGGGACCTTGGTGACCATGATCTGACCGGCCCCCGAGGGCGAGCGTGTGAACCGGCCGTCGATCCGGACCGCTTCCTCGGCGAACCAGCGCAGGTATTCGGCGCCGTAGGCGACCTCGCCACGGGCCTCGGCAAGGGTCTTGCCCATCTCCGAGGAGATCAGGCGGGCGAAGTCCTCGGACCGCTCGGAGACGATCTCGAACGCGGACCGGAGGATCTCCGACCGCTCCCGAGGTGCGGTGGCCGCCCACGAGTCTTGTACGGCCGCTGCCGCGGTCAGGGCGTCGAGGGCATCCTCGGCGGTGGCGTCGGCGACAGTCGCGATCACGACTTCGGTCGCCGGGTCGTGCACGGAGAACTCGCCACCGTCCATCGCGGGGCGTCGCCGTCCGTCAATCCACAGGTCCGTCGAGAGGCCGATGGTGGTCGGGTCCGCTGTGATCACTGTGCCGCTCATCTCTTCTCCACGATCTCTGCCAGCACAGCGCCCCGCGCCACCGGCGCCCCGGTCTCCACCGCGACATCTGCCACGATCCCCGCTCGGTGGGCCATGATCGGGTTCTCCATCTTCATGGCCTCGAGGACCGCGATAGGGTCGCCGACGGACACCTCCTGACCTTCGGTCACCGACACCTGGACGACGGTCCCCTGCATCGGCGCGACCACCGCCCCCCTCGGCGGCTTCGAGGCTCTCGGAGTCACATTACGTTGTGTGTCAACAGTTCTCGTCGCCGACGCGACAGTACGAGTTGTCGCGGTATGGGCGCCGCGTCCACCGGGGAACGACACCTCCACCCGGCAACCGTCGACCTCGACCACCACGGTCGACGACGCCCCGGCCGCGGATGCAACCGAGTGATCGCCGACGATCGCCTCTCCGACGACGACTTCACCGAGACCGGATGGGTCGTCGATCTCCAGGGCGTCGTCGAACATCGCGACATCGTCGAGGTCGACCGCCTCGATCACGTTCTCCCATTCCGACTCGATCCAGGTGGTGTACACACCGAAGGAGTCCCCGTCGCCGACGAACGCGGGGTGCGTGACGATGTGTCGGTGGAACGGGAGAACCGTTGCCATACCGTCGATCCGGAACTCGGCCAGGGCGCGGGCGGCGCGGCGCAGGGCCTGTTGCCGATCGGCGCCGGTGACGACCAGTTTCGCCAGCATCGAATCGAACTGACCGCCGATCTCGTCTCCGGCCGTGACCCCGGAATCCACGCGGACACCGGGTCCGGACGGTTCGCGATAGTCGGTGATCCGCCCCGGCATCGGCAGGAAGCCACGGCCGGCGTCCTCACCGTTGATGCGGAACTCGATCGAGTGCCCACGGGGGGTCGGGTCCTCGACGATCTCCAGATGCTTGCCCTCGGCGATGCGGAACTGCTGCTCGACGAGGTCGATGCCCGAGGTCTCCTCGGTGACGGGATGCTCGACCTGGAGCCGGGTGTTGACCTCGAGGAACGAGATGGTGTCGTCCTGTACCAAGAACTCCACCGTGCCGACGCCGTGGTAACCCGCTGCGCGGCAGATCTCCTTGGCCGACTCCGCGATCCGGGACCGCTGCACCTCGGACAGAAACGGGGCGGGCGCCTCTTCGACCAACTTCTGGAACCGGCGCTGTAGCGAGCAGTCGCGCGTCCCGGCGACCACCACGGCGCCGTGCTGGTCGGCGATCACCTGCGCCTCCACGTGTCGAGCTCGGTCGAGATACTGCTCGACAAAACACTCCGAACGACCGAATGCAGCGCGCGCCTCGCGGGTCGCCGCCTCGAAGAGTTCCGGGATCTCATCGAGGGTGCGGGCGATCTTCATGCCGCGACCGCCGCCGCCGTGGGCCGCCTTGATGGCGACCGGGACACCGTGCTTCTCGGCGAACTCGACCACCGCCGCAGCAGTGTCGACCGGGTCCTTGGTCCCGGCCGCCATCGGCGCACCCGTCTGCTCGGCGATGCGTCGGGCGGTGACCTTGTCACCCAGCGCGCGAATCGAGGCCGGCGACGGACCGATCCAGGTGAGTCCCGCATCGATCACCGCCTGCGCGAAATCGGCGTTCTCGGAAAGGAACCCGTAGCCGGGGTGGACCGCATCCGCACCGGTGTCGACGGCGGCCGCGACCACCTTCGCGATGTCGAGGTAAGACTCCGCCGAGGTCTGGCCGCCGAGCGCGACGGACTCGTCCGCCAGCCCGACGAACCGGGCCGACGCGTCCGGGTCGGCGTAGACCGCAACACTCCGACAACCCACGTCCCGGACCGCACGGATGATGCGGACGGCGATCTCACCGCGATTGGCGACGAGCACGCTCGAGATCCGTCGATCGGTCATCGGCCCGCCTGCTCGGTGAGGACCTCGGACAGGGCGGTCAGGAACCGGTCCGCGTCCGCGCCGCTGAAGGGCAGCGGTGGGCGGATCTTGAGCACGTTGGCATGCCGCCCCGATGCGCTGATGAGAATGCGCTTGCGCCGCAACTCGTTCACGATCCGCGCGGCCGCCGCCGGGTCGGGGGTCTTGGCCTCCGGATCGGACACGAATTCCGCTGCGATGAACAGCCCGCTGCCGCGTACGTCCCCGATCTCGGGGTGTGCGGCGGCGAGTTCACGCAGACCGGCGTCGAGTCGGCCACCGACCACCCGGGCGTTGTCGACCAGCAGGTCGTCGGTGATCACGTCCAGGACCGCCGATGCGGCGGCGATGCTGACCGGGTTGCCGCCGAAGGTGTTGAAGTAGCGGATATCCTGGCCGAATCGCTCGGTCGCCGCCTCGGTCCCGACGAGCGCCGCGACGGGTACACCATTGCCCATCGGCTTGCCGAGGACCACCAGGTCGGGGTCGATTCCGTGACGCTGAAACCCCCACCAGCTCTCGCCGAGACGCCCGAAACCCGGCTGCACCTCGTCGGCGATCCACAACCCGCCCGCGGAATGCACCGCCTCCACGGCGGGTGCGAGGAACCCGACGGGGTGGGATTGGACACCGTCGCTGGACATGATCGAATCGACGATCATCGCTGCCACCCCGACGCCACGTTCCTGCAGGTCGCCGATCGCGGCCCGGACGCGGCCGGCGAAATCCTCTGCCGCCGCGGTCGGGTCGTCGCGATAGGTGTCCGGCACATCGACCAGGACGACCTCGGAGCCGACGGGATTGTTGGGGCCGAGGCTCGGGGAGATCTCGGCCGCCGACGCGGTGGTGCCGTGATAGGCGTGGGTGGTGCAGATGATCCCGCGAGCGCCGGTCTGATACCGCGCGATGCGCAGCGCGAGATCGACGGCCTCGCTGCCGGTGCAGGTGTACACGACCTTGGCCAGTGCATCGGGAAAAAGTCCGAGCAGCCGCTCCGAGTAGTCGATGATGGGTTCGGTCAGATAGCGGGTGTGGGTGTTGAGCACGCCGAGCTGCGCACTCACCTTCTGCTGTACATGCGGGTGGCTGTGGCCGACGGCCGGCACATTGTTGTAGACGTCCAGGTACTCGTTTCCGTCGGCGTCGTAGAGGTGGACGCCCTCACCGCGGACCGGGGCGACCGGCTCCTGATAGAAGAGTCGGTAGCTGGACGCGAGGACGGCGTCGCGCCGTCCGATCAGCGACCGGGCGGCGGGGTCGAGGCCGTCGATCGCGGATCCGTCGAAGGCGTTGGCCATGTGCATGCTCTTCGTGTTCACTGCTCACTCCAGTCGATGTCGGGGCATGTCGAGATCGCGGACATGCGGTGTGCGTGTCTGCGTGGTCGGGTCTGACACGGTTCGGTCAGGCCAGTGCGGCGCGATACAGGCGGTCGATCAGCTCGCCACGGGCCCGCCGTTCGCGCAGGGCGTCGTCGACGTCCACCCGTTCGAGGTGGACGGTGTCGGGGGCCTTCATCTGCGCGAGCCGGTCGATGTCGACGTTGATGATCGTGCCGACGGTGGCGTACCCACCTCCGGTGACGCCGTCCCGGAGCAGACAGATCAGTTCTTCGCCGCCCGGGACCTGGATCGACCCCATCGGATAGCCCAGGTCGACGACGTTGCTGGGATCGTCGCCGGCGCCGAACGGAGCCTCGCGATCCACGAACTCGAGTTTCGGGCCGCTGAGTCGGTAGCCGACGCGATTCGCCTCGATGCCGACGGTGAAGTCGGACGAGAACATCGCCTCGATACTCGCCGAGGTGAAGCGATAACTACACAGGCCCAACACGACTCGGATCGACTGGGTCTCGTCGAGGTCCGGCCGTAGCTCGGGATCGACGGTGTGACCGAGGCGGGTCAGGGGTCCGTAATCGTGCGCGGTCGCGATCACGTCACCCACCTGCAGGGCACGGCCGTCGATCCCGCCGATACCCGATGACAGGTAGGTCGAGCGGCTACCCATCACCATCGGTGTGCCGATCCCACCGCGCACAGCGACGTAGTTCCGGGCTCCGCGGGTCGCGGCGCCCACGCTGAGGGTCGAACCCGCCCGGATCGGGAGCGTCGTCCAGGTGGGCATCGGCTGCCCGTCCACCCGCAGATCGGTCTCCGCACCGGTCACCGCGACGACCGCGTCGCGGGTGAGATGCAGTGTCGGACCGACGTACACCGACTCGAGAGTTGCCGCTCCGGGAGCGTTCCCGACCAATGCGTTCGCCGCCTGATGGGACAGGTGGTCCATCGGTCCCGACGGTGGCAGGCCGATCGCGAAGTAGCCGTGTCGTCCCAGATCCTGTACCACGGTCTGCATTCCGGCCTCGACGACGTCAATCACTGTGTAGTTCCTCGAGAAGATGGCGGTTGTAGTCCAACGGATCGTCCAGGAAGTCGGCGAGGGTGAAGGTGACGGGACGGCGAAGGTATCGGTACCGCCGTTCTTCGACCTCGACGCGGACCGCGTCGTACTCGTCACGATCGATCGGCCGGTACTTCACCAGGAGACCGGCGTGAGCGAGAACGGGATCAGCTGCGAAGTCCGGCAGTGTCTGCGACAGGTCGAACACGGGAGTCGCGGCGCGTCCCACGAGTTGGTAGCCACCGGCCCCGCGTGCCGGGTAGATCGTCGCGAACGCGCCGCCGTGACCGAGGGCGCGCTCCGGGGTGTCGGTGCGCGGGCGGACGTACTTGGGCGCCTGGATCTGCATCTCCTCCGGCACCAATTGCATCGATTCGGCGTTGCCGGGGACGAAGCACATGAACGTCACGATGAACGGGTTGCCCGAATGCGCTGCGATGAACGCGTCGGTCGACTCGAAACCGTTGACGCGCGTGATGTATTCGAGGTCGTTCTCGTGGTCGGACTGATGTCGGTCCCGAAAACGCATGACCGTCTCGGTCGTCCACGGATCGTCGTAGAGGACCGGGACCTCGAGGATCTCGGTCTCGAGCGCCACGTCGTCGGCCCCGACGAATCGTCGGTGCTGATCCCGGATCGGGTCGAGCAGGGACCGCGGATCACACCGGTCGGGATCGACCCGGACCATGTACGACGCGTTCGATGGGCAGACGTCGCGTACCCCGTCGATGTCGAGGTCGACAAGCGCATCGGCGATCGCCTGGATGCGCAGCGCCCCCGGCAGGGACATGTGCTCGGTCATCTCGACGAAGACGAATTCTTCTCCGCCATAGCTCAACCGGGCGCCGTCGGCGAGTTCCATCAGGAGCCGGCCTCGAATGCGGACCGCACCGCGACGCCGTTGTCGGCGAGCACGCGTCGGACCGCACGGGCGACCTCGATGACGTTCGGCCGGTCGCCGTGCACACAAATCGTCTGCACCGGCATCTCGACCTCACGACCGGACACTGTCATCGCGGTTCCGCGTGCCATCCGCAGCGCCTGGGCCGCGACGGAGTCGGGGTCGCGGCGGGCGGGACGTGGTTCGATGATGTTGCGACCGTCGTCGTCGAACTCGAGGTCGCACGCGTTGTCGGCGACCACGGGCAGGCCCGCTGCGCGGAGTGCGTCGACCCCCGGCCCCGGCGCGAGCAGCAGCGGGATACCCGGCTGCAAGGCCTGTAGTGCCTGTCCGATCGCGACCGAGCGCTCGGCGCTGCGTGCGATGGATCCGTAGAACGCACCGTGCGGTTTGACATGCGACAGCGTCACCCCGCTCGTGCTCGCCAGTCCCATCAGCGCACCGACCTGATACAGCGTGTAGTCGACGGCATCCCGGTCGGACATCTCGATCTGCCGTCGACCGAAGCCCAGGAGGTCCGGGAAACCCGGGTGGGCGCCGATGTTCACGCCGGCCTCGGCGGCCATCTCGACTGCGGCGCGCATCGTCGCGGGATCGCCCGCATGCCACCCGCAGGCGATGTTGACCGTGGAGACCAGCCCCACCAATTCCTGGTCGTCACCCAGACCCCAGCGGCCGAAGCTCTCGGCGATGTCGGCGTTGATGTCGATGGATTCGGTCATCGTGTCTTCCTCTCCGTGCCCGGCCGAGCCGCGCACGACGTTCACTCCTGCCACGACGTTCACTCCTGGACGCAACCGGGCAGACCTGCGGGCAGCTGTCCCGACGTCACGGGGCCGTTCGTCCATCCACTGTCGCACTCCGCGCGGGTGTAACTCCGGCGCCACGGGGGCTGCGCGAAGCCGTCGATGTCACCGAGGGGTTGCAGGTCGGCCATCGGCTGCCCGGTCCGGGCCGCGGTCAGCGAACTCTGCGGGAGCAGGTCCTTCTGGAAGATCTCCGTGACGAAGGTGTCCGACTCGTTCGGGAAGAAGTTGCAGCCGTCGACGAACTCGCTTCCCGGGCACGGCTTCGCCGTCGAGGTGGTGACCCAGGGAAGCGGCATCTCGACGTTCTTGGGCACCGAGTCCGGGCCGTCGCGGAGGATCTTCAGACCGACCCGCATCGCCACGCCGGCCTGCGCAGGCGGCGACCCCGACGAGACGCCCGGCCACCCCCGACTCAGCATCTTCCGGAAGTAGTTGCCGTTCTCGCCGGTGACCGGCACCCGCTTACCGGCCGCCTGCAGCGCCTTGATGACGCCGACCTCCCCGTCCTGCGACCACACGCCGTCGATGTCGGGATGCGCCGCCAGCGCCTTGGCCGTCTCCTGCTGGCTGACCGCGGTGTCCCAACTCCCGTAGTACTCCGACACGACCCGGATGCCCGGGTTGCGGTCGAACACCGCCTTGGCGGTGTCGTAGTGGACCTGGTCCGTCGAGGTCCCGGCCACGCCGCGGTTCATGAAGATCTTGCCCTCACCGCCCAGCAGATCGACCAACGCCTGAGCGGTCTGCGCCCCGAAGAACGCCTCCTCGGACGGATCCGTGCGGGCTCCGGTGATGAAGGCGACGTTGTATGCGCAGGGCTCACGCACCGTCGAGTCGTAGGCGACGAAGGTGACACCACGCTCACAGCCCTGGCGGATGACGGGGTTGAGCGCGGTCGGCGACAGCGGGTACAGGACGATCAGCTTGGCCTCGGCGGCGATCATGGACTGCAGATCTGAGATCTGCTTCTGGATGTCGGTGCCAGAGATCTGCTTGCGAATCGTGTACTTGCCGGCGTTCTCCGGCGAGTTCGCCACGGCCAGTGCCAGGTTCGCTGCCTCGTCCTGCCAGTTGTTGCCGCTGTAACTGAGGTCGAGGAAGATCTTGTCCTTGCCGTCGTCCTGCGCGGTACATGCGGTCAGGGTGACCGCGGTCAGCGCGGCCATCAGTCCGGCCAGGTACTTGGGTGGGATTCGGAGTCTCATGGAGGTCTTCTTCTGTCGTGGTGGCGTTCGAGGTGTCGGCGGTCAGCGGCGGCGCGCGGCCAACCGGGCACCGACGAGGGCGATGACGATGACCAGGCCGTACACGACCTGCTTCCATCCCTCCGCGAGTCCGGTTGCGCTGATGTCGATCCCGATGAGGGTGAGCAGCAGTGCTCCGGCCAGGGTGCCGCCGTAGGACCCGGAGCCGCCGCGGATGGACGAGCCACCGACGACGACCGCGGCGATGCTCGGGAGCAACCACGACTCACCGACATTGAGGTCGGCGCCCGAGGAGTACCCGAGCAGCATCACCCCGGCCAGGCCGTAGGCGATACCCGCGACGCTGTACACCGACGTGGTCGCCCGATGCACGTCCAGTCGGGAGTTCCGGGCCGCGGCAACGCTGTTGCCGAGTGCGTAGGCCCGCATACCCAGCGTCGTCCGATGCTGGATGAAGAGACAGAGCGCGGCGACGACGACGAAGATCCAGATCGCGACCGGGACGCCGAGCAGGGTCGTGCTGCGGTCCATCAGGTCGGCCAGCACCTGGGGCGAGGCCTGGGCCGGGGCCCCCTGGGCGACTCCGAGCAGGATCGAGGCCAGGATCGTGCCGACCGCGAGGGTGACGATGAAGGGCGGGAAGCCCATCCGGGTCACCAGGATTCCGTTCACCGCGCCTACCACGGCGCAGAACACCAGTGCCAGGAGCACTGCGACGACCACCGGCACACCCGACGACGCGAGGGAACCCGTCGCGAAGGCTCCCAGGGCGACCTGGGAGGCGACCGAGAGGTCGATGCCACCGGTCAGTACGACCAGTCCCTGCCCGAAGGCGACGACCGAGAGGAACAACCCGAGGATCAGGACGTTCACGAGCAGGCTGGTCGAGGGAAAGCTCTCACTCGCCAGTCGCGACAGCGGGAACCCGACGATGAGCAGCACCCAGACGACAAAGGACTGGCTGCGGACCAGGTCGGCCAGTCGTGACCGCCATGCCGGCGTTGCCTGCGCATTGCCCGCGGGCGTCGTGCCCACGGCTTCACTGACGTCGGTCATCGGGCCACCTTCTCCGGGTTCTGTGTGCTGGATGCCTGTACGGCGACTGCAGTTCGGGCGGTAGGTGACGCGGACGATGCTGCGCGGGCCGCCGACATCCGGCGGCCGAGGATCGGCAACGCCAGGGCGAGGATGATCACGACTCCCTGCAAAGCTCCCGACCAGAAGTCCTCGACACCCGCGGCGAAGAGGAGTTTGGGCAATGCGATCAGGCTGCCGGCACCCAGCATCGCGGCCACGGCGCTACCGGAGCCGCCCTTGAAACCGACGAGCCCGAGCGCCATCGCGGCGAAACAGGTCAGGAGGAACGGGCGACCGGAGTTCGGGTCGCCCGAGGCGGTGATCGCCGTCAGGTAGAGGCCGGCCGCGGCGTAGAGGCCTCCGGCGAGCGTGTAGCACAGCACCTCGACACCGTCGACCTTGATGCCCGACATCCTGGCGGCCTGCCGGTCGGCGCCGATTGCAAAGGCTGAGACCCCGATCGGCGACGTGCTGAACAACCACCAGGCCACGGCGAGGACCGCGAGGACGATCGCCGCCACCGGCAGGACGCCGATCGGGTCGACCAGCGCCAGAGCGTACGACTCCGGGACCTCGCCGCCGGGTGCGGGCAGGATCACCAACGCTATGCCGGTGAGCACGATGAACGCGCCAAGGGTGACGGCGAGGGATTGGAGCCCGACCTTGACGATCAACAGTCCGTTGATCAGGCCGACGAGGAGTCCCATCGCGATGACGCCGATGATGACGAGCCAGAGCATGCTCGGATACTTGGCCATGGTGGTGGCCGCGACGACGTTCGCCAGACTGATGGTCCCCGCGACCGAGAGGTCGAACCCGCCGGTGATGAGGACGAGTGTGGTGCCGGCCGCGGCGATCGCGAGGGGCGTCATCAGAACGACGAAGTTGTTGAACGCGTATGCATTCCGCTCAAACGGGGTGACGAACAGGACGGCGCCGTAGCAGACCGCGAAGATCGCCAGCGCGATGACGGTCTCCCGTCCACTCGCGACGCTGCGGCGACTCAGACTGTCGAAACTCATCGGACCTCCTCCGGGGTGCGGCCCAGGATGGAGCGCATGATGGTTGCCTCGGTGAGATCGTCACCGGTGTGTTCGGCGACGATCCGGCCCTCGTACAGGGAGCACACCCGGTCGCAGAGTCCGACCAGCTCCGGTATCTCGGTCGAGTAGACGAGGACCGCGTGGCCGGCCGCGGCGAATTCGCGGGTCATCTTGTAGATCTCCAGTTTGGTTGCGGCATCGACACCTCGGGTGGGATCGAAGAGCAGCAGGCAGCGTGGCGACTGGGCGATGGCGCGGCCGAAGACGACCTTCTGCTGGTTGCCGCCCGACAAGTTCGAGATCGGACGTTCGAGCATCGGCAACGGGAGGTTGATCTTGTCGGCCAGCGCGTGCGCCAGGCGCTGTCGTCGGCTGACCGAGATCACCGATCCGGTCGAGTACTGCTGTGCCAGTGGGAAGGTGAGGTTGAAGTCGGAGCGCATGTCGAGGAACAGGGCCTCGGTCTTACGCTCCTCGGGTACGAGCGCGACGTCCACACCGTCGTCGCCGCCGGCGACGTCGATGGTCCCGGACTCGGCGCGGATCTCGCCGCCGAGGGTGTAGAACAGCTCCTTCTGTCCCTGCCCCTCGAGCCCGGCGACGCCGACCACCTCGCCGACACGGACCTCGAGGGTGACGCCGTCGAGCTTCGGACCGACCGCGAGATCGACCACCCGGACTGCGATTTCACCGTGCGGTCGGTCGGACTTGGCCGGGAATGCGTGGTTGAACGATCGTCCGATCATTAGCTCCACGAGGGCGTCCTCGGAGAACTCGCCCCGGCGGAACTCACCGACCGTCCGGCCGTTGCGCAGCACCGTGCCGGTGTCGCAGATCCGCTCGATCTCGGCGAGCTTGTGGCTGATGTAGATGACCGACGTCCCCTCCGCGGTGACGCGCTCGAGCTGACGGAACAACCAGTTCGGGTCGGGCAGGGCAGCGGTCGGTTCATCGAGGACGAGCAGGGTCGGCGCCGTGGTGAGAGCAGCGACGATCTCGACCTCCTGTCGCGCAGCCAGACTCAACTCACTGATCGTCGCCGTGGGATCGATGTGCGATGCCTCCCACCGCTGCAGGTGGTCGGTGGCGCGGGCCACGAGTTCCCGCTGGGAGACCATCCCGAAGCGGGTCGGCAACTTGGGTAGGCACAGCTTGGTCGCGACCGTGATGTTCGGCGGTGCGCTCAACTCCTGGTAGGCCATCGCGAGACCGATCTCGCGCGACGCGGTCGGCGAGCCGGGCGTGAGTGATCGACCGCCGATGGTGACCGTCCCCGAGTCGGGGGTGACGATGCCCGAGAGCACCTTCATCAGGGTGGACTTTCCCGCGCCGTTCTCACCGAGCAGGCCGTGCACCTGACCGGTGTCGACCGACAGACTCACGTCCGACAGTGCTGAGGTGGCGCCGAATCTCTTGCTGACATTGCGTATCTCGATGTGTGTCATGTCGACCTCATGAATTCGTGACAGGTCCGGATGGACGGATGTCGGCCATCGCGAGCACATCCGACAACCGCTCGACGAGCAGGTCGGTGTCGGCCCGGGAGAAGACCATGGGCGGGATGATCAGCAGGGTGCTGCTGTCCCTCGTCGTGAGCTGCCCGACCACCACACTGTGATTCCTCAGCCGTCGACGTACTGCACGTGCGTATCCGACCGCGGGTGCACGCCCCACCGGGTCGGCGATCAGGTCCATCCCGATCGCCAGCCCTGCTCCGCGGATCCTGCCGATCAGCGGGTGGTCGGCCATCAGGGCCGTCAGGGACTCGCGCAGGTACTCCCCCACCGAGGCCGCCCGCTCGCGGAGGGCATCGGTCTCGAGGATGTCGAGCACCACGCACCCGACCGCGCCGGCTACCGGACTGCAGGCGTGTGCGGCGACGTCGTCGGGACCGAGACCCGCGGCTCTGACCAGTGCCTGCGATGCGACGACCGCACCGACGGGATGCCCGTTGGCGAGGGCCGCGCCGAGGACGACCAGATCGGGAACGCTGCCGGAGCTCTCGAACCCCCACCGATGCACACCGTTCCGGCCGAGACCGACCGTCGACTCGTCGGCGATCCGCAGACCACCGAGCCGGTGCGCGGCTCCGGTGAGCGCGGCGAGATCTGCTCCGCCGCAACCGTTGTCAGCCGCCACGAGATCGGTGTCGCCGGCCACGGCGACGACGAGCCGGTACGCCAGGTCACGGGCATCGGTGAGCGAGTCGGTGAACAGCACGGTGTCGAGCTGATCAGGCATCGTCTCGAGCAGACGCGTCGCCAGACGATCCGACGCCGACGAAGGACCATGATGCGAGTCCAACGCGCGGAGCTGACGCTCTCCGGCCTCGACGAGCCGGGGATCGCCGTGCCCGACGATCACGTCGCCGTCGGCGGCGTCGAGGTGTCGGACTCCGTCCGCGTCGACGAGCCAGACCCCCCGACCGGTGGTCGGGGTCATCCGTTCCGCACGGCTGACCGATCCGCGAACAGGAGTGAGCGGGGATGCGCCGAGGAGTTGCGCCGGGTCGGGGGTCACCGCGTCCCAGTGGTGGACGTCGGTGGGACGGATGTGCGAGGGCAGGACGGCGGCGGCCTCGGGATCGACCGCGAGTTGCAACTGCCAGCCCGGATGGTCCGGGGAACCGGTCGGGGCGTCCCCGACGATCCGACCGGCCTCGACGGAGTCACCCTGCTCGACGATCGGCTGTACACCCGGCCACACCGTGACCACCCGGCCACCGCTCGCGTCGGTGTGGTCGATCGTCAGCGGATCGATGCCGATGACCTGCCCCGCGAAGGGAGTCGCGACCTGTAACGGGTACCACGACCAGAACGAGGCACCGACGGAGATGGTCGATGGCTCACCCGTCTCACGATGCCACCGGTCGGATCGATGCGAGTGCACCGACTGATGCGGCGTCGCCGTCACCTCCGTGTCGGCGGCCCTCGCGTCGACCGAGTCACCGATCCAGCGCGGCGACAGTGCACCCGGCAGCACCGCGGCCGGTTCCGCACGAGCGAGGAACCGCTCCGCGGAGTCCATCGGCGGCGGAGTGGCTGACCCGGCCATCGCGCGGAGGTGTGCACGCGCGACGACCGGGTCGATCTGGAGGACCCGCAGCAGGGCCGGATGGGTGTACTGCATCCGCATCGCGCCGTACGCGGTGGGATTCGCCCGGCCTCGGCTGGTCCAGGTCAGCACCTGCACGCAGAGACGTGCGGCGGCGAGTGGGTAGAGGACATCGATCTCGACGTCGGTGAGCGGGGTGACCGAGGTGTACCCGGCGACCAGGTGGCCGAAGGTGTCGAGCGGATCGTCCTTGCGCAGCATCGCGTAGGCGCCCGCCACGGCCAGCTCGGTGATCCGCGCGCTGAGCAGGGCATCGTTGAAGTCGAGCACGCCGGACACGTGTTGCTCGCCGTCGCGGTCGACGACCAACACGTTGTTGTCGTTGAGGTCGTGATGGACCATTGCCCGGGGCAGGGAGTCCAGCAGATGGGCGACACCGTCGAACCACGCCAGAGCGGTCTGCACATAGGGACGCTCGGCGAGTGCCGGGTCGTCGGCGAGGCACAGTTCGATCGCGCGTCGGGAGTTGAGGACGTCCCAGTGATGCGTCGGCTGCAGACTCGACGACGTGAACCCGTCCAACGCGCGGGTGATCCGTGCGGCGGTCGCACCGAGCTCGACGAGCAGAGCGTCGGAGTGGTCGGGCACACGGGCCAATTCGACGCCGTCGACCCAGTTCAGGACTCGCAGCACTCCTGTTCCGGTGCCCGCGTCGATCGGTACGTTCAGCCGCCCGTCGGTGGCACGCACGATGCTGGGGACCGCGACGTCGGAACCGTGGTCGGCGAGGTGGACGAGGATGTCCTCCTGCCATTGCAGCTCGCCGCGGACATGTGCGTCGATCTGGACCTTCGCGAGGTAGGCCTCGCCGTCGGTGGTGCGCACGCGATAGTTGCGGTCCAGTTCCCCACCGAGGAAGTGCAGTCCGCCGACGGCGATGTCGTACTCCTCGCGGAGGGTCACCTCCACGGCGGCGGCTGCGGGATCACCAGTGTCGATCGAACTGGTGGATGGGTTGGTCATCGACGTCCTCTCACTCCGCGAGATCCGGGTCCGGACCGGGCCGGCCCTGTGCGGTACAACACATTCAAATGCCCCATTCTGCTGTGGTCAATGACAGTTATCGCGCGGATATCCCCGCTATTCTGTGCGTGATGCACATTTGAGAACTGGTTCGACCATTCATGTTCCGGACGAACTAAGTGCGTGTTACACCCCGGTTTCACGGGCGACGGAGGGCACGGATGGCGACGGACGACCACACGACACGACTGGTGCGGGACGCCGCCCGCCGGGTGCTCGGCATCCGGTTGGAGGAGGTGATCGATCGCGCGGTCGACCGCACCATCGCCGACGAACCCGGGTACACCGGCGGGCCGGTGAGCCGGGACGATCTGCGCTACCACATGGACCGCACGCTGCGTCTCGCGCTGTTGCGTCTCGTGGGCGACTCCATCCCCCGATCGCTGAGCGACGCCGCGTTCGATGTCGGACGCATCCGCGCCCAACAGCAGGTGCCGCTCGCCACCGTGCTGCACTCCTTTCGCATCGACCTGAAGGTGTTGTGGGAAGCGCTGATCACCGAAGGCCGCCATCTCGGCATCGGGACCCGGGCGGACTTCCTCGAGCTGTCGTCGTTGATGGTGTGGGAGACGGTCGAGACCAACACCGAGGAGGTGGTGGACGGCTACCAGGTCGCACAGGGCAGCCTCGACGAGATCCGCTCGGCCGCGTTCGACCAGCTCCTCATCGACGGTGCGGACACGCAGCAGTCGGTCGACAACGCCGCGCAGATCCTGCACCTCCCGGTGTCGGGTGACTTCGTGTGCCTGGTGGGCGCGTTTCCGGTGCCGCGACCGGAGCTGGTCGGAGAATGCGTCCGCCAGCTGGAGACGATCGCCGTGCCGTACTACTTCAGCTGGTACGCACAGGAACTGCGAGCCGTGATCCACGCACCGCGCGATCACGTCGACATCGCCACCGCCCTCGGATCGCTCGGCGATCACGTCTGCACGATCGTCGACGCGGACGGTCTGGGAGATGTCCCGCGCGCGATCCGGCTGGCACGCACGGCAGTGCACGGCCGGTCGACGGCGGGCGTCCGCCACGTCCGCGAGGACTGGTTACATGCGGTCGCCGGGGCCGGCGGCGAAGTCGCCGACGCGGTCCACGCCGCGGTGTTCGGTCCTCTCGACGACCTCAGTCACTACGAGCGCACCGCGATCCTCGAGACGGTCGGGGACCTCGTCGAACACGGTGGCTCCATCGCCGACGTGGCCGAACGAACCTACCGGCACCGCAACACCGTCCGTAAACGGCTGCGCGACTTCACCGCACTCACCGGGCTCGACGTGTCCCGGACCCGCGATCTGGCGACCACCGCGATCGCCTTCGCGGTCGATCATCCGGGGCGGCGCTAGCCCGCCAGCGGTTGCGCACGCCGCACCTGTTCCGCGGCACGCTCGGGGTCCAGATCGACGTCGGTGACCACGACCGCCGGGCCGACCCGCAACACGCCCGACGTCAGCGGCTGTGCACGGAGTCCGCCACGACCGATCAACGCTTTCCGCACACCATCGCCTGCCATCGTGTCCATCCACGAGCACGGGTGGGCGGGCCGTCCGCCTCGGAACCGGACCGGACCGTCGCCGGAGTCGATCTCGAATTCGACACCGCGCAGGGGATCGAGTTCCAGGCCACGCGTGACCACGTTGCGCCGCGCGACCGCCGGATCGACAGCGCCGGCCGCCGCCTGCCATGCCTCCAGAGCGAGGAAGGTGACCGCGGCCTCGGTGTGCGCACGCACGCCGAAGAAGCGGTCGCCGCGTATCCCCTTGTCCGCGACGATCTCCACCCGATCGGGCGTCGAGGTCTCGACCGAGTCGGCCGGCCCGTCCTTGGGCCGACCGAAGTAGGCATGCCCCGGCGACACGAGCAGGGAGACGATCTCGACGCGGTACTGCATGAGATCGACGATACGAGCCTGGCGTCCGGCGTAGGTGTCCGGCCGCCGGACCCCGGGACGTCCCGGTCGTCCCCTGACCACTCGATCAGTCTTTCCTCGAGAGCGACGGTCGATGGACGCGATGTCGTTAGCAACGCATATTGTCGTATCTGCGATGGCTGCCGACGGAGGAGGAGATGCCGACGTGACGACTCGGACGACGGCGTCGAGACAAACCGACATCCGGTTGGTGACGATCCTGGCCGTGCTCTTCTGCTGCGGGTGGTCGGCGAACCACTTCGCCGCGGTCCTGCCGGTACTCGCCGACGCCGAGGGTCTGTCGCGAGCGGTGCTCAACGGCGCGTTCGGGATCTATGCCATCGGCCTGCTGCCCAGTCTGCTCATCGGGGGCAACCTCTCGGACCGACTCGGCCGTCGGGTCATCGTCCTCACCGGAGCGACCGCGGCCGGTCTCGGCAACATCGCCATGGCCGGGTGGCACGACGAGGTCGGGATCTTCGTCGGGCGACTCGTCGTCGGTCTGGGTGTCGGGCTGGCGGTCAGCGCCGGGACCGCGTGGACGGCCGATGTCGGCGGAAAGCGTGGTGCCGTTCTCGCCGGAGCCATCCTCACCTCCGGTTTCGCGATCGGGCCGCTCGCATCGGCCCTCATCGCCCAGGGGTTCGGCACCGATGCCGCCGCGATCCCGTTCGCGGTCGCAGGTGCCCTGACACTCGTCTCGGTCGCGGCCGGACTGCGATGGGCGAGCAATGTCGTCGCCGACCCGACATCCCCGCCAGACGATGGCACCGAGCATCCGGCAACAGGAGACCGGGCGATCGGGGACCGGGGTATCGGACCCGCGCTGTCGTGGTCGATCCCGATGGCGCTCTGGGTCTTCGCCTCGGTCACGGTCGCGATCGTCACCCTCGCCGAGCGTCTGAACGACCGATACGAGGGACCACTCGTCCCGGGGATCGCCGCCGTCGTCTCACTGGGTTCCGGCGTGGTCATCCAGATCATCGCGCGACGCCTCGACTGGGGGCCACGTTCGGGAGTCGTGGGTGCAGCACTGTCGGCGATCGGCTTCGCGTTGGCCGCTGTCGGGGGCGCGCACCCGTCACTCGCCCTCTTCGGCGTCGCCGCCGTCACCCTGGGAATCGCGTACGGCCTCTGCCTCCGCAACGGACTCGTCGACGTCGAGACCAGGGTGAGTCGCGAGTCCCGCGGCACGGTCACCGGCATCTTCTACGTTTTCACCTACGTCGGGTTCGGACTCCCGGTCCTGCTCACGACGATCGAGCCGTGGGCGGGGATAGTGCCGCCGATGCTGGTGCTGGCCGGCATCGCGGCAGCGGCCGCGACCTTGCGCATGGTTCAGATCAGTCGGCGCCCGACACCCTGAACCGTCGGCTCCGGCCGTCGGACTCCCACGCCGACCACGCCCCGCCATGCGCACATGGACAACAAACCATGCGCATGTGTGCAAGTAACCGGCATCACATTTCGCAACCCTGGTGACAGCAGGCACGTACGCCTGACGGCTGGGTCCCGCTCGAGGATCTCGGCCCGAGCGATGGGAGCGAAACATGACATCAGTGCAGGATGTGGCGGTGGGGGACCTCCTCCCTCCCGACACCGTGGTCGATCTGTTCGTGGGTGGCCGGTGGCGTCCCGCAGCCGGCGGAGCGACCTTCGACGACCTGCATCCGGCGTCGGAACGCGTGCTTGCCCAGGTGGCCTCGGCGTCGGTGGAGGACGTGGACGACGCCGTCCGTGCGGCACGAACGCAGCTCGACGGTGAGTGGGGCTCAACGCCCGGGGTGGTGCGCGGACAGATCCTCAACCGGGTCGCCGCGTTGATCGAGCGCGACGGTGAGATCCTCGCCCGGCTCGAGGCACTCGACATCGGTAAGCCGGTCGGTCAGCCCGGCATGCTCGACGTCCCGAACGCCGCGGCCACCTTCCGTCACTTCGCGGGGTGGGCCGACAAGATCACCGGTCAGACCATCCCGACCGCAGGCTACTTCGGTCAGCCGACGCACTCGTACACCGTGCGTGAGCCCGTCGGCGTGATCGGCGCGATCATCCCGTGGAACACCCCGCTGATGATTGCCGCCTGGAAGCTCGGACCGGCCCTCGCGGCCGGGAACACGGTGGTGGTCAAGCCGCCGGAGGACGCTCCGCTGTCGATCCTGCATCTGGCACGTCTGCTCGACGAGGCCGGACTGCCTGCGGGAGTCGTGAACGTCGTGCCCGGCCTCGGCCACGTGGCCGGGGACGCACTCGTGCGCCACGCCGCCGTCGACAAGATCAGCTTCACCGGCAGCCCCCGCGTCGGTCGGATCATCGGTCAGGTCGCCGCCGAGACGTTCAAGCGCGTCACGCTGGAGCTCGGCGGCAAATCACCACAG
Source organism: Gordonia soli NBRC 108243 (assembly GCF_000334455.1). Taxonomy (GTDB): domain Bacteria; phylum Actinomycetota; class Actinomycetes; order Mycobacteriales; family Mycobacteriaceae; genus Gordonia; species Gordonia soli. Next base: position 166,993 of record NZ_BANX01000007.1, read on the forward strand.
ATCATCCTCGCCGACGCCGATGTCGAGGCCGCGATCAACGGGACCGCGATGGGGTTGTTCTTCAACCAGGGCGAGGTGTGCGCGGCGGGAACGCGTGTGCTGGTGCATCGTTCGCTCTACGACCAGGTGGTCGAAGGACTCGCCGGAGCCGCCTCGGCGCAGGTGCTGGGTGATCCGCTGGACGAGACCACCACCCTGGGCGCACTGGTGAACGCCAAACAGCGCGACTCCGTTCTCTCCTACATCGAGTCGGGCAAGCGCGAGGGTGCGCGGGTGGTCGCCGGCGGCGAGCCCCACGAGGGTGACGGATTCTTCGTGCGGCCGACCATCTTCGCCGACGCCACCAACGACATGACGATCGCCCGCGAGGAGATCTTCGGACCGGTCGGCACCGTCATCCCCTTCGACGACGTCGACGAGGCCATCGCGATCGCCAACGACACCGACTACGGACTGGCCGCCAGCATCTGGACGCGCGACGTCTCGTACGCACACTCGCTCGCGAGCCGCGTCCGCGCCGGCGCGGTCTGGATCAACGGCTGGGCCGCCATCGACCCCGCGCTGCCCTGGGGTGGCATGAAGACCAGCGGCATCGGACGCGAACTGGGCTGGGCCGGAATCGAAGCCAACACCGAGGAAAAGGTCGTCACCGTCGTCCTCTGACGACACCGACCATCACGAGAGGAACCCGAACCATGAAGACTCAAGCAGCGGTGCTCTGGGAACCAGGGCAGGACTGGAAAATCGAGGAACTCGAACTCGACGCGCCGAAGTACGGCGAGGTCAAGGTCGAACTGGCCGCCTCCGGCATGTGCCACTCCGACGAGCACGTCCGCGACGGCAGCGTCCCGGTCGGCATGTACCCCTACATCGGCGGGCACGAAGGTGCCGGCGTCGTCACCGAGATCGGCCCGGGCGTCACCACCGTCGAGGTCGGCGACCACGTCGCACTCGGCTTCATCCCGGCGTGTGGTCGCTGCCCGTCGTGTGCCACCGGCAAGTCCAGCATCTGCGATCTCGGCGCGAACCTGCTTGCCGGAGTGCAGCTCTCGGACGGCACCGCGCGGCATCACGTCAACGGCCAGGACGCCGGCCTGATGTGCCTGCTCGGCACGTTCTCGCCGGTCACCGTCGTCAACGAGGCATCCTGCGTCAAGCTGACCAAGGACATCCCGCTCGACAAGGCTGCACTCGTGGGTTGCGGCGTCACCACCGGCTGGGGCTCCTCGGTCTACGCGGCCGGTGTCTCCGCCGGTGAGACCGTCGTCGTCCTCGGCATGGGCGGTGTCGGCTGCGGCGCGGTGCAGGGCGCCGCACTCGCCGGCGCACGGCATGTCGTTCTCGTCGACCCGTCGGCCTTCAAGCGAGACCAGGCGAAGGTCTTCGGCGCGACCCACGCGGTCGCCACCATCGACGAGGCGCTCGAACTGCTGCAGGAGATCACCTGGGGCCAACTCGCCGACAAGGTCCTCATCACCGTCGACGTCGCCGACGGCGCCCTGATCGCACCGGCGATGAGCCTCGTCGCCAAGGGCGGTGTGTGCGTGCAGGTCTCGGTCGGAGACCTGACGCAGACCGAGGTCAGCCTCAGTCTGTTCGACCTGACCGCGATGCGGAAGACGCTGAAGGGCGCGTGGTTCGGCAACGCCAACATCCGTTTCGACATCCCGCACCTGCTACGGCTGTACATGGAGGGACAACTCAAGCTGGACGAGATGATCACCACCGAGTACACCCTCGACCAGGTCAACGAGGGCTACGCGGCGATGCGGCGCGCCGAGAACGTGCGCGGCCTCATCCGCTACTGACCGGCGTGGCCGGTCGGGACAGTTGATCGACGGGCACTACGCGACGAGAGTCCTCCGGGGACACCGCAACCAGGTTGTCCCGGAGGACTTTCGTCGTCTGTCGGCCACCGAACGCTCAGAGGTCGGCGATGAGCTGGGAGTCCCGAAACCGCCGTGGTGACTCGCCGTAGGTCTGCTTGAACAGGCGGGAGAAGTGCGATGCGTCGACGAGACCGTTCGATGCGCAGATGGCGCCGATGCTGCGATGTTGCTGGGCGACGTCGGCGAGGTCGCGTCGACACCGGTCCAGCCGCCGCTGGCGGATGAACGTCGCGACGGTCTGCCCGTCGTAGGCGAACAACTTCTGCAACTGCCGCACCGACACATGATGATGTGCGGCAACGGAGGTCGGAGACAGGTTCGCATCGTGCAGGTGCGCCTCGATGTAGGCGCGTGCGCTGAGCAGCACGGTCTCCCCCGCACCGAGTGAATCGATCGGCGCGGACGACCGGATCACCGCGCTCACGAGGTCGGCGACCGCATCCTCGACCAGACCGCCGACCATGCCGGCATCGGATGCACCGGCACGCAGCGACATCAGCAACGGCCGCAGGAGTGCACCGGTCCCGACGCCGGTACCGACCGTACGTGCGGTCGCGTCGGCGAGCTCGCGGTCGGCCACGCGCAGTGACCGTCGGGGTATGACCGCGACGAGCATGTCGAAGGAATCCTCGAGATGAAGGTCGTACTCGACGCTGGTGTCGTAGACCGCGAGATCACCCGGGCCGAGCGTTGCGTACCGGCCGCGCTGATGCACGGTGCTGTGTCCCCTCAGCTGCACGCCGACCTTGATGACTCCGGGATCGGCACGACGAATCATCCTCTCCGAACGGCGAACCCGGGACCGATCACCGATGACGTCGGAGAGTTGCAGATCGCCGATGGCGATCGAGTCGAGTGCACCACGGAACTCTCCCGCCCGGGTGACGGGTGTGGCGTCGAGCGGCACGAATGCCGACGAGATCGCTTCTCGCCAGGCGTCGAAACCCACACTCGACGCAACGTCCACGCCGGTGCGCTCCGCATCGTCTTCGGGTCGCGGCATCGCGGCTCCTCGTTCAGTCCTTCGGCCGGTTGTCGACCAGTCGCTTGGCCTTGCCGGTCGAGCGGAACAGAGCGGCCGGCTCGACGGCATCGACGGTCACGGTGACGCCGATACGGTTCTTGATCAGCTTCTGCAGTTCGACGGCGGCAGCTCCCCGATGCTCGGCCGGTACGTCGTGACGGTACTCCACCCGGACGGTCAGTTGGTCCATTCGCCCCGGCCGCTCGAGGACGCACTGAAACTGCGGTGCCAGCGCCGGGACGGTCAGGATCAATTCCTCGATCTGAGTCGGGAACAGGTTGACCCCGCGCAGGATGATCATGTCGTCGGTACGACCGGTGACCTTCTGCATCCGCCGCATCGACCGCGCCGTCCCCGGCAACAGCCGGGTGAGGTCCCGCGTGCGGTAACGGATGATCGGCATGGCCTCCTTGGTCAACGATGTGAAGACCAACTCACCCTCCTCGCCGTCGGGCAGCACCTCACCGGTCATCGGATCGATGATCTCCGGGTAGAAATGGTCTTCCCAGATGTGCAGACCGTCCTTGGTCTCCACACACTCCATCGCGACACCGGGCCCCATCACCTCGGACAGGCCGTAGATGTCGACCGCGTCCATGTCGAGCTGCGCCTCGAGTTCCTTGCGCATCTGCTCGGTCCACGGTTCTGCGCCGAACACCCCGGTACGCAGCGAGGTCGATGCGGGGTCGATGCCCTTGGCGAGCATCGCATCGACGATGGTCAGCATGTACGACGGCGTCACCATGATCGCGTCCGGCCGGAAATCCTCGATCAGCTGGATCTGGCGATCGGTCATACCACCCGACATCGGGATCACGGTGCAGCCCAGTCGCTCCGCGCCGTAGTGCGCACCGAGTCCACCGGTGAACAGTCCGTAGCCATAGGCGACGTGCACCTTGTCCGACGGCCGCACCCCGGCGGCTCGCAGGCTACGCGCGACGAGATCGGCCCAGTTGTCCACGTCGTTCGCGGTGTAGCCGACCACCGTCGGCCGACCCGTGGTCCCCGACGAGGCATGGATGCGGGACACCTCGTCCTGTGTCACCGCCAGCATCCCGAACGGATAGTTCTCGCGCAGATCGGCTTTCGCAGTGAACGGGAACAGCCTGAGATCGGCGAGGGTCCGCAGGTCGTCCGGATGGACGCCGCGTTCGTCGAACGCACGCCGGTAGTGCGGCACGTTGTCGTACGCATGCTGCAGCGACCACCTGAGTCGATCGAGTTGCACGGCGGCGATCTCGTCGCGGGTCGCGTACTCCAGCCCCTTCTCGGGACTGTCGGCCGCGGGGCGGGGCAGGGTGCTGGTCATGGTCGTCTCCGGTCTCGTTCAGGCGTCGAAGTCGACAGTCACACTGTCGCCGACGGGAAAGGTCTGGCAGGTCAGGACGAAGCCGTCCGCGACCTCGGAATCCTCGAGTGCATAGTTGCGGCGCATGTCCACGTCACCGCAGGTCACCTTGGCGCGACAGGTGCCGCACACCCCGCCCTTGCACGCGAAGGGCAGGTCCGACCGCAATTGCTCGCCCGCGTCGAGGATCGACTCGTCTCGCGGGAGCCGACCGGACACCGTGCGACCGTCGAGCACGATGGTCACGTCGCTGCTCGGTCCGGTGACCCCCGGTTCGCGGTGCTTCTCCTGCGGTGGCGGGACGTCGTCGACGTAGAAGAGCTCGTGATGGACGCGTTCCCTGGGCACTCCGAGATCTCCGAGCACCTCCTGTGCGTCGGTGACCATCCCGAAGGGGCCACACAGCCAGAAGTGGTCGACCTCGGCGGTGGGCACCACCTCGGCGAAAAGTGCGCGCAGACGGTCACCGTCCAGTCGACCGGTGAAGAGCTCGACCTCACGCGGTTCGCGGGAGAGGACGTGGACCACCTCGAGGCGAGAACCGAATTCGTCCTTGAGGTCGGCGATCTCCTCGGCGAACATGACCGACCGCGTTCGCCGGTTGCCGTACAGCAGAACGACTTCGGCATCAGGGTTCTGAAGAACCGACGCGGCGATCGAGAGCATCGGGGTGATGCCCGATCCCGCGGCGATCAGCACATGGCGACCGCCGGCCGCCGGATCGGCGACGAAGGTGCCGGTCGGCGCCTGCACGTCGATCCGGTCGCCGGCGCGCACCTCGTGGACCAGCCACGAGGAGAACAGGCCGTCGGTCACCTCACGCACACCGACCCGGGGTGCGGAGCCGGCCGGCGCGCAGATGGAGTACGACCGGCGATGCTCGACACCGTCCACGGTGCGGCTCAGCATCACCGACTGGCCGGGCCGGAAGTCGTACTCGGGCAGCAGCTCTGGCGGGACGTCGAAGCGGACGGCGACCGCGTCGTCACAGAGTCGTTCGACGTCGGCGACGGTGAGAGTGTGGAACGGCCGGTTCCGGGCGGTGCGCGCGGGCTCCGCCGGTGTCTGGACTGCGGTGGTCACGGGTCAGATCTCCTTCACGTGATCGAAGGGTTCCGCACAACTCAGGCAGCGGTAGTGCGCCTTGCAGAGCGTGGCGCCGAACTCCGACACCAGCTGCGTCTGGTCGGATCCGCACTGCGGGCAATCGATCACACGCGGCCTCGGGGTGAGTGTGAGCGGGATCGGTCCGACGGTCCGCGCAGGCGCACGCCGCGGCGTCGAGTATCCGGCGGCTGCGAGCTTGCGCAGCCCGTCTGTGGAGATCCAGTCGCTGGACCACGCCGGATCGAGACTCGTGCGCACCGTGACCTCACGGAAGCCGTTGCGTGCGAGCACGTATTCGATGTCGTCGCGCATCGTCGCGATGGCCGGACAACCGGAGTAGGTAGGGGTGATGGTGACCGTCACCCCGCCGGCGGAATCCACGTCGACGTCACGCAGCACGCCGAGATCGGCGAGCGTCAGCATCGGCATCTCGGGGTCGACGACGTCGGCGACCAGGTTTCGGGCCTCGTCCGCTCGAACCGGTGCGGATCGATCGACGGTGAGCAGTCGCGCCGCCATCACCACACCCCCTCGGGATGCGCGCGAGCCACACTCTGCATCTCGGCGAGCAACAGACCCATGGTCTCCGTGTGCAATCCGCGGCGACCACCACGCCCACCGACGGTCCCCACGGAGCCGACCTGGGGCACCTCGACCTCGGCTGCGTGCAGCACCTGCGCGATGACGCCGTCGAACTCGGCCCGAACCGAGCGAGGATCGACCGCGACCGAGACCGCCGACAAGGCGATCTCCTCGTCGGTCGGTACGAACAGCTCACCGACATAGGGCCAGATCCGGGTCAGAGCGTCCAGCAGTCGGCGGCGGGACTCATCGGTGCCACACCCGAAGGTGACGACCCAGCGCGCCGCGTAGTCGCGGTGATAGGTCAGCTCTTTGACGCCCTTCGCGGCCACGGCGGCAAGGACCGGATCACGCGAGGTCCGCAGCCGGTCGAAGACCGCGAGTCGGTAGGTGGCGAAGACGAGGAGCCGTACGATCGACACCGCGAAGTCACCGTTGTCGAGCTCGACGAGGCGCACGTTGCGGAATGCCTGCTCGTCGCGGAAGAAGGCCAGCGCGTCCTCGGCGGGGACCGGTGAGCTGTCCGAGATCCGCGGGACCACATCGGCGTCGGCCGCCGCGGCCCGTGCGAGCAGCAGGCGGGCCTGACCGAGGAGGTCGAGCCCGACGTTCGCGAGGGCGACCTCCTCCTCGAGCTCCGGCGCCCGGGTGCTCCATTCGGCCAACCGCTGGGCGCTGAGCAACGCGTCGTCGCCCAGCATCAGGCAGTAGCCGGCGAGCGCACGCAGATCCACATCGGCGGGGACGGTGGTGTCGACTCCGGCCAGTGGATCGTCGAAGCTGGTGCCGAAAGCCCACTGTCCGTGCGAGTCCTCGTCGACCAGCCCGTCGTAGGCGTTGTCGTGATCGGTCATCTCAGCCTCACATGTGGGGGACGTTGTCGGGGATCTCGTAGAACGTCGGATGGCGGTAGACCTTGTCGCCACTCGGCGCGAAGTACGGGTCCTTCTCGGCCGGACTCGACGCGACGATGTCGCCCGAAGCCACGACCCAGATGCTGACGCCCTCGTTGCGTCGGGTGTAGACATCGCGGGCATGCCGCAGTGCCATCTCGTCGTCAGCCGCGTGCAGGGATCCGACATGGACGTGGTTGAGCCCGCGCTTGCCGCGTAGGAAGACCTCGTACAGCGGCCAATCAGCCTTCACCTGAGACGTTCTGGGCTCC
>NZ_BANX01000006.1 GCF_000334455.1 Gordonia soli NBRC 108243
GGTCGCGGAGATGATGGTGCGGATCTCCGCGTCGTTCCTGACCATTCCGACGCACATCATCGACCTCGACGACGACGCCGAACTCGCCTCCGTCGCGCGGCGATTCCTGGTGCCGATGTTGCATCCGACGAACTGAGCCGCTCGTCCGCTGCTCGTCTGCCGTTCCCCTGCTCGGTTCTCGCTCCGAACGTGCTCGTGCGCACCCGCCAGCCGGCGGAATGGCGAGTTCAGGGGCGGAGGAATCGGTGGGACCGACTGTAGTCAGGAGAATTCGGCGTGCAGGCGGGGGAGGAACCCGGCGAGATGGTTCATCTCCTGGCCGCAGTGCAGCATGAGATCACGACCGAGGTCGATGCCGAGTTCGAGGTCGCGGGGATCGACGGCCGCGCCGCGAGCCACCGCGCAGGCCGCCTGCCCGACATCGGGGGTGTGCAGTCCGCGGAGGTTGAGGTGGAATCGGCTGCGCATCTCCACTCCGCGCGCCGTGGGGCGCACCTGATGTGCCAACCAACCGAGGTCCACCGGCGCGATGCTGCTGCCGACGCGTCCGAAGACGACCGTGTGTCCGTCGGGAACCCGGAAGCCGTGCGCCACCGGATCGCGGAAGTTGATCGCGAGCTGCTGGAGCTTGGGGCCGACGTACTCGTCCACGAACGTCGTGTTCCCCACGTACTTGGCTCGATCGGAGATGTCGGCCTTCGTCAGATCCTTTGCGAGAGAAGCGTACCGATGAGCATCGGGATGCCACAGCTTGTACCGTGCGGAGTCGATGGAGTGCCAGCCGAACCACCAGTCCCACATGTCGGCGGTGACACCGGGCATGTCGATGCGGGTCGCGGCCCAGGTGACGCCGTCCCGACGCTGCCCATAGCCGGTCTCCACCTTCGACAGTCCGGTCGGGGCCAGATCGTCGGTCAGCCGTTCGAACGGTGGGATGTCGACTGCCGGGGTCGGTGGGCCGGCGTGGGCCCGCAGCACATGCGCCGGCGCAGGCCGGGTGTGGTCGGCCATGTACTTCGCGAAGGGCTGCCTCCGATCGCGATCGCGATATCCGGCGTACCGCTCGGTGCACCGTTGTGTCTCTCCGTGTGCATCCGGCACCCGAAGCGCACCCCACGCCGCGCCTGCGGCCGCCAACCCGGCGCCCACCAACAGTCCCCGTCGCGATATCCCCCTCGCCATGGGGCGAGGGTAATCGGCGACGACGGTGTAAGCGAGAGATTCCGTCGGTCGGGCGATGGTTTGCGAGCGTCGGGGAGGTCAGCGCGCTCTGACCAGCTGTCGTGAGACGCGGATCAACGGGGCCACGTCGCCCTCGAGGCCTCGCCCCTCGTCCGGCAGGATCTCCCGGACGGTACCCGACACCTGCCCCTCGTCGCTGTAGCGGCGGGCCGCGGCGCGCAGCATCTCGGCACGCTGAGCGCTGTCGGCATCATCGAATCGGTCTGGCAGATAGGGACTCAACTGCGTGAGCGCGTCCCGTGTCTCGACCACCCGCCGGTGCAGCCGGACCGTTGCCGACGGTCGGCTACCGCGGGGCAGGACGACCTCGGGGACGGCCTCGGTGACCAGCGACCACAACGGGAACAGCTCGTGGTCGGCGCGACGGTACCTGCGCCGCAATCTCATCGAGTGCCAACGCGAGTGCGCCATCGGGTAGCTGATGCCCACCAAGAAGAACACCACACCGGCGATCGACAGCACGGTGGATGCGCCCAACAGTGCCGGCGCCCGGAACGCGCCGATCATCGACCCCAGCACGAATGCGATCTGCACCAGGGCCCCGATGGCCAGCAACGCCAGACCTGCGCTGAGGACGGTCAGCGACGTACGCAGGTAGCCCTCGGCCATCGTCAGGAACTTGCGGATGCTGCGGACGCACTCGGTGAAGCCGTAGGCGAGGTAGCCGCTGGCGATCAGGAAGAAGAGCGCGAAACCGACGTTGCGGACCGTCCACTCCGACACCTGCTGGGTACGGAGGTCGACGGGCGTGAGCAACATCGTGACCTGTAGTCCGATCAGGGCGACGATCAGCGGGAGCGCTTCGACGCCGGCACGGCGGGCACGACCGGTGGCGGTCGAGTTGAAGAAGAAGACCACGATGAGCGCCGCGACGCCGACGGCCAACAACCCGTAGAACAGCACGCGGGTCGCCCCGGTGAAGCTGTGCGAGTCGATCGCCGCGGCGACACCTTCGCCGGACACCACGAACGCGAGAGTCAACGCGGCGATCGAGATGGTCATCGCGAGCGGCTGGAGTCCACCGCCACGTCGACGGATCTGGTCCAACCGCCAGCACAGTGCACAGGTGAACAGGATCAGTGCCAGCGTGTTGACGATTCCGACTACCACGTCCACCACCTCGACAACAGTTCTCGCCCGCGTATCCGCATCACAGCCATCCCCGATGACCGCCCAGAGTCCGTTGCAGGCCGCGGAGGCCATCGTGACTCGGAGTGGTCCCGATCGTCCCGTTCGCATCGCCCGCCCAGCTCAGGATCAGCGAGGCGAGCATCTCCGCCTCCCATTCTCGCTGGTCCGAGTAGCACGTGCGCCGAAGGGCGTCGTCGGACTGCTCGCCGGTCACGCCGGCGAGAGCACTTGCATCGAGCTGTCCGAGCATCTGGTGGCCCGCGATCAGATGGCCGAACTCGTGGATGATGATCTGATCACGATGCAGCCGCGAGGTGTTCGCCTGGTAGAAGAAGTAGTCGGCGTCGGTCGCAGCGAGCCAGACCCCGTTGGGCATGCCGACCGGTAGAGGATGGGCGAGCAGCGTGATGGGTCGGCCCCGGCGCGCGCCGTACCGATCGCACAATTGCTCGACATCGAGCGGCAGATCGAGATCGAGACCCTGTAGGGCGTCCCGGCAGAGCGCGCGGAGTCGGCGTTCGGTGGACGTGAACAGCATGGGCGGAGATCAGCCGTTCTGCGGTCCGTCGCCCGCGACACCGGCGGCTTCGTCGCCGCCGAACTCGTCGGGTAGGCCCTGCTGCTGACGCAACACCCGGATCAACTCGTTGACCACGGTCGCCGACTCGGTCGAGAGGCCGGCGAGTCGGAAAGCCGCGAGTTGGACGTCGGTGTCGGCCTGGAGGCGCATGAGATCGATGTCGCCGCGGGTGGACGTGGCCTCCCGATCCTCCAGGAAGTAGTGGACGTCGACGTTGAACGCGGCAGCGATGCCCTCGACCGTGCGGAAGGACGGCGACTTGGCCTTTCCCGACCGCAACTGGCTGAGATACGACTCGCCCAGTCGGTATCCGCGCTCGGTTGACCGTGCCGCGATGGACTTGGCGCTGTAGGCGCGCCCGTTGGGGCCCGGGACCGAGCGGAACAGTTCCTCGAGTCGGCGAGCGAACAAACCGGCGTCGGGAGTCGACGCCTCGGTTCCGCCGGCGGACGGTGAATCTGTGTGCTCGCCCGCGTCGGATGCGGGCGCATCGGGATCTCGTGTGGTCATACTTCAGCCCCCCGGCCGTCAAACATTTGCTTGCAACCATTAAACACCCCTTGCAAAAGGTTTCCGGAAAGCGCGGTAGCATCCGAAGTCATCCGCCTGCGTTGTTCGTGCGTATCACCGGTGCGGACGTTCGGCCGCTGGCTCGCGTCCCGGGGTGGGGATGCATCGATCGCGAGCTCCGCCGGTAAGTGACCACGCGTCGTCGACAGTCGGCGCGAGACAGACGAGTCGGACAGCATGCGCCGCACGAGTGGCGCCGACGGGGGGCCTGATGACACATCGCATCGAGCCACGGCAACGCCGCAGGCGCGGCCCGCTGGCCGCGCTGCTCCTGGCTGTCCTGACCGTCGGTGCGCTGCTGGTCAGCGCGGGTATCGGTGCCGCGACACCGTCGGGTGGTTCGGATTCCGGTGGGTCGTCCTCGGAGGGTTCGCAGTCGGGAGGATCGGACTCGGACGGGGCGTCATCTGATGGTTCCTCATCGGGTGGCTCGGAGTCCGGTGGTTCGCAGTCGGACGGGTCGTCATCGGGTGGCTCGCAATCGGGCGACTCGGAGTCCGACGGGTCGTCCTCGGGTGATTCCGGTGGGTCGACGTCTGGCGGCACATCGTGGGGCGGAACGTCCGGCGATGACTCTTCTCACACCGGCCACAGCTGGGGTGGTGGCCACGGCTGGGGCGGTGGACATCACGGCGGTCATCACGGACATGATCATGACTCTGACGATCACGACTCCGGCGACCAGGATGGCACCGGAGAGCCGACCGGGGGCGTGACCGATCCCGTCGAACCCACCGGTCCTGCCACCAGCGATCCGGAGACGACCGAGCCGGGCGACACCGGCGACACCACGAGCGAGCCCGCCACCAGCGAGCCCACCACTCCGGAGACGTCGACCGAGACCTCCACCGAGACGACGACGACCACGTCCGGTGGCAACGGAGGCGGCGTTCTGCCACACGTACCGACCCTGAGCCCCTCCACCACGACCACCCTGCCGAGTGGTGGGTCCGGCGGTGGTGGCGGTTCCGGTGGTGGCGGTACGTCGGGTAACTCATCCGGTGGCTCGTCGCCGGGAGCGACCGGTTCAGGCCCCGTCCCGACCGTCGGCGCACCCCTTGCACCTCCTGTTGCGGCAGCACCTCCTGTTGCAGCGGCGCCTCCCGCTGCCGTCGCGGCTCCCGGTGCCGGCCCGGCGGGTCCCGCCGGTGGCGATGCGCCGGCCGGACCTCGCAGTCGGGGCCCGGCGAACCACGCTGCGGCGCCTGCAGTCGTGGCCGCCGAACCGAGCGTCGATGCCCCGGCATCGACCACCGACGGCACTCACTCGGTGCTCGCCGCGCCGATCCCTGGCGCCGACGCCGAGCTGTCGGGCTTCATGAAGACACTGGTCGGTCTCGGGCCGGGCGCGTTGCTGATCCTGGGTGCCGTGGCGCTGCTCGGCAGCGGATCGTTCCTGGAGGCTCTGCGCTCGATGCGCTTCTGACAGGTGTCGACTCGCGCTGAGAAGATTGGGGCGCGGCGGTCCAGCCGCGGACCGGGGGGATCACCTGCCAGCCGGGGCGCTGGACTTACGGGGGCAGGGCCGCCGCGCCGGTGCTGACGGTACACGATAATGCATTTACAATGCTGAATAGTGAATACCGTCACTGACGGGCGATTGCTCGGCCTCGTGCGCCGATGGATCACCGCACCCGGACTCGAGTGTCGAGTGGGTGTCGGAGGCTCTCGCGCCGTTGTGCGACATCGATTGTGGCGGAGATGGAACTGATCGCCGCGTGGGCAGGTCGCGATGTCTGGGTATCGAGGATCGCGAAACGGCACGTGGGCGACCCTGGGTGCCTATGGTGGTGACCATCGATGACGAACTCCGAGAGGGGTGAAGCCATGAGGGGTCAAGCGGCTGTGCTCTGTGCTCTCGTGCTGACCCTCGGGGCGATCGCTGTGCCCCCGACGACGGCGCGTGCTGCGCCCGCGCCGGGTGGTGCGACGGTCCTGACAGTCGCGCCGGCCTTCCGAGATCTGCCGACCGACTGGCTCAGGGGCGAGCTGTTCGCCGCGCCTAACCAGGTCGTCAAGGTGCCCTACAACAACTTCCCCGGAGCGACCAACACCCATCGCGGGCGCGACAAGCTCAACGAGATGCTGCATGCGATCCCAGGACGCAAGATCGTCGTCGGACACAGCCAGGGCGCGCAGGTCCAAGACGACTGGCTGCGCACGTACGGACCCACCAGTGACATCGATCCGTCATCGGTGACCTTCGTGCTGACCGGCGACCTCGAAGGCAAGTACAACGGATGTGCGAACCAGGGTGGCTGCAGCGCGGACTACGGCGGTAACAATTTCCCGGATGACACCAGGTACACCGTGAAAGTCGTTTCACGACAGTATGATTACTGGGCAGATGCGCCGAACAAGGCTCGGATCAACGACACTGCGAGGCGGAACCGCAGCGCAGCCAACACTGTCGCGGGCAGAGGCGAGCTCAATCCGGTGCACAACGACTACAGCATGATCGGTCTCGACGATCCCGCCAACAAGACCTTTCGGGACGGCAACGCGACGTACATCCTCGGCGCACCGGCGACCTATTTCTTGCCGCTCGTCACTGCGCAGTGGACCTCGAACAGCCAGAAGATCATTGACGACGCACGCCTGCGCCCGGAGGTCGAAAGGGCATATGCGCGCCCCATGGGGACACTGGCTGCGCCGTAGGTCAAGTGTGAGAGCAACCAGGACCGACCTGCGGATCGCCGCTTGGCCGTTGCGCATCATCGACCACCGGATTACGGACACGGCGAAGCCATCGTTTCTCGTGGATCTCAATGCGGGAACGCAAGGCAACGACATGCGGCGACAGCGTTCGCTGACAAGCGATCAGCGTCGGCGGATAAGTTGGTGGGCATGACGTCGTGGCCGCAGATTCGGGGGTTGTCCTACAGCACGGCGGGTCGAACGGCCCGTGGCACCGTGTATTCCAGTGACGGAACTGCCAGCTTCGTGTGGTTCGGTCCGCCCACGTCATGGCGCATGGAGAACTCGGATGGTTCACCCGTCTACATTGAGAACGCCACTGACGAGTACCGATTCGGCGAGGACGGTGTCGCTGTACACACCGCGAAGTACCCGAACCGCCTTGTCGCAGTAGCGGGTGTGTCGCCGATGGTGTTGTTCACCGCTTACCGCATGTGGGCACCAGCGGAGCTGACGGGACAACCGCCGCGGTTCGGTGAACCGAAGCACCTGGCCGAGACCGAGGTCCGAGGCCGGCAGGGCTGGGAGGTGGAGTTCGACGACTCCTACGGCGGTCCAACGGTCAGTATCGTTCTCGACGCCGAGTTGGGGATGACGCTCTCATGGAGTCAGGGCGAGCAGTGGGTGCAGATGGAATCGCCGGTACTGGACGAGGATTTCGACCCTGCGCTGTTCTCGTGGGAGGGCGTGACCCTCGAGTTCGAGGACCATCTCCAGTCTCCCGAGCAGCTCGAGTATGAACAAAGAATGCAGGAACTGACGGAGATGCCGCCGACCCGCGTCACGTGGGTGCCGACAGAGGTCACCGTCTCGCCGACCGAAGGTGACCCGATGTCGGGTGCCCTGGGTGTGACGGTGTCGGCAACGTCAACACAGTTCGGTGTCCGCCGCTGGCTGACCGCGCTCGGAGAGCCCGAAGTGGGGTTCTCGATGGAGCTGTACTCACCCCGAGCACGCACCCCGAACGGCCCGTGGACAGTCGAACTGCGTTCCTACAACGAGATATCCACCGAGGAAGCCGAACGCGTCCTCGCTGGAGTGGTACTGCCCGATCCGCCCGGGAACATCGGCGACATTCGGGACGCAACCACCGCGCGTCAACAGGCCGCGGATGAGGCTGAGATCGTCGCAACCCTCGGCACAGGCCGCAACCTCGACGACTACCTACACCCGCGTGGTAGCGGTGGCGCGTCGCTTCTCGTGCGCACAGACTTCAGCAACGATCAACGCTGGCGCGAAGTCGCGCTGGCGGCTCTAAAGCCTGTACACAGCGATTTCGACGACGATTCCACCTTCCAGGCCGGGCTCACCTGCATCGACCATCCCGATAACGACGGCCTGACTGTCGACGACCTGCTCAACCGCATCGGCGAGGAGAACCCGCCCTACTACGCGTTCATCGCCGACACGACCACCATGAGCGACCCCGAGATGGCCATCCTGGTAGTCGACTGCGGACGTACTGTCTTCGATCACGAACCCGGCCGAACGTTCCGTGTCGTGCCCGCACAGATGCAGTCGGTCGAAAACAATCTTTCGATTGCCAACATGGACTTTCGTGACTTCGCCGACGCCGTCGACGACGACGGAGTCTTTCGCGGCTTTCCGCCCTCTCCACCACACGTCGCGATCCTGCAGCGCGACGAACTCATCGCCCTCAGTGCCACCAATCAGTCGACCCCTGCGCTGGCCCGTTTCGCCGAGGAACTATCTGACCTAGACAACCCATCCTTGGTCCTCTACGAGTCGCCACGGGCCACGCTGCACGAATTCACTGAAGCGCTCGACCCAACCCCCAACGAACTACGCGTCGGAGTCGAGGACTACCTCGCCGCAACTTCCCGTGAAGGACTGTGCCAGTACGGACACGTCCAAATCCTCGGCGGACACTGGAATCTGGTGATCGACCCCCAGACCGGAACCCTCGAAGCAGCCATGCTCCGGCAACACCAACCATCCACGCCGTCCTGACCGCCCCGAAGGGAACTCGGCCCCACACCTCTGAGGCGAGAAGCAGTTCTGTCACAGCGGTCGCTACGGCCGCAATCCGATTCCACGGGCCACTGCGAACGCGGCGCTGAGGATCAGGATGACGAGGCCGGTGACGACAACCCATGTCGAGGTGACAGTGGAAAAGCCCAACATCCAAGCTGTACCTACTCCGACAGCGGTCGCGATCAGCACACCCAACGGCAACACGAGGGCGACGGCTCGGGCGGTCGACCGGGCTGCGTGATCGCCGACCATCCGCAACGCCACGGACACCGCTGCGATCGCGAGGCCGTAGCCGACTGCACCACAGACCGCATACAACCCCAGTGGGTGAAGCCAGTCGGGGAGGTCCGATACCGTGGCCGCCGCAACCATGACGGGTAGCACTACCACCGCGCAACCGGCAAGACCGACTGCCACGGTGAGCCCGACACGACGCTGTGGCTGCACTTGTGCACCGGTCAGGTGCAGCATCCCTGCACCGAGTGCACCCATGGCCGTGCCCACGACAGCGATCACCGCATACCGCGTCAGCTCTGAAACAGTGGTATCCGCTCCATTGAACGACCCGATGACGAGGTACTCGCCATCGCCCGGTCCCGTCAGTCCCTCAAACAGTGCTGCTGCCAACAGCCCGATGACACAACCCAGGAACATCAACCACAGACACATGCGACCCATGCAGGCATAGTGCCGCATGTATTTCCCCGACAGCAGACCGCAACTGCTCTAGGGCCTTATGCGGCGGCGACCGCCCCAGCAGCACCGCCGATTCTCGGTTCGGGACCTCGGTGATCTGTTCGTCCAGCTCGGCGATCTGGCGAGTCAGCACCATCAGCGAGGCCGCTGCCTGCTGCAGCAGCCGAGCCGTGGTCGCCTCGCCCGGCAGGGTGACGGTCTGCGCGGCCGCGGCGGCACGCGCCTCGGCGATCATCTTCGGAATGGTCGGCCGGCGAACACCATGACCGCGCAGATGGTCGTAGATCTCTTCGTCGGAGGCCGCAGCGATCACCATCACGTCGCGAGCGTCGGTCGTGCCCTCGCCGGCGAACGCGCCGGTCATGTTGTGCACAACGCGACCAGGGACATAGCGAACGTGTTGGCCGCGGCTGAACAGTGCCCCTCGGAGCAGGGCCGATTCCGGTGCGGTCATGTCGATCGCCCACACCACAGTGTCGGTCCCGGACACTCGGTCCACGATCGCTTCGTCGACCGCGGCGGCGTGGTGTGCGTGACGACCGACATCGATTCCAACCCGGACCGTTTCGACCGCGTGAACCTCCCAGCTTGGACGCGGTCACCTCGTCAGGGGTTGTTTCGCCGGCACACCTTCACTCCGAGAAGCTCGCGAACACATCTCAATCAGCAGCCGAAACGACCCGTCACGGTCCGGAGTGGCCTTCCCGCGCCAGGCCACCAAGGGCAACAGGCGATTGTCGAGCCACGCCCCGAACCGAGGACGAGCACCCGAAGCATCCACTTCGGACGTGCTCCACGGTAAAGGTGACTGTGGTCCCGACTAGGCGCTGAGCCGACGCTTCGCCGACCGGAACGGCCCACGACGGCAAGGACGTACGCCGCCGCCGGCGAACGTGCAGGAATCCGATTCACGGCGCGTGAAAACCTTCACCGCACCGTGGCGCGGGCCTACCGTCGCGGAACGTGGCGTCAACGATCTCCTCACCGACACGCGATACCGCTGCCGGGACACCCAGTGCCGCAAGCGCGACGGCGGTGGGTCACGTGCGCCTCGTCGCGCGGCGGCGTCCCGGGCGATGGGTGGCCGCCGCAGTCATCGCGGTGCTCACGGCCATGCTGGTGAACACCGTGCTGACCAATGAGCGATTCGAGTGGCCCACTGTGGGGCACTACTTCACGCAGGCGGCCGTTCTCAAAGGGCTATGGCTCACGGTGTGGCTCACAGTTGCCACCTTCGTGGTCGGGTTCGTCTTCGGGATCGCATTGGCCGCCATGCGGTTGTGGGCTGGGTCGCTGCTCAAGGCCGTCTCGTTCGGTTTCGTGTGGATTGTCCGGTCGGTGCCGCCGCTGGTACTGCTGCTCTTCTGGTACCAGTTGGCGTCGCTGTATCCGCAACTGTCGCTGGGCGTCCCATTCGGGTCGTCGTTCGCCACCTTCGACACCACGCATCTCATCGGGCCGTTGGTCGCAGCATTCATCGCCCTGACGCTCGACGTGGCGGCCTTCGCCGCCGAGATCGTGCGCGGCGGGTTGGTCTCGGTGGACGCAGGCCAGTCCGAAGCTGCGCGTTCACTGGGGCTGAGTCCACGGCGCATCTTCCGGCGCATCGTGCTTCCACAAGCGATGCCCGCGATCATCCCGGCCACCGGCAATCTGGTGATCGGTCTGCTGAAGTCCACCTCTCTGGTCAGTGTGATCGCGGTGACCGACCTGCTGTACTCGGTGCAACTGGTCTACAACCAGAACTTCAAGGTGATGCCGCTGCTCCTGGTGGCGAGCATCTGGTACATCGTGATCACCACGGTGCTCGCGGTGGGGCAATTCTTCATCGAGCGCCGGTTCAGCCGCGGTCGTGGCGACGTGCGGCCCTTCGTCGACGTCCTGCGTGAGGCGGCTCGCCTGCGGCCGAGGCCATTCACCTCCGATCGTCCGAAGGCGCCTGTGGCGGTGGGGCAGTGACGGCGATCGAGGTCCGCGGGCTGACCAAGTCCTACGGCGGTCGAGAGGTGTTGAGCGGGGTCGACCTGGACGTCGACACCGGGGACGTCGCGATCATCCTCGGTCCATCAGGCTCTGGGAAGTCCACCCTCCTGCGATGCATCAACCACCTGGAACAACCCGATGCGGGTTATGTGCGGGTGAACGGTGATCTCATCGGCTACCGCGAATCCGGTCGCCGAGGGGGTGACACCCTGCTGCGCGAACTGCATCCGCGCGACGTGGCCCGCCAGCGTCGGAACATCGGGATGGTCTTTCAGCAGTTCAATCTGTTCCCGCACTTCACCGTGTTGGGGAACCTCACCGAAGGTCCGCTCGCGACGGGCGTACCGCGTGACGCCGCTGTCGTGCGCGCCCGAGAACTACTCGCGCGCGTCGGTCTGTCCGGCCGCGAGGACTCGTACCCGTCACAGCTGTCCGGTGGTCAGCAGCAACGAGTCGCCATAGCGCGCACCCTCGCGATGAGCCCCGAAGTGGTGCTGTTCGACGAACCGACCTCGGCGCTCGACCCCGAACTCGTCGGCGAGGTGCTGGCGGTCATCCGAGATCTCGCCGAGTCCGGGCTCACCCTTGTGGTCGTCACCCACGAGATCGGATTCGCCCGCGACATCGCCGACGTCGTCTTCTTCATCGATGGCGGTCACGTGTTGGAAAGCGGTCGGCCCGAACAGATCTTCGCCGACGCGCGGCACAACCGCACGCGAGAGTTCCTCGCGGCCGTGCGCTGACCCCTATCGCCCAGCCCGACCGATTCCCACCAGCACAAGGAGAACCGATGCGCAGCCGCGCCATGCTTGCCCTACCACTCGTCGCGGTCACGGCGCTTCTCGGCGCGTGTGGCGACTCGTCTGGCCCGGCGGCGGACACCTCGTCGTATCCGATCCCCACTCAGGACGTGGTCTCGTCGATCGCGGTCGACCCCGCGGCGAGGGCACTGCTGCCGCCGGGCACCACCGACTTGACCCTGGGGGCCGTGCGCAATCCCGGTATCAACAACCTGCCGCACGGTGGTGAGGTGCCCGAGGGCAACCCCGTCGGCCTGGATGTCGACCTGCGCAATGCCGTGGCAAAAGCGCTGGGCGTGAAGTGGAAGCAGGAAACGGGCACGTTCTCGACGATCATCCCGGGCGTGCAGAACGGCCGCTATCAGGTGGGGCAGGGCAACTTCGGCGTGACCAAACAGCGGCTGGACGTCGTCGACTTCGCCACCTACCTCAACGACGGGCAATCCTTCGTCGGCTCATCCAGGTCGGGTCTCACGAAAGTCACGACCCTAGAGGACCTGTGCGGAAAGAAGATCGTCACGGGATCGGGAACCACATTCCAGCAGATCCTCGAGAAGGGAGTGGCTCGCTGCACGTCACAGGGTAAGCCGCCCTACACCGTGCAGTACCTCGATGAGCAGGGAGCCATCATCCTGAGTCTGCAGAACAATCGGGTGGACGCCTACTTCGGCCCAACGCTGTCATTGCGATACCTGGTGGACAAGGTGCCGGGCACCACGTTCCTCGGCGAATATTCCACCACCGTGGTCGGTCTCGTGACCGCCAAGGGATCGCCGATCGCGAAGGCGATCAGCCAGGCGATCAACACCCTGATCGCGCGCGGCGAATATCAGAAGCTGTTCGAGAAGTGGAAGGTCTCTTCGTCCGCGCTGCCGAGATCGGAGATCAACCCGACGGCGAACTTCTGACCCGTGGCCATCGATTCGATCGCTTTCCTCACACCTGGCAACTATCCCGACGCCGATCCGTCGGCGGGGTTGGACGACACTCTCCGCCTGATCGAATTCGGTGAACGGCTGGGGTATCGGGGGGCGTGGGTGCGGCAGCGCCACCTGGAACACGGGATCTCGTCGGCAGCGGTGTTCCTGGGTGCGGCGTCCCAACGGACGTCGACGATCGAGTTGGGCACCGCTGTGATCCCGATCGGTTACGAGAACCCATTCCGTCTCGCCGAGGATCTCTCACTCGCCGATGCGCTGGCGCGTGGTCGCATCCAGGCCGGCTTCTCCACGGGCATGCCCCATGCGGATCTCCTCGCCGACCTGGTGTTCGACGGCGACTGGCGCACATATGACCTCGGTTACGAGCGGGTGGCGCGAACTGTTTCTCACCTGCGCGGCGACTATCTGGGTGACGTGGACACGACGATCGAGTCGCCGGGCAACATCCAGCGGCCACGACTGCAGCCACACACCCCGGGCCTCGCCGCGCGGTCGTGGTACGGAGTGACGAGTCTGCGTTCCGCGCAGTGGACAGGGTCGGCCGGTCTGCATCTGCTCACCGGCAACATCGTGTCCGCCGCCGGGCTCGGCGACGAACCGTCCGGCGATCGCGGCACAGAAGGCGGTGTCCCGAGTTTCTCCACCGTGCAGGCGGCACTCATCGACGCGTTCCGTGTCGCCGGTGGTGCGGACAAAAGGGCAGCCGTCGGTCGCGTCATCGTGCCGACCGACGGTGCCGACCGGGCGACCGTGAAGCGCTACCGCGCCTACGAGCGCTCGAGATATGAACGCACCCGCACTGTGCACGGCGAACGCCGCGTCCTGTTCGCCGAGGATCTCGTGGGGCCGATCGATGAGATCGCGGAGCGACTTGCTGCCGACCCGGCGTTCACCCCTCATTCCGGGCCGGTCACCGAACTCCGTCTGGAACTGCCCTACGAATTCGACGTCCGAGACTACGAGCAGATCCTCGCCGACGCGGTCCGGTTGGTCGGCAACGGAGGGCGAACCGCTGCAACCGTGTCATCCGTCGACAATCCGGTGGCGTGACGGACAGCTCGCGCGGGTGGCCTCGACTGATCGTGTGACGCCACCGGCGGCCGGAGACGTCGGACGACGACAACTGCCGACCGCAGGTGACGGCGTCGATGTCGGGTCGTGGCCTCTCCAAAATCAGGGCCGGGCGGGCACTGCGTTGTCCGAACCCGGCGCATCCAACGTGCGCCGGGTTCAAACAACGACCATCTGGCGGAGGATAGGGGATTCGAACCCCTGAGGGCTGTTAACCCAACCCGCGTTCCAGGCGAGCGCCATAGGCCACTAGGCGAATCCTCCGACGCGATGATAACCGTGGACCCCGGTCGCGCCCAAAATGCGGGTCGGTGCGCACGTCGCGACTCGGTCGTCGCCCTTGCCACGAGTCGTCGCCCCGCCGCGTGTCGCAGCCCTGCCGCGTGCGATCCCCGTTCCCCGCGTCGAAAAGCCGTGACCAAAATCTGTACACCCGAGGCCGACAGACGACCATATGTCGATGGCGGCACTCCCACGTACAGATTTTGTGTCCGCTGGCAGGCCCCAACCCGACATCTCCGACGTCGGTGTTTGCCGGACTGCAGGCCCGGTTTTCTCCCAGACCGGGGCTGACCGTTACACTCGACAACGGATCCCGCGCGGCGTGCATCCTGTGAACTCCCCCAGGGCCGGAAGGCAGCAAGGGTCAACGGGCTCTCTCGGGTGCGCGGGGTCCCCTACCAACACCGCATCTCCGGGGTCATTGCGAGAGGTCTCCAGTTGAATTTCCATTCGATGAGTGCTGACCAACTCCAGGCCACCCAGCAGGACCTGCGCAAGCTATACGACGAATTGCGTTCGGCCGGGCTGAGCCTCGATCTGACCCGCGGCAAGCCTGCGCCCGAGCAACTCGACCTCTCCAACGGTCTCCTGAGCCTGCCGGGCGCCGACGACTTCCGCGACGCCGCGGGCACCGACACCCGCAACTACGGCGGCATCACCGGCCTGCCGGAGATCCGCGCCATCTTCGGCGAACTCCTCGGGGTCGATCCGGCCAACCTCATCGCAGCCGGCAACTCGAGCCTCGAACTCATGCACGACCTCACCACGTTCGGTCTGCTCGCCGGCACGCCCGACTCCGCGCAGCCGTGGAGCGCCGGGCCGATCAAGTTCCTGTGTCCCGCGCCGGGCTACGACCGGCACTTCGCCATCACCGAGTCGTACGGCATCGAGATGA
Organism: Gordonia soli NBRC 108243; assembly: GCF_000334455.1. Taxonomy (GTDB): domain Bacteria; phylum Actinomycetota; class Actinomycetes; order Mycobacteriales; family Mycobacteriaceae; genus Gordonia; species Gordonia soli. The sequence continues at coordinate 14,884 of NZ_BANX01000006.1, forward strand.
TCCCGGTCCCGATGCTGCCCAACGGCCCCGACGTCGACGCCTGCGCCGCACTCACCGCGCGCGACCCGTCGATCAAGGGGCTGTGGGCCGTCCCGACCTACTCCAACCCCACCGGCGTGACCTTCTCCGAGGACGTCACCCGTGCGCTGCTGGAGATGCCCGCCGCCGACGACTTCCGGATCTATTGGGACAACGCCTACGCGGTGCACACCCTGGTCGACGCCGCGCCGACGCCGTTCCCGGTCATCGACTGGGCCGCCGAGGCGGGCAACCCGAACCGGGTTTACGTCCTCGGATCGACATCCAAGATCACCTTCGCGGGTGCCGGCGTCGCGTTCTTCGGATCCTCGGCGGAGAACATCGAGTGGTACACCAAGCGTGCGTCGGTGACCACGATCGGACCGGACAAGGTCAACCAACTCCGCCATGCGCGCTTCTTCGGTGACGCCGACGGCGTGCGCGCCCACATGGCCCGTCACCGCGAGATCCTGGCGCCCAAGTTCCGCCTCGTGCTCGACATCCTCGACGATCGACTCGCCGACTCCAAGGTCGCGGCGTGGTCGCAGCCCGAGGGCGGCTATTTCATCAACCTCGATGTCCTCGACGGTGCCGCGCGGCGCACCATCGAGCTGGCCAAGGAGGCCGGGATCGCGCTCACGGGCGCCGGATCGGCGTATCCGTACAAGAACGACCCGCTGGATCGCAACATCCGTCTGGCGCCGACCTTCCCGGCGACCGAGGATCTGCGCACCGCCATGGACGGGGTCGCCACCTGCGTGCTGTTGGCCGCGACGGAGACGTTGTCGGCTTCGCACGAGTCGTGAGCCGACTCCGCTCGTGCCGCATGTGACGTCCCGCGAACCGTGAAGCTGAGGAGACCGGGACTCACCGCTGCGGCGGCGGTGGTGGTGATGCTGCTGGCACTGTGGCTGCAGGACGTCATCGTGCCGTACACCACCCCGTTCTGGGGGCTCTTCGACAACCAGCTCGACCTGGACGTCTACCGCGAGGGTGCGCGTACCGTCCTCGACGGCGGCAACCTGTACGACGCCAAACTGCTCGGCCAGATGGACTACACGTACGCGCCGATCTCGATCATCCTGTTCACGCCGTTCACCTGGGTCTCCTTCGGTGCCGCCCGGATCATCTGGAGCGCAGGCATATTCGTCGCTCTGTACCTCGTGATCATAATCGGCTTCCGCAGCCTCGGACGCCAGGTCACCTGGCCGCTGCGCGCTGTCGGGCTCGCGCTCGTCGCGGTCGCGATGTTGATCGAGCCGGTGCGGACCACGATCTGGTACGGCCAGATCAACGTCTTCCTGATGTGGCTCATCTGCGCCGATCTCCTCCGGCCCGACGGCGCTCGCGGTCGCGGTGCGGGGGTCGGCATCGCCGCGGGGATCAAGTTGACGCCGTTGATCTTCGTCCTCTACCTGGCACTGTTGAAGCGCTGGCGCACCCTTGCGGGAGTCGCCGCCGGATTCGTCGCGACGATGACTGTCGGGGTCGTGCTGTTCCCGCGGGAATCGTGGTCGTACTGGACCGGGAAGCTGTTCGACTCGGATCGAGTGGGCGTCCCGCAGACGCCCGGGAACCAGTCGCTGCGTGGACTCCTGGCCAATCTGCTGCACAGTGACAGCCCCAACGTGTTCGCCTGGGGTGCGCTCGCGCTGCTGGGCATCGGACTCGGCATGTACGCCGCGATGCTGGCCCACCGACACGGGCAGGAGCTGCTGGCGATCACCCTGGTCGGCATGACGTCGTGCGTGGTGTCGCCGATGTCCTGGGGACACCATTGGGTCTGGTTCGTCCCGTTGATCGTGATCGCGGTCCACCTGTTGCTCGACCTCTCGCGGCCGGTCCGACAGCGGACGCTGGTCGGGGCCGGTCTGGTTGCGGGGATGCTGGTCACCCTCGCGTGGCGGACCTACTTCAACTACCCCTTCTGGTTCGTGACGCGTACCGTGCCCGACGCCTATCTCGTCGGGCTGTTCTTCAAGACCGGGATCGGGTGGCTGCGCTGGTTCACCTACTTTCCGTACAACTTCGTCTTCCTCGGGGTCGCGATCGCGACGATCGTCGTCTACCGGCGACGTCCGATCCCGGAGGTCGGCGCGGTCGCCGACGGCGGATCGGCCGATGCCGACAGGGTGGACGACTCGACACGCAGTCCGCTGACCTGGACAGATCGCGTCCGGTCCTGGCGCTCGTGACCAGCTGAACCCGGCAGGTCGACGACCGTCCACGGCCCGTCACGGACTCGTCTGCGCGCGCTGTTCGGGGGTGTGGGGGACGGCGATCGGATGTCCGCCCACGCCGGTACTCTCGACGCGTGGCTCTGTATCGCACCTATCGCCCGGCACGCTTCGCCGACGTCGTGGGTCAGGAGCACGTCACCGACCCGCTGAGTCGCGCACTCGACTCCGGCCGGATCAACCACGCCTATCTGTTCTCCGGACCCCGCGGATGTGGCAAGACGTCGTCGGCCCGCATCTTGGCGCGCTCTCTCAACTGTGAGAAGGGCCCGACGTCGACGCCCTGCGGCACGTGCTCGTCGTGTGTCGCACTGGCGCCCGGCGGCCCCGGCAACCTCGACGTCATCGAGCTCGACGCGGCCAGCCACGGTGGCGTCGACGATACCCGTGAACTCCGTGACCGGGCGTTCTATGCGCCGTCGGAATCGCGCTATCGCGTCTTCATCGTCGACGAAGCCCACATGGTCACGACGGCGGGTTTCAACGCGCTCCTCAAGATCGTCGAGGAGCCGCCGGAGCACCTCATCTTCGTGTTCGCGACGACCGAACCGGAGAAGGTCCTCCCGACCATCCGCTCCCGAACGCATCACTACCCGTTCCGGCTGCTGGCTCCTCCGGTCATGCGTGGACTGCTGGAGAAGATCTGCCAGCAGGAGGGGGTGACCGTCGCCGCAGATGTGTTCCCGCTGGTCATCCGGGCCGGAGGCGGTTCGCCCCGTGACTCGCTGAGCATCCTCGACCAGTTGCTGGCCGGAGCCGACGCGGCCGGGGTCACCTACGACCGCGCACTCTCGTTGCTGGGTGTCACCGACATCGCCCTCATCGACGACGCCATCGACGCGCTGGCCGCAGGCGACGGCGGGACCCTGTTCGGCACCGTCGAGCGCGTGGTCGATGCGGGTCACGATCCGCGGCGATTCGCCATCGACCTGCTCGAGCGGTTGCGCGACCTGATCCTGCTGCAGGCCGTGCCCGAGGCCGCCGACCGCGGTCTCGTGGAGGCGCCCGGCGATCAGCTCGCGCGGATGCAGGCGCAGATCGAGGCGCTCGGTCTCGCGTCGCTGACCCGGTTCGCCGAGATCGTGCACGCCGCGCTCGGGGAGATGCGCGGGACGACGTCGCCGCGGCTCCTGCTCGAGGTCATGTGCGCGCGGATGCTCCTGCCTGCCGCCAGCTCTGACGATGCTGCGCTGTTGCAGAGGGTCGAGCGCCTCGAATCAGGTGCACCGAGCGTTGCCGGTGGTGGCGGCGCGTCCGCGCGATCATCGACGACAGCGACGACGCCCGCCGAACCGGAGGCGGCGCCGAAGTTCGTCCGACCATCGCAGCGCAAGGCCGCTGAGGCGGCGCAGGCAGTTGCCGATGCCGAGAAGGCCGCGCCCGCACCGGATGTGGCACGGGTCGAGAATCCCGCACCGACTCCGGAACTCGAAGTCGAGGCTCCCGAACCGTCGGAGGGTTCTGAACCGTCGGCGCCCGGCAGCGTGACTCCGGAGGCTCCCGCGGAGCCGGTCGATGTGCCGTGGGATGACGAGCCGTCGGCGACCGCGGCCGACGTGTCGCAGGCGCCGCCGGAGCCTACGCCCGCGCCGCCGGCAGTTGTCGATGCGGTTCCGGAACCGGTGACCGAGGCTGCGGTGGCAGATCGGGAACCAGAGCCTCTGCCGGTCGTCGAGCCGGAGGTGGCGGAACCGACCGGTGCGGTGGGTGATTCGCGCCCGGATTCGGAGTCGTCGATGGCGGCGCCCGAGGCGCCCGCTGTAGAGGCCACGTCTCGCGCTGTGCCGGACGAGATCCCGGCCGAACGTCGGCCGATGCCGATCCGCGGGGGTGGGACGCCCACTGCGCCCGAGCCGCCTGCGCGTCGGACTGCACGGCCGGCGTCGACGACGGCGGACGACATCCCACTGCCCGACGACATCCCACTGCCCGACGAGCCCGCCGACGACTATGAGGCGCCGCCGGAGGACCACACCCCGGCTCCGCGATCCGAGCCCGAACCGGTTCCGGAACCTGCCTCTGCAACAAGCGGTCTCGACGTCGACACCCTGCGCACGCGTTTCCAGGAGGTGCGTGCCGCGGTCCGCGAGCGGTCGAAGAGTCTGGAGCCGATGTTGTCGGCCGCCGTCGTGTTCGACCTGCAGGACAACACGGTGGTGTTGTCGCACCCGGTCGAGGTGCTCGTCGGGCGACTGTCGTCCGATCACGCGGTCACCATCGTGCGTGATGCTCTGCGCGACGTGTTCGGTACCGACCTCGACGTACGAACCATCCATGCTGCCCCAGGGGCGACGCCGCCTCCGTCGGCGACCGGCGGTGGACCGTCGCAGCCCGCGCAGCGCCGGCCGACCTTCTCGCGACCGAGCCGTGCGAACGGTCAGGGCAACCGGGAGAACTCCCCGGTCGGGTCGGGCTCAGACGTGCCGCCCGAGCCCGAGGAGCCTGCTCCGGAACCCCCACGATCCGATGACGAGATCTCCGACGCCGAGCGCGACGAGATGATCGCCGATGCGCATTCCTCGCGGTCGGAGTCCCGGCTCGACCCGGACAAGCTCGCGATGGAGCTCCTGCAGAACGAGCTGGGAGCTCGTCCGCTCGAGTAGATGCTGGGATTCTGTCGGGTCGATGTCATGAGGGCGTCTCCGGCCGTCTGCGTGACCACAATCTGCTGTCCACCGGTGTGTCGTGTGCAATATCCACGCGGCTCTGCGCTCAGCAGCAGTTTTTGGTCGGGGGCCCGCCCGACGGTCTGGTGGCAAGGACTCCCGGCCGTCGGCGTGACCACAATCTGCTGTCCAGCGGTGTGTCGTGTGCAATATCCACGCGACTCCGCGCTGGGCGGCAGTTTTTGGTCAGGAACCCGCCTGGCGCCTGGTGGCAAGGACTCCCCGGCCACCAGCGTGACCACAATCTGCTGTCCACCGGTGAACCGTGTGCAATATCCACGTGACTCCGCGCTCAGCAGCAGTTTTTGGTCAAGAACGGGGCGCGAGGAACGGGGCGTCAGGAACGCGGCGCGAGAACCGGGCGCACAACCCGCCCCGACCCCGATCTCACGAGCACGAGGACGAGCCCGAGGCGGGGAAGAACAACAGTTGGTGGATCAGGCGTCCCACCAGGGGCGGAGGGGGAGATCGCTCCCGCCCTTGGGGTCGAGCTTCGTCGCCAGAACGTGATGCAGCTGGATGATGTTGCGCTCGAATCCGATTCGGCAGCCGGCCATGTAGAGACCCCACAAGCGCGCGGTGCCCTCACCGACTTCGTCGACCGCCTCGTCCCAGTGCTCGACAAGATTCTTGTTCCAGTCGCGCAGCGTCAGCGCGTAGTGGTCGCGGAAGTTCTCCTCGTGCACGACCTCCATGCCGCCGATGTCCTGCAGCTTGGAGATGATCTTGCCCGACCCGGTCAGCTCACCGTCGGGGAACACGTAGCGGTCGATGAACGAGCCGGCCTTGTTCTTGCGCGCATTGTCCGGCCGGGTGATGCAGTGGTTCAACAACATTCCGCCGACACGCAGTTTCTCGCGAGCGAACGTGAAGTACGCGGGGTAGTTGTGCACACCGATGTGTTCGGTGAGACCGATCGAGGAGACAGCGTCGAAGTTCGACTCCCGGACGTCGCGGTAGTCGCTGTGCCGCACCTCGGCGAGGTCGCTGAGCCCCTCTTCGGCGATCGCCTTCTGTGCCCACTCGGCCTGTTCGGCCGACAACGTCGCACCGATCACGTGCACGCCGCGACGCGCCGCGTAACGGACCATTCCGCCCCAGCCGCAACCGATGTCGAGCAGACGATCACCCGGCTTGAGTCGCAGCTTGTCGTAGATCAGGCGGTACTTGTTCTCCTGCGCGGCCTCGAGCGTCGCCTCCAGCTCGGGGTACACCGCACACGTGTAGGTCATCGACGGTCCGAGCACCCACTCGTAGAAGGTGTTCGACACGTCGTAGTGGTAGTGGATGGCTTCGGCATCGCGAGTCTTGCTGTGCCGCAGTCCCTCGGCGAACCGACGCCAGCGCGGGACCGCCTCCTGGGGCGGCGGTGCGATGGGCTTGAAGTGCTCGAGCCCGAGCGACCGCGCGACGTGCGCCAAAGTGAGCGGCGACGGTCGATGGAACTCGAGGTCACCTGCGAGCGCACGGAGCGCTTCATAGGGATCGCCCGGATGTGCGCCGACCAATTCGAGGTCGCCGGCCACGTAGGCGCGGGCCAGGCCGAGGTCGCCGGGCGCGGTCACCAGATAGGTGGTGCCGCGAGGGGTCTTGAGGTTCAGGCCATACGGTGCATCGACGGGTCCGGCGGCACTGCCATCGTACGCCGTGATGCGGATCGACAGATTCCCGCCGACCAGGGCCTCGAAGATCTCGGCCAGGTTCAACTTGTGTGAACTCGCCTCGCCGATGCCGGGGGCCGAACTGTCCTTGAACGTTGTCATTGACGCTTCACCGCCTTCGAATACAGGTCCAGCAGACGGCCCTTCGGGTCGTACCGCTTCTTGAGCAGCCGATAGGTCTCACCGCCGTACAGGTCGTCGAACTCCTCGGGCGTGTAGAACGACTCCGAGTAGAGGGATTTGTGTCCGTCGAGTTCGGCGACCCGCCGCTCGATGAGTTTGTTGGTGTGGCCCGGGTCTCCGGGGGTGACCGGCACCGCCGACCAGAAGCCGACGTTCACGTAGGTGCGATGCGGCTCCAGCGGATACAGCGGCCACGGGCGTCGCGCACTCGAGATGGTCGAGGTGCCGTCGGTGGCTGCCGGCTCGCGGAGACGCAACGGGCACAGCCAGATCGGCTCGATCGGCACGTTCTCGAGGAACCACTCGAGATAGGCCGTGGTGTTCTCGATCGGGACCTCGATGTCCTGGACGACACGCTCGTTCGCCGGGAGGCCCTTGCGCTTGTTCAGGCGATCGGCGATGTCGTACCGATGGTCGTAACCGATCAGCTTCCAGTAGAAACTGCTGCGCAGCAGTCGCTTCGGCCACCACCGTCGGATGCGGGGGTTCTGTGCGCCGAATGCGCGCGAGCACCAGAACCAGTCGGTGTCCCATCGCCACAGATAGTCGTGGATGGTGAGCCGATCGCGCTTGGGGCTCGACGCCGCATCGTGCTGGATCGACCGATAGAAGATGTCCATCCCGGTGTAGTCGCTGACCGGTCCGGTCTCGTCGGTCTGGCGGCCCAACGTCAGGTACGACTCGTTCGCGGTGAACACGACCCCGTCGAGGTAGTCGACCCGTTCGCCGTCGTAGGTGGCGTCCTCCGCGATCCGTGCCATCGTCGACTGCAGCGTCGCGAGGTCGTCGAAACGGATGTGCCGCAACGCGACAAACGGTGGCACCGCCTCCAGGGCGATCTTCAAGCGGACCGAATAGCCGAGCGTCCCATACGAATTGGGGAAGCCGAAGAACAGGTCGGCATATTCGTTGGTCGGAGTCGCGGTGACGATCTCGCCGTCGCCGGTCAGGATGTCGATCTCGAGAACCGCCTCGTGGGGCAGACCGGCTCGGAACGAGGTGCTCTCGATGCCGAGTCCGGTCACCGCACCACCGAGGGTGATCGTCTTCAACTGCGGGACGACGGTCGGGGCCAGGCCGTAGGGAAGGGTCGCGGCGACCAGGTTCTCGTAAGTGCACATGCCGGCCACGTCGGCGGTCTTCGCCTCGGGGTCCACGGAGATGACGCGGCCCAGACCCGAGACGTCGAGTCCGGGGTGAGGGTTGGCTGCCCGCTTGCGGAACAGATTCGAGGTTTTCTTCGCCAAACGGACAGTGGCATGTGGCGGGATGGCGCGGTAGCTGCTCAACAGCCGCTCGACACCCTGCTCGAATGCCCGCGTACCCATCTCCGACCCTGCGGAACTCACTTGGCTAGCCTAGGTCCTGAGCAGGGCACCCGCCAATTGCGTTGTTGAAGGAGAGGCACCCGTGGGCCAGGTTTCCGCAACCCAGACGATCGAGATCGCCGCGACACCCGATGCCGTGGTGGCCGCACTCGCCGACTACGAGCAGGTGCGCCCGGCGATCCTGCCGGAGCAGTACCGCGACTACCGCGTGGAGAGCGGCGGCAACGGCGACGGCACGGTCGTGCACTGGATCCTGCAGGCGACGTCCAAGCGTCAGCGCGACATCCGGGCGACCGTCAGCGTGGTGCCCGACACCATCACCGAGAAGGACCAGAACTCCACCCTGGTGACCACGTACACGGTGGCGTCGGCCGGAGCGGGAAGCCGCGTCACCACCACCACGACCTGGGCCGGTGCCGGTGGCATCGGCGGGTTCTTCGAACGGACCTTCGCGCCGAAGGGCCTCAACCGGATTCAGGCCGAGCTGCTCGGCAACCTCAAGAAGCGTCTCGAGAACTGACCCGACGGGCGCGCCGGCGCCGCGCTTCACCACTACCGATCCGGGACGGCATCGACGCCACGCGAGTGGTGCTCCGTGCCGGACCGGAGTCGACCATCGGCGAGTGCCTGCGTGCGACGGCGTCGCTTGCGGATCTGTCCGACCGCGACCTGCGTGACCGCGCCGACCGTGGCGAACTCGTCGATGCCGACGGGCGGCCGGTCCACATCGACGACCCGGCCCGGCTGAACTCGTCGGTCTACCTGTATCGGGACGTGCCGGACGAGGTACCCATCCCGTTCGACCTGCCGATCCTGTACCGGGACGACGACATCGTCGTGGTCGACAAGCCGCATTTCCTCGCCACGATGCCGCGGGGGCGACACGTCGCCGAGAGCGCTCTCGTGCGGCTCCGACGGTCGCTGGGCAGCACCACCGTCTCGCCCGCCCACCGACTCGACCGACTCACCGCCGGGGTGCTGCTGTGCACCCTGCGCCCGGAGGTCCGGTCCGCCTACCAGCAGCTCTTCGCCGACCGTCGGGTGCACAAGGAGTACCGGGCACTCGCGCCGGCGCCGACCGGACCCGACACCTCGACGATGACCGTGCGCAACCGGATCGTGAAGACCGCGGGTGACCTGCGTGCTCGGGTCGTCGACGGAGAGGTCAATGCGATCAGCGAGATCACCCCGCTCGACGCGACCGACGACGGAACCGAGTACCGCCTCACGCCACACACTGGTCGCACCCACCAGCTGCGGATGCACATGGCCGGGCTCGGGGTAGGCATCGTCGGTGACCCGCTCTATCCGGACATCAGACCCGACCTGGCCGAGCGTCCCGATCACGGCGATTTCTCCGCCCCGCTCCGACTCGTCGCACACACCCTCGCCTTTGTCGACCCGCTGTCGGGCCAGGACCGTCGGTTCGTCAGCAGCCGGTCGGTCCGCGACGTCGTCGGCGCACCGGACGCTGCTGGTGGACGCAGCCGATAGCCTGTGGGCCATGACCGCTACCCGACGGCCGACCCCCGACCGGCGGTGCCCGACATGATCCTGGCGTCCTATGAACGGCATCCCGACCTCGGATGCGAGGCGATCGTGTTCATCGACGACGAATCGTCGGCCTGCTTCCAGATCCAGCGCGACCTCGTGGGCGGACCGCGCGCGGACGAGTACTGCGTCACCACCGGCGCCAGCGCTCCCGTCTACGGGGGCATCACCCAGTGGCGTCGGCGGGACGGGGTGTTCGAGTTCGCGCTCACCCGGCGGGCCGCGCGACTCTTCGGCGACGAGGTGCTGTCCTTCGAGGTCACCCCGACCTCGGACGTCACCGTCGAGGAGATCGCCGAGCATGTCGATCGCCTGCTGCGATGATGCGCCGACTACCCTGGTCATCGTGACCCAACCTTTCGATCCCAGTGCTCTCTTCGGTGGGGGCGGCGACGGCGAGAACCCGATGGCCGGGCTGCTCGCACAGGCGCAGCAGATGCAGGAGAAGCTGCTCAGCGCGCAGAACGAGATCGCGGCAGCCGAGGTGACCGGTACCGCGGGCAACGGCCTCGTGACGGTGACCGGCAACGGCACGGGCGAGGTCACCGCGGTCACCATCGATCCCAAGGTGGTCGACCCCGACGACATCGAGACGCTGCAGGACCTGGTCTTGGGCGCACTGTCGGATCTCTCGACCAAGCGGGAGGCGCTCGCGCAGGAGAAGATGGGACCGCTCGCCGGAGGTCTCGGCGGAGGACTGCCCGGACTGGGCGGCTAGCGACACCTGTCACCAGGCACCGACGACGGGTGTCAGGGTGACGACGATTGCGATGCCGGACACGACCGCACCACGAGGAACGACCGCCGATGTACGAGGGACCGATCCAGGACCTGATCGACGAGCTGGCCAAACAGCCCGGTCTCGGTCCCAAGGGTGCGCAGCGCATCGCGTTCCACCTGCTCGGCGTCGAGAACGTCGAGATCGACCGGTTGATCGCGGCCCTCGGACGGGTGCGCGACGACGTCACCTTCTGCGCCGAGTGCGGCAACGTGTCGGCGAACCGTCTGTGTCGGATCTGCGCGGATGCGCGTCGCGACGCCACGATCATCTGCGTCGTCGAGGAACCCAAGGATGTGCACGCCATCGAGCGCACCAAGGAGTTCAACGGGCGATATCACGTGCTCGGCGGGGCGCTCGATCCGCTGTCCGGGATCGGACCCGACCAGCTCCGAATCCGCGAACTCCTCCGCAGACTCGCCAATCAGGCCGACGGTGTCGACGTCGTCGAGGTCATCGTCGCAACGGACCCGAACACCGAGGGCGAGGCCACGGCCACCTACCTGTTCCGGATGCTCAAGGACTTCCCCGGACTGTCGGTCACCAGACTCGCGTCGGGGCTCCCGATGGGCGGGGACCTCGAGTTCGCCGACGAACTCACCTTGGGCCGGGCTCTCTCCGGACGGCGCATCCTGGCTTGAGCCGCGGAGTCCGACGGGTGTCGACCCACGCGGCGCATCACCGCATCGGTACCGACGACACGACCACGAGCAGCACGACCACGAGCAGCACGACCACGAGTGACACGAGCACGATCGACACGACATCGACGAGAAGTACGTCACGAAGAACGTACGGCAGGGGGAACGGGCATGTGGGGGAGTCGGGTCGTCCGGACATCGGCGACGAATCGCGGCACAGACGTGGCAGCTGACCTGTCACGATCGAGTCGAGCGCGACATCCTCGGCGTCGGATGGTCGGGACCGGCGTCGGCGTCGTGGCACTGGTCGCCGGTCTGGTGTCGGTGACCGGACCGGCCGCGAGCGCCGCGCCGACCGGTCCAGGACTGGCCTGGGGCGCATGCCCGTCCGGTCACGGGGTGTCGCCGTCGACGCATTGCGCCACCGTGCGGGTGCCACTCGATCACGCGCGACCGACCGGCCCGACCATCGCGCTCACCGTGGCAAAGATCCCGGCCCGGGACCAGTCGCGGAAGCGTGGTGTGCTCGTGGGCAACCCGGGCGGTCCCGGCGGAGACGGCATCTCGATGTTCTCGTCGGTGCAGCCGCCTGAGGCCGTTCGCGACGAGTGGGATCTCGTGACCGTCCAACCTCGCGGACTGCCGGGTGGCACGCCGGTTCGCTGTGATCCCTTGTCGCCGAACGACCAGCGGATCTACACCGACTTCGGCGGGTTGGCGCGCGAGTCGTGTGAGAAGAACACCCCCGGCTACACGCGCACCATCACCACCGAGAACACCGCTCGCGACATCGAGTCCGTCCGCGGTCTCCTGGGCGCGGATCGCATCAGCCTGTACGGCATCTCGTACGGAACGCTGTTGATGTCGACGTATGCGACGCTGTTCCCGCAACACGTCGACCGTCTCGTGCTCGACTCCGGCGTCGACCCGGGATGGATCTGGAACGACGTGCTCGCCGAGCAGACCCCGCACTACCGCGCGCGGGTGTCGGTGATGATGGAGTGGATCGCGCAGCGCGACAATGTCTATCACCTGGGTAAGACGCCACTTCAGGTCTATCGTGCCTGGAGTGCGAAGGTGGCCGCGGAGGCGGGTGTGCCGCCGTCGGTGGCCGCGCCGCCCGCACGTGTCGGCGACGTCCCGCCTGCCCTGCGTGCCATCGCACAGCCCTACCTCGACGGTGTGAACGCCACTGCCGATGTCCGCGCGCGGGTGGAGAACCTCGTCGCGACCCTGACCACCCCGGGCAAGGTGCAGACGACGTCCCCGTTGCTGGCCCTGACCCGCGCCGGGGCGCCGGACCGCAACCTGTGGCCCACCATCGCCGGACGGATCAACGGATCGCTGAAGCCGCCACCACAGCTGCCCCGGAAGGTGCTCGAGTCCATCGTGGTCTCGCAGAACATGCAGCAGCTCATCCTGTGCAACGAGAACGCGGTTCCCGCTCGGCCGCAGGACATCCCGGCATCGTGGTACGCCAACTACATCGTCGGCGACGTCTTCGACTCGCCGGGACTGATCTATCGGTCGGGTATGGCGTGCGCGGGTGCGCCGCCGGTCACCCGTCCGATCACCCTCGCCAACAAGGGATTGCGGGTGACCCCGCTGCAGCTGCAGAGCATCGGTGACCCGCAGACCCCGTACGGCGGGTCGCTGTCGATGCGGCGGATGATGCGCAGTCATCTGATCACCGTCGGCGGTGGCGACCACGGTCAGCTGGGCAGGTCCAATCGTCCGCTCGACGCTGCGATCACCGAGTACCTGCGCACCGGAGGCACGTCGGTGACCTCGGTGCCGCAGGCGCCGGTGACCGCGAATCCCAACGGTGTGGCGGGTAACTCGTTCATCGGCACGCAGGGGTGACTTCTGCGGCCGAACTCCTCACGCCCGATGTCCGGGCGAGACTCGACGGGTTGGCTGCTGAACTCCACTCGGGCATCGTCGCCATCGACGGGCCGTCGGGTGCCGGGAAGTCGACGGTCGCGGACGCACTCGTCGGCCGACTGCGCCGGCGCGGCGTCGGCGTGGTGCTCATCCGCACCGACGACTACGCCACCTGGGACGACCCGGTCGCGTGGTGGCCAGAACTCGAGACCGACATCCTCCATTCGTTCGTGCGTCGCCGCGACATCCGGCATCGACCGCGGGTGTGGCGGGACGGTGTTCCCGAGGTGGGCAGACCGGTCTGGATTCGCTGGGAACCGCTGCTGATCATCGAAGGGGTGTCGTCGGCGCGTCGGCGGATCGCCGACCGGCTGGACCACGCGTTGTGGCTGGATGGTGACACTGCGCCAGATCGTCTGGAGCGGACGGTCGCCCGTGACGGTGAGGACTCACGGGCCGATCTGCAGCGATGGCAGCGGTTCGAGCAGGGGTGGTTCGCCGTCGACGAGACGCGGGCCCGGTGCCGGGTCCTGGACGAATCCTCGAGCTGAGTCGGCGGCGCGGTGGGGCGGTGAGTCGGCGGGGCGGTGAGTCAGGGTGACCCCGCAGTCGGAGAGATCCCGGCGTCCGCGGATCCGATCGGCCTAGCCTGGATGTGATGGCCCGACGAACCCGACCTCCGCGCAGCATCGCCGAGCTCGATGCTCGGCTGGTGGACTGCCGTGCCTGCCCGCGACTGGTGGCGTGGCGCGAGCAGGTCGCGCGCGAGAAGCGTGCCGCGTTCCGTGACCAGGACTACTGGGGTCGCCCCGTGCCAGGCATCGGGCCGCACGATGCTCGACTCCTGGTCGTCGGGCTGGCTCCGGCCGCGCACGGAGCCAATCGCACCGGGCGGATGTTCACCGGCGATCGCAGTGGGGACGTGCTGTTCGCCGCGATGTACGAGGCCGGGCTCACCAATCAGCCGACCTCGGTGTCGGCCGACGACGGTCTCGAGCTGTACGGCACCCGGATCACCGCGCCGGTCCACTGCGCGCCGCCGCAGAATAAGCCGACCCCCGACGAGCGGGATCGATGCTCACACTGGTTGTACAGCGAGATCGAACTGCTCACCCCTACCGTGAGATCGGTGATCGCGCTCGGCGGTTTCGGGTGGCAGGTCGCGTTGCGGACCTTCGCCGGACTCGGCTGGGACGTCGGGCGGCCGTTGCCGAAGTTCGGGCACGGGGCACAGGCAGCGATTCGGCGTGGCGACGACGAGCTCACGCTGTTCGGTTGCTATCACGTCAGTCAGCAGAACACCTTCACCGGGCGGTTGACGCCGGCGATGGTGGTCGACGTGTTCGGGGCCGCAGCTGATCACGCCGGAATCGACCGGGTCAGGGCCGGGCGCTGACGGCGGCTGGGCCCCCGGGCGGCCCGGCAGACAGTTCGGCTCAGCGGCGTCCGGCCGACAACCGTTCCGCGCGAAGGCGATCCACCTCGGGAAGGTCGAGCGGGTCGAGGTCGGTGCCGACAGCGGCCGCGAGCAGATGGTCGGCGAGCTGCGGATTGCGGGCGAGTGCCGGACCGTGCATGTAGGTACCCAGCACTGACCCCTGCACGACGCCCTCGCCGCCGTCGCCGATCCCGTTGCCGACACCGTGACGTACGCGACCCAACGGTCGGGCATCGGAACCGAGAGTTGTTCCGCCGCGATGGTTCTCGAATCCGGTCAGTTGTTCGGTGAGGCCCTCGACTGTCGGATCCGTGATGAGTTCGCCGATGCTGCGCTGCTCCTGAGGGGCCGTCGTCAGATCGAACAAGGAGATGCCCTCGACGCGTTCGCCCGCCGACGTCTCGTACCAATGGCCCAGCACCTGGATGGCCGCGCAGATCGCCAGCACCGGTCGTCCGGCCGCCGCGGCACGCTGGAGCCCGGGGTAGCGGGTCAGGTGGCGGGTGGCGAGTCGCTGCGCGTAATCCTCTGCGCCACCGAGGGTGTAGACGTCGAGCGACTCAGGGACCTCGTCGTCGAGGGTGATGGAGACGATCTCGGCGTCGATGCCGCGCATCCGCGCGCGCTGTCGGAGGATGAGGGCATTGCCGCCGTCGCCATAGGTGCCCATGACGTCGGGGAGCACCAGACCGATGCGCAATGTGGACTCGCTCATGCTGCGACCTCCCGCTTCACTCATCCGCCGACCTTCCGGGCACGCTCGGCGCGCTCCAGCGCGGTGCCGAGGTCGCGGAAGGCGGTGTAGTTCGCCAGCACCTCCACCCGCCCCGGCGGGCAGGATGCGATGGCCTGCAACGGGTCCGGCACGGTGGTGTGGGTCGCGCCGGCATAGAGCAGGCGGACGCTGAGGTCTGCTGCCCGCTCGCCCGCCGCGACCACCTGCATGGTCTCGAAGGCCTCGAATCGGACGTCCCACAACCAGGAGAGGTCCTCGCCGTCGGGTACCTGTCCGTTGACCGCGATCACCAGGCCGTCGGCATCCTGGTCGATCATCGACAACGCCTCCTGCCATCCGGCCGGGTTCTTGGCCAGCAGCGTGCGGACCGAGTGGTTGCCGATCTGATGGACGCCGTACCGGCCGGCCACCTCGCCGACCGTCCCGACGGCTGCGACCGCCTTCGCCGGATCGGCGCCCATCGCGACCGCACCGGCGACAGCCTGGGCAGCGTTGCCGCGGTTTGCCCGCCCAGGCACCGACAGTGTCATCGGAGCCTGGAAGCCGTTGGGGCCGTAGATGTTCTCGTCGTCGACCCACCAATCGGGGGTCGGGCGCCGGAAGTTCTCGTCGCCGGTGCTGCGCCAGTCGACGCCGTCCCGGACGATCGGTTCTCCGGTGCGCGGGCAGCTGACGGAGTCGCCGACCCAGGCCGCGCCGGCCGCCACCCACACGACCCGAGGGGCGTCGTACGCGGCCGAGGTGATCAACACGTCGTCGCAATTGGCGATGACGGTGGTCTCCCGGTGACGGGCGATGCCTTCGCGCAACCGGCGCTCGATGATGTTGATCTCGCCCACGCGGTCGAGCTGATCACGCGAAAGGTTCAGCAGCACCAACACTTCCGGATCGACCGCATCGCTGACATGGGGTACGTGGAGTTCGTCGACCTCCAGTGCGCACACCGGCGCCGACCGCTGGAGGCTCAGCGTCGCGATGATGCCCGCATCCATGTTGGCGCCGTCGGCCTGGGTGGCGACCTCGCCGAATTCTGCCAGTGCCGCCGCGGTCATGCGGGTGGTGGTCGACTTGCCGTTGGTGCCGGTGATCACCGCGGTACGCCGGCCTGCCGCCAGGCGGGACATGATCGACGGATCGATCTTCGCCGCGACGAGTCCGCCGATCATCGAGCCCTTGCCGCGTCCGGCGGTCCGAGACGCCCACCGTGCGGCGGACGATGCGGCCAGGGCCAGCGTGGTTCGGGCCGGGAGGCGGCCGGAACCGGCCGTCGGAGTTCGGGCGGGGTCGGGCATGACGACGAGTCTGTCACACGCGCGGAAGCGTCGTCGGAGCGCTGACCACGGCATCGATCGGCATCGGCGACGGACAGTGTGCGGACCAGGTGCAGTACGCTCGCGAACGTGAGTCGGGCCACATCGGTGTCGTTACCCCTGTCGATCCGCGCCCAGCGCGCCTTCGGTCGAGTGGCCGGTCGCCTGCCTGACTCAGTGCTGGCAGCGGTCGGCACCCGCACGCGGGTCAATCGCGATGGCGATCGCTTGGCGCCGGAGATGGCCCTCGTCGGTCGGATCTCCCAGTACGTGCCGTACTACGACGTCAGCCGCGGCACCCTGGAGAACAGCCGTCGACGGATCGACCTCTCCGCAGCATCGTTCGGACCGAGGTTCGAGCCCTTCGCCGTAGAAGAGGACCTGGTGATCCCCGGTCCGGCCGGTCCCATCCCGGCGACCCGCTATCGCGCGAAGGTCGCATCGCGTGGTCTGGTGCTCTTCTTCCACGGTGGTGGATGGACGGTCGGGAGCCGGGCGAGCCACGACAGTCTCGTGCGGACGCTGGCGATCCGCACCGGTGCCGACGTGCTGTCGGTCGACTACCGGTTGGCGCCGGCGGCGCCGTTCCCGGCCGCCGCCGACGATGCGCTCGCAGCTTGGGACTTCGCGGTGCGCACCGCACCGCAGTGGGGGCTCGACCCCCATCGCATCGTCGTGGCAGGCGACAGTGCCGGCGGCAACCTCGCGACCGTCATCAGCCAACAGGTGCGCGACCGTGAGGTGACCCCTCGTCTGCAGGTGCTGATCTATCCCGTCGTCGACCTGTCCACCAAGCGGCCGTCGTACCACGAGTTCGCGAGCGGCTACTACCTCGACGCCCGGTCGATGGACTTCTACACCGACAGCTACGTCCCCGACCATTCGTTGCGCACCGACCCCCGGGCGTCGCCGATGCTGGCGGATTCGCTGGCGGGTCTCGCGCCGACATACATCGTCGTCGCCGGATTCGACCCGCTCCGCGACGAGGGCATCGAGTACGCACGCCGTCTCGAGGAGGCGGGCAACGATGTCGTCCTCGATCGGGCGGGCACGCTGATCCACGGCTTCGCGAACCTCACGCTCATCAGTCCGGGTGCGCGCGTGGCGGTGGATCGCATCGGTGAGGCCATCGCCGACAGCCTGGCCTGACACGAGTGGAGTCAGCGAGCCGACGCGACCATCGGCTCGTCGCGGACATCTCGCCGCTCGCCGCCGTCGGCGTCGTGCTCAGCTCCGCTGTTCGACGGCGTGGCACTCGTCGACGGTCGCGCGAGAACTCCAGCGGCGCAACCGGTGATGACGATCGCGGCGCCGGCCAGCTCCACCATCGACGGTGCTTCGCGGAGGATGAGCCACGACGCCGTGATGCCGACGATGGGCACGAGCAGGGACAGCGGAGCCACTCGACTCGCCTCGTAGCGGGCCAGCAGGTGCGTCCACAGGCCAGAACCGGCGATGGTGCCCAGCAGGACGACGTACACCAGCCCACCGATCGCCAGCAGACCGTCGGCAGATCCCAGTGTGGTCAGCGATTCGACGCCGGCGGTGGGGCCTTCGAGCGCAAGACTCATCGCGAGGAACGGCAGCGGCGGGACCACCGACATCCACAGCGTCATCCGCAGCGCGTTGTCGGGGCGGGCTAGTCGACTGCCGATGTTGCCGAATGCCCATCCGAGCCCCGCGGCCACGGTGAGCAGGACCGGGACGATGGCCCCGACGCCGAGTGCGCTGTGCGTCATCCGATCGGCTCCGATCACCACCATGCCCGCGACGGCGACCCCGATACCGCCGATCTGCAACGGTGACATGCGTTCCCGGAGGAAGAGCACGCCGAGGAGCACGGTGAACGGCGCAGAGGACTGCAGCACCAGCGAGGCCAGTCCGGTCGGCATCCCAGTGTCCATCGCCAGGAACAGGAACGCGAACTGGGCGAATCCGAACCCGACCGCGTAGAGGAGGAACCACCGCTTGCGGACCTGGGGGAAGGGCACGAACAGGATGACCGGGACAGCCATGACCGCGAACCGCAGGGCGGCGAAGAAGAACGGCGGGAAGTGGTCGAGGCCGAAGCGGATGGCGATGAAGTTGAGTCCCCACAACACCACGACCGTCAGCCCCAGCATTCTGTCGCGGGTGCTCATCTGTCCATCGTGGGTTGAGTCTGAGTGAAGGACAATCGAAATTAATCACCGTGACGATGTAGAAGATCTGAACTGAGGAGACGGCGTGGTCCCGCTCACGCTGTTCATTCGCGCTCATCCGATCGGACGCGCCGGAGCGGATTCGGTGAGCGTCTCGGGCGTACCGTCGAGCCGTGGACTGGGAGGGGCAGGCATTCCTCGGCGTCGGGGCACTGGTCTATGTCGGGACGGTCGGGCACACCACAACGCACCTGCACGCCGCGCACCAGATCCTGTCCGTCTCCGATGGCGGACGCGTGACCGTCGACCTCGATGACGAGACCATCGGCCCGACGTCGTCGATGGTCATCCCCGGAGGCGTCGCACACGCCCTCCGTCCAGTGGACCCGCGTGTGACGGCGGTGTCGGTCTATGTCGACGTCGACACCGTGCGGGGGCATCTCATCGGCGACGCCATCGCGGACACGTCACCGTGGGAGTGGTCCGACCTGCCGTCGTCGGTCGTCGGGGAGTGGCATCGCGGATCGGTCCGCGATGCCGACGACGCTGGTCGGCGCATCGTCGACTTCCTCGGTGCGCCGGAGGTTCATCCGGATGCGATGGGTGTGCATCCGTTCGTGACAGCCGCAGTCGATGCGGTGTCGCGGCGGCTCCCTGACCGTGTGACGCTCGCCGAAGTCGCTGCGCAGGTGAATGTCTCGGTGCCGCATCTGAGTCGTCTGTGGCGCGACGACCTGCGTATCTCGTTCCCGGCATGGGTGCGGTGGGCGCGTCTGCGTTCCGCCGCGACACTGATCGGGGGCGGTGCCACGATCACCGACGCCGCCCACGGAGCGGGATTCGCCGACGGCGCCCATGCGAGTCGGGTCTGCCGGGAGATGTTCGGACTCTCGCCACTGGAGTTGTCCACCGGGGTCGTCGTCATCTGATCGATCCGTTCAAGCCGCGAGCGCATTTCGTCGGCGAAGGTCGATTCATGACCACATCCATCGTCCGATACGGCTACGCACCGTTCATGCTTCTCGGGATCAACGGCACGGCAATCACACTTGCCGCGGTGAGCGCCCCCAAGATCCTCCTCCTCGGAGTGCTCGGCGTCGCGGTTGTCGCATCGTTTGCCGCCGAGAGACTCGCGCCCTACGAACGATCGTGGAACGAGTCGCAGCACGACTCGGTGCGTGATGCTGTCCATGTCTTCGTGAACGAGACCCTGATCTTGGTCAGTGTCGCGATCATCCCTATCCTTGCCGCCCTCCGTGGCGGTCACGTCTGGTGGCCGACGTCCTGGCCGCTCTGGGCGCAGGTTCTCATCTCGATCGTGGTGGCGGACTTCGGGATAACGATCGTCCACATGCTCAGCCACCGGTACGGGTGGATGTGGCGACTGCATGCGGTGCACCACAGTGTGACGCGGTGCTACGGACTGAACGGCCTCATGAAGCATCCGGTCCACCAGACGCTCGAGATGGTGGGCGGCGTGGCGCCGCTGATCGTCCTGGGCATCCCCACGCCCGTCGCATCGGCGCTCGCGGTGTGTGTGGCCGTACAGCTGCTGATGCAGCACTCGAACGCCGACTACCGGGTCGGGCGCCTACGGTATGTGTTGGCACTCAACGAAGGACACCGATTCCATCATCTGCGAGATGCCGGTGCGGGTGACGTCAACTTCGGTCTCTTCACGCTGCTCTGGGACCATCTGGCCGGCACCTTCTCCTACGATCCGACCCGCCGGTTCACGACCGCAGATCTCGGGATGGCGGCCAAACCCGACTATCCGACGCGCTACGTCGAGCAGCTCACCACACCGTTCCGGGCAGCCGGCGCATGCGGCCCCATGGGGCCGCTCCCGAGGAAGCCGTGGCGGGCGAGGTTCTCCGCGACGACACCGCCGGCACGTGCGGATGGCGCCTGACCGGATCGCACTCCCGCTCACGCAAGTCGTTCCCGCTCATCGGAGTCGGATGAGCGGGAACGAGATCGATGAGCCGGAGCTCGTCGACGCAGACCTCAGCGCCAGCCGAGTGCCGGGGCCACGTGGGTCAGGATCGACTCGATCACATGCGCGTTGTACTCGACCCCGAGCTGATTCGGGACGGTCAGCAGCAGGGTGTCGGCGGCGGCGATCGCCTCGTCCTCGGCCAACTGCTCGATCAGCTTGTCCGGTTCGTCGGCGTAGCTCCGACCGAAGCGGGCGACGGTGTTGTCGATGACGCCGACCTGGTCGCCCTCGCGTCCGCCCCGACCGAAGTATGCGCGGTCGCGGTCGTCGGTGAGTGCGAAGATGCTGCGACTCACCGACACCCGTGGCTCACGGGGATGGCCGGCGTCGGTCCACGCCTTGCGGAAGCGCTCGATCTGCTCGGCCTGCAGCTGGTGGAACGGCACGCCGGTGTCCTCGGTGAGCAGCGTCGAACTCATCAGGTTCATCCCCTGCTCGGCGGTCCACTCGGCAGTCGCCCGACTGCCGGCGCCCCACCAGATGCGATCCCGCAGTCCTGGGGATTGCGGCTCGATGCCCAGCGGACCCGGCGGATTCGGGAACATCGGCGACGGATTCGGCTGTGCGAAGCGGGCGCCGGTGATGGCGGTCAGGAAGACGTCGGTGTGCTGACGCGCCATGTCGGCATCGGTCGAGTCGTCGGCCGGCACGTATCCGAAGTAGCGGTAGCCGTCGATGACCTGCTCGGGTGATCCCCGACTGATGCCCAGCTGCAGTCGGCCCTCGGAGATCAGGTCCGCGGCGCCGGCATCCTCCGCCATGTACAGCGGGTTCTCGTACCGCATGTCGATCACGCCGGTGCCGATCTCGATACGACTCGTCTTGGCGCCGACCGCCGCCAGCAGCGGGAAGGGCGAAGCGAGTTGTCGGGCGAAATGGTGCACGCGGAAGTAGGCGCCGTCGGCGCCCAACTCCTCGGCGGCCACCGCCAGGTCGATGGACTGCAACAAGGTGTCGGCGGCTGACTGTGTCTGCGACCCCGGGGACTCAGACCAGTGCCCGAAGGACAGGAACCCGATCTTCTTCATGATCGGTAAATGATACCGCGGTCCGTTTAATTCCCGCGGGCGATCGGCCCGGCCCCTCCGCGTTCTTCCGCCCCGAACTCACTCGTCCGCCGGCTGCAGGTGGCGGAAGACGAAGTTCGGGGCGGAAGAACGAAGCGGGGCCCGTCTGCTCAGCCGCGCGAGGCCGCGAGCACCTCATCGACGGCGCCGCGAGCGCGGGTGCTGTCGTAGGCGCGCGCGATCTGCATCTTCTCCGCCTCGAGCGAGCCCTCGGCGTGCGTCGCCAACACCGACTGGTAGCCACCCCACGGGCCGGTGGCCAGATCGCCGATGAGGTGGATCAGCCGCAGACGCTCCTCGGCGGGGGCGGCAGCCGCGAAGTACTTCTCCAGCACGGCGCGCGTCGCGGGATCGTCCCAGTCCTCGCCGCCCGGACCCGTCGCGACGAGGCCGCCGGCCAGGTCGAGCACGGTGGCGGTCGCGGCGTGGAAACCGTGCGCGAAGTGGAACTTCGCCATATTCACCGCGAGCGGATCGGGGAGCGCCACGTCGTTGCCGCCGCTGCGCGCACGCAAGGCGGCCAGTTCGGCACAACCCCGGACTGTCTCGGCGTAGGTGACGAGTTCGGTGATCTTGGTCTTCACGTGACCCGCGCGTGCGATGCCGTTCGCCTCGGCCACCTTGATCGCCGAACCGACCAGGAGATCGAGGATGGGCAGCTTGTAGTTGACCGCGGTGAAGCGGTGGTAGTCGACGAAGGCCAGGGCCAGCGGACCGGCGAGCTCGGGCTCACGGTTGAGGAAGACCCGCTCCTTGGGTACGCGGACGTTGTCGAAGACCGTGAGGCTCTCGAGGAGCTTGTGCCGCGAGGAGATCGGGTGCTCGAACCCGTTGCGGGTGCCGTGGAGATATGGCGAGACGTACAGGCTCAGCCCCTCGGTTGCGACCGGGATCGCGAAGCTCACCGCCCAGTCTGCGTCGGCGGCCGACATCGCCCGGGTCGGCAGCACGATGATCTCGTCGGCGTTCGCACTGAACGACGTATGGACCTTGGCGCCGGACACCGTGATCGAGTCAGCGTCCTCGTCGACGATCCGAAGGTAGTGATCGGGATTCGGCTGCTGGTGCGGAGCCAGTGAGCGGTCACCCTTGACGTCGGTCTGCGCCACCGCGAGCGCGACATCGTTTGCGCAGCACTGCTCGTAGAACGCCTCGGCCTTCTCGAGAGCCGCACCCGACAGTGCCCGACGCAGCGCGAACAGCGCGTCGGAGCCGACCTCCTTGAGCACGATGGTGCCGGCGCCCATCCGCGAGAGGGTCTCGATCAGCCGACCGCGGTCGGTGATGTCGGAGGAAGTTCGGGGCAATCGGTAGAACGCCGTGTACGGACCGTCGCCGTCATCGGCGACCGCGAGGTCGGGGTGGACCTCCGAGATCGAATACGCGAGAGACGAATGTGCGATCGCCTCGTCGAACTCGCCGAAGGCGGTGACGTCGTCGACTTGTTTGCCGCGGTACCAGACGGTACGGCCGTCTCGGAGGCCCTCTCGGTATTCGGCAGCCGTGCGCAGGGCCATGAGGCCTGTCCTTCCGTCTCGAGGAATACGACCGAGCGATCGATCGGTCATGGACGATCGTCGAGGAGTCGGCGCGAATAGTCAAGCGGCGGGCAGTCGCAACGGGTGTTCTATAAGCAGTCTGAATGCGGCATTAGCGAACTTCCGCGCCCCGGCCGGCCCTGCGCGGCCTGGCGGAGGAGAAGAAAGCGACCGTCCATACATGTTCAGCAATGCTGAACAGCCCGTGGTCTGCGATCGGCTAGGACTCGTGGCCCATCAGGCGTAGCGCGAAGCCGACGTACTCCTGGGCGACCGCATCAGGGCCGAGCCGTCCGTGCGGCTGCCACCAACTCGGGATCGCCGTGCACATGGTGACGACGACGCGCGAGGCGTCGTCGGGCTCGTCGACCCGGAACTCGCCGGCATCCACAGCATCACGGACGCACTGATCGACGATCCGCTGCTGGTGGTTGCGACGCGTGGCCACTGCGGCCCGGTTGGTGGGTTCGAGCGCTCGGACCTCGCTGGTCCCGATGAAGCCGAGTTCGCGCCTGTGAATGTGATAGAGCGCCAGGTTCTCCACTGCGAGAGAGAATCTCGCGACCGGGTCACCGCCCTCGGCGATCGCGGCATCGGCTCGCCACTCCAGGTCGGCCATGGTCGCGTCCAGGATGCTCATCAGCAGTTCCTGCTTGCTCTCGTACCGGGTGTAGATCCCGGGCACCGAGATGCCGCACCGCGCGGAGATCCGCCTCATGCTCGTGCCGTGATAGCCGACCTCGAGGAACTCTGCGAGCGCGGCCGCGGGGATGGGCGGCAACTCGAGCGGCCCGTAGTCACGCCAGCCGGCGGATCGACGGACGTCGGCGGTCCGCTCCGATGGGTGCTCGGGCGCCCGGAAGACGAGGGGCCGGTCGGCGGCCGGCTGGGGTGCTCGTCGGTCCGCGTCTGGTGAGCCGAGGATTCGTGCAGCGGTGGTGCCCAGCGCGTCGGCGACCGATTCCAGTCGTTCCACGGTCAGACCCGACTTGCCGTTCTCGATCTGACTGAGCGTCGCCGCACTGACGCCGAGCTCCGCGGCCAGACCCCGGAGCGAGCGGCCGTGCTCGACGCGAGCTTGCCGCAGGCGCGCCCCGACCGGCGGTCGATGTGGGTCCGATGTCACCGCTCTTGTTTAGCATGATCAAACGGCACCTGACCGCAGGCGGGCGCCGAACGATGCTTCCGATCTGCATCGATTGACATTCTGGATGAGCTCGGTCACGATTGCGCGGACCGAGTGATCGTTCGCTCTGGTCGCTTCGATGGAGTGCCGACCCGACACCGGTCGGCGCCCCGAGACATCGGTTCGGGTGATCAACTGCCGCATCGCGGCGGTGACAGGCCGGAGCCGCACGAAAGGACGCACGCGATGACCGCGCAATCCCGGCCGCTCGAGGGCCGCACCCTGATCATGTCCGGCGGTAGTCGGGGTATCGGAGAGGCGATCGCCGTCGCGGCCGCACGCGCGGGAGCCAACGTCGCGTTGATCGCGAAGACCGCCGATCCGCATCCCAAGCTGCCGGGGACCATCTACTCCGCTGCCGAGGCCATCGAAGCCGCCGGAGGTGTAGCCCTCCCAATCGTCGGCGACGTCCGTGACGACGAGTCCGTCGTGTCTGCCGTCGCGCAGACGGTCGAGAAATTCGGCGGGATCGACATCGTCGTCAACAACGCGAGTGCGCTCGACCTCACTCGCTCCGCCGACATCGGGCTCAAGAAGTACGACCTCATGCAGGACATCAACGCCCGCGGGGCATTCGCTCTGTCGCAGGCCGCGATCCCTCATCTGCGGAAATCGGAGAACGCACACATCCTGACGCTGTCTCCGCCGATCACCTTGGACCCCAAGTGGTTCGCGGAGATCGGTACCGCGTACACGATCTCCAAGTTCTCGATGTCGTTGGTCACCATCGGCCTGGCGGCCGAGCTGCGGGAAGACGGGATCGCGGTCAATTCGCTGTGGCCCCGGACCACCATCGACACCGCCGCCGTGCGCAACATCCTCAGTGAGGAGTTGGTGGCGCGCAGTCGGACCGTCGCGATCGTCGCCGACGCCGCGTTGAGCATCCTCACCCGCCCGGCGTCGTCGGTGACGGGCGAGTGCCTCATCGATGACGAAGTCCTCACCGCGGACGGTGTCGACGACCTGAGTCGATACCAGGTCGACCCTGCCGCAACCGATCTCGAGCTCGACTTCTGGATGGAGTGGAACTGAGATGACGGTCGGTAGCCCCGACGGCCGGGGAGTCGCGGGTTCGGTCGCGGCCGGCTCTGACATCGCCGTGGCGCGATCGCAGACGGTCGGCGACATCCCTCGTCGGTCCGCGGCGCGGACGCCGGACAAGCTGGCCGTGATCCACCGGGACACCCGACTGACTTTCCGCGAGTTCGACATCGCGGTGGACCGGGTCGCGGCTGCACTGTACGACGAGGGCATCCGACGCGGCGACACGGTCGCGCTGCTCTCCCACAACTGCTGGCAGTACCCGGTGGTGATCTTCGCGGCGGCACGGATCGCCGCGGTCGCGGTGCCGATCAACTTCATGCTCACCGCGCCCGAGGTCGCCTACATCCTCGACGACTGTTCCGCCGCCTGTCTGGTCGTCGAGGACGCATTGATCGAGGTCGCCGAGTCCGCCATCGCCGCATCGGCCGGTGACGTCCGGGTGCGAGCGGTCATCGACCTCGACGGCGCGATCGACACCGGCTGGCCGAGTATCGCGGAGTGGACCGACGGCGATCGGGGGCCGGCGCCGCACGTCGAGGTGTCCGACGACGACGTCGTGCGGATCATGTACACCTCCGGCACGGAATCGCGGCCCAAGGGCGCGATGCACACCAGTCGCTCCCTGATGTGGCAGTACATGAGCTGCATCGTCACCGGTGGCATGAGTGGTGACGATGTGGAGGTGCACTCGCTGCCGCTGTACCACTGCGCACAGCTGGACAACTTCTTCACGACCGATCTGTACCTGGGCGCCACCAGCATCATCCTGGACCGTCCCGATCCGTCGAACTTGTTGCGCACCATCGCGAGCGAGGGGGCGACCAAGCTGTTCTGCCCGCCGACGGTGTGGATCGCCCTGCTGCGATCGCCCGACTTCGACCCCTCGGCCCTCTCGACCCTGCGCAAGGGGTATTACGGCGCATCGGCGCTGCCCACGGAGATCCTGCGCGAGATGACCGCACGTCTGCCCGGCCTCCGGCTGTGGAACTTCTACGGGCAGACCGAGATGGCGTCGTTGGCAACGGCACTCGGGCCGGACGACCAGGAGACCCGCAGCGGCTCGGCGGGACGGCCGGCGCTCAACGTGCAGACGCAGATAGTCGACGAGGCCGATCGTCCGGTGGGGAACGGGACCGTCGGCGAGATCGTCCACCGTAGCCCGCAGGCCACCGTCGGGTACTTGAACCAGCCCGAGAAGACGGCGGAATCGTTCCGCAGCGGATGGTTTCACAGCGGCGACCTCGGATACTTCGACGAGGAGGGCTACCTCTGGGTCGTCGATCGTCAGAAGGACATGATCAAGACCGGCGGTGAGAACGTGTCGAGCCGCGAGGTCGAGGAGGTGCTGTTCGAGATCCCCGGCGTGCGCGAGGCGGCCGTGTTCGGCGTGCCACACCCGCGCTGGATCGAGGCGATCGCGGTCGTCGTCGTCACCGATCCCGATGCCGCCGACACGGTCACGGTGGACGAGGAGACGGTCCTGCGATTCTGTCGGGAGAGGTTGGCCGGCTACAAGGTGCCCAAGTATGTGATCGTCGCCGACGCGCTGCCGAAGAACCCCAGCGGCAAGATTCTCAAGCGGACCCTGCGCGACACCTACGGCACCATCGCCGATCGCGAACGGTGAGCCGACGGCGGCGAGCGTGATCAGTGGATCGCTTCGTCGCGGTGTGACGTGGAGTACACTCGATGGGCATGTGCGGCAGTGAGATTCCAGGCGGCGACGACGGGGTGATGCGCTGATGGCCGTCGCTCGATCGTGGCGTTCGGAGCTGTCCCGCGACCAGTTGCTCGGCATCGTCGGCGTGCTCGAGGACTGTGAGAACGCCGACGGGGGAGCGGGTTTCACCGAGGTCCTGGTCGACTCCATCGGACGCAACCTCGGGGTCCGCGACGTCACGTTCTTCCAAGGCGGGTCGTTCCCGGAGATCTTCGACGATCCTGCTCCGCTGCTGACCGGCGCCGCGGCTCCCCTGCTCTCGGTCTATCGCGAGCGGTGGCGGGACAAGGACGTGTTCGCGATGCCACAGGCCCGGCGGGTGCTGACCACCGACGGATTCGCGTCGCTTCAGGACCTCTCCCGACTGCCGGGCCCGCAGCGATCGTATGTCGTCGACTACCTCAACCCGAACGACATGCAGACCGCATCTGCACTGCACCTGCCGTTCGCCGACGGTGAGGCGCTCGTGGGCATGTTCGAGACGGTCCGATCGTGGGACCGCTCCGACCTCCTCGCGGTCCGCATGCTCGCCCGCCAGCTCCGGTCCCGGACGGCGACGATCACCCTCGGCGCCACCGCGGCGAGAGACCCACTCGACGACCTCACGCCGCGGCAGACCGAGGTGGCCGAACTGGTGAGCGACGGATTGAGCAACGGCGAGATCGCCACCGCTCTGTCGCTGTCGGAGTTGTCGATCAAGAAGTACATCAGCCGGATCTTCGACGTCACCGGACATCGCAATCGATCCGAGCTGGCGACGGCGGTGCTGCGCCGCGAGCACGGGCGGCGACATCAAGGGAGACACCAGGGCTGACAACGCCCCGCGCCCGACGACTCGGCGGACCGATGCCGCACACTCGCGTGCGGTGCGGGTCACCTCGCTGTCGGCGCAACGGGCTTGCCGCTCTCGTGCCGGCGGGCCTCAGGATCGCCGTGCGTATGCGATGACCGCGAGTCCGCTCGGTCCCCGCAGTGGGAGACGCGTCTCGTGGCCGCCGTCCTCCTGCTCGCCGACGGTCCATCCGAGCGTCTCGGCGCGGGTGGCGACCGCATCGAGGTCGCTGGTTCGGGCCAGCAGTGACCATGTCGGACCGTCGGTCTCGTCGGACAGACTCAGGGTTTCCCATGCGGCCCAGGCATTGTCGTCGGAGAACTTCGGTGTACCGAGGGTCGCGATGAGATCCTCGGCCAGATCGGCCCACCGATCGGTGGCGTGCATGACGGTCACCCGCTCGAAGAGATCGGCGAGGCCGGCGGTGGCATCCCCGCTCATGACAGCGGTCCGAGTGTGCGGAACATCGATCGGTGGAAGACCAGCGGATCGGTGGGGGCGGGCACGATGAGCGCCGACACCCGGCCGACCACCAGTTCGTGGTCGCCGATCACCCGATGATCGTCGATGTCGCAATCGATCCAGGCGTGTGCACCGTCGAGACGAGGAGCGCCGTTGGCGGATCGGGTCCATGAGACGCCGGCGAATTTGTCGGTGCCACTGCGCGCGAACGACCGCGCCAGGAGGTCCTGCCCCTCCGCCAGGACGTTGACGCTGAACCGCCCGGTCGCGAGCACGCGCGGGAGTGTGGTCGACGAACTGCCGGCGAAGAAGCCGACGAGCGGCGGGTCCAGCGAGATCGAGGTGAACGAGCCGACCGTCATACCGGTCGGTTCGCCGTCGGCATCCTCCGCGGTGATGACGACGACGCCGGAGCAGAAGTGGGAGAGAGCTTCTCGGAAACTCCCGGCGATGCCCACGGCGTCGGTGGCGTCGATCGGATGGCGCGTGTCGACGAGGTCGTCGGTGGTCATGAGTGCGTGTCCTTTTCCTCGAGAGGCGGTGCGGGCCGAGTGGGCCCGCACCGCAGGGGTGCCTACGCGGCGCCGATCTGGTTCTCCAGTTCGGCGAGCGCGTCGGAATAGATACCCGAGATGGCCGTGGCCAGTTCTGCTTCGACCTCGGCCGACTCGGCGCCGAACGATGCCGCCCAGCGAACGTCGGCGCCGCCATCGGTCGACTCGGTGACCGAGATCGTCGACTCGTAGTGCTTCAGAGGCAGTGGGCCGTCGATGTAGGTGTACGTGTAAGTCCGAGCGTCGTCGGCGAACGCGGTGATGCGCTCCCGTGCCGGCTCACCGTCGGCGAACACGACATGTCGAACGTTGTCCTCGTCGACGCGAGACGTGGTGATGGCAGGGATCCACGACGCGATGTCGCCCGTCCGGCCGATCCACGACCAGACGGTGTCGGCCGACGCCGGGAAGGTGTGCTGGATCTCGATGTCGGTCACTTCGCCACCCGCCCCAACTCGGCCTCGTACTTCTTGGTCATGTGCTCGACCGCCTTGACGTGCTCGGCGGCCTGCCCCGCCCGTACGGATTGGGCACGCTCGGCGGCGTCGATCATCGGTTGTGCCTGACCCTGGAAGTACGGGATCACGTCCTGTGCGAACAACTCGTACGAGCGTCGGGTCGCCTGCGGGTTGGCCCAATCGTGGCCCTGGACCAGCAAGGTGCCGAATCCACCGGACTGATCGACCAGGCGTTGCACTTGGGCGCGTGCTTCGTCGGCGGTGCCGATCACACCGATCCCGGACGTGTTGATGAAGTCGATCATCTCGTGCTTGTTGGTGCCGCGGACGTCCATCTGCGGGAATGCCGCGACGTGCTGGAGGTAGTTGAACCAGTACTCGATGCCGTGCTCGACATCGGCGTACGCCTGCTCCTTGGTCTCCGCGATGTGGAACGGGCCGACGAGGCGCCAGGTGGAGCGGTCCACCTCGTCGCTGCGACCGGCCTGCGCGGCGAACTCCTCCAACATGCCCCAGTGATGTTGCAGCGCACTGAAACCGTCGGCGGTGAGGGTGGCCGCGATGGACAGCAGCCCGATGCCGTACTTGCCCGCCAGGCGGGCGCCGGTCGGCGACGCGATGGCGGCGACGACGACGTCGAACAGGGGATCGGAGTACGGCGCCATCTGGATCTTCGCGTCGAAGAGCTCGTGGGTGCGGGTCTTTGCCGACACCGTCTCGCCCCGCAGCAGCCGCATGATGATGTCGGTGTTCTCGGCGAGCAGCTCACGGGTGTCGATCTGCGAGAGTCCGAGCATCGCGGCGTCGGTGGGCAGTGATCCGGGACCCAATCCGAAGAGGGCGCGGCCGCGGGTCAGATGGTCGAGCATGACCATCCGCTCCGCTGCCCACAGCGGATTGTGGTACGACACCGAGGTCACACCGGTACCGAGCTTGATCCGGCTGGTGCGCTCGCCGGCGGCGGCGATCATGATCTCCGGCGATGCGTAGATCTCGGCGCCGGCCGAATGGTGTTCGCCGAACCATGCCTCGTCGTAGCCCAGCTGTTCGAGGTACTGGACCAACTCCAGATCGCGCTGCAGCAGCAGCGTGGGGTTCTGGCCGGGCTCGTGGATGGGGGCGAGGAATGTTCCGAACTTCAACCTGCTCATGTGAGGCTCCCTGCGGTGTGACGTGGGTAATACACAGCTGAACGCTATGAGCGGGGACACCCTGCGCGTAAGTCCGCAGAGGTAGACATTCACGCGGGTATGGCATCCACACGTGTCGGCCCCCGATGCGCCGGGCGGCGGGCTGATGCGGCCTAAGGTCGGTCCATGGACATCAAGCGGCTCCGGCTCCTGCGCGAGTTCGCCGACCGCGGGTCGGTCGGGGCGGTTGCCACCGCGATGCACATGACGCCGTCGGCGGTGTCCCAGCAGTTCAAGGTGCTCGCCCGCGAGGCGGGCGTCGAGATCCTGGAACACGACGGTCGCGGTGTACGCTTGACCGCCGCCGGGCAGGCACTGGTGCTACGTGCAGACGAGGTGATCACCGCGGTGGACCGTGCCCACGACGAGATGACCACGTATCGCTCGGGGACGTCGACGGTCCGGCTCGCCATGTTCCCGTCCGGGGCCACGCTGTTGCTCCCTCGTCTCCTCGATCGCACGACGGGGACGGACATCGCGGTGTCCGCATTCCACCTCGAGGTCGGTTATCCCGATGCCGCACCGGCGCTGGCCGATTTCGACACCGTGGTCACCCATCGCGACGAGCGAACCGCGAGCCTCACGGTCCCGCGAGTCGCCGTGACCGAGCTGATGCGTGAGCCGGTGGACGTGATCGTCTCGCGCACTTCACCTCTGGCAGAGCGCGACGCAGTCGAGGTCGGTGAGCTCGCCGACCACGACTGGATCAGCGTGGAGGGTGGATTCCCCGTCGACGACGTCTTGCTGTCGATCTCGGCCGCGACAGGTGTCGCACCCCGAGTGACCCAACGCATGCTCGATTTCGCCACGATCGAGGCCCTGGTGGCCGCCGATCACGGGATCGCCCTGATGCCGCGCTTCGCCGTCAAACACCCGGGGGTGCATCCGCTGGTGCTGAAAGGTGTTCGCGCCGCGCGCGTCTACGAGACGCTCACCCGGCCGGGGCCGCGACGATCGGTGCGATCGGTGGTCGAGATGCTGGAAGCCGTGGCCGCGGAGATCGCCGGCTCGTCGGGCGAACGCTGAGCTCAGGCGGACCGCGTCCGTCGAGGTGCCGGCGGGAGTTTCCATCCGGCGGCGAGTCCGGCGAGTCGCAGCCCCGTGGCCGACACCGCACCCACGATCAGCCACACCGGTTCGGCGATGTCGGTGTACGTGGAGCCCACGGCGACGATGGTCGATCCGATGAGGGCCGGAACGGCGTAGAGATCACTGGGCTGCAACAGCAACGGGATCTCACGGACGAGTACGTCACGGAGCAGGCCGCCTCCGACCGCGGTGAGGAGACCGACGACCGCGGCCGCGAATGCGCTGCTGTGGACCGCGACCGCGATGCTCGCGCCGGTGGCCGCGAACAGCCCCATGCCGATGGCGTCGAGGATGAGGATGGTGCGGCGCAGCGCGGTGAACGCGGGGTGGAAGAAGAAGACCACCAGCGCCACCACGGAGGTGATGGTCACCGGCACCCAGTTCTGCACCGCAGCAGGCGGCGTCGATCCCAGCAGGACGTCGCGCAGGATTCCGCCGCCGACGCCGGTCAGCGCGGCGACGGTGACGATGCCCCAGAGGTCGAGGTCCTTGCGGACGCCCACGAGCGCTCCCGAGGCCGCGAACACCGCGACGCCGATGTAGTTCAGGCTATTCAGCAGCATCGTGGATCAGTACCGGTGCTCGAGCCAGTCGACGGCGAAGGCGCAGATCGCGGCCGCGTCGACAACCAGTGTCCGTGCGGCACCGACGGTTCCGAGTCGATGTGGTTCGCTCGCCACGAACTCGGTGACGATGTCGGCGAAGTAGTCCTCGGCGGGGCCCTCCACGATCGGGTCGCCGGTGTCGAACTCCTCGAACATGTGCCAGGTGACCCCGCCGTCTCCTTCACGCATGTCACCGTCGCGCAGGGGTGCCTCGTACCGGATGACACGCTTGTTCTCGATGTCGGCGAGATGTTCGGCGTGATGGAGCAGGGTCATCGTATCCCACGGAGCCCCGAGCATCACCACCTTGCCGCCCCGGTCGACCAGGCGGGCGAGTGGGGAGCCGTCGCCGTAGCCGTAGTCCAACGGATGGTCCGCCGTCATCGCTTCTGCGGCATCGCCGACCGCGGCCACCGACGCGCCGGGATTCCCGCTTCGTCGGCTCCCTGGCCAGGTGCGCAGGAACTCCGGTAGCGCGCCGTTGTCGCGAATCGCGCGGGAGCGCAGCGGGTCGAAGGGCGCGACGCGGTCTCGCCAGCGGTCGGGCAGTCGTCCGGAATCATCGAGCAGTTCATGGTGATTCGATGACCAGTCCGTGTAACCGAGGACGGTCCCGCCGGGAGCCACGGCGTCGACGAGACCACCCACGACGTCGTCGGGACCATTGAGGAGAGGACCGATCGCGCGGAGCGCGCCGTGTGCCATCACGATGTCGCCGGGCGCGAGGCCGAGCGCCTGGAGGTCGGCACTGATCCGGTCGCGGGTCACGAATGCAGGTGTGCTCATGAACGATCCTCCTGGCGGCACGCGGGCCGCTGTGCCGCGGCGCGGCCCTTCTCACCATCGCGCATCGGTCAAGCAGTTTTCTCGGGACCGGTCGTCGGCACACGACGACTGCTCGGATTGACTCCGGTGGTCCGCTTGAACGCGGTGCTGAAGGTGAACGCGTCGGCATATCCGACTTCGCGGGCCACCTCGGCGATGGTGAGATCCGGACGGTCGGCGAGTCGATCGGCCGCCACCGTCATCCGCCAGCGGGTGAGATAGGTCAGCGGCGGCTCACCGACCAAGTCGGTGAATCGTTTGGCGAGTGTTGCGCGTGAGACGCCGACACGTCGGGCGAGGGTCGACACCGTCCACGGTGTGTCGAGTTCGCTGTGCATGACGTTCAGCGCGTCACCGACGATCGGATCGTGCAGAGCCGAATACCACTGTGGTGCAGCGTCGTCCTGGAAATCGAACCAGTCGCGGAGCGCGCACACCAACAACCAGTCGAGCAGACGGTCGAGCACGGCCTGCTGCCCGGGCCGGTCGGTGGAGACCTCCGCAGCGATGAGCCGCGCGATCGGATCGGCGTTGCCGTGCCCGGGAATCCGAATGACCGGTGGCAGGGCGCCGAGGAGGCGGTCACCGATCTCACCGCGGACGGGATAGGCGCCGACGATCATCGACGTGGTGTCGGCCGAGGCCTCGCCGCACGCTCCCCAACCCCGGTGGTGCAGCGCTCCGCCGACCGCGGGAGCCGAGCAGTGCTCTCCGCATGCCTCCGGGATGGCGGTGGTTCCGGGCTCGTCGACGAAGCCGAACGTCTCCGGCCCGCGGATGACGACGGTGGTGCCGGCGGTGACGCGCAATGGCTCCCGGCCATCCTGGACGATCCATCCGGCTCCGTCGAGGATCACGCCGAGGGTCAACGGTGGACCGTCGACGAAGTCGAGAGACCACGGCGCCGAGAGAGTCGGGTAGCCGAACACGGAGCCGTGCGCACGCACGCCGCGCAGCAGGTCCCCGAATGCATCCATGCCGATCACCGTAGACGAATGCGCATGCGAACTGGCGTCACGACCATGGATCAGTCCACGGCGGCCGTGATGGTGTTGCTCCATGAGCAACGACACCGTCCTCGTCCTCGGCGCCTCCGGAAAGACCGGGCGCCGCGTCGCCGCCCGGCTGCGCGTCATGGGCTGCCCGGTCCGCACCGCCTCGCGATCCAGCGCCCACCGCTTCGACTGGTCGGACCCCGACACCTGGGATCCGGTGCTGGCCGGCGTCGGCTCGGTGTACCTGGTGCCACCGACCTTCGTCGGACCGGTCGCCGACTTCGTCGCGCGAGCCGAGGCCGCCGGCGTGCAGCGGCTGGTGGTGCTCTCGGGACGCAACGCCGATCAGTGGGGCAGCGACGACTTCGGTGCCGAGATGCTGGCCGCCGAGGCGGCGGTCCGCGATTCGGCCCTCGACTGGACGATCCTGCGCGCATCCAACTTTCAACAGAACTTCACCGAAGACGTCTTCGCGGACGGAGTCATCGCCGGAGTGGTCGCGCTACCTGTCGGCGAGGTGCCCGAGCCGTTCATCGACGTCGAGGACATCGCCGAGGTCGCAGTCACGGTGTTGACGTCGACCGGCCACACCGGCCGGATCTACGAGTTGTCCGGACCACGCGCGCTGACCTTCGCCGAGGCGGTCGGCCAGATATCGGCGGCCACCGACCGGCCCATCGAGTTCCGGCAGCTGACCTTCGGCGAGCACATCGAGAGTCGGATCGCGGAGGGATGGCCGCGTACCGACGCCGAGAGTCTGACCGCGATGTTCGAGATCATGTCCACCGGCGTGATCTCGACGACCAGCGACGATGTGCGGCAGTTGCTCGGCAGGGAGGCGGCGCCGTTCGAGGACTACGTGGTGCGGACCGCGGCGTCGGGTGCGTGGGACATCGACGACCGGGAGGCCGGGCCCGCCATCTGATCTCGTCGATCGTGCGCTCTGGATCGTCGACTGTGCACCCGCCGGGGGATGTTCGTCGTGCAGACCGCGTCGACGACCGAGTTCACGTGCACGGTCGACGTTTTCGAGCGCACGGTCGGCGGCAGGGACTGTCGGCCGGGCTCGGGTGTCGGATCGGAATCCGTTTCGGGGTCGAGAGCGTGCCGGCCGGATTTCATCGGAGAGTTCCTCTTCGTGGCTCGCTTGCCGCGAGGACCGGCCGGTACGGGAGATCACCCTGCTGGCTCAGATGTCGTCGTCGTCGTTCCGTCGGGGCGCGGCGGCGTCTGGTCGCGGCGCGGTGTCGTCTCGGGGGGGGGGCAGCAGACGACACTCGGTCGACGGTTTTAAGCACACGACCACTGCGAAAGGGCTACCTACGGGACCGTAACCTACGCTATCGTAGGTTCATGGACGTCGAGCTCAGCCGTGTGGACGAGGTGTACGCGCACTACCGGCAGCACCAGCAATCTGTGCGGCGGGCGCAGTCGATGTACGGCATCCTGGCGATGCGTCACCGCCCCCGTGTGCGCTACATCGACGATGCCCGGCACGAGTTGCGGCGCGTGGCTCGACGGTCGGGTCCGCCGCTGCTGATCGCCGTCAACCACATCCGCGAGACCGACCCGTTGGTGCTCGCCGCGGCGGGCTTCCTCTCGCCATTGCGGGCGCGGATCGGTCACATGCGGGTGCTGGCGAAGGACGAGTTGTTCGTGGAGTCCGTCCAGCGCGACAAGATCGACGCCCTCGGCGGCATCCCGGTGTTCCGCCCCAAGGACCACGAGATCAGGGCCGCGGTCGCCGCAGCCCAGCAGATGTTCGAGGTGTGCGCCGACCGCATGGTGCGCGGCGATTCGATCGCCATCTTCCCGGAGGGCACCTGCAACACCGAAGAGCCTGCGACAGTACAGAAATTGAGCAGCGGCGTCGGCCACATCGCGGTGCAGGCGCGAAACGCGGGCGCCGACGCGCCGCAGCTCGTGGCGATCGGGCTCGCGTACCCGCCGGAGCGTGGTGGCCGAGCGGGCCGACCCGTCGTCGTGATGTCGAGCCCGGCGGAACTGACCGCCGCGGTCGCATCGACACCTGCGGCGGTCACACGCCTCGTCGCCGACCGTCTTCAGGAGTCGGTCAGCCGCGCGTACGAGCTCGCAGAACGGTAACGCCGGGCGGGTGAACCGGCCATGCGGGGCGGTCGGTCACCTGTCCGGAGACGCGTCCCGGAGCAGTTGCATCGCACCGACACCGAGGCGCGCCAGGATGGCGGCCACCGGTTCGACGGAATCGATCCGGCCGACGCCGACCCCGGCGTCGACAGCCGGGGGAGCGGCGGCCGCGGCATCGGCGCGCAGCGCGTCGTCGGCCTCCAGGGCGTCGACTCCATCGGTCCAGCGATCGGTGAACCCGTTGCGCACCACCCGATTCAGGAAGCGGGCAGGCCACGGCCACCCCTCGATGACGTCATAGGCGCGAGTCAGCACGGTCTCGTCCGCCCGCGCGGCGACCAGTGTGTCCTTGGCTTCCGCCGGTGCCAGCGACTCGACCGTCGCCGACAACGCGGTGCCGATCCATGCACCTGCCGCCCCCGCGGCGAGGACGGCGGCCAACGATCGTGGCGATGCGACACCGCCCGCCGCGAGCACCGGAAGGTCGACGACCTCCAGCACCGCGTCGAGCAGTGGGAGCAGCGCGCCAGTGGGATCGCCGTGGCCACCTCCGTCGGCGCCGCGGGCGACCAGAACGTCGACGCCGGCATCGCCCGCCACGCGGGCCTGCTCCGGCGCGTACACCTGTGTCGCGGTGCGGATGCCGGCATCCCTGGCCCGGTCCACCCAGTCGAACCGATCCCCGAAACTCACCGACAGCAGGGTCGGCCGGGTGTCGACGGCCAGGTCGAGGAGGTCGGGGTGCTCACGGATCTTCCAGTCGACCACGCCGATCCCGAACGGCAGCGCTGCGTCGAAGCCGGGGGCCGCGCGGTGTGCGTCGAGCTGAGCACGCAGGGCGGCAGTCGACCCCGAACTGCCCATGCCGATCATCCCGAGTCCGCCGGCCGCCGACACGGCGGCGGCCAGTCGGCCACCGGCGACGCCGCCCATCGGGGCGTTGACGATGGGCAGGCCGAGCCGAAGGCTCGATGACCAGGCGGTGGCGAGCCGATCGGTCACCGGCGGGTCAGCTCTCGGACCGACTGCGACGCAGCAACTCCTGAACGCTGATCTGCGATCCCTCGTCATCGGAGCGGGCGTGGCGGTCGCTGCGCGAGGACGAATCGGACGACCGGTCGGGACGACCGCCCTCCGGCCCGCTGCCGCCGCTTCCGGAGGGCGCGCCGTTCTGGGGTGCAGCGTTGTGGGGGCCGTTGCCGGCCGCGCCGTCTCCGTTGCGTCCCTCGACTGCTCGCGCCGTCGACGGGGACATCCCGCGATCGAGCGCCGATCCGTTGGCGCCGGTGCCCGCCGGACGTCGGCGTCCGGCAGGTCCCTGTGCCTCCGGCGCCAGCGATGCCGCGAGCGGTCGCTTGCCGGTCTCGTCGAGCGCCGGGCGTCGGCGCAATGGCGAATCGGGCGGCCGTGCAGCCGGATTCACGACCCGGTTGGCGCCGCTGGGCGGTGACGACGGGCGCGCCGGTGACGGCGGCCGCACGGGTACCGACGACGACCGCGGAGAACCGTTGGTCGAGCCGAGGACCGGGTGATCACCGCTGCGATCGGCCCGCTCCGGACGAACCGGACGGTCGGCGTTGGCCGGTGGACGCGATGTGTCACTTCCGCCCAGACGGATGCCGCCTTCGCCGAGGCTCCACCCACCCGTGTCGGGTTTGTTGGCACGGGCGCTCTCCCGACTCGGCCGGGCGGCCAACGATGGCGACGGCCGCGAACCGGTTGCGGTCGGCGCGAGTGTCTGCCCGGTCGGGGGCGGTGCCGATCGAGTCGGGGTCGGACCGGACGGCGGAGCCGACACCCCGACGCGTGCCACGGGCGCGGCGTCGGGAACCGGCGGGCGAGCGGCACGACGACTCGGTGGTGCGGTGCGCTCGGCACCGCCCAGGTCGGCGGGACGCCCCTGCGGAGCGAGGGTCGGCCGGTCTGCCCCCGGCTGGGGGCGGTCCGGTTGCGGACGTCGATCCGGCGGTGCGGGCCGGGCGGCCGGCGATGCCACCGTCCGCGGGCCGGCCCCCGGGGTGGGTGCACCCGGTCCCGGACGGCGTCGATCTGCCTGTGCCGGTTGGGCATCGGGCTGCGGTCGCCGGCGGGAATCCGGTCCGGCCTCACCCCGACTGCGGGCCGAGGTCATCTTCGACGTCGGGGCCTCGGCGACCAACGTGCCCGCACTGCGAGCGCGCTTCGCGCTGTCCCGCTGCTCGTCGGGCTCATCGTCGAGGACGGTCTCGCCGAGACCGATCTTCTGCTGGACGACGGCCAGCCACCGTGGCGCCCACCAGCAGTCGTCGCCGAGCAGCTTCATCACCGCGGGCACCAGCAGCATGCGGATGACGGTGGCGTCCAGGATGAGTGCCGCGATCATGCCGTACGCGATGTACTTCATCATCACGATCTCGGACAGCCCGAAGGCGCCGGTGACGACCACCAGGATGGCCGCGGCCGCAGTGATGATGCGGCCGGTGTGCGCGGTGCCGATGCGCACTGCCTCGGTGGTCGATGCGCCCTTCTGTCTGGCCTCGACCATGCGGGACAACAGGAATATCTCGTAGTCCGTGGACAAGCCGAACACGATGGCGATGATCAACACGAGGACCGCCGCGAACAGTGGTCCCGGAGTGAAGTTCGCGATCGACGCTCCGTGACCGTCGACGAAGATCCAGGTCAAGATGCCCAGCGTGGAAGCTAGTCCCAACGCGGACATCAACGCCGCCTTGATCGGCAGCACCACCGAACCGAACGCGAGGAACATCAGGAAGCCGGTCACCAGCACCAGCAGCGTCGCCATGATCGGGAGTCGCGACAGCAGTGCGTCGATCGAATCCTGGGTCAGCGCAGGGGTTCCCGCCACATACATGGACAGGCCCTGCGTGTCGATGGCCCGCAGTTCCTTGATCGCCTCGCCGGCTGTGTTGCGGTCGACCAGCCCGGCCGACATCTGGAAGATGGCCGGGCCGTTCTCGCCGTAGTTGCCGGTCTGGACGGAGTCGTCGGAGGTGCTGAACTGCTTGGTGAAGCCAGGGATCTTGTTGGCCTCGGCCGCGATCTCGTCCAGCTTCGCCGCGTCGTCGCCGTTCGGGTCGTAGGCGATGACCAGTTTGATCTCTTCGGTGCGTTCACTCGGGAACCACTGGTCGAAGTTCTCCTGCGCGACGCGATTCGGGTTGTCCGGCGGCAGGTACTCCTCGCTGATACCGCCGAACTTGATCCCGCTGAACGGCAGGATGAGCAACAGCAGCAGGATGACGGTCGGGACCGCGGTCTTGATCGGATGCCGCATCACCCAGCCGGCGAGCTTGCCCCAGAAGCCTTCTTCGATCTCCTTGCGCGTCTTGGTACGTCGCAGGAAGGGCAGACCGAGGGCGTCGATCCGCTTGCCGAGGATCGCGAGGACAGCCGGCAGCACGGTGATCGACAGGATCGCGGCCAACGCGACCGACGAGATGGCACCGTAGGCGACCGATTTGAGGAAGCCCTGCGGGAAGATCAGCAGACAGGCCAGAGCGGCGACGATGATGGTCGCCGAGAACACCACCGTCTGCCCGGCGGTCATCACGGTTCTTCGTACGGCGGCCTTCGTCGAATAGCCCTCGGCCAGTTCTTCTCGGAACCGACTCACGATGAAGAGGCCGTAGTCGATGGCGATGCCCAGGCCGATCAGTGTGACCACCGACTGGGCGAAGATGTTGAGTTCGGTGACCTGGGCCAGCACCTTCATGATGCCCAGCGAGCCGGCGATGGTGAGACCGCCGATCAACACCGGAAGACATGCCGAGACCACGCCGCCGAAGATGAAGAACAGCATGATCGCGACCACCGGCAGCGCGATCACCTCGGCGCGGTGGATGTCCTTGTCCATACCGTCGCTCATCGCGCCTGCAACGGGCTGCAGACCGGCCAGCTCGAACTTCGTGCCCTGGAGATCGAACCTGTTGTCGATGTCGTGGAAGAACGGCTCGATCGTCTTGTAGTTCTTCAGGATCGTCGTGTCGTCGTCACCCTTGACGCCGATGCTGACGAAGGCGTGCGTCTTGTCCTCGGAGAAGGTGCGCGAGCGGATGGTCTCCTGCGCCGCCTTGTTCGCGGGGCTGTTGTCGACGGCCCGGAACGGGTCGACGATCCCGGGGTCCTGTCGGTTGACGATGTCCGGGTGGGCTGCGATGAGGTCGTCGACGAAGTTCTCGACCTTCGCGCCGAACTCCGGGTTGTCGACCTTCGTCCCCTCGGGAGGGGTGATCACCAGGATGACGTCGGACTTGTGGTCGCGGCCGAACGCGGTGTCGGCGATGCGCGAGCCCTGGTCGGATTCGGACGTCGGATCGAACCACCCGCTCTGGCTCAGGTGCTTGCCGAGGTCCATACCGTAGAGTCCTAGACCGGCCATCAGAGCGATCAGTACGCCGATGACAGCGAAGCGCATCCGGAAGACGAATGTTCCGATGGCTGCGAACACGCCGGGTTCCTTTCGCAGAGTGACGGTTGATTCTTACAGCTGGTCCTGAGTGATCGCTGAGTCCGCGACCTGCATCGGTGGACGCAGTGAGTCCCCGAGCAGACCAGCTCAGCGCAGCAGTGCGCTGAGCGGACGGAACGGAGTGAGCCAGGCCCCGTCATCGGGCAGTGAGTCGAGCCCGATACGTGGGAGCGGCTCCCGGAACACGCCCGGGATGTCTTCCAGGTCGACGAACTCCAGTTCTTCCGACGTCAGTGCCCAGCTCGCATGCTCGCGGAACCCGATCACGGTGACCGGGACCCCCTCCGCGGCGATCTCGACCAGCGGTTCGCGGAATGCCTGCCCGTCGGCAGACGCCACGACCACGCCAGCTAACCCCACAGTGTGCCTGCGAAGCTCGATGTGGTCGAGCATGTCGGAGTCGACGTCGGTGTCATCGGCCAGCTTGGGCTTCGCGAAGACCGCGTAGCCGACGTTGCGCAGTGCGTCGACCCACGGCCGGACGACCTCGGCGCTACCAGGGACGATGTTGGTGAAGACGGTCGCCTCGGGCTCGATCGGACCGTCCGAGGCCGGCGTGGTCCCGGACACATCCGCGGTGCGGCTGAGAAGCCACCGACCCAGGGCGTCGAAGCGTGGTCGATGCGCGGCGGTCGGCCGTCCGCCCAGGATGGCGCCCAATCCCATGTCCATGTTGGGGGCGTCCCAGACCAGCAACATCCGTCGGGACCCGGTCTGGCCGCCGACGGTCTCGCCGAAGCGCGTGCTCGGCTGGTCCGCGGCCGCCGACTCCGGCGCGGTCACTGCCGGCCCTCCTCGGGGCGACCCGAGTCGAGGGTGCGGGCGGGTTCCGATCCGCCGGAGCCGGCCCGGGCCTCTTTCGGTTGTGGTCGCGTGTAGACGAACTCGCTCACCCAGCGCCCCTCTCGTTCGGCCCTGCCCTCGAATTTCGTCGTCGGTCGGGTCAACGAGATCGGCGACGGTCGGGTCAGCGGCACGACGTGTGGTCCGTCCGCGGGCTGCGTGGCCAGGATCTCCGCGATCCATTCCGCGTAGTCCGCGTGGTCGGTGGCGATGTGCAGCACCCCGCCGGGTACCAGGCGCTCCGCCATCAGCTCGATCGTGCCGGATTGCAGCAGCCTGCGCTTGTGATGGCGCGACTTCGGCCACGGATCGGGGAAGTAGACGCGGATACCGGTGAGGCTGCTCGGCGGGATCAGCTCGGTGAGGACGACCATCGCGTCACCGCGGATCATCCGGATGTTGGTGAGGTCGTTGCGGTCGATCAGGCCGACCAGCTGCGCGAGGCCGGGTTTGTAGACCTCGACCGCCAGTACGTCGACGTCGGGCTCCTCGGCAGCCATCGCAGCTGTGGAGACGCCGGTCCCGCTGCCGATCTCCAGGACCGTGGGTGCGATGCGTCCGAACAGCGCGGGGAAGTCGATCGGCGGCTCGGGGGTCTGCTCCGGGTCCGTGGCCAGGTCACGCCCGAGGGTCGGCCACAGCGTCTCCCAGTTCTTCTGCTGACCGGCCGTCAGCGTCCCCCGGCGGAACCGGAAACTGGTCACGCGGGGATACAGACGGGACGAGTC
Source organism: Gordonia soli NBRC 108243 (assembly GCF_000334455.1). Taxonomy (GTDB): domain Bacteria; phylum Actinomycetota; class Actinomycetes; order Mycobacteriales; family Mycobacteriaceae; genus Gordonia; species Gordonia soli. Next base: position 57,171 of record NZ_BANX01000006.1, read on the forward strand.
GACACTGTTGTTCACCCCACCATGGTCCCGCATCGCGGTGAGCGGCACGCCGTCGACACAGGCAGAGGGCTCGTCGAGACCACCTCGGGGGCGCCGGACAACGGGTCGGGCGGTTACATTGACACCCGGGATCGGCGGCGTCGGGAGGCCGCCGGCGGCCGATCGAGAGGGGGCTCGATGACGACCACTGTGACATCGGCGGAGTCCTCCGCGGAGTCCTCCGCGGGGACACCGGCGGAGTCCTCCGCGGGGACATCGCGGGAGACCTCCGGGTCGGCCGACGAGCTTCTGGATGCCGGACGCCTGGTGGATCTGTTGCCGCCCGGTTCGCCGGCCCGCGGCGGCGTGGCCGCCGCGAACGCCCGGTTCACGCGACCGCTGCAGGTGCAGGTGGTCGGCCGACCGGGCGTCGGTCGCGACACGATGGCCCGCGCGGTGCGTGATCGTCTCGCGGTCACGACCATCGGCCCCGGCGAGGCCGCCGAGGGCGCCGCGGACGCCGACCTCTGGGTGCTGCTGCTCGCCGGTCTGCCGCGGCCCGAAGACCGGGCCGCGCTGTCCCGACTCCCCGCCGACCGGACCATCGTCGTCCTCGGCAAGGCCGACACCCTCGGAGAGCGCGACGTCGCGCTCGACCTCGCGCACCGATCCGCCGACGTGCTCGGCGTGTCCGTGGTCGCCGTATCGCAGTTGCTCTCCTGCGCCGACGTCCGCGACGACGAGTTCGACTTCCTGCGGGCGATGGTGGCCGCCGGTGAGGAGATGCCGTCGATGTCGGCGGAGTTCCTGACCCCCACCGGCGTGATCCGCGACGGCTCGGAGCGACTGGTGCGTTCCGGACTGCTGCGACGCATCGACCAGTCCGGCATCGACCTCGCGCTGGCCGTCCTCTCCGGCGACCCGGACGCCGTCCGCACCGCGACCCAGCTGAACCGCATCCTGCACGCCGCGGGCCACATCGGCGATCTCGTCGCCCCGATCCGTGAGCGCGTCGCGCGGGTTCGGGCATGGCGGACCGTCGAGGTCCGGAACCGTCTCGAGGTGATCGCCGCGGGGGGCACCGACCGTGACGCGGTCGAACACCTGCTGTCCCTGGACGGGCTCGCCCGGTCGGAGGTGCCGCGATGACCACCGGCAGCGAACTGTTCGGTCAGGTCAGCCGGCTGACCGGATTCGACGCGGCATCGGTGCCCGGCGACGGCGTCGCGGTCCGGATCGCGGGGGCTCCCGGCACGGGCGTGTCCGAGCTGGTCGCGGCCTGCCGGATCGTCGACCCGACGGTGACCGTCCTCGACGGGGCGGGGGTCGACGAGACGGTCATCGACGGGCGGGCGGCCGGCGGCGCCGAGCAGGTGCGTCGTCCCAGTGCCGTCGGACACCGACAGGCCGGTCACGCGGAGGTCGGCCTCGGCGTGCTTGTCGTCGATCCCTCGACGCCGGTCGGGGACACCGAACGCCGGATCGTCGACGACCTGCGATCGCGATACGGGGCGGTCGGGCTGGTGTGCACCAAGATCGACGCCTTCTGGGACTGGCCGCGCATCCTGCGAGCCCAACGCCAGGTACTCGACCCCCACGGCCGCCTGCCGGTGTTCGCGGTATCGGCGCTGGCCGCGACGTCGGGCGCCGTCGAGGAATCTGGAGTGGTGGAACTCGTCGACTGGATGCGTGAGCACCTGTCGGCTCCCGCCGACCTGCGTCGGGCACGCGCCCGGGTGGCCGCGGCCCAGGGCGCCGTCGAACACCGGCTGGCGGGCATCGAGTCGGCGTCGACGGCCGCCGACCGCGGCCCCGACATCGAACGACTGCTGGATCGGCGCCGCGTGCTCGTCGACGGTCGGGATCGGGGGCGGGGAGACCGGCTGGCGTCGCTGCGTGCGGGCCTGGCATCGGCCCGATCCCACGGCCTGGCCGACGCGCAGGCAGGCGTCCGGTCGATCGGCGCGACCGCCGCCACCCGATGCGCCGCGCTCACCCGGGCGCAGGTCGACGAGCACGTCGCATGGCTGCGATCGGCGATCACGGACCTGCGCGACCGGGTGGACGACACCACCGACGACCGCATCGAGCAGGCCCGCGCCGCCGCGCTGGTCGGCATCGAAGGTGCCGACCTGGCCGGCGACGATCCCGCGACCGGCGTCCACTATCCGGTCGGCGTCGAGCCGGTCCACTCGGCGCAGGACCACTCTGGGCAGGACCACGCCGGCCAGGTCGACGTCGGCGACGTCGCCGACCCCATGGAGTTCGAGCGAGCGATCCCGACCGGACGCCGGGGGGCCGAAGATGCTCTGCTTGTGGTGATCGGTGCGTCGACCGGTCTGGGTATCGGACGACTGATCGTGGCGCCGATGTCTGCGGTGCAGACCCTGCAGTGGGTGAGCATGCCGCTGACCCTCGTCCTCGGGGTCGCGGTCGCGGCATGGGTGATCCGGGTCCGACGGATCGGCGCATTCCGTGCCGACCTGCGGAGTTGGAGCCTGGACGTGCTCGCCGAGGGCCGCACCCGCATCGAACACCGTGTGGGTGCCCGGGTCGCCGCGGTCGAACCGCAGGTCGCCGGGCAACTGGCCCGGCATCACGATCGACGGACCCGGCGGTTGGCGGCTGAGATCTCCGACCTCGATGAACGGGTTCGGACGCTGCGGTCGGGAGCGAAGGATCCGGCCGCGGCCCGTGCGCTGCTCGACGTCCGCGCCCTCGACGAGCAACTCGCGACCTATGCGGGCGCGCTGGCCGGCACCGACGACGTCTGACCCGCACACTCGGGTGGAACCGATCGCACTGCCTATGCGTCCCAGTCGTGGTGCCATGGGTCGATTCCCGGCCGCACGCGGTGACGAACACGTGGAGGAGAGCGCAGATGGACCCGTTCCTGGGTGAACCGATGGACGACGGCCACCTCGATCACGGCGGCGTGCATCCGGTCGCCGACGTCGGTCCGGCCGACGGGCTGCCCGGACATCCCGCCGACACCGAGTCCTCGGCAGCCGACCATCTCTGGGTGCACACCGACGACCGGGTCTGGGACCTCGGACCGGCCGACGTGGACACCGACGCCGACGGTGTGAAGGACTCGCTGACCCGTCCCGGCCCCGACGGCCTCACCGTGTACACCGACACAGATCACGACGGTCAGGTCGACAAGATCACCGAAGTGGACAAAGACGGCGGATTCTCGTCCAAGACCCTCGACAAGGAAAGTGGGCTCTGGTCCCCGACCTCCCGCGGTCGACTGGAGTGACCTGGGACAACCCGCTCGTCGGCGGTGCGAGGTGTGGGCTGTGCCGCATCTGATCACCCGGCTACCTAGCGCACGCTCGGTGCACGTATCCTGTGGCGTACGACGACGCCTTGGCCGACCTGTGGTATTCCGGTCGACCATTCTGGAGGAGACCTTATGACCTCAGCCACCATTCCCGGTCTGGATCCCGGCACCGCACCGACCAAGCATCCCGAGCTCCTGGCCTGGGTCGCCGAGGTCGCCGAGCTGACCCAACCGGATCGGGTGGTGTGGTCCGACGGCAGTGACGAGGAGTGGGCCCGGCTCACCGATCAGCTGGTCGAGGCGGGAACCCTGGTGAAGCTGGACGAGGAGCGCAAGCCGAACTCCTTCGTCGCCACCTCCGATCCCGCCGATGTCGCCCGCGTCGAGTCGCGCACCTACATCTGCTCGAAGACCCGCGACGAGGCCGGCCCCACCAACAACTGGGTCGACCCGACCGAAATGCGTGCCACCATGACCGATCTCTACCGGGGATCGATGCGCGGCCGCACCCTCTTCGTCATCCCGTTCTGCATGGGCCCCACGGACGCGCCCGACCCCAAGCTGGGCGTCGAGATCACCGATTCGGAATATGTCGTCCTCTCGATGCGGATCATGACGCGGGTCGGCAACGACGTCCTCGAGGTCCTCGGTGACGACGGCTTCTTCGTCAAGGCGCTCCACTCGGTCGGTGCCCCGCTCGAGCCGGGTCAGGCCGATGTGCCGTGGCCGTGCAACAGCGAGAAGTACATCACCCACTTCCCCGAGGACCGGGAGATCTGGTCCTTCGGTTCGGGGTACGGCGGCAACGCACTGCTGGGCAAGAAGTGCTACTCGCTGCGCATCGCGTCGGCGATGGCGCGCGACGAGGGCTGGCTCGCCGAGCACATGCTGATCCTCAAGCTGATCAGCCCGCAGGACAAGGAGTACTACGTCGCGGCAGCGTTCCCGAGCGCGTGCGGCAAGACCAACCTCGCGATGATCCAGCCGACCATCGACGGTTGGCGCGCGGAGACCGTCGGCGACGACATCGCCTGGCTGCGCTTCGGCGAGGACGGTCGCCTCTACGCGACCAACCCCGAGTTCGGCTTCTTCGGCGTCGCGCCGGGCACCAGCGAGGACTCGAACCCGAATGCGATGCGGACCATCGAGGCGGGTAACACGTTGTACACCAACGTCGCTCGCACCGACGACGGCGACGTCTGGTGGGAGGGGCTCAGCGAGCCGCCGGCCCATCTGACCGATTGGAAGCTGCAGGACTGGACCCCTGATTCGGATACGCCTGCAGCGCACCCGAATTCGCGGTACTGCACCCCGATCGACCAGTGCCCGTCGCTGGCCCCCGACTGGAATGCCCCGCAGGGTGTGCCGATCTCGGCGATCCTCTTCGGCGGTCGCCGCAAGACCACGGTGCCGCTGGTGACCGAGGCCCGCGACTGGCAGCACGGTGTGTTCATGGGCGCCACCGTGGGCTCCGAGCAGACCGCGGCTGCCGAGGGCAAGGTCGGCACCGTCCGCCGCGACCCGATGGCGATGCTGCCGTTCCTCGGCTACCACATCGGCGACTACTTCCAGCACTGGATCGACCTCGGCAAGAACGCCGACGCCGACAAGCTGCCGAAGGTCTTCTACGTCAACTGGTTCCGCCGCGGTGACGACAAGCGCTTCCTGTGGCCGGGATTCGGCGAGAACAGCCGCGTCCTGAAGTGGATCGTCGGCCGTATCGAGGGCGAGATCGAGGGACAGCAGACGCCGGTCGGCGTCGTCGCCAAGCCCGAGGAACTCGACCTCACCGGCCTCGACGTGCCCGAACAGGACCTGGCCGAGGCCCTCGCGGTGAATGCCGACGAGTGGCGCGAGGAGATCCCGTCGATCGAGGAGCTCTTCGAGTTCGTCGGCGACAAGCTGCCCACCGGTCTGCGCGACGAGCTGGACGCTCTCAAGCAGAGGCTGAGCTGAACCACACCCTGAGGTAGGCTCACGACCCATGAGAATCCGCTACTGGGGGGCGGCGCTGCTCGCCGCTGTCGCGGTCGCCTCCTCGGGCGCGATCGCACCGGCATCCGCAGCTCCGGCACCCTCCGTCATCGCGCGGTACCTCAACAGCGTCGACGTGACGCCGTTGATCCCTGCGCCGTTGTTCGGTGCCATCTCGGGCATCGACTCCGTCGGTGGAGGCAACTACTCGCTGATCTCGACCGACGTGGGTCGGATGGGTCCGGCGCGGTACTACACCGCGCGGGTACCCGTGGATCAGGGCGGGCAGATCTCGGGTGCACCGTTCTTCAACGGTGGCGGAACGGTTCTCGGTCCGGGCAACATCCCGGTCCTGCCCGGCGGCGCCCAGTTCGAGGGCATCCGCAAGCTCGGCGCCGACTACGTCGTGGTCAGCGGTGGCGCCAATCAGTTCGTCCGGGTCATCGGCGCTCTGGGCACGTTCCAGCGTGATCTGCCGCTTCCGCGCGCCTACCAGGCCGGCCGGACCACCGGCCTCAACGGTCAGCGAGGACTCACCGGTGTCGCGGTCGGTCCGCGTGGGCAGGTCAGTGTGCTGACCGCCGGTGGCCTCAAGCAGGACCCGGGCCGCTCGGCGCGCCTGTTGACCTTCGGCAAGCGCGGCACCACGGAGTTCGTCTACCGCACGGACGCCGACAAGGTCGCTGCCAACGTGATCGCCGTCAACTCCACCGATTACCTCGTCGTGGAGCGCGGCAAGGGGCGGATCACCCGGATCTACTGGACCTCCACCCGAGGTGCCACCAATGTCGCGGGCAAGGCGAAGTTGTCGGGGGCGGAGACCCCGATGATCAAGAAGTCGGTGTTCTCGTCGGCACCGGTGCCGCGTCTGGCTATCGGCAACGTGTCCGGGATGGCGTGGGGGCCCTGGCTGCCCGACACCCCGTGGGCCAAGACCAGGTCGCGATCGCTGATGTTGGTCACCAATGACGGGTTCAACGGACCGACCCGTCTGCACGCGCTGGAGTTCGTCACCCCGAAGCGCTGATCCGCGCCTGTTCAGGGGTGTCGGTCGGTCGGTCGGACGGTGTCGCCACGCCAATGTGACCGACCGTCGGAGCCCGGTGTCGACGGCGGCGCCCGAGGTGGGACCGGACTTCCGGGGGTTGTCGGGGACATCTCAGGGTTCAACCCGATGGCAGACCTCCGTCAGTCTTGGCAGAGTTGAGCCCATGACATCGACTCCGACGGTCGCCGACCGCCAGCCCGGGCCGCAGCACCTCATCGCGGCGAGTGCGCAGGAACTGACGAAGGTCTACGGAACCGGCGACACGGTGGTCGAGGCGCTCCGCGGCGTCACCATCTCGTTCCGCGCCGGTGAGTTCACCGCCATCATGGGGCCGTCGGGCTCCGGCAAATCCACCCTGATGCACTGCCTGGCCGGGCTCGACGTCGCCAGCGGCGGTCGGGTCCAGATCGGCGAGGTCGACCTGACCGGCCTCGACGACAAGGCGATGACGACCATCCGTCGCGATCGCATCGGCTTCGTGTTCCAGGCGTTCAACCTGGTGCCGACCCTCACCGCAGCGGAGAACATCACGCTGCCGGTCGACATCGCCGGTCGCGAGGTCGACCGCGAGTGGTTCGACACCGTGGTCGACCGTCTCGGCATCCGAGATCGACTCGAGCATCGCCCGGCGGAGCTCTCCGGTGGTCAGCAGCAGCGTGTCGCATGTGCCCGAGCGCTGGTCGGCAAGCCGTCGATCATCTTCGGCGACGAGCCGACCGGCAACCTCGACAGCCGGTCGTCGGGCGAGGTGCTGGGCATCCTCCGCGCGGCGACCGACGAGTTCGGTCAGACGGTGGTGATCGTGACCCACGACCCGCGTGCGGCCTCCTACGCCGACCGCGTGGTGTTCCTCGCCGACGGACAGATCGTGCGCGAACTGCAGCGGCCGTCGGCCGACGACGTGTTCGAGGTGATGAAGAACCTCGACGAGATCCCCGCCCCCAACGGGCCGGGCGCCGCGGGCGCCGGGAGCGCAGCGAGCGGGCCCATCGACCGGAGCGGAGCGAGCGGGCCCATCGACAGCAGGGCCGGGAGCGGTCCCGACGAGCCGGGCGAGACACCGCCCGAGGCCAACCCCTACGAGGTGCGCTGAGCCGATGGCCGGGTCCGTGATGCGCCGCGTCTCGCTGCGCAATCTCTCCGCACACAAGGTCAGGCTCTTCCTGACCATCTTCTCGATCGTGCTCGGCACTTGCTTCGTCGCCGGCTCGATCATCTTCACCTCGACCATCTCCAAGGCGTTCACCGACGTCTTCGACAAGGTCGCGCCGGGAGTCGCGGTGGAGGTCACCCCCGACACCCAGCAGTCGCCCGGCGTGCCGAACGCGGTCGTCGACGACCTGACCAAACGCAAGCAGGAACTCGGCATCGACCGCATCGTGTCGAACTACACCGGCTCGGTGACCATCGCGAACGCGCAGGGCAAGGCGCTGCAGACGGGTGGCGCACCGAGTGTCGGGTCGGCGTACGTCCCGGCCGACGAGGCGCTGTCACCGGAGACGAGCACTCTGCTACCGGGAGGTCGCGCCCCGTCGGGACCGAACGAGGTCGTGATCAACTCCAGCGCCGCCGACCGCGGCGACCTCAAGGTGGGGTCGGAGACGAAGGTCGTCGTCGGTCAGGGGGCGAGCGCACCGCAGAACGTCACCATCGTCGGCCTGATCGATCTGCCCGGCTCCACCAGCGGGTACACCAGCATCCAGTTCGCGCAGGACGTCGCCTCGACACTGTTCTCCGACGGTGACCACGTCGCACAGGTCGACATGTCGGCCGTCGACGGGGTCAGCCCGTCCGAGCTGCAGAAGCGGGTGACCGCGGCACTCCCGGCCGACACCTACAAGGTGCGGACGGGCGACCAGGTCCGGCAGGATCAGAAGGACCAGGTCAACCAGTTCCTGACCATCTTCACCGGAATCCTGTTGGCGTTCGCGGCGATCGGCCTGATCGTCGGCACCTTCATCATCTACAACACCTTCTCGATGATCGTCGCCCAGCGGAACCGTGAACTCGCGCTGCTGCGCGCGGTCGGCGCGAGCCAGAAGCAGGTGTCGCGATCGGTACTCTTCGAGGCCTTCGTCGTCGGCGTGCTCGGCGGTGTCGTCGGGCTGGGCATCGGCATCGGACTGGCGGCGGCCCTGAAGGCCATCATCGGCTCGACGTCGGGACTTCCTCAGGCGCCGTTGCAGATCGGGGTGCCCGCCATTCTCGCGGCCGTCTTCGTCGGGGTGGTCGTCACGATGGTCAGTGCCTGGGTTCCGGCAGTCCGTGCATCGCGGGTACCGCCGGTCGAGGCGATGCGCGCGAGCATGGCCGAGGACTCGTCGTCGCTGGCGAAGCGCACCGTCATCGGTGTCTTCTTCGGCGCCGCAGGCATCGTGGCGGTGATCGGCGGAGCGTTCCGCACCGGTCTCGGTCCGGCGATCACGGTGGGCGGCGGTGCGGCAGCGCTGATCCTGGCGGTCGTGCTGGCGGCTCCAGCGCTGTCCCGACCGATCGTCGGCGGCATCGGGCGTGTGCTCGCAGCACCGTTCGGCAAGATCGGTCAACTGGCGCGCACCAATGCGATCCGCAACCCGCGGCGTACGGCCGCAACGGCATTCGCGTTGACGCTCGGGCTCATGCTGGTGGCGGTCATCGGCACCCTGGGCACCTCGTTCAAGGGAACCGTCGACGACGCCGTCGACAACGGGGTGAAGGCCGAGTACATCATCGGCGGCACCAACAACGGCTCCGTACCGGTCGCGGCGACCGAGGCGATCGCGAAGGCGCCCGGTGTCGGCGGATCGGTGTCGTTGAACTTCGTCCGCGCGCAGGTCGGCGACGAGTCGCAGTTCGGGTACGCGCCGATCGGTGATCCCATCGGGGATTTCGTCAATCTCGACATGCGTGATGGTGCGTCGGACGTGTTGGCCGGCGACGCGATGTTCGTCAGTGACAAGACGAGCGCCGAGAAGGGGTGGAACCGCGGCGATGTCGTGGTCTTCACGTCACCATCGGGAGAGCAGGTCCCGGTGCGCGTGGACGGCGTCTTCGCCGACAACGAGGCGCTGCAGCCCTGGATGATGGGGTCGGATGCCTACGACAAGCTGATGCCGAAGTCGACCCAGGTGAGTGGTGCCGTCTTCGTGAACCCCGCGCCCGGTACCGATGCCGCGACGCTGTGGACGTCGCTGGAGGACGCGACCGCCGACTACCTGACCGTGCAGGTCCAGGACCGCGAGCAGTTCAAGAGCAGCATCTCGTCGCAGATCGACCAGATGCTGGCAGTGCTCTACGCGATGCTCGGCCTCGCATTGGTGATCGCGATCCTGGGCATCATCAACACGCTGGCGCTGTCGGTGGTCGAGCGGCGTCGCGAGATCGGCATGCTGCGCGCCATCGGCATGGTGCGTGCCCAGGTCCGACGCAGCATCTACATCGAATCAGTGCTGATCGCCATCTTCGGTGCGCTGCTGGGCGTCGTGCTGGGTACGGGCATCGGGTACGCACTGGTGAAGACGCTGGCCAAGTGGGGTCTCGGAGATCCGGTGCTGCCGTGGAGCCTGATCGTGATCACGCTGGTCGCGGCCGGTGTGGTCGGAGTCCTGGCTGCGCTGTGGCCGGCGATCCGAGCAGCTCGGACGCGGCCGTTGGAGGCCATCGCCGACCTCTGATCGCCCGATCGCGGCACGCACCGACGACCATCGGGTTTCGCGTGCCGCGGTCGGCGTGGGTGGCCGAGGTGACAGAATCGGGACCATGACGCGACCACCGGAGGACCCGCGCGACCCGTACAACGACCCGCCCGGGACGCGACGATTCGACCCGCTGGACGAGACGGCCGCACATCCGGCGCCCGGACCCGAGTACGGCGAGACCGGGCCGACCGAGCCGGTCGGATACGACCCCCGCAGACCGGCCGATCCGTCGTATCAGGACCCGGCGTACTCGCAGGCCTACGGTGCCCAGGATCCGTACGGACCGCAGGGCGGCTATCCCGATCAGAGCTACGGGGACCAGAACTACGGGCCGCCGCCCGGTGGTCCCTACGACGATCCGCGTGGCGGTGACGGCGGAGGCAACCGAGGCCGCACCGCCGGTCTCGTCCTGGCGGTCCTGGCTGCGATCGTCGTCATCGTGCTGGTGGCGTTCCTGATCGCCCGCGGCAGCAGCGACGACGAACTCCCCGCGACGAGCAGTTCGGCCACCTCGCAGGTCACCACCACGTCCGCCGAACCGACCACGACGACCACCACGCGGGAGACGACGACCACCACCACGACGTCGGCTCCTCCGCCGGGCGAGGTCGTCTACCAGATCACCGGCAGCGGTGACGTCGTCGGTCTCCGGTACGCCGCGCGCGGTCAGACCGTACTCATCGCTGCGACCGCGACGCCGTGGTCGCAGACGGCCCGCGTCAACGGTGGATCGGCGGAACTGACCGCGCTGGTCATCCGGGGACCGGTGACCTGCACGATTTTGCGTGGCGAGAAGTTGCTGACCTCGTCGACGAGCAACGGGGGTCCGCTGCGCTGCGCGGCGACCTTCAGCGAGTGAGCGCCGCGCCGTAGAGGTCGACGCTGGGTTCTCGGACAACTGACACGTGAGCGGGCTGCGCTGTGTGTATTCCAGAGTTGAGCTCGCTCTGGTGTCAGGAATCCGGGCGGCCCGGCCACCCGCCCGCCCGTCGGTCCGCCGAGGGCCTCGACCCGGTCGCCGATCAGCGGTAGCTGCGAACGAGCGGACACGTGAACGGGTCCCGCTCGCCCAGCCCGGCCTGATTGAGGTACCTGATCACGATGGTGTACGACGTCAGCAGTGAGGTCTCCGTGTAGGTGATCCCGTGGCGGGCGCAGTGAGCGCGCACCAGCGGACGGACCTTCGCGAGATTGGGTCGAGGCATGCTGGGGAACAGGTGATGCTCGATCTGATAGTTCAGCCCGCCCATCATGAAGTCGGTCAGGCGCCCGCCGGAGATGTTGCGCGACATCAACACCTGGCGGCGGAGGAAGTCGACGCGCATGTCCTTGGGCACCAGCGGCATGCCCTTGTGGTTCGGCGCGAACGCACCACCGAGGAGCAGGCCGAACAAGCCCAGCTGGATCGCGATGAAGCACACGGCCTGGGCAGGTGACATCACGACGAAGGGGATGGCGACGCCGAGCCCGAGACGGAGCGCGATCAGCGTGATCTCCAGTGCTCGGTGCGGGACCGGCGTTCGCGAGGTGACCAGTGCCTGAAGACTCGCTACGTGCAGGTTGAGTCCCTCGAGCGTGAGCAGCGGGATGAAGAACCAGCCCTGCCGCCGGGTGAACCATGCGTAAGCGCCCGACCGTGTGTCGGCCACCGCGGGCACGAAGGCGATGGGGCCGTCGGCGATGTCGGGGTCGATGCCGATCTGGTTGGGCGCCTTGTGATGTCGATTGTGCTTGGCGCGCCACCAGTGGAGGGAGAGTCCGGCACCGCCGGCGGCGAGCAGGCGTGCGGTCCACTCGTTCGCCGCTGCGGAGTCGAAGATCTGTCGATGTGCCCCGTCGTGGCCGAGGAAGCCGAACTGGGTGCTGATGAGCGCCGCGACCACCCCGAGCGCGAGTTGCCACCAGGAATCGCCGACCAGGACCACCGTGGTCCAAGTGGCGACGAACGCGGCGACGACGAGGACGATCCGCGTCAGATAGAAGGTGTGTCGTCGCTCGAGGAGTCCGCTGGCACGGACCTCGGCGGCCAGGTCGGTGTAGGAGCTGACGTACTTCTTCGCAGTGGTGGTGGTTGCGGTGGCGGTGGAGTGGACGTCGGACACGAGTGCACCTCGTAGCCTTCTGTTCAGTGCCAGGTGCGCCGGAAAACGGTTGTCAGGTAACCGGTGGCGCGTCACGAGGGTCATGACCGGAAGCGATGGAACCCGGTGGCACCTCCAATCCTGCCAGACATCGGCGCGGTGCGACCCCTACGCGAGGATGAACCTGCCCCCTACGCGAGGGGGATATCGGGCCGGGGTGCCGTCGCCCGGTCGACGCGGTCCGGGCCGCAGCAGACGCCGCGGAACGCACCCCGTCGGGCGCCGATTCCATGCATCCCGGCCGTCGGGCATCGGGGAGCCGACAGTCCGTCGGCCACGGCGGGAGAGGTGCTGGATCGCTTGGTCTGACCTCACCGGACCCGCAGCACCAGAACAAGATTCGTCGCCATCACCTCGCGGAGACCGGGTACCCGCATGACCCACCAGAACTGCCGCGGCAGGTAGCGGGGAAAGGCTGCGACGAGGTCGGCACGATCGGCCACCGAGCCGGCCCACCTCAGTCCCTGCGCCGCGGTCACCGCGAACAGCGAAGTGCCGTACAGGTTCTTGGGCGGGTGACCGTGTCGCCGGGTGTACCGACGTGCCGCGCGGTGACCGCCGAGGTAATGGGTGAGGCCCATCTCGTGCCCGCCGAAGGGTCCCCACCACAGGGTGTAGCTGACGATGACCGTGCCGCCCGGTCGCGTCACCCGGATCATCTCTGCGCCCATGTCCCACGGACGCGGCGTGTGCTCGACGACATTGGACGAGAACGAGACGTCGAAAGCGTTGTCGGCGAACGGGAGTTGTTGCCCGGACCCGCGCACGGTCGCCCGATGTTCGAGGCCTCCGGAATGCATCTCCGACGGATCCGGCTCGACCGAGACGTAATGCGCGCCGCGTTCGGTGAAGGCGTCGGCGAAGTATCCCGGGCCGCCGCCGACGTCGAGCACGGTGGCCGCGTCGAGCCCGGCGGGAGAGTGGGACGCGACGAGGACCGCGGTGTCCGCAGCGAGTGGACGGTAGAAGCGCTCCGGCTCGGTCTGCTCGTGCCGGAAGGCGTCCAGGAGGCCCCATGCACGCCGCAACGTCGCGTATCGGGCGAAGGACTCCGGCATGCGCGACACGCTATCGGGGCGCGGTCAGGGCTCCGACAGGCGGTGCGGGGCCAGGCCCGCGACGAACGCGCGGACCGCGAAACGGAACTCGGTGACCAGGTCGACCTGCAGGACGTCGGCGACCTCGTGCAGGACCGGAAAGCGCTCGGGGTCCATCGTCTCCAGGTACTCGCGGATTCGCGCCTGCTCGTCCGGTTCGTCGACGGCCAGCTGGAGGGCGTACCCGATGATGAGGCGGCTCAGCGACGAGTCGATCCGGATCGCGATCGCCGGCGGGAACCCGAAGGCGACGAGGGCCTGCAGCGACGCCTCGGATCGGAGCATCGCCATCGGACCCGAGGGGGTCTGGGCGGTGAACAGCACCGCCGCATGCGGATGTCGGCAGAACACCGTGAAGGCGATGAGGGCTCGACTCTCGACGAATGCACGCCAGTCCGTCGGCGCGCCGTCGCCTGGGCCGGTTGCGTCTGGTGTGTTGCCGGCCGTGTCGGTGGAATGCCCCGTCTCAACCATCGAGACCACCATCTCGCCCATGATCCGGTCGACCAAGAGGATCGACAGTTCGTCCTTGCCCGCAGGCAGTTGCCGATAGAGCGTCGACGTCGAGGAACCCAGGTGCTGCGCCAGGGTCCGCATGCTCAGTGCGTCGAGACCGTCCCGGTCGAGGATCTCCAACGCCGCCGCGCAGATCTGGTCGAGTTGCAGCGGAGGGCGCCCGGGTCCGCCGGATCGGGTGTTCTCGGTAGTCCGGAGATCCCACCACTGGGGCGTCCCGAGACGTGGTCGATCGGTCGTCACGTGGTGGTCGGCCTCCGGACCTCGAAGTATGTAGACGGCGGATGGGTATTTGGCTACAGTGTAGCCACTATCAACGATCGTGAGAGCGCGGTCGGCGATAAGGCCCTGGTCGGTGCTGCGCGACACGGAGGGGATGACGCGCCACGTGGCCAGGGCCGGTGTCTGCCTCGGTACGCTGAGCAGCGATGTCCATTCCCGGCGAAGTCCTGCTCCTGTGTTGGCGTGACACCGGCCATCCGCAGGGGGGCGGCAGTGAGCGCTATCTGGAACGCGTGGCCGCGGATCTGGTGTGTCGTGGGGTGTCGGTGACCCTGCTGACCGCCGGATACCCGGGAGCGCCGTCAGCCGAGGTGCGCGACGGAGTCCGCATCCTGCGTCGCGGCGGCCGACTCACGGTCTATCCGTTCGCCCTGATGACCATCGTCGCCGGACGACTCGGCCGGGGGCCGCTCGCCGGACGTCGTCCCGACGTCGTCGTCGACACCCAGAACGGCATCCCGTTCTTCGCGACCACGGTCGCCGGGCGGCCGACCATAGTGCTGGTCCACCACTGTCACCGGGAGCAATGGCCGGTCGCGGGCACACTGCTGGGCCGGCTGGGCTGGTGGCTCGAGTCGAAGGTCTCACCGCGCGTGCACCGAGAGAACCGGTACATCACGGTGTCGACGCCCTCGGCGGGTGAGCTCGCCGCACTCGGTGTGGATGCCGAGCGCATCAGCGTCATCCGCAACGGGGTCGACCCGGTGCCCTCCGGCAGCATCGATCCCACGCCACCGGTCGACGGCTCTCAGCCGCGCCCCAGCAGCTCTGCCCGACTCTGCGTGCTCTCTCGGCTCGTCCCGCACAAGCAGGTCGAACACGCGCTCGCAGCCGTTGCCGAACTCGCACCCGACCGCCCGGACCTGCATCTCGACGTGATCGGCGACGGGTGGTGGGCGGACCGACTCCGTGACCGCGCAGCCGAACTCGGGGTCACCGACCACGTGACGTTCCACGGCCACGTCGACGAGGACCGCAAACACCACCTGCTAGCGCGCGCGGACGTGCACCTGATGCCGTCCCGCAAGGAGGGCTGGGGGCTGGCGGTGATGGAGGCCGCGCAGCATCGGGTGCCGACCATCGGATACCGGTCGTCGGCCGGCCTCGCCGAGTCCATCGACCACGAGCACACCGGGCTGCTCGTCGACTCGCCGGACGAGTTGGTCAGTGCGACACGCAAACTCATCGACAACCCGGACGAGGCCGCGCGACTTGGTGGGCACGCCCAGCGCAAGGCAGCCGGGTACTCGTGGTCGGCGACCACCGACGGCGTCCTGGACGTCATGTCGCGCCTGGTCTGAGCGCCCCCCTCAACGCGTCGACCGTGCGTTCGAGATCGTCGACCGTGCATCCGATACCTGCGGTCAGTCAGTCGGATCGGCGACGGCGGAGCAGCCCGACTGCGCCGATCACCCCGCCGCCGACGACGAGGACCAGCCAGGCGAGGTGTGTGGTCCAGGCGATGGCCCGGACCGTCGGCGAGGGATCGAATCGCTGCGATGCGCCGTCGATGCGGATCAGCGTGAGGTCGGTGCCTCGGTAGGCGACGTCGGCGCGGCCGAGCTGCGCAGGTGGATCGCCGCCCTCGACCAGCACCCAACCGACTCCCTCGGCGGCGAGTCGCGCGGGATCGCCTCCGGCGGCGAGGATCTCGTCGACTCGCTGAGAGCGTTCATCCGGCGGGTCGACCTCGACCCCGTCCACCGACAACGCGCCCGGCTCCAGCACCGTCGCCCGCACCAGCCGTGCCGTCGGATCGAGCGACGGATCAGCGGAGAACGCATAACGCCGGACCGTCCCCGACGGCCAGAGCGCCACCGCACCGTCGTCGGAGGTGATGCGGTCGGCGACCGCGGTCCAGTCCGCCGGGTAGTGCACGCGACCGATCCGGTCACCGACACCCCATGCCTGATCCGGGAGTGGGGCGACCACCAGCAGGAGCGCGGCGGCGACCGCGAAGCCGACCGGGACCCACCGTCGCATCGATGCGACCGCCGCGGCTGCCGCGACCGCGGCGAACGGCACCATCAGCGCGACGAATTTCTGTGTGTCCCGGAACAACCCGGCCCCGGGGATCTCACGCACCATCCACGAGAGCACCGACTCGCCGACGCCCGTCGCCGACACTGCGATCACCAGCAGGGTGACGACGGCGAGCCCGGCGAGCAGTGCCACCGATCGATCGAGATGCCGGCGATCGCGGACGAGTCGTGCGGAGCCGACCGCCACCACCAGGAGCAGACACCCGGTGGCGACGGCCGCCCACCAGATGGTGCGACTCGACGGCACGGCATCGGCGTTCCAGATGCCGCCGAGACCCGCGACGGTGCCGAGCGTGCCCAAGCCGGGTTCTGCCCGTACCGCGAACGCGGTCACCCCGGCCTCACCCGAGGTGACCGACGCACCACCGATGACGGCGGCGGTCAGCCAGGGCAGAGCCCCCAGGACGGCGATGACGGGCAACGCCGCGACGGCGCCGCGTCTCCGCGCGCGGTGCGACGATCGACTCCGGATCGTCAGCAGCGGAATACCGATGGTCAACAGGACGATGGCGGCGAGCACGGAGCCCGTCGGGGTCAGACCGGCGGCCGCCGTGACCGATATCAGGAGCGCCCAGATAGGTCCGTCGCGGTGTCCAGGTTCCGACTCGCCATCGCGCAGGTCGAGCAGCAGGACCACGAGCCAACCGAGCGCGGCACAGCCGATCAGGAGTGACCAGTGGCCTTGCAGAAGGCGCTCGGCGACAAACGGATTCCAGATCGTGACCACCGCGGCGACGATCGCACCGCCCCGACCGCCGGCGGGCACCAGTCGGTGGGCGAGCAGACCGGTGCCGGTCCCCGCGGCCACAAGGGCGACGAAAGTCAGTGCGACGACCACGAACCCGCCGTCGACGACGTGACTCAGCATTGCGATCAGCCAATCCTGTGGGACCGCACGTGGCGCCCGGTCGCCGACGCCCAACGCGCCGTCGGTGACGAAGGACCGTGGGGTCGACACCGCATCTCGGTACAGGAGGTGCCCGGGGCCGACGAGGGGGGCGAGGGTCAGCGCGGCGAGGCCGACACTGACGACGGTCAGTGCCGGCAGGACTCTCGGGCCGGCCATCGCGACTACTCAGTAGTGGTAGGTGTCCGACGGTGCGGGGACGTGTCCGGCGTCGTCCACCTCGTAGACCGACGGCTCGATGCCGTATGAGCGTGCGAGGTCGAGGATCTTGGTCGCCCGCGCGATACGGGGCAGGTCGGAGCCGTTGCGGATCTCACCGCCGTCCCGCTCGAATTCCGCGAAGAACTCCTTGGCCCAGCTGATCTCCTCGCGCGACGGGGAGAGGCCTTCGTTGACGGCGGCGCACTGATCGGGTGACAGGCAGATCTTGCCGGTCATGCCGAACTCGGCGCTGACAGCCGTCGCCTCGCTGAGCTTGAGGGCACTCGAACCGACCGTCGGGCCGTCGATGGCGCTGGGCAGGTGAGCGGCCTTGGCGGCGATGGTGAACCGCGACCGCGCGTATGCGAGCGTCGTCGGGTCGTCGCCGAACCCGGTGTCGCGCCGGAAGTCGCCGATGCCGAAGGCCAGACGGAACGTTCCCTTGGCCGAGGCGATCTCGCTGATCCGCTCCAGCCCGCGCGCCGTCTCCACCAGCGCGACGATGGGCACACCGGGCAGTCGTTTCGCCGTCTCGGTGACGTGGTCGACGGACTCGACCATCGCCAGCATCACACCGCCGACCGGCGCGGACGCCAGCGCGGCCAGATCGTCGGCCCACCACGGCGTGCCGAAGCCGTTGATGCGCACCCAATCGCCCGCACCGGACGGACTCGGTGCGGTACCCGCCTCGTCGCCGGACGCTCGTGGGGCACCGGAGGCCTGCGCGACCTCGGCGGCGTGGTGCGGGGCGCCACCGCCCAGCCATCGGATGACGTTCTCACGCGCCGCCACCTTGTCCTTCGGCGCGACCGCGTCCTCGATGTCGAGGACGACGACGTCGGCGCGTGACCGCGACGCCGCCTCGAACCGCCCGAACTGGGCGCCGTTGACCAGCAGCCAGCTGCGGGCCAGTACGGGATCGATGCGGGACCCGACGTCGGACGGGTCGGAGTCGTGGAACGGCTGGTCGTACATCGTCTCTTTCGTTGCGACTGATGCGCGGGTCGGGACCTGCTCACGCGGACGAACTCGGCAGGTCGTGCGGACACCATCGTCGCCCATCGTCGGCGTGGCACGCACGCCACCCCGGGATCGCGCCGGTTCTCGGGCGCCGGACCCGCCACCCGCACCGATCCCGGGACGACGCCAGGCACACTTGTCGGCATGACATCGACCGGCCGCCGTGCACTCGTCGGCGCGGTCGGCGCCGTTGCGGTCGGGTCGATGGTCGCGAACGTCTGCAATTACCTGGTCCACGTGACCGCAGGTCGGTGGTGGCTCTCACCGGCCGACTACGGCGAGTTCGCGGTGTTGTTGTCGGCGATGCTGGTGCTGGGTGTCCCGGCGCTCGCACTGCAGGCGGTCACGGCGCGAGAGGTCGTCCGGAATCCTGGACGCACCGGGGCGCGATCAGTCGGCCTCGACACCGAGATGGCGCGCATCCGCCGACTCACCGTACAGACGACGGTGGTCGTCGCGGTGCTGGCGGTGGCCGCCACGCCGATCATGGCCCTCGTCGCCGACACCGGATGGCCGATCGCGGCGGCGGCGCTCGCGACGGCACCGGTGCTCGCGGTCATCGGTGCGGGTGAGGGGGTGCTGCAGGGACGGCAGCAGTTCCGCGCCCTGGCCTGGGTGCTCGCCGGCGTCGGGGTGGTGCGGACCGTCCCGGTGGTGCTGGCTCTCGCGCTCGGCGGTGGCCCATTCGGCGGCCTGCTCGCGGGCACGGTCGGTGCGGTGGTCGGTGCGGTGGCGGTGTGGGCGATGGTCGCCGTCGCCGGACGGCCGGTAGCCGATGGTGCATCGTGCTCTGCCGACCGCAGCGCGGCGACCGACGGCACCGAGCAGGACGGCACGGGGCTTGACGGGACGGGGCGGGACGGGACGGGGCTTGACGGCACGGGGCGGGACGGGAGAGGGAGCTCGGAGTCCCCGGCGCGTGGACCGCGTCTGGGCGCGCTGGCCGGGGTGGCCCGCGCATCGCAGGTGCAACTGGTCCTCATCGTCGCGGCGTCGCTGGATCTGCTCCTCACCCGCAGCGTGCTCGATGCCGGTGATGCGGGTGTCTATGCGCTCGGCGCGATCGCCACCAAGGTGGCGTTCTGGCTGCCGCAGGCCATCGGCGTCGTCTTCTACCCCCGCCTCGCCGATCCCGCACGTTCCCGACGTTCACTCCGAGAGGCGCTGACGGTGGTCGCGGTGATCGGTGCCGCACTCACGGTGCTGGCCGGGGTCGCCGGTCCGCTCGTGCCCATCCTGATCACCCCCGACTACCGACCACTCGTCCCGTTGCTCTGGGTCTTCGCGGCGACCGGCGCACTGCTGTCGGTGCTCCAGGTCGCGCTGCTGTCGGCGATAGCGCGCGATCGCACGGCCGTCGCCCTGATCGCCTGGGTGGTGGTGGTAGTCGAGGTGGTGACCATCGTGCTCGTCGCCGACTCGGTCGTGGTGCTCGCCGTGGTGGCGCTGGTCGCGGCGACCGTCGCCACCGTCACGACGACGGTGTACTGCCTTCGGATGCCCGTGCCCGCCCCCGACGTCCGCGAGACCAGGTCGACCGCCACGCCGGGATCGTGACGAACAGCCCGGCGACGATCGCGGCGACGCCCAGGACGACGGCGATGACGGGCACCACCGAACCCCACCAGAACAGCGGCGCAGCAGTCGAATCCGCGTCGGCTGCCAAGGCGCGCCGGGTGGCCTCGTCGTAACCGAAGGTCGCCGAGAGTGCCGTGGTCGCACGGTCCCCGAGATCGGGATCGGTGAAGCGGTACTCCTGGGTGATCTGCTCCCGCCGGTCCAGGACAGTCCCGGTGGTCGTGTCGACGGCGAGTCGTACCTCGGCCCGATGGTGCAGGTGTGCGGTCAACGGTCGGCGAGCATCTCCCTCGGCACCGAACCACGACGCGGGCCGCGTCAGGGTGGTCGGCGGATGTCCGACCGCGTTCTCGCCGAGCGTGTTCAGGTCGGTGTCGGGTACGTGTGCCACGAGTTCGACCGCATCGCGCCCCGCGACGGTGGTCGTGCCGGTCCGTTCGAGGGGGAGTGCTCGTCGGGTGGTCGGGTCGAAGTAGGTGAGACCCGCTGGGGCATAACCGGTCTCGATCGGGAACAGGTAGGTGAAGCCGGCGCGGTCGGCAACGACGATCGGTGCCCGCCGGCTGTCGTACTGGACCTCCGAACCGGTCGGTCCCGGGATCGGCCGCGCGGTCCGGCGATCGATGGTGACCCGGTCTTTGACCGCGGTGACGGTCGCGTCTGTGCAGTCCTCGCGATCGGAGCGGCGATCGGTGGTGCTGCCGTCGTCCGCCGGATCGGACTCACGCTCAACGGGTTCCGGCGCACCGGGACGCGGTGCATCGACGTCCTGCTCGCGGCCGTCGACGACGAAGTGGTCCAGTCGGATCGAGGTGCCGGCCTGTAGCGTGACCCGGTCCGCATCGGCGGGGCGTACCGCGACCACGCGCTGCTGCCGGGTGAGGTCGGCGCCGACGACCCGCGCGGTCGGCGCATCCAACGAACAGCGGTCCAGGATCTCGGCGCCACGCTCGGACTCGCCGACGGTGGTCTGGTCGATGCCGAGTCCGACGGTCTTCAGCTGGTCCACGAACAGGGTCGGCAGCGCGATGGCGACCGCCAGCAGGAACCCACCGACGAAGAGGAGCGTGGGACCGACGAGTTCGCGGGTGGTGAACCGGCTCTGCACCGGACCGTCGGTGTCGGAGCGGCCGGACATCTCCGACTCGGTCGCGCCCGTCGCGGGATCAGTGGTGTCGACCTCGTCGGTGCCACGAGTGGCGTCGTCGTCGGCGTCCGGGGTGGGCGGTTCGGTCGACGGCATACCCGTGACACTACTGACCGGCCCCCCGGCCGTCGGCGCACGGCGTCGCGGGCACAAGCGGCAGGGGTGACGGGATCGGGCTGATCAGCCGCGTGATCCCGCTCCGGCGATGCCGCCGAGGACCAGACTCGCCAACGACTGACAGATGAGCAGAACGATGCCGACGGCGATCGCCACGGCGGTGAGCAGGACACGGAGACCGATGCCGGCGCCGTGAAGCGTGGTGGTGATCATGGTGCACCTCTCGTCGAACGGGGTCGTGGCGGCGGGGTGGGTGGGCGTGGGAAAGCGAGCGGCGGGATGTGCGGGTGGACGTCGACGACGGGGCGGATGCCGGGGACTCCGGGGACATCCGCCCCGACGCGGGGGTCAGCCCCCGTACACGTCGGCGTAGATCTGTTGGATCTGCACCTGGGTGGGCACCACCGGATTGTTGCCGGGTGAGCCCGAGGCGATGGCCTGTTCTGCCATCGTCGGTATCAGTTGCCGCCACCTGCCCGCGTCGATCCCGTACGCGGCCGGGGTGGGTACCTCGACGTCGGCGCAGAGCCGGTCGATCGCGGTCACCAACTGCGCCGCGGCATCCGCGTCGTCGGTTGTCTCGGTCGCGGCGCCGTAGGCCCGCGCGCAGTCGGCGTAACGGGAGACGTTGCCGTGGACGGAGAACCGGGTCACCGCCGGCAGAAGCATGGCGTTGGAGAGACCGTGGGCCACATGGAAGTGGGCGCCGATCGGTCGGCTCATGCCGTGCACCAGGCAGACGCTCGAGTTGGAGAAGGCGATCCCGGCCTGGGTGGCCGCCATCATCAGTCCCTCGCGCGCCTCCCGGTCGGCCCCGTCCGCGTACGCTCGGCGAACCAGTGCGGAGATGGTCGAGATCGCCGACAGTGCCAACGAATCCGAGATCGGGTTGGCGCGCTTGCTGACATACGCCTCGATGGCGTGGGTCAGCGCATCGACCGCCGTGTCGGCGGTCAGCCGCGGCGGCATGGACACCGTGAGCTCGAAGTCGAGGATCGCACCTGCCGGGAGGAACGAGAGACCTGGGCAGAGCATCTTCTCGTCGGTTGCGTCATCGGTGATGACCGTGAACTGGGTTGCCTCCGAACCGCTTCCCGCGGTGGTGGGGATGGCGATGATCGGCAGCGCCGGCCCGGTGAACGACGATGGGGCCTTGAACTCGCTCATCGGACGGTTGTTGACACCGAGCACCGCGAGAGCCTTCGCGGTGTCGATCGGACTGCCACCGCCGAAGCCGATCACGCTGTCGGCGCCGTGGTCGGCGACAGCCCGGATGCCCGCCTGCAGCGAGGTGGTGGTCGGGTCCGGCACGGTCTCGGAGAACACCTCGGGCTTGTGCCCGGACAGCTCCAGTGCGGTGCGGAGTCGGTCGACCGCACCGGTCGACACCATGAAGGTGTCGGTGACGATCAGCGGACGAGAGAGACCGAGGGTGTCGAGCGCGTCACCTGCGGTCTCGAGCGCGCCGGCGCCGACGTTGAGGAACCTGGGAAATGCGAATGAGGACATCGATGCTCCGTCAGTCGTTCTGCGGGAAGCCGAGATTCACGCCACCATGGCTGGGGTCCAGCCATCGGGTGGTGATTGCCTTGGTGCGGGTGTAGAAATGCACGCCCTCGATACCGTGAGCGTGCGAGTCGCCGAACAGCGAGTTCTTCCAACCGCCGAAGCTGTAGTACGCCATCGGAACCGGGATCGGCACGTTGATGCCGACCATGCCGACCTCGACCTCGTTGGTGAATCGTCGCGCCGCGCCGCCGTCGTTGGTGAAGATCGCGGTGCCGTTGCCGAACTCGCTGCTGTTGACCAGCGCGAGCGCCTCGTCATAGCTCTCGACGCGCACCACGGCCAACACCGGGCCGAAGATCTCGTCACGGTAGATCGATGCGTCGGTGGAGACGTGGTCGAACAACGTGGGCCCGACGAAGAAGCCGTTCGCGTCGCCGCGCGGTGTGATCTCCCGGCCGTCGACGACCAGTTTCGCGCCGGCCTCCTCGCCCGCGGCGATGTAGCCGACCACCTTGTCGCGATGGGCAGCAGTGACCAGCGGGCCCATCTCGTTGCCCGCGGTCGGATCACCGGGGACGATCTCGCGTGCCCGCGACGCCAGCTTGTCGACCAGGAGGTCGCCGACGTCGCCGACCGCGACGACCACCGAGATGGCCATGCAGCGCTCGCCTGCCGAGCCGTAGGCCGCACCGACGATCGCGTCGGCGGCCTGGTCGAGATCGGCGTCTGGCAGCACGATGGCGTGGTTCTTCGCGCCACCGAGTGCCTGCACGCGCTTACCGCTGCCGGTACCGGTGGAATAGACGTACTGGGCGATCGGCGTGGACCCGACGAAGCTCACGGCCTTGATGGCCGGATCGGTGAGCACGGCGTCGACCGCCGTCTTGTCGCCCTGGAGAACGTTGAAGACGCCGTCGGGCAGACCGGCCTCCCGCCACAACTCGGCCAGCCACAGTGATGCGGACGGGTCCTTCTCGCTCGGCTTGAGCACGACGGTGTTGCCCGCGGCGATGGCCACCGGGAAGAACCAGAGGGGAACCATCGCGGGGAAGTTGAACGGGCTGATCACGGCCACCGGGCCCACCGGCTGCAGAACGGAGTGGGCGTCGACCCTGGTGGACGCGTTCTCGGTGAACCCGCCCTTGAGGAGATGCGGGATGCCGCAGGCGAACTCGACGACCTCCTGACCACGGCTCACCTCACCGAGCGCGTCGTCGAGAACCTTGCCGTGCTCGGATGTGATGATCGCGGCGAGCTCACCCTTGCGTTCGTTCAGCAGCTCACGGAAGCGGAAGACGACGGCCGCACGCTTGGCCAGCGAGGTGTCACGCCACCCGGGAAAGGCGTCGGCGGTCGCGCGGATGACCTCTGCCGCGTCGTCCTCCGATGCGAGAGCGACCTGACCGGTGACCGCGCCGGTGGCGGGATCGGTGACGTCGGCCGAGCGGGTGCCCGTCCCGTCGTGGCGACGGTTGTTCACCCAGTGCGGGATTGTGATCGAGGAAACAGTCATGCACTCACTGTGGGGACGCGAATGTGCAGTCGTCAATGCCGCAACTTGCATATGCAACTGCACAATCGCAGACATCCAGCGTGTGAAGGCGTGCTGCGGCGACGGAGATCACCACTGCACTTTTGCAGTGTCGAGTGCATTTGTCGGCGTTGACGGATGCATCGACGCCTAGTGAGATGTGGTTCACACACATTGGTTGAATGCGACGCCGACCGCCCCACCTGAGACGTCGGTTGTCGTCCGAAGGGAATGCACGTGAGTCTCTCCGACTACTTCAAGGGTCCCTCCGCCAGCCTCGACGATCAGATCGAGAGCTATGCGACGGAGCGGGTGCCCGACAGCGCACGATGGCGTCGACCCGCCATCCTGCTCGTCCTCACCGGGAACGTCACCGCCATGTTCTGGTTCGCTCTCGGTGGCCAGATCGGCTTCCTCGTCGGGTGGCCGCTGTTCCTCGTGCCGGTCGCCTACATGGTCATCGGGGCGACGGTCGTCGGCGCGCTCGTCATGCGGATCGCCAGTCAGCAGGGTCTCTCGCTTCCGTTGCTCTCGCGTGGACTGGGTTTCGGTGCCAAGGGTTCCGCGGTCGCGTCGTTCGTCTACGCGATCAACTACGTCTTCTATTTCATCTTCGAGGGCAGCATCGTCTCGCACGGCCTCAGTGAATTGCTGGGGATCTCGATCAACTCCGCAGCGGCCAGCGTGGTATTCGCCATCGTCGCCTCCATCGCCCTCTACTTCTCGTGGCGAGGGATGCACTCGATGAACCTGCTGCAGCGGTTCGGTGCGCCGATATTCCTGCTGCTCTTCATCATCGGCCTGGTCATGTTGGCAAAGGGTTACGTCCTCGTCGGGCCGGGTCAGTGGGAGGTCACCGGTGGCGTCACCGGCGCCGCGATGTGGCAGGCGATGAGCCTGGCCAACGGGCAGGTCGTCTTCCAGGCTCTGATCGCCACCGACTACGGGCGATTCATCAAGCGGTCGGTGTCCTACGTCGGGGCCGGCGCGGTCATGCTCACCGAGTTGCTGATGATCGTCGTGGTGATGATCCTCGGTGTGTTCCTGGGCTTCACGATGCTCCAGCACTTCTCGGGCACGCAGGCCGAGCGGGAGCTCTCGGCCACCGACCCGGGCCTGATCTTCGCCGTCGTCATGGGGGTGCTCGGCGTCATCTTCGCCATCATCACCCAGATCCGGATCAACGTGATGAACCTGTACTCCGGGTCGCTCGCGCTGGCGAACACCTGGGATGCGTTGTCGACGAAACGGATCGGCCGGCAGTGGTGGATGGTCGCCCTGGTGCTCGTCGGAATCGTGCTGTACCCCATCAACATCCTGCAGTACACGGACAAGTTCCTGGCCATCACCGGCATCATGACGAACACCTGGATCTTCATCCTGCTCAGCGACTACTTCGTCTGCCGCAAGTGGCTGCGCCTCGCGCCGGTCGACTCCATCGAGTACCGCGACCACGAGGTCAAGAACTGGAATGTGTGCGGTATCGCGGCGCTCCTGGTGAGCTTCGCCGTCGGTGCCGTGGGCGTCGCCGGGGTGTACCCGCTCTACTACGCTTCGTTCATCGCGATGCTGCTCGGGCCGGCGATCTACATCCCTCTGACCATCCTCACCAAGGGCTCCCAGTACCGGCCCGGCGCCCCGTCCGTCCAGGACGAGGATCCGACTCCGGCCCCTGCCCTCGACTGAGCGCCGAGCACGAGACACGGAGTCCCCGAGATGAACACCCATCACACCGATCAGTTGCACTACCAGGAGATCTACGAGATCGCCGACCTGCTGTCCGCAGGTGAGCTGACATCCGTACAGGTGACCACGGCCCTGCTGGACCGCATCGACACGGTCGACGAGCGGATCGGGTCGTACGCCTTCGTCGCACGCGACGACGCCCTTGCCGCCGCTCGCCGGTCGGACGAGCGGCGCGCGGCAGGGCAGACCATCGGTCGCCTCGACGGCATCCCGCTCGCGATCAAGGACATCTACGACCGCGAGGGATGGCGCACCGAGGCCGGTATGGCCTCGCGTCGCGGGACGGTCGCCGACTCGTCGGCAACCGTCGTCGAGCGACTCGAGGCGGCGGGAGCGGTGATCCTCGGCAAGGTGCACACCACCGAGGGTGTGTACACCGAACACACCGCGCCCTTCCGGGCTCCGTTGAACCCGTGGGACGAGAGCCGCTGGGTCGGTGTCTCGTCCAGCGGCAGCGGTGTATCGGCTGCCGCCGGACTCTGTTTCGGTGCGCTCGGCTCCGACACCGGTGGATCGATCCGCATGCCGTCGGCATCCAACGGCGTCACCGGCCTCAAGCCGACCTGGGGGCGGGTGAGCCGGGCCGGGGTCGTCGAGTTGGCCGCGACGCTCGATCACGTCGGACCGATGTGCCGCTCGGCGCGCGACGCGGGCCTCGTCCTCGAGGCGATCGCCGGTGCCGATCCCCGCGACCCGACGGCGTCGTCGGTGCCGGTGCCGGACCTCTCCGTCGGCGTGGAACCGCGCTCGCTGCACGGTGTCCGGATCGGAGTCGATCCCGCCTGGAGTTACCACGAGGTCAGCGCCGACGTAGAGAAGGCGCATCGGGCCGCGGAGGAACACCTCGCCGGCCTGGGTGCCGAGATCGTGCCGGTCACGCTGCCCGATCCGACGCAGGCGATCGACGACTGGTTCGGCGTCTGCGCCGCCCAGACCGCCCGGGCCCACGGCGACGGATTCCTGGCGGCACTCGACACCTACGGACCCGCTCTGCGTGAACTCATCGAGCGCGGTCGGTCCATGTCGGCGATCGAGTACGACGAGTTGCTGCGGCGCCGATGGGACTTCAAGGGACGAATGGAAGCTGCTGTGTCGCAGGTCGACTCGGTGCTGATCCCGGCACTGTCGTTCATCGCGCCGCCGGTCGAGAAGATGGTCCGGATGGATGACGAGACGACAGCGGGCGTGCACCGGTTCACCGTGCCGTTCACGCTCTCGCAACTGCCGACGATCACCTTCCCCGGCGGCTTCACCACCACCGAGGCCGGACGCCCCTTCCCGGTGGGGCTGCAGATGGTGGGCAGCGCGTTCAGCGAGCAGGCACTCGTCGGGATCGTCGACGCGTTCCAGCGCACCACCGACTGGAACTCCCGACACCCGGATCTGTGAGACCGATGTCGGGAGCACCGACGCCCCTTCGCCTCCACGCGGGGCGGCGTCGGTGCCGGGGAGTCGATGCGGTTGGTTCCGACGGTGGCGGCGTGATTGCCGGGAAGAGGTCTGATCGGTGAGTATGGGACCCGTGCTGGCCGCCGACAACCTGCAGTTCTTCCTGGAAGTGTCCCGGACCGGACGGGTGGCCGACGCCGCCCGCCGGCTGCACGTCGACCAGACCACGGTCTCCCGCCGAATCGGGCGTCTCGAGAAGGACCTCGGCGTCCGACTCTTCGACCGCACCGCCGGCGGATGGCAACTCACCGATGCCGGGCAGGAGATCGTGCCGTACGCCGAGGCCGTCGAGACCACGATCGTGGCGGCCCAGGACGTCGTCGTCGACGCACAGGCCGGCGGCGGCGCACTGTCGGGCACGGTCCGCATCCTCGCGCCCGACGGGTTCGGCACCTACCTGTTGATGCCGGGGTTGTCGGCCCTGCGCAACCGGCACCCGGATCTCACCCTCGAGGTACTCACGGCGACCACACACGACCTGCTGACCGGTCGTGATTTCGACATCGGGATCACCCTCGAGGAGCCGTCGCCGCGGTCGGTGGTCGTGGAGAAGCTCGGGCAGTACGAGCTGAAGCTGTACGCGTCTCGCCGGTACCTCGACGATCACGGCATCCCGGAGTCCATCGACGACCTCGCCGAGCACACTCTGATCTGGTACATCGAGGACCTGCTCGACGTCGACCCGTTGCAGATCCTCGAACGGCACCTGCCCGGTGTCCGAGCCCGGGTGCAGGCGAACAACATCGCCGGACACCGGGAGGCGGTGCGCGCAGGTCTCGGCATCGCGCCGCTGCCCACCTACATCGGCAAGACCCTCCCGGACGTGGTCACGGTCCTCGACGAGGAGTTCGTGGCGGAGCGCAACTACTGGCTGGTCGTGCCGCGAGAGCTCATCCGGTTGGCGCGCATCTCCGAGATCGTCCACAGCCTGCACCGCATCGTCGCCGACAACCCGTACCTACGGGTGCCCGTCGCGGATCGTCCGGGAGGTCCGTCGACCAACGGACGTCCGGTCCCGCCACCCCCGACGGTCTGAGCGCCCGCGCCCGCGTGCGGTCGGTACCCTGTGTCGAAATGGTCTCCACCAGCCCGGACAGCTCCGCACCCGATGCCCCGACTGCTCGCCGACAGACGGCGGCAGAGGTGCCGGGTCCACGTCGGTTCGTCCCGCAGCTCGAGGGCATGCGTGCCCTCGCCGCGCTCGGTGTCCTGACCACCCACGTCGCCTTCCAGACCCGTGCGGTGGAGATCCCGGTGCTCGGTCCGGTCCTGGGGCGTCTCGATCTGGCCGTGGCACTCTTCTTCGGTCTGTCGGGGTTCCTCCTGTGGCGGCCCTGGGTCGCCGCTGCACACGGTGGAGACACACACGGCGGAGACACACACTGTGGGGATACACACGGGGGCGGTGCGAGTGGCGGGCATCCGCCGATTCGGCGCTATCTCCGACACCGGGTCGTCCGCATCTGGCCCGCCTACCTGGTCGTCGTCGTCCTGGTCCTCACCCTGCTGCCCGATGCGCAGAACGCCGACGCGACCGTCTGGCTGGCCAACCTCACGCTCACGCAGGTCTTCGTGCCGCTGTCGCTCACCGCCGGCCTGACCCAGATGTGGAGTCTGTCGGTGGAGGTGGCCTTCTACCTGCTCCTGCCGCTGCTCGGGCTCGCCCTCGTGACCCTGCGTGGTCGGCGCGTCCGGTGGCGCATCCCGGCGCTGTTCGCGATCGGTGCGGCGTCGTTGACCTGGGGATGGGTCGC
This sequence comes from Gordonia soli NBRC 108243, assembly GCF_000334455.1. GTDB lineage: Bacteria > Actinomycetota > Actinomycetes > Mycobacteriales > Mycobacteriaceae > Gordonia > Gordonia soli. The sequence continues at coordinate 86,172 of NZ_BANX01000006.1, forward strand.
GGTGACATTGCCGGTGCCGGCCGGCGTGGAGCCGAAGAACTGGGTCGTCGGGCACCTGCCGTGGTTCCTGGCCGGACTCGTCCTCGCCGAACTCGTCGGACTGTGGGAGTCGCGGGTCGCTGATCCCCGGGCCGTGCAGTCCCGGTGGCTCGCAGTCGTGATCGGCATCAGTGGCCGCCGATGGTTGATGTTCGCCGTGCTCGTCGTCGCCTACGGGTTGGCGTGTACGCCGATCGCCGGTCCGACCGGGCTCGGCGACCTGCACCAGTGGCAGTTCGCCGTCAAGATGGTCCTGGGTGCGATCTGCGCATACGCGATCCTCGCTCCGCTGCTGTGCGCACCGGGACCGTTCCGGTTCCTCGACTCGCGGGTGATGCAGGCACTCGGGCGATGGTCCTACGGCATCTTCATCTGGCACATCGCGGTGCTCGCGGTGGTGTTCGGACTGTTCGGCATAGTGCCGTTCAACGGCGACACCGTGCTCGTCTGGGCGATCACCGTGGTGGTCACCATCGGTGTCTCGGCGGCGTCCTACGCCTTCGTCGAAGAACCTGCACGCCGATGGCTGCGGCGTCGCGAGACGGCGCGTGCGACAGCCGTGCGCCAGGAGTCGGGGATCGCCACCGACCAGGCGGTCACCGCAACCGCCACGACCGCCGGCAACTGAACCCACCACTGGAACCCGGTGTAGCCGCCGGACGCGTGCCACGGACCGGATGCCAACGCGATGCTCGCGAGGAGCATGGCGACGAAGACCACGACGACTCGGCCACGGGGGCGGAGCGCGACGGCCACGACGGCACCCAGTGCAGACACCACCAGTCCCCACCACCCGGCGAGCAACCACGACGCCACCGCGACACCGGTTGCGGCGACCACGGAACCACCGATCCCGACGGTGGGTGTCGGTTGGTGCGATGTGGCCTGGACGGGCTCGGGGGGATCTGTGGAAGGCGACGCGTCACCGGCCGGAACGAGCGCGCGTGGCGTCCACCGACGCGGCCAGAAGGCCAGTGCGAGAACAAGTGCCATCACCGCCAGCCCGAGCCCCAACGACCACCGGTACAGGCTGTCGAGCCGATAGGTCAGGTTCAGCTCGCCACTCGTGCCGGCCGGGACGACCCACCCCTGTTGCCAACCGTTGACGACCACCGGTGCCAGTTCCCGGTCGCCGACGGTCGCGCGCCAGCCCGGGTTGGTGCTCTCGGGCACCACCAGCACCTGCGCTCGTTCGGAGTCGCTGAGGCGGATGGCGCGGTGCGTCGACGACCAGTCGATGACGTCCGCCGGCCGCATCGGGGCGGTGCTCGGCGCAGTGTGTGAATCCGAGCCCGCCCGGTCGACACCGCCGTTCGCACGGGCATCGCCGGCCGCACTGGGATTGCCGGCCGCACTGGGATCGCCGGTGGCACGGAGGTCGACGGCGTCGACGGTGAAGGCGGTGCCCGGGTTCACCGAGAGTTCCTGCTCGCCCGCACCGAGCGACACCGGTTGCGGCGAACACGGTCGCGCGACGACGGGAACCCCGTCGCGCAGCGCGCGGGCGGTGGTGGTCACCGATAACGGGACGACCTGTCCCGACACCGTCAGTCCGATGCCTCGGTCGCAGCCGATGCGGATCTCGCGGTCGGGGTCCGCGGGTGCCGGGGGACGCGGCGTGATCTCGACCTCGGAGATGCCGGCCGGCGCAGGCCGGGCGAATCCGAGGCTGTTGACGTCGATGACGTCGGTGGTCCGCAGCACCCGGATACGGATCTGTCGGGTCTCGGCCGGATCGAGTCGGACGACCCCGTCCCGCCCGACCTCGCGCACCTGTCGGCCGGTGCCGAGATCGAGCGCGACCCGCGTCGGAGCAGCGGGGAAGTCGGGTCGGGTCACCAGTCGTAGTTGCTCGACGCGCTGGGTCGCGGGCAGGCGGACGACCAGAAGCGGGCCGTCGCCATCCTTCGCGCTGTCCTTCTCGTCCCCGTTCTCGTCGGCACCCTTCTCGTCATCCCCCTTTCCTTCATCGCGGTCCCGCGACCGGCTCTCGGTCTCGGGTGCCGTCCAGGTGGTTCCGCGGTCCCCGTCGACGGCGGCACTGGGGCTGCCCCGGGGATCGCCGATGGACGTGTCGCCGTCCGCAGTCACGTGGCCGGTCGTCGACAACAGCTCTGACAAGCCGTCGCCGGGCGTCGGTCGCAACGTGACGGTCGGCGCCACCGACGTGGCCGCGGGCACCGACAGAGAACGTGTGAGGATTCCCGGCGTCTCCGGCGCCGCACCGAGACCACCGGCACAGCGGACAGCGACGCGGTCGTCGACGCACGGACTGCGTCCGCCCAGTTCCTGGGTCAGCAACCAGCGGCCCACCCGATCGTCGGCGCGGAGCTCGGGAAGGGCGACCCGATGTCGGATCGTCAGCGGCAGGCCGGAGTTCAGGTCGGAGACACCGAGCTCGCCGACGGCGAACTGATTGCCTGCGGTCCCGTCGGCGGTGCTGATCGCCCGCACCTGCACCCATCGGGTCGGCCCGCTCGGCGCGGTGACGGTGGTCGGCTCGCCGGGCCGCAGCCCTTGCGCGACCGTGCTTCCCGCCTCGGTGGTCACCAGCACGCCGCTCACGTCGGAGCCGAGCGCCGCCGCCGTGGTGACGGTGACCGCCAGCGACGACCGAGGGCGTGTGAAGTCGAGTCGGAGCCACTGGCCGACAGCCGAATCCAGACCGCGTGACACCCAGGCGGTCTCGGGATCCCCGTCGAAGGCTGCCGCAGTAGAGGCAGCGGGTGCGGTCTGCCCCAGTTGCGTCGCGTCGGCGGCGGAGCCGGACGAACTGACGCGCACCTGATCCGGCTGGTTGTCGAGCAGCCATTGGCCGCGCACCAGGGGCTGTCCGTCGACGGGATAGTCGGCGGTCGCGTTCTGGGTGGTGCGGGCATCGCCGGGTCCTCGGATGGCCGAACTGTGGTCGTCGACGCGACCGAAGTCGGTCTCCCGGTCGGTCGGCGTGTCGGTCACGGTGAGCTCACCACGAGCCAATCCGGCTCGGCGCGCGTCGGATTCGAGCACCATCGGCCCGATCGGGGGGCCACCGGTACGGGCCTGGTCGGCCTGGATGGCGGCGAGGGATTCTGGCCCGCCCGCGACCCGGGGGAGCCCGTCTGCGTCGACAAGGGTCGGGCCGGTGCCCGGGAACCCGTTGTCGGAGCGAACCGCGTAGATCTGGACCGCCGGCATCGTCGGGCGGAGGCCGCTGTCGCGGACCACCCCGCGGACGGTCGGTGGTCCGGTCCGGGGGCCGAACTCGGCGACCCGGATCAGCCCTGGCGACCGGTCGAGGGCCTGCTGCGCGACCAGTGGCCGGGTGGAGCGGGAATTCTGCGGATCGAGATCGGCTCGCAGGACCACGAATCCGATGCCTTGCTGCGCGAGCGTCGGCGCCAGGCCGGGCGACCCGCGGCCGGCTGCGATGTCGCGCTGCACCGAGTCGAGCGCCCGGATCGCGCCGGGCGGGGTGAGTGGGATGGCGTCCCGAACCGCCCAGGGGTCGTCGGCGAGGGCCTGCAGCGGCTCGTCGCGGGTGAGACCCCAGAGCTGGTCGGCGAAGGGGGCGCCCGGCACCACGAGAGATCGCACCGGAGCGGTCGCGCCCGGCGGGTTGCTGTGGGAGGCAAGCCAGTCGGCGGTCTGACGCCAATGGTCCGGGATCGCGCGGTAGGTACCCGACGGCGCGAGTTGGCCGGTCCACATCAGCGATCCGGCGCCGATGGCCGCGACCAGCACCGCGATGGTGGCGGCCACCGGACGTGAACGCTGCGGGTGGGCGAAGGCCGATGCGGTCTCCCGGATCGGGACCGTCGAGGGCAGGGGGACCCGTGCCAGGAGATGGGCGATGCCCAGCACCAGGGGGATCCGGATGAACGGCTCGAACTTGTGGATGTTGCGCAGCGGTGCACCCGCGCCGTCCAGGAAGACCTTGATCGGTTCAGCGATCGGCGATCCCAGCTCGCCCGCGTAGCCGGTGCACATGAGCGTCAGGCCGATCAGCAGGATCGCAACGAGTCGTCCACGGAAGGCGATGTGGCGCATCGCCAGTCCGGCGAGGCCTGCGGCTGCCAGCACGCCGGTGGCGAGGACCGCCGCGGGCTGGGTGACCAGGACCGCGCCGGCGACACGTTCAGGGGAGACGAACGGGGTCCACGAGCTGGTGCCGCGCAACACCTCGGTGAGCGAGGTCCACTCCGTCGTCACCCGGGAGGACTCGATGAAGTCGAGGAACGGCGGTGAGACCCGGGACAGGATGAGCAGCGGCACCACCCACCACGCGCAGACCAGTGCGAGACCGAGGGACCACCACCCGCCGAAGCGGACCCACGAGCGTGTCGCAGGACGTCGGAGACCGGGGAATGCGGCGACCCACCAGACCGCCGCGACCGCGAGGGCGGCGAGAGTCGCGACCGCGTTGACCGCGCCCATCAACGCGACGGCCGCCGCGGACCGGAAGGCGAGCCGCCACAGGCGCTCGGTGCGTGCGGGATCGCATGCGCGGACCACCGGTACCAGCACCCAGGGGGCCAGGATCATCGGCAGGGTCTCCGACGAGATCGACCCGAGTGTGGTCAGCACGCGCGGACTCACCACGAAGATGACCGCGGCGATGAGTCGTGACGCGGGTGACCCGATGCGCAGGGCCTCGGCCAGGCGCACGATGCCGACCACACCGACCGCCAGCAGGATCGCCCACCAGAGCCGCTGCACCACCCACGGTGGGAGTGCGATCAGATCGCCGAGCGCGAAGAAGGCGCCGTGCGGGAAGAAGTAGCCGTAGGCCTGGTTCTGCACCTGCCCCATCGGGGCGTCCGGAGACCAGAGGTGCAGGGCACGGGCGAGGAAGCCGAGCGGGTCGGCGGTGAGGTCGAGCTTGGTGTCGGCCGCGATGCGACCGGGGGACTGCAGCAAGGCGACGACGAGCGCGACCACCGCAACAAGGACCACCCCGCGACGTGAGAGTGCGGAGTGGTCGTCCTGTGTCATCGGCGGGCTTTCCGACCGCGCGCCCTCCGGTGACGGTCGTCCCGACGTCGATCGCCCGACGGGGCCGTGTCGGCGCGCGGTGTCGCCGTCAGTTCGTGTCGCCGGATCCGCCGCGGGATCCGTAGTCGACCGATCCCTGCACGAACCCGTTGTTCGGGTTCACGTTGTTCACATCGGTGGACGGACTGTTCTCCGACGACAGCCAGCCCCCGAGGAACACGGCTCCCAATCCGACCACGATGCCGGCGACCCCGGCGACCGCACCGGCAGCGAGGCGGTTGTTGATCATGGCGACGAACCTACCATCGGGTAGCCACCCGACCGCGCAGACCGCACCCGTCCGACTGCGTCGACCGCAGTCCGTGACCCGGATGACTCATGTCGAGTGCGGCAGGTCGGGGCCAGGTGGGCCATCTGTGAGATCGGCGTCCGTGGGACCGGACCGGTCGGCATCTGTGTCCATGATCGAGTGCCACCAGTCGTCGAGTGGGCTCGGTTCCGGCCACGTGACCGACTCGTCCATCTGACCGTCCGCTCGTCTTCCAGCCCGTCAGTTCCGATACCCCTGGCGACTCGAGCCGAAACCGCGGTCTGCACGAGAACGTGAGTTGCTTTGTTGCGGTACACATGTGGCCGGAAATCTTCCCGAAAAAGGTCTTGGCACTCGGATGGGTCGAGTGCTAATCTCGGTATCACGCAGTGATGGTTGACATGCTCCCGTCATGGTGGCGGGAGCCGTTGGAACAGGAGGTGTGTTGCTGTGCTGCGTTTCGATCCCTTCAGTGACATGGATGCGTGGACCCGCGAGTTGATGACGGGTCAGCGTGCTGGCTCCAGCCGGACCCCCCGGTTCATGCCGATGGATCTCTACAAAGTGGAGGACCACTACGTCTTGGTGGCCGATCTCCCCGGCGCCGACCCCGGCTCGATCGACGTCACGGTCGATAACGGCGTCCTCACCTTGTCGGCCCATAGGAGCGCTCCGTCCGACGACGGTGTGCAGTGGCTCGCGGGTGAGCGGTTCTCCGGCACTTACCGACGCCAGGTGACCCTCGGTGACAGCGTCGATGACGCTCGGATCAGCGCGGCCTACGACAACGGGGTGCTGACCGTGACGATCCCGCTCGCCGAACGAGCGAAGCGACGTTCGATCACCGTGGAGCGTGTCGCAGCATCCGACCAGATCGCAGTGGGCGCAAGCGATTCCGGCTGAGTCGACACGACTCGTTCCGAACGGCCAACGGAGGTGATGCCTGTCGATCATCTACCGAGAACTCACATCGACAATCCCTGATCGTTTGCCGCCGGGCGGGCTCCCACCGCCCGGCGGCGCGATGGTGATTCGTCGATGTCCGCCGAAGCTGATCGATCACCGAAGCCCGGCGCCCTCGTCACGGCGTGACGTCGGGTGTGGACTCGCACTGCGCCGGCACGATGAACACCGGTCGGTGACAGTGCTTGAGCACGCGCTCGGCCACGCTGGAGTGCAGTAGGGCCTTGAGTCCAGACGCTCCTCGAGTACCGGTGACCAGCAGGTCGACCTCCAGGATGTCCGCTGCGGCGACGAGTGCACCCCACACCGTCGACTCGACCTCCACCAGCGAGCCGCGCGCGTCCAGGCCGGCCTCGACGGCCAGCGCGACGCCGCGTTCGTTGATCGCGACGGCTTCTTCCTTGAGCGCTTGATCGACTCCGGCGTCGATGCGGGTGTCGACGAAGGGCTGCATGCCACCGGAGAGCGTGGACAGCCGGGCCGGCGTGAGCCCGCCGTGCTGCCAGGCGGTCACCACGTGCGCGGTCCCCGCGCGCAGGAATCGACCCGCGTAGACGATCGCGCGGTCGGCGTTGGGTGTGCCGTCGTAGGCGATCATCAGCGTCTGGGTGACCGGCGTTTGCGTGACGGGCGTTTGGGGCGACGAGGGTGGGTCGGGCTCGCGGGTCACCGTCTCGCGACCGCTCGTGGCATTCGCGGACTCAGAGGAGATGGACCCGGCGTCCATGGACTGAGGGTACATGCCAGACTCGGGGAATGGGCTCATCTGGATGGCTCCGTCCGATCCGGTCGATGACCGTGTTCGCAGTGGTCAGCGCGGTGTTGATGGTCTCCGCCTGCTCGAGCGAGCAGTCGCCGGGGCCGATCTCGTCGCCATCGGCGACCGGCTACGCGTCGCCGTCGTCGTCGGCGAGCGCGACCCCCGTCGCGGCCGCCGGATGCGGGACCGCAGAGCTCGCACGGATGTCGCTGCGGCAGAAGCTCGCCCAGCTGCTGGTGGTCGGTGTGACCGGCGCCGACGACGCCCGTCGGATCGTCGGGCGAGAACAGATCGGTGGGATCTTCGTCGGCAGCTGGACCGACAAGTCGATCCTCTCCAGCGGTGCCGCGGCGCGGATCTCACGCACCGCCCCGATCCCGTTGATGGTGTCGGTCGATCAGGAGGGCGGCCGCGTGTCGCGGCTGTCGTCGCTGGGCATCGACAGCCCGTCGGCGCAGGAACTCGCCCGTACGCGGACGCCAGCACAGGTCCGGACGCTGGCGGAGTCGATCGGCCGCAAACTCCGCGCGCTGGGTGTCACGGTGGACTATGCGCCGGTGGTGGATGTCAGTGACGAGTCGCCGGACGAGGTCATCGGAGATCGGTCGTTCGGCAACGATCCCAAGGTGGTCACCGAGTACGCCGAGGCCTACGCAACCGGTTTGCGATCGGCCGGAATCCTGCCGGTGTTCAAGCACTTTCCCGGGCACGGTCACGGTTCGGGCGACAGCCACCTGGGCGTCGTGCGCACCCCGCCGCTCTCCCAGCTGAAGACCAGCGACCTGGTGCCCTACCGCACCCTGCTGAAGGACGATCCGAAAGACACCGCGGTGATGGTCGGCCACCTCATCGTCCCCGGTCTCACCGGACCCGAGACCCCGGCCAGCATCAGTCCCCGAGCGATCGGGATGCTGCGTGCAGGAGCGCCGTACGGGGCGCCGCCGTTCAACGGTGTCGTGTTCTCCGACGACCTCTCCGGGATGGCCGCCATCAGCGACCGGTACCCGATCGAGCAGGCCGCGCTGCGCGCCATCCAGGCCGGCTCGGACATCGCCCTCTGGCTCGCGACCGATCGGGTCTCGTCCGTCCTCGACGCACTCGAGCGGGCCGTCGGCGCAGGCAAGCTCACCACCGATCGGATCGATCGGTCCGTGGTGCGAATCCTGCGGACCAAGGGTGTACTGCGCTGCTGACCTAGACGGCTTCCCACCCGTCCAGGTCTGCGACGAATTCGGCCCAGGTCCCATAGCGTTCCGACATGATCTCCTCGGATGTCCGGACGGGCCCGGGATCGTCGAGGGCCGCAGTGAACCCCGCTCGGTCCGCGTGGTCGTAGTCGGCCCAGAAGATGCGCCCGGCCACGTCGTCGTCCAATCCGATGCACATCGCACCCCCCTCACCGTCGGCCACCGCGAGGTACCGGTCGGGGATGAGCTCGTGGTAGCTGGACTCCGAGCTCAGCAGGGTGTCGATGTCCGCAGGCCCGAGCACCGTGTGCAGGATCGCGTTGTCGCCGGTGCCTGGAACGATCATCCGCGTCAGCGGCCCACTACCGACGGTGAGCAGGTGCTCGCGATAGTCCGGCGGCAGTCGGCGTCCGATCCGCGACTCGAGCGCGGCCACCTCCCTGTCGGTCCACGTCTGTGGTCGTCCGTCGAAGCGCATGGACCCGATCATCCTCCGCCGCCGGTCGCGACGCCGCCGGCATGCCCCACGCCGCGATGCAGGTCGGTGGGTACCAGTTGCATCGTGTGGCCGTCCTCGTTGTGGTGCCAGGTGTAGTCCGACGGTGGCTTCCAGTTGGGGTCACCGAGTCGCTGGCGGACGATCTCGTTGGCTTGTCGCTCGTCCACCGGTCTGGTCCGCCCGAACCCGTTCGGCAGGTCGACGGTCTCCTTGGCGTACGGGCCGAACTCGGGGAAACCCTTCTCGTTGAATCGGATTCCCTCCGGATACTTGGCCTGCAGCTGGGGTGGGAGCGGGAGTTGTTCGCCTGCGTATCGGGAGTTGGGCGGATAGCGACCGCTCGGGAGTTTGTTCACTCCCGGGGGAGGTGGTGTCCCGCGGGGGATGACCTTCGGCTGCTGTGGGGCGGGCGCGGGTGCAGGCGGTCGTAGGCCGGGGAAGCCGCCACCGCGCGGCATCGGGATCTGGATCGCGGGGAGGTCGTCGAACGGATTCTCGTTGTCGACGATTCCGTCGCCGTCGTTGTCACGGCCGTCGAGACCGGGTTGGTCGTACGGTGTCGCAGACCCCGGACGGTTGGGCCGGGCCCCTGGTGCGCCGTCCGGGGCGCGGTGCCGACGATCGACAGCAGGGTCGGTCTTTCCCTCCGGTTGCCTCGACGGTTGCGTCGCCGGGGGATTCGCGGTCGGCCGGTCATCGCGATGCGACGGTGTGGTGTCGTTGCGATGGCGGTCGGGAGTGGCCGGATGGGCGCGCGTCTGCGGTGTGCTCTTGTGCGGTCCGCGGTCGACGGTCGGAGGTGAGTTGTTGCCGCGGCCGGAGGTGCCGGGTCGCGTGGCCTGCGGCTTCGAATGATCCCGCCCGCTGGTCCCCGCATTCGGGCCGGCCTTCGTCTTCGGCGTGAACTTGTGGGGGCCGCGATCGATGTTCGGCCGGTTGTGCGGTTGCTGTGGAGATGCTTTCGGCGACTGGCCCCGGTGCGACGGCGACCCGCTCCCCGCGCGGCTGTTCCCGGATGAACTCGGCGCCGAGTGGCTGGGACCGGGTGTCGAGTGGGTCGTCGGTGCATGGCGCTGGGGTCCCGGTTTGCCGGCCGACTGCCCGACGCCTCCTCCGCCACCGCCCCCGCTACCTCCGTGGGACGTCGACGACCCCGGTTTGTGCGGTTTCAGCGCCGCGTTGGCGTGCGCCGGGAGCAGTCCGAGCGCGAGCACTGCGCAGATCGCGGCCACGACGGCCGCGACGAGTGAACGACGGGTGGTGGACATGGACATTTCTCGCCCTTCGCCGGGGTCGATGCGGAACGGTCGTATCGAAACACCGGGGACGCGCTGGCGGTTGCGTGATCGCGCAAAGGTCTCCCCGTCGAATGACGGCCGCACCTTGTGTGCATCGATGCATGCAAGCGCTGTAGAGTCTGGATCGTGAGCTATCCGAACGATGCCGACCAAACGGCGCTACCGGCGTCCGAACGCGCGTTCCTGCACGTCAAGCAGGCTGTCATCCGAGGTGACTTCGCATCGGGGACGATGATCAGCGAGGGGTTGGTCGCCCAGGAGTTGGACATCAGTCGCACACCGGTCCACGAAGCATTCCTCCGGCTCGCGGCCGAGGGGCTGCTCGATCTCCTCTCGCGGAAGGGCGCGATCGTCCGGCCGATGTCGCCGAGCGAGGCCGAGGACGTGCTGGAGATGCGTGAGGCGATCGAGTCGGCGGCGGCCGAACGGGTGATCCGCCTCGGTGACGCCGACACGGTGCTGCCCCTGCTGCGTGAGCTCCTCTCGGTACAGGCGGACGCGACCGGTCGCGGCGACGTCGAGGGCTACCTGGACGCCGACGACCGATTCCACTCCGCGGTGGTCGAGGCGTCGGGCAATCGCATCGCGGTCGACGTGATGTCCCGACTCCGCGACCGGCAACAGCGACTCCGTCACCAGCTCGTCCGGGTGCGCCCCGCGCAGATCGCCGAGGGCCTTGTCGAGCATCGGCAGCTGGCCGAGGCGTTGGCCGCCGGGGACGCGGCCGCGTACGCCACCGTGCTGCACGCCCACGTCGCATCGCATCGGGGCGCGCTGTGACCGCGGTCCGGGCGCCGGAAGAAGTCGATCACCGCATCCGTCGGGAACCGCCGCCGTGGATCGCCGTCTCGGCCGCGGTCTTCGTGTGTTGTTGGGGCGGAAACCAGTTCAGCCCGCTGCTGCTGATGTACGAAGAGCGGGCGCACTACTCGTCCGTGATCGCCAACGGTCTCCTCGGGATCTACGTGATCGGTCTCATCCCCGCACTCCTCATCGCAGGTGCGATGTCGGACGGCCGCGGTCGGCGTCCGCTGATGCTCGCGGGTGTGGTCGCCACCATCGTCGGCAGCGCGTTGCTGGCGTTCGGTCCGGTCGGGCTGGGCTTCCTGGCCGGCGGGCGGCTGCTCTCCGGCGTCGGTGTCGGTGTCGCGATGGCGGTGGGCACCAGCTGGCTGACCGAGTTGTCCAGAGCCCCCTACGATCCGAGGTCCGACGATGGTGCGGGTGCGCGTCGCTCGGCGGTCGCCTTCGGGGCGGGATCGGCGTGCGGGGCGCTGGTCGCCGGACTCTTCGCGCAATGGGGTCCGCATCCGGAGACGCTCCCGTTCGTGGTCCACATCGTGCTCGGACTCCCGGTGCTCGCGGCCGTGGCCAGGGTGCCGGAGACCCGGACCCGGGCTGTCGGAGCCCGCGATGCCGCAGCCACCCGGGGGTCGCTGCGGAGCCGACTCGACCTGCCCGGCATCCGGCACCGACGGTTCATCCGGATCGTGATGATCGCGAGCCCGTGGATCTTCGGTGCTGCGGGTATCGGTTACGCCTACCTTCCGACGCAGCTGTCGGCGACCGGGTCCCACGGGCTGTTGTTCGCGACGGCCGCGTCGATCATCGCGCTCGCCACCTCATCAGCGGTGCAGCCGCTGGCACGGTGGATCCACTCCGACACCTCGGCGCGCGGATTGATGGTCGCCATCGGCGCATTGGCGCTCGGCCTGGCCCTGGTCACCGTCAGCATCGCGATCCAGTCGATCCCACTCGGCCTGATCGCGAACGTCGCGGTCGGCTTCGGCATCGGCATCGGCCAGGTCTCCGGACTACTGGAGGTCCAGCGCATCGCCCGCCACGGCGAGCTCGCTGCCTTGACCGGTGTCTTCTACTCGCTTGCCTACCTGGGGTTCCTGTTCCCGGTGATCATCGCGGCGCTCGCGGCGCACGTCGCTGTCGTCGGCATCCTGTGGACGCTGGTGGGTCTCGCCGTGATCACCGGTGCACTCGTGGCGGTGTCGTCTCGGCGGCACCTGCCGGTCCGAGTGGTCGAGCCCGGCGAGGATGCTCCGGTACGGACGTCTCATAGCCGACTGTGACAGTCGTCGATGACCAGGTAACGCGCTCGCGAGTGGCGGCGATCACTGATCAGTAGGGGAGGGCGCCGGCGGTGCTGGGGAGGACACGTCCGCGCGCTCTCCCTTACCGCATGTATTCTCCGAGAGCCGTTTTCGTAGAAGTTCTGCCCGGATTCCGGGAAGAACTGCTACGGATTCGCCGGGGATCTACCGACCAGCCCGGCTGCGAGGGCTGTCGCTGCGAGGGCCGCGGTGATCCAGAGCAGGGGGAGCAGCCCGACACCCTCGACGAGCAGTCCGCCGACCAACGCGCCGAGCGCGATGGACGCGGTGAATGCTCCGACGTAGAGGCCGGTGATGTGTTCGATCCGGTCGGGTGCGGCCGCGGTCATCCAGAGCTGGCCGCCGACCGACACCCCGCCATATGCGATGCCCCACAGGGCGATCGCGGCGATCGCTCCCGGTGTGGACGTCCCGAACGCCGTGAGTGCGGCGATGGCGACGGCGATCCCACCGGCCAGGGTGAGCAGCGTCGCACGTGGCCGCCTGCCGGCCACCGCACCGGCCACGAAGTTGCCGACGAGCCCGAACACGCCATAGACCAGCAGCACGATGGCGATGACGCCCGCCGACATCCCGGTTCGCTCCTCGAGTACCGGCCGGACGTAGGTGTACGCGGCGAAGTGGGCGGTCACGAGCGCGACGATCACGATCGCCCCGGTGGTGACAGACGCCCGGAGCAGCGGGAGTCTGGGCGCGGGAGCCGTACCGGCTCGCGGTGCAACCGGCCGGCGCAGCACCGGGAGCGCGACGAGGATGCCGATCGCCGCGAGACCGGCGAGTGCCGCGAGGACGCCGAAGGCGCTGCGCCATCCGAATGCGTCGCCGATCGCGGTGCCGATCGGGACACCCGCCACCGATGCCGATGCGACACCGCTGACCGCGATGGACACCGCGAGTGTGACGTTGCGTCGGGCGACCAACCGGGCCGCGACGGCAGCGGCCATCCCCCACACGGCGCCCATGCCGACACCGAGCACGAGCCGGGAGATCACGAGCATCGTGAACCCGTTCGCGACCATCGTGAGTACGTTCCCGACGGCCAGTACGCCCATCGCACAGGCCAGTACACGCCGACGGTCGGCATCGCCGATCACTCGGGAGACGCCGGCCGCGGTGACCGCCGACATCAGGCCCGCCACGGTGAGGCTGAAGCCTGCAGCTCCGGGCGAGATGTGGAGTCCGGCGGCGAGTGGTGTCAGGACCCCGACCGGCAGCATCTCGGAGGTGACCGCCAAGAAGGTGCCGAAGGTCAGGGCGGCGACGGCGAGCCACTGCCCGGTCGTCGTGTGCTGCTGGGCGGTCAGGCCGTCGTCGACTGTGGTGCGCATGCGTCCGAGTCCACCGGTGGGCACGCGCCCGAACAAGGACGATCTGCTCACCGATCGATGAGCTAGGCTCATCGATATGGATGTCGCGCCATCGGTCGAGCAGGTGGATGTGCAGCAGATCCGGTGCCTGCTGGTGCTCGCCGAGGAGTTGCACTTCGGCCGGACCGCCGAGCGGTTGGGCCTCTCCCAGTCCCGCGTGAGTCAGTTGATCGGCACGCTGGAGAACCGGGTCGGGGCCCGCCTGGTGGAGCGGACGAGTCGACGCGTCGCGCTGACGCCGACCGGCGTGCAGTTCGTCTCGGAGATGGCGCCCGCATACGCCGGTCTGGCCCGCGCCTACGGCCGGGCGCGTGAACGGGCGATGCGAGGAGCACTGGAGGAGCTTCGGGTCGGCTTCACCGGCGTCGTCTACGAGGAGATCACCGCGACATTCCGCGCGCTGCACGAGCGGCACGGCGTCGCGGTGCACACGCACGAACTGCCGCTCGGCTCGCCGTTCGCCGCTGTGCTCGCCGGCGACGTCGACGCCATCATCGTCGAATTGCCGGTCTATGAACCGGAACTCACGATCGGATTTCGATTCCCACCGCAGGATCAGTTCGTGGTGGTCGCAGCCGACCATCCGTTCGTCGAGCGATCTGCGGTCGATCTGGAGGATCTCGCCGACGTCGACCTGGTGCATCGGGTCGGCGATGCGCCCGACTACTGGATGGCGTCGCGGACGCCGCCGGCCACGCCGTCGGGTACGCCGATCCGATCGAGCGCGGGCATCAGCTCCGTCCATCACGGCATGGCGCTGGCGGCGTCGGGCCGACATGCGATGTTGGTGTGTCGTCCACTCGTCGAGCATCATTCGCGTGCCGACCTCGGGTTCGTCCCGGTGCGCGGGCTGGAGGGGACGAGTCAGTTGGGCTTGGTCTGGCGCACCGACCGTACGAGTCCTCGACTGCTCACACTCGCCCGTCTCTTCGCCGATGCCGGAGCGGGTGAGATCACCGCGGTGCGATCGGCGTCATGAGTCGATGAGATCCGACGTCGTGGTGACGGTGGCGAACTCGGCGTGGAGATTGGTCGCGGTGATGTGGGAGAGCGTTGCGGCGTCGATGATCTGGCCGTCGGGAGACCTGCGGTCGAAGGTGTGTGTCGCGTCGATCGCGAAGTAGGTGTCGTAACCGAGGTTGCCCGCGACGCGTGCCGTCGTCTCGCAGCAGTGGTTCGTGGTGATTCCGCAGATCACCACCTGGTGGATCTCCTCCGCACGCAGCCACGCATCGAGGTCGGGTGTGCCGTGGAAGCTCGAGTTGACCCGTTTGCTCACGAGGAGGTCGGGCTCGCCGGTCAGGAAGGGCTCGAACGCGTTGCCCGCGTTGGTCGGTGACAGCGGTGACGACGGATCGTCGGAATCGTGACGGACGAAGACGATCGGCCAGCACCGGGTACGCCAGTGGTCGAGCAGCCGGGCGATGTTGTCTTCGCAGGCCGGGTTGTCCCGCGGGCCCCAGAACGTCGAGTCCCGGAAACCGGACTGGGCGTCGACGATCACGAGGGCCGGACGGTCGAGGTCGACGAGACGCATGACGGGACGGTATCGCGAGTCCGGGGGGCCGGGAGTGCGGGCACGTCGACGACGACCGACATCTGCCGGCCGTCGTCGACGCAGAGATCACTCGGCGAGCTTGGCGGTGGCCTGAGCCCAGAGGAAGAACTTGTTGGTGCCGAGGTCGCGCACCGTCGTGATGTTGAACGCCGCCTTGAGGTGCTCGGCGTCGCCGTCGCTGACACCCTGAAGGGCCGCTACCGGGGCGTCGGCCAGCTCCTCGATTGACTTCTCCTCGTATGCCTTGTCGAACTTGTCCTTGATTCCAGCCATGTTCACTCCTAGCGATCGGAAGAGTTCTCCTACGACCTCGAATCGAGGCCGCGTGCGAAGCCTAGACCCGGGCCGGAGTGCTGTCGACGGATGCGGGCCGCTGTCGGCGCAACCCGGTGTCCGCTGGGGATACGGCAGATGACGGTGTGGTGCCCGGAGTCGACGACGGTCACCGCCAGAGTCCGATGATCAGGACGACGATCAACAGCTTGATCGCCCAATCGAGGAGGTGGACGGCCGCCGAGCGGACGGCGACACCCTCGTGGAACACCGCGCCCGAGAACAGGACCACCGGTATCAGCCAGAGTCCGGCGGCGAGAACCACCGCCTCTCCGACCCCCGGATGCAGACGCGTGACCAGCCAGGTGACGGGTACCGCCAGGATCAGGTTGCGCAGGATCTCGACCACCGGCACCGACCACGCAGGACGCTCCGGCGCGGAGCCCTGCTGCGCGGCCGGCGCGCCCGCGACTCCGTAATACACGGCACTTGCGATGAAGGCGGCCACTGCCGCGACCACGATCGCCCACACATTCACATCGTTCACGGCGGCCTCCTCGGCGTCAGGTGTCGTATCCGGGCAGACCCGATCGGAGGCGAGAACTCATCGCTGACTCGGAGATCGGGGTGCGCGATGTCTGCGGCGTGCGGTGCCCCGCTGCCGTAGTGTTGCGGTCATTGATCGAAGCGAGGGACGAGAACCGACGTGTGGGTAGGCATGACAGCGACGATTCTCAGTGTGCTGCTGCATACCTGGGGCGCGATCGTGGCGGCACGGCAGAACTTCGGATACCGGCTGCCGGCGATATCGGGTGGGTACCCGGTGCGTCCGGCTCAGCGTGTCAAACGCGCCCAGACGGCTGGATGGTTGCTGAGCATCGTCGGGGTCCTCGGCATCGGCGGCGCCGTGTGGGACACGGCCCCGTGGTGGGGTCTCGCCACCGCGGCGGTCCTCTTCCTTCTGGTGAACGTGGTGCCCAGCCTCGCGGTGACCGCCTTGCACAACCGGCGAGAACTGGCTCGGGGTTGAACGGCGCTCTCTTTGCGGTCCCGTGCGGGGCTCTTGTCGGCCTTCTGACCCGTGAGCGGGCTGTGGTGTGGTTGGTGCACAGCGTGGTTCGCTCAGGTGTCAGTTGTGCGGTGGGCTACTGAGGGTTTAAGTGCTTACAGACCGTGGGTAGGTCTGACTAGTCCTTCACCAGGACAGAGGCGGGTCCTGGCGGTCAAGAGGTAGCACTGAAGCCAACGGACGCGAATTAGAAACCGGAGAACGAGCATGGCCGCAGCCGAAATTGCTGATCGATACGAACGATACATCGACGCATGCAACGCCCGTGAGTTCGACCGGCTCGGAATGTTCGTCGCCGACGACGTCATCGCTTCAGAGACCGCGACGGGTCTCGATGCGTACGTTCGCGGTCTCGAGGACGTAGTGGCCGGGTTTCCTGACTATCACTGGAATATCGAGCAACTGGTGGTCGAGGACGGGTACATCGCGGCTCGCCTTACGGGAACCGGCACCCACCGAGGCGAGTTCCGCCAGGTCGCGGCTACTCAACGCACGGTCGAGGTACAAGAACTCGCTGTGTATCGCACAGACGCAGGCAAGATTGCGCAATGCTGGGGCGACCTGGGAGCAGTTCTGCGCGACGAGTTGCTCTCGGCCTAGTAGCGAGAGTGCGGCGTGTGTCCTGGTGGTGAGGCGCGGAGTGCACACCCCGGAGTTTTCATGGGTTGTTGCGCAACAGAAGATTCAAAACGGTCCGACACTCTCATATCTCCTCGGACGCGGCGCACGGTGCGACTCCAAACAAGTTGTGAGAGTGGCCAGCTCATACCGCTCACCTGCTCATCAGCTCCGGATCGGATAGGGCCGGTACCGGCCGATGGTCATCCGTGGTCGGACAGTGCGGCGATCATCTCGCCGGTGTGGGTGCGCTGAACGCCGATCAGTGTCAGATCGTCCAGACGCTCCCAGGTGACCTGTGACCTGAGATGTCGGGTCGGCGACCGCCGCGACCTCGTTTCGTTCCCGCGACCTCAGTTGAAGTCGCAGGAAGGAGATGAGGTCGCGGTTGTCGAATCGCCGCTGTCAGCGGGGCCTCGGTCGGTCCGGGGCAGCGTGGCGATAATCGGATTTCTGACGCGTGAGCGCGGCGCGGTGTGGTTGGTGCACAGTGTGGTTCGCTCAGGTGTCAGTTGTGCTGCGGAGTGGAGTCGTCGGTCACTGGCGGACGGAATTGTCGGTGTCATCGGATAGTGTTCTGGGTAGATAACGAAAGCTATGAGGAGATGATGATCATGGCTTTCGACAAGCCACCACCCACACCCAGCTCGTCCGTGTTGGATGTCCCACCTGCTGCGGCACACTCGGATTCGGTCGACGAGTTGGTCGCCGCCTACGGCGAACTCGACGCGGTGCTGGATCGGATCGCTCAACTGTCCGCCGACCGGTGCACCGATGTCGAAGTGGTCGCGCTGGCGAAAGCCAACGAGGTCGCGGGTCGGCGGATCGCCTTGCTCGGGCATCGCCGGTTGATGGACGTGTCCGATCGTGACGCGTGGCGGCTGACCGGTGCGGCGACGATGCGAATGTTTATGGCACGATCGACAACGGGGCCCTTCGGCGGCAGGTGTCGCGGTGGCGGGAGCGACTGACGTGTGACCGATCCCGACGTTCAGCCGGGGATCAGCCGAGGCACCAGACGGATGTAGACCACCATCCCGATCACCTCGACGAGAGTCTGTGTCACCACCACCGCGGCAGCGAGTTCGTAGCCGTCGGGCAGTGCGAGCGCGAGGGGGAGGACGACGAGCGAGTTGCGGGTGGCGCCGGAGAACACCAGCGCGCGTGCTGACGGAACATCGAGCCGAAAGACCCGGGCTGCAACGGTTCCGAGCACTGCCATCACCACGAGAAACGCCACGTAGAAGGGAACAACCCGACCGATCGAGCCGAGCCGACCATCGATGGTGGGTATCTGCGACGCCACCACCACGGCCAGCACCGCCACCATGAGCGGCACCATCAGCGTGCCCGCCCCGGCGGCGAACCTGCGTCCGACGGACGCCCGCTCGCTCCACGCCTGGGTGAGCCAGGCCAGCGCCAACGGGATCACGATGAGGATGACGAACGCATGGACGAACGGTCCGATCTCGACCACCTCGCCGGGGTCGGATCCCAGGAAGATGACGAGGAACACCGGCAGCGCAGCCATCTGTGCGAGCAGTAGCAGCGGCGTCGCCGCGAGGAGCCGTTTGCTGTCGCCGCCGGCCAGCCCGGAGAACACGATCACGTAATCCACGCAGGGACAGAGCAACACGAGCACCACGCCGATGCGGACGGCCTGGTCGGCAGGGAGCAGCCAGAACATCGCGGCCACCACCACCGGGACGACGACGAAATTGATCGAGGCGACGGCGGCCACGAAGCGTCCGTCGCGCACCGCCCGCAGCAGATCCGATGCGGGCACCTGCAGGAAGGTGACGTAGAGAAGCGCTGCGAGCAGCGGATTGATGGCCACCTCGAGTGCACCCGCGCTGCGGGGCGAAGCCAGCCCGGCGACGGCTCCGCCGACGATCGCGCCGACATAGATCGGGATCTGGTGGCGTTCCATCCAGGCGACAGGTCCGGGTGCGCTCACCGGACAACGGTAGACCGCGTACGCACCCACAGCGTCGACACCACATCGAACAGATCCGCCGGACGCACGCTCCGGTGGCCCTACGATCGAGACATGACACGCTCCGACGGGCCGACCCCTCCGCCCCGGCCGCGCGTGGAGATCACGCCGATGCGTCCGGACCGCCCTCCGGACCGCTCCGGCATGGTTCCGCTGGTGATCGTCGCCTGGGTGCTGGTCATCGCACTGGTGGCAGTCACCGCGATCGTCATCGCTTTCCATCTGGACCCCGTCCGTGACGTCCTGGCGACCGACCTCACCTCGGACCGTCCCGACGCAACACCCGAGGACGTGTCCCGGACCGTCGGACTCGCGCTCATCATCGGTGCCGCGGTCGCTGCCGTGGTGGTGGTCCTGTCGATCGTCGGTGCACTCCGGCTCCTGGACAGCCGACGGTCCGCGCGCACGCTACTGTCCGCGGCGACCTTGCTGTTGGTCGTCGGCGCGATCGGCTTCTATCTCACCACCGCACCCTCGCGATCGGCTCTCGCCGAGGCCGGGATCGCGACCGTCGTCCAGTACGCGGTACCGCTCGCCGCAGTCCTCGCGGTGATCGCGGCCTCGATCACCGCTGTCCCGGCGTTCAGCCGGACCTTGCGCTAGGGGCGCCGAACTACCGCACCGACGAATCGAACTCGGCCACCAGACCCTCCGCACTGCGGGCGGCCGCCCGGTAGGCCGATGCCGACGCCGGATCGACCAGCGGGTGCGCTGCGCGTGATCGCCAGAGCTGCACCGCGGCGACCGCAGCGCCGTGGCACCGACCGGCGTCGGCGTCCGGCTCGAGACCCAGGCGGGAGGCAGCATCGATGCCCTGTCCGCCGAGGATGCGGGTCAACTCGCCGAGTCGATCGCCGTCGAGCGGGAGTCCGCCCGCCCGGGCGGCGCTCAACAGGCGCAACTCGCGGAAGCCGTGCACGTCGGCCAGCGTGCGTCGTACCGCATCCCGGACCTCTCGGGCACGCGACGACGTCGATGTCGCCAGCACGTGATCGAGGCTGACCAGTGCCGAATGGGCCTTGAGTTGGTCGGCGCGTTGTGCGAACTGGGTGTCGATGATGGCGCTCAACTCGGCCAGTCCGCTGCGTTGGACGAGTTCGGCGGCCAGCTGCGCCGAGGTGGTCGCACCGAATCGGATGAGGGTGATGGACATCCGGATGCCGAAGACGCCGAAACGATCCGCGAGTGCACGGCGGATCTCGACCGGGATGTGCGGCAGGATGTCCGGGCGGGTGAACCGGTCCATGGTGAGCAGTGCGGTCTCGAGGTCGGGGCCGGGGGTGGCCGCGAGCTGTGCCAGCGCCCGGAACTCGACCTCACGGAGCGTCCGCGCCCCGAGCGCGACCAGACCCGCCACCGGGACCACCGCCTGGCACAGTCCCGTCCGCATCAACTCGTCCGCGAACCGGCCGGCGATCTGGTGCGCCGAGATCATCGCGTCCATGCGCCCGGCTCCGAGCTCGTCGGCGCGGGAGACCACGCCGATCACACCGAGCGGACCGGACTGGCCGCCGATGGCCGATCCGATACGGCGAAGCATCGCGGTGTCGGCAGCGGTGAGCGCGCGCAGCAGGTAGACGACGGCATCGACCCCGGACCGACCGTCGTCGGGGGCGAGCAGGCGCACGGTCGACTCGGAGAGTTCGGTGGTCAGCGACGCCGTTCCCGGGGTGTCGACGATGGTGGTCGAATGCAATGCGCGGGCGGGCCATTCGACGTCCAGGTGGTCCACGTCGTCGGCGGTCAGCTGTCCCAGATCGAAGCCGAGGTGACCCGCGACGCGGGTGACCGGCACCGGGACGGCGCGCCCGGATCCGACGTGTGCGGTGACCGACGGCGACTGCCCGCTGCGGTACCAGGTGACCACCCGGGTGCACTCGGTGGCATCGGTCGGCGCGATGTCCTGCCCGACGAGCGCGTTGAGCAGCGTGGACTTACCCGCCTTGAGCGATCCTGCCAATGCCACGCGGACCGGCTGACGCATCCGACGTTCGCAGCCGTCGAGTTCGAACAGTGCCGTCCGGTCACCTGCGACGGCGTCGCGGGCCGCATCGAGGAGGCCGTATGTGGTGTCGACAGCTGCCATCAGGAGGCGATCGCCCGGTCGAGATGATCTGCGGCGGTCCGCAGTGCGGCCACCGAGTTCAGGCGCGACTCGAGCTCGGCGACACGGATCGTGCGTTCGGAGTCGGCGAGCGCAGCCGCCGACTGTGCCGCGGCCAGCGACTCGGAGATCGACCGGGCGGTCTGCTCGGCCACCGAGGTGAAGTGATCGCGCAGGACCCGCTGGATCACCCGGAGTCGGTCGCGCGACTCCTTGCCCACCTGGAAGCTCACGTCGTCGGTGAACGCCCGCACCGCCACCTTCGCCTTGCCCCGCCGCTCGGCCACCTTGGCCTGCTTGTCGTCGCGATAGGCCTTGGTGCCCAACAGGAGACCGGCGCCCACCGACACCGGGTTGATCAGCGCCATGCCGACCATCGTCGAGATCAGGCCGAACATCAGCACGCCGCCGTAGGACCCGCGCATGCCGATGAGCAGCTTCTGTGCGACGCCGACCTTGCCCGCGTCGAGCTCGGACAGCTCGGTGACCGCGTCGAGTACCCCGGCGAGGTCGGCGACATGCATGTCGGGCAGAGTGTCCTGGCCGGCTGCCGCGAAGTGTTCGGCGACCCGCTCGGCCAACCACACCGACCGCTCGTGGGCCCAGACGAAATTGTCGCCGATCACCGCGGCCGTCTGGTCGGCCAGCCACTCACCGAGCTGCTCCCAGTCGGCGCCGGGGTCACCGTCGTCGATGGCGCGTTCGGCCTCACGGGTCACCGCGCGCAGCCGATCGCGGAGGTCGTGGTCTATGTCGGCAGCCAGGTCGGCGATGCCGTCGGAGAGGGTGGTCTGCCATTGCGCCGACTGTCGGCGCATCGCCTCGGCGTTGGTCTTGGCCTCTTGCAGGGCCTCGACGGCCTGGCTCGCGGTGGCCGGACTCCGCAGCGCGGCGAGTTCGCTGCCCAGCACCAGGGCGAGATGCTCGGCGACGACCCGCATGTCGGTGGACACGGATTCGCGGGCAGCCCGCTGCGCCGTGGTGACGACCCGCTCGCGCAGGTAGCGGTAGAGGTCGAGGAAGCCTGCCTCGGCGTTGAGCTGTTCGTCGGAGAGCCGGAGCGCGTGCGCGCGCAGCACCGAGGACACCGGCAGCAGCGGGATGTCGACGCCCGCGGTCTGCAGGTGCCGACGGTCGGCGTCGACGATGGCACGCCAGTGCGGGTAGAGATCGGTCTTGGTGATCAGGCAGGCGACCGTCGGACAGAGGCCGACGACCTGCTGCAGGAACGACATCTCCGGTGCGGTGAACTCCTGCGACGCATCGGAGACGACCAGGACGGCGTCGGCTGAGGCGACCATCCCGAGGGTGGCGGCGGCATAGGGGTGGCCGTGTCCTCCGACGCCGGGGGTGTCGACGAGTACGAGTCCCTCGGCGAGCAACGGACCCGGCGCGCCGACCTCGAGTCGGAGTACCTCGCGGCCCCCGGCGAGTGGGGAGTCGGGGGTGATGCCGGTGACCTGCTCGAGGGGGACCGCGATGCGGTTGTCGGGAGCCGGCGCGTCCACGATCAGATGTGCGGTCGGTTGGTCCGCGTAGGAGATGACGGTCGGGACGGCAGTGGTCTCGTCGTCGCCGACCGAGCACGCCGAGACGTCGAGCAGTGCGTTGACGAACTGACTCTTGCCCTGCTTGAGCTGGCCGACCACCACGATGCGCAGTCGGGGATCGTCGATGCGGGTGCGGGCACCGTCGAGGCGGCCGACGAGGTCGGTGCGGCCTGCTTCACGGGCCACCCCGGAGATCTGGGTCAGCAGTTCACCGATGGTAGTCGGCCGACCGGTCGATGCGGCCTCCGGATGCTGACGTGGGGCTGTCGGTGTCGGGGCGGGGGCCGGCGTCCGGGGTGTCGGGACCGCGGGTGTCTGTGTTGCGGGTGGCTGTGCTGCCGATGCCTGCGCTGCGGGCGCCTGTGCTGCTGGGCCCTGCGGCCTGCCGGGAACCGGTGCGGGCCCGGAGTTCTCGGTGGAATCGGAGGGTGCCGCATGTCGCCCGTACGTCGCGGAGTCGGTCGACGAAGGGTCGGCGGTGGGGGTGCCGGGGTCGGTCATGATTCCTTCCACGGTAACGCCGTGAAGCCACGTACGGCCTGCGATTCAGGCCTGTCGCTTGCCATTTGCCAGATGGTACGGCCCCGGAGTCGCAGTTGGGGGAGGAGACCGATCGATCGCGGGGGTTGATCGATCGGTCCTCGCTGCGACTCCGGGGCCGGGTCGGGGAGGAGTGGGTCAGTGGCCGATCAGGCCGCCCAGCCCTCCGTGGTGGTCGCCGGTCTCACCGGTGTCGGCGGCGGTCGCGGCATCCGACTGGCCGGACAGCCCGTCGGTGAGGCCGGACGTGAGTCCGCCGGTGAGACCACCGGTCAGGTCGGTGGTGTTGGTCAGATCGGAGCCGACGGTCGAGGTGACGCCGCCGTGGGTGGTGTCGACCCCGGCGAAGCCGCCGCCGTCGGTGGAGTTCTGACCGGCGAAGCCACCCGTCACGCCACCCAGGGCGCCGGTGGTGGCACCGAGGGTGCCGTCCACGGCCCCGGTCAGCGCGCCGGTTGCCGCGCCACCCGCGTACACGCCGTCACCCGCGGTCACGCCGCCGTCGCTGTCGGTGGCACCGTTGACCGCCCCGGTGAGCGTGGTGGTGAGGTCGCCCGGCAGATCGGTGGCCGGCAGGTGGGTGTCGAGCCCACCGCCGAGGCCCAGTCCGTCGCCGATGCCCAGACCGCCACCGACGTCGGGGATGCCGCCGCCGATCGCACCGTCGAGTCCGCCACCGACGACACCGTCGAGTCCGCCACCGACGACACCGCCGAGGCTTCCGCCGACTGCTCCACCGGCATCGGCGACCAGGCCGCCGTCGACGGGGAGTCCGCCGCCCAGACCCAGCGAACCGCCGAGACCGGCGAGACCGCCACCGACTCCGCCGAGCCCGGCGCCGCCGACACCGCTGAGGGTGCTGTCGACACCTGCGACGAGGTCGGTGCCCGCCTGCGCGGTGCCACCGATGGCGGCCAGGGTGCCGGTCGATGCGTCGATGCCCGTGGAGAGCACGCCGCCCAGGCCGACCGGTCCACCGATCGAGATGCCGGAGTCGGGGGAGACCACGAGGGTCGGGTTCAGCACCGCGCCGAGTTCGGTCGACAGTGCGCCGCCGATCCCGCCGGTGGCGGCGAGTGTCGAGTCCAGGCTCGCCACCAACGCATCGGTCGTCGAAAGGTCGACGTCCAGGGCCCCGCCGAGTGTCGAGCTCAGTGCGCCGGCGAGGTCTCCGCCCGCGGCGAGCTCGGATGTCAGGGCTGCGCCGAGGTCGGCGGTCAGGGCCGTTCCGAGCACCGCGCCGAGCGAGGCACCCAGGTCGGCGCCCACGTCGCCACCTGCGGCCAGCACGCCCGAGAGGGTGCCCGCCAGGTCGGCCCCGGTGTCGGCGACCAGGCCGAGTGCGGTACCGGCGTCGAGTGCGGCCCCCAGTGCGCCACCCAGCTGTCCGACGAGTGCACCGTCGAGCCCCAGGGCGCCACCGAGGTCGGCGGCCAGCAGGCCACC
>NZ_BANX01000005.1 GCF_000334455.1 Gordonia soli NBRC 108243
CGGCTCCGGGCGCGGCCGGCGCGACGACGGCCCCGGTGGGATGCGTCGCGGACTCGCCCGACGGGGCTCGTCGGGGTCCGGACTCTGGGGTGGACGTTCGGTCATCGATCGTCCTCTGGTGGTTCGGGACGGACGACGGGTTCCTCGACACGCAGGGTGCGCTGACGCACCTGATAGGTGGCGCCGGCCAGATGCCGTTCGTGCTCGTCGGGTTCGGGTCGGTCCTCGTCGGCCGGGTCGGGCTCACCGCGGAAGCGGTGCCAGAGCCTGCGCGCGGTCAACAGGACCAGTGCGGCGCCGGCGCAGATGGTGATGATGAACAGCGGCATGCCGTAGGCGTTGGAATGCACCGACAGGCTGATGGGGACCCCGAGCGGCACGCCGCTGGAGGTCAGCATCGAGATGGTGACGGTGATGGCCTCGGAACTGTCGGCGCGCGTCGGCATCTGGATCTGACGTGTACCGCGCGCCGGTATCTCGATGACCCCGACATCGCCGACGTCGAAGTCGGTCGGCGCGGACGTGTCGATCCGTACCCGGACCGGGAGTGCGAGGTCGTTGCGTACCACCAACAGCAACGGGCTACGTTCGGAGGCCAGCGTGTAGCGGCCACCGGGGTCGAGGATCGACACCGCTCCGGTCATCCGTTGCAGTGTCGCATCGACGGCCTCGGTGCGCTGGGACCGTTGCTCGGTGAGCACGGTCCGGGCCGGCGGGGTCAGGGTGTCGGGACTACGGACCGCGCGCAGCAGGTCCTCGCGTAGCGGCGCGACGTACCGCTGCGGGCTGACATCGACGTCCTCGCTGCTGACGAGCGATGCCTGCAGGCGCCACGACAGCTCGGCGCTGCGCCGGATCGACGCCGCGACGCGGTCGTCGACCACCCAGGCCGCCCGGGCGTCGGTGGCGGTGCCGGACGGAGAGACGATCCGCGCAGCATCGGTCACGCCGTCGAGGTCGCGGACGACGTCGGGCAGCGGAGCCGGACGCGCGGTGCCCGACTCGAGCAGCACCGTGGCGGTCGACAGGAGCGCAGCCGCATCGTCGTCGGATGGCGACCAGTATGTGGGCGGCACCACGAACTGACTGCGACCGGTGATCGGGAGTGGTTGCGGCCGTTGCGGTTCGCCGTCGGAAGCGAGGCGATCCGGGGCGGCGATCGCGGTGTAGGCGAGTGACGCGGTCGCGGTCTGCCGACGGCTGGCCGGCGACTCGCCCGCGAGGGCGACCCGTTGGTCGGCAGGGGTGAGCGCGGGGGTGGTCGGTGCCGTGCCGACTGCGCCGAGCGCCGCGCTGACGGGCGTGTCGAAGGTCTGCGCGCGGAGGTTCTCGATGCGGTAGCGACCCGATGCCTGCGTGCCGCGGGCGGGATCGACGGAACCGGCAGCCGTCACCAGTCGGTCGCGTTTGCTCGACTCGAGGAGCCCGGCGCCGGCCGGATCCACGGATCCGACGGCCGGGATGGTGAGGTCGCGGACGCTGCGGACGTCGAGGATGCCGTCCACCACGTCGGACGGTGTCGCCAGCGCGGCGGTGGTCAGCCCGACGTCGTCGATACGGGCCAGTGAATCGAGATCCGCCTGCGCGAAGGGCAGAGCGGTCACGCACATCTTCGACGCGACGCGACGCAACTCGGTCAGCCACGCGTCGGCGGCATCGCGGCCGGTACCCGGGGTGGTCGGCGAGCGCGGGTTCTCCGGATCGTCGGTGACGACGTATCCCAGCGACATCGCGCGGACCGTGACGAGCAGGTCCGGGTCGACGGCCAGGCAGGTGCTCTGCGCCAGTTTCGCCGACGGAGCGTCCGCATCCGCGTCCTGTGCGGAGGTGGAGGTGGGCGGGAAGGATCCGGGCGGCGACGATCCGGGTGACGCCGACGAGGGTGCACTCGCAGCGCTGCTCGAACCGTCGGAAGCGCCGGAGGCGTCCGACGAGTCGCCCTCCGGTGCGCCGACCACCGGGGTCAATGCGTGCAGCAGGCGGTACAAGCGGCCACCGGGGGAGACCGATCGGGCCATGTCCTCGCTGATCAGACGGACCGGCTCGGTGCCACCGCCCAGGACGCCGGGGGCGAGCTGCGGGGGAGCGGCGAGCGGCCAGAGCATCGTCAACGCCGACGGGCTCGACGTGTTAGCCGAGACCGAACCGTCGGGGCCGACGTCGGGATCACCGGAGCCCTCGAGGGGGTCGACATAGGCCCGGGCGCGGGCCCGATCCGGCGGCAACGACAGGACCGGCAGAAGCGTGCGCGTCCCGCCGACCTGTGCGAGCGATCCGTACTCGGGCACCCCGTTCAGGTTCACCTGCAGCGGATACACGCCGGTCCGGTCGATGCCGAGACCACCCGGCGCCGACAACGGCATGCTCAGCGAGAACGGCTTGCTGTCGCCGGGTTCGAGGAGATCGTCGAACTGCCGGAACTCATCCGAGGCCGCGACGGGTGGATGGTCGACGGCCAGTGAGCGTCGGAGTCCGGCCGCCGACTGCACACGGTCGCCGCGCTCGAGCCGGATAGTGGTGTCGCGCAGGGTGCGACTGCCCACGTTCTCCACACGACCGGCGACGGTGACGGTCGCATCGCTGCTGCTGGTGACCAATGACGGCGTCACGGAGTCGATGACGACATGGGCGAAAACCTCGGAACCGGAGGTGTCGTCACCCGGGTCGGCTCCGGCGGGTGAGCTGACCGGTGCGGCCAGCAGCATCGCGATCATCAGCGCACCGGCCAGCGCTGCCCATCGGCGCGCGGCGCGAACGGCGCAGCGGTGTCGGGAGCGGGGGATTCGGTGGACGTCGGCGGGCCTAACCATCGCCGGACGAGCCGCGTCGCGGGCGCCGCCTGCGCCGACGGGACCGAGCCGGCGGGGGCGGCTCGTTGCGGCGCTGGTTGCGGGCGGCTGCGGCTCTCTCATAGGCGTTGGGTTCGGTCCGGATGCTCTCGGCCTCGGATTCGGCCAACCGACGGGGATCGGCGGCGAGATCGGCGATGACTCCCCGGGCCATCCGGGCCAGTCGCCGCTCGTCAGAGTACGTGAGCTTGCGGGGGAGTTCGCGCAACGGCACCCACGCGACCTCGCTGACCTCGTAGTCCGCGTCCGACAGCTCACCGCCGACGCTCCGCAGGAGGTAGTGGTGCACGGTTTTGTGGATGCGCCGACCCTCGCTGACGAACCAGTAGTCGATCTTGCCCAGCGGGGCCACCACGGTGCCGTGGATACCGGTCTCCTCGGCGACCTCGCGGATCGCGGTCTGCTCGGCGGTCTCGCCGGTCTCGATGTGGCCCTTCGGCAGCGACCACATCATCCGTCCACGACGGTCCATCCGGCCGATCAGGGCGGCGTGCAGGTCGTCGACGGGCCGGTCGAGGTCGGAGATGACCAGACCACCGGCCGACGTCTCCCGGACGGTGTGCAGCTTCTCACCCTTGTCGCCGGTCTGCTTGGGCTCTGCCCGCCGGCGTCGGGACGGTGACGCTCCCGGGTCGCCGTGGCCGAGGCCGGTCTTGGTGATCTTCGCCGACACCGCGACGAGGTCGGACGGCTTGGGTCGTGAGACCCGTGCCCGACCGGGTTCGGAGTTGGTGGTGCCTGCCCCGCGTCCCGGCGGAGGTCCCGGTTTCGGTACGTCACCGGCCGAGCTGCGTGCGGCCCGGGGGCGCCCGTTCGGGTGCCCGCCGTTCGGGTGTCCGCCGTTCGGGTGTCCGCCGTTCGCGTGTCCACTATTCGGGTGTTTACCGTGCGGATGGCCCGCGCTGTGGCCTGCCCCGTTCTGGTCACCACCCCGGCGAGCGGTGTTCTGTCCGGTGCGCTGGTCTTTCGGTTGCTGACCGCGCGGCTCGTCGCGCCGGTCGGACGGTCGGGGTCCGGGCTTCGGACGGCCGTCGCCGCGCTGACCACCCGAGGTGCCCGAACCGGTGTCGGTGGCTGCCGGGCGCCCGGTGGCGCCGGGGCCCGACGGTGCCGTGCGCTGGGTGGTCGAGCCGGGCCGGGCGGGGTCCTGCCGATGGGGCGCCTGCGTCGGATGCGCGGTCGGGGAGTCGGCCCGGGCGTGGGTCGCGTCGGCGGTGTCCCCGCGGCTCTCGGGGCTCCGACGTCCGCGTCGGCGTCGCCCCCGACGGGTGCGCCGACCTTTGCCCTCTCGCTTGTCCGGTGATGCGTCGCCGCCTGCGGGCGAATCCGAGCGTGGGCCGCCTCCGGTCGGTGCGGTCGAGGAGCCGGGACCACCGGTGTCGGTGCCGTTGTGCCGACGATCGCCGCCGGTCACCGCGGGTCCGTCGGTCGCCCGACCACCGCCGGCGACGTCGGCGCCGACGTCAGCTCGATGGGTGGGGGATTCGGCGGACACAGTCTCGATGCTAGCCGCTGGTCACCATGCGTTTGCCTGGATGGCGGGTCGTGGCGGTCGGCCGACCGCCCGTCGGTCGCTGTCGCGGTACTTCGATCTCCGTCTGCTCCCGGACGCCGCGACCATGCGGTCGGGTGGTGTCGGAGTGTCGCGTGGGGTCACGTCGGGGGTCGGCGCCCGGCACGCCTGTGGAGGTGGGCGCGGTCGCCGGTAGGCTCACACGACGTGACCGAGCTCCCCGACCGCCGAACGCGCCTCCTCGCGGCCGCCGCGGTGGAACTACAGGGACTCGCAGACGTCCTGGTGCCACTCGGCACGCTCTTCGCCGACGCCGGACATGAGCTCTACCTGGTGGGCGGTTCGGTGCGCGATGCCGTTCTCGGGCGCCTCTCCGGCGACCTCGACTTCACCACCGATGCCCGGCCGGAGCAGGTCGACGAGCTGCTGCGCGACTGGGCCGACGCGCGGTGGGACACCGGGATCGCCTTCGGGACCATCAGCGTGCGCAAGGGTGACCTGATCATCGAGATCACGACGTTCCGCGCCGACGCCTACGACCGTGTGAGCCGGAATCCGCAGGTCCGGTTCGGCGACTCCCTCGACGACGATCTCGTGCGGCGCGACTTCACCATCAACGCCATGGCGGTGCGCGTCGGGCGCGACGGTGCACAGGACTTCTGCGATCCCCTCGACGGTCTGAGTGCTGCGCTCGCCGGCGTCATCGACACCCCGGCCACCCCGGAGGAATCCTTCGCCGACGATCCGCTGCGGATGCTGAGGGCGATCCGCTTCGTCTCCCAGCTGGGCTTCCGGCTCGCCCCGCGGGTGCAGGAGGCGATCACCGCGATGGCCGAGCAGATCGACCGCATCACGGTCGAGCGCATCCGCGTGGAACTCGACAAGACCATCGCCGGCGAGCATCCGCTGGAGGCGATCGACCTGCTCGTGGAGACCGGACTGGCCGAGCGGGTGCTGCCGGAGATCCCCGGGATGCGCCTCACCATCGACGAGCACCACCAGCACAAGGACGTCTACCAGCACTCCTTGACGGTCCTGCGGCAAGCGATCGACCTCGAGGAGGGCGATCCCGACCTGGTGCTGCGATGGGCCGCGCTGCTGCACGACATCGGCAAGCCGGCCACACGCCGCCACGAGTCGGGCGGTGGGGTGAGCTTCCACCACCACGAGGTGGTCGGCGCCAAGATGGTGCGCAAACGCATGCGAGCGCTCAAGTACCCCAAGGCCGTGGTCGACGACGTCGCGCAGCTGGTGTTCCTGCACCTGCGTTTCCACGGTTACGGCGACGGCACCTGGACCGACTCCGCGGTCCGTCGGTACGTCACCGACGCGGGCGACCTGCTCGACCGGCTGCACAAGCTGGTGCGCGCCGACTGCACCACCCGCAACAAGCGTCGGGCCCGACGCCTGCAGGAGAACTACGACCATCTCGAGCAGCGCATCGCCGATCTCGCCGCCGCCGAGGACCTCCAGCGCGTGCGTCCCGATCTGGACGGCAACGCGATCATGGAGTTGCTCGATCTGCCGCCGGGGCCCCTCGTCGGTCAGGCATGGCGGTACCTCAAGGAGCTACGCCTCGATCGGGGACCGCTCTCGCGCGACGAGGCGGAGGAAGCCCTCAGGCAGTGGTGGGCCGAGCGCCGCGCGGCGGCCGACGGCTGAGCTGAGCGGCAGGTCGCGGGGCCGTACGAGATCGTCAGAAACGGAAGCGCGTCGGTTCGAACTGGTCCGCGGTCGGGAAGGCGAAGGCGCGTGCGGGTGTGAAGCGGTAGAGCCGGTACGGCGGGCCTCCCGACGTCGGCGCACCGTAGGGCGCGTCCACGACGTCGCCGATCACCGTCGTCGGCCAGCCGTAGACCTCGAGCAGCGCCGCCGATGCGTTCTCCAGACCGGCCGGCGTCACCAGTCGGTCGGCTCGCCCCTCGACGACCAGGTGCACCGACGACAAGTCGATGGCCAGGGACCCACGACCGTCTGCATCCAGGTGTGCCGACTTCGCGGTGGAGCCGTTGGAGGCGAACACGAAGGCGTCGCCGGTCCAGGCGGCGAAAACCGGCCGGGTGTGGACACCGCCGGCCGACCGTCCGACGCTCAACCAGGTCGTCCCCGAACCGGCACGCAGGAGTTCCTCGACGTCGGACCACACCTGCGGCCTGTTGTCGGGCTGGTCGCCGTCGGGCTGGTCGCTGCCGTGGTCGGGCAGTGTGGCGGCCGTGTGCCGGGGGATCAGTTCGACCGTGGGTTCACTCGCGTTCGGATCACTCATACCGGATCCGACCGCGTGGCCCGCTGGAACTCATCGCTCGTGACAGTGGGGCGCCCGCCCCGGACCCACCCGTCCGCACCCCGCAGGCGGAGGAGGGGTCCGAGGCCGGACGGGAACAGCGGGACGCCGAACAGCTACCGCGAGCTGAGGTCGCCCTGGGGATGTGCCGAGCGTCCACCTCGCGCGGAGGCCGGAGTGCCGGCGTCTTCGGGCACCAGCATCTCGATAGCGGCCGGGATGGCCTCGAACACGGCCGGCAGCGTGCCGACCAGGTCGCCGTCGACCGACACGAGCGCGGGTGGATCGCAGTACAGCTCGATCTCCTTGCCGCGCAGCGTGATCACCATCGGATCGTCGACGTGCTCGCCGGAGAACACCTTGGGGAACACCTGGGCGATCTTCAACCTGGCGAAGCGTGGGGGCAGCTTCCCGAGCGTCACGTCGAGCAGACCGTCGAACAACGAGGCGGCTGGCGCGATCTGCATGCCGCCGCCGTAGGAGGTGGTGTTGCCGATGGCCGCGAAGGCGAGGTCGCCGTCGAAGGCCTCGTCGTCGTCGACGCGCACGTTGTAGTGGTGTCCGCGCAGTCCGATCAGCTCTCGCAGCGCCGCGAGCGTGTATCGCGACTGGCCGCGGGGCCAGCGCATGCCGATGGCGCGTTCGGTGACCGCGGCATCGAAGCCGGTGGCGGTGACCGTGCCGAACAATTCCGACCGACCGTCGGGAAAGGTCACGCGGCCGAGGTCGACGCTGCGCGTGTGTCCGGCGACCAGCACATCGACGGCCGCGGCGACATCGTCGAGCGGTATGCCGACGTTGCGCGCGAAGTCGTTTCCGCTGCCCGCCGGGATGACCGCGACGGGTACCCCGCTGCCGTAGGTCGCCTCGACGGCGAGTCGGATGCTGCCGTCGCCGCCGACCACCACGAGGGCGTCGGTGCGGGTGCGTGCGGCCTTGCCGGCGAGTTCGCGGGCCTCGTCGACGTCCCGACCCTCGATGACCGCGACCTCGAGTCCGCGCTCACGCAGCAGGCGAGCAGCCTCGTCGCCGACCGCTCCGGCCGCACCATGGCGCGCATGCGGGTTGACCAGCAGTGTCAGGTGTCGCACGGTCCCGGTCATCGCGCACCGCCGAGCACATCGACGATGGCTGCAGGGGTGGGCGGCCCGGACCCCGGCGCGCCGCTGGGGGGGAGGTGCGGCGTGCACGGGGTCCGGCGGGCCGGCCCGGCGAAAACGGTCTCTGGGGCGCCCGTCGGCATGGCCCCGAAGGTGGGCGAAGCAACGGTCATGGGTTACAGTGTTACACATCATGTCAATCTGTAAAGACGACATCGGCGATGTGGTCCTCGATTCCGCTCGGCTCTGCCTGACGCGGAGCGAGGGACGCAAGGTCACCCTGGCCGAGGTGGCGCGTGAAGCGGGAGTCAGCAGACCCACCGTCTACCGGCGCTGGCCCGACATGGATGCCATCATCCGCGCCCTGCTGACGCGGGAGGTCCTCGGCGTGATCAATGCGGTCACCGAGACCACCCCGCTCCGGACCGCCGACTTCGACGCGACCATCGATCTGGTGGTGCGGGTGGTCGGCGCGCTGCGCGAGGACGAACTGGTCGCATCGCTGTGGCGCGAACAGCGGGAGTTCATGACGCCCTACGTGTTCGACCGTCTCGGCACCAGCCAGGAGAGCGTGCTCGCGATCCTCGCCGACACCATCGCGCGCGGGCAGGATCGCGGCGAGGTGCGCATGGGCGACGCCAAGAAGATGGCGTCGATGGTGCTGCTGATCACGCAGTCGGCGATCCAGTCGCGAGCCCTGGTGGAGACCATCCTGGGTGATGAGTGGAGCGTCGAGCTGCACCACGCGCTGTCGGCGTACCTGCGCCGACCGCCGGTTCCCGGAACGGCGGTCAACTGATGTCCGCGCTGGACACCGTCCGGCGCCGCACCGACCTCGACGCACTGCGAGCCCGCACCGAGCCTGTCGACGTACTCGTGGTCGGCGGCGGTATCACCGGCGTCGGCGTCGCGCTCGACGCCGCGAGCCGCGGACTGTCGGTGGTGTTGGTCGAGCACCACGACCTGGCCCACGGCACATCGCGCTGGAGCAGCAAGCTGGTGCACGGCGGTCTGCGTTATCTCGCCTCGGCCCGGCTCGGCATCGCCTACGAGAGCGCGGTGGAGCGGCATCACCTGATGACGACCATCGCCCCCCATCTCGTCGCCCCGCTGCGGCAGATCGTCCCCGACCACGGATCGCGACGCACCGCCGCGAGTGTCCGGATCGGCTTCCGTGCCGGCGACATGCTGCGTCGCACCGTCGGCACCCCCACCGCGGTGCTGCCGGGCCCGACGCGGATGTCGGCGGCCGAGGTCGTCGACCGCATCCCGACGGTTCGCCGGATCGGCCTGCGTGGTGGCATCTCCGGCACCGACGGTCGGCTGGTCGACGATGCCCGTCTGGTCGTGGCGGTGGCGCGTACGGCGGCCGCGCACGGCGCGACGGTCCTCACCCGGGTCCGCTCCGACGAGATCACCGGCGATGGAGCGCGTCTCACCGACACGCTGACCGGTGACAGCTTCGATGTCCCGGCCCGCACCGTCATCAACGCCACCGGCGTGTGGGCGGATCACCTCGACCGGACCATCGCCGTCCGACCGAGCCGGGGAACCCACCTCGTACTCGATGCCGCGACCCTCGGTCACCCGACGGCGGCACTGACCGTCCCGGTGGCGGGTTCGGTGAGCCGCTTCGTGTTCGCCATCCCTGAACAGCTCGGTCGGGTCTACCTCGGCCTCACCGACGTCGATGCGCCCGGCGCGGTCCCCGATGTCCCGGTGCCCGACGAGCACGAGATCGACTTCCTGCTCGACTCCGTGAACGTCGCGCTCGAGCGTTCGCTGACCCGCGCGGACATCCTCGGCACCTTCGCCGGCCTCCGCCCGCTGATCGACGAGCGGACGGCCCCCACCGAGGGTGGCGACCTCGCCGACGTCTCCCGGCGCCACGAGGTGCGCGTCACCGACGGCAAGCTGGTCAGCGTCGTCGGCGGCAAGCTGACCACCTATCGGCGGATGGCGCAGGACGCGGTCGACGCGGCGATCGGTGCGGCCGATCTCGATGCCGGGCGCTGCATCACCACCGACATCCCCCTGGTCGGGGCTGCCGGTGCGGTTGTCCCACCGGGGCTGCCACCGTCGCTGATCGCACGGTACGGCTCCGAGGCAGGGAAAGTCGTGACCACGGCGACCGTCGCCGAACCCCTGGAACGCATCGCGCCCGGGATCGACGTGACGCGTGCCGAGATCGAGTTCGCCGTCCGTGCCGAGGGGGCCCTCGACGTCGACGACGTGCTGCACCGCCGGACGCGCATCGGGCTGGTCGCGGCCGACGCCGACGCCGCCCGCCCGGCCGTCACCGAGATCGTGGACGCCGCGCTCATCGCGGCAGCCGACTGACGAGACGGCCCGACCGGGCGTCGGCCGCGGTCCGTCGGGACGTCGGTGTAGAAACGGCGGCATGACTGACGACGTGACGGGTGCGACCTTCGACCACGAGGATCTCCACGGCGAGGAGTGGACCGACCGGACCTTCACCGACTGCACCTTCGTCGAAGCCGATCTCAGTGAGATCCGTACGCGGCGAACGGTGTTCGACGGATGTGACTTCACCGGGGCCAACCTGGGGCGTTCGGTGCACCGGGCCAGTGCGTTCCGGAACTGTCACTTCGAGCGGACCCACCTCGGTCGGGTCGACATGGCCGACTGCACTCTCGTCGGGTCGATGATCACCGGCTGTCGGACCACGGCGATGTCGCTCGTCGACTCCGACCTGACGCTGGTCTCGATGGGCGAGTGCGATCTCGGCGGCGTGACCCTGACCGGGTGCCGGCTCCGCGAGGCGAATGTGTCGGGGTCGACGCTGGCCAAGTCGGACCTCTCGGGCGCCGACCTCACCGGCCTGCGGGCCATCGGCGCGGTGCTCGACGGAGCCGATCTCCGAGGTGCTCGATGTGACCCCGCACTGTGGCTGCAGACGTCGGCCGTCGGCACCCGCGTCGATCCCGCCCAGGCGATCGAGTTCGCCATCGCGCACGGGCTGCGGATCGGTGACTGACCGCCGACGCCGACGGATCGTCGACCCGTCGGCGTCCCGGTGGCTAGGGTGCGAGACATGACCGTCACCGTGCCCGATGCCGCTCAGCTGCCGTCCTCGGCCGAGGTCTCCGCCGACGACCTCGCCCAGATCCTCGCCGCCACAAGACAGTTCGTCCGTGAGAAGGTGGTCCCGCGGGAGACGGAGATCGCCGAGGGGCAGGCCATCCCCGACGACCTGCGGGCGGCGATGGCCGACCTCGGCCTGTTCGGCTTCGCGGTCCCGCAGCAGTGGGGTGGCCTCGGCCTCGATCTCGCGCAGGACGTCCTGCTCGCCGAGGAACTCGGCTATACCAGTCTCGCGGTCCGGTCGATGGTCGGCACCAACAACGGAATCGCCGGTCAGGTCCTGGTGGAGTTCGGCACCGATGCCCAGCGGGAGCGCTGGCTGACGCCGATGACGACCGGCGAGGTGGTCGGGTCCTTCGCGCTGACCGAGGAGGGCGCCGGATCGGACCCGGGCGGTCTGCGGACGTCGGCGACCCGCACCGACGACGGCTGGGCCATCGACGGCACCAAACGGTTCATCACCAACGCGACCATCGCCGGGCTGTTCATCGTCTTCGCGCGGTACCGCGAACCGGAGAAGGGCAGTCCGGGTATCGGGGTGTTCCTGGTTCCCGGCGACGCGGAGGGGATCACCGTCGGGCCGCGCGACGCCAAGATGGGGCAGGAGGGCTCGTCCACCGCGGAGGTCGTCTTCGACAAGGTCCACGTCTCGGCCGACGCGGTTGTCGGCGACGACCCCGATCTCGGCTACCGGGCCGCCATGACCATTCTCGCGCGCGGGCGCATCCACATCGCGGCCGTCGCGGTCGGTCAGGCGCAGCGCGCGCTGGACGAGTCGCTGCAGGCGGCCGTGACCACCACGCAGGGCGGCGTCTCGATCGGCGATCACCAACTGGTGCAGGGGATGTTGGCCGACCAGTACACACAGGTCTCCGCGGCCCGCGCGCTGGTGCGGCAGACCGCAGCGGCGTGGGTGTCGGGTGAGGATCGACGGATCGCGCCGTCGGCGACCAAACTGTTCTGTACCGAGGTGTTGGGTCACGTGGCCGACCTCGCGGTCCAGATCCACGGCGGCAGTGGCTACATGCGCGGCGTGGCGGTCGAACGCATCTACCGTGACGCCCGACTACTACGGCTCTACGAGGGGACCAGCGAGATCCAGCGTTTGATCGTCGGTGGCAACCTGGTCAAGGCAGAGCGTCGGCGACTGGGGTGAGTCACGGCTGCGGCCTGATCCCCCGGAAGTCAGTGCGCCGCACCGAGTTCGATGAGCAGCACGCCGGCCATGATGAGGCCGATGCCCGCCATCATCCGGCCGGTCAGCGGTTCGGCGAAGAGGAACTTGGACGCGATGGCGGTGAGTGCGACGCCGGTCGCCGCCCAGACGCCGTAGGCGACCCCGAGCGGCATGCCCTGGGCGAGAGTCAACGACAGCAGCAGGAACGCGGAGAGGTAGCCGACGGCGACCGGCACATAGAACACGCGTCGGCCGGTCGCGGCCATGCGGAGCGAGAGCGTCGCGGCGACCTCGAGGACGATCGCCCCGAACAGGGTGAGCAGCGCGATCACCGGATGCCCCGATCGTCGGTACCGCTGCTCGTCGCATCGGTCGCGCCTGCGTCATCGGTCGCGGTAGCGGTGTCGGAATCGGCGGGGTGAGAGCCGAATTCGACCAGCAACACACCGCCGACGACCAACACGAATCCGATGCCCATCAGGATCGTCAGCGGCTCGTCGTATATCGCCGCCGAGGCGAGCGCGGTGAGTGCGACGCCCGACGCGCCCCAGATGCCGTACGCGACGCCGAGGGGCATGCCGCGCTTCAGCACCATTGCGAGAAAGGCGAACGACGCGAGGTAACCGGCCGCGACGATCGCGTACAGGCCGCTGTGGTCGAGCGCTCCCTTGAGCGCGAGTGACGCGCTGACCTCGCACAGGATCGCACCGACGAGCAACAGCCAGCGGATCATCGGGCCGACATCGCCGCGCTCAGTAGCCCATGGTGCGCAAGGCGTCGGCGAGCCGATCGAGATCCTCGCGCTGCACGTCGAGATGTGGGCTGATGCGGAGCAGGGACTGCTCGGTGGCGAGTGGCGCGCGCCAGGAGTCGGCCGCGGTGACCAGGATGCCCAGGGTCCGCAGCTTGTCGCGTGCGGCCAGCACATCCGACGGCTGCCAGCCGGGCGGCGGGGCGAGCGTGACCGTTGCCGACGGCTCGTCCAGTGGCTCCACGACCTCCCAGCTGGCGATACCGTGCAGGCGCTCGCGGGTGGCGAGTCCGATGGCGGCGAGTTCGCGGAAGACCCTCTGCTGGCCGATCTCCAGCAGTTCGGCGACGGCCACGCCCAGTCCGAGCCGGCCGGCGACGAAGGCCTCGGAACTCTCGATCTGCACGGGGCGCAGGGAGTCGCGCCGGACGGCGACGAACCCGACGCCGCGCGGGCCGGTCAGCCATTTGCGGCTGGTCCCGTAGACGATGTCGGCGCCGGTCACCGTCGGTACGTGCCCGACCGCCTGCGCCATGTCGACGACCACCGGCACCCCGGCGTTGTGGGCGATCTCGACGATCTTGGCGACCGGCTGGACGATGCCGCTCATCGCGCCGATGTGGCAGATGTGGATGAACTGCGGCTGATCGAACTGCAGCATGTTCTCCAGCGCGTCGGTGTCGACGTGCCCGTACACGTCCGAGTCGGGCAACGGGCGCACCCCGTAGCCGCGGCGCTCGAACTCGACGAGGTTGGGACCGAACTCGTTGGTCGCCACCCACACGGTCGACGCGATCGGCAGGTTCCAATAGGTGAGCAGGCCGCGCAGCGCGGCGCGTGCGCTCTCCCGGAACGCGAGTTCGTCACTGGTGTGGCCGATCAGCGACGCGAGATCGCGACGGTCGCGTGCGATCTCGTCGGCGCGGTCGTCGGCAGCCACATAGGAGCCGTGCTCGGACTCACGCCACAGATGCGCGCCGATCGCCTCGATGACCGCATTGGAACTGCGACCGGCCGACGCCGAATCGAGGTGTGCGATCGCGGGTTCGACCCGCGCGTGGTGCCACAGCTCGCCGAGTTCGCTCACATACACACTGGTCAACCTACCGTGTGGCCTGCGGTGGGTGCCGGGGTGGGCACGCGGCGGGGAGTGCGCGAGGTGACCTCGTGGGTGACGGTGACCACGGACCTCCGGGAACCGGATGACCGGGTCGGTGCGTCGAAATCCCATGGACCCGACCATCGAGTACGCATTCGGCGTGGGGGACGGGCACACGACCACCTGGACGTCGGTCGCCGACGCAGACCTGGACGGCGACGGCCGGCTCGATGCCGTCTGGCTCGACTTCGACGGCGACGGCCGTCGTGACGACGCGATGTGGGACTCGGACGGCGACGGCATCGCGGACACGGCCGTGCTCGACGCCGATGGCGACGCCGGCCGTCACTTCCACGACTCCGGTCGTGGGCTCTGGGATCAGCCGGTCGAGCGGTCGGCGGATGATCCGTCCGGCGCGCGTCCCGGTCGTCAGGACACGCCCGAGTCGGGTGGTCGGGAAGTGCGCCCGGCCGACCCGCCTGTCGACGCCCCGCCCGCCGAGCCCTCCGAACCCGGGCCCGCCCCACGGCCCGGCCGGGTGCCCGACGAGCCTGCGGCACCGTCTCCTGCTGCTCCATCGACACCACGGGTCGCCGAGCCGGATGTCGGGGAGTCGGACGACCCGGGGACCACCCGGGTGCTCGACCTGAATCGGGACGGCAGGGTCGATGCCGAACTGCACGGCACCCGCCGGGCGGGCATTCCCGTCGCCACGCACCTGTACGTCGACGAGAACGGCGACGGCACCTTCGATCGGGTGCTCGTCGACACCGACGGCGACGGTCGGGCCGACGCGACCCACGACCGCCGATGGTCGGGCTTCCGGCGTCGGTGAGATCGGATTCCCGTCGCTGGTCCACGGCCGTCAGGCTCTTCGGCTGAAATCTGTACCTCGGGGACCCGCGGTTGACGATATGTCGACGGCCGGCTGCTGGCGTACAGATTTCGTACCCCGTCCGCCTGGCCGCGTCGCAGCTCTGGCCCTGTTCGCTGGCCCGCCGCTGAAATCTGTACGTGGGGGGCCCGCGGTTGACGATATGTCGATGGCCGGCCCCTGACGTACAGATTTTGTACCGGTTCTGGTGTGGTCCCGCCCGGACCGCCCCGGCCACCGCGCCCGGACCGAGCCCCCCGGACCCCGACCCTCACACGTCCGAGACGTGGCCCGCCGTCTTCGCCGACACCGGGGTCTCCACGTGATGCGCGGTGTGCAGCAGCCGCACCGTCAGGATGCCGAGCAGGTAGATGACGGTGCCGAGGACGATCAGCCCGGCCGACTCTCCATCAGCGGGGATGGTGAACGCCGCGATGGTCACCGCGCCGACGTAGGCGATGTTGAACACCGCGTC
This sequence comes from Gordonia soli NBRC 108243, assembly GCF_000334455.1. Taxonomy (GTDB): domain Bacteria; phylum Actinomycetota; class Actinomycetes; order Mycobacteriales; family Mycobacteriaceae; genus Gordonia; species Gordonia soli. The sequence continues at coordinate 15,228 of NZ_BANX01000005.1, forward strand.
CTGTACGGAGAAGACCTGACCGCGGACGGCATCGTCGATGTCGACCTGCATCGCGACGTCTCCGCACAGTTTGGCGACCTGTCCGATCAGCCCGAGCACCAATGCGGCGAGGCAGTACACGACGGCATCGAACGAGAGCAGTGAGATCTGGGCGACCGCACCGACCAACAACGCCGACACCAAGGTCACCCGCCGACCGAGTCGCGCCACCAGGATCGGGGTCAGCGCGGCCGCAGCCAGTGCGCCGCCGGCCGTGAAGCCGCCGATGACCGACACTCCGGCGAGCCCGTCGCCGAGCCCGGACTGTCGGGTCAGCACCAGCAGCATCAGCGTGTTCATGCCGAACACCAGTCGATGAGCCCCGATCGCCGACAACGCGGCCGCGACCGTGCGGGTGTGCGCCACCGCGCGGGTGCCGTGCAGCAGGCCGACGGCCACCGCGTGGGTCGCCGACGACCCGGGATCGTCCGGGTGGTCGGGTCCGAGTTGGAGTCGGGTGAAGCCGCGGGCGATGGTGGCTGCGATCAGCGCGATCAGCACTCCGGCGAGGGTGGTCCACGCGCTGCCGGTGTTGTCCGATCCGAAGATGGCGCGCAGACCGATCGCGATTCCCGCCCCGACGGCCAGCATTCCCGCACCGAGCGTCGTGAACAGGGCATTGATCCCGACGATCACGTCCCGATGGGCGACGTGTGGCAGACCAGCCGACAGTCCTGACGCGACGAATCGACTCGCACCGGTGGCGGCCAGCGCGGCGATCAGCACGACGGTGTCCGGGGCGCCGCTCGCGATCGCCGCCGCGACGATCCCGACCATTGCCGCGCGGACGATGTTGGCGTACATCAGGACACTGCGCCGATCCCAGTGGTCGAGCAGCGCTCCGGCGAACGGACCGATCAGCGAGTACGGCAGCAGCAACACCGCGAGCCCACCGGCGACGGCCACCGGATCCGCGTGCCGCTCGGGGTTGAACAGGATCGACGTGAACAACGCCGCTTGGAAGACGCCGTCGGTGATCTGGCTGGAAAGCCGCACCGCGAGCAGGCGTCCGAGGCCCGGCGAGGAACCGAGCGAACGGACGAATTCCCGGACGCCGGGGGCATTCCGAGCAGGCCGCAGGTTCACTTGTCCAGCCTACCGACGTCCCGCTCATCGGAATCGCCCAACTCGGGAGTAGGGCGCGCGTGACCCGCCGCGTAGCGGGTGGGTCGTGCGATGATGGACGCGTGGCCGGTGGCGACGAATCCGACGATCCGACTCCCGACCCGTTCGCCGAGGGGTCGGACGCGCAGTGGCGCATGTCCGATGCGGCGCGCGACATCGAATCCGCGGGCCGCGTCCGCGCCGGCACCCTGCTGATCTCGTCGACGGATCTGGTCGAACCGACCTTCGCCCGGACCGTCATCTACGTGATCGAGCACAACGACGGCGGCAGCCTGGGGGTCATCCTCAACCGGATGAGCCACACGGCCGTGCACAATCTCCTGCCGCAGTGGTCCGATCTCGCAGCATCGCCGCGCGCGCTGTTCGTCGGCGGTCCGGTCAAGCAAGACGCCGCGCTCTGCCTGGGCGTGCTCAAGCTCGGTGCCGACGTCGACGGCGTGGAGGCGTTGCGTCCGGTCGACGGACGCGTCGTGTTGGTGGATCTCGATGCCGACCCTGAGGCACTCGCCCAGGTCCTCGACGGTGTCCGCCTCTTCGCCGGCTACTCGGGCTGGGGCATCGGGCAGCTCGACGGCGAACTCGACCAGGACAGCTGGATGCTGGCATCTGCCCTGCCCAGCGACCTGTTGGCGCCCCCGACGGCCGATCTGTGGTCAGACGTCCTGCGTAGGCAACCGTGGCCGATGCCGTTGTTCGCGACGCACCCCATCGACGTGGCCCGGAATTGATCTGAGACAGGTGGTGACAGGCGTCTCATCATCGGGCTAGGCTACGCGCGGTATCCACTCGGTGATGGGGGTCACACGTGCGCGTCGGTCTGGTTGTTGGTGTGTTCGCAGTTCTGTCGACTCTCGTCGCGGTACCCGCGACCGCGGGTGCGGCACCGATCGGTCCCACCGGCGGTTCCACCGGCGCGCGGTGGGCGGCCACGCATGACGGGCCGCAGCCGTATGCGGGTGTCAACATCCAGTGGGACGTCCCGATCCGGATGAGCGACGGAACCGTTCTCAAGGCCAATGTCTACCGGCCCGCCGATCGCGCGGAGCGGCCGACGACGAAGAAGACACCGACCATCGTCACCATGACGCCGTACACCAAGCTGGTCTCCGCGCTCGGCGCCGCCGTTCTCAATCACCCTGTGCTGGAGCCGTTCCTGCTGCAGGTCGCGTCGGCGATCCGGCTCAGCGGCACCCCCATCGACGGCATCACCGACATCGCGCAGACCATCCGTGACCGCGGTGGCAAGACATTCGCGGTCGACTACGACCTGGTGCGCAGCGGGTACACGATGGTGGTGGTCGACGTGCGTGGGACCGGTTTCTCGCAGGGCGTGTGGGATGTCTTCCAGAGTCGGGAGCAGGCCGACACCGTGGAGGTCCTCGACTGGGTGAGCCGACAGCGCTGGTCGAACGGACGACTCGGCATGTCGGGTGTCTCGTACTCCGCCATCAACCAGATCCAGGCGGCGAACAAGCGCCCCAAGGGACTCCAGGCGATCTTCCCGGTCGAGCCCGGCGGCGATCTCATCCGGGACATCGTCGCTCCGGGTGGCTCGCTGGGCGTCGGATTCTTGCCTCTGTGGCTGACGTTGGTCAACTCGACCAAGTTGGTTCCCAACGTGGCGTCGATGCTGAACGGCACCTTCGACTGGAAGTGGCTCGCCGATCGCATCAAGGATCCGTTCACGTTCTACCCGCAGCTGTTCGCCGCGTTGCTCACCCCCGACATCCCGTCGGTGCCCGACAATCTGAAGGCGTTGTTGCGCAACGACTCCGAACCACGCCAGGCTTGGCTACCGCATTCCGATCGGATCACGGTACCGACGCTCATCTACGGCGGCTGGTTCGATCTGTTCACCAACAGCGAGGTGCGGATGTACAACGACATCCCGCTGACGCCCGGGCGCAAGCAGCTGATCATGGGCGACGGCTACCACCTGACCATCGGCGGCGGTCAGACCGGAACCAGGGGCACGCCACCGCGGCTCGACGTCCTTCAGCGCGCGTGGTTCGACCGCTGGCTCAAGGACATCCCCAACGGGGTCGACCAGTACGGGCCGGTCACCCTCAAGCAGCTCGGCAACACCTGGATCACCGCCGATCAGTTCCCCCGCGCCGGGATGACCCGCCAGCGGCTCTACCTCGGCGACCGTCCGAGCCGGACCGCACCGCACGCAGTCCGGGACGGAAGTCTGACGGTCGGCAAGCCCACGTCGCGCGGCCGGCTGACCATCTCGCCCGGCGTGCTGACGGTGTGCTCGCGCGATGCCGCCCAGCAGACGGCAGGTGCGCTGGCGCTCTTCCCGGGCTGCGCCAAGGATTCCCGTGTCGCCGAGCACAATGCGCTGACCTTCACCAGCGCGCCGATGCCGACCGCCCGCTCCGTGTCCGGGCCGGTCAACGTGCATCTCAACACCGTGCTCGACGCGACCGACGGGTACTGGACGGCCACGCTCAACGACGTGGCGCCCGACGGCCGGTCGACGGTGATCAGCTCCGGACAGGTGGTCTCGTCGCTGCGCCAGCTCGACACCTCGAAGACGAAGTACGGGCCGAACGGTGACGTCATCGACCCGGTGAACACCCTGACGCTGGCCACGCGACAACGGAACGTGCCCGGACGGCCGACCACCCTCGACATCGGGCTGCTGCCCACCGAGGCGCTCATCCGTCCCGGTCACCGGCTCCGCATCGATGTGTTCGCGATGAATCTGCCCCGCGGTCTGCCGCTTCGGCCGTTGCTGAACGAGTCGGGGCTGCGGCCGCAACACATCCAACTCGATCCGAATCGACCGAGCTGGGTCAACCTGCCGCTGTCGGTGCCGGTGTCCTAGACGCCGGTACGGTCACCGGCGGCGCGGGTCTCGATACCATTGGACAGCCAGGTTCAACTGGCATCGAGCGAACCGTTCTTGCTGAGGAGACTGGGTTGCGGATTACACGAGTCAGCGCCAGCAATTGGCGCAACTTCAAGTCGCTGGATTTTCCACTCGACTCGCGTCTGTTCGTAGTCGGTCCGAACGCGGCCGGAAAGTCGAATCTGATCGATCTCTTGCGTTTCCTGGGTGACATTGCGCAACCTGTTGGTGGATTGGCCGCCGCACTCACTGATCGCGGGGGCCTGTCAAAAGTGCGCAGCTTGTTTGCCCGCAACCACGCAGGTGGAAGATTGGTCATCGAACTCGAATTGGAGGACGAGACATCCACGTGGAAGTACCGACTTTCAATTAAAGGTGAGAGCGGGGGAAAGAACCGCCCGGTCGTGGACGAAGAAAAGGTGTGGAAGAACGGCAAGAACGTACTGTCCCGGCCGAACAAGCAAGATCTAGCAGATCCTGCGCTCCTTACGCAGACGCACCTCGAGCAGATCGCTGCCAACCAAGACTTCCGTGCACTCGCGGAGTACTTCGTCAAGGTCCGATACTTCCACCTGGTGCCGCAGATCATCCGTGAGCCTTCACGCTATGACTTACCTGGCGAATTCGGGGGCGACTTTATAGCCCAAATGAATTCGGTTCCACCGAAAACCAGAGATGCTTGGCTCCGACGCATGCGCGATGCACTAAGAGCGGCAGTGCCAGAGTTCGAGTCGTTGGACATAGAAGTTGATTCTGCGGGGCGACCCCACCTCATGGCTGGATACAAGAACTGGCGTAAGAACCCGGCTCGTCAGTCGGAGGCGGAGTTCTCGGATGGCACGCTACGACTCATCGGCCTGTTGTGGACAATGGTAAGCACACCGTCGAACGGTGGCGTGCTCCTGCTTGAGGAACCAGAGCTGTCGCTCAACGCGAGCGTTGTTCGCAAGCTACCCGCAATGTTGGCGGTTTCGCAGCGAGCCAAGGATCTTCAGGTGATCCTCTCCACGCACGCGCCGGAACTTCTCGACGATGAAGGCGTCCATGGAGACGAAGTTCTTGTACTACGCCCGGCGAAGGAGGGCACGGAAGCAGAACTGCTGTCGGAGATCGCCGACGCCGTCGGCGAGCTCGAAGCCGGGCTGCCGAAATCCGACATAGTTCAGGGCCTGATCGATCCCCGAGACTTATCCGACCTCGTCACTGTTGGGCGTGACTCCAAACGACGATGACGCGCGTGATCGTCGAAGGCCCTTCCGATCGGGGAATGGCGGAAGCCGTCCTACGAGAGGCTGGCCAAAAGGTCGGAAGCATCACTGTTCGCGGAGGCAAGACCAAAATCGATCCGCTCCTGAGTAGCTACAATCGAGCCGCTCGCCATTCGCCTCTCATCGTGTTTCGCGATACCGACACAAAATGCCCGCTAGAGCTGCGTAAGTATCTGACGCACGATGTCGAGGACATGGCTCCGGGATTTATGCTTCGGTTGGTTCATCCCATGACCGAGGGCTGGCTCCTGTCCGACAAATACGGGTTCGCGAGATACTTTCATGTGAGCCCGGGCAAAATCCCTACAGACACCGGGTCTTTAGTCGATGCAAAGTCGACATTGTTGGCACTGTGTATGAAATCGACCTCACGCGACATCAGAGCGGAAGTCGTGCGAAAAGACGGCAAGACAGGCCCTCTTTACACAGACCATCTGAATGAGTTCGCGAGTCGCTACTGGGACGTTGCGGCGGCTTCTGAGCAGAATGACAGCCTGCGCCGAGCTGTTGAGCGGATTCGCGTCATCAGTGCGTCGTGATGCCGAGCGAGAACTAGCCTGCAGCGGGATCGGCGTCCTCGATCTCCCGCCCGTATCGGGTCGCGAGCCACGAGCAGATGATCAGCTGGATCTGGTGGAAGATCATCAGCGGCAACACGATCAGGCCGACGGACGAGCCGGCGAACAGCACGGTCGCCATCGGGAGTCCGGTGGCGAGACTCTTCTTGGTGCCGCAGAACTGGATCGCGATGGTGTCGGCGCGGTCGAAGCCGAGGCGCTTCGGCAACCATCCGGTCGCCACCAGCATCACCACGACCAGGATCGTCGCGATGATGCACACGGCGATGACCTGCCAGGCGTCAACGCTCGACCAGATGCCGTCACGCACACCCTCGCTGAACGCGGCGTAGACGACGAGCACGATGCTGCCGCGGTCGGCGAGTTTGGTGGGCTTGGCATGCCGTGTGAAGAAGCCGCCCACGAACGGTCGGGCGATCTGTCCGACGATGAACGGCACCAGGATCTGGCCGACGATTTTGAGGATCGACGAGGCGTCGATGTGCACGCCGTCGGTGCTCATCAGCAGCACCACGAGCAGCGGGGTCAGGACCACGCCGAGGATGTTGGATGTGGATGCGCTGACGATGGCGCCCGCGATGTTGCCACGGGCGATCGAGGTGAAGGCGATCGACGACTGGACCGTCGACGGGACCAGACACAAGAACAGCAGGCCCGTGTAGAGGTCCGTTCCGATGATCGGCTCGGTCACCGGTCGTAGCGCCAGACCCACCAGCGGGAACACGACGAAGGTGAACGCGAGGATGGTCAGGTGGAGGCGCCAGTGCGCGAGGCCGGCGAGGGCCTCGCGTGGGTGCAGCCGGGTGCCGTAGAGGAAGAAGAGCGCGGCGATGGCGACGATGACGACCCAGTCGAGGACGTCGGCAAAGGCCCCGCGGGCCGGCAGGACGGCGGCCAGTACGACGGCGCCGAGGATGGCGAGGATGAAGCCGTCGATCGGGGACCGGCTCAAGACGCTGCGAAAGGACACGATGGGAAAACCTACGCCGGTCCGACACGTCCTCGGTCGTGGGGCGTCGGCCCCGGCGCTCAGGCCTGGGCTGTCTCGGGAGCGCAGGCTCCGCGGAGGCTGCAGGCTCCGCAACTGGTGCCACAGTCGGAGGCGTGATCGGTGTCCCCGGTAGCGGCTGATGCGGTGGTCGTCGCGGTTTCCGCCGACGCCGCCTGCTCGTGCTCGGCATCGCCGTGTGTGTCCGACGAGCAGCAGGAGCAGCCGCCGCCGGCGCTGTCGGCGGTGATCGCGGACGCCGCCTGAACGCCGTATGCGCTGATCAGACCGACGATCATCAGACCAGCGACGAGGCCCCCGGCGAGAAAGGCCAGTGCCCACAGGCCGTCCACGGCGAGCGCGGCCAGGGCGCTGAGCACGAGGATTCCGGCCGCGCCGAGCATGCCGGGAGCGGCGACGCGGTTGGCCACCTGGAAGCGCTCTTCGGAGGCGAGGGTGTCGGGAGTGCGGACGCCGAGCCACCGATTGCGGCGCAGGACGCCACGGGCTCCCAGCACGCCGACGACGGCCCAGACCGCGGCTACCGCGATCAGCAGGATGGCGACGATCAGGGACACGACACTCACCCGATCAGGATACGACCACGGGTTTCGGGTCGGAAATCCGTGTCCACCCGACAACGAGCGTCCGCGTCGGAGTGCGCGGTCGGTGAGCTCGACTCTCGGCAACCGGGGTCGGCGTCCGCCGTCACGACGAGGGTCGCGGGCGACCAGTTGGAGGCGGCGGCGGCGCACGATTTACGCTGGTGGCGTGACTTCAGCCGAAACCCCGAGTGCCGCCGATGCGGGCACCGACGCCGTGCCCGGCCATCGCTACACGGCCGAGCTGGCCGGGGAGATCGAGCAGCGATGGCAGCAGGTCTGGACCGACGAGCACGCCTACGAGGCCCCCAACCCGGTCGGCCCGCTGGCCGGTGACCTCTCGGCCTTCGACGGCGGCGGTGCCGATGCTGCGGCCAAGCTGTTCATCCAGGACATGTTCCCGTACCCGTCCGGCGCCGGACTGCACGTCGGCCACCCGCTGGGGTTCATCGCCAGCGACGTCTACGCGCGCTTCCATCGGATGGACGGGCGCAACGTCTTGCACACGATGGGCTTCGACTCGTTCGGTCTGCCCGCCGAGCAATACGCCGTACAGACCGGCACCCATCCTCGGACGACCACCGAGGCCAACATCGAGCGCTACCTCGGGCAGATCCGTCGACTCGGGCTCGGACACGACGAGCGTCGCCGGGTGGCCACCACCGACGTCGACTTCTACCGGTGGACGCAGTGGATCTTCCTGCAGATCTACAACGCCTGGTACGACGGCGAGCAGCAGCGTGCGCGTCCGGTCGACGAGCTCGTCGCCGAATTCGATTCCGGAGCACGGTCGCTCGCCGACGGCCGCCAGTGGGCCGATCTCGACGCCGCGGCGCGCAACGAGATCATCGACGGCCACCGCCTGGTGTACCTGAGTGACTCGCAGGTCAACTGGTGCCCGGGACTGGGCACCGTGCTCGCCAACGAGGAGGTCACCGCCGACGGTCGGAGCGATCGCGGCAACTTCCCGGTTTTCCGCAAGCATCTGCGCCAGTGGATGATGCGGATCACCGCCTACTCCGATCGCCTGTTGGACGACCTGGACCGCCTGGACTGGCCGGACAAGGTCAAGACCATGCAGCGCAACTGGATCGGACGGTCGCGCGGTGCACAGGTGAGCTTCCCGGTGCCGGGCACCGACGCGGTCGTCGATGTCTTCACCACACGCCCGGACACCCTGTTCGGAGCGTCGTACATGGTGCTGGCACCGGAGCACGAGCTGGTCGACACCCTGACCGCCGGCGCGTGGCCGGAAGGGACCGATCCCCGGTGGACCGGCGGCGCATCGGACCCGGCGACGGCCATCAAGGACTACCGTGCGTCGATTGCGGCGAAGTCGGACCTGGAGCGTCAGGAGAACAAGGAGAAGACGGGCGTCTTCACCGGCGCCCTGGCCACCAATCCGGTCAACGGGGAACGCATCCCGGTCTTCATCGCCGACTACGTCCTACTCGGGTACGGCACCGGCGCCATCATGGCGGTGCCCGCTCACGATGCCCGCGACCACGAGTTCGCCCGCGCATTCGGGCTGCCGATCCGTGAGGTCATCGGCTCCGATCAGGGCGTCGAGGACGAGGCATACGTCGGCGACGGTCCGCTGGTGAACTCCGACTTCCTGGACGGACTCGCGGTGGACGAGGCCAAGGCCGCGGTCATCGAACGGCTCGAGGCCGACGGGTCCGGCACCGGCACCATCCAGTACAAGCTGCGCGACTGGCTGTTCGCTCGGCAGCGGTACTGGGGCGAGCCCTTCCCCATCGTCTACGACGAGGACGGTCGCGCGCATCCGCTGCCGGAATCGATGCTGCCGGTGGAACTCCCGGAGGTCGACGACTACGCGCCGGTGTCCTTCGACCCGGACGACGCCGACAGCGAGCCGTCGCCCCCACTGGCCAAGGCCACCGACTGGGTGACGGTCGAACTGGACCTCGGCGACGGGCCGAAGACCTACACCCGCGACACCAATGTGATGCCACAGTGGGCGGGCAGCTCGTGGTACCAGCTGCGCTACATCGATCCCACCAACGAAGAGACGTTCTGCGCCAAGGAGAACGAGGCCTACTGGATGGGTCCGCGCCCGGAGCTGCACGGTGCGGATGACACGGGTGGTCTCGACCTCTACGTCGGTGGCGTCGAGCACGCCGTCCTACACCTGCTGTATTCGCGGTTCTGGCACAAGGTCCTGTTCGACCTCGGCTACGTGACCAGCGTCGAGCCCTACCGGAAGCTGTTCAACCAGGGCATGATCCAGGCGTACGCCTACACCGATGCCCGCGGCATCTATGTCGAGGCGGACGCGGTCGTCGAGCGCGACGGGCAGTTCTACTTCGGCGACGAGCCGGTCCGCCAGGAGTACGGCAAGATGGGCAAGTCGCTCAAGAACTCCGTTGCGCCGGACGACATCTGCCGCGACTACGGCGCCGACACCCTACGCGTCTACGAGATGTTCATGGGTCCCCTGGACCAGTCGCGTCCGTGGGCGACCAAGGATGTCGTCGGTGCACAGCGGTTCCTGCAGCGCGTCTGGCGACTCGTGGTCGACGAGGAGTCGGGGACGGTGCGTTCGGTGGACGACGCACCCGCAGAGGAGACCGTCAAGCTACTGCACAAGACGATCTCCGGTGTGCGCGAGGACTTCTCGGCTCTGCGCAACAACACGGCGGTGGCCAAGTTGACCGAGCTGACCAACCACCTGACCAAGACGTACCCGTCGGGAGCGCCGCGGTCGGTGGTCGAGCCGCTGGTGATCATGCTCGCGCCGCTCGCACCGCACATCGCCGAGGAACTCTGGAACCGGTTGGGCAAGGACGGGCTCCTGGCCCACGGCCCGTTCCCGACGCCGGATCCGACACTGCTCGTCGAGGACAGTGTCGAGATCCCGGTCCAGGTGAAGGGGAAGGTGCGCAGCCGGATCACGGTGGCCGCCGATGCCGACGAGGACACCATCCGCGCCACCGCCCTGGCCGACGAGAAGATCGCCGCCCTGCTCGACGGTGAACCGCGCAAGGTGATCGTCGTCCCCGGCAAGATGGTGAACGTCGTCCCGTAGTCGGCGGCTCCGGTCGTAGCCGATCGGTGCGTCTCCTCGCGCTCGCGACCTCAGCGGCAGGGCTGTGTCAGCAGTCCGGCCGCGGCACCCGCACGCGCTACATCACCGCATCCGCTACGTCACCGATCGGGCGGCTCACCCCTTCGGAGGCAGCTCGCGGGCTCGCGCCGCGCCGACGTCCACCCAGCGCCGGAGCGCTGCCTTGGTGGAGATGCCGGCTGCATCGACGCGAATCCACCCGCGCGTCTCCCGGCCTCCCATCACCATCGGCGTGGTGTGAGCGGCAGACAGGTACTCGGCCGTCTCGTCCGGTGGTACCCGCACCATCAGGCCGCCGCGCCCACTGGCGCAGACGGCCATGTTGCCGTCCAGGAGAAAGGCGAGGCCGCCGAACATCGACCGTTCGTCCAGGCCGGCCTGTCCGGCCAGCAGTTCGCGGATGCGGTAGGCGAGGTCCTCGTCGTAGGCCACCTGCTGAGAGTAATCCGAGGATGCAGCTTGGCAACGAACTTACTCGGGAGTAAGGTACGGTCATGGCGATCAACCTGGAGCTCCCGAAGAAGTTCGATTCGACGGTCGAGCGCACCCATCTCGCCGCAGAGCACATCCTGCGGCCGATCTCGCGAAAGTACGACAAGGCCGAGCACGAGTACCCCAAGGAACTCGACGACCTGGGTGAAGCCGCCAAGCAGGCCCGTGGCCAGGAGCGCACCGGCGAGTCGGAGACCGAGGAGACCTACGGGGTCGCCAATGGCGCCAGCATGCGTGCCGTGCTCTCCGCGCGTGAGATGAGCTGGGGCGACGTCGGCCTGCTGCTCTCGGTCCCCTACCAGGGGCTCGGTAATGCTGCCATCGCCGCGGTTGCCGACGACGAACAGCTCGAGCGGTTCGCCGACGTCTGGGCGTCGATGGCGATCACCGAGCCCAGCTTCGGATCGGACTCCGCCGCGGTCAGCACCACCGCCGCCCGTGACGGCGACGACTATGTGATCAACGGCGAGAAGATCTTCGTGACCGCGGGCTCGCGCGCCGACCACATCGTCGTCTGGGCGTCGGTCGATCGCAGTGCCGGCCGCGCGGCCATCAAGAGCTTCGTCGTGCCGACCGCCACCGAGGGCGTCACCATCGAGCGGCTCGAGCACAAGCTCGGCATCAAGTCGTCCGACACCGCGGTCATCCGCTTCGAAAACGCCCGCGTGCCCGCCGAGAACCTCCTCGGTTCGCCGGAGGTGGAGACCAAGAAGGCGTTCGGCGGGGTCATGCAGACCTTCGACAACACGCGCCCGGTCGTCGCCGCCATGGCGGTCGGTCTGGGTCGCGCCGCGCTCGAGGAGCTGCGACGGATCCTCGAAGAGGCCGGCCACGAGATCGACTACGACCGTCCGGCGTCCAGCCAGCACGCATCGGTCGCGGAGTTCATCCGCATCGAATCCGACTGGGAGGCTTCCTGGTTGCACACCATCCGGGCAGCCTGGATGGCCGACAACCGCGAGCCGAACTCCGCCGAGGCGTCGATGTCGAAGGCAAAGGCGGGACGCACCGTCACCGACATCACCAACAAGGCCGTGGAGGTCGGCGCGACCGCTGGCTACTCGGAGACCTTGCTCCTCGAGAAGTGGGCGCGCGATTCCAAGATCCTGGACATCTTCGAGGGAACCCAGCAGATCCAGCAGCTGATCATCGCTCGTCGTGTTCTCGGAAAGTCCTCGGCCGACCTCAAGTGACCTGCGCTGGCAGGTGAAGCCCGTCGTCATGTGACGGGTTCGCGGCGCGTCAGCGCAACAGTCGGGACCGCAGGTTCTCGTCGCGTGCAATCCGTTCGGAGTCGCGGCGCCGACGTTCGGCCATGATCGCGACGAGCAACTCCTCGGTCGGCGCTCCCGGCGGAGGAGCCGGGGCGACAAAGGGTGCCGTGGCCGTCAGCAGGCGATCCGCCATCATGGCCCGCGCCGGTGGACTCATCTTCTCGCGGCGCCCGAGGAACTGTCGGATCGCGATCGCGAGTGGGTCGGGGAGTGGCGCGATGTCGGCGAATTGCGCCCAGGGTTGCAGTCCGGGCGGCATCGGAGGCGGCTCGGGCAGCGAGATGCGATGCCGGTCGCGGATGACGTAGGTGCCCGCGAGGAGATCGCCGAACCGCTTGCCCTTCCGGGTGCAGACTGCAGCCAGAAACGCTGGTGCACCGAGGCATCCGTAGATCTCGATCACTCCGAGCATCGCACGACCGAGGGCTTGTCGAAAGCCGATCGGTCCGGCATCGTCGCGGACCGTGCGGAGCCCGACGACGAAGTGCCCCAGGGTCTTACCGCGCGAGTAGGTCTCCAGTGCGGTCGGGATCACCACCAGTGCGGTGATCACCGTCAACGTGTTGATGGCGATGAACAGCGCATCGTCGGACTCGCCGAACGCACGGATCGCCAGCCAGCGCAGGCCCGCCCAGGCGAGGTAGCCGACGAGCAGATCGATGAGACCGGACAGGATGCGCAGGCCGATGCCGGCGGGCGGGAGGTCGAGGGCGACGGCCTCTCCGGAGACGAGGTCGTCGCGACCCACGCCGACGGTCCCACTGGTGATCGCGGTGGTGGGCACCGGGGGTGGCGGCGGACCGTACATGCCGCACAACCCTAGTCGCCCCAGGCGACCACGACGTGACCCGAACGAATGACAAAAGCCCGGACGCCGACCATCGTCGGGCTAGGGTTGGCGCGTGGACCTCGACGCCTATGTGGATGCGCACCGCCCCACGTGGGAGCGGCTGGAGGTGCTGTCGAAGCAACGGTCGCTGACCGGGGCCGAGGCGGATGAGATCCTCGACAGCTACCAGCGCGTGGCGACGCACCTGTCGGTGATCCGATCGACCGCGCCCGATGCCTCACTGGTCGGGTATCTGTCGGCGCTGCTCGCGCGCGCACGATCGCGAGCAGCCGGCTCCCGCGCGTCGGCGTGGTCGGACGTCGGGCGGTTCCTGGCCCGATCGTTCCCGGCGGCGCTGTACCGGATGCGCTGGTGGTGGTTGTCGGTGATGGGGGCGTCCACGGTCTCGGCGATCGTGATCGTGTGGTGGATGCTGGAGCACCCCCGGATCGAGAGTTCGTTGGCGTCTCCGGCCGAGATCGATCAACTGGTGAACAACGACTTCGAGAGCTACTACAGCGAGTATGCGGCGAGTTCGTTCGCATTCCGCGTGTGGACCAACAACTTCTGGCTCTCCGCGCTGTGCATCGCCTTCGGGGTGTTCTGCATCCCGGTGATCTACATGATCTACTCCAACGTGCTGAATCTGGCGATCGTGGCCGCGGTGATGATCAACCACGGGCGCGGCGACCTCTTCTTCGGACTCATCACCCCGCACGGCCTCCTCGAGTTGACCTGCCTCTTCGTCGCGGCCGGTGTCGGACTCCGCCTGTTCTGGGCGTGGGTGTCTCCAGGCGCGCGCACCCGGGTGCAGGCGCTGGGGGAGGAGGGACGAGCCGCGCTCGGCGTCGCGCTCGGACTGGTTCTGCTGCTGCTGGTCTGCGGTCTCATCGAGGCGTTCGTGACTCCCTCGGGCCTACCGACCTGGGCCCGTGTCGGCATCGGCATCACGGCCGAGGTCGTCTTCTTCGTCTACGTGTTCACCCTCGGTCGGTGGGCGCACAACGCCGGTGAGACCGGCGATGTCGACGAGTCCGAACGCGGATTCGTTGCGCCGGTGGTCGGCTGATTCGTCGACCGTGCGCTCGGGATTGTCGACTGTGCGCTCGCGGATGGTTGGGCTCGCTGAAATTTGTACGCCTGCGGGCCGCCGTTGACGGTATGTCGATGGTGCCGCTCTGATGTACAGATTTTGTATGGCGGGGGCTCTTCTTCGGTCGCGGTGGGGTGGTCCGGATTTCTGACGCGTGAGCGGGCTGTGGTGTGGGTATTCCCGAGTTGGCTCTGCTCTGGTGTCATTTGTCCGGCCCGGCCCGCCCGGACCGGCGCGCCCACTCAGCCCACCCCACCGACTCAGAGCAACCCGCGCGACTTCAGCAGCAGGTAGTGGTCGGCCAGGCCGGTGGGGAGGTTCTCCGGCGACGCGTCGATCACGGTGACGCCCAGCCGCCCGACCGCATCGGCGGTCCGGTCCCGCAGTGCGATGGTGCGCGCCGCGGCCGCGGCGTCGAAGACCTCTCGGGCGTCGCCACGCTCGGCGAGCATCGTCGACAACGCCGGGTCCGACACGGACGCGATGACCACCCGATATCGCTGCGCCAGTACCGACAACGGCGGCAGCAACGACTCCTCGACGGCCGCCGGTTCCAGCGGGGTGAGCAGCACCAGCAGCGCGCGCTGACGACTCAGCGTGCTCACCTCGGCGGCCAGCAGCGGCCAATCCGCTTCGAGCAGAGCCGGTTCGAGCGGTGCCATCGCGTTCACCAGGTCACTGAGCAGCGACGTCCGCTTCGACCCGACAACGCGGCGGTGCACCCGACGGTCGCCGGCGATGAGGTCGACGCGGTCACCGGCATGCGAGGCCAGCGCGGCCAGCAGCAGCGCCGAGTCCATCGCGGCGTCCAGTCGCGGCACGTCGCCGACCCGTCCCGCCGACGTCCGCGAGGTGTCCAGCACGATCACGATGTGACGGTCCTTCTCGGGCTGCCACGTCCGCACCACGGTCGAACGTCGACGAGCGGTCGCCCGCCAGTCGATGCTGCGCACGTCATCACCTTCGACGTAGTCCCGCAGTGAGTCGAATTCGGTGCCCTGCCCCCGGATGCGCACCGCCGACCGGCCGTCCAACTGGCGGAGCCGTGCCAGTCGCGACGGTAGGTGCTTCCGAGAATCGAAGGGCGGCAACGCGCGAACCGATCCGGGCACGAACACCGATCGCTGTCGCCCGGCGAGTCCGAGTGGCCCGGTCCGGCGGATGGTGACCCGCACCGCTTGGCGATCGCCGCGACGAACCGGTCGCAGAACCGTCGTGAGGGCGCGCCGTTCACCCGGCGGCACCGACACCCGGTGGCGGTTGTCGACCGCTCCGGCCGACGGCTGCCAGGCATCGCGCAACTGGCCCCGGAAGGTCCGGGTACCGGGGTTCGCCACCAGCAGAACGGATGTGGTCTCGTCTCCGAGTCGGATGGGCACGGTCGGGCGACGTTCGATGTGCAGTCCCGACGCCTGGCCCGCGGCCAGCGCATCGACGGTCAGCACCAGCAGGCAGAACAGCACCCACAGGGCGACCGTGGCATAGGACGGGTACACCACGGTCGGCACGGCGCCCAGCAGGACGAGGGCGAAGAACCGTCCGGTGAGGAACATCAGCGCGGGACCGGCACCGACGCGATCGCGGCATCGAGCACCGCGGCGACCGAGACCCCTTCGAGTTCGGCTTCGGGGCGCAACGAGAGTCGATGAGCCAGCGTCGATTGCGCGAGCGCCTTGACGTCGTCGGGGGTGACGAAGTCACGACCGTTGAGCCATGCCCACGCGCGGCTGGTCGCCAGCAGCGCCGTCGCGCCACGCGGACTGACTCCCAGTGCGAGTGACGGGGACACCCGGGTCGCGCGTGCGATGTCGACGATGTATGCGGCCAACTGCGGCGCCACGGACACGTGGCGGACGCGGTCGGCACCTGCCTCGATGTCGGCGGCCGACGCCACCGCCCGGAGGCCCGCCGCCGACAGGTTGCGAGGGTCGAACCCCGCCGCATGGCGGCTGAGGACGGTGATCTCGTCGTCCCGCGGCGGGAGCGGGAGGACCACCTTCACCAGGAAGCGGTCCAGTTGTGCCTCCGGCAGCGGATAGGTGCCCTCGTACTCGACCGGATTCTGGGTCGCGGCGACGAGGAACGGTGACGGGAGTGGTCGCGGCACACCGTCGACCGACACCTGTCGTTCTTCCATCGCCTCCAGCAACGACGCCTGGGTCTTCGGCGGGGTGCGGTTGATCTCGTCGGCCAGGAGCAGATTGGTGAACACCGGCCCTTCCCGGAAGGTGAAGTCCGAGGTCGCGTTGTCGTACACCAGCGACCCGGTCACGTCACCGGGCATCAGATCCGGGGTGAACTGGACACGCTTCGTCTCGACCTGCAGAGCGGTCGCCACAGATCGGACGAGCAGCGTCTTGGCGACGCCGGGCACACCCTCGAGCAGGATGTGTCCGCGGCACAGCAGCGCGATGAGAATGCCTGCGACCGCGGCATCCTGGCCGACGACCGCCTTGGCGACCTCGGCGCGCACCGCCGACAACGCGGTACGCGCGCGGTCGTCTGTGGTGGCGGCGCCGGCGGGCGGGCCGGAGAATCCGTGTGCGGTGGGCTGGGCGGGGTGGCCCGGCTGTCCGGGTGGCCTGGTGGGATCGATGGTCATGGCGTGAGACGCACTTCCTTCTCGAGGGCGGTCAGGTCGGTGACGAAGGCGACGAGGTCGTCCTCGGTGGCGGGCAGCGGCCCGGTGAGCAATCGGTGGACGAGCCTGGGGTCGCGGCCGGATGCGGCGGCCGCGGCGTCGGCGATGGCGAACACGCTGGGCGACACCGGTATCGGTTGCGGACGGTCGGGGCCGAGGGCCGATCGTGTGTCGACCGGTAGGCCCAGGGTCGCACCGAGCCGGGCGACGGTATGGGCTCGGAGCTGCTCGGCGGCGCGTCCGTCGGCCCGCGCGCGGTGGTACAGCCGACCTCTGGCCTGCGTCGTCTCGATCGCCTTGACCACCGCGGGCAACGGCTCGGTCACCAGCGGCCCGAAGCGCCGACCGCGCCAGAACATCAGTGCCAACAGTCCGAAGAATCCGAGCAGGGTGAGCGGTCCGAGTGCGGCCGGGATGTCGGACGGCTCCTCCTCGGCGACGACGCTCGGCGGTGTGTCCCGATGATCGGGGACGTACCAGAGCAGCCTGGACGATCCGGCGAGTGTGCGGATCGCGACGCCGGCGTTGTCGAATCGGGTGATCTCGTCGTTGCGGACGAGCAGTGAGCTGAGGACCACCACTTCCGGCCGCCCCGCAGCCGCGGGCAGGACGACGAGGTCGGCGCTGCCGTCGAGATCGAAACAGCTGATCGCGCCCGGCGCGGTGGTCGCGTAGCCCGTGCTGTCGCGACTGATGATGTCGTCGGGCTCGACGCCGCCGATCCGACAGTCCGCACGGATCTCGTCGTTCACCGACGTCGACGATCCCGATGTGACCGGGATGTCCATGGTGCTCAGCGTGTTCGAGTAGGCGCCGACCACCACGACGCGGCGCGCACCGGAGACGCGCGCCCAGAAGCGATCGGCGGTCATCGACGACAACTCGGACGCGGAGGTGACCACGACAGTGGTGTCGGCGCCGGGGCGCGGCGCGTCGAAGAGGGCGTCCTGATCACGCACCACATCGACACCGACGCCTTTGTCGTCGATGACCGATGCGAGCGCCTGCGCGCCGTTGCCGTCTGGATTGGACGGATCCAGGTAGGCGCTCTCCTTCTGGGTCTGTCCGGCGGCGATGGTGAGCGCGATCCCGATCAGCGCGACGATCACGACCGCCACGATCACGATCCAGGGCCAGCGTCGTGGACGGCGTGATGTCGTCGGGGCCGAAGGAGGGGCAGCGGGGCCGTCGTATGCGACGACCGAGGCGGTCACTGCGTGGCCCCCGACGTCGCAGCATCCGGTTCGGTCTCGACCGATCGCGGACGTGCAGAAGCGATCTCGGACTCCAGATCGAGCAGACCGCGGGCTTCGTCGGCGGTTGCGTGCCGACCACCGTAGGCGACCGCGTCGAAGAGCAGGGCGGCCGCAGCGAGCCGTTCGCGCCGATCGGGGAAGTGACGGGTCAGCCCGACGGCGACCTCGCGTGCGGTCAGGGACGGGGCATCGGCGAGCAGCGTCCGGTCGAAGCCACGGCGCGCCATCGCACGCATGGCGTCGAGTACACATGCATCGTGATCGCCTGCCGCGAGAGCCTTCTCGGCCCGCTCGCGGAACTCGCGCGCCGACAAACGATGCCCGCCGAGCACCGACTGCGTGGACGCGGACTTCGCCTTGGGGGTACGGCGGACGAAGCGCAGGAGGTAGATGACCAGGACCAGCAACAGGACGACGACGATGGCCGCGACGATTCCTGGCAACGGAGTGGCTGCGCCGTTGATACCGCTGAGCAGGTCGGCGAACCAGTTCTCCAGGTTCTCCCACCATCGGTCGGTGATCGACGACTGATCGGAGTACTCGGGCTTCGACAGTTCCCTCTCGAGCCACCTCCGCGCTTCGTCGTTGTCGGGTGAGAGCCCTTCTGCGAGAACCACGGTGACGCTCATCGCGGCACCGACCCGGGGGACGGCTCGCGCGGCATCCAGCCGTCGGCGTGTGCGCCGGCGGCCACCTCGGCGGCGGCCTGGCCGAGGGTGATGTCGAATCCCTCGGCGCGGATTCGCGCGTCGATGTGGACGAGCGCCAGGGCGATTGCGATGAACGGCTGCGTCACCACGCTGGACAAGACGGTCCCGATGATCATCACCGCCGCGGCGACGATGGTGATGGCGGTGGCCCCGCCTGCGGCGTGTCCGACGGCGATCAGCAGGTAACCCAGGATCTGGAACAGGAACGAGATGACGTATTGCACTATCCCGGTGAGGATCGCGATCACCAGGAGGGTGGCGAAGGTCCGCCAGAACAGACCGGACGTCAGTGCGTAGGACCGACGGATGGCATCGACGACACCGAGCTCTTCGACGACGACGGCGGGCAGCGCCAGGGCGAGCCGGACACCGAGCCAGACCACGCCGATACCGATCGCCACCGTCAGGACGAGTGCGAGCACACCCAGCACGGGCTGCTGGGCGCTGAACGCCCAGACGGTGGCTGTCACCGGCAGACCGATCACCAACGATGTCGCCAGTCCCAGGAGGAGATACAGGCCGACCAGACGCGGAACCGAGTACTTGGTCCTCGCCCAGGTCTCGCCGACGGTGGTCGAGCGACCGACGGCGCCCTGGTTCACCGGGTAGGCGAGCACACCGCTCAGCGCGGCGGTGACGACGCCGCTGAGCACGGAGAAGCCGAGGAATCCGATCGCGACCGTTGCGACGATGGCGAGTTCGTCCGCGCCGGTCGCCGAGACGGCGAGGAACGCCACCGCGCCGATCGCGCCGGCGACGAAGAGGAAGACCAGCCAGGTGACGAGGGTCAGCCCGAAGTAGACGGAAGCGTTGCGCCGTACGGCCGTGAAGGCGGCCTGGAGGATGTCGCCGAGGTTCAGCGGACGGAGCGGGATGGTGCCCGGCTTGTGTGCGACCAACGGGTTCGCGTGGCCGAACGGCGGCGCTGACGGGCCGCCGACACCCCATGCAGGCCCGGGCACCGGCGGTCGACCGTCCGACCCCCACATCGGTCCGGGCGGTGGCCCTGACATCGGTCCCGGTGTCGACCCCCATGCGGGCCCGCCCCAGGACGCTCCGGCGGTGCGCGGTGCGGTGGTGGCCGATGGTGGGCCGACGATCCCAGGGCTTCCGTGACCGGATGCGTGAGGTGCGCCCCCGACCGGCGCACCTCCCGCCGGATGACCCGGTCGGTACGGCTCGGCGTGCCCGTAGACATCCGGTACCGACGACCATCCGGGAGGCGGCGCGTGGTGCCCCGCGCCGCTCGACCGCGGACCCTGTTCTCCCGCCCCTTGATCGAAGGATCGCGTGCCCGTCGACTCCGTACTCGGAGCCACCCACGACGGGCCGACCGGGTTCCCGTCCGGCCCGGCGTCGTCCCCGCTCGGGGTGGCGCTCATCGGTGCTCCTCACCCGTCGGCCCGCAACGACCGCGGGTGTGGTCGCGAACTTATCAAACCCCCGGCGTACCGGGCAGGAGCTTGTCAGCCGGTCAGACGACATGACCGCGGTCCGACCGGGGGCCGCACGGCACCATCGACGTGGCCGGATACGAGACCCGGTCCCGGCGGGGTCGGAGGTCGGACAGTGGCCGGATCAGCGCCGCGGGCGGGCGATCCGTACCTCGACATCCTCCGGGGTGAGGTGGCGGTCGGCGCCGGCCACCACGTCGACGCGCACCGGCTCGCCGGACTCGACATCGCGCAGGGCCAGGGGCGCGCCGTCGGGCTGCAGATGGTCGTTGCCGAACTGCATCAGCGCGGTGATGACCGGGAAGAGGTCCCGACCCATCTCGGTGAGTCGATACTCCGACCGCGCGCGTTGGCCCGGCTCGCGGTACGGGACCTTGGTGAAGATCCCGGCCTCGGTCAACTCCTTGAGGCGTGCGGCCGCGACGGCATCGGTGATGCCGACGCGCCGGGCGAACTGATCGAACCGGGTGGCCCCGTAGAAGGCCTCGCGCAGGATGAGAACAGCCGACCGCGTCCCGATCAGTTCCATCGCCTTCGCGATCGAACATCCGGTCGCCTGCCAGCGATCGCGCTCTGCCAACGGCCCGGCCAACTTCATCATGTGACCGATCCTACTCTGACTTGACTATGGAATAGTCAGCTCGGTAGACCAGTTGACTATAGCGAGGCAAAGTCAGCCCGACCGACGGCCGGCCGGGTAGCCCCGTGAGGAGGACGATCATGACCAACGCAGTCATCGTCGACGCGGTACGGACTCCGGTCGGCAAGGGCAAGGCCACCGGCGCACTGCACGACGTCCATCCGGTCGACATGCTGGCGCACAGCCTTCGAGAGATCGTGACCCGCACCGGGATCGATCCCGCCCAGATCGACGACGTCATCACCGGCGTGGTCAGTCAGGCAGGCGAGCAGAGCTTGAACCTCGCCCGCCGCGCGCTCCTGGCCGCGGGATATCCGGAGTCGGTCCCGGGGGTGTCGGTGGACCGGCAGTGTGGCAGCGGCCAGCAGGCGATCGCGTTCGCGGCGCAAGCCATCGCATCGGGTACCCACGACATCGTCGTGGCGGCCGGTGTCGAGTCGATGTCGCGCGTCCCGATGGGGTCGGCCGCGTTCGGTACGGAGAACCTCAACGGCGTCGCCTTCGACGAGCGGTATCCGGAAGGGCTGGTCGGCCAGGGCATCTCGGCCGAGCTCATCGCCACCGAATGGGACATCTCGCGGACGCAGATCGACGAATTCGCCCTACGCTCGCACGATCTCGCCGCCACCGCGTCCAAGAACGGACTCTTCGATGCGGAGATCGCGCCGTTGGCGGGGCTGACCGCCGACGAGGGCATCCGCACCGGCAGCACGCTCGAGGGTCTGGCCGGTCTGCGGCCGGCGTACTTCGACGAGGGCATCGGTCGGCGCTTCCCGCAGATCGACTGGCGGATCACCGCAGCGAGCGCGAGCCAGATCAGTGACGGCTCGGCGGCGCTGCTGCTGATGAGTGAGGAGAAGGCCGCAGAACTCGGCCTCCGGGCCCGCGCGCGGGTCCACACGATCGCGGTGGCGGGCGACGATCCGCTGCTGATGCTCACCGCCATCATCCCGGCCACGCGCAAGGTGCTGGCCCGTGGTGGACTCGACCTCGCCGACATCGATCTCTTCGAGGTCAACGAGGCGTTCGCGCCCGTCGTGCTGGCGTGGGAGAAGGAACTGGGTGTCGACCCGGCCAAGGTGAACGTCAACGGTGGCGCCATCGCGATCGGTCATCCGCTGGGTGCAAGCGGTGCCCGCCTCGCGACCACCGGTCTCAACGCACTGGAGCAGCGCGGCGGCCGCTACCTGCTCCAGACGATGTGTGAGGCAGGCGGACTCGCCAACGCCACGATCTACGAGCGGCTCGTCTGATCCGTTCGTGAGCACCGCCCCGGCCGAGCCTCCGCTCTCGGTCGGGGCGCTCTGCTGCTCGCCGACGGTGGCGGGGGCAAGTGGTCGAAGCCTGGTCGGCGCGGGTGTGCCGATGCTACGGTGATCGACTAGAACACGTTCTAGTTTCTCATCGGAAGGCCTGGCATGACCGTCGAACAAGAGAGCCTCAGCGCAAAGATCAACGCGGTGGTCGACAGCTACGTCGAACTGCTGAACAACGGGACCGCGGAGCAGATCGCCGACCTCTACGCGGCGAACGCGACGGTCGAGGACCCGATCGGTGCCGACATCCGTTCCACGCGGGAAGCGTTCGTGGAGTTCTACGGGATCATCACCGGCATGGACGAGCGGACCGCCACGCTCAAGTGGAAGAAGATCGCGGGCGACACCGCGGTCTTCGAGTTCACCCTGGTGACCGGGACGTCGGGGATGAAGTTCGAGATCACTCCCATCGACATCATGGTGTTCGACGATCAGGGCAAGATCGTCTCGATGCGAGCCGTGTGGGAACAGTCCGATCTGAAGCAACTCTGAGTTCTCGGCCCCGGCGCGAGCGCCCGGCGGGCCGTTGCAACCGATGTCGTCCCGCTCACCCGATCGGATGAGCGGGACGAATCATATGAGCTGTGGATCCGTACGGACATGTAGATGGTCCGCGCGGCTCCGGTCAGCCGCGTCCGGTCGGCTTCAGGATGATGTCCTCGGGATGTGCGTCGCCGGGGGTGGCGATCGCGTGGACGATGGCCGCGGCCACCGTGGCGGGCTTCAAGAACCGGGACCGGTCGTACTCGTCACCCTCGATGGCCACGATGTCGCGCTGCATGTCGGTGTCGATGCGGCCGGGGAAGACCGAAGTCACCCGGATCTCCGGCTCCTCACCGCGAAGTGCCTGCGCCAGAGCGGTCACCCCGAACTTGCTCGCCGCATAGGGTGCCCACCCGGGACGGGCGTTGCGGCCGGCGCCGGAGTTGACGAACACCACGTGGCCGCGGGCAGCACGTAACGCGGGGAGCAGCAGTCGGGTCAGCTCGGCCACTGCGATCAGGTTGACGCCGAGGACGTGCTGCCACTCCTCGACCGGGGTGTCGGCGATCTTCTCCAGGCTGCTCCCGACCCCGGCGTTGTGTACGAGCACGTCGAGCTCGCTGATCGCCTCGGTCGCGCCCTCGAGCTCCTCGTGGTCGGTGAGCTCGACGGCAAACGTGCTCGCGCCGTCGAGTTCGGTGGCGAGAGCGTCGAGTTCGGCCGATGGTCGACCGCCGAGCAGCAGGTCGTGGGTGGGTGCGAGTTGTCTGGCGATCTCGGCACCGAGGCCGCGGCTCGCTCCGGTGATCAGGGCGGTGGGCACGCCGTCGACCCTACGCCGCGGGCGGATGGCCGCTCGTGGGTCGAACCATCCTGGATGGTCCGGCCACGGCGCCGGCCGCGCGAAGTCTGTACGTGGCGGCCGGGCGGTCGACGTAGTGTCGTCGGTTGCGCGCAGGCGTACAGATCTCGTCGGGTCGGGCGGGCCCGGGGCGACGGCTCCAGGCCTCGGTGCGCAGTCGAGGGGCGACCGGTGCAGAATCGACGCGTGGCGCGCTACGGATTCACCCCGACCCAGCTGTCCGCCCGAGCTGCCTATCTCCTCCGCGGCAACGACCTGGGCACGATGACCAGCGCTGCGCCGCGCCTCTACCCGCACATGTGGAGCTGGGACGCGGCCTTCGTGACCGTCGGACTCGCGCCGCTGTCGGTGGAGCGCGCGGTCATCGAGATGGACACCCTGCTGTCGGCGCAATGGGACAACGGGATGATCCCGCACATCGTGTTCGCGAACGGTCGCGACGGTTATTTCCCCGGCCCCGCGCGTTGGGAGTGCGCGCGGCTCGCGGCCGATGCGCCGGAGTTCCCCGACACCTCGGGCATCACCCAACCGCCCGTCCACGCGATCGCCGTGCAGCGCATCCTCGATCACTCTCGACGCCACGGCCGGACCACCCGATCGGCCGCCAACGAGTTCATCGATCGCCGGTGGGGGTCGTTGGTGCGATGGCATCGGTGGCTGGCACATGCGCGGGATCCGGAGGGGCGTGGTCGGGTGACGATCTTCCACGGCTGGGAATCGGGCATGGACAACTCGCCGCGCTGGGATGCCGCTTACGCGAATGTGGTTCCCGGCGACGATCTCCCGCCGTACAGCCGCGCCGACCTCGACCATGTCTCCGACAACTCGATGCGCCCGTCCGACCTCGAGTACGACCGCTACCTGTGGCTGGTCGAGCAGATGAAGCGTGCCAACTACGACGATGCGGTCCTGCCGTCCGTGATGAGCTTCGCGGTGGAGGATGTCTTCGTCAGCGCCATCTTCTCCGTGGCCTGCGACGTCCTGGCCACCATCGGCGAGGACTACTCCAAGCCGCGGTCGGATGTGCGCGACCTGCGTGCGTGGTCGGAGCGATTCCGCAACGGTGTGGTGGCCGCGACCAACGAGCGCAACGGGGCCGCACGGGATTTCGACCTCCGCGCGAACTCCTGGATCAACACCGAGACCATCGCCGTGTTCGCCCCGCTGATCTGTGGCGGACTCTCCCGCGAGCGGGAGCGCGCACTGCTCCGACTGTTCGACGGCCCGCGCTTCTGTGGCCATCCCGACCTCCGGTACGCGGTGCCGCCGTCGACAT
Organism: Gordonia soli NBRC 108243; assembly: GCF_000334455.1. Taxonomy (GTDB): domain Bacteria; phylum Actinomycetota; class Actinomycetes; order Mycobacteriales; family Mycobacteriaceae; genus Gordonia; species Gordonia soli. Next base: position 40,099 of record NZ_BANX01000005.1, read on the forward strand.
CGCCGATCTCCATGGACTTCCGTTCGCGCGAGTACTGGCGTGGCCCCGTGTGGCCGGTGATGACGTGGCTGTTCAGCTGGGCCTTCGCCCGGCGCGGCTGGACCGAGCGGTCGGCGCGTCTGCGTGAGGAGGGTCTGCGTCAGGCCACCGACGGGGCGTTCGCCGAGTACTACGAACCGTTCACCGGCGAACCGCTCGGCAGCATGCAACAGAGCTGGACCGCGGCGTCGGTCCTGGATTGGCTGGACTGAATAGGCGTCCCGTACAGCTGTGCGAGAGGATGGCCGGGTGACTGATGGACAGCGGCGGCCGACGATGCAGGATGTCGCCGATCGCGTGGGAGTGTCGAAAGCCCTGGTGTCGCTCGTGTTCCGGAATCAACCGGGCCCCAGCTCGGCCACGCGCGAGAAGGTGATCGAGGCGGCCCACGAACTCGGCTACCGCGTCAACCGCGCCGCCGCACTCATGACGGCAAAGCGATCACACCTGTTGGGCGTCTCGGCGCTGATCTCCAACAGCTTCCATGCCGAGGTGGTCGAGCACCTGGTCGAGGTCGCCGACGACGCCGGTTATGAGGTGGTCCTCGGCGCGGTGACATCGCGGAACGTCGAGGCCCGGGTGGTCGACACACTGCTGGACTTCCGTTGCGAGGGCATGCTTCTGCTCGGCCCGCAGCTGTCGAACTCGGCGCTGACGACGCTCGGCGCCCAGGTGCCGACGGTCTCGATCGGTCGACGTGTGCCCGGTGGTGTCGTCGACGTGGTCCGGGCGAACGACAGCAAGGGCATCGCGCAGGTCGTCGATCATCTCTCTTCCCTGGGGCATTCGCAGATCGCGCATGTCTCGGGTGGACGCGGGGTCATCGCCGGTGATCGGCGCAACGGCTACCTGCGTGCGATGCGACGGCACGGACTGGAAGCGCAATCGCGGGTGGTCGACGGCGACTTCACGGCCGAGTCCGGTGCTGCGGCCGCGACCGCGATGCTTGCCGACGGTCTCCCGACCGCGGTGACGTGCGTCAACGATCCGGTCGCCGTCGGGGTCATCGACACGTTGCGCCGAGCCGGCGTCGAGGTACCCGGCGATGTGTCTGTCGCGGGATACGACGACAGCCCGCTCGCCCGACTGGGTCACCTCGATCTCACCACCGTCAGTCAGTCTCCGGTCGAGCAGGCGCGCGTCGCGATCGGCGCGCTCGTGTCGAGGCTGGACGACGGTCGCACCGACGTCGAGACGGTGGTCCTCGAGCCCGAGCTCGTCGTGCGCTCGACCACCGCGCCGTTGGACTGAGTCGGGCCGTCGGTCTGGTGCTGGTTGGGTCGCCTGGCCGGTACGAAATCTGTACGTGGGCTTGCGGGCGTTGACGTAGTGTCGCCGGCTCGGCGCTGGCGTACTGATTTCGTACCGGAGTGGGGCGGCGCGCCGAGCCCGCGTGAACTCCCGATCCCACGCCGTGGGATTGTCGATGTCGAATCAGCGATCAGTGATGTGTCAACGAATCGACTCCGGCACAGCGACTTTCGGTCTGCACTCGCGCGGCAGGGCCGAACCGACACCTGCCCGTTATCGCTACGACACCCGAGGTATGACTTACGCCACTAAGTTACTGGAGTTAGGGGAGGGGCCAAAGTGAAAGGCGACCATGATCCCCTCGGAGCGGGTCCGCGGTACCAGGCGCTACTGGAAGGTCGGTGTCGTCGGCCTCTCCGCGACGGTCGTCGGCTGTCTGGTCGTCGTCGCGATACCCAGTGCCGCCGCTGCCACCGTCGAGGCCGAGACGCTGGCGACGTCGGGCACCATCTACCAACTCTCGGACTCGACCGCGTCCGGCAAGAAGGCCGTCACGCTGGCCGCGACCAACAGCCAGGTGACCTACACCGCCGACACCGGTGCGCTCAACGGAGTACGTATCCGCGCGAAGGCGACCAACTGCAACGGGTCCCCGCAGATGCGGGTGAGCCTCGACGGCGTCGCCGTGAGCACGGTGACCGTCGCCGCGACCACCTGGACCGACTACACGGTCCCGTTCACCGCGGCTGCCGGACGACACAGCATCGCGGTCACCTACATCAACGACTACTCGTGGTTCCTCTGCGATCGGAACCTGTACGTCGACACCATCACCGACATCGCGGCACCCCCGACATCGAGTACGCCACCGTCGAGTACCCCTCCGACGACGACGCCACCGACGACAACTCCGCCGCCGACGACGCCACCGACGACGACGCCACCGACGACGACGCCACCCACGACGACACCACCCGGAACAGGTTGTGCAGCACGCGAGTACAAGGCGAGGTACTTCAACAACACGACCCTCGCCGGTGCGCCCGTGCTGGAACGATGCGAGGTCTCCGTGGGTGGCAACTTCGGTACGCGCTCTCCGGCGACGGGGGTCCGCGCCGACAACTTCGGCATCGAGTACAGTGGCGCGCCGGACTTCCCGGTCACCGGCTCGTACACCTTCGGCGCCGACACCGGCGACGTCGGCGTGCGCGTCTGGCTCGACGACGCCCTGATCATCGACAAGTGGGCTACCAACACCTGGGGTCGATTCGAGGAGGTCCGCACGGTGACCGCCGGCCGCCACCGCGTCAAGGTGGCCATCATCGACGCGGGTGGGACGGCCATCCAGCACTTCTCCGTATCCCAGGCCGGGGCCGGGCCCAGCGCACGCAGCAGCGCCGACGGACGGTACTTCGCCGGTGACTCCTTCTGGAACACGCCGGTTCCCACCGGGGTGCAACTCGACTCCCGGACGTCTCGCTGGGTGACGATGCTGCGCAACTCGTCGGCCATCCGCGAGATCGCGATGAACTCGCGGGCGTGGACCACCACCCTCTACCTCGCGCCGGCAGGCACTCCCAAGAAGTCGATCCGCGTGTCCAACAACGCGAACAAGACGGTCAGTATCCCGTATCGCAGCAACTACGTGCCATCGCCGGACGGCGATGCGCACCTCGCGGTGATCGACCAGGCCGATGGATGCCTGTACGAGTTCCAGGGATTCAACGCCGGGTCGGGGAGCGCGATCGCCCACGCGACCTATCACGCCTACACGGGCTCCGGGGGTCATGTGGCCGGTCCGGCCCACGCGGGAGGCGAGTTCTCCTATGTCGCAGGCATGATCACGCCGCGCGACGTGTCACGCGGGGTGATCGACCATGCTCTGCGATTCGCCGTGCCGATCGGTTCGCAGAACTTCGTCTACCCCGGCACCCGCACCGACGGGACCACCGCCGACGGCATCCCGCAGGGAATCCGGATGCGTCTGAACCCGTCAATCAACCTGGACACCCTGGGGCTCAACCCGTTCCAGACGATGGTGGCCAAGGCGCTGCAGACCTACGGTGGCTACAACGCCGACACGTCGGGCAGCTTCTCGCTCTACACCCAGAGCACCGCCGACGGCAGCAGCTACGCCCAGCCGCCGGTCTCGTTGCCCAAGTCGTTGATCGATCACCTGCAGTTCCTGGAGCCGACCCTCGACTCGGTCGATGTGCGGCTCGATCGGGCATCGGACACCACCTGCGCGCAGGCCCGATGATCCGACCCTGACGCGAGATGCCCGCCGATCACAACGATCGGCGGGCATCTCCACACGTCGGGTCTCTCTCGCGAGCTCCGCGGATCCGGTGGTCGAAAGCCGTCGGACGTGCTCGACGGCGGTTCGTGGACATCAGGTCGATGCGGTGCTGACTCAGTACTCCTCGGCGCCGACGAGTGCGGCTTCGTCGTCGACCACGGTCTCCTTGGCGGGGGCTCCGCGGACCAGGCCCACTGCGAGCATGGCGACGACGCAGTAGCCCACGGCGAACCAGAACGGCACGGCTGCCGATCCGAACCATTCGGCCAGGTAGGCGACCAGCACTGCGGCGATCGCCGCGCCCATCCAGCGCAGGAAGGAGTAGCCGGCGCTGGACACCGACCGTGGCGTGTTCTCGTCGCCGGACGACATGGCCACCCCGGTGAACAGGGTGTTGAGGACGCCTGACGGCAGGCCGGACAGGATCACCGCGAGACCGATCAACCAGACCGTGTCGGTGAGGGTGCCGATCGCCGCGAGCGCCATGACGAGTGCGTAACCGCCGATGGCGACCAGCACGCCGGCCTTCTGACCGATCCGTGCCGCGAGTGGCGGAGCGAGGAAGACGCCGGCGAGAGCGGTCAGCAGACCCCATCCGAAGAAGACGAGACCGGCGTAGATGGGTCGGAGACCCATGGCAATCGGTGCCCAGGCGATCACGGTGAACAGCGCTCCGGTGTAGAAGGCCGACCCGATGGAGGTGATCAGCAGCGTCCGGTTTCGCAGGGCCCGAAGCGGATCGGAGATGGTGACCGGCTGACGCTCGGTGCGGGGACCGTCCGCGGGGAGCATCGTCGCGCAGAGGATCGCGCCGACGAGCATGAGGATCGCGGTGCCGCCGAACGGCGCACGCCAGGTCCACTCGCCGAGGACGGCGCCGAGCAGCGGGCCGATGGCGAGGCCCGCGCCGAGGGCCGCCTCGTAGAGCATGATCGCGCCCGCCTGACTGCCCTTGGCGGCGCTGACGATGAAAGCCAATGCGGTGGCGAGGAACAGTGCGTTGCCCAGACCCCAGAGCACGCGGTAGGCGATCAGCTGGTCGATGTCGCTGCCGAACGCCGAGATCCCGGCCGCGATGACGATGAGCGCGAGCCCGACGACGAGCGTGCGCTTGGGTCCGAATCGGTATGCCGACCATCCGGTGATCAGCATCGCGACGCACTGCACCCCCACGTACACGCCGAACAGGAGCGTGAGTTTGTTGGGCGGGGCGTTGAGTGCCTCGGCGATCGAGTGGAGGATCGGGTCGACCAGTCCGATTCCCATGAAGGCGATGACGGCCGCGAAGGCGGTCACCCACACGGTGCGTGGCTGCTGCCGGAAGGTCTCGATCAGGGACTCCGAATGCGCGCCGTGCGATGAGTGGGATGGCTGGGGCGCGCTGTGCGCCGTGGGGGTGGATGCCGGGGTGTCGGTGGTGGTCACGGGGTCACTTTCGATGGTCGGGGGATGCGGAGGCGCGATCCGGTTTGTCGAGGCGGTCGCGCAGTGCCTGTAGCGCCGGCGCCGCAGCGGCGAGCGCATCCCGGTGTTCGTCGGACAGATCGGCGAGTGCGCGGGTCAAGACCACGTCGCGCTCACTGCCGACGCGTCGTAGGACGTCACGGCCGTGGTCGGTGAGGGCCACCTGGACGGCGCGACGGTCGGCCGGATCAGGGGTGCGCTCGACGAGATCCGCTTTGCAGAGACCGTCGACGAGGGCGGTCGCGGTGGGCATGCGGATGGACTCGCGGTCGGCGAGTTCGCCCATCCGCAGCGGTCCGTGGTCGACGAGCGTCGCGAGTGCCGACGCCTGAGCGGCGGTGTACTCCGGGATCGGTGTGTGCCGACGCATCGCGAGGTAGAGCCGGATCAGCGAGGGGCGAATCCGGCCGGCCAGGTCTGCGATGTTCTCGGACACATCGGACACGTTAATACTTAGGCTTACGAAATAAAAGCAGACAGCGTGTGATCCATGCGACATGTCGGACGATCCGGACATCGCGTCCGATGCGGAGCGCGGACCACGAAGCCCTCCCAGCAGCGGTTCCTCCGTCGCGAACCGCTTTTTCCGCAGTCTGCACGCGGAAGACGAAGTCGGGACGGAGGAACGCGGCGGGTCGGACGTCGCGGCCGGAGTCCGGCCGCGCGGTGGGGGACGCGGCGATCAGACGCCGATCGAACCGCCGTCCTTCCAGACTGCGACGACCGAGGGCCGCGGCTGCGACGAGCCTCCGTCGGGCCAGTGCGAAGCCGGGTTGTCGGCCGAGTGGTCGTCTTCCTCACCCGGATGCTGGACGCAGACGATCACCCGGTCGCGGTCGATGATGGGACCGCAGGTCTCGGCACCCTTCGGTACGGTGAGGAACTGTTTGGTCTCGCCCCGACGGTCGCCGTCGAGTGCGACGGCGAACAACCCGTCGTTGCTGTCGAGGGCGTTGCCGTCGGTGGAGACCCAGAGGTTGCCATGCGGATCGAATGCGACGTTGTCCGGACACGAGATCGCACTGACCTTGGTCTTGTCGAAGCCGCCGTAGTAGGTGTCGGCCGCCGCCGGATCACCACAGACCAGCAGCAGATCCCAGGTGAACTCGGTGCCGACGTGATCGTCGGTGATCTCGATGATCTGGCCGTTCTTGTTCTCGTTGCGCGGGTTGGCCGAATCGGCGGCTGCCTCGCCGCTGGTGCCGCGGTCGTCGTTGTTGGTCAACGCGCAGTAGATCTTTCCGGTCCGTGGACTCGCCTCGATGTCTTCCGGGCGGTCCATCTTGGTCGCGCCGGCCTTGTCCGCGGCCTGTCGCGTCCACACGGCGACCTGCTCGGGGGTCATGCCCGCCACGTGGGACGTCGACTTCCCGTCCGCATCGACGGTGAGAAGCTTGGCCCAGGTGCCGCGTCCGGCGAACGAGCCACTGGCAGGGAGCTTTCCGCTGCCGTCGACGGCGCCGGGGTCGTCACCGGTGAACGTGGCGACGTAGAGCGTCCCCTCGTTGAGGATGCCCATGTTGTGGGTGCGTGCGGCCTTCGACAGGCCGGACTTGATCCGACGTGTCGACACGAACTTGTAGATGTACTCGAACTTCTCGTCGTCACCGCTGTACGCGACAACCGTTCCCTCGTCAGGCCCCGAACCGACGACGTACACGTTCGCCGACTCGTGCTTGAGCCGTCCGAGAGCGCTGTGCTTGACGGGGGTGGACGTCGGGTCGTGCGGGTCGACCTCGACGATGTAGCCGAACCGGTTGGCCTCGTTGGGTTCCTGCGCGAGGTCGAACCGCTTGTCGAAGCGTCCCCACAGGTGGTAGTCGGCGTCGTCTTCGAAGCTGTAACGCTCGAGCCCGGCCTTCGTTGCCTGGTCCGTCACCTTGCTCGCGTTACCGAAATAGTTGTTGAAGTTCTCCTCCCCCGAGAGCATCGTGCCCCAGGGGGTGAGGCCGCCGGAGCAGTTGGCGATGGTGCCCAGCACGGTGTCGCCTGCCGGGTCGGCCGAGGTCTTGACCAGCGCGGAGCCGGCCGCCGGACCGACGAGTCGGAAGGGGGTCGACGCGGTGATGCGGCGATTCCGCTGTCCGACGACAGGTGTCAGCTTGCCGGTACCGGGGGTCGCGGCCACCTCGACCACGGTGATCCCGTGCGCGGCCATCGAGATCCGTGCCTGCTGCTCGGTCGGCGCTTTCTCCTGGTACCCGGTGAACATGAACTGCTCGGTGGTGTACTCCTGATTGACCACCAGGTAGTGGTGGTTGGGTACGCCGTCGATCGGGATGAGACCGGCGAAGTCGTTGTTGAAACCGAACTGACCCGCCTGCGCCTCGGGGGTCTGGTTGGCGAAGTCGAACTGTGGCGCGCCGGGGAGAACCGGATCACCCCAACGGATCACGATCTCTTGCCGGTATCCGTCGGGGATCACCACGGCGTCCTGTGTGTTCGCGGCGACCGGGTCGAAGGTCATCCCGGGTGCTGCGCCATCCGGTCCCGCCGACGCCGAGGTCGGGCCGGACCCGCCGGAGTCGCCACACGCGGCGAGAACGGTGGTGGCACCCGCTGCAACCGCCGCCGCGGCCGAGGAGCGGAGGATCGTTCGGCGCGAGATGCTCGTCCGCACCATGTCCCGGAAGTACTCGTTGTCGCTGGTGTTGCCCGGCTCGTGCCAGCACGCCTCGCCGCACTTGTAGCGGCAGGTGACGCGGGCTCGGCCGGACGATCCGAGTCGATCGGCCGCGGGCGAGGTGAACAAGGGCAGCGGGATGCGCACGGCAGAGTCCTCCAGACACTTCGAGTCACTCCCGGGCTGTGGGAGACCCGGGGAACGTTAGGAGTGCCGCTGAACGTGACGGAGTGCGTCGGGTGAACTGAGGGCAAACGGGAAGTGCCGAAATATCGGGTTCGCGAGGTAGGCCGAGGCCGCGCCATGGCGTGCCCCACGGCGGGCGCCGAGGACCGGCTCCTTAGAGCAGGTTAGGCTTACCTAATGAGTAATCCGCTTCGCCTCGTCGGTGAGCAGCTCGAGTTGCGGTACGACAAGACACCCGTCGTTCACGGAGTGTCGGTGACGCTGCGTGCCGGACAGATCACGGTGGTGCTGGGCGCCAATGGCAGCGGAAAGTCCACCGTGTTGCGTTCGCTGGCTCGGCTTCATCCGATTGCCGACGGTGGCGTTTCCATAGGCCGCAGCTTGGAGAGCGGTACAGAGACCGAGTCGCGGGCGCACCTGCGGGATGCCACACTGTTGAGCCCTCGCGAGTTCGCAGCTCGTGTCACGCTGTTCGCTCAGATCCGCGCCACGCCGCAGGGGTTGTCGGTGCGCGATGTGGTGGCGTTCGGGCGCCATCCTCATCGGCATCGATTCGCCAGGCTGACCTCTGCCGACAATGTTCTGATCGACGAGGCGATGAACCTCACCGGGGTTTCTTCTTTCGCAAGTCGTGGCGTCCAGGACCTCTCGGGTGGCGAGATGCAACGAGTGTGGCTGGCCGCGTGCCTGGCTCAGAACACCGACATCGTGTTGTTGGACGAGCCGACGAATCATCTCGATCTGCGTTACCAGGTCGAGGTTCTCGATCTCATCGAGGATCTCGCGCATGACCACGGAGTAGCGGTCGGTCTCGTACTCCACGATCTCGACCAGGCAGCCCAGATCGCCGACAACGTCGTGCTGCTGTGCGGGGGGCGCGTACACCGAGCGGGCCCGGTCGCCGAGGTACTCACTTCGGCGAACCTCACCGAGGTGTATCAGATTCCCATCGAGGTCAGCCGCGACGCCGACACCGGAAGGCTACGCATTGACGCCCTCGGTCGCCGTGATCGCCAACGCCAACGCCAACGCCAAGTGATCTGATCACTTGACTGTCGCTGACGTGCTTCGCAACAAAAGATTTCGCTCTCAACACGAACGAGGACTAGCTATGATTCGACCTGGATCCCGGAACCTGCGAGTGGCGTCGGCAGTCGTCATCATTCTCGCGATGGCGGGTTGTGGTACCACCGATGTCGGCGGCGCCCCTGACCCATCGATGATGTCGGGCTCGGCTGGTTGCTCGAGAGGCGCCCCGGCCACAACCGGTGCGGTGACGGTGACCGACGACTTCGGCCGGAAAGTCACACTCGAAAAGCCGGCGGCCAGGGTCGCTTCTACCGAATGGCAGCAGACCGAAGACCTGCTCACGCTGTGCCTCACACCGGTTGCCGTCGCTGACACGAAGGGTTACGCGGCCTATGACACTGCCGAGAAGTTGCCGCACGGTGTCACCGACGTCGGAACCCGAAGCGAACCGGACTTGGATGCCCTCGCTGGTGTGGCGCCTGATCTGGTGATCGTGGAAGCCACGGCTGCAGACGATCCCAGGGTCACCGGTCTGGAGAAGCGCGGTGTCAAAGTGCTGGCAACGAAGGGGGCAGATGCGACCGACCCGGTGGCACATATGAGGTCGCTGTTCACTTTGATAGCAGAGGTGACGGGGCGCACAGATCGGGCCGACCAGGTGCTCACCGAGCTCGACTCGCATGTCGACGAGGCTCGGTCCAAGGTCATGCGTGCGGGATTGGCGACCAGGGATTTCGTCTACCTCGACGGCTGGGTCGAGGGCGGAAACGTCACGATACGACCGTTCGGGAGGGGTGCGTTGTTCTCCGCTCTCGGTGAGCGTCTGGGTCTGACTGCAGCCTGGAATGGCCAGGTGGACAGCACTTATGGACTCGGGCAGACAGATCTCGAAGGCATGATCGCCGTTGGCGACGCCAATCTGTTCTATACCGCCACCGAAGACCCCACCAGTGACAACTACGTCACAGAACTCGGTAAGAGTTCCATCTGGGCCAATCTTCCTGCAGTCAAGGAAGGGCGGGCCAAGCCGTTCCCGCCCGGGATCTGGACTTTCGGCGGACCGCGCTCTGCCGTTCAGGCTGTCGACGCATACGTGGATCTGTTGATCGCGGAGTGAATACGACCGGCGGCTCCCGCTCCGGCGTCGAGAGACGTTCCGAGTGGGGCGGTCCCGGGTCCGGTCGTGTCGCTGTCGGCTCGTGCGTGACCTTGGCCGTGTTGGTCACCGTGCTGGTAGTTCTCGCGATCTGGCACCTCGGTCAGGGAACTTCCGGCATCGAACTCGCCGATATCGCCCGCTATCTCCGCGGTGAGACGGAGTCGGTGGGTGATGTCAGCGTGGGAGACGTCTTCAGGGGGTCTCGTTTGCCGCGACTTCTTGCCGGCATCGCCGTGGGAAGTGCTCTCGGTGTGGCCGGCACACTGCTGCAATCGATTTCCAGGAACCCGCTGGCGTCTCCGGATACCTTGGCTGTCACCGCGGGGTCGTACTTCGCCGTCGGCATCACTGCTGCCGTCGGTGTCAGCATTCCGATATGGGCCAGTGCGGGAGTGGCATTCAGTGGTGGCCTACTCGCAGCGGGCCTGGTCTTGGTGCTCTCTGGCGGCGCAGGGGCGCCGACAACCCGGCTCATCCTCGCCGGTTCGGCGGTCGCAATGGCGTTGCAGTCGGCAACGTCGACGCTGCTTCTGGTGTTCCAAACCCAGACGACTGGTCTCTACGCTTGGGGGAGCGGGTCGTTGTCGCAGCTCAACGTCGACGCTGCGCTTCGGGCTCTGCCGGTGATCGGAGGGGTGGCGGTGGCCGTCATCTTGCTCGGTCGGCGACTCGACGTCTTGGCGATGGGCGACGACGCTGCATCGACAGTGGGGGTGCCGGTCCGGCGGACCCGTGCCCTCGCCGTTCTTGCCGCTGTATTGCTCACCAGCACCGCGGTCACCGTGGCGGGTCCCATCGCGTTCGTCGGCCTCTGCGCCCCGATAATGGTGCGGCTCATGGCGAGTCGATTGAAGGGATTGCAGCGGCACATCCTGCTGCTGCCGGCATCGGGGCTCATGGGTGCGGTGATCGTCGTGCTCGCCGACGTGGTGATCCGTACGGCTCTGGGCGCCCAGTCGGCCGCGTCGATTCCGACCGGAGTCACAACTGCACTGCTCGGTGCGGTGGTGATGGTTGCGCTGGCCCGCACGATGCGTGACCCCGGGCCGGCGTTACCGACACAAGCCCGCGTGCGTAGGCGCGGAGCACGCCGATGCATCCTCGTGCTGAGTGTGGCAACGGCACTGATGCTCATGGCGGCAATGGTCGGACTACTGGCTGGTTCCGTCATGTTGAAGGTCGGCGACCTCGTGCAATGGGCTCAGGGAAGCGCACCGCAGCTGATCGATTTCGTCTTTCGAGATCGGGCGCCCCGTGTGGTCGCGTCAATCGCCGCGGGTATGGCACTGGCGTTGGCCGGCAGCAGCGTGCAGACAAGTGTGCGTAACCCGCTCGCAGAACCAGGGCTTCTCGGGATAACCGCAGGCGCTGGATTCGGTGCGGCGCTGGTAACGGTTGCCTTTCCCGACTCAGGGCACAGCACGATGGTGGTCGTAGCGGTGGCGGCGGGCTTGGCCACCTACGCTCTCATCACGCTGCTGGCGCTGCGTGGGGGGCTTGCCCCCGGCCGTATGGTGCTGATCGGGATCGGACTGGGATACGGCCTGACCGCGTTGACGACACTTGTTCTGCTGCAAGCAGATCCGTGGAATACGCCACGTATCATGACATGGTTGTCGGGCACTACCTACGGTCGATCGTTCGGCGACGTGATACCCGTGTTGGCAGCGCTCGGGATCGTGGCGCCGTTACTGCTGTCGGCACATCGCGAGCTCGACCTCCTGGCCGTGGATGACGATCTGCCCCGAATTCTCGGTGTCCGGCCCACGCTGGCCCGGGCGGGACTGCTCACCGCGGCATCGACGCTGGCGGCGGTCAGTGTCGTGGCGGTCGGTGTGATCGGGTTCGTCGGTCTCGTCGCGCCGCATTGTGCGCGTGCACTGACCGGTGGCCGCCACATTCACGCTCTGCCGGTTGCGATGATGTTGGGCGGGACGCTGGTCTGCGTCGGCGACAGTATCGGCCGAACCGTCATCGCGCCCGCTCAGGTCCCAGCGGGTCTGGTCGTCGCGATGATCGGTGCGCCCTACTTCGTCTGGTTGATGTGGCGGTCGCGCGTCTGATCACGATGCGGCACCGGAGTCGGTCATGCACGTGCCCGGAAGTGATGTGTGTCAATCCGAACAACCAACTGCCCACCAGGTCCGACGGACTCAGCCGGCGCCCTTGCCGTTGTCGATCCGGTACACCGCGCCGTGCACGGCTGCGGCATCGTCACCGATCAGATAGGCGATGAGGGTCGCGACCTGTCGCGGGTCCATCAGGCCTCGTGGCGACGCCGCACGCAGGATCAGGTCGAAGTCTGCGTCCTCGGGCGCACTGAAGCCGCGGACCTGCCGTGTGTCCATGCCGCCTGGACAGATGGCGTTGACGCGCAATCGGTCTGCGCTGTACTCGACGGCGAGAGCCCGCGTCAGACCGACGAGCCCGTGCTTGGCTGCGCAGTACCCGGCGGAGTACGCCTGCCCCTCGACGCCGGCTATCGACGCGACGTTCACGATGCTCCCGCCGCGTGCGATCAGGTGCGGGAGCGAGGCACGACACAGGTAGAACGGGCCGTCGAGGTTCACGGCCATGTCGCGCGCCCACTCGGCGTCATCGAGCATCTCGGTGCGCCGCATCGTGTGCGAGCCGGCGACGTTGACGAGGGCGTCGACCCCACCGAAGCGCGCGACCGCCTCGTCGATTGCACCGCGACACTCGTCCGCGTCGGCGATGTCGGCGATCGTGAACGCGCCGTGAGGAATATCGGCAAACACCTCGGCGAGCCGATCCCGATCCCGGCCCACGCCGAATACCGTTGCGCCACGCTCGGCGACGAGCCGCGCGGTGGCGGCGCCGAGTCCTGAGGACGCACCCGTGACGACCGTGACCCGACCGTCGAGCTCGCCCATCAGTGGACACCGATCGACGCCAGTCGCTGACGTTCCACCATGTTGCGACGGATCTCCTCGTCCCATTCGCCACGCGCATGGGTCACATCGATCTCACACTCGTAGCGATCGGTCATGTCCGGGGTGACGGCGGCGCGGTCGACGTAGAACTGCTCGTACCACCGACGTTGCTGATATACCGGCCCGTCCTCCTCGGTCAGCAGCGGATTGTCGATCCGGGTCTTGTGCCGCCAGACCTCGACGTCCTCGAGGAATCCCTCGGAGAACTTGGCGGAGAATGCCTCTGCCATCCGCGACATCTGGGCGTCGGATAGCCCGGGCATCTTCTGAACCGCCACGCCCCACTGCAGCACGAACGAATTCTGGGTCACCGGGTAGTGGGCGTTGGTGAGCACCACCTCGACCGTCCCGCCACTGCCGATGTCGTTGTGCAACCAGTTGATCATGTACGCCGGTCCGAAATAGGTTGCCTCCGAACGCAGCAGGGAGTCCGGGTGGTAGTACTTCGAGTCGCCGAAGATATCCTCACGCGACTTCGAGTGCATCAGCTGACTGGCGGTGTGACCATCGATCACGTTGGCGAAGTACGTCGGGTACGCGTGATGAATGTAGAAGAAGTGGGCCATGTCGACGTTGTTGTCGACGATCTCCCGACAGTGCGATCCCTCGATGAGTTCGCTGCGCCACGCCCACGTACTCCATCTCCCCTCGTCGAAACCTTCGATCGTGGGCGGGAGCCACGCGGGATCGGGGGCTTGATTCTCGACGTCGTGCCAGACGAGGAGTTGCCCGTTCACCTCGGACGTCGTCCAGCGGCGGGTGCGCGCCAGCTTGGGCCGGCGCTTGGCGTACGGGACGTCGGCGCAACGGCCGGTTGCGCCGTCCCACTGCCACCCGTGGAACGGACAGGCGAGGAAGCCGTCGCGCAGCGACCCCATCCCGAGATCGGCGCCCATGTGGCGGCAATACGCGTCGAGCACCCGGATCGCCCCCGCGCCGTCCTCGAAGATCACGATGCGCGTGCCGAAGGCGTCGACCGAGTGCGGACGACCGCCGCGGAATGAGTCCGCCAGACCCAGGCAGTGCCAGCCCCGCGCATACCGATCGAAGTCGGCGCCGGTATCGATCTGCCGCACGTCGTCCGGTGTCATCTCGGTCAATCGAACATCAACGTCCACCTGCTGTCTCCTCGTCCCGTGAGTCGATCTTGATCTGGTCGTACAACGCCCGAATCCTCGGTCCGACAGCCGCGACCTCCAGCACCGGCGCCCCGGACCGCTCGCCATCCAGGTAGACGAAGCGCATCTCGTCGCCGGCGAGTCGGCCGTGCTGCACGACGCTCAGGCCCTCGGCCTCCAGGAACGAGACCGTCGCGTCGATGTCGTCCGGCTCGATGCACACGTGGTGCATCCCCGGGCCGTGATCGGTCAAGAACTCGTGATAGATCGATCGCCCTCTCCCCGGAGCGATCAGTTCCAACTGGAGGTCGCCGCTGTAGGCGAGCGAAATGTCCGCGGTGAAGTTCGCTGGGGCACCGCGATAGACGCACGAGTCGGGCCCGAAGTACACGTCGGGAAGACGGGTCCAGCGACGGACCCCGAACATGGAGCCCAGCGTCCGTTCGACTCCGTCCAGGTCATCGATCACCCACGCCAGTTGCGTGATCGACCCCTCATCCCACACCGCGCCGCCGATCGTCTCCACCTTGGCCATGTAAGCACATGTGATTAATTGAGTAAACACTGCGGATGATCGGTACGCTCACGCCGTGGCTGTCGACACCGGAGGGCGGGAACGACTCCTGCTGGCAGGAGAACGTCTCATGGCGGAACGTGGCCCCGACGCCCCGCTACGAGACATCGCGGCGGCCGCCGGGCAACGCAACAACTCGGCGGTGCATTACCACTTCGGGTCCCGGGAGGGCCTCATCGTCGCCATCGTCGAGCGGAGACAGGACGCCATGGACAGAGCGCGGACGGCGATGCTGGCCGACCTGTCCACCACCGGTGGCGGCGACGATCGCCTGACCGCGCTCGTCGAGGTCCTGGTGGCGCCGATGTTCACGGTTCCTTATGAACAGGGCTCGACGCATTACGCTCGATTCCTGGACCGGGTCCGTATGCACCCCGAGGTTTCGACCGCGCGCAACCTCGATCATTGGCCAGCTACCCGAATGCTCGTGTCGAAGCTGTACGACAGCCTGACGCATCTGTCCGGACGCGAACGCGCCGAACGTCTATCCGCCACCAGCAGCGCACTGTTCGCCCTGATCGCCGATCACGAGTCCCGGGCCGCTGTCAGTCCGAGCGGCACGCCCCAGCCCTCGCAGGCCACCATCACCGCCATGACGGTCGGGATGCTCGGCTATCCTGCGATCTCCACTCCGCTCGGAAAGGGTGCGGCCTCACCCGATGTCGTCGCCACAACGCCGGAGTTGCGTTTCGGCATCGCGGAGTTCTGACGCTTCGTGCGCGGAGCACCGGCGGCAACGCCCCATCGGCGCACCTGGGCGCCCCGATCGGGGTCGACTCTCACCGTGGTGGGGTCAGGCCGAATCATGTCGGCGAAGTCCTCGACGATCGTGCCGGCGACTGTTGTGGCGTCATCCAAGGTGACCTGGACCCGGTTCGACACCGAGAACGTAGAACCGTCGTGGGCGGTGATCGGCACGGGTGGCTCCTGTACGAGTGCATGCCTGACGTGTGCGCACATACATGCCCATCACAACACGATTCTCCGCACTGTGTGGCCCACCATCCTCCGGCACGCCGACTCGACACCGTCATGGAGCCACTGTCTGCGGTGGTGCGATGTAGTCCGCGCTCCTCCCCTGCGCGGGCGACCATCGGTCTTGTCACGACTTCGCATGGTCGGCTGTTGCGGTCAGCCGGCCGGATCGAGTTCGACCGGCGGTGCGAGTGAGGCGGTGGGGCGGCCCAATCCGAACCCACCCCACCGCCTATGTCGGTCATCGAAGCTGGTGGCTCAACCCCGACGACACAGTCGCAAGGGCCGCTTCGCATCCTCGCGACCTGGTTACGCCGATACCCCGTGTCCAGGTCGGTCAAACCCTTCTGCGCGGGTCGGCAGCGGTGGAGCGTGCGTGGGTGAAGCCACCGAACGACCCGGGAATGCGGACGCTGCTGCAACCTCCGTCTCAACGCCTCCGCGGTCCACCGAAGAAGAGACGGACGCGCACGGAGTAACTGCGCAGTGCGTCACCGATCTCCATGCGTCCGACGACGCAGAGATCGCCGATCGACACCGCCCCTTCGTCGCGGGCGCATTCCAACACTGCTCGACGGACAGCATCGCTCTCCGCGGGCCCGTGCAACGTCGCCGGTAACGTGAACCGGAACGTTACGTCGTTGCCACTCGACGCCATCTGACCATGATGTGCGTGGTTGCCGGTGATGCCCAGCCGGCACAGGAACGGGCCGGGTCACGATGTGTGTTGGGGTGGGCGTACGCCCGTGCGAGAAACGCGCCGCCTGCCCGGCCCGCCTCACCAGTAGACAGCTCGGCGTGTGGGACCGACGAGACAACCACGGTCGGATCGCGCTGTCTCGGTGGCGACATCGCGGTCCGCATCCTTGCTAGCGTGGGTTCGGTGATCCGTCGGTTCGAGGGCGAGCCGGGCCGCAACCAGGTTCACGCCGGCGCAGCCGACCGCGAGCCGACCACGATCACAGCGGAGACCGACGTGCCCTCCGTGAGAGTCGACGATGCGACAGCTCGGCCGGTGTGGCACACCGAAACCCGTACGCAGTGTCATGGCTGGACACCGCGACACCTCTCCGCACAGCGACCCTCCGGTCGACCTACTCCAACCGAACCAGCGCGGACAGAGACCCTTCGGGCACACGACACCGCGGTCTCGACCGGCCGGCCGAATCGCGAGGCGGTGGATGTGGAGCATCGCCGCCGTGTCGATCGCGGGCGCACTTGCGGCTGCAGCACTCATCGTGTGGCGAATCGCGCAGGGCGATCGATGCGATGAGGCCGTACCCTTCGCAACCAAACGGGGGCTGAGCCTGTCGGTGGCCGAGAGGATCGTCAGTGGTCGATGGGACGTCGCGTGGCTGGACGCCACAGCATCCATCACGCTCCGTACCGCATCACGCACCGCGCGTGAGGCACTCTTACGTCGATCAGGCACCAGTGATTTCGTGGAGCGTGTCTATGTCGGTACCGGCGACGGGGAGGTCTACGAAGAGGTGGTGGACAGGCCGAATCTCAGACGCGCCGACCGGGTCTACGTCAGCGCGACTCCCGGTGCTCTGACCATCCGATACAACCGGAACGAGGAGTCCGGGACTCTTGCTGCACGTGGTCGCCATCGACTGAGCACGCGACGCCTCACGAACTCTTGCTCCCCGTGAGGTCGTCCGCGGTACAGGAGAACCCTGTTCGTAGTACGACTCAGAACCGCCCGCCGACCCCGATCCGGCCCGAACTGCTGGAGCCGCCGAACGATCCGGGGCTGCGGCCGCCGCTGCTGTACCCGCCGCCACCCCAGCTGCCGCCGCCGCCCCAGCCGCGTCCGCCGCCCATCCCGCGCAGGAAGCTGTCGACGAGGATGCCGCCGAGGACGGCGCCGGCACCGGATCCCGCGGAGGTCGTCGACGGTTGCGACTGCTGCCAATCGACCACGTCGGCCTGGGCCGCCATCAACGCCTGATCGGCCAGCGAGCCGGAACGTCGGGCCTGGTCGGCTGCCGCGATCGGGTCGGTTGCCCGTGCGACGCCTGCGGATTCGAGCAGACGCTGCGCCTCCGACAGTCGGGTGCGCGCGATCGACTGCACCGCGCCGCGACGGGTCGCGATGAAGTCGGCGGCTGTACCGACCTTGGCGGTGGCCGATTCGATTGCGGCATCGACTACTTCGGTGCGCCGTCGCCGCGCTGCCGACGCGTCGCGGGCGGCATCGAGCGCTGCGTCCAGGTCGGTGTCGGCGTCGACCAGCGCGGTGAAGGTACCCAGTGGGTCGGCGTCGAACCCGGTGCGTGCGGCCTGCACTGCTGCCTGGGCCGTCGCGACGGCGGTCGCCAGGGCCGGACCGCCGTCCGTGGACAACTGGCCGGCCTCGACGAGCTCGGCATCGACTTCCTCGATGAGCGCGGGCAGCCGACTGTGTGCGGCCGTGATGGTCGAGTCCGCATTGGCGATGGCGTCGAGCAGACGACCGGCCTGCTCGATCGCGCCCTCGGCCGACCGGATGTCGGCGACCGCTGCGCCCTGCTCGCCCGCGGGGGCGGTGATCGCAGCGCGGCCCTGGTCGGTGTTCGCCTCCGCGAACTCGATCTGCTCGCGTGCCAACCCGACGTTGTCGGCGATGGAGGTCAGTGTTGCGGCACCGTGCTTCGCCACCAACGCGGTCAGCGTCTCCTCCGACTCCTCGAGTCTCGCTCGCAGGGCAACGGTCTGCTGGGTGAGTTCGTCGAACCGCGCCCCGGCATTGATGAGAAGGTTGCGCATCGTGTCGAAACTCTCGACCTGCTCGTCGAGATCGGAATCGACCGAGGTGCACGTGGTGATGATCTGCACGAGCATCGAGCGCTGCTCGTCGGCGGTCTCGGGGACATCGTCGTCGAGGCGCTGACGCAGCGCGAACGACTCCGCGAGTCCCTTCCGTGCGGCATCGAGTGCGGCGGTGAAGGGTGCGGTCTCGGCGGTCCCGAACTCGCTGACGGCCAGACGCAACTCCTCCTCGCTGGTCCTGATCGCGTTGTCGGTGTCGGTGAGCACCTCGCGCGACCAGGGGTCGAGTACGTCGAGGGGCTGGGCGGCGAGCTGCTCGACGGTGAGTTCCTGCTCGCGCAACGACTCCACGCCGTCCTCGACGCGCCGACGGCGACGCCTGCGCGTGTAGAGGAGCGCCCCGCCACCGCCGACGACCACCACACCGCCGACCGCAGCGGCAGCCACCCATCCGCTGTTGGACGGGACGAGGGCGGCGGACACGCCGTCCGCGGCGCCGAGGCCCGCGGCCAGCCAGTTGTTCGCCCGCAGGGCCGGGCGGATCTCGTTGCGGTCGATGTCGTCGAGCGTCGACTGATCGATGCCCTCGATGTCGCCGGGACTGCTGAGGTGGTACGACCGGGTGTCGGTCGCCACGGCGAGCACCAGGTCGCGATCGCCGAACTCGCTGATGTCGCTGGTCTGCTTGGCCCACTGCTCGGCCGAGAGATTGTCGAAGTTGCGCACGTACACCACCCAGAGCTGGATGTCGTGCTCGTTGTAGAGCCGGTCCAGTCGCTGCTGGAGCTGATCGCTCTGACGGGTGTCGAGAACATCGGCGGCGTCGACGACCTGCGTGGGGAGCCTGGTCGGCGGCTCGGCGTGGGCGATGCCGGCACCGATCCAGCTCAGACCGAGCATCGACAACAGGACGGCGAGTGCGCTCACGGCGACACCGGAGGCGAGACGGCGGCGTACGACCATGGCGTCCAATCTAACGTCCGCCGATGCCACCGCCGCGCCTCACCCGCGGTGGGTCCGCGGGCCAGACGTGGCGGTGGGGTGGGCGCAGTTGCTCAGCCGTTGCGCTGGTCGCGCCAGCGGACAAGAGCGGACAGGGCTTCGAAGTCGTACTTGGGGCCGTTGGCGCCGACGGTGAGCAGGCTCAGACCGGCATCGGCCAGTTCGTCGGCCGACCGCAGGACCTCGTCGATCGACTTCCCGTCGGTGTCGACGCCGGTCGAGTGCTCGATCGCCGACGGGTCACGCCCGACGGATGCGCAGTGGTCGGCCAGGATGCCTGCCTTGCGCTGGTACGTCGGGACGTCGCTGAACGAGTGCCAGATGTGGGCGTGCTTCGCGACGTGGCGCAGGGTCTTCTTCTCGCCGCCGCCACCGATGAGGATCGGGATGTCGCGGGTCGGCTTCGGGTTGAGCTTCTCGAAGCGCGACGCGATGCGCGGCAGGGCCTCCCCGAGGTCGTCCAGGCGCTTGCCTGCGGTCTTGAAGTCGTATCCGTACTCGGTGTAGTCCCGCTCGAACCAACCACTGCCGATGCCGAGGATCAGGCGACCGTCGCTGATGTGGTCGACGGTGCGCGACATGTCGGCGAGCAGGTCGGGATTGCGGTACGAATTGCAGCTCACGAGCGCGCCGATCTCGATGCGTGAGGTCTGCTCGGCCCACGCCCCGAGCATGGTCCACGACTCGAAGTGGGCGCCGTCGGGGTCGCCGTACAGCGGGTAAAAGTGGTCCCAGTTGAAGGCGATGTCGACGCCGATGTCCTCGGCACGTCGCACCGCATCACGGATCAGGGAGTAGTCCGGCGAGTGCTGGGGCTGGATCTGGACGCCGATTCGGACGGGACGTGAGGAAGAAGTCATGTTCTCCAGTCTGCCCAGCGCAGCGGTTCGCGTCGATGCCCATTCGAGTTCGTCACAAGCGGGAATAGGAGCGACGGATTGGCTCCGGACGTCGGCGGTCGGGTAGGCAGAGACGGTGACGCTACCGATCGCTCCCGACCTGGCCGAGCTCCGATCGCGGACCAGCGCCAAGTGGCGGACCTACGCCGACGACGTGTTGCCGCTGTTCATCGCCGAGATGGACTACCCGTTGGCGCCGGTCGTCGCCGAGGCGATCGTCGAGCGGGTCCGCCGGTCCGATGTCGGGTACGTGGCGGGCCCAGGGCACGTCGGTGTCGCATTCGCCGGATTCGCCGCGCGCCGATGGCAGTGGGAGGTCGACCCCGCCGACATCCGGGTCACCACCGATGTGAGCGTCGTGATCGTCGAGGCACTGCGCGTCGCGATCCGCCCCGGCGACGGAGTGGTGCTGACATCACCGGTGTACCCGCCGTTCTTCGAGCTGATCCCCGAGGCCGGTGGTCGCATCATCGACGTACCGCTCGTCGGGTCCGGTGCCGACTGGCGGCTCGATCTCGCGGGCATCGAGCAGGCGTTCGCCGGCGGAGCGCGGGCGATGGTGCTGTGTCAGCCGAACAATCCCCTTGGTCTCTGCCACCCGCGGGAGGAACTCGCGCAGCTGGCCGAACTCGCAGCCGCCTACGGCGTGATCGTGGTCAGCGACGAGATCCACGCGCCGCTCGCGCATCCCGGTGCGCAGTTCGTACCGTTCCTCTCGACCGGCGAGGCGGCTCGTGAGATCGGCATCGCCGCACACTCGGCGAGCAAGGCGTTCAACGTAGCCGGCGCCAAGTGCGCCCAGTTCGTCGCGGTGTCGGAGACAACGCGCGCGTTGCTGGATCGGATGCCGCGAGAAGTCGGGTTCCGCACGAGCCTGTTGGGTGCGGCCGCTGCGGAGGCGGCGTACGCCTTCGGCGACGAATGGCTCGACCTGATCCTCGGCGTCCTCGGTCAGAACCTGAACCTGCTGGAATCACTGCTCTACGAACGAGTCCCGGATGTCCGGTTCCACCGGCCGTCGGCGTCGTTCCTGGCCTGGCTCGACTTCCGCGGCACCGAGCTCGGGCCGGACCCGGCCGCGCACATCCTGGATTACGGGCAGGTCGCACTGCATTCCGGTCCCGCGTTCGGGCCCGGCGGAGTCGGGTTCGCGCGGTTGAACTTCGCCTGTGCACCCGACGTGCTCACCGAGGCCGTCGACCGGATCGGTCGGGTCGTCTACGGCTGACGGGTGAACCCGGCCGCCGGCTCAGCCGAACCGGATCAGCCCCGGGACATCGGCGGGGGAGGTCCAACCGTCGCGGGCGAAGTCGGCCCAGATGCGCCGCAGCTCCCGACCGTCGGTCGTAGCGCGCTCGGCGTCGTGACCGGCGAGGATCGGCGCGCCGGCCCATGTCTCCGGGGTGCCGAACAGCAGCGGGATGTCGACGGTGTGCACCGCGCGTAGCGGATTGCCGGGGACGCCCCACTCGATCACGTACTGCGCGGCCTCACCACCGGCCTTGCGATGACGGCGGGCGAAGCGGTCCGCCGCTTTCGTGTAGACCGCTTTCGTCAGTTGGTGGACCAGCGTCTCGTGCACGAGGTTCCCGACGATCGGCAGCCGCGGCAGTGACGACACCCCGCCGATCGCATGCGTGAAGAACCCGGTCTCGCGCGAGTTCCACCCGATCAGGATCTCGACCTCGCTCGCCCGGGCGGCCCATGCCGCATCGACCTCGTCCTCGCTGGGCAGCGGATGGTGCCCGTACTGCGGTCCGAAGGACATCAGGGCCGGGAGTCCGTGGCGCAGCAGGGCACCCGGCCCCATCATCGACTCCTGGACACTCAGCACCTCGTCGACGCTCGCCGACGCCGACACCTCGTGCGACGCGGCGAACATGTCGGCGTGCATCCGCTCCCGACGACGGGTGATCCCGAGTGGCGCGCTCTGCAGGATGGCCCGATGGAATAGTCCGGATGTCGCCTCGGCAGCCATCAGCTGGGCGATGGCATCGCCACCCGCCGACTCGCCGAAGACGGTGACCGTATCCGGATCACCGCCGAATCCGGCGATGTTGGTGCGTACCCAACGCAGGGCTTCGATCATGTCCAGCAACCCCAGGTTGGCGGGCCGATTCACCCCGTCGCCGAGGAATCCGAACAGGCCCAGCCGGTAGGTCACCGACACCACGACCACGCGCTGCTCGGCGACCAGCGGCCCGGGGTCGTGGCAGGGGGCGTCGGCCGCGCCGATGATGTACGACCCGCCGTGGATCCAGACCATCACCGGCAGCACCTCGTCGGCGCCACGATCCGCGGGGATCGTCACCGACAGGTACTGCGCGTGTTCATCGGGCACCAGGTCACCGAGGGCGGCATCGCCGAAGGTGTTGTGCACGATGCCGTCTTCGTCCCGCTGCGGACAGGCGGGTGACCAGGACGTCGCATCGATGGGCTCGGTGGCCGGCGGTTGTGGGGTCGGGACCTCGAAACGTTCGGCGTGGGCATAGCGGATGCCCGTGGCGCGGACCACGGGTCCGTCGGTCCAGCCCATGACGGTGCCGGCCGGACAGTCGAAGGTGGTTGTGATCGAGGGTGATTCCGTCATCGGACTCCTTCGCGCACGGCAGTGGTGACCGCGCCGGCCGAGGTGTGCCCCGCGATCCCCTCGAGGATACGTTCGATTCCTCGTGTCATCCGTGTCCGGCAGATTGCGGAGGCGGTGTCGGCGAACCCCGACGACCGAGTCCGCGCGCCGTTCGCCGCAACGTCAGCTGATGACGATGGTCCCCTTGCAGGTCGTTGCAGGGATCTCCCACAGCGCGTTGCGGTTGACCGTCGACAACGTGACCTCCACGCGACCCTTGCCCGGCTGATTGCGGGGCCAGGTGAACCCGTGAACGCCGGTGTTGGGTGGACGGACATTGCTGTTGGAGACGAAGGTTCCGCGCTTGCCGTTGTCGAGGTGGCGCCAGTCGAATCGGGCGACGGAGTCGTAACCGGTCAGGAGCCACAGACTGCCGTAGGTCACCATGACATTCGTCCACCCGTCGTACTGCCCCACGACGACCTGGCTCGGCGCATAAGGGACGTCGACGATGTTGGGACTCAGTCCGAAACAGTTGTTGATCGGGAAGCCGCGGGAGGTCGACGGCGCCGGTGCGCCGGTCGCGGCCGACTGGGCGGAGATGAGTCCCACAGCCGCTGCGGCGACGGCCATGGTTGCGATCAGGCGCTGTCGCGCGTTGTGACGTCTGGACTGCATGGTCGACCTTCTCTCTGTTGCTGTGATGGTGAACGCATTTGTCGTCAGTGCCCAGCTCGGGCGAGGCCGTTCACACCGAGATCAGGTGTGGGATCGGGAGGATGTAGTTCAGGCGGGGAATCAAGCCGGTCTGTGGAGGCGTCGATCCGTACACGACGAGGATCACAGGGCCGGCCCCGGTGTGCACCACCCCGACGCGGTCTGGGTAGCCGAGGGGCCGGTTGCCGGCCGCAGATCCCGACAGTTCGATCCGGCCGGCCGCGCCGGTGCGCAGATTGACCCACGCGGTGGTCAGTGCCGAAGGCTCAATGAGGTCACGCTGGATCACCGTGATGGTCGCTCGTCGGTGGTCGATGACCGCGTCGACCTTCATTCCGGGGTTGCCATTGCGAGGGTTGGCGAGGTTGATCTGCTCGACGTCGGCCGCCACCGGTCGTGCGGACGTGGCGGTCTCGGCGATCGAGGCCGGAACACCAGCTGCCACAAGGCGCGCGGCGGGGTCGGTTGTCGGTGCGGCGTGCGCGGGGCTGACCCCGAACGCGACCGCACTGATCGATATGGCAACGGCGACAACGCCCAGCGAGCGTCGAACGTTCGTCATGCCGACCTCCTCTTCGGTAGGGGCGTGTGTCTGTGTATCCCACCCATGTGTGTGATCACCCGCCGGTCAGGGTGATGGGCTGGGGCGGGTCTCAGTGGTCGGGGCGCGGATCGGTGCCGGACACCGACCTGTCCGCTCGCCATCGGAATTGATCTCGGCGTTCGAGCGCGGATCGCCGGCATAGTTGATGCGGTCGGTGCACTTGACCGCGTCGGTCGGTGCAACTGCGACGGGACCGCGCTGCGACGATCCGGTCTCGGCCGCCCGCGCTGATGTGGCAGTGGGCGGGCTCGGCGGACGAGCGGGTGAGGAGCTGGCGACCGACGACGAGGTCGAGGCCGATGGTGCGCTCGCGGGAGCGGAGTCGTCACCTGAAGTGCACGCCGTCAACGACAACGCAACCGTCGCCACGGCCGCCATCAGCAGGGCGACTCGCCGCTGAGGTGTGCCCGCGCGTGTGCGTTCCATGTGAGGTGTATCTCCGATGGCGCCTCATTCGTTAACGAGGCTCACGGAATTGGTCCGAACGAACGAACCGTACGCTCGTAGCGGGTGGTGCCGCGATAGCGTGGTCGGCTGTCCAGCGGATCTGATCAGGAGGTCGCAGAGAGATCCGTCGCGGGTAGTGGGTGATGCGGGACCGATGGGAGGATGACCAGAATGGTTGGGCCGATCGACCAGGCGCTCCGGGAAGATCTCGACGATGCACTGAATGCACTTGTCAGAGCGACGGGGCGGTGTGATGCCGTCCTCGAAGACCACGGCCGCGCGGCGCCACGGAACTATCGGGTCGTGGCTCACCGAGTCAACGATGCGCGCAAGTCGGTCTCTGCGGCGTTGAGCGAACTACCCACGGCAGGTGGCGAGTAGACCAGCGCACGATCGACGGTTTCGCGCGCGCGGTCGACGGTCAGAAGCGCTCGGCCAGCCATCCGCCGATCTCGGCTGCGGCGAGGCTCGCGCCGGTGGGCGCGCCGTCGCGGATCGGACCGCCGAAGTGGGTTCCCTCGACGCGGACGTGTCCGACATCGTCAGCGCCGAGGGCGTTCACCATCGCTGCCGCGTCCTCGGGGAAGCACGCCTGGTCGCCGGTCAGTTCGACGAAGAGGGTCGGCACCCGTACGCCCGGCGCGCAGCGGACGAAACCGGCGTTGCTCGACAGTCCGGACCAGGTCGACAGCCACGCGTCGGGTGTCGCCAGACGGCCGAAGCCGACGAGTCCGTAGTCGGTGAGGTCGGGCCGCCGGCCGAAGAGCGACCCATAGGGCCGGTCGTTGGGGCTCAGCGTCGGGTCGAGGAACCGTAGGTCGGCGTCGGTCCGGTAGACGGTCAGGATGCGCGGTGCGAGTGCAGCGCGTCGATGGGCGGCGTCGCCGGTCGCCTTGTGGAGTCGCCGCTGCTCCGCCGTCTCCGCGACGAGCTCGCGGGCCCGGGCGTCGATGCGCTCCACCCGCGCCCGCTGAGCAGCGCGGTAACGGTCGACGAACTCGGGTGAATAGGTCGATGGCGCAGGCGGATCGACGAATCCGTTGGCGGGATCGAAGGCATTCAGCGTGGAGTCGACACTCAGCGGATCGTCCTCGTCGGTGACCGACGGGTCGATGAGACGGAGGAGCAGCTCGCCCTGCCCGGGATGGGGTGCCATGAAGATCGCGCCGTCCGGGACGGGCAGATCGGCACCGGCGAGGTCGACGGGTCGCCCGGCGGGTGTCGACGCCAACCGCTGTCCCGGGGGTAGGCCGGCCTGCTCGTGGTAGAACGCGAACAGCGCGCCACCGCCGGAATGGCCGAGGGTGACCACCGAGTCGAAGTCGCTGTCGCGCAGGAGAACCTGACCGGCGGCAGCGTCGAGCACGGCCTGCTCATGGACCAACGAGAGGTCGTTGTTGACCGATCGCGTGCCCTGCGTCCACACCGCGAATCCGCGAGCCAGCAGTTCGGGGACGAGCACGTGGTGGGTGAGGTCCTGCCGCGGGTGCATGAGCGCGACGACCGTCCGCGCGCCCGGGACGGTACGCAGCACGCCCGTGACCTTCGCGCCGTCTGCGGTGGTCAACTCGTGCACCGACGTCCGGGTCTCCGACGGTTGCCGGGCCGACTCGATGTACCGGCCCGCACCCAGACGGGTGGTGTCGGCGGTCGAGGTGCTCACGTCGTCGCCAGCGGTTCGACACGCAGGGCGTCTTTGTCCCACTGCGTGATCCGCGAGTCGAGCAGTCCGGCGACGCTGCTGTACCAGACCGCATGCCGACATCCGGTCGCCCGACGGTCCACGACGATCGCGTCGTCGGCGGTGATCCGGAAGTAGGGTCCCATCCGGTCGACGGTGACGTCGGGGTCCTCACCTGCGACGACGGCGACTGGCTTGTTCTCCGGGACGTCGAGGACGAACAACGTGGTCACCGGGCGCCCACCTCGTCCGTCGCGTCCTCTGCCTCGACGATCTGCCGGGTCTCGAGTGCATCCTGGTCGGCCTGCCACTGCGCAGCGCGTTCGACGATGCGCTCGGCCTTACGCGTGAGCAGTCCGGCCATGCTCGGATTCGGCTCGGACAGCACGTCGATCAGCGCGTCGATCGTGAGGTTCGCGTCGAGGTCCTCCTGCGGGGTCACCGGCCGCATCGCCCGGGTGAACTCGATCATGTAGCCGTTCGGGTCGTGGGTGTAGATGGATTCGATGGTCTCGTGCTGGATCTGCATCTCCACCGGCCACTCACTGTTGTCGAGCCGTCGGCGGTACTCCATCAGGTCCGCGTCGTTCTCGACGTGGATCGCCAGGTGGCGTGACCGGATGAACCAGATCGGCACGTCCTCGGCGAACCGGGAGTACGAGTCGCCCTGCGGCCCGCCGTCGAACGGCTCGAGGCCGAAGTAGTAGAAGAAGGCGAGACGGTCGTCGTTGCCGATGTCGAAGAAGAAGTGGATGAAGTCGGGGTGCTTGTCGGGCCCCCAGCCGGCGGCGCAGATGGAGTGGACGACCGGGAATCCGAGGACGTCGCGGTAGAAGCGGA
The DNA here is from genome assembly GCF_000334455.1 of Gordonia soli NBRC 108243. Taxonomy (GTDB): domain Bacteria; phylum Actinomycetota; class Actinomycetes; order Mycobacteriales; family Mycobacteriaceae; genus Gordonia; species Gordonia soli. The sequence continues at coordinate 67,283 of NZ_BANX01000005.1, forward strand.
CGGTCCCGGCGGGGTCGAAGGTCGGGTAGGCGACGTGGTCGACGCCGCGGACCTTGTGTGCGAGCTCGCTCATGTGATGACTCCTTCGGTTGAGCTACAGTCTGTTTCGGTGACGCGCGCCGGTCAGGCGGGCATCGACGCCAGGTCGGCGCGGAGAAGGCTGCCCGCGCCCTCGATCGCGGCGGGCAGGCCGAGACCGCGCAGGATGCTGTACGCGCCGGCGGTCGCGGCGGACAGGACCGGTATGCCGAATTCACGTTCGGCGTCGTCGACGAGTGGCAGTGACGGCATCTGCACGCAGCACGACAGCACCATGGCGTCGACTCCGGTCAGGTCGAGCGAGCGTGCGGCTCCCATCACTCGATCGCCGGGGATGCAACCGACCTCGGCGTTGTCGGCGACCTCGAGTGCGCGCCAGTCGTGCACGTCGAATCCCTCGGCTTCGAGGTACTCGACGACCTTCTCGGCGAGAGGCCGCAGGTAGGGCGTGACGATGGCGATCCGTTTCGCGTCCAGTGCACGTAGTCCCTCGACGAGCGCGCCGGCGCTGGACCGGATGATCGCCTCCGAGCCGCCGGTGGCCAGCTGTTCGGCCACCGCGCTCTCGGCGCGCTGATGCTCGCCGGGGCCGCCGACCATCAGCGCGACCAGGCACGCGTAGAGGATCGCGTCGGGCGCGGCGTCGGCGATCTCCATGACGCATCGCTCGCGCTGTGCGTTCATCGCCGCGAGTTGCTCGGGCGACACCGTGTGCATGCGCATCCGGGTCGAGTGGAACGAGAACTGCGACGTGGGGTGCCGGTGGAGGAGGGCAGGCATCTCCGTCTCGACGGTGACATTCGAGCTCGGTACCACAAGCCCGATGCGATGGATACCCATCCGTGGTCCTTTCCGTGGCGGTCGCGACGCCGATCGACGCAACATTGACGCTGATGATGATTATTCGACGTCAATGCTGATCCGTCAAGGTCGGTGCCGAGCAGCGGCTGAACTGGGCAGATGTTGATGCGGGCGGCACAATTGGGTGATCGGCTTCACATTTGACGCTTGACAGCTGATCGCACACGTCGAATACTCAACGCCAGCGTCAAACAACGTGGAGGGCTGCGCGGCCCGGAGAACGAAGGAGTACCTGGCCATGGCTTACGTGATCGGTGTGGACGTCGGTGGGACGTTCACCGATGCCGTCCTCGACGACGGCGACGGACTGGTGGTGGCCGGCAAGGCGCCGTCGACTCCCCCGGACTACTCACAGGGTGTGATGGACGTCCTCGGCGTACTCGCCGACCAACTCGGGCAGTCGCTCGACGACATGCTCGCCGCGACCCATCACATCGCGCACGGCACCACGTCGTCGCTCAATGCGCTGGTGATGAACAAGGTGCCCGACGTCGGGTTCCTCACCACCAAGGGCCATCGCGACTCGATCTACATCATGAACGTGGAGGGCCGCTACCTCGGCCGGTCGCCGGAGCAGCTCCAGAACGTGATGGCGCAGAGCAAGTCCCACGGTCTGGTGCACAAGCGGCACGCGCTGGAGGTGACCGAACGTATCGATCGTGACGGTCGGGTCGTCGTCGCACTCGACGAGGACGAGGTCCGGGTGGCGGTCCGGTCGCTGCTGGATCAGGGCATCACCGCCATCGCCGTCTCGCTGCTGTGGTCCTTCCGCAACCCCGCCCACGAGCAGCGCATCCGGGAGATCGTCCAGGAGATCGATCCGACGGTCTTCGTCGCACTGTCCAGTGAGGTCAGCCCGCGTATCCGTGAGTTCGCCCGCAACGCGACCACCATCATGAGCACCCAGATCGGTCCCGGCCTGCGCGATTACCTCGGCGAGCTCGAGGGGCAACTCCGCGAGCACCGACTGTCGGGCCCGCTGCTGGTGATGCAGAGCAACGGCGGCGCGGTCGCGGCTGCCGAGGCGCCCGGCAACGCCATCTCGACGGTCGGCTCGGTGCTGACCGGTGGCGTCGTCGGTTCGGTCTCGCTGGGCCGACAGCTCGGTCACGAGAACATCATCGCCACCGATGCCGGCGGCACCACCTTCCTGGTGGGCCTGATCGTCGACGGTGAGCCGGTGCGGTCGTCGACGACGATCATCAACCACCACCCGATCAACGTCCCCACCCTCGAGGTGCACGCGATCGGCGCCGGCGGCGGCGCCATCGCCTGGCTGGACGCCGGCGGGAACCTGCAGATCGGCCCACACAGCGCGCAAGCCGTACCCGGGCCGGCCTGTTACGGCCAGGGCGGCACCGAACCCACCAACACCGACGCGAATCTCGTCCTGGGCATCCTCCCCGAACGAGGACTGCTCGGCGGGCGCAAGGCGCTCGACGTCCAACTCGCGCGCGAGGCCATCCGCACCCGGATCGCCGAACCGCTCGGTCTGTCCATCGAGGACGCGGCCGCGGCCATCTTCGCGGTGCAGAACGCGCAGACCGGCGACCTGCTCCGCAAGACAGTGGTGGAGGCCGGACACGATCCGCGCAGCTTCATCGTCTACGCGTTCGGCGGGTCGGGTCCCTCGCACTGCGGTCTGTACGCACAGGAGATCGGCGTCTCACGCGTCGTCGTGCCCCTCGGCCAGGTCGCCTCGGCGTTCTCCGCCTACGGGCTCGCATCCTCCGACATCGTTCTCGCCAAGGAACTCTCGGACCCCGCGGCGATGCCGCTGGATCCGGCCCGGGTCGAGGAGAACTTCAAGATCCTCGAAGAGCAGGTCCGCGGTCAGCTCGACCGACAGGGACTCACCTTCGCGTCGGTGCAGATCGAGCGTGAGATCGACATGCGCTACACGATGCAGCTGGCCGAGGTGGCCACCCCGCTGCCCGAGGGATCGCTGACCTCCACCGAGATCGCCGCCGCCGGTGAGACCTTCGAGAACCGGTACGCCGAGTTGTACGGCAAGGACAGCGGATTCCGGGAGGCGGGCATCCAAGCGATCACCTACCGCGTCCGCGGGACCGGCGTGCTGCCGTTCTCGCCGGAGCTGCCCGAGCTCGCGGTCGCCGACTCCCCGGACGCGAGCGCCGCGCGGGTCGGCGTCCGAAAGGTGTGCCTCGACGGACGCCGCGGATTCGTCGACACCGACATCTACGACTACGCCGGACTGCGTGCGGGCCACGTGGTGCGGGGGCCGGCCGTCATCGAGGTCCCGACCACCACCGTCGTCGTCCCCCACGACACCACCGGTGAGATCGACCGCCTCGGCAACCTCACCATCACCGTCGACCAGGCCTGAGCCACAGGAGAATTCGCACCATGACCGCACCCATTCCCGGCTCCGAGGTCTTCTCGAGCCGACCGATCGACCCCGACGCACTGGCCCGAACGCTGCCGCCGTCGGTGCCTGTCCACACCGTCACGCAGGAACAGATCGACGCCCTGGACCCACTGACCTACGAGGTCATCCGACATCGGCTGTGGTCGGTGACCGACGAGATGGGCGAGGCGCTCAAGCGGATGTCGGGCTCGCCGATCGTCACCGACGCCAACGACTTCGACTTCGCGATCAGCGACGAGATCGGTCAGGAGGTGCAGGTCGGTCTCTACAACACGATGCTCGTCGGCGCCGTCGACCTCGCGATCTACTGGACGCTGCAGAACCGCTCCACCAACCCCGGGATCCGCGAAGGGGACATGTTCCTCTGCAACGACCCCTGGGTCGGCGGTGGACTGCACCAGAGCGACGTCATCGTCTACCAGCCGGTCTTCTACGACGGCAAGCTCTTCGCGTGGACCAGCGCGATCTGCCACGAACCCGATCTCGGCGGATCCGGTCTCGGCTCCTTCGACCCGGCCGCGAAAGACGTGTTCTCCGAATCGTTGCCGACACCGCCGATCAAGGTGGTCCGTGACTTCGAACTCCAGCGCGACGTCGCCGACGTATGGGTGCGGCGCTCACGGGTGCCGATGCTGGTCGGCCTCGACCTGCGCGCCAAGATCGGTGCCAACAGCGTCGGCCGCAACCGGATGCTGGCCGTCATCGAGCAGTACGGGGCCGACACGGTCAAGGCCGTGATGAAGCGCATGATGTCCGATGCCGAGAGTCGGTTGCGCGCCAAGCTCACCGATCTCCCGGACGGGACCTGGCATGCGACCGGATACCAGGACCAGGCGCAGGTCGGTGACCGCGAGGTCCACAAGATCACCGTGGCGATGACCAAGAAGGACGACCACCTCTCGTTCGACTTCACCGGTACCGACCCGCAGACCGGCGTCATCAACTGCACCTACGCCGGTATGCGCGGCGGCGTGATGCTCGCGCTGCTACCGATCCTCGCCGGTGACATCCCATGGTCGGCAGGCGGTCTCATGCGCTGCTTCGACCTCGTCGCCGAAGAGGGCACGATCAACAATGCGACCTTCCCGGCCGCAGTGAGTCGCGGTCCGATCGGTCCGGCCTGGTTGACCGGCAACCTGATCGCCGAATGTTTGGCGCAGATGTTGGACCGCCACCTCGAGTTCGGCAAGAACGTCCAGGCCTCCTGCTGCGGGACCTGGGACACCGCGGTGGTCGCCGGCCTCGACGAGCGCGGCGAGCAGCCGGTGCCGTTCCTGAACATCATGATGGAGCCGATGGCCGGCGGGTACGGCGCCCGGCCGGTCGCGGACGGCATGGACACGGGCGGTCTGTTCTGCATCCCGATGGGTCGGGTCCCCGACACCGAGATGACGGAGTTCCTCTACCCGCTGCTCACCCTGTGGCGGCGTGAGGAGCCCGACTCCGGTGGGCCCGGCCGACATCGCGGCGGTGTCAGCGCATCGCTGGCGGTGACCCCGTACGGCACCAGTCTCCCGATGGGGCTCATCTTCGCATCGGCGGGCAAGGCGGTCGCCCAGAACTCCGGTCTGGCGGGTGGCCTGCCCGGGAACACCGGACTGGAGATCCTGGCACGCGAATCGGGCGTGCAGGAACTGTTGACGCAGGGCACCATTCCCGGATCGATGGACGATCTGGGCGGCACCAAGGAAATCGGTGCGTGCTACGCCGAGAGCTACCTGGCGCCGGGCGAGGTGCTCTACATGCACTGGCAGGGCGGTGGTGGCTACGGCGATCCGCTCCGTCGTGACCCGGAGGCCGTCGTCGACGACGTGCGCAACGGCAAGGTGACCGCGGCCGGTGCCGAACTCGGATACGGCGTGGTCGTCGCCGACGGTCAACTCGACGCGGCCGGGACCGACGAACGTCGGTCGGCGATCCGCGACGAGCGGCGCACGCGCTCGGAGATCCCGACCACCCAGGAGTCGACCCTGGACCTGGCCGCCGCGCGTCGACTCGACGACAACCTCGTCGAGGTGACGATCGGCGACTCCCGTGCGGTCGGTTGCGCTCACTGCGGACGCCTGTTGGGCGACAGCAGGTCCGGGCGACTCGATCTGGCCAGGTTCGAGGGGCCGACGAGCGCCGCGGGACCGCAGGTGACCTCCGATCCGGGTGAGTACGTGGACACCCCGGTGGTGTTCCGGCAGCAGTGCTGCCCGGGATGCTGGACGGCGATCTATTCGGGCATCGTTCCGGCCGATCACCCCGATCACGTCGCCGAACTGGCCCAGTTGTTGCCCGCGGTGGCCGGTCGATGACCATGGCACCTCCGGCCGGCCGATCACGATGGGGTGATCGGCTGGTCGGGTACCCCGACGACCGCGCGCAGCGGTATCGGCGATCTGGTGTCTGGACGGATCGGCCGCTCGCGGATCGGTTGCAGGAGTCGGTCGAACGGTTCGCCGACCGCCGGGCCGTGGTCACCGATGTCGCGTCGATCACGTACGCCGAGTTGGGTGTCCGTACCGATCAGATCGCCGCGGGATTGCTCGATCTCGGACTCACCCCCGGGGATCCGGTGCTGTTCCAGTCCACCAACCGGATGGAGACGGTGCTCGCCTGGTACGGCTGCATCAAGGCCGGGCTGGTACCGGTGGCCACGCTCGCAGCCCATCGTGGGCACGAGATCGGACACATCTCGCGGGCGGTCGGCGCCGTCGGGCACGTCGTCGAGGCCGGTCTGTCGTTCGACCTCGTCGACTTCGCCCGCGACCAGTCCGCCGGACACCCGACGCTGCGCGCAATCTTCACCATCGGCGCGACCCCGACCGGCGAGGATGCACCCGGCGGTGTCATCGCCGCGATCGAGACGCTCGGCGCCGACATCGCGCCGGCGTCGGCTCGAGAGCGTGTCGTGGCGGTACAGGCGGCCATCGACCCGATGGACGTGGTCGCCTTCCAGTTGTCGGGTGGCACCACCGGCGTCCCGAAGGTGATCCCGCGTCTGCACGTCGAGTACTGGGACAACGCGCTGTTGTACGCGCGTCGGCTGCAATGGGATCCCGAGACGCGGGTCGCCCACCTGATCCCGATCATCCACAACGCGGGTATCTCCTGCGGGCTGCACGCGGCTCATTCCGTGGGGGCCTGCCTGGTGTTGGCGACCGCCGACGTCGGTCCGGCGTTCCGGCTGATGGAACGCGAACGGGCCACCGACGTGTTGATCGGACACGGTCACTATCAAGCCGTGGCCGGACCGGAATTCGACCGCGTGGCACCACATCTGCGGACCATCGTGCTGTCCGGCGCCAAGGTCTCCCCGGAACTGTTCGCGCGGGCCTGCGGTGAGCATCGTTGGGTCGGGCAGCTCTTCGGCATGTCGGAGGGACTGTTCACCGTCTCGCCCCGCTCGGCACCTCGTGGCGCGCGGCTGATGACGGTCGGCACACCGGTGGCCGGTGACGACGAGATCCGGATCCTCGATCCGGGTACCGAGTCGGAGCTGGCGGACGGATCGGTCGGCGAACTCTGCTGCCGCGGTCCGTACACCATCCGTGGGTATTTCGATGCCACAGAGCACAATCGGTCGGCGTTCACCTCGGACGGCTTCTACCGCACGGGTGACCTGGCGGCGATGGTCGACATCGACGGCGTCCGCTACCTGTCCATCGAGGGGCGGATCAAAGACCTGATCAACCGTGGCGGCGAGAAGATCAACGCCGAGGAGGTCGAGCAACTGCTCGTGTCGCATCCCGGCGTGGCCAATGCCGCCGTCGTCGCGATGCCCGATCCGCGGCTCGGTGAGCGCACCTGCGCCTACCTGGTCTCGGTCGACGGGACACCGCTGACCATGGCGCAGGTGCAGTCGCACCTGGATGCGCTCGGCGTGGCCAAGTTCAAGTGGCCGGAGCGACTCGAATGGCTTCCGGCACTGCCGCAGACCAACGTCGGGAAGATCGACAAAAAGCGACTCCGCGCCGACGTCGTGGCCAAACTCGCCCCCGATGCCGGGCCCGACGTCGACGGCACTGCCACCACCGCCTCGACGGCCGCTCGCTCGGGCACCTGATCAGTGAGGAAGAAACCATGAAACCCAGTCGCATCGCCGTTCTCGGCGGCGGCCCGGGCGGGCTCTACGCCGCCCGACTGTTGAAGATGAGCCATCCGGACGCCGACGTCACCGTGTACGAGCAGGGCTCTCCCGAGACGACTTTCGGATTCGGCGTCGGACTTGCCTCGCGCACTCAACGCAACCTGCGCGACGCCGACCCCGATTCACTCGACGCGATCGTCGCCGTCTCCCATCCCCACGAGATGTCCATGCGGGTCGGCGATTCCACGGCGCGCTTGTCGCACGGCGAGTTGCTCGCCATCGCCCGGACCACCCTGCTCGAAGTACTCCAGCAGCACGCGGCGGCCGCCGGTGTACGCCTCGAATTCGGTACCCGAATGACCGTGCGGGATGTCGACGCCGATCTGGTCATCGCGGCCGACGGGGTCAACAGCGCGACGCGTAACGAGTTCGCCGACCGACTCGCTCCGCAGATCTCCACCGGCGCCGGTCTCTACCTCTGGTGCGGAACCGACTTCGCCCTGCCGAGCGCGGTGTTCACCCCGGTGACCACCGAGCACGGCACCTTCGTCGCGCACGCCTACCCGTACGCGTCCGATCGCAGCACCTTCCTGATCGAGACCGACGAGACGACCTGGCGGAAGGCCGGTTTCGACGAGTCGACTGAGGCCACCGGCCCGACCGAGAGCGACGACGTCGCCCTCTCCTATCTGCAGGAAGCCTTCGCCGACACCCTCGACGGGCATCGACTGATCGGTAACCGGACCCGCTGGATGCGCTTCCGCACCGTCACCTGTGAGCGTTGGCACGCCGGCAACGTGGTGCTGCTCGGCGACGCCGCGCACACCGCCCACTACTCCATCGGCTCAGGCACCAAGCTCGCGATGGAGGATGCCATCGCGTTGGATCGCGCAGTGCGCGAGGCCGACACACTTGGCGAGGCGTTGTCGGCGTACGAGGTCGAACGTCGCCCCGGCGTCGAGTACCTGCAATCGATCGCGTCGCGCAGCGAGCTGTGGTGGGAGTCGTTTCCCACCCGGACCGACATCGGCGTCGACCAGCTCATGATCGCGTACATGACCAGGGCCGGAAAGGTCAGCCTGGAGCGGTTCGCGGCGTCGGCGCCGGAGGTGGCGATGCGTGGTCTCGCCGGCTACGCGGGTGTCGATCCGGGGTCGGTCCCGGCCGGCGGCATCGCGGATTGGGTGCTGCGACAGCCATTGGTGCGCAATGGACGTCACTTCCCGACGCGAACGGCGCCGACGGAGCTCCGTGATGCCGCCGGCACCAGGGTCGTCGCGGTCGATCTGCGATCGGTGTGGGGGGTCGATGCCGACGAGCTGATCGCGTCGGCCGTGGGTGACGATGTGGTCTGGTTGACCGGTGCCGCCGACCGTACCGCGGTGCTGACCCGACTCGACCTCGGCGAGCGTGTCCGGCGGGAGACCGGTGCCGTGGTGGTCGTCGACGCTCCGGCAGAGTTCTCCGGCGACCTCGTCGCCGGGCTGGCCGCACTTCGCGCCGATCTGGTGTCGGTGTCGGACGGCGGCACCCCGGAGAGCGCCGTCGCGGAGGTCGGAGACGACACGTCGGCGGTACCGCGTACCGCCGCGGTCTGACGCAACTATCCTTCGCCTATGACCAGCTCGACGCCGGAGGTGCCGTCGTCCCCAGCGACCGGACGCGGGGGACGCAGCAACTCTCGGCGCGAGCTGGTCGAGCGCGAGATCATGGAGCAGGCGACGCGTCTGTTCGCCGAACGTGGGCTGGCCGGCACGACCCTGCAGGACATCGCCGATGCCACCGGACTCACCCGCCCCGCGCTCTACCACTACGTCGCGAACAAGGACGAGCTGTTCGCCCGCCTCGTCAGCGAGATCGCCGAAGAGCCCGCGGTGTTGCTGCACGAGATCAACGAGCGGACCGATCTGGACCCGGTCGGCAAGCTCCACGCGATGGCGACGGCCATCGCGGTGCACCAGACCCAGACCCTCGATCGCTTCCGGCTCTTGATCCGGTCCGAGGCCGAACTACCGGCACCGCTGGCGGACACCTACCGACAGAGTCGGCGTCGCGTGCTCAAGGAGTTCGTGACCGTCATCGACGACGGGATCGCGCAGGGGCGCTTCCGGGCCGCGGACTCGCGGGTGTCGGCGTTGGGCATCATCGGGATGCTGAACTGGATCGCCTGGTGGCACCGCCCCGGCGAGGCCGAGGCCGATCGTGCCGTCGCCCGCCAGCTCGCGGACATGTCCGTGAACTCGGTCCTCGACCCGGACGCCGACGACGCGCAACCCGGCCACGATCGCGTGATCGCGCAGATGCGCCAGAACCTCGACTATCTCGAGCGCGAGCTCAACCCCCATCGCCGTTGACGCGGGGTCCGGTCGCCTGGCCTCGCCGTCCGCGCCCGATCCGTGCGACGTCTCCCGAACCCACCGAGACCGACTCGAGTGTCCCGGATTCGTCGGGTGGCCTGGCGGCTACCTGAATGCGGGTGGGTCCATCCGTGCCGGGCTTGTTGATGCCGAGGCTTTCTCCCAGGTGAGATCGACACTTGATCTCTCGCGAACTGGGGCGCGGCGACTGCCCATCCTGGCCGCAGGGCCCGACCCCGGAGTGCGGGGTCGGGCAGGGGCGGCTACTTGAGGTGCTTGTCGAACCAGTCGATGGGGATCTCCGGGTGCACGCCGAAGAAGTTGTAGCCGTCGAATCGCCGGTCGGTGCCCTCGATCCAATAGAGTTCCTTCTCCTCCACAGGCAGAGCATCGAAGATCGACTGGACGTCGTCGGGACGGGTCATGGCGTCGTCGTGGACCTGAGCGACGAGAGTCGGGACGTCGATGTTGCCGACGTATCGGGCAGGGGCTTGCTCGTCGAGGTGGAAGCCGGTCCGCTCCTGTACGGCACGGTCGAACTTCTCGAAGCCGTTCGCGATGCCGAGACCGTCGACGAACGTCTCGACGATCGGCCGCGCGGACACAGGCTGGAGCATCACGAGGGCCTGCACGTCGGCGAACTCCTCGGGGTGCTTGTGCCAGCCCACGGCTGTGGAGTCAGCTCCCAGGCACACCGACAGCAGCACCTTCTTCATGGATGCGGTGTCGGGGCGCGCGGCAGCGTAGCGCAGTGAGCCGATGACGTCGCGGTACTCGAGCAGGCCGATACCGGTGATGCCCCCGTTCGCCTGGCTGCTGAGGCCATGGTTGCGGATGTCGTAGGCGAGGATGTTGTAGCCGGCGTCGTGCAGGGCCTTGTACTCGGGCAGGAAGTTGATCTCGAATCCGCCGAATCCGCCGAACTCGGGCAGATGGCCGGGATATCCGTACCGGTTGCCGGGTAGGAAGTGGTTGTGGATCACGAGGCGGTCGGAGTCGGCCGGGATGAACCAGCCCTCCAGCGGAACCCCGTCCTGGGAGGGGAAGGTGACGTCCTCGTAGTCGAGTCCGACCTCGTCGGGTCGCCGCAGAACTGGGGCGCGCCGACCTGCGGTGGTGCCGGTGGTCCACAACGACACGAAGTTGTCGAACGCTGCCTGGGCCTTGTCCTGATCGGGCATGGTGATCTCCTCACGTCACGGGTGCGTGCGATCTGCAGTCCACGGTGCCAGCGCCGAGTGACGGCGGGAAGGGTCCTGTTGTCATAGGACAGATCTGTCCCCCTGTCCTTGCCCGCCTGGACCTGACAAGATCTCCTCTTGTGAGTGTGATCGGTGCTGGTGACGAGCTCGGCCGCTTTCTGCGCGCACGGCGGGCGGAGTTGTCTCCCACTGACGTAGGTCTCCCCGAATCACTGGGTGTCCGCCGCCGTGTCCAGGGACTCCGACGTGAAGAGGTGGCCCAGCTTGCCGGGATCAGCACCGACTACTACTCGCGCATCGAACAGGGGCGCCGCACACCCCCATGGGGCACGCTCGATGCCATAAGCCGGGGACTGCGTATCGACGAGGCGGGCCGCAACTACGTGTTCGCTCTCATCTCCGCCGACGCTGCGCCGCCGCGGCAGCGGCGGGCCCAGCGAGTTCCCGCTCACCTCCAACGGGTACTCGACGACCTCCATCTGGTGCCCGCGGTCATCCTCGGCCGCAGGATGGACATTCTCGCCTGGAATCGGCTAGCGGCCGTGGTGATCACCGACTTCGATGCTCTTCCGTCGCGGCGACGCAACTGGGTGCACCTCACCTTCACCAGCAGTGCTGTGCGCGCGCTCTACCCGGACTGGCCCACCGTGGCACGACAATGTGTCGCACAGCTGCACCTGGAGGCTGGACGTAACCCTCACGACCGGCAGCTGACCGAGCTCGTCGGCGAGCTCTCTGTTCTCGACCCCGATTTCCGACGCTGGTGGAGCGATCACCACGTCGCCCTCCGCACCAGAGGAACCAAACGCCTGCTGCATCCCGCTGTCGGCGAACTCATCCTGGACTGGGACACCGTCATCTGGTCAGGCGATCCCGAACTACAACTCATCTCCTGGACTGCGGAATCCGGAACACCCACGTACGACCGCCTGAACCAACTGGCTGCCCATCGACCTGACGAGAGATGACGATGCCTCACGCCTACCTGTCACCGATGCGACCCCGTGATCCCGACGAGAACGGACGCACCGCAAGCACCCTCGAGCTGTTCTTCGACCTCGTCTTCGTCGTCGCGGTCAGCATCGCCGCGGTGCAACTCCATCACGCCCTCACCGACGGACACATCGTCGACGGTCTGACCGCCTACGCGATCGTCTTCTTCGGCATCTGGTGGGCCTGGATGAACTTCACCTGGTTCGCAACATCATTCGCCACCGACGACTGGCTCTACCGTGTGTTGACCTTCGTACAGATGGCCGGAGTGCTCGTTCTGGCCGCCGGGATCGAGCCCGCCTTCACCGAACGAGACTTCGCACTGCTCGTCGCAGGTTACGTACTCATGCGTGTGGCCATGGTCGCCCAATGGCTCCGCGCCTCGCGCGGGGCCGATCAACCGCGCCGCCGTACCACTCAGATCTACGCCGCGGGTATCGCCACCGTTCAGGCGCTCTGGCTGGTCTGGCTGCTCGTGTCCGGCACGATGGCCACTGTCGGGCTGATCGCACTCGTCGCCGCCGAACTCGCCGTCCCGATCATCGCCGAACGCCGAGGCGGCACACCCTGGCATCCCCATCACATCACCGAACGGTACGGACTGTTCACCCTCATCCTGTTGGGCGAAAGTCTGCTCGCCTCGACCAACGCCATCATCGAAGCCCTCCGGCGTGACGATCAGGCGATCGCACCGCTGGTCTCGATCGCCATATTGACGTTCATCGTCACCGCCGCGTTGTGGTGGATCTATTTCTGGCCTCCCCACCACACCGCCATCAGGACGTTCGCCACCTCACTTCGCTATGGCTATGTGCACTACTTCGTCTTCGCTGCCGCCGGTGCTCTGTCGGCCGGAATCGAGGTCGAGATCGACGCGCTGACCCACCACAGCGAACTCACCGACATCCAGGCGTCCTACACGGTCACCATCCCCATCGCCGTGTTCATCCTCGGTATCTGGTGGATTGCCATCCGCGACAACGCCGACCGCGTCGTCAACACCGCGTTGCCGGTCGGCGCCGTCCTCGTGCTACTGGACCCGATCGTCCCCATCCCGGTCACTCTCACAACGGTCATCCTCGTCGCGATCGTGGTCGTCCTCGTCGTCCGAACACCCAGACCGACCACCCGTAGCTGACCCGCACCCCTCACTCCGAACGCGACGAGCAGGTGTGGTCCGACACGTGCACGTGAACCCGGACACGCGGCGCGGCGGGCGTCCGGGCAGATGTGAGCTGCGGCCGCATCGCTCAGCCAGTTCGCCGATCTGGATCGGACCCTCAGCGATCCCAGCGGGTGTGGATCTCGGCCGCCCCGCGGAACATCCAGCCCATGGGCGCAGGCGGCATGTCGGGATCGAGTCGGATCGACGGCGCCGCGGCGAACAACTCCTCCAGCGCGATCCGCGCGGCCTGCGGCGCGAAGGCACTGCCCACGCAACTGTGCCGGCCGACCCCGAAGGCGAGGTGCGGGTGCCGGTCGCGATCGAGGTCGAAGCTCAGCGAATCGGCGAACTCGGCCTCGTCGACGTTGGCCGAGCCGTAGATGAGCCACACGTGGTCGCCCTCCGCGATCTGCTGATCGCCGACGGTCACGTCGTGGGCGGCGGTGCGCGACGCACCGCCGTACAGCGGACTCATCCATCGGATGCCCTCGGCGACAGCCTTGTTGAGTACTCGGGGCTCGGCGATGACGCGCGCGGCCTGCTCCGGCCGCGACATCAGCCCGAGGAAGGTGACGCCGCACGCGTGGCCGGGCTCCTGGAGTCCGCCGAGGAACATCAGCAGAACCGTCGGCAGCACGTACTCGACCTCGCGGAGTTCGCCTTCCGGCATCCCGTTACGGAACAGCTTGCCGGCGCGTTCGGCGCCCGGTGTCCGCGCCTCGCGTTCGCGGACGCCCTCCAGGTAGGCGCGCACCTCGGCTCGGACGCCATCTGCGCCGTCGAAGCCGTGGGGGTCGGCGAATCCGCCGGTCTCGTCGGGTGTGTTGACCGTGGCCGCCGCCAGCGTGTGGAACCACCGACGGAGCGTGTCCGAGTCGAGGTCGGAGAAGCCCAGTGAATCCGCCACGGCCAGGACGCTGACCGGCTCGAAGTAGTCGGTCATCAGCTCGGCCGAGCCGCGGTCGATGATCTGCTGGACGTGATCGCGGGCGAGCGGCCGGATGTGCGACTCGAGGCGATCCTTGAAACTGCGTGGGCTGAGCTGTTCCGACACCGCGGTGCGGAGGTCCTGATGTACATCGCCCTCGGCACCCAACATCAACGGCTGCCCGAACAACCGGGCCTCCATCGCGTTCGTCCCGCCTCGGAAGTTCTCCGCGTCCATCGCGATGGCGCGGCAGTGTTCCCAACTCGTCACCGCCCACCCGTGCAACGCCGGAATCCAGGTGACCGGCGCGGTATCGCGCAGACGGCGGAAGACGGTGTCGGTGTCGGAGTTCAGCGTTTCGACGCTGAGGCCGGCGATCCACTCGGCAGAGTCGGTGGTGATGGTGTCCATGGGGTGCCCACTTTCAGAGGTCGAGACGGAGTTCTGCGGATACAGCACGTGAGATGCACGGGATGATGACGTCGTCGCGCGACTTCTCGTCGTCGGTGAGGACGGTGTCGCGGTGGTCTGCCGCGCCCGCGAGGAGCCCGACCTCGCAGGTGCCGCAGATGCCCGATCGGCAGGACGACATCACGTCGATGCCGTTGTCCTCCAGCGCCTCCAGGAGTGTCGATGCCGCATCGACGACGATGCGCTCGCCGGTGCTGTCGATGACCGCGGTGAACGACTGCGCGGTCGAGTCCTGGGCTGGGTCGGGTGGCGTGAAGCGCTCCACGTGCAGGGTGACGCTGAGCTCGGCCGCAGCCTCGACGGCTTCGCGGACCATGCGGTCAGGTCCGCAGACGTACACCGCCGCGCCGTCGATAGCGTCGGACATGATGGCCCGCAACGGCAGTCGCATCCCTTCGGCGCCCACATACACGTCGGTCCGGCCGGTGTGCCCGGCGTCGAGGGCCTCGATCAGACCGGCCGACGACCGGTGGCGCACCGCGTGATGGAGCTCCCAGTCGGCGCCGTCGGCCTGGAGTCGTTGCGCCATCGGCAGAACCGCGGTGATGCCGATCCCGCCCGCGATGAGGACCGTTCGCGTCGAGGTGCGCAGCGGGAAGCTGTTGCGAACCGCGAGGACGTCCAGGGTGTCACCGACCCGGAGATCGGCATTCAGATAGCGGGATCCGCCCCGACTCCCGGGGCCCTGGTCGAGGATCGCGATGCGATAGGAGTCCCCGGCCGACTCCGGCCCGCACAACGAGTACTGACGGATCAGCCCGTTCGGGAGGCGCAGCTCGACGTGCGCGCCCGGTTCCCATCCGGGGAGCGGGAGGCCGTCCACCGACCCGAGCGTGAGCGACACGACGCCGGGAACGATCTCGCCGACGTCGGTGACGGCGAGCGTGAGAACTGCTGTGGCTGAATCGGTCGCGAGCGTATCGGACACGTAATACCCCATGTGACTTGAACTGCTGTTCGTCATGACTATGACGTGGGTTACAGCAGAAGTCAACACTGACGTAGAAAACCTGACATCTGCGTTCGAAGCGACGACATGGAGAAGCCGGGTGTGTCCGGAATCGACACACCCGGCTACGTCAGCGAGGTAAAACCGTCAGGTGCGGCGGGCCCGGAGCACCACGTCGTGGGTGTGGTGGCCGCCGCCGGCGGCGATGCCTCGTTCCCGGGTCTCGTCGACGACGACCTCCCAGTCGTCGCCGAGTGTGGCCCGGAAGTCGGCGGGCCACGCGTAGGCGTCAGGATCGAAGCCGTGTGCCCGGACGCCCTCCGGCGCGTGCGCGACCACGAGCAATGTGCCGCCGGGCCCGACGGCGCCGACGAGTCGGCCGACCAGGGCGGCGTGCTCGCGTGGGATGGGAAAGTAGTGCAGCGTGACCAGGCCGAAGTCGATGCCTGGGATGTCGTCGACGGTGAGATCTGCCTGTAGCCAAGAGATCTCGGGGCGTGGGTCGATCTCCCGCGCGCGGTCGATCGCCACCTGCGAGATGTCGACGGCGGTGACCTGCCAACCGTGGTCGGCGAGCCAGCGGGAGTCGGCGCCCTCGCCACTTCCGACCTCCAGCGCGGTTCCGGGGGAGAGGTCGGCGATCTCGGCCATCAGTGCGGGATTTACGTTGGCGGTCCACAGTCGGTCGGCGTTGCTGTAGCGCTCGTCCCACGCGGCAGCCGAGTGGTCGGGGTCGTGGGTGACAGGAGCTGGGGAGTCGGGGGAGTCGGTCGGTGATTCTGGCGCCATGACCCGAGAGTGGCACGACTTCTGAGGAGTACGGCTGTCCGTTGCCGACTCGGCAAGAATTGCTCGGCGGACTCCGGTACGAACCGGGCGCGGCCTTCCGGGCTCCCGATGTGGCCGGTACGGTGGGCGTAGGACCGGCACTCATGGCTCGCGCACTCGCGGTTGCAGCTTGACGGTTTCTTCCACGGCGTGCACGCGGGGCGTCGAGTCAGGATGACAAGTGTCAGCCGATGATGATGGATCTGCCTCCAGATCAGAAATGAACGCGTACAACGCTTGTCGCCCGTCGGTCGGCGGCCGTCGATGAAACCGGTGTTGGGGCCCACCCGGCTGCGGATCGGAGCCGATCTGACCGTGCCGGTGGCAGGCGCGTGGTTCCCGTACACCTCGAAGCTGTCCGACGAGCTCTCGGTTCTGTCCCTCGCGGTCCGGCCGATGCTCGGGGACATCGCGTCCATCGAGGTGACGTGGCGCAACTTTGCGCGGATCGCCGGGTTCGACTCCGAGAACACGGTCGACGAGCTTCCGCTGATGACCTTCGCGACCGCTGGGTCGTCGGTCACGCTGCTGGTGATCCCGCCGCGCACGGCATCGTCACTCGCGGCGACTCTGCTCCGGCTGGCCGGCGATCAGGTGATCATCGACGGCCACTTGCACTCGCTCGAACAGCGTCGGGCGGCTCGGATTCTCGAGCGCGCGACGGCTCAGCGTCAGCGGGCCGTCGCCGGCTGAGCCGTCTTCTGGTCCGGCGCCCGCTGGTGCTTGTCGGCAGCCGATGCGAACATATGTTCTATGCGCATCGAGCGGCGGGAGCGATCGGAGGCGAGCATCCTGCACGCCGACCTCGACTCTTTCTATGCGTCGGTCGAGCAGCGCGACAACCCAGGCCTGCGGGGCCGACCGGTGATCGTCGGCGGCGGAGTGGTGCTCGCGGCGAGCTACGAGGCAAAGGCCTTCGGCGTTCGCACGCCGATGCCCGGGCGAGAGGCGCGGGCGCTGTGTCCGCGCGCGATCGTCGTCCGGCCGCGGTTCGACGCCTACATGGAGGCGAGCAAGGCGGTCTTCGACGTGTTCCGGGACACGACGCCGGTGGTGGAGGGCATCTCGGTCGACGAGGCCTTCCTCGACGTCGGTGGTCTCGGTCGGCTCGTCGGATCGCCGGTCTCGATCGCAGCGACGCTGCGTGAACGAGTGCGGTCGGAGGTCGGTCTGCCGATCACCGTCGGAGTCGCCCGCAGCAAGTTCCTCGCCAAGGTCGCGAGTGCCGTCGGCAAGCCCGACGGACTGCTGGAGGTGCCGCCCGACGGCGAGCTCGGGTTCCTGCATCCGCTCCCGGTAACACGCCTGTGGGGGGTCGGCGCCATCACCGCGGCCAAACTCGGCGATGCCGGCATCACGACGGTCGGCGACCTGGCCGACTTCGGCGAGCATGCGCTCTGCGGCCTGCTCGGACCGGGCTCGGGCCGCCACCTCTACGCGTTGTCGATGGCCCGCGATCCGAGGCGGGTGG
Source organism: Gordonia soli NBRC 108243 (assembly GCF_000334455.1). GTDB lineage: Bacteria > Actinomycetota > Actinomycetes > Mycobacteriales > Mycobacteriaceae > Gordonia > Gordonia soli. The sequence goes on from NZ_BANX01000005.1 coordinate 85,011, forward strand.
AGACCGGCAAGCGCCGGAGTTCGATCGGATCCCAACGTGCCCTGGGACGTCGGCCCAAGGCCGACGCCGACCTCGAGGCGACGGTGACCGCCATCGTAGAACGTCTGGGCAAACGCCTCCGAGCCGCGGACCGGGTGTGCCGCACCGTGATCCTGCGACTGCGGTTCGACGACTTCTCCCGAGCGACCCGATCGCGATCGCTGATGGAGGCGACCGACCGCACCGACGTCATCATGTCCACCGCGCGGGGGCTGCTCGCCGACGCACTGCCCATGCTGCATGACCGTGGATGCACGCTGATCGGACTCTCGCTCACCAACCTCGACGATCACGACAGCGTCCAGCTCACCCTGCCCTTCGAGGTCGACCACCGGCCTCAGCTCGACACCGCGATGGACGGCCTGCGCGATCGTTTCGGCATCGACGCCGTGACCCGGGCGGTCCTGGTGAACCGCACTCACGGCGCGGACGCGCCGATGCTTCCCGACTAGTGGCCTACGGAAGGGCGGTCGGGGGACGCGGACCGGCGAGCATCCGGTCGCGCAGCGAGTCGTAGATGGGCGGCGACCCCGCGAGGTGGGCGATGAGTACCGCGATCGCGGTGGCCGCCAGCATCGGGACCGCGAGCGTCGTCGTCGCGGTCATCTCCATCACAATCACCACACCCGTGATCGGTGCACGGACGACGGCACCGAACAGCGCGGCCATCCCGACGATCGCCAGCGCGATCCGCAGCGAGGGATGGTCGCCGGGGACCACGAGCTCGGTGACACCGCTGCAGAGCACACCCCACAACGCGCCGAGGGCCAACAGCGGCGCGAACAGTCCACCGGGTGCGGCCGTCGCATAGGACATCGGCCCGGCGACGAATCGGATGACGAGCAGTGCCGCGATCATCGGCAGCGCACCCCCGCCGTCGAGGATTCGTTGCGACAACGTGTCGCCGCCACCCGCGGTGAGCGGATCGATGGCGAGCAAGGCGCCCACGAAGGCTCCGATCAGTGCAGCCTTTGTCACCGGGGACACGTTTCTCATGAAGTCGACCGCGTCCAATGCACCGAGGATCGTGCGGTTGTAGAGCACGCCGACCACGCCGGTCAGTACGCCGAACACCACGAAGACGGGCAGCAGTTCCAGCGACGGCGGATCGATCGGGCCGACCAGGAAGTCCGGCCGGTCTCCGACCACCAGTCGGGAACATCCGACGCCGACCGCCACCGCCACGAGGGTCGGCACCACCGCGCGCAACCGGACGGTCTTCATCACCTCTTCCAGGACGAAGAGCGCGCCACCGATCGGTGCGTTGAAGGCGACTGCGAGACCTGCCCCGCCGACCGAGGTCTGGAGGAGCCTGACGTCGGTGTCGTCGAGCCGGGCGCGGTGACCCGTCGTCGCGCCGATGGCCGCACCCATGTGCACCGTCGGCCCCTCGCGTCCCAGGATCAGGCCCGACCCGATGGCAAGCAGACCGCCGACGAACTTGGCGGGGAGGATGCGCAGCGCCGGCGGCTGTGCCTCGCCATGGTCGACGGCCTCGACGTGCTGGATGCCGCTGCCCGCCGACAGCGGGACGAGGCGGACGATCGCCGCGGCCGCTGCTGCACCGCCCGCGGTGACCGCGATCGGTATCAGCCAGCCGGGTCCGGGTAGATCGTGCACCCAACCGAGCATCTCCACTCGCCAGCGGTCGAGGTGGCCCAGACACCAGCGGAACGCACCGCCCACGAAGCCGATCCCGGCCCCGGCGACCACCGCCAACACGCACAACCTGACCAGTCCGGCTGTCGTGTCCTCGGCATCGGCCACATCGATGAAAGTACCGCGACCTGCAAGTTCCGTACGGCACTTCGACCACGCGAAATGCGCGAAAGACGACTAATGCGCGCAAGCGTGACTGTGACCTGGATTACTTGAACACTTCTCCGGTAACGGCCGACACGGCGCGGCTGCACAGTCCCCGGAGAGAAACGAGTACAACGATGTTGGTAGCGCTCGGGCTGCTGATGGTGGCCACCTTCATGTTCTTGATCATGACCCGACGGGCGACGCCGGTGGTGGCCCTGATCCTGGTGCCGGTCGCCTTCGGCTTGTTCGCCGGTGCCGGACTCGGCATCAGCGACATGGTGGTCGACGGGATCAAGGAACTCGCCCCGACCGCGGCGATGCTGTTCTTCGCGATCATCTTCTTCGGCATCATGATCGATGTCGGACTGTTCGACCCGGTCGTCCGACTGGTGGTGCGGATGGTCGGCAACGACCCGGCCCGACTGGTCGTCGGCACCGCGGTGTTGGCGATGGTGGTGTCCCTCGACGGCGACGGCTCGACCACCTTCATCATCACGACTGCCGCACTGCTGCCGCTCTATCTCAAGCTCGGGGTCAGTCCAGTCGTGCTGACCGTGGCCGCCGGACTCGCGAACGGCACCATGAACATCCTCCCGTGGGGCGGCCCGACGGCTCGTGCGGCCGCGGCGCTGAACGTCGAGACCTCTGATGTCTTCTTGCCGATGCTGCCGTCGCTCGGCATCGGACTGCTCATCGTGCTGGCGTTCTCGTATCACCTCGGCGTGCTGGAGCGTCGACGGATCGGCGCGATCGAGATCCGTGAGTCGGTGCTCTCCGGTGCGCGCGAGAAGATCTCGGTCGGCTCCGGTACGGGTACGGGTACGGGGTCGGGTCCTCGCCGCGGCGGGCGTCGACGTCTCGGCTCGGGCGGTACCGGCGGTGCCGACGATGCACAGTCGACCGGCGATATCCCGGTGTCCCGCGGCGACGACGAGGACGCGCCCGAGAAGGCCACCGAGAAGGACTCGCAGGCCGACAGCTTCACCGGTGTTCTCGACCCGAACCGTCCCACCCTGCGTCCGAAGCTGTTGTGGGTCAACGCCGCACTGACCGTCGCGCTGCTCGCGGTCCTCGGCGCCGACATCGTCTCGATCCCGGTGCTGTTCATGATCGCCGCGGGCATCGCCCTGGTGATCAACTTCCCGAAGGTCAAGGAGCAGCAGGCGGCGATCACCCGACATTCGTCGAGCATCGTGTCCGTGGTCGCGATGGTGATGGCCGCGGCAGTCCTGACCGGGGTGTTCTCCGGTACCGGCATGGTCGAAGCGCTGGCCCAATGGCTGGTGTCGGGAATCCCGGACTGGCTGGGGCCGCATCTGGCCGTCGTGGTCGGCGTCCTCTCGATCCCGTTCACCTTCCTGATGAGCAACGACGCCTTCTACTTCGGTGTGCTCCCGGTGCTCACCGAGACCGCATCCAACTACGGCATCGCCGCCGAGGAGATGGCCCGCGCCTCGATCACCGGCCAGCCGGTCCACATGCAGAGCCCGCTGGTCCCGGCGATCCTGCTGCTGGTCGCACTGGCCGGCGTAGGCCTGGCCGACCACCACAAGAAGGTGCTCTGGCGTGCCACCGTCGTCTCCCTCGCGATGTTGGTGGTGGGTGTCCTGGTCGGCGTGATCCCGTTCTGACCGACCGGACGAGACCGTAAGGTCGGAACGATGTCGGCCGCGAGGTTCCGCAGGGCTGACCGCATGACATTGCGAACGCAGGTACTGCTCCTGCAGCTCGCCGTCATCGCGGTCAGCCTCGCGGTCGGTTTCGGCGTCGTGATCTCCGGCTCCGATGATCGGGTCCGTGAGCAGTACACCGAACGCGCCCTGGCGATCGCGCGGTCGGTCGCTGTCGACGACGAGGTGCGGGCGCAGGTCGCCGACCATCCGGGCACGCGACTCGACGCGGCGGCACTCGCACGGTCACCGCTGCAGGCGCAGGCGAACACGGTTCGGGCGCGCACCGGTGCGCTGTTCGTCGTGATCGGCAACGATGTCGGCCGGCGGCTGGCCCATCCCGAAGCAGATCGGCTGGCGCGCCAGGTCTCCACCGATTCGTCCGCGGTGCTCGCCGGGCGCGAAGACATCGCCATCGAGCGTGGCACCCTCGGCGACTCGGTGCGGGCCAAGGTTCCGGTGCTCGCCGACGACGGACGGGTCGTCGGGTTCGTCAGCGTGGGGGTGTCGATGCAGCGGCTCGCCGCCGACACCCGCCGTGACGTCGTCGCGATGGTGCTGATCGCGCTCGGCGCCCTGGCAGTCGGAGCAGTCGGATCGCTGCTGCTGGCCCGCCGATGGCAGCGACTCACGTTGGGACTGCAGCCCGACGAGCTGGCCGAGCTGGTCCGCGAACAGGGAGCGGTCCTGCACTCGATCGCCGACGGTGTGCTGGCCGTCGACGCGAAAGGGGTTGTGCGCGTGATCAACGCGACCGCCCGTCGACTGCTCGGGATCACCGCGCCGGTGGGGGTGCCGGTCGACGACATCGGGCTGACCGCTCGTGTCGCAGAAGTGGTGCACGAGCCGACCCCAGATCCGCGTGCGGCGACTGTCGGCGATCGTGTGGTGCTGGTCAGTTCCCATCGCGTGCACGCCGACGGTCGGGATCTGGGGATGGTGTTGTCAGTGGTGGACCGCACCGACGTGGAGCGACTCACCCGGGAGGTGGACACCGTGCGGACCATGAGCACCGCGCTTCGTGCCCAACGGCACGAGACTGCGAACCGGCTGCACGTGCTGGGTGGTCTGCTGCGTCACGATCACGTCGACGAGGCGCGCGCCTACCTGGACGAACTGACCGGACGCGGAACGTCGGCCGGGGTCGACGGGCTCGCGAACGTCCGCGAGCCACATCTGCACGCCTTCCTCGACGCCAAGGCGGCCCACGCCCGCGAACGCGGGCTGACCCTGACCGTCGGCGACCAGACCTACGTCGAGGGCATGGTCACCGATCCCGTCGCGGTCACCACGGTGGTCGGGAACCTGGTGGACAACGCATTCGACGCTGCGGCCGAGTCCGACGACTCCGGTCGTCGGGGACGCGTGGACGTCGAGCTGCTGGCCGACGGGTCGACGCTCTGGGTGACCGTCGCCGACTCCGGTCCGGGCATCGCGGCGGTCGATCCCGAGCAGATCTTCGACGAGGGTGTGACGACCAAGGAGGCGGGGTCGGTGCCTGGTGGTCGGGGCATGGGCCTCGCGCTCGCACGACAGATCGCTCGGCGGCTCGGCGGCGAGGTGTCGGTCGCGGACCGTGGTGGGTCGTCGGCCGGTGGGGCCTCCGAGGGTGGGTCGTCGGGTGATGCCGATGGTGCCGCCACCGAGGGACTGACCGGCGCGGTGCTGGTCGCACGCCTCCCCGACGTCCTCGATCCCGGCGATCCGACCGCCGACCCGGAGGTGTTCGATGACCGATGAACTCGGCGTGCTGATCGTCGACGACGACTTCCGGGTGGCCGCGTTGCACGCGGCGATCGTCTCGGCGGTCCGTGGGTTCACGGTGCGGGCCACCGCGGGAACGGTCGCGCAGGCCCGATCGGCGATGAGCGAGCATCCCGACATCGACCTCGCGCTCCTCGACGTCTACCTCCCGGATGGATCCGGCCTGGATCTCGTCGCCGACCTGCCGTGCGACTGCTTCGTCGTCGGTGCGGAAACCGATGCCGACGCCGTGCGGACGGCGATGCGGTCGGGCGCGATGGCCTATCTCATCAAGCCGTTCGACGATGCCGAACTCGCGCGTCGACTGGCCGGTTACGCGCAGTACCGACGCGTGCTCGCGGCGCCGACCGTCGACCAGCACGCCGTCGATGCCGCGCTGTCGGCGTTGCGCTTCGGGACCAGAGCTGCCGATCGAGGTGACACCGGGTCGCCGACAGAACGTCGTATCCTCGACCTCTTCGCCGACGACCGGCCACTCTTCGCCGACGACGTCTCCACCGCACTCGGTGTCTCCCCGCCGACCGCCCGTCGTCACCTCGCCAACCTCGTCGCCGCGGGCCGACTCCGGATGTCGCTGCATTACGGCGGGACCGGCCGACCCCGGCAGGAGTATCGCCGGGCGCCGGACTGATCGCGGCCCATGTGTGGTGCGCCCTCCGGATCGGGCAGCCCTCCGGACCGGGCCAGCCCTCCGGACCGGGCCGAAAATCTGTACGTGGGGGCGTCGCCGTTGACGTTATTACGACGGTCGGGTGCTGGCGTACAGATTTTGTCCGCGGGGCGGGGGCGGCTCGGTCCTTGCCGATGTGCGCCGAGCGGCCCGGAGTCGGCCCCCGGACCTGGACAAATGACCCAGCCGGCGGTGATCGGGCCCAGGGGTCGGTCGCTACAGTGACACCCATGACGCTGCACGCCGACGCCGCCCATCCCGACCTGGTCACCGTCGAGGTGCCGACGCACTGGTACAACCTGGCCGCCGAGCTGGACACCCCGATTCCGCCGCACCTGCACCCGGGGACTAAGGAGCCTGTCGGCCCCGACGATCTCGCTGCTCTCTTCCCGAGCGGCCTGATCGCCCAGGAGGTCTCCACCGAGCCCTACATCGAGATCCCCGAGGCGGTACGCGACATCTACGCCTCGTGGCGGCCCTCGCCGCTGATCCGCGCCCGCCGCTTCGAGCAGGCGCTCAACACCGGTGCGCACATCTACGTCAAGTACGAGGGTGTGAGCCCGGTCGGCAGTCACAAGACCAATTCGGCTGTCGCGCAGGCGTACTACAACAGCGTCGACGGCGTCCGGAAGCTGACGACCGAGACCGGTGCCGGACAGTGGGGCAGTGCGCTGGCCTTCGCCGGCGCGCAGTTCGGCATCGATGTCGAGGTATGGCAGGTCCGAGCGTCCTACGACTCGAAGCCCTACCGCGGCCACCTGATCCGCACGTACGGCGGCACCGTCCATCCGAGCCCGTCCGACCTCACCGAGTCGGGCCGGAAGATGCTCGCCGACAATCCGGACACCACAGGCAGCCTGGGCATGGCGGTCAGTGAGGCCGTCGAGGTCGCCGCCGGTGATCCCGACACCCGGTACGCGCTGGGCAGCGTCCTCAACCATGTCGTCCTGCACCAGAGCGTGATCGGCCAGGAGGCGGTCGCGCAGCTCACGCTCGCCGAGGGCCGCGGCGCCGACGTCGTCTTCGGATGTGCGGGTGGCGGTTCCAACCTGGCCGGCCTGTCGTTCCCGTTCCTGCGCGAGAGGATCCACGGCCGCTCGAACCCGCGGATCGTCGCCGCGGAGCCCGCCGCCTGTCCGTCGATCACGCAGGGTGAGTACCGCTACGATCACGGCGACGTGGCCGGCCTGACGCCGTTGCTCAAGATGCACACGCTCGGAATGGATTTCGTGCCCGACCCGATCCACGCCGGCGGTCTGCGCTACCACGGAATGGCACCGGCGCTGAGCCACACCGTCGAGCTGGGCTTGGTCGAGGGTGTCGCGATCTCCCAGCACGACGCCTTCTCCGCCGGCGTGCAGTTCGCCCGTGCGCAGGGCATCGTCCCCGCCCCGGAATCCACGCACGCCATCGCCGCCGCGGCCGCACATGTCGCCGATGATGCGACCGAGCAGGTCGTCGTCATCGGACTCTCCGGCCACGGCCAGCTCGACCTCCCGGCGTACGCGGAGTTCCTCGACGGCAAGTTCTGAACCCGTTGATCGTGCGCTCCAGATCGTTGATCGTGCGCTCGAAATCGTTGATCGTGCGTCACCTGGTTTCGTGGTGCGGGGGCTGCGCACGATGAACGCACCGGAGTGCACGATGGACGCACGGGAGCGCACGGTCAACGAATCGGAGCGCACGATGGACGGATCCGCGCGCACGGTCAACGAATCGGAGCGCACGATGGACGGCCCGGAGCGCACGATGGACGCACCGGAGCGCACGGTCGACGAATCGGAGCGCACGATCGACGGAGGTGTGATGCGCACGGTCGGAATCGATCTCGCGGCGGCGCCGACCAAGACGGCGATCGCCACGATCGAGTGGGCACCCGGCGCGGCACGTGTCGTCGACGTGACGATGCCGGCCGACGACACCGCGATCGCGCGCGCAGTCGAGGGCGCGGATCGCGTCGGGATCGACGCTCCGTTCGGATGGCCGGAGCACTTCGCCGACTTCCTCGCCGCACATCGTGCAGGGAGGCTCCCGGCAAGCGCAGGTCTCGGCGACATCGACAACCGGCGTCGTCTGGCCTATCGGCGAACCGATCTGCGACTCATGGAGATCGGTGCGGGTCGACCGCTCAGCGTCTCGGCCGACCAGATCGCGCACGTCGCCTTCCGATGCGCCGGCCTGATCGCCGACCTCGGACTGGTCGATCGCGTGGACGGGTTCGCGGTCGAAGCGTATCCCGCAGCGGCCCTGCGCAGATGGGGTCTGCGATCGCGCGGCTACAAGCGTGTGGCAAACGTGGCGCTGCTGACCGCACTCGTCGACGACCTCGAGCGTGTGGCGCCATGGCTGCAATTGGGCGAGTACCGGGAGGTCGTCAGCGCTGTCGACGACGCCTTCGATGCAGTCGTCACCGCACTGATCGCACGAGCTGTCGCACTGGGACTGACGACGCCCCCGAACGCCGACGATCACGCGATCGCCATGCGGGAGGGATGGATTCACGTGCCGGAGGGCACCCTCGCCGATCTGGTCTGACCGCCGCCGTCAGGACAGGTCGAGTCGCATCAGGACGCGGGGGAAGCCCGCGAGCACCGAGTCGGTGGGGGACACCTCACGAAAACCCGCCTTCTCGAAGAGTCCTCGCGTCCCTACATAGGCCATCGTCAGATCGACCTTCTCGTCCTTGTTGTCGACGGGATAGGCCTCGATCACCGGCGCATCGTGCGCCCGCGCGAACTCGACGGCACCGCTCACGAGGTGGTGCGAGATCCCCTTCTTACGATGGCCGGGCCGCACCCGGACGCACCACACCGACCATGCCGGCTGATCGTCGACGATCGGAATCTTGCGGGCCTTCGCAAACGTTGTCTCGCTGCGCGGAGCCACGGCCGCCCAGCCGACCACCTCGTCCCCGTCATAGGCGAGCACGCCCGGCGCGGGTTCGTGGGCACACAACTCTCGCACGTACTCGCCCCGCTCGGGACCGACCAGCGACCTGTTGAGTTTCGACGGGATGCGATAGCTCAGGCACCAACACACGTTGGCGTCGGGCCGCTTGGGGCCGACCATCGTGCGGACATCGGAGAACTCGCTCGCGGGCCTGACCTCGATCGCCATGTATCGAGCCTGCTCCGCCCGGGTCTGCGGCGGCAAGTCGGGATTCGTGAGCGGGTGACGTGTCAGCAATGTGAGACACCCGCGTCCCAAATTGTCGGGCGTGCAGGGTCGTGAACACGGAATACATCGTCGTCAACGAGACACCGACCCTCGAACAGTACAACAGATGTGTCAGCCTGCATCGATACGTGCTGTACAGATGACCCACACCGGTTAGCGTGAGCACGCGGAGTTCATCGCTGCCTAACCCATATCTGTTGTAGTGCAGATTAATTGGGCGGAGCCAATTGGACGCATTCGGCCCGGCGGCCGGGGGTGAGCCCGTGGTGCCCGGTCGGACACTGTGTCGACACGCCAGACACTCAATTGGGGTGGTCGACGGGGCGCCGGCGGCGGTGACCTTCCAGGTTGGGGGGGACGGTCGAACCGCCGTGACACGACTCCGGTCGGAGCGGGACTTCCCCGGTTCACGCTCCGACCGGTGTCGCATGCATGCGCCCAGATCGGCCCAGAACGATCCACGTCCGTGAATCGTCGCCTTACGATGGCGACGTCAGCGGGAGTTGGCGGCGCGCACGGGGGAGCCGCCGATGGCATCCCGGGGAACGGAGGTAGGACGACGCGGTGGGACCACCACGACCACCCGGCCCGACGTGGCGCGGTACCCAGCAGACTGCTGCGCAGCACGCAGCCCATCGCCGAATCCTCGATGCCGCGGCCGAGATCCTGGTCAATCGACGGGTCGACGAGCTGACCATGTCGGCTGTCGCGCGCCGGGCCGGATGTTCGCGCGCCACCCTCTACCGGTACGTCCCCGATCGCGACGCGCTCGTCACCGCGGTGCTGGAGGACAAAGCGGTCGAGGCGCTGTCCGGGAAGTTCGTCGCCGCCACCCGGCCGCGCCCGGCGCCGGGCGATCCGCACGGCGCGACCGTTGCGGCGATGGTCTTCTACATCCGTCTCGCCCGGGCACGCAGGGACCACCGGTTGTGGCCGACCCTGGTCACCGACCACTCGATCGTCTCGTGTGGGGTCCGCTCGACGATGTTCCGGTCCATCGCGGCGTCGTTCAGCGGCTTCGACACCGATGCCGACGAGGTCACCTGGCTCCTTCGGCTGATGTTCTCGGTGCTCGGCAGCCCGGAGCGAGATGCCGAGACCGAGCGCCGCATGTTGGTCGCGCTCACCGCCGGGCTCTTCCGCTGAGCCGCCGCTTCCGATGCCGGTCATGGCAGGATCGGCACATGGAGGGCGGGCGCGGTGAGGGTGGATCGGTCCGATCCGTCTCAGGGGTAACCCCTGGGTTCATCACACAGTTGGTCCCTGCGTCCGACGCCACGCCGCACGCTGCGCGTGCTACCCGGCGCCGCGATCACGCGTTCGAGGTCACCGCGTCCGCCGTCCATCTGGTCTGTCGTCGGCGCGTCCTGTCGCCTGCGGACCGCGGATGCGTCGAGGGTGTCGGACGTCGATGACCGAGCCGTCGCGATCGGCTCCGCAGCCGTTTCTGTCGGTCGCCGATGCGGCTGTGGTCGGAGCCCTGTTCGCCCGGCATCACACCGCGTGGACCTGGCCGGAGACACTCCGCGCCGTGGACTCGGCGCTCATCGATGCACTGCAAGCAGGGGTCACCGCCCTGGCCGACGTCCCCGACGGTCTGGCACGTGCGATATCCCTGCGCATCCTCGACGGTGGGCCTCTCCGCGATCCGGTGGCGGTCTTCGTCCACGCCGCCGCGCGGTGGACCCTGCCGGCCGACGCCGCGCCGCGGTCGATCGAGACTCCCGGCCCGACGCCCTCCGTCGGCCTGCCCGATGAGCTCCCCGAACTCCACGACGTCGAGCAGTTCGCCCACTGGCTCGACTTCACGGTGCCCGAACTCGAGTGGTTCGCCGACCGTGAGGGCCGTCTCCGCACCGCCCGTCCGACGCTCCGGCACTACCGGGTGTGGCGTCGGGACAAACGATCCGGCGTGCGTGTGATCGAGGCGCCGAAGCCGCGGATGCGGGAGACGCAACGCCGACTCCTCCGCCGGCTGGTCGAGCGGATCCCCGCCCATCAGGCGGCGCGAGGATTCGAACCCGGATCGTCGACGGCCGCCTTCGCGTGGCCGCACACCGACCGGCCGACGGTGTTGCGGGTCGATCTACGGCACTGCTTCGAGTCCGTCCCGGCCGCGCGGGTCCGCAGGGTGTTCGCCGACGTCGGCTATCCGGCGTCGGTCGCGCGGCTGCTCGCCGAGCTGTGCACCACGACGACGCCGATCGACGAACTCACCGGCATCGACTCCGAGCATGCGATGCTCCTCCGCGGGCGCCACCTCCCCCAGGGGGCGCCGACCTCGCCGCATCTGGCCAATCTGGCGATGCGGTCCCTGGATCGGCGCATCACCGGATTCGCCGAACTAAATGGACTGCGCTACACCCGATACGGAGACGACCTGGCCATCTCCGGCGACGAGATGGACGCCGGTCGCGCGCTGTGGACCGTCGCGCGCATCATCCGTGCGGAGGGTTTCACGGTTCACCCGGAGAAGGTCAGGATCATGGGTCGGCATCAGCAGCAGCGTCTGGCCGGGCTGGTCGTCAACGACCGTCCGCGCGTCTCGCGCGTCGACTACGACAACCTACGAGCACTGCTGCACAACGCGATACGCGATGGAGCGACTGCCCAGAACCGGGAGGGCCATCCCGAGTTCCGTTCACACGTATACGGATTGATCGCGTGGGTCGGCGCAACGGATCCGGCGCGCCGACGCCGGCTGCTGGCGATGGCCGCCGACGTCGACTGGGACGCGTGAGCGAACGGCTCAGCCGAGCAGCTTCTTCTGTACCTTGCCCATCGCGTTGCGCGGGAGCTCGTCGACGAAGCGGATCTCGCGAGGCCGTTTGTGTCGGGACAACTCGGCGCCGACATGCTCGATCAGCGCGTCGCCTGCCCCGGATGCCCCGGAGTTTGCCTCGCCGCCCTCCGGCTCGCGCACCACGTAGGCGACGATGCGCTGGCCGAGGTCGTCGTCGGGCACGCCGATGACCGCGACCTCGCGCACCGCCGGATGTCCCAGCAGCGCGGTCTCGATCTCGCCGGCGCCGATCCGATAGCCGCCCGACTTGATGAGGTCGGTGGCGCGTCGCCCGACTATCCGGTGCATCCCATCGGGATCGATCACCGCGACGTCGCCGGTCGCGAACCATCCGTCGCCGATCCAGGACTCCCGGGTCGCCTCCGGACGGTTCAGATAGCCGCTGGACGTCATCGGCCCGCGTACGTGCAGGTCACCGACCGACTCACCATCGTGTGCGACATCGGTGTCGCCGTCGCGCAGCCGCGTCTCGACGCCGCGCACCGGCAGTCCCACCCATCCGGGGCGACGCTCGCCGTCGGCGCGGGTGCTGACGGTGATGAGGGTCTCGGTCATGCCGTAGCGCTCCACGATCCGATGCCCGGAGAGATCGGCGATCTGCTCGAACACCGGTACCGGGAGCGGCGCGCTGCCGGACACCAGGAGTCGGGCCGACGAGAGTTGCTGCGCGGCTGACGCATCCGCTGCAAGCCGGGTCCATACGGTCGGCACACCGAAGAAGAGGGAGGCCCCCGCCGATGCCGCACCCGCGTAGCCCTCCGGGGTCGGGCGAACGGTGTGGATCAGCCGCCCGCCCCGACGGAGCGGACCCAGCACACCGAGGACGAGACCGTGCACGTGGAAGAGCGGAAGGCCGTGTGCGAGCGCGTCATCGGGGGCCCAGGCCCAGGCATCGGCGAGCGCGTCGAGACCCGCGGCGATCGCCCGTCGGGTCAGCGGGACGCCCTTGGGCAGACCCGTGGTGCCTGACGTGTAGAGCACCAGCGCGGTCGAGTGCTCGGGTGGTTCCGGGTGCCAGTGCCAGGAGCGCGCGTACCGGCGGACCGGGATGGCGGGCAGCGTCGAGCCGTCGGCGGGCGTGCCCAGCCAGGCCTGCGCCCCGGAGTCGGAGAGGATGTGCTCGAGCTCGCGGACCCCGGAGTCGGGCGGCACCGGCACCGCCGTCACCCCCGCGATCAGGCAGCCGACCACCGCGAGGACGGTCTCGACGGTCGGGCGCGCGCAGATCGCCACGGTGTGGGCGCCCGCAATGCGCTCGGCGACCGACGTCGCACCGCCGACGAGGTCCTCGGTGGAGAGTCGGTCGTCACCGATCACGACGGCGTCGGGACGGTCGGGCGCGTTCGGGGTCAGGGTCGGGAAGAGCACGGCTCAACTCTGCCACGGTCGACGTCGGGGTCGGAGTGCTGCTGAGATCAGCCCCCTCTGGCTCAGCCGAGGGGAATGTGCCCTCGGCATCCGCTTACGGGGCTGATCTCAGCAGCACTCGCCCTCCGGATACTCGCCCCCACCGACGAGAACCGCCCACCGGCACGAGGCCGATGGGCGGTTCCGCGAGATCGTCGGGCGATCAGGGCTCGATGATGAACTCCTCGAGCTGCTTGCGCGCGACGTCGTCGGCGAGCTGCTTCGGGGGGCTCTTCATCAGGTAGGCCGACGCCGGGATGACCGGTCCGCCGATGCCGCGGTCCTTGGCGATCTTCGCGGCGCGCACGGCGTCGATGATGATGCCTGCCGAGTTGGGCGAGTCCCAGACCTCGAGCTTGTACTCCAGGTTCAGCGGGACGTCACCGAAGGCGCGGCCCTCGAGGCGGACGTAGGCCCACTTGCGGTCGTCGAGCCACTCGACGTGGTCCGACGGTCCGATGTGGACGTTCTTGTCCTGGATCTTGTTCGCCAGCGCGCCGGTCAGGTTGCTGGTGACGGCCTGGGTCTTGGAGACCTTCTTGGACTCCAGACGCTCGCGCTCGAGCATGTTCTTGAAGTCCATGTTGCCGCCGACGTTGAGCTGGTAGGTGCGGTCCAGCGTGACGCCGCGATCCTCGAACAGCTTCGCCATGACGCGGTGGGTGATGGTCGCGCCGACCTGGCTCTTGATGTCGTCGCCGACGATCGGGACGCCGGCGTCGGTGAACTTCTGCGCCCACTCCGGGTCGGAGGCGATGAACACCGGGAGTGCGTTGACGAATGCGACGTTCGCGTCGATGGCGCACTGCGCGTAGAACTTGTCGGCCTGGTCGGAACCGACGGGCAGATAGCTGACCAGGACGTCGACCTCGGCGTCCTTGAGGGCCTGCACGACATCGACACCGGAGCCGTCGGCCTCGGTGATGGTCTCGAGGTAGTACTTGCCGAGACCGTCGAGGGTGTGGCCGCGCTGCACGGAGACACCGGTCGGCGGCACGTCGGCGATCTTGATGGTGTTGTTCTCGCTCGCGAAGATCGCGTCGGAGAGGTCGAAGCCGACCTTCTTGGCGTCGACGTCGAACGCGGCGACGAACTCGACGTCGCGCACGTGGTACGGGCCGAACTTCACGTGCATCAGGCCGGGCACCGTCGAGTTCTCGTCGGCGTCCTTGTAGTACTGCACGCCTTGGACCAAGGATGAAGCGCAGTTTCCTACGCCCACAATGGCCACGCGCACCTTATTGGGCTCACCCATGGTCGGGCTCTCCTTCTTCTCGCGGCATCGCAGGTGATCTCTGCGACACCGGGGTTCTCTCTTGCTGTGCGGCACCGGTCGTCGATGAGTCGGTGCCACGGGATGGGGTGTCGGCCGACGGACTCGGTCCGGCGGTGGTGATCGGCGGGACGGGCCCACCGACCTCGCTGCCGGCGATGTCGGTGTCGACGGTGTCGACCGCGGTCGCGCCGGTGCCGGACTGGGTCTCGTCGACCTGTTCGCCGCCGGGGTTGGACGCTTCCGCGGCGATCAGCTCGTTGAGCCAGCGGACCTCGCGTTCGCTGGACTCGAGACTCAGCTGATGGAGCTGCTTGGTGTAGCGGTCGACGGCGCGGTTGGAACGACCGACGAGGTCGCGGAGACCCTCGCGTCGCTCCTCGACCTGGCGGCGCCGGCCCTCGAGGATGCGCATCCGCGCGACCGCGGGGGTCCGACTGAAGAACGCCAGGTGCACACCGAAACCGTCGTCGGTGTAGTTCTGCGGACCGGTGTCGGCGACCAACTCGCCGAACCGGACGCGGCCGGACTCGCTGAGCTGATAGACGCGCCGTCCACGCCGGACCTTCATGCCGGTCGGGGTGGGGGCCTCGTCGATCAACCCGTCGGTCTGCATCCGACGCAGGGTCGGGTACAGCGAGCCGTACGAGAACGCGCGGAACGCACCGAGCAGGCCGGTGAGTCGTTTGCGCAGCTCGTAGCCGTGCATGGGTGACTCGAGAAGCAGTCCGAGAATGGCCATCTCGAGCATCTGTCGTCACCCCTCTCGCATCTCCACGGACGATGTCGACGATTCGGAGCGGATCGTCCGGGGCAGTGTCACCACTCCTGACGAACCGACACCTCGTGTCGATCTATTTCTCAATGTATCGCACCGATATATTTGAGTCCACCGGTGGAGTACCGATGAACGACGAGGACGCATCAGCGATGCACGACGAGGACGTCGAGTGCGCCCGGGCGCGAAAGGCGTCGGCGCGCGACCGGCATCACAGCACCGACGGTCAGGGTGAGCACGTACCCTGAAAACCGTGCAACGCCAGATCGTCGACTACGCCCTGCAGCGGAGGTCACGGCTGTCCGACGTCCACTCGGGGCGGACCGCGGTGACCGATGTCTGCGATGCGAGTCCGTATCTGCTGCGGGCGGCCAAATTCCATGGCCGCCAGACCCCGACGCTCTGCCCGATCTGCCGAAAAGAGCAGGTGACGCTGGTGTCGTGGGTGTTCGGAGAGAAGCTCGGCCAGGTGTCGGGATCGGCCCGGACGACCGAGGAGATCGCTCGCCTCGCATCGACCGCGGAAGAGTTCTCGGTCCACGTCGTCGAGGTGTGCCGGACCTGCAGTTGGAACCATCTGGTGCAGTCCTACGTTGCGGGTGTGCCGCCCCGCACCACCCGCACGCGACGGGTGGCCAAGTAGCGGCCGACCCATCCGGGTCGTCCACGCCGCCGGCTGTGAGCACCGTCGATCCCCGGATCGGCCGCGGTCCGATTTTTGCCGGACCGTCGGGCGTGCGTCAGAGTGGAGTGGCACCGAACAACGGAGAAGTACTGTGAACAGCGATGTGGAGACCCGACCCGAGGGTCGGCAGGGAGGCGGACGATGAGTGCAGGTGGTAGGCCCACCGGCCCACGCAGGCCCGCATCCGCGGAGTCTCCCGACGCCAAGTTGCGGCAGCGGCACAAGCTGCTCGCCTGGGGGCTCGGCCTCGTCGGCGGCATCGTTCCCGCCGTTGCGCTGATCGGTCTCCTGGCGTTCCTGTTCACCTACATCGGGGCATCGGTCCCGGCCCCGGGTGACATCAAGCAGAACCAAGTCGCGACGATCCTCAACACCAACGGTGGGGTCATCGCGCGCGTGGTGCCCCCGGCAGGCAACCGCACCGACGTGAAGATCACCGAGATCCCGAAGTCGCTGCAGAACGCGGTCATCGCCGCGGAGGACCGTGAGTTCGCCAGCAACGCGGGCTTCTCGATCCGTGGTCTGTCGCGTGCGGTGCTCGGCAAGCTCACCAACAAAGAGGACGCCGGCGGCGGATCGACCATCACCCAGCAGTACGTGAAGAACGCGTTGGTCGGTGACGAGGTCTCGTACCAGCGCAAGTTCAAGGAACTCGCGATCGCCACCAAGATGTCGAACGAGTGGTCCAAGGACGACATCATGGCCGCCTACCTCAACACCATCTACTTCGGTCGCGGCGCCTACGGCGTCTCGGCCGCCGCGCAGGCGTACTTCCGCAAGCCCGTGCAGAAGCTCACTCCCGCGGAGTCGGCCGTGCTCGCGTCGTCGATCCGGTCGCCGTCCTACTACGACCCCGACACCAACCGCGAGGCCGCGCAGGCGCGCTGGAACTACGTGCTCGACGGCATGGTCGGTATCGGGGCGCTCACCCCGTCCGACCGCGCGTCGCTCAAGTACCCGCGCGTGGCGGGTGTGCCCGACGCCCTGTCGGATGACACCCCCGGCACCAACGGCCTCATCAAGCGTCAGGTGCTCGCCGAACTCGGCAAGCTCAACATCTCCGAGCAGCAGGTGCGCACCGAAGGCCTGAAGATCACCACCACCATCGACCCGAAGGTGCAGCGCTCGGTCGTGGAGGCCGCCAACGGCAAGCTGGAGGGCGAGCCCAAGGACATCCGCGATGCCGCGGTGTCCATCGATCCGCGTACCGGTGGGGTGAAGGGCTACTTCGGCGGCAACGACGGTCAGGGCTGGGATTACGCCCAGGCCGGACTGCAGACCGGGTCGTCCTTCAAGGTCTTCGCCCTGGTCGCCGCGCTCGAGCAGGACATCCCGCTGTCCAAGGTGTACAGCTCGTCGCCGTACACACAGGGCGCTCTGACGGTGAACAACTCCGATGGTGAGAGCTGCGGCTCGTGCAACCTCGCGACTGCGATGAAGATGTCGCTCAACACCGTCTACTACCGTCTGATGATGGATCTCGACGGTGGGGCGCAGGCAGTCGCCGACGCCGCTCACAAGGCGGGCGTCGCCAAGAGTTTCGGCGACATCGAGTCCACCCTGCAAGAGAAGAACGGCTCACCCGAGGGTGGCGTCGTGCTGGGCCAGTACCCGTCGCGCGTCATCGACATGGCGTCGGCGTACGCCACGTTGGCAGCCGAGGGCATCTATCGCGAGCCGTACTTCGTCCAGAAGGTCGAGACCTCGGACGGCACGGTGCTCTTCGACAAGCAGCAGAACCAGGGACAGCGCGTCTTCCCGAAGAAGGTCACCGACAACGTGACCTCTGCGTTGCAGCCGATCGCCGCGTACTCCAACGGTCACGGCCTGTCCGATCCGAATCTCGGGACCCGGCCGTCGGCTGCCAAGACCGGCACCGCGCAGCTCGGTGACACCGGTCAGAACAAGGACGCCTGGATGGTCGGCTACACCCCGCAGCTCTCGACCGCGGTGTGGGTCGGTACCGACAAGGGAACCGCCCTGAAGAACTACGGCGGTGCATCGGTCTACGGCAGCGGACTGCCGTCCGACATCTGGCAGGCCGCGATGAACGGCGCTCTCGAAGGGCAGGACATCGAGAAGTTCGCCGAGCCGGAGGCGGTCGGCGGGCAGGCTGGTGTGCCGTATGAGCCGCCGGCGACCACCAACGCACCGCGTCGGTCGCGGACCAACGACAACCCGCTCCCCGAGATCCCGCGTGGAGACGGCAACCTGACGCTCGCGCCGGGCGTGACGATCCCGATCCCGGGTGCGGCGCGACCGGAACAGCCCGCACCGGGTGACGGTGGCGGCGGCACCGGAAACGGTGGCGGAAACGGCGGCGGCACCGGCAACGGTGGTACAGGCGGCGACTCGGGCGACACGGGTGGCGGCGACGGAGACGTCCCTGCGCTCCCGTCGTTCGGCTGAGCCGACGGCGATCCCGGTGTCGTCGGACGACGGCTGGGAGTCGCCCACGACGCTCGCCGACGATCGGCGCACCGACGATGATCGGTACCTCCCCGGGCGTTCCGACGGTGTGGTCCGGGAGGCCACCGGCCTGATCGGTGGCCCGGTGGGCCGTCACGCGGTCGTCGGCCGCGGTCCGCGCCTGACGCCTGTTCGCGTCCTGTTCGGGCTGGCCCTGATCGCGTTGGCCCTCGGATGGTTCGGCAAGGCGGGGTGCCTCCAGCAGGCCCCGCCCGACGCGAACTCGGCGGCCAGTCAGTCGTCGGAGATGCGACTGGACTGGGACGACCAGCGCCAGTTCACCGACCTCTGTTACTCCGACGTCATCGCTCTGTTCGGCGCCGAGCACCTCGACCGTGGCGCCTTCCCGTATCAGACGTTCTGGTACGAGGACGGCCCCGACGGCAAACAGATCAAGCGCTACATGGAGTACCCGGTGATCACCGGGATGTACATGTACGGCGTCTCCGAGATCGCCCGCGCGTGGTCGGATGCGTCGGATCGCTGGGGGATTCCCGGCGCGCTCGACGTGGTCCTGTTCTTCGACCTGGCGGCACTCGGTCTCGCGCTGTTCTGGCTGGTCACCATCTGGGCCACCGGCCGTACCGCCCGAACACGGCTGTGGTCCACCTGGCTCGCCGCGCTGTCGCCACTGGTGGTGGTGCACGTCTTCACCAACTTCGACGCGATCGCGATCGCCTTCGTCGCGCTGGCGATGCTCTCCTGGGCGCGCCGACGACCCTGGCTGGCCGGCGTCTTCATCGGTCTGGGTACTGCGGCCAAGCTTTATCCCGTGCTGCTGCTCGGCGTGATCCTGGTGCTCTGTCTGCGCACCGGTAAGGTCCGCGAGTTCGTCGCCGCTCTCACCGCGGCCGCCGCGACGTGGATCGTGGTGAACCTGCCCATCCTCATTGCCTACCCGTCGGGATGGCGAGAGTTCTTCCGCTACAACTCCGATCGCGGCGCGGACCCCGACTCCATCTACCGCATCATCTCCGATGCCGGTGGTTTCACGTGGAACGTCGATGTTCTCAACGCGGTCTCGTTGGCCCTGCTCCTGCTGGTCGCGATCGGTGTCGCGTTCATCGGCCTGCGCGCGCCGTACCGACCACGGCTCGCGCAGTTGGCCTTCCTGCTCGTCGCAGGCTTCCTGCTGGTGAACAAGGTATGGAGTCCGCAGTACTCGCTCTGGCTGGTGCCGCTGGCCGTGCTCGCCATCCCACGGACCCGACTCCTGCTCGCATGGATGGTGGTCGATGCGGCCGTGTGGATTCCACGGATGGCGCTCTACCTGGACGCCGACCGCAAGTGGTTGCCGGAGCAGTGGTTCACCGTCGCGGTGGTCATCCGCGCGCTGATGGTGATCACGGTCTGCGCGGTGATCATCTGGGAGATCTGGCACCCCGAGGACGACGCAGTTCGCTACGACGCCGCGGGGCGATGGCTCGACGACCCCGGGGGCGGCGTGTTCGACGGCGCGCCCGATCAGCTCGGTGCCTGGGGACGTCGGAACCCTCCGCCGGGCGTTTCCGACGTCGGCGCATGGACGACCGGTGCGCACCCGTCGGAGTCGGTGGCCGCTTCGACCCGGGATGCATCCGCCGACATCCCACCGTCCGACTCCCGTGGCGACCGGCTCTGAGTTCACCGCGGTTCGATGGTCGGGCGACGCCTCCCGAACGGAACCCTCGACGTGCGGACCGGGGCCAGTAGGGTCGGGGTATGGGTGACGTGAACGCGCTCGTGGCGCATCAGGACGACGAGGGCAACATCGATCTGGTCCACGAGGTCGTCGACGACAGTTTCCTGCCGGAGGGTGACGTCGAGATCTCCGTCGAGTACTCCGGGGTCAACTACAAGGACGCGTTGGCGGTCACGCCGAAGGGCGGTGTCGCGCGGTCGTATCCGTTGATCCCCGGCATCGACCTCGCCGGCACCGTGCGAGCGAGTTCGTCGCCGGACTTCGCTGTCGGGGATGCCGTGGTGGCTCACGGGTACGACATCGGCACCGCCCGTCACGGTGGCTACGCCGACACCGCGCGTCTGTCCGCCGACACCGTCGTGAAGCTGTCGGGTCTGACCACCGCGGAGGCCGCGGCCATCGGCACCGCCGGGTTCACCGCCGCACTGAGTGTCGACGCGCTGGTCGCCCACGGCGTCACCCCGTCCGACGGTCCGATCCTGGTGACCGGTGCGAGTGGCGGCGTCGGCAGTGTGAGTGTCGACCTGCTCGCGGCGGCCGGATACGAGGTCATCGCATCGACCGGCAAGGCTGATGCCACCGACCTCCTCCGCACTCTGGGAGCGTCCGACGTGATCGGTCGAGTGCCCGAGGAAGGCGAGAAGGTCCGCGCTCTGGGCAAGTCACGGTGGGCGGGTGCCATCGACTGCGTGGGTGGGACGACGTTGGCGTACGTGCTGAGCACAGTGGAGTACGGCGGCATCGTCGCAGCGTCGGGTCTGGCCGGCGGCGCCGACCTCCCGACCACGGTCCACCCCTTCATCCTGCGCGGTGCCACCCTCGCCGGTATCGACTCCGTCTTGCTGCCCATCGCACCCCGCCGTGCACTGTGGGAACGTCTCGGCGGCGACCTCAAGCCCCGGCACCTGGACGCCGTGACCACCGACGTCGCGGTGACCGCCCTGCCGAAGTCGATCCACTCGATCCTGAAGGGCTCGGTCACCGGCCGTACCCGGGTGGTGGTGCACGGCGAGTTCTGAGCCGATCCGGCGGATCGGCCGAGGCCGTGCCGGCCCGCTGGCGGTGTGGTCGTGCCGACCTGCCGGTGGTGCGGTCGTGCCGGCTTGCCGGTGGTGTCGTGCCAGGCCCGGCATCCGCGCCCTACGATCTGAGGATGGCGCACCCCAGAAGTCGACGCGGTCGAGCGGATCGTCGCCGACGGCGTCGGATGCTGGCCGCCGACAACGACCTCACCCCCGTGCAATGGGAACGTGTGCGCTCCGCGTGGGGCGGGTGCGCCTACTGCGGAGCGACCGACACGCCGCTCCAACGCGACTGCGTCCAGCCGATTTCCGTCGGCGGTCGGTACACGGTGGGCAACGTGGTGCCGGCCTGCCGATCCTGCAACACCAGCAAGTGCAACTCCGAGGTCACCATGTGGATGCGCCGCAAGAAGTTGGACGAACGGCTGTTCCTGGAACGGCTTTCGGTGATCGCCCGCACCCTCGCCGATCCGGCTCCCGACCCGACCGTCGCCGAGCCCGCGATCACCGAGCCGGATGTGTCGGACATCGACACCGAGGGCTGCGTGAGCGGGACTACGTGAGCGCGGCGATCCGCTCGCGCAGAGCCGCTTTCACGGTCGGCCAGTCGTCGTCGGTCATGGCGTACTGAGCCGTCGTGCGCCAACCGTCGCCGAATCGACGGTGCTTGCGGAGCAGACCCTCGAAGGTGGCGCCGAGTTTGGCGATCGCGGCGCGTGACTGCGTGTTGTTCTCGTTGGTGTGCCACACCACGCGTACTGCACCCGCGGTCTCAAAGGCGTGCTGCAGCAACAAGAGTTTCGACACCGGGTTGACGATGGTGCCCTGCGCGCTCTCGGTGTAGAAGGTGTAGCCGATCGCGACCGACAGATTCGATGGGTCGATGTCGTAGAAGCTGGTGCTCCCGACCAGCTGCTCGCCGTCGAGCACGGCGAAGGCCACACGTGACTCGGGGTCGGCCCGCGCCGTCGCGATGAAGTGATGGCTGGTCGCGTGGTCGGTCGGGACGCCAGGCGACCACCGGAACCGGTCGGGCTCGCCGACCACGTGTGCGAGGTCGGCCGTGTCGTCGGCGGTGAACGGGCGCAGGGTGATCCGCCCCGCGGTCAGCGTCGGTGTACCGAGCCATTCGCTCATCGGACGCTGCTCTCCTCGCGATCGTCGGTGGGGTCGAGTGGATCCGGGTCGGTGTCGTCGGCCGGGACGCTCGCCGAGGTGTCCCGGTTGGTGCCGGCCATCAGGGACCGCAACGGTTCACGCAGTGGCGCACGGGCGAAGGCGACCAGCAGGATCGCCAACAGGACCGCATGGACCCAGACGCCGAAGTTCACGCCGCCGATCACCCACCACTGCATCGGTGAGCCCGACGTGTAGATGCCGAACAGCCGGAAGATGGTGAGGTCCAACGCCAGATCGGCGAGGAGGTAACCGAGGATGATGGGCCAGCGCACCTGGAGCAGCACGAACAGCGGGAGGATCCACAACGTGTACTGCGGTGAGTGCACCTTGTGGAACAGCATGAAGCCGGCCAGCATCGACCCGCAGACGCCGATCCACGGGTAGGTTCCGGTGCGCTGGAACACCTTCCAGCCCAGGAAGACCGATGCGACGAAAGCCAGCAGGATCAGCGCGGGCGAGAGCACCCCCACCAGCGAGTGGTAGGTGTCGGTCTCACCACCGGTCAGATGGCGCAGTCCCCAGTACCAGATCGAGTTCGTGTCGACCTCGGCCTGACGCTTCCCCTGGAAGCTGAGTGCGGCCTTCCACCCCTCGAAGCCCAGGATCATGAACGGCGCCTGGATGGCGATCACGCTGATGGTCGCGGCACCGGCCACCCAGATCGCGCCGACCCAGTCCAGGCCGCGACGGGCCACCGCAGCTGCCCCGTCGTGGCCGCGGGTCAGCACGTAGACCGCGAGTGGGAGCACGAAGAATCCCGGATAGAGCTTCAGACAGAATCCGACGGCCAGCAGGATCGCCGCGAGTATCGCGCTGGTGCGCAACGAGAGCCGACGCTCACCGTCGGCACGACGGGACCCGCCGAACGCCATCACCGCCACGGCCGCCACGGCGGTGAACACCACCGGCAGCTCCCAGTTGTGGAAGGCGTAGAGCACCAGCGGCGGAGTGGCCGCCCACAGCAGCACCCACCAGCGGGTGAGCAGGGCGAGCATGATCGTGATCGCGATGGCGAACGGGATGAGCACGAGCACGGAGTGCTGGAAGAATTCGGTGTCGGTGTGTGCGCCGATCGCGCCGAGGTACATCAGTACGCCGGACAGCACCGGGTACTCGACAACGCCGCCGAACAGCGTCCCGTCGGCGTTGATGCCGCCGTGGATGAACGGGAAGACGTGGTTGTTGATGTCCCGACCGATCCAGAGGTACATCAGGTCCGAGTAGCAGGGGATCGCGGCGTCGGGATCGCCGACCGGCCAGTGTTTGCTCCTACCGTCGGGGAAGAATGGCTCGCCGCCGCATTTGATCTTGGCGTGGTAGCTCCACAGCAGCGCGATGCTGGTGAGGAGCAGCGAGACGATGAGGACGAGCGCGATGTTCCCGCGACCCGACAGCAGCGAGCCCACCCGCGAGGAGAGCGAACCGGCGGCGGCCGGACCATCCGTCGGGGAGCCCGTCCGCGACGCTGGCACGGAGGCACGCGGGGCAGACATGGGCATCAGGGTAGGCGGTTGGTGTCCGCGGACGGCCACCGAGTACGTCGGTGGAGAACGATTTCGCTGGTCACGGGTGCGTCGTGTATCTTGGAGGGGTTGCCGACGCAGGCGACCCTCCTGTCACGGACAGTCCGTGGCCGATTAGCCCATAGGAGGTGATGTGGTCTTATGCGTCACTACGAATTGATGGTCATCCTCGATCCGAGCCTGGACGAGCGCACCGTCGCACCCTCACTGGATACTTTCCTCAACGTTGTCCGCAACGATGGCGGCAAGGTTGACGGTGTCGACATCTGGGGCAAGCGCCGTCTCGCCTACGAGATCCTCAAGCACACCGAGGGGATCTACGCAGTCATCGATCTCAACGCCGAACCCAAGACGGTGACCGAGCTCGATCGTCAGCTGAAGCTGAACGAGTCCGTGCTGCGCACCAAGGTCCTCCGGAAGTAGTCGAGAAGACCTTTCGGCCGATCCACTGAACGCGTCGGTACCGGGCCATAGGGTTGAGGTCACCAGACCACAACACACCCGGTGCACGTCGATCAGCGAGTGCCCAACCACGATCCGAGGGGATTCCCATGGCAGGCGACACGGTCATCACCGTCATCGGCAACCTGACCGCCGACCCGGAACTACGGTTCACGCCGTCCGGCGCTGCGGTTGCCAACTTCACGGTGGCGTCCACACCCCGCACGTTCGATCGCCAGACCAACGAGTGGAAGGACGGCGAAGCGCTGTTCCTCCGCTGCAACATCTGGCGTGACGCTGCGGAGAACGTGACCGAGAGTCTGACCAAGGGATCGCGCGTCATCGTGCAGGGCCGCCTCAAGCAGCGCTCCTTCGAAACCCGCGAGGGTGAGAAGCGCACCGTGGTGGAACTCGAGGTCGACGAGATCGGTCCGTCGTTGCGCTACGCCACCGCCAAGGTCAACAAGGCCTCGCGCGGCGGTGGTGGTGGCGGCGGGTTCGGTTCCTCCGGCGGCGGTAGCCGCGGCGGCGGATCGAACCAGCAGGTCGCCGATGATCCGTGGGGCAGCGCCCCGGCGAGTAGCGGGTCCTTCGGTGGCGGCGACGACGAACCCCCCTTCTAGATTTCGCCGGGTGCACCTCGATTCATCGAGGCGCCACCCGACCGCATTGACTGGAGTAACACATGCCAAAAGCAAAAGGTGGCCGGAAGCCACGCGTCGAGAAGGTCACCAAGACCAAGGCGTGCAGCTTCTGCAAGGACAAGAAGACCGACATCGACTACAAGGACACCGCGCTCCTGCGTCGTTACCTGTCCGACCGCGGCAAGATCCGCTCGCGTCGCGTGACCGGCAACTGCGTGCAGCACCAGCGCGACGTCGCCGTGGCCGTCAAGAACTCGCGTGAGGTGGCACTCCTGCCCTTCACGTCGACCAGCCGATAAGCGGGAGGGGACAAGAACATGAAGCTCATCCTCACCGCCGCCGTGGAGAACCTCGGCGAGGCAGGCGACACCGTCGAGGTCAAGGACGGTTACGGACGCAACTTCCTGCTGCCTCGCGGCCTGGCCATCAAGGCCACCCGCGGTGCACAGAAGCAGGTCGAGGGCATCCGCCGCTCGCAGGAGGCTCGCGAGGTCCGCGGACTCGATCACGCCAACGAGCTGAAGCAGGCCCTCGAGGGCCTCGCCGAGGTCTCGCTGGGTGTCAAGACCCACGACTCGGGCAAGCTCTTCGGCTCGGTCACCGCGTCGGATGTCGCCGGTGCGATCAAGACCGCAGGCGGCCCGACTGTCGACAAGCGCACCGTCGAGCTGCCCAAGGGGCACATCAAGTCGACCGGTAGCTACCCGGTGATCGTGAACCTGCACCCGCAGGTCTCCGCGACCGTCCAGCTGGCCGTCGTCGCCGGCTGAGCCCGCTCGAACACACACGACGCCGGCCGTCCCAGGAATGGGGCGGCCGGCGTCGTCGTGTCCGGGGTCGGGTCCCCGTCCCTCGCATTCTTCCGCCCCGAACTGCTTCCTCCGCCGACTGCAGGGCGCGGAAGAAGAAGGCGCGGAAGAACGGCGGTGCGACGGTTCGAGCCGGGCGGTGGTCGGCGTCAGCGCGGAATCGGCGGCGTGGCCGGCAGCTGATTCCAGTACTGCAGCCGCGGCGGCAGGAACCGCGCGGGCGGATTGGCGCTGTGCGCGGTGTCGCGGGCGGGGAAGAAGAACTTGTGCCAGGACGGCGTGAGGATCAGCGCGCGGCCTCCCGTACGGCAGGCCACGACGTCGGGACGCGGTGCCGTGCACGTGGTGCCGCCGAAGGTGATGCGCTTCCCCACGGCCAGCTGAGGCGGACGGAACCCGCTCGGGATGGCGAACCGGTACGTCGGACGGTTGTCCGGCCGGTTGATGACCCACCACGGGCCCTGTTGATCGCCCGAGATCGCGACGCCCAGGGTGCCGGGAGGCGCCGTCGCAGGCTTGCCCCTGCACCCGACGTAGCGATAGGTGGGGCCGAACTGGCACGTCCATCGACCCGCGGTGAAGTACCCGCGGCCGTTGTCGGCGTAGGCCAGTGCCCGGTAGCGCTCGGGGTTGACGGGCTGATAGCGGGCGAGGTCGAACTCGACCGGCATCGTCAGCGGCGGGGCGGCCGATGCCGGCGCCGCGGACATGGCGAACTGAGGCGTCACCGCGACGACTGCTGCCGCCATGATCACGACCGCGACACGCCGGACCCCACCCACCTTGCTCACAGTCGGTATTGCACCACAGGTGTGTAAAGCTGTGGAGCGATCTGCGAGAGAAGTCCGCGCGAACCGAGGTCGGTCGCGGAAAAATGCAGGTTGTAACCCAGATCACACTCGATGTTCATCTCGGCTTCCGACTCAGGCAGTTGTCAGGGCACCGCAACACGCCGAACGGCGCTCTCGGAGAGACACGCCGACGACCCTAAAAAGTCATGCTGTGGAAAACGAACCAAGCCTCTGACCTGCAGAGTTTGCATTGCTCACAGAATAATTCCCCAGTTTGTCCCCAGCCCCTGCACAACGCGTCCTGCGCGCTCCACACTTCGTCCACAGTTGGTCCCCAGGTTTGCTCACAGTTCGGTTTGAGGTGGGGCGCGAAGGGGCCTTATCGTCTGCCCTCAGTGCTTCCTGGAGCCGATCGGGACCCACGCTCACGCGCCTCGCGCCGATGAGTGTCGGAGTTCTCCGGTACCACGGAGCGATGACACCGACGTCCCGCGTGCGCCCCGCTCCGAGGACGTCACGGAGTCGGGGTGTTCGACGACGAGCGGCCCGATCGTTGCGAGAGGTTTGACTGGCGTGGCAGTTGTCGACGACCGCGGGCATGACGCGGCGCGGGACGAGATCCCGACCGAGGACTTCGGTCGGCAGCCGCCCCAGGACATGGTCGCCGAGCAGTCAGTTCTCGGCGGAATGATGCTGTCCAAGGACGCGATCGCCGACGTCGTCGAGAAGCTGCGGTCCAACGACTTCTATCGACCCGCCCATCAGGCCGTCTACGACGCGGTCCTGGAGCTCTACGGCAAGGGTGAGCCCGCGGATGCGGTCACCGTCGCGGCCGAACTCGAGCGCGCAGGCGAGCTGCGCCGGGTCGGCGGTGCCCCGTACCTGCACACGCTGATCTCCACGGTGCCCACCGCCGCCAACGCCGGCTACTACGCCGACATCGTCGCCGAGAAGGCCATCCTGCGCCGACTGGTCGAGGCCGGTACGCGCATCGTGCAGTTCGGTTATGCCGGTGGCGAGGGGCAGGACGTCGCCGAGGTCGTCGACCGCGCGCAGGCCGAGGTCTACGAGGTCACCGAGCGACGCACGGCCGAAGACTATGTGCCGCTGGAGGAGTTGCTCCAGCCGACGATGGACGAGATCGACTCCATCGCGTCCCGGGGCGGGATCTCCCTCGGCGTGCCGACCGGCTTCGCCGACCTCGACAAGATCACCAACGGCCTGCATCCCGGTCAGATGATCATCGTCGCCGCCCGACCAGGTGTCGGCAAGGCGCTGGCTCTCGACACCCCGCTGCCCACCCCGACCGGCTGGACCACCATGGGCAAGGTCGGCGTCGGCGATCGGCTCATCGACGCCAACGGCCGCCCGACGCGCGTGGTCGCCACCACCGACGTCATGACCGAGCGCCCCTGCTTCGAGGTCGAGTTCAACGACGGCACCGTCCTGGTCGCCGACGAAGAGCACCAGTGGGTCGCCGACATCGACAACAAACGCCAGGTGATCACCACCTCGGGTATGCGGGCACATGTCGGCTGCGCCATCATCCGCAACACCAAGCCACTCGAGTTGCCGCGCAGGCGATTCGCGTACGGCCCGTACACGGTCGCGGCGCTGGCGGGCATGGCCTTCGACGATCCCGAGATCGCGATGCGTATCGACGCCGAGGGGCCGGTCGACGTGATGACGCTGATGGCCGACCTCGGTGGCCGCATCCCCTACGAGTACCTGCGCGGTTCCGTCGCGCAGCGTCGCGCGCTGCTCGCGGGCCTGCTCGACGCGCGGGCGACCGTCGATGACGACGGCTGGATCACGGTTCCGGCAGCGACCCGCCACATGACCGGTGTGGTGGCTGATCTCGTCGCCGGACTGGGCTACTCCTACAAGCGATCCACCACCGGCTGGCTGCGCGTCGATGCCGACGACGACGTCTTCACCGTGCACCACAAGGCGGTGCGGCACAAGGAACTCCGACGTCCCGCGGGTGTACGCCGGGTGACCGCGATCCGACCGATCGACCCGGTGCCGGTGCGCTGCGTCCAGGTCGACAACGCCGAGCACCTGTACCTCGCCGGCGAGGCGATGGTGCCGACCCACAACTCGACGCTCGCGATGGACTTCCTGCGCTCGTGCTCGGTGGGACACCACCTGGCCAGCGCGATGTTCTCGTTGGAGATGAGCAAGACCGAGATCGTGATGCGTCTGCTGTCGGCGGAGGCGAAGATCAAGCTCGGCGACATGCGTTCCGGCACGATGAGCGACGACGACTGGACCCGACTCGCCCGCCGCATGGGCGAGATCTCGGAGGCGCCGCTCTACATCGACGACTCACCGAACCTCACGATGATGGAGATCCGCGCGAAAGCTCGTCGCCTGAAACAGCGCAACGACCTCAAACTCGTTGTCGTGGACTACCTGCAGCTGATGACGTCGGGCAAGAAGGTCGAATCCCGTCAGCAGGAGGTCTCGGAGTTCTCTCGTCAGCTCAAGCTCCTCGCCAAGGAGCTCGAGGTCCCGGTGGTCGCGATCTCGCAGCTGAATCGTGGTCCCGAGCAGCGCACCGACAAACGCCCCCAGGTCTCCGATCTCCGTGAGTCCGGCTCACTCGAGCAGGACGCCGACATGGTGATCCTCCTCCACCGTCCCGACGCCTTCGAGCGCGACGATCCCCGCGCCGGCGAGGCCGACATCATCCTCGGCAAGCACCGCAACGGCCCCACCGCCACCATCACCGTGGCCCACCAGCTGCACCTGTCCCGCTTCGTGGACATGGCGCGGGGGTGATGGGCGCGGGCGCGAATCCCGCTGCGATTCACCATCTCTCCATGCTGCGATGATGTCGCGGTCGGACGCATCGACGGATGCCGCATGCACCCCTCCCGCCCCGACCCACGTACTCCTCGACCATCCGAGTAGTCACCCGATCGAAATCCGCGTGTGCCGCCACTCGTTCGTTCAGGCGGCCGGTCGACGACTCTGAGTGAGGTGCGGGCCCACCGCACGGTCATCACCACCAGAGGAGTCATCATGTCCAGCATCACTCGGGGGCGCCGCGGGATCAGAACGCTGGGAGCCGCGAGCGCGGTACTCGGAGCTGCCGCGGCGACGTTGGTCGTCGCCGCACCGTCGAACGCGGCGGTCGGCACCGTCACCATCACGCCCGGTCCGACCGGAATGGTCGGCACCAGTTGCCAATACGAGGTCCGGGCCACTGCGCCCACCGGCAAGACGGTCCGGTTCCGGGATCAGAACGATGTGCAGATCGGTACCAGCGTCTCCAGCAACGGTGTCGCGACCATCCAGTGGACGCCGACCGATCCCGGGCCGGGCAAGTTCGTCAAGGCGCGGCAGATCAACCCGGTCGACGGGCCGACGAGGTTCAGTCAGACCGTGACCGTCGGCCGCGGGATCAACACGGGCAGTCTGTGCTTCGTCGTCTGAGCGCTTCGGCGTCAGTGAGACCGTCTACGCTCCGTACCCACCGTTCGCTCCCGAAACATCAGGAGCGAACGGTGGTTTCGGGAGCGAACAGCCATGTCTGCGAACATCCCTACCGCCTGCGAACAAAGCTCTGCCCGCAGACGGTAGGAATGCGCGCAGGCGCGGCGCCGGGCCGTCCGGAGAACACACCTGCACCTGCGAGATCCATTGAACTGAGTGTCGGGCACCCACGGACTGCCGCGAGTCCAGGAGCCTCGATAGTCTCTTGCCATGGCACGTCACGCCGCGGGAGCGCTGCGCGGGATCACCCTGCAGCAGCTGCGCTACTTCGTGGAAGTGGCAGCGGAGGGATCGATCAGTGCTGCGGCAGACGTGCTCTACGTGGCTCAACCGACCATGTCCGCGGCGCTGAAGGATCTCGAGAGTCGGCTGGGACGTGCGCTGTTCATCCGCTCGAATCGGGGGGTGACCCTCACCGACGACGGTGCGGAGTTCCTGGGCTATGCGCGCCAGGTGGTCGAGCAGTCGGAACTTCTGGAACAGCGGTATCTCGGGCGCGGCCCTTCACGCCGGCTCTTGGCCGTATCGACCCAGCACTACTCGTTCGTCGTCGATGCCTTCGCCCGCATGGTGAAAGCCTCTGAAGCCGCTGAGTACGCGTTCAGTCTTCGCGAGACCCGAACGTGGGACATCATCGAGGACGTTCGTACGCTGCGCAGCGAAGTCGGTGTGCTCTATCGCAACGAGTTCAACGCAAGCGTGATCAACAAGCTGATCCGCGAAGCGGGGCTGGTGTTCACGCCGCTGTTCTTCGCGTCACCGCACATCTTCATCGCTCGCACGAACCCTCTCGCAGGGCAGCCGCGTGTGACGCTGAAGGACCTCGAGGACGTGCCCAAGCTCACGTTCGACCAGGGGGTGAACAACTCGTTCTACCTCGCCGAAGAGATCCTCTCGACGCGATCGTCGAAGCAAGAGATCCGCGTGAGTGATCGAGCGACCATCTTCAACCTGATGATCGGTCTCGGCGGTTACACCATCTCCACCGGCATCATCTCCGACGATCTGGATCCGTCGATCGTCGCCGTTCCGCTCGACGTGGACGAGCGCATCGAGATCGGTTGGATCGGGCACGCCTCGGTCTCGTTGACCGCCCAGGCTCAACGGTTCGTGTCGGAGATGCGCGACGTCGTCTCGGGATTTGGGGTCGATCTTCTGACATAGCCAATGCCTATGTCTAGCCATCACCAGCGGTAATTAGGCTATCGCGGTAGGTCTCCATACACTGACGGCAATGCCGCTTCCGGGCTACGAGCTCCCCGGGAGTCGCGGCGTGAGCCAACGGCTTTCGACCGTCGCGAACTTCGGATCGAAGCGCACCGCAAACGCAAACTCAGCCGGTGAATCGTGCGGAGATCGGTCGCCGATTCACTCTGCTCAGTGATTGGGGCATCAGGTCAGCATGACGAACGAATGGGTCTTCAGCATCGGCACGACGCGCTTCGACGAGGACTACACTCCGTCGAGCAACTCGCGGGGAACGACGAACTTCGCGAATCTCGCACGCGGCGAGGACCGTCAGCAGAACCTGCGCAACGCGGTGACGATGATGAACACCCGGGTCAACCAACTGCTCCACTGGGACAATCCGCGCGGTGACCGTTACGAACTCGAACTCGACATCGTCTCGGTGGATCTCCATCGTGCGTCGACTGGGGACGAAGCAGCGTTTCCGGTGATCGAGGTGCTCGACGTAGACGTTGTCGAGACCGCCACGGGCGCCCGTACGGAGGGCATCGTCGGGAACAACTTCTCCTCGTACATTCGCGACTACGACTTCAGTGTTCGGCTCCCCGGGTACCAGGCGACGGGTGTCCCCAGCGACTTCGGCGATCTGCACGGACAGGTCTTTCAGCGCTTCCTCGAATCGGATGAGTATCGGGAACGGTTCTCCCAGCCTCCGGTCATCTGCATCAGCGTCTCGACGTCGCGGACCTACACCCGGCTCACGAACCATCACCCGATCCTCGGGGCGGAGTATGCCGCGGATGCGCTGTCGCTCACCGATCAGTACTTCGGGAAGATGGGCCTCACAGTCCGGTACTTCATGCCTCCGGGTTCGGTCGCTCCGCTGGCCTTCTACCACCACGGCGACCTGCTCAACGATTATTCGTTCATCGCGCTCGCGGGGACCGTGGCGACGATGGAGACGTTCCAGAAGATCTACCGTCCAGAGATCTACAACGCGAACACGGCCGCGGCACAGGTGTACCGGCCGAGTCTCGGCTACGAGAACTACTCACTCCCGCAGGTGACCTACGACCGTGTCGAGCGCACTCAGCTTGCGACCACCCAGGGAAAGTTCACCGAGATGAGTCTCATGAAGCCGTACGGCGATGTCCTGGAGCAGTGGGCGACAAAGCAATCGGCCTGACCACACGAGACCCGAGGTACCCGAGATGAACACACTCCTCCCCGCCGCGATCGTCGGCAGCCTGCCCAAGCCCTCGTGGCTCTCGGAGCCGGAGAAGCTCTGGTCGCCGTGGAAGTTGCACGGAGATGAACTGCGGCAAGGCAAACTCGACGCCCAAACACTCGCGGCACACGATCAGAGTCGTGCGGGGCTCGACATCATCAGCGACGGTGAGCAGACGCGTCAGCACTTCGTGACCACGTTCATCGAGCACCTCGGCGGCGTCGACTTCGACCGTCGCGAGACCGTGCGAATTCGTGACCGCTACGACGCGAGTGTCCCGACCGTTGTCGGAGCGGTGAGCCGCGAGGAGTCGGTGTTCGCAGCGGATGCGAAACGTTTGCGCGCCGAGACAGATCAGCCGATCAAGTGGGCTCTCCCCGGCCCGATGACGATGATCGACACGCTCTTCGACGACCACTACCGGAGTCGCGAGCAGCTCGCGTGGGAGTTCGCGACGATTCTGAACCAAGAAGCCAGGGACCTGCAGGCGGCCGGCGTCGACATCATCCAGATCGACGAGCCCGCGTTCAACGTGTTCTTCGACGAGCTCAAGGACTGGGGAGTCGCTGCGCTCGAGCGTGCCACCGAAGGGCTGAACTGCGAGACCGCCGTTCACATCTGTTACGGCTACGGCATCAAGGCCAACACCGATTGGAAGGCGACGCTGGGCGCCGAGTGGCGCCAGTACGAACAGTCGTTCCCACTGCTGCAGCAGTCATCGATCGACATCGTGTCACTGGAGAGCCACAATTCGCGGGTCCCTGTCGAAGTGATCGAACTGCTCCGAGGCAAGAAAGTCATGCTGGGAGCGATCGACGTGGCGAGCGACACGATCGAGACGCCCGAGGAAGTGGCCACGACGCTGCGCAGCGCCCTGCCCTTCGTCGACGCGGACAAGCTCTACGCGAGTGCCAACTGTGGGATGGCCCCGCTCTCGCGGCGCGTCGCCCGAGACAAGATGGTCGCCCTTGCCGATGGCGCCGAACTCCTTCGCGCAGAGCTCACTTAGGCGCAGGACCGGCGCCCGGCCCACGTTGTGGGCACTGATCGGCGTCGCGCGAGCGGCCAGTCCTGAACCATCTGCGAACACTTCTACCGTGTGCGAACAAAGCTCTGCTCGCAGACGGTAGAACCGCGCGCAGACGACTGGAGAGCCCCGAGAGCGCCCCTGCGCGAAGAGCCTCGACGTGTCTCCCATCACATAGTCCCTCGCGGAATCGGACACACCGGACCAGTCCGGCAGCAAACGTGCTTGCGGAGCCGCCTCCCAGATTCACGATGGTTCTTTTGGTGTTCCCGGTCATCCGTCCCAGTTAGCGTCCTCGCTGTAATCGGACCGACTGGTACAGATTGGAAGCAGCCGTGCGGACAGTGAGTTTCGACCGTGACCGCGCCCTCGACATCGCGATGGGTGTGTTCTGGGAGAAGGGTTACGCCGACACGTCGGTGCACGATCTGACCGAGGCGATGGGACTGCAGAAGAGCAGCCTGTACAACACCTTCACCGGCAAGCGAGAGCTCTACCTGGCCGCGCTCCGTCGGTACCACGCGCGCTGCACCGAGGATTACGCACTGATCGAGGCCTCGATCGAGCCGCTCGCCACGGTGCGCGACTTCGTCCGATCGGTCATCGACGACGAGCTCGGCACCCAGGGGGGTCAAGGCTGCATGGTCGCCAACGCCGCACTGGAGTTCGGCGGTCGGGACGGGCAGGTCACGGCGTTGACCTCGTTCAACCTCGAGACCCTCGCCCGCACCATCCGCACCGCCCTCCGACGCGCTCAGTCGCTAGGGCACCTCGACCAGTCGGTGGACGCCGTGGCGACCGCGCGGCTCATCGTGACCCTGATCCAGGGCCTGCGGGTCGTGGCCAAGGGCATCGCACCCGACCAACGGGCCGAGTGGCTCACCTCCGCCACCGACACCTGTCTGGCCCCACTGGGCTGACCTCGACTCCCCGCGCCGTCACCGTTACCCGACGGCCAGCGGGGTCTGCATGAGGACTATCTGTACCGGTCATTCCAATTCGAACGAGAGGCACACGACATGACCACAGGCACCACCACTGCACCGACCATCGCGGTTCTGGGGACCGGGACCATCGGAGCGCCGATCGCGCGGAACCTGCGGCGGGCCGGCTTCGCTGTCACGGCATGGAACCGCACCGACAGCCGGGCGAAGGGACTGGCCGACGACGACATCCGCGTCGCAGGCACGCCGGCCGAGGCGGTTGCCGACGCTGACATCGTCCTGACCGTCCTCAAGGACGCACCTGCCGTGCTCGAGGTCCTCGACCAGGCGGGTGACGCCCTCGCCGCAGGCTCGGTGCTGATTCAGGTGAGCACCGTCGGCGTCGATGGGATCGCGCAGATCGCCGATGCCGCAACGGCGCGATCGCTGAAGCTGGTCGACGCCCCGATCCAGGGGACCAAGGGGCCGGCCGAGAACGCGCAGCTGGTCATCCTCGCCTCAGGCGCGGAGGATGTGCGCTCCACGGTCGATCCGATCTTCGACGCCATCGGCAAGACGACCATCTGGGTCTCCGATGCGGTCGGTGACGCCAGCAAGCTGAAGCTGGTGGTCAACACCCTGATCTCGGCCACCACCAACGGCATTGCCGAGTCGCTGCGCTTCGCCGAGGCGCTCGGCCTCGATCCGCAACTGTTCACGAGGGTGGTCGGTGGCGGACCGCTCGAGTCGGCCTTCGGGGCAATCAAGACCGGGGCGATCCTCGACAAGGACTTCGCGCCGAACTTCACCATCGACAACGCGGTCAAGGACGCCGAGCTGATCGCCGCTGCAGCCGCCGACGCCGACGTCTGGTTGCCGGTCACCGCTGGCGCACTCAGTCGCTACCGCGCCGCGCAGGAACAGGGCCACGGCCAGTACGACTTCGCCGCAACCTATCTCGCCGAACGGCCGGAGTGACGCGATGGCCGACAGTCAGGGATATCGCGCCAAGGTCGGGTTCCTCGTCCCGTCCACCAACACCACCGCACAACCCGAGATCGACGATCTGCGGCCGATCGGCGTCACCAACCACATCGCGCGGATGACCATCGCGAACTCGGAGATGGTCGAACGCCCGGGATTCGACCAGGTCCTCGACGACATCCGCGGGTCGGCAACTCCCGCAATCGAATCATTGATCACCGCCGACCCGGATATCGTCGCGGTCGGAGTCTCTCCAGAGGCCTTCTGGAGTGGTGTCGACGCACAATCGAAGGTGGTCTCGGCGTTCAGCGAGGACGCCGGCGGCCGACCTGTGATCACCAGCGCCGATGCCGTCGGTGCGGCCCTGGGCGCACTCGGCGACCTACGTCGGGTCGCGATCATAACCCCTTATGTGAAGTTGGGGGACAACACAGTTCGCCGATTCTTCGACGACAGTGGCTTCGACGTGGTCGGGATCGAGGGCTTGGGCGCGAGCACACCTGCCGCGATCTCCCACATCGGACCCGACCGTCTGCGCACGGCGGTCGCAGCTGTCGACTCCGCCGACGTGCAGGCGATCGTGCAGGTCGGCACGAACGTGGCGATGGCCCGCTTCGCGGCATCCGCCGAAGCGTTCCTCGGCAAGCCGGTCCTGTCCAACAATGCGGTCCTCTACTGGCATGCATTGCGCACGCTCGGCATCACCGACCGATTCCCCGGTCACGGAACCCTTTTCGAACAGCACTGACCCACTGAAGAACTGAAAGGAGTACTGATCATGCCCCCCTCACATAACGCGGTGTCGAATCTGTGCGCCCGGTTCCTCCAACGGCTCGCCGCGAACCCGCTCGCACCGGCGGTTCTCTCGACCGCCGACACCGTCTCCTTCGCAACGCTCGGTCGCGCTGCGGCCGCCGTGCAGCGTGCGCTGACCGGCGCCTCCCCGCGGACCGTCGGCCTCTACTCGCCGCCCTCGGCAGACCTCGTCGCCGCAGCGTGGGGAGCCCTCTCCAGCGGCGTCCCCTATGTGCCACTGTCGCCGACCTATCCCGACGACCGTCTGCGGTTCATGGTGTCCGATGCGGACGTCGACGTGATCCTGGCGCCGGCGGATCTCGTGCTGGACATCGAGTCGGTCGTCGTCGGCCTCGGGGTCACCGTCGTGGCGATTCCAGGCTCCGGCGTGGAGGCCGCACCCCGGAACCTCGCTTCGTCCGACGGGATCGCGTACATCCTGTACACCTCGGGATCGACCGGCACCCCGAAGGGCGTCGAGATCACGCACGCGGCCCTCGACCACCAATTGAGCTGGATCGGTCGCGAACTGGAGCTCGGACCCGGCGGGCGCATCGTGCACAAGACCCCCATCAGCTTCGATGCCGCGCAGTGGGAACTCCTGGCCAACGTGTCCGGCGCGGCGGTCGTCGCCGCCGGACCCGAGGACTACCGCGACCCGCTGTCCCTCGCCGCCACCGTGATCGGCCACCGGGTCACACATCTGCAGGTCGTCCCGACCCTGCTCCAGGCACTCTGCGAAGAGCCGGAGTTCGCGGCGTGCACGTCGGTCCGGCTCTTGGCCAGTGGTGGCGAGGCACTCCCGGGCCGGTTGGCCACCCTCGCTCGGTCCGTCCTGCCGTCGGTGCGACTGATCAACCTGTACGGGCCGACCGAGACCACCATCAACGCGGCCTTCCACGAGGTCACCGGCGCTCCCGGCGACGCGACTGTGTTGCGTCCCGCTCGCTCCGCTCCCGGCGACGCGGTCGTCGCCATCGGTACCCCGGTCGACGGGCTCGCCTTCCACCTCCTCGGCGAGGACGGGCAGCTGACCGACCGCGACTCGGGCGAACTGGCCATCGCCGGCCCGCAATTGGCGGCCGGCTATCGCCACCGACCGGAGGAGACGGACCGACGGTTCGTGGTCCGCGAGGTGGACGGGGAACGAATCCGTCTGTACCGCACCGGGGACCGGGTGCATGTCGCGGACGGGGTGTTCCACTTCCGGGGCCGGGTCGACAACCAGGTGAAGCTCCGCGGCTACCGGGTCGAGCTGGACGAGATCCGCAGCACCCTCGAAGCCCACGACTGGGTACGCCATGCGGGCGTCTTCACCACCGATCGCCCCGATGGTGCGGGACCGCAACTCTCCGCGTACGTCGAGCTGAACCCACACGAGGCATCGCTGATGGACCAGGGCGTCCACGGTGCACACCACCAGTCCAAGGCGTCGCGGGTACAGGTGCGGGCACAGATCGCCGGCCTGGGCGTGCGTGACGACCACACCGCTGCGGGCGTACGTCTGGACGTCGACACCGACCAGGAGAAGTTGCTGTACGAACTGGCGTTCTCCCGCAAGACGTACCGGACCTTCGCATCCACCACCGACGATCTCGACCGCCTCGCCGATCTGGATCGGTTGATCCATCGGCCGTACGAACTCCCGCCGCGGACATCGTCGGAGTGGACCGGCGAGACGGTGGCCTTCGTCCTGCGATCGCTGACGCAGCAACACAGTGCAGAACGCCTCCTGCCGAAGTACGCGTATGCGTCGCCGGGCGCGCTCTATGGCGTCCAGGTCTACGTGCGGGTGTCCGGCGTGGCGGGCTTCGACGACGCTGTCTACTACCTGAATCCCCGTACCGCCACGGTGCATCCCATCCATGCGCTGTCGCCACTGGACCAGCGACCCGGCGTCGAGCTCACATTGGTCGGACAGCGATCGGTCATCTCGTCGGTCTACTCGACGAATGTGGACGAGGTGCTGCGATTCGAGGCGGGGCACCTGCTGGGTCTCCTCGACACGGTCGCGCCGGCGACGGGACACATCGTCGGGGCACCGCAGCATCGCAGCGTCGACCCTGCCCTGCTCGGCGGAGAACCGGACGATCGCTTCGTGATCGGCACCTGGTCACTGCCGGCGGTCGATCAGTCGGCGATCGCGGACAGATTGGACGAGGTAGATCATGTGGTCGAACTGTTCACCGGCGCCGAGGATTCTCGCGGTGTCCACCGGCGGGTCGGTGACCGTCTGGTCCGCACCGGGCCGCCGTTGCTGCGACGCAAGGACGTCATCGCCATCAACCAGCGTGTTCATGATCAGGCGTCGTTCGGCGTCATCCTGACCTCGACGGGTAGTGCAGAGTCCTACATCGACCTGGGCCGTGCCCTGCAGCGGCTGCAGCACAACCAGATCGGTATCGGACTGATGTCGTCGGGCTACAGCTCCTTCTCCGGCAACCCACTCGCCGCAGCTCGCCGGGTGGCGGCCCTCGACGGCGCTTCGGAGACGTCGTCGGCGTATGTGGCACTGGGCGGCCCGATCACGGCCGATCAGATCGCGCACACGGGAATGGACGAGGATGCCCTGCACACCCAGGGGCCGACCGAGATCATCACCACGGACGTCGCCGGCATGCTCCCGCACTACATGCTGCCCGACGTCATCAGGATCGTCGACGAACTCCCGCGGACCCCCAATGGCAAGATCGATCTGGCGGCACTCCGGGTCGCCGAGACCGCACGCGCGGAGGCCGGGGCACCGGCCGGACCGTTCACCGCACCGGCGTCCCTGCTCGAGCACCAGCTGGCCGCCATCTGGGCGGAGATCCTCGGCCGCACAGATCCGGTCTCCACCACCGAGTCGTTCTTCGCGTTGGGCGGCAACTCGATCCACGGAGTACGACTGACCCGGGCCCTGCAGGCCAAGCTCGGCGTGGATCTGCCGGTGCAGGCGATCTTCGAGTTCGACACCATCGTCAAACAGGCGCAGGCCATCGCCGACGGCGATCCGAGCGACCTGTCGCGCGCGGTGCCGCTCGCCGGGGACGGCGACACGTCGGTCTTCGTATGGCCGGGCCTCGGCGGCTATCCGATGAACCTGCGGACCCTGGCGAATGCTGTTGCCGGCGAACGATACCGGTGGTACGGGATCCAGGCCGGCGGCCTGAATCCCGGGGAGGCCGTGGACGCCGACATCGTGTCGATGGCCCGCAGCGACATCGACCAGATCCGCCGCATCCAGCCGCACGGTCCGTATCACCTGATCGGCTACTCCTTCGGGGCGCGCGTCGCCTTCGAAACCGCGTATCAACTCGAGGCCGCCGGGGAGCGGGTCGCCCGACTGGTCCTGCTCGCACCGGGATCACCCGCACTCGAACAACATGAACCCGTCGACGGTGCAGTCGGCCCCTACCGGGACGATCGGTTCACGCGGGTCCTGTACTCGGTCTTCGCTGCCCGTACCGACGGTGCGGCAGCAGACCGGGTCGTGGCGGCGGGCGTCGACCGGGAGTCCTTCCTGGCAGCCCTTGCCACCGAGGGGACCGGGCTCGATCGCGGACTGGCCGAGCGCATCACGCGACTCGTCGAGGAGACCTACTCCTTCGAGTACTCCTTCGAGGAATTGGTCGGACGCCGACTCGACACCGACGTCACCGTGATCCGCGCCTCGGGCGACGACTATTCGTTCCTCGACGCACACGGCACCGAACTGCGCCACACGGCCGCGAGCCTGCTCGCCGATCACTATCAGATCCTGCGTGACGAGCACATCAACGCCACCGCCGTGGCGGTCACCTCTGCACTGTCCCGACCGATCATCACCGAACTACGCAAGGAGAAGACCCGCATGCCACATGTGGCCATCAAGCATTTCCCGGCCTCCTTCACCGACACCGAGCTGAACGGGTTCGTCGAGCAGCTGTCGGCGTTGGTGCGCAGCACGTTCCAGGTCGACGATTCCGCGGTGTCGGTCTCGCTCGAGGCGATCCAGCAGGAGCAGTGGGATGCCGACGTGTACCAGCCGGAGATCGTCCATCGCAAGGAGTTCCTGGTCAAGGCGCCCGGGTACTGACAACCGACCAACCAGATCACGAGAGGACCGAACGACGATGACACGCTCCGCCATCGAACGATCCGCCTTCCCGACCATCGGGCTGCTCGCCTTCACGGTGTCCGGGTTCTTGACCATCATGACCGAGAACATGCCGTCCGGGTTGCTGCCCGAGATCAGTTCGGCCCTCGGTGTCTCCGAGTC
The DNA here is from genome assembly GCF_000334455.1 of Gordonia soli NBRC 108243. Classification (GTDB taxonomy): domain Bacteria; phylum Actinomycetota; class Actinomycetes; order Mycobacteriales; family Mycobacteriaceae; genus Gordonia; species Gordonia soli. Next base: position 125,528 of record NZ_BANX01000005.1, read on the forward strand.
CCTGGCCGGCCAGTTGCTCACCCTCTATGCCCTCGGCTCGGTCGTCGCGGCAATCCCGATAGTCACGGCCACACGCGGGATCGCACGCCGACCGCTGCTGCTCACCACCATTGCCGCGTTGCTGGTGTTCAACTCGATCACCGCGCTGTCGGGGAACTACGCGATCACCCTGGTGGCCAGGTTCATCGCTGGTATGGCTGCCGGTGTGATCTGGGGGCTGCTCGCGGGCTACGCACGACGGCTGGTGCCACCGCATCAGCAAGGGAAGGCAATGGCGGTGGTCGGTGTCGGACAACCGATCGCGCTGTCGCTGGGTGTCCCGCTGGGCGCCTGGCTCGGCACCCTGCTCGACTGGCGCGGGGTCTTCTGGGTGATGTCCGCGGTCGCGCTGGTGCTGCTCATCTGGATCCGGTTGGCAGTGCCGAACTTCCCGGGTCAGCCGCCGGAGGAGCGCACCCCGCTGCGGAAGGTCGCGACCATCCCCGGTCTGCGTCCGATCCTCGCCGTGATCTTCGTCTGGATTCTCGCGCACAACATCCTGTACACCTACATCGCGCCCTTCACCAAGGCGGTCGGAATAGGTGAGAACAAGACCGGGCTGCTGCTGCTGATCTTCGGTGTGGCCTCGGTGGTCGGCGTCTGGTTCGTGGGTCTCAAGATCGATGCGCACCTGCGCCCGCTGACCATCCTGAGTCTCGCCGGATTCGCGGTCGCCGCACTCATCCTGGCCTTCGCCACCGACCTGCCGGCGATCGTCTACATCGGTACCGCCCTGTGGGGACTGACATTCGGTGGTGCACCGACGATCCTGCAGACCGCCACCGCCGACGTGGGTGGCAACGACGCCGACGTCGCGATCTCGTTGTTGGTCACCGTGTTCAACCTCGCGGTCGCCGGCGGTGGGCTGATCGGCGGTGTGCTCCTGACACCCATCGGCGCGGCCAACTTCCCGTGGTTGCTCCTCGGTCTCGCGGTTGTCGCACTGGGGATCGCGTGGTCGAGCACCGCCGGCTTCCGACCGGGGCGCCGAGCCGGATCCGAGGAGGAGTCGGTGGAGGAGTCCGCGGCGACGGCAGGCCAGCCGTCGTGACCGATCTGCTCGACGCCCGGGGCCGGGTGCGTTCGCTCGCACCCGGCCCCGGGGCACACGACGAGGCGATCAGGGTCGCGTCCCGGCTCGCCGCCGACTTCGCGGGTGCGGCATCGATTCGCGACCGCGAGGCCATCCACCCCGAGGCCGAACTCCGGTCGTTGTCGGCTTCGGGGCTGCTGGGGTTGACGACACCCGCAGAGTTCGGCGGTACCGATGCGGGCCTGACGACGGCCGCGGAGGTGGTCCGCATCCTTGCACGCGCAGATCCCTCTGTCGCTCAGCTGATCCTGCCGCACCTGCTGAACTGCTTCTTCCTCCGGGAGGTGGGCACCAGGGATCAGCAGGAGCGATTCCTCGGATCGGTGGCCGCGGGTGCGCGGATCGGCAATGCGACGGTCGACGCTCGAGGTCCCCGTGGTGGAACGACGGTTCTTCGTCGCGATGATTCGGGCACACTGCGGCTCGACGGGGTGAAGATCTACACCACCGGTGCGCGGTCGGCGGACCACGTCGTCGTACGAGTCACCGCCGAACCCGATCAGAAGATCGCCGTCGTGGTCCCGGGCACTGCGCCGGGGATCACCGTCAACGATGATTGGAACGCCTTCGGCCAGCGGGCCACACACAGCGGTTCCATCTCCTTCGACGATGTCGCCGTCGATGATTCGGACATCATCGAACTGGCGGATCTGTTCGGTCCGGCGAGCATCTTCGCCGGTGTCGACCACGTGGTCGACTCAGCGGTCGACGTCGGCATCGCCCAGGCGGCTGTCGACGACGCGACACGGTTCATCGGTGACCGTCCGACTCGGGCCGCTCCGGCCGCGACCGCCAGGGACACCCGCGATCCGATCCTCGTCCACGAGTTCGGTCGGCTGCTCACCAAGGTGGATGCGGCGCAGGCACTGCTGCTGCGCAACGCGCAACTCGTCGACCTCGCGTATCGGAGTGCGGAACGTACACCCGAACAGATCCGCGTCGCGAACTCTGCGGGCGATCAGTCGAAGGGATTCGCCGCCGACACGGCTGTCGAAGTGGCGTCCGGGCTGTTCGAGTTGACGGGTACCTCCAGCACCGACCTCGATCTCGGACTGGATCGGCACTGGCGCAACGCCCGAACGCATTCGGTCAACTCGTCGACCCGGTGGCTCTATCACTCGGTCGGCGCCAAGGCCCTGGCGTGGACACCGAATGCCCGCTCGCTCGCCGACGCGGAGACCGACGGCTGACGACCCGACCTGTGGCGGCCCGACGGGGGCCTCCTCGACCAGAAAGTACGTCCCATGACCGACACCCGACCGGCCGTCACCAGACGCGCCGTACCGTCCCGGCTGATCCTGCTGCTCGGCGCCCTCATGTTGGCCTACATGGTCAACTCGCTCAACAAGATCGTCTTCCCACTCGTGGTCGACGACATCCGGGTGCACTTCGATCTGACCCTGGGGCAGGCCGGACTGCAGTCCACGATCTTCGCACTCGGCGTCGGGCTGGCCGGGATTCCCGGCGGGTTCCTGCTCAGCCGATTCAAGCGGAAGACGATCATCGTCGTGGGCACGTTGACGTTCTCCGTCGCGACCGTCCTCACGGCTTTCGGCATCGGGTTCTGGAGCATGCTCGTGACCCAGACCATCGCGGGAGTCGGTGAGGCCCTGCAGGTCACGGCCTTGCTGGTGGTCGCGGCAGCAGCACTGCCCAATACGCCGTCGGCAGCGGTCGGTTCGTTGAACGTGGTGTACGGGATCAGTGCGATCATCGGCCCGGTGGTCGCGACGCAACTGCTGTCGACCTTCGGAACCTGGCGCGCGCCACTCATCGCCCTGGCGATCGTCGGGGTCCTGGCGGCGATCTTGGTGACCCTGTTGGTGCCCACGTGGCTCACCGAGCGGAACGAGGACGATGATCGGGAGGTCGCAGCCGCCGCAGTGGAGACCGAGGATGTGTCGGACGCGAACGTCCCGGACGGACTGTGGAATCACAACACCCGCGTCTTGGTCGGTGTCGGTGTCATCGCGTCGATCGTGAGTTTCGGCTACTTCGGGATGTACCCGACATTCCTCAAGGAACATCACGGCTTCAGTACGTCGACCGTCGGGATCATCGTGTCGATCGCGGGGACGGGTGCACTCCTGTCGATCCTCGGTGGCTTCCTGACCGACCGCTTCGATCCGCGTGCCGTTCTGGTCGGATCCCAGCTGGCGATGGCGGCCATCGGTGCGGCACTCTATGCCGGCCCGGGCAGCTTCGCCTGGCAGCTGGCGTGGGCCATCGCCGGCGGCGTGGTGTCGAACGGGATCATCTTCGTCAACATGTCCGCGGTGCTCCTCAAGAGCGTCACGCCCGCCAGGGCCGCGCAGGCGGCCGGACTGTTCGTCGTGTGCTGGTTCACCCCCGGCGCGATCTCCGGGTACATCTTCGGTGAGCTCGTCGACCTCACCAGCTGGAGTGGCGCGGGTCTGATCCAGCTCACCCTCGGATCCCTGGTCGCAGCTGCAGGGTTCGCGCTGCTTCGCCCCGATCGACTCCGCGTGTCGGGACCGCTCGCCAGGAAACGTGCCGCACGAGCGGTCACGCTGCCCGATGGTGCGAGTGCAGCCGGCAGCCACGAATCGACTGAGGTGCCGTCCAGTGATGAGGCCGCAGACCATCGCGACGAGGAGCCGGCCCGTGTCGTCGGCTGACCTCGAGATCATCGACATACACACGCATTTCCGGCCCGCGTGGTGGACCGGGGCCTCACTCGGCGGGCCGCAACAGCCCGGCGGCCCCGGTCCCCACCTCCCCATCGACACGTTGACGGACATCGACGGCCTGGTCGTGGAGAGCAGGCGATCAGGCATTGCCATCCGATTCCTGAGTGCTCCACCGGAACAGCTGTTCGGACCGAGTGTCATCCCCACCACCGCCTCGATCGCCCGCGTGAACGAGCATCTCGCGAAGGTCGTCGCCGACAACGGCGGCACGTTCGTCGGTCTCGGGACCGTGGATGCGTTCGCCGGTGACGACGCGGTGGCGCAGATCCGGCACGCAACAGAGGGCCTGGGGCTGCACGGCATCGTCATCGACTCGGCGCGGGGACGCCGCCACCTCGGAGCCCAGGAGACTGTCCCGACACTGGCCACAGCCGCCGAACTGGGTGTGCCGGTGTTCGTCCACCCCGTCTTCGCCGCCGACTCGGCTCCGTTCGTCGACGCGGCAGGTGTGCGGGGCAACGCATTCGGGCGGGGAGTCACCAACGGGCTCAGTCTGTTGGCGGCTCTGCACGGTGACGTCTTCGCCCGTCATCCCGGACTCGCTCTGATCTTCACGACCCTCGGCGCCGGTGCATTGTCGTTCGCCGCCAACCTTTTGGGCCGCGGCCTGTCGGGTCCGGACTCCCGCGACCCCGCGACTGCAGGAGTCTTCTTCGACACCACCGGGTTCAATGCGCCGCAACTGCGGTATCTGGCGAGCGTCGTCGGAACGGATCGCCTGCTCGCCGGCAGTGACTGGCCGATCCGACAGGGCATCAGCCGCGCGTCCGTGACCACAGCGTTCACCGACGCTGGCTTCGACACGGACGAGCAACGCGCGATCGCCGCAGGCAATGCCCGCCGACTGTTCCGCCTGAACAAGGACCACGACACCCGGAGGAACGATCCTCGATGACCATCAGCGACACCACCTCGATCCGCAGACCCCGGGTCGCCGAGACGGCGGACGACATCATCGACGCCGCCCACGCCCTACTGGGTGGGATAGGAGCGGGAGCCGCAGCCCGAGAACGCAATCGGCAGCTACCGTACGAGCAGATCAGGCAGCTCGCGGATGCCGGGGTGGGAGCGCTTCGGGTGCCGGCCGATCACGACGGACCTGGGGCGACGATCGTCAGGACCATCGAGTTCGTGATCGCGTTGTCGGCGGCGGACTCGAACGTCGCCCAGGCGATCCGTCCACACTTCGGGATGGTGGAGGGAATCATCAGCGGCACCTCACATCACGAGGCCTCGCGCTGGTACCCGCACATACTGAGCGGAGATCTGTTCGGGATAGCGCACGGCGAGGTGGGTTCCGCACATGCCGACATCCGAACCCGGTACACGGTCGACGGAAACGGGTTTCGGGTCACCGGCGAGAAGTACTACAGCACCGGCTGCCTGTTCGCCGACTGGCTGCGCATCTCGGCGAAGGGCGATGACGGTGAGACACGGTGGTTCGTGGTCCCGCGTGACCGCGAGGGTGTCGAGGTCATCGACGACTGGGACGGATCGGGGCAACGACTCACCGCCAGTGGCTCGACCCGTCTCACCGACGTGTGGGTCGATTCCGACGAGATCGTCGAGCGCAATGCTCCGACCGGCGAACGTAGTCACGTGCTGACCTTCCAGCAACTCTATTTGGCGGCGATCGAGGCCGGAATCGCCAAGAACGCGCTCGCCGACGCTGAGTGGTTCACCGTCCATCGCGCTCGTCCGATCGTCCACTCGACAGCGGACTCGGCGACATCGGATCCCTATGTCCGACACGCGGTCGGGGAGATCGCGGCACGCGCCTACGCGGCTGAGTCGAGTGTGCTCCGGGCCGCAGGCACCCTCGATGCGGCCACCGGGCCCGGTGCGACCGGAGAGCACAAGGTCGAGGCGGTTGTCGACGTCGCCAAGGCTCAGTACGTAGCGATCGAGTCCGCGCTGAAGGCGGCGGAACTCCTGTTCGATGTCGGTGGTGGCTCCATCACCGCGCGCGACCTCAACTACGACCGCCACTGGCGCAACGCGAGGACGGTCGCCAACCACAATCCACGCGCGCACAAGGCAGGCGTCATCGGCGACCATGTCCTCACCGGCGCGGAGCCGCCTGTGTCGGGGCTGTTCTGACGGCTGGCTCGATCGACCCTTCGCGGGCACGACTTCACTAGAACCGTGATGCTTCAGCAGTAATCGATCGCGACTGCTTTGTCCGTCGTGTTAGCGTGACCGGCCCCTTCGAGAACCGATGTCTTCGCGTCGGGGCCTGCGGTTCGCGGAATCGGCCGACGCGCAGACGACGACTACGACCCCGGCATCTCCGACGACCATGACTCAGATCGACCTGTCCCTCGAACCACACCAAGTACGGCGCGCTGTCCACGTGATCGGCGTGCTGCTCGGTGCTGCCACCGATGATGCGACGAGCACCGACGCATTCCTGCGCGAGCACCTCGGCGCCACCCGAGCGCATCTGGTGGCGCACCGCGTGACGTTGTCGGCGTCGACAGTGGTGTCGGCGGGCATAGTCCTGAACGAACTCGTCACCTCGTACGACGCCATCGTGGGTCCCGGAGACTACGACGAGCCGGCGGCCTGGACGAGTCATCGGGTCGGTGACCGCGACGTGTCGGTTCCCAGCGAGATGACACTGGCATTCCCGGCCGGCATCCCTGGTGTGACGTCGGTGGCTGTGGCGCTGCAGATCTCGACCGACAACGGGCCGGCGGAGAACTCGTCGCTCGCCGTGCTGACCGCTGCCGGTTCGCCCCCGCTCACCGGCCAGGGCATCGCGGCGGAGTTGCGAGAGCGCATCGAGCGTTCGAATCCGTTGCGGGGGAAAATGCTCAGGGCGTCGGTCAACTCCGGTCTGCGCCTCGCCATCGTCGACGAGCCGCTGGTACGGCGAGACGATGTCATCGTCGACGCGTCGGTATGGGCCGAGATCGACCTCTCCATCCGCGCGGTGTCCTCACGGCGTGACACGATGATCGCCGCTGGCTTCAGTACCAGTCGCGGGATCATGCTCGCCGGTCCGCCGGGGGTCGGGAAGACAGCCATCTCCCGCGCCATCGCGGGAGAGCTGCTGGGCGCGTTCACCGTCATCGTGGTGGAACCCGCGGCCGGCTCGACGTACCTGAATGCGATCTACGAGCAGACCGCGGTTCTCGGGCCGTGCGTCGTGGTGCTCGACGACGTCGACCTGTACGTGGGGCGTCGCGGGCAGAGCAACAACGACAGCCTCGCCGGCTTTCTGACCTCGCTGGACACCGCCCTGCGGCACAACGACGTCCTCACCGTCGCCACCACGAATGATCCGGGATCGCTGGATCGGGCAGCGACCCGCGCAGCACGTTTCGACTCCATCATCGAGGTGCCCGCACCGTCGGAAGGGGCCGTTGCGGCCATCCTCGGCCGAAGTCTCCACGGCATCGCTCACACCGTTGACATCGGCTCCGTCGCACGGCGTTTCCCGCCAGGGACGTCTGGCGCCGATGTTCGCGAGGCGGTCCGTCGGGCGATCCTCATGGATGTGGATGACCTCCCGATCAGCACTGACATGCTCTACGCGGTACTTGCCGAGGGAGCACACGTACCCGCGTTGCCGACGGGTGCATACCTGTGACCTGGTGAGGGTCCCGACCGGTCAGCTCGCCTCGCCCGACGTCCCGTCGGCACGGCGCTGCTGTTCGCGGGCGGTCTGACGTTGTTGCTCGGCGCGGTCGCGGAGCTGCTGGAGGAACTCGCGGTCGGCCTCCGGGTCCGCGGGGATGTAGCGGCCCGGATTGTCGTACTCCGGGAACTGCGATGCCGCACCGGCGGATTGGCGGCGAGGACGCTCGTCGGCGGTCGGTCGGCCGAAGGCTAGCCAGATCAGGGCGCCGATCAACGGGAGTACGACGACCAACATGACCCAGCCGAGCTTCGGGAGGCCGCGGATCAGGGCGTCGTCGGTGTTGATGATGTCGATGAGCGCGAGCACCAGGACCGCCAGGTAGATCAGGCCGAGGTAAGGCATGTCGTCGTTCTCCCGAGGTCACGGCACCGACTCCCGATGCCGGTCGATGGAGCGCGATCTCGGCGGCGGGGCTGGTTGCCATCGTCCGTACACGTGTACGGGTGATGGTAGCGGGAAGGGCCGGAGGCCCGGGCTCGGCCCGGCGTACCGGCCGGATCCGGGCCGCTTCGATCGATCCAGGCGTCGCAGCCCGCACGAAATCTGTACGCCAGCGGTGGACGGTTGACGATATGTCGATGGCAGGCCGCTCTCGTACAGATTTCGCACGCACTCACTCGGAATGCTGGATGGCCCGGCGATCGGGGGCAGATCAGTCCGCCGTCGGCGAGTCCTTCAGCAGGCTCGACCGCAGCGCGCTCCACGACACCCCGGTCGGTGGCGTGCCGGCCAGCGTCGAGTGCAGCGCCGGCAGGATCGAGCGGAGGATCGCACGGACCTGATCGTCGGGCACGGTGGGCGCGCCCAGGAGGTTCAGGGTCGTCGTCGATGCGAACGATGCCAAGATGAAGGCGTAGTCGCGCGCGGCGGGATCGGTGACATCGAGCCCGAGGTGCCCCGCGACCTGGTCGATCTGGAGGTCGAACACCTGGAGCGTCTCCGGGAGGTACGGGCCGTGCAGGTAGTAGCCGCTCAGGCCCGACATCTGCGCGGTCGCTCGACGGAGCTCGAGGTTCACGCCGATCAGGTAGTCCACCCAGTCGTCGCCGTGCTCGCTGCGTAGGTCGAGTCGTGCCAGCGCCCGGGTCCCGGCGCTCATGGCGATGGCCTGTCGGCTGGAGAAGTAGTTGTAGATCGTGCCGTCGCGGACGCCGAGTGCGGACGCGATGCCGGAGACGGTGAAGCCGTCCAGACCGGCGCTCTCGACGGCGTCCAGGATCGCGTCGGCGGTCACGGACCTGGGCCGTCCGCGGCGACGTTCGTCAGGCGGGGCCACGGGTCGATCCTACTGCGCCGGGCACCGAGGTTTGCTCTCGCCGACTCTCGACGCTAATTTAATGAAGCCAGCTCATAAATTAGCGAAGGGCAAGGTGGATGCGGACGCGACGTCGGCTGTTCATCATCACGGTCATCGGGGCGATTCTCGTGCTCGCGGGGTGTGCGACGGGCCGATCCGACGATCCGGGAGGACCGGGGTCGGTTCGCATCGACCACGCGCTCGGAAGCGCCCAGGTGGGTGCGAACCCCGTACGCGTGGTCACCCTGGGGGCTGCGGACACGCAGATCGCGACCGCTCTGGGAGCGCAGGTGGTCGGGGCCGTTCGCAACCCGTCCTCCCCGGACGGGAACTGGCCGGGAGTGCGGCCGGCACTGTCACCGGCCGTGACGGTCCTCGATTCGGTTCGGCCCGACGTCACCTCCATCGCTGCGCTGCATCCCGACCTGATCCTGGCCACGACGGCACAGAGCGGCTACCACGACGTCTACGACCGTCTGTCGAGGATCGCGCCGACCATCGCCTACTTCGACGCACCGTTGCGTGACCCGGGCGAGAAGCTGGTCGATCAGATCGGTCGGGCTTTGGGTAGGTCCGAACAGGCTGCGGTGCTACGGGAGCGCTCGGATCGCGCGATCGACGAGTTCACCCGCCGACACGCGGCCTCACGCGCCCAGCGAGTCGCCTTCGGTCAGTTCAGCGCCGGTACCACGTACCTGATGGCCGATCCGGAGTCGCAGGGCGCACGATTCTTCAGCCGCCTCGGTCTGCGGATACCGTCCGCGATCGCCGACATGCGGGATGCCGGCGGCGCGGGTGCCGCGCTGGACATGGTCACGGCGTCCCAGGAGGAACTCGGCGTCCTGGGATCCGCCGACGTCGGCCTGATCAGTGTGTTCGGTGGAGCGCCACGGCAGTTCACCGACATCGTCACCGTCTCGTCCACATCTCTCGCACGATCAGGTCGGCTGCACGTCATCCCCGTGGATCTCGCTGCCGTTCTGTTGCAACCCAATCCGGCCACCACCGACTACGCTCTGTCGGGTCTGCGGCCCTATCTGACCGGCAGCTGATGGCCACCGAGGTCGACCTCCGCCGACATCTGCGCCACACCCTCGACGAGCGTCGTGGTCTGGTGGTCGACTGTGCGGTCACCCTCGCGGGACTCGTCGATGGTGACGACGGTTGCCGCACCGCCCGTTTCGTCGGCGAGGGACTGCGTGTCGATGTCCCGACGCTGCCGGCCGACGCCGTCAAGATCTTCTTCCCCGCACAGCCGACGGGCGAGGCATTCCGCCCGGTGTTCGACGCCCACGGACGGGTGGACGAGGTCACGACTCCTGCCATGTTCACGCGGGCCCTGACCATCAGCTCGCGCGACCCGGTGGCCGGGACCATCGACCTCGAGCTGCGGCATCGCCACGACGGGGCGATGCGGACGTGGTTCGATCGGGCTCGCAACGGATCGGCCGTGTGGATGTTCGGCCTGCGTACCGACTTCGTCGCCGTACCGACCGCACACCGGCACGTTCTCTTCGTCGACGACTCCTCATCGGTTGCGGCGCAGAGAATCCTGAGGTCACTCCCGCGCGAGTCGACCGCCGTGGTCGTGACCGTCGGTGACGTCCGGACAGCCATCTCGGGTGCTCGTGTCGACGTGATCACCGCACCGTCGACTGCGGATGCCGTCGACTCGGCACGGCACCACGTGCCGGTCGATGACCACACGCAGTTCTGGTTGGGCGGGGAAGAGTCCGCGGTGCGGGCGATCCGGCGTGTGCTGCTCGATGAGCGCGACGTCGACCAGGACGCGCTGTTCGCCGCCCCGTACTGGTCGGCCGGACGGACCTGGGAGGCCGTGTTCGACGAGCAACTCGACCGCACGCTCGCCGCCGCGCGTCGCGGCGCCGACATCGGCGATCCGGTGGTGCTCCAGCGACTCTCCTTCGACGAGGGTCGGGCCGATGCGCGCGAGCGGCAAGGTCCGGAAGCGGACGCGAGCCTCTGACCGCGATGCTGTGAGATCGCTCGACGCCGAGTGGACTATGTCACATCTGACTGTACGAATGTACGGAGACGATTTACGATCGTCTAAGTCCGTGTGGCTCAGCGCAATGTCGGTACTCGGGGGAGGAACCGACAGCTGGTCCGCGGTTCACGCCGGGTGGTGCCGTCGTGCTCCACCCGAATTGCCGGGGGGTCGGTGATGGTCGAAACAGGTGTGGCCACGCTCGTGTCCGTTCCCGATCGCATGGGCGGTCGGGAACGGATCACGACGAGAGGAGAGCTGCGGTCTTTTCTGGCCGTCGATCTCGATTCATACGGGATCACGAAGTGACGGGCGAGATTCCGGATCACGCAGCGCCAGGTGCAGGACCAGCGGTTGCTGCGTCGCTCCGAGTACTGGACATCGGCGAGGCGAACGGCGTGGCCCCGGTGATCGGCGGTGACGTGCACATCTCACCCAATGCGGTGATCATCGGCGCGCGGATCGGCGATCGCGTCGGCATCCGCGCCGGTGCGGTCGTGACCAAGGATGTCCCAGACGACGCCGACGTGGGCGGCGTACCGGCGCGCATCCTGGGCACCCGCATCCTCTGACCCATCCTGCTCCGTCGATCGTGCGCTCGAAAACGTCGACTGTGCGCTCGAAAACGTTGATCGTGCACGCGCGCGTCGTCCGTCGGGACGGATCACGCACGGTGGACGATTCGGCGCGCACGGTCGACGATCCAGAGTGCACGATCGACGATTCGGCGCGCACGGTCGACGATCCAGAGCGCACGGTTGACGGGAGGTCAGGTGCGGACGTCGCTCCGGTCGAGCGTCGCCGACGCAACGCCGACCACCAGAGCTGTTACAGCGAAGGCGATCAGGATGATCGCCACGACGATCGTGGGCGTGACCGGACCGTGGTCGGCGAACGTCCCGGTCCCCAGTTGGGTCGCCCGGGCCGCGAGGCCGTAGGGCGAGATCATCGCGAGGTCGCCGACCGCCAGCAGGATCAGGGCGGAGGTGCCCGCACCGACAAGTGCCACGGCGATCGATCCACCGAAGGAACGGAGGACCATCGACGCGAGCGACTGGACCGCCGCCACCGGGATGGTCGCAACCGCGATCGTCGCCCCGATCATCGAATACCGCAGTGGCAGCGCGCCCGACACGTCGATGACGAGCTTCCCGGCGAGAATCACGGCAACCACCAGTACGACCTGCATCGCGACCGCGAGCACCGCGATGACCGACGTCTTGACGACGACGATCTGCCATGTGCGCGTGGGGGCGGCCATGAGCGCATTCCGGTTGCCGCCCAGATGTTCCGGCCGCCAAACCAGTGCTGCGATGATCGCGACGCCGACGGCGAGCGGGAACAGACCGTAGAACACCGTCGACCGCAGCCACAGGGTGTGCCACCCATCGGGTGACGCGTCGGCGGCGATGGTGTTGACGGTTGCCGTCCCGACCATCACGATCGGCAAGACGACGGCCACCGTCCATGCCAGCGAGCGACGCAGTTTCAGGAACTCGGCGTGGAGAATGCGCATTCGGTCAGACCTCCTGATTGTCGAGCAGAGCCGTGGCGACGACGAACCCGACCAGCGCGACGGTCGCGAACACGACGAGGGTCGGGACCGAGATCGCCAGTGCCACCGGATCGTCCCCGCGGTAATCGGCAGCGCGCAGTACGCTGTACCACCCCCATGGCGTCACGTGGGCGGCCCACCCGGGCAGGCCGCCGGCGAAGACCGCGGCGACGGTGCCGAGCAACCCCACCCCCAGCGCCACCAGTTGGTTGAGCACCAGTCTCGACACCACGATCTGCGTCGCGAGGACCGCACCGTTGACCACGATCATCGCCACCGTGAACGTCGTCCACTGCAGGAGCGGCACCGGTCGTGTGAAGCCGAGCACTGTACCGAGAGCCAGTGCGCACGCGCTCGCCGTGACGGTCGCCGCCGTCACCAGCGTCGACGCCGCTCCGAACTTGGCTCGGCACAACCGACCAGGTGGAACCCCGGCGGTGCCGGCCGCGATCCATCCGCCGCCGGTGTTCTCGATGTCGACCTGGCGGCTGGCGAGGATCGCGATCAGGAGAGGCGACACCATCGGGAATGCGAGGGACAATCGTGCCAGTACAGCGGTCCACGATGTGGCAGAGGTGATGTCGTGGGCGGCCGCGATGGTGGTGAATGCCGTGAGTCCGACGACACCGACTACCAGTGTGGCCGCGGTCGATGCGACTCCGAGGTGACGCATCTTGACGAACTCGACACCGATCGCCCGCGCGATCACAACCGACCATCCGCGGTGAGATCACGGAACACCTCATCGAGACCGCGGTGTGCGCGACGTACACCGAAGACGCCTATCCCGTCGCGAACCAGGGTGGCCACCGCGCTCGCGGTGCCGTCGTCGTCCAGGCCGGACAACGACACCTCGGATCCGTTCGACTGCGCAACCCCGGCGGCCGCGTGCGGGCCGAGGACGTCGACGGCTCGTGCCGGCGCCGAACACGAGATCACCACATCGGGTGTGGACGCGGACAGCAATTCGTCACGCGTGCCCTGGAAGATGAGCCGTCCGGCCGAGACGATGCCGAGAACCGTTGCCGTTCGCTCGACTTCGTCCAGGAGATGCGACGAGACCATGACCGTCACCCCGTGCGCCGCGAGATGGCGCAGCAGGTGTCGGATCTCGTCGATCCCCGCAGGATCGAGACCGTTGGTCGGCTCGTCCAGCACCAGCAACCGCGGTCGGCGCGCCAGTGCCATCGCGATGCCGAGACGTTGCTTCATACCGAGGGAGTAGTCGCGGACCTTCTTGTCGAGGTGCGCGCCCAGCCGTACCGTGTCGACGGCCTCGGCGATCCGCGCGTCGGTCAAGTCGAGCATCCGGCCGAGAACCCGCATGTTCTCTCGGCCGGTGAGGTGCCCGTATCCGGGTGGCGACTCGATGAGTGACCCGATGTCCGGCAACACCTCTCGCCGGGTGCCCCGGTGCATCGGACGGCCCAAGATCTCGATCTGGCCTTCGGAGGGTGTGACCAGCGACAAGAGCATCTTCATCGTCGTCGACTTCCCGGCCCCGTTCGGTCCGAGGAAGCCGTACACGCTTCCGGCGGGAACGCGGAGCGCGAGATCGTCGACGACGGTGTGGGATCCGTATCGCTTCGTCAGGTCCTCGGTGACAACGGCATACGTCATGTATCGAGCATCGCGATCCGAGCCCGCAGGGTCATCTGGCTGAGGTCATGTCCTCACGTATCACCTTCGACATACACCGGTCACGCACGTCATCGGTCACGCAGGTCCGACCGGGTCACCGTTGCTGCCCCGGCCGGACGACGCCGGATTCGTAGGCCCACACGACTGCCTGGACCCGATCTCGCACACCGAGTTTGGTGAGGATGCGACTGACGTGGACCTTCGCGGTGCCCTCGGTCACGACGAGTTGGTCGGCGATCTCGGCATTCGACGATCCCGCCGCGACCAGCGTCAGCACCTCGCGTTCGCGAGCTGTCAGACTCTCGAGCGTGGCGGTGTTCCGCGGGTCGGGAACGCCGGCCCACGCGGCGCCGGCGAAGTGGTCGAGGAGACGGCGCGTGGTACTCGGGGCCACCACAGAGTCGCCGTCGTACACGTGGGTGATCGCGGCTGCGATCTCGTCCACCGGGGTGTCCTTGAGCAAGAATCCGCCGGCTCCGGCGCGGAGGGCATCGAATGCGTACTCGTCGAGATCGAAGGTGGTGAGGATGAGGACCGCGACATCGAGGCCGAGTTCGCGAATCCGGCGGGTCGCCTCCACCCCGTTCATCCGCGGCATCTCGACGTCCATGAGCACGACGTCGACCGCAGTGGTGGCGAGCAGTTCGAGGGCGGTGACGCCGTCGTCGGCCTCACCGACCACCTCGATCTCGGGCCGCATGTCCAGCACCATCCGGAATCCGACGCGGATCAGTTCCTGATCGTCGACCAGGGCCACCCGGATCGTCACCGGTCACGCATCCGCTCGGGTGGTGTGATGGATGCGCCGACGGTGCCGGACACAGTGGGGAACTCTGAAGGGGGGAACTCTGCAGGGGTGGATTCTGCGGTGGGGAAAGCTGCGGTGGGGAAGACTGCGGTGAGCTCGTACCCGCCGACATCGCGGTCCCCGACGTACAACCGTCCACCGTGCGCGTCGACGCGCTCGCGGATTCCGATCAGGCCGAATCCTGTGCCGTCATCAGTCCGCGATCCGCGCGTGCCGGTGCCGTCGTCGGTCACCCGAATCGTCACGTCGTCGGCGCCGAATCGGACGATGACGTCCACGCGACCGACGTCCGGTCCCGCGTGCCGTCGGACATTGGTGAGTGCCTCCTGCACAACGCGATACACCGTCAAGCCGACGTCCGCTGTGGATGAACTGCTGTCACCCTCGACCTGGAGGCGGACCGGTAGTCCGGCAGACCGCTCGGTCTCGACGAGTGCCGCGAGCTGAGTGATGCGCGACGACGGCGCCACATCGTCATGGCCGCCGCGGTCATCGCGGTCATCGCGCAGGATACCGAGCATCCGACGCATCTCCACCAGTCCCGATCGTCCGGTGTCGCGGACGGACAACATCGCCTGACGAGCACGCTGTGGATCGGACTCGACGGCTGCGGCCGCGCCTTCGGACAGCACGACGACGACACCGAGTCCGTGGGAGACGACGTCGTGGATCTCCCGTGCCATCCGGGTACGTTCCTGTGCGACAGCAGCATCGGCGAGAGCTCGCTGCTCGCGTTCGGCCTGCTCGGCTCGATCGCGGAGCGCGGTGAGTCGGTCCCGGCGAAGTCGGGCCAACAGACCCCAGGTCCACACCCATCCCACCACGACCAGCACGACGCCGAGTTCGCCGATGTCGACGAAATCCTCGTCCAGATTCGGGATGACCGCGGCCAACAGCCACGCGACCGCGGCGCAGGCCACCGTCGCCGACACCACGGTCTGGCGGAGGGCGGCGACGGTGTAAACCGCTGCCAGCAGCATCACATCGGCGACGATGAGCGGTGCACCGCAGAGCAGCTGGACGATCGCGGCGACAAGCATGGTCACGGCGACACCTACGGGCCGGGTGCGTCGAGCGACGAGAGCGAAACACAGGATCGCGGACACGGCGACGAGCACCCCGAACCGGAGCGGATGCGTGGAGTGTTCCATCAGGAGCGGAAGGTTGTAGGCGAACACCGCAGCGCCGATGATGATCTCGGGCAACCAGGACGCCGGCGGTGGTCGTCGGGACAGCAGTCCGGGCGGGGCTGCCCCACGCATGGCTGCCGAGGAGTTCACCGTCCGGCGAACTCTCTGATCTCGCCGACCAGGAGATGTGGCGCAGTCACGTGAGCGAGATGCTCCTGGCGCGGCAGCACCCGCTCGGTCGCATCGGGCAGCGCGTCGCGGAGATACGCGGTCGCGGTGATGAGAAACGGCGAACTCACCTCACCGTGCACGAGGAGTGTCCGCACCGAGAGTGCGCCGAAGTCGGTCAACAGCGCTGCACTGCCGTCGATCTCGACGAGTTCGCGGGTCCAGGTCGGTGCGAGTTCGAGGATTGCTGGCCAGCCGGGTCCGGCCTCCAGAGCCTCTGCGAGCTCCGGCGGCAGACGCAGGAAGTGCTCGGCGGCGATGCGGACCGCGGCTTCCCGATCACCGCGATCGATCGCCTCGGCGTACGGCGCGAGGTTCGCTCCCGCTACCGGACCCTCGACGGGGAGTGGTGGTTCGTAGAGGACCAGGGCTGCGACATCGGTACCGCGACGGATGGTTTCGAGGGCGCAGATCGCACCGTAGGAGTGTCCGAGCAGGACCGGTGTCTGGCCGGTGTCGAGTGCCGCGCGTGCCACCACTGCGGCGATGTCGGCTGCCTCGACCCCGAGCGAGTACTCCGGCGCATCGCCCGACAGTCCGCGACCGCGGCGATCGATGATGTAGACGGAGTTGGTGGCGGCGAGCTGGGTTCCGACCGCCAGCCACTGCTCGCCGGTGGAGATGCTGCCGTGCACGATCACGACGGGACTGCCGGTCCCGATCCGGCGGAAGCCGATGGTCGTGCCGTCGGGGGCGTTGACGGAGTCGGAGACGAACTCGGACACCGTGTCTGATGCGGTCATGTGCGGCGCGTACCCCCGGCGTGCGGATGTCGGTCAGGAATCGGCCCGTTGGATCGCCAGGTCCGTGCCGACGTCGTCACCGTACACCTGTACGCACGTACGGGTGCCGCGGCTCCCATCGGAGCGGGCGGTGTGGGGCGAGCCGCTGGCACAGGGGGCGAGCGCGGCCGGGCGGGAGACGGTGGGCTGGGAGCTCACGACTTCGGCGCCTGACCTCCGGTGGCGCCGGCCAGCAGGAGTTGCAGAGCGGTCAACAGAATGGTCCGGTCTGTGCGTCGCGGCGGCGGGTCCACGAGGTACTGCATGGCGAGACCGTCGGCCAGTGCGGTGACGATGGCGCCCAGGGTGTCCGAGTCGACGGAGGCGCTGATGCCGGCCTGATCGAGCATGTGCCCGATCAGCGCCGACATGGCACCGCGGATCTGGCCGTGACGCTCAATGAATGCGGGGCGCAGGGACTCGTCGCGCATCGCTGCCGACCAGAACTCGATCAGGAGCTGGGCGTCGTCCGGGCGGTCTTGTAACAGCTGGTCGTAGTGATCCGCGGCCTTGCGGATCGCGTCGTCGGCGCCGTCGGCCGGCCTGACGGCGGTCCCATAGCCCGCCGACCACTGGAGGAACCACTCGTCGAAGACCGCGAGGAAGACCTCACGCTTACCGGGGAAGTGGTTGTACAGAGCTCCCGTCGAGACACCTGCCTCCGCGACGATGTCCTGCACCGTCGCGTCGCGATACCCCCTACGGGCGAACACTTTCGACGCCGCGGCGAGCAGGTTCTGACGGGTGCTCTGCCGTCGCTCGGACTGACTACGTCGCTCGGTGACCATCGTGTCGGAGTTTACCCAGCACTATTTACATAACGGGCATTCGGTATCTAACATGCATCGCATGACACTCACCGAACCGGCCGTCGAGGCGCGCGACGGCGTCGGAATCCGACGCGACGTGATCGTCGACGGGCATCGCATCGCGTACCTGGAAGCGGGGCAGGGCGACCGGACCGTGGTGCTCCTGCACGGTCTGGCGGCGTCGTGGGACTACTGGCACCGGACCATCCCGGCACTCGCCGAGACCCACCGCGTCATCGCCGTCGACCTCCCGGGTTTCGGCAGGTCGGAGAAGCGTTCGGCCCGCGGGCTCGACGATCTCCGGCACGTCGTCCCCGCGTTGTTCGACGCGGTCGGCGTCGACCGGTGCGATCTGATCGGACATTCGATGGGCACGCTGGTGGCGTGCGAGATCGCGGCACGTCATCCGGACCGGATCGACCGGGTCGTGCTCAGCGGTGGCCCGATCACGTCGGTCATCGACCTGTTCAACAACCCCATCCGCACGCTGTCGTCGAATCCGCGGGTCGCGACGTTTCTCATCGAAGCGGCGACCGCGGGTCTTCGGCCACCGGCTTCGGTGCGTCGCCTGATCCTCGGTCGGCGCTGGGCACGATGGCTCGCCACTCGCCCGTACGTGCCGCACCCGGCCAAGCTCGCCGACGAGGATGTGGCAGGCATCCTCGTCGGGGTGGGCGCGCCGGGGGTGTTCTCCACGCTCCGTGAGGGATTCGGATACGACTTGCGTCCCGCTCTGGCCGGCGTCGACCGGCCGATCATCGTGGTCAACGGCGAGCGCGACCTCATCTGCCCGCCCGCGGATGCGCGCGCATTCGCCGCCGACAACGACGCGGTGGAGGCGGTGCACATCATCCCCGACGTCGGGCACTGGGCGATGCTGGAGGCGCCCGACGAGTTCAACGAGATCGTGGTCGAGTTCTTGCAGCGGAGTCGGGCAGCGGAGTCGGGCAGGGGATCGTCGTGAACGAGATCCCGGCAGAGCTGCGAGGCGATCTCCGTCGGCTGATCGAGTCGGAGGAACTCGGTGAATCGTTCTTCGGTGCCGCGGCGGCGAGGTCTCAGGACGAGGCGCGTGTCAAGGCATGGGATGCGTTGCACCGCTTGGAGTTCCAGACGAATATCGGTGTCCGTCGCTTCGTCGAGACCGTCGGTGCGGGTGTCACGACCACCAATCGACTCGCCGAGACAGCAGGCACGGTCGGGGGTACCGCGATGCTCCTGCTCCCGTGGCGGGCGCAGATGACGTCGGTCCGATTGGGCACGCATCGCTACCTGCCGGCGTTCCGTCGACTGGCCGCGGGATTCGCGGGCACCGAGCACCAGGAGTTCTTCGACTACGTCGTCGCTCACGAGCTCGCGATCATCGACTTCACCGAACGCACGCTGTTCGATGAGCGATCGCCGCTCGACGCGGTACATCGACTGTTGGACCGGCCTGTCCCGCAGAATGACTGACGTCTTCGCCCGCGGTCGCTTGCGGTGCCGACGGGTGGGGGTCGTCGACGCCGCCGTCGGCACACCCGGCTAGGAACTGGCGCGCTGAGCGCTCGCGTCGCCGTCCAGAGTTGCGTGGCCCGCCGCGATGATGAGGTCGGTCATCCGCGCGAACCGTGCGTCGGCGTCGCCGACCACCAGCTCCCCCATCGCGGCCACATGTGGGGTGTCGGCGAGTCGCTTGGCGCGCTCGGCGACGTCGACCGGTTCGGTGGTGCGGTGTTGTTCGTTGATGCAGAAGCCGACGGTCGCATGCTGCGCGGTCTGGAACAGGTCGACGAGCTGATCGGGTGCGATCCCCTGCGCCGAGAACCTGGCCAGCGTCGGTTCGATCTCCCGTAGCAGTGCGTCGTCGACGATGACGGCGCTGCTCGCCGCCCTGGCCCCGTCGCGCCTGCTCAGCAGGCTGGCGCGGAGTCGGCGCATGTACTCACCGATGAGCTCGGGCCAGGGTGGGATCGCGTCACCGTCGGTGACCGTCACAGCACGGATGGGCGTTCGCCAGAGTTCGGTCGCTGTCTGTTCGAGCAGTGCGCGCTTGTTGCTCACGTACCAATACAGCGCCGGGGCTTGCACATCGAGTCGTCGGGCGACCCCGCGCAGCGATATCGCATCCAGACCGACATCGTCGAGTTCGTCGAGTGCAGCGGCGACGACCCTGGCGAGATCGAGTCCTTTGCTCCTGACCGCCTGTGCCACGCCGGAGCCCGTCGGTCGTGGCGGCGAGGCGTCCGGGGCGGGCGACGGTGCCGACGTCGAGTTGGTCGCTGTCGAGCCGATCCCCGCGGAGCCTGACGACGCCTTCGCCGGGCGCAGCCATCGGATCACGACCGCACCAGCGACTCGTGGCACGAGCCGGAGGCTCGGCGCCGGACGGTGACCGCCCTGATGCTGATCCCGGACGAGGTGACCAGCGCGGCGCTGACCAGTTACCAGCACAGCAGCGCGGTTGCGCGAAACGACGTGCTGGCCGTCGCGGGCACGGCGCATCGTCGGGCCGCGACCACGCTCCCCCCGTACCGGGCGCATCGTCGTCGCGGGCGACTACCTCGGCCTCGGCGGAGGAGATGGGCGGCACCCGTGGCTCGATGCAGGCACCGAGGCGGCCGCGACGGTGGATCTGCTGCGCGTGACGCCTGCCGTGCTGGGCCGTCTGGGAGTGCCGGTGCCCACGCAGTCCGATCTCGTCGGCTTCTCCCAGGGGGGACACACGACGATGGCGTCCGCGCGCGTGATCACCGCGGGTGCTTCGATCCCCTTCGGAATCCGCTCGATCATCGGCATCTCCGGCCCGTACGTCCTGTCCGAGGTGGACGTGCCCGCCCTGATGGACGGTAGGTCGGACCCGAACGTCCGATCGCTGGCCCTGGCCCGTCTCACGCTGTCGGCCGAACTCCGCGGCAACGATCTCGCACACATGTATGCGCCGGGCCGGCGGGATCGCGTGCACCGACTGTTCGACGGGTCGAAGACCGACGTCGAGGTCGTGAGAGCGCTCCCGCCTGACCCGCGCACGATCTTCAGCGACTGGGGATGGCGCGAACTCGGCGATGGCACTAGTGATTTCGGTCGATGGCTCGCGGATACCAGTGGAGTCTGTCAGGAGTGGGGGCGCGACGCGGACGTCACGTTGATGTACGGCCGACTCGACACCAGTGCGTTGCCGCGCAACACCCGACTGTGTGCCGAACACCTGAACGTCGAGGGCGCGCGGTTGCAGGTCATCTCACTCGGCGATGTCGACCACATCGAGTCCGGTGTGATCGGGACCGACCGGGCCGCACGCATCCTCGCCGATCGGGATCGACTGCGCCGCTGATGGAAGGCGTGTTCGATGGGTTCGACCGGCTGCGCGAGGAGTTCCGGCACGTCTTTTCACCCGAACAGCGTGAGGAACGTCGGATGGGGCGATGTTGAACGCGATGAGGGGGTCGACGATGCGCGTGCATCGACGGCGCGCTTGGCGATCCCGTCGACGGTGGGTTGGTTGTCGGTGACGCCGACCTCGCACGCCCTCGCCGACGACGTGGGGGGATTCGTCCGTGGCGTCCGGCCGTAGCGGTTCTCGTCGACGCCACACTCATCCGCGGGATTCTCCTACCGGCCCTGCTCCGACTGTCGGATTCGCGGACCTGGTAGCGCCCGCGCCCCTCGCGCGTGTCGCGGTCGCCCGGCACTGAGCGGGGACGGATGGATGTGTCGCCGTCCGGCGCGTCGGCACCCGACATCGACACAATCCGGCAGCGCGATCGCTCGTACAGATCGCGAGCGTACGAAGGTCACCGCGAAGTGACGGTTTGTCGGTATCGCCGCTGTCGGCACGCCTGCGAGCAGTACTTGCGGGGACGCCCGCGTGCGGAACGCTCGACGGGGCTGCCGCAACTTGCGCAGCTCGGCGCATCCGGTCCCGGCCCCATTTCGTCACGAACACCCGACATATCGTCACGAGTGGAGAGTCGATCGGTCTGACGCCCGGCGAACATCGCCGCGGCCACCAGGTCAGACTCGGCTATGCGACCCCGCGGGGTGTGACGCCGGAGTTCGTCGTCGAGGTGCGGGCAGTTCGTCGCCATGTCGTCGTCGGTGCAGAGCAGCAGGTGGACGAGGTAGGCCCGCGCGTTCAGGAGTTCCTCGATCGTGGCGTCGATGACCGCCGCGTGATCTCTGATCACGCTCTGCCACTGCGCATGCCGATTGCCCACGGTCACCGACGCCGTGCGTTCTAGGGGCATCGAACCGGTGACGCTGCATAGGTACGCGAGGCCGATGCGACGGAGTTCGGTGGCGTCATACACGCGCCGCCCACCTGATCGACTCGGGTCGGGCAGAACGCCCTGGCGCTCCCACCATCGCACTGTCGACGGTGCGATACCGAAGAGCGCCGCGGCATCGCCGATGGTGGCCGACTGTTGTGTCATCAGTTCATTTGACATCACGTCGACATGAAGCGAAAGGATCTCGCTCATCGAGCACAGCTTCCGAGCGGCTGCGTCGCCGACGCGCGGACGGACGGCTGGAGAAGAGGGCGTAGATGACCGCGACAGCAGAACCCGACATCGCCGAGGGGGCGATCACGCAGACCGGCGCGCCGCCGGTGGGGCTTGCCTCGGCGGGAGCGCTCGGACGCCTGTTCGCGCCGATCCGGGGCCACCTGGTGGCGTGCGCAGTGCTGTCGGCCGCGAGTGCCGCCGGCGGTCTGCTGCCCTATGTGGCGATCGCCGAGATCAGTCGAGTTCTCCTCGAGAGTGGATCGCGTGCGAGCGATGATCGCATCTGGGCGTGGGTCGGGGTCGGTGCGGCCGGGGCCGTCGCCTGGCTGCTGTTACTCGTACAGTCATCTCGCATAGGGCATTTCGCCGATGCGGAGATATTGCACTCGCTTCGGGTTCGCATTGTCCGTCATCTCGGCTCCGTACCCCTGGGGTGGTTCGCCGGTGTCGGTTCAGGACGGGTCAAACGCGCACTCACCAACGATCTGGAGGAGATGCACGAAGTCATCGCCCACGCGCTCGGGCAGCTGACGGGTGCCGTCACCGTCATGGTGGTCGGGATCGGCTACCTCGCGTTCGTCGACCTCAGGATGGCGGGTGTCGTGGTGGTGATCCTCGGCCTGACGGGACTCTTCTATCGGATCGCGATGCGCTCCATGACAACTCATGTGAACCGGCTCATCGCCGCCGAGGTGCGGATCAGCGCGGCGAGCGTCGAGTACGCCGACGGCATCGAGGTGGTCAAGACCTACGGCGCGGGTGGTCGGGTACTACGCAGGTTCGACGATGCCGTCCGGGAGTTCGCCCAGGCGTTCGCGGTGTGGACCGACGAGGTCAAGCACAGTTCGGCAGCCTCCCGACTGTTCGGTTCGGAGATGGCGATCCTGGTCGCCGTGACTGCGGTGGGACTCGCACTGCTCGACGCCGGCTCGTTGACGGTCGCCGATCTGATCGCCTTCCTGGTGGTCGCGATCGGTCTGCCGAACTCGATCCTGCCCGCCGTGAACGCTGCTCAGGGTGTGCGCAAGGGAAGGATGGGAGCAGCCAACGTCGAGCACCTGCTGGCCATCCCGGCGCTGCCTGAACCACGACATCCCGAACTGCCCCGAGGGCACGACGTCGAGTTCGACCGGGTGTCGTTCTCCTACGATCGCCGACGCGAGGTACTCACCGATGTGAGGGCGTCATGCCGCGCCGGACGGGTGACCGCGATCGTGGGGCCGTCCGGCGCCGGGAAGTCGACCCTGGCCGGCCTGCTCCCCCGATTCCACGACGTGACCGGCGGGGCCATCCGGATCGGCGGTGTCGACGTCCGGGCGATCGGTTCCGAACAGCTCCTCGGCTCGATGTCGCTGGTGTTCCAGGACGTCACCCTGGTGCGCGACACCGTGACCGAGAACATCCGGATCGGCAGGCCCGATGCCGATCTCGCCGCGGTGCGCGCGGCGGCGCGCACCGCACACGTCGACGACGTCATCCGACGCCTGCCGCAGGGCTACGACACGCGGCTCGATGCCAGTGGCGGGAGTCTCTCCGGTGGCGAGCGGCAACGACTCACGATCGCGCGAGCCATCCTCTCGGAGGCACCCATCGTGGTACTCGATGAGGCGACCTCGGCGCTGGATCCAGACAGCGAGACCGCGGTCCAGGAGGCGCTCGCGAGCCTGGCGACGGGCAAGACGGTCATCGTCATCGCCCACCGGCTGCACACGATCGTCGACGCCGATCAGATCCTGGTCCTCGACGGTGGCCGACTCGTGGAGTCCGGCCGGCATGCGGATCTCGTCGTAGCAGGTGGCCTGTACAGCCGGATGTGGGCTGCGCAGGGCGAGGCGATCGCGTGATCCGCCGCCTGTACCGTCTCTGGCCAGAACCTGCCCTGCTGGCCCGTCTGTGGTCTCTGACCGCCGCACAGGCGGTTCTGCAGGGAGGACTGCTCGGCCTGCTCGTCCCCATTCTCGACGCCGTCGTCCGTCCGCGCCCTGACCTCGACGCGGCGGCGCCCTGGCTGGTGCTGGGCCTCCTGGGGGCGCTCGTGTACGCGGTCATCAGCATCATCGCGACCCCGGTCGGGTTCCGCGCGGCAGGCGAACTGGCGGTCGGTCTGAGGTCGCAGTTGATGCGACACATCACCGCCGTGCCGCTCGGATGGTTCACCGCTGATCACAAGGCGCGTCTTGCGCGGGCGGTGACCTCTGATGTCGGCGACGCGGCTCATCTCGCCGTCACCATCGCGGGCCCGGTGGTGACGTCGGTGCTCTTGCCGGCCACGATCGTGGCGGTCGTGGCATTCGTCGACTGGCGGATGGCGTTGGCACTCTGCGTGATCGCGGTCGTCGCCGCGGTCGCCCTGCGACGCGCCGCGCACATCTCGGAACTCACCGAGGTCGAACTTGAACGGGCGTCGGCCGGAGTCGCCGGTCGCGCCATCGAACTCGGTCAGGCGCAGCCCGTGCTCCGCGCTGCCGGGCATCCGACCGGGACCCCCCACATGCACACTGCCTTGCTCGATCATCGGAACACCTATCGGTCGGGGATGCGGCGGGCGCGGCGGCCGTACTTCGCCTATACCGCGGTGATCGCCGCCGGTTTCGTGGCGGTGCTGGCCCTCACAGCTCGGCTGGTGGTCACCGGTGAGGTCGGAACGGCAACCGCTGTCGCCCTTCTGGTGTTGTCCGCCCGGTTCCTCGAACCACTGGGGAATCTGATCGAACTGATCGGGGCACTACGTGCGATGACGAACAAGGTCGCTCGCATCGAGGCGATGCTGCTGATTCCCGCACTGCCGACACCTGATCACGCGGTGGATCGGATCGACAGCGCCGAGATCGAGTTCGACTCGGTCACCTTCGCCTACCCCGGCGCCGATGACGCCGCACTGCGGGATGTCTCACTCCGTTGTGCCCCCGGGACGACGACGGCGCTGGTGGGGGCGTCGGGATCCGGCAAGACGACGATCACGCGACTGGTGGCGCGGTTCTTCGACGTCGACGACGGTGAGATCCGGATCGGCGGCATCGACGTCAGGTCGATCGACCCGGAGACCCTGATGGGAGACATCGCGATCATCTTCCAGGAGGTGTATCTCTTCGACGACACCATCGAGAACAATCTCCGCATCGCGCGACCGGAAGCCGGATGGCGTGAGCTCGAGGAGGCCGCGCGTGCTGCTCGGGTCGACGAGCTGATCGAGCGACTGCCGAACGGATGGCGAACGCGAGTCGGAGAGGGCGGGACGGCGCTCTCGGGCGGCGAGCGGCAGCGTGTTGCCATTGCCCGTGCGATCCTCAAGGAGGCGCGGATCGTCCTCGTCGACGAGGCCAGTTCCGCCCTGGACCCGCAGAACGAGGCAGCCGTCACCGACGCCATCGCTGAGCTCGGCGCCGATCCCGAACGCACCACGATCGTCATCGCGCACCGACCCGCCACGCTCCGAAGTGCAGACCGTGTGATCGCGCTCGCCGACGGTCGTGTCGCGGAAGCAGGTATGCCGGCGGACCTCATCGCTGCCGACGGTGTGTTCGCCCGCCTGATCGGACAGGCCGACGACGCACGCCGATGGCGGATCACCGACCGAACCGGAGGTCGTTCGTGAACCTCCGCAGGCACACTCGTCCACATCGCGTCGGCGGACGGTGGCAGTCGGTCGTGATGTCGATGATCGTGATCGCGACGATCGGTGCCTGCACTGCGCCCGCCGATCCATCGGATGGACGGCCGACGGCGCGGATCGACAGCGCATACGGATCGGTCGTCGTGCCCCGGACCGATCAGGGAATCTGGGCGTTGGATCCGGCGACGGCAGTCGAGCTGCTCATCCTCGGGGTCACGCCGATCGGATTCACGAGGTACGAGCAGGAATCCGATGCGGCGACCCGCGCTTACCTCGGCATCCTCGGTGATGCAGGTGTCCCGGCGGCAGACCCGGACAGTGTCCCGCTGATCGCCGCCGCCGCTCCACGGCTCATCGTGGGAACCAGAGCGCGTACCACCGACTCCCGGTACGAGCAACTGCGCAAGATCGCGCCGACGCTGGTGACCGGATCATCGACGAGCTGGGCGCGTGCACTGTCGGTTGCGGGCATCGCCACCGGCCGCGGTGACCGGTCCGAGTCGGTCACCGCTCACTTGCGCGGGCGGATCGAGGCCTTACGGCGTCGTCTCGCCGGCACACGGTTCCACGGGCAGACGGTGTCGATGATGTCGGCGTGCGGACCAGGCACCTACTGCATCTACCAAGGGGGGCGGGCAGCCGGTGAGGCACTCACCGCATTGGGCTTCTCCCGCCCGCCAGATCAGCGGGTCACCGGAACCGACTTCGGCTTCAGCACCGTCAGCGAAGAGGTGGTCGGCACTACGGTGGCTCCGATCACCTTCGTGTTGGGCGGCTCGGTGCAGTACGGCTCGCCGTCACCGCTGGAGAACCCGAGGTTCGACACCACGGGTACGCGCACGCGCGAAGTCGATTTCGGGGCGTGGTACGGCGCGCACGCGTTCGATGTCCGGTGGATCCTTGCCGATCTGGAGTCGGCGCTCTTCGATGACGGGGGTATCGCAGACGCGACGGCGGGCGTGGCGTTCTACCGCGAGCTGCGTTCCGTCGCCGGCCGCTGATCCGGTGTGCGTGCGGCTGCGCCTAGGCGAGCGCACGCAATCGGGTCGGGCCGACCATCGCGCGGAGTTCATTCACCACGGCGGCATGGGTCGCGGCGCCGACCCGATCACTGGTCGCCACCGACAGCGGCACCGTGCTGATGCTCGGCATGTCATGGAGAACGTGTAGGCCGTCCGGCGCCGGCCCGATCTCGGGCAGCGCGGTGATGCCGATGCCCGCACGGGCTGCCGTCAGCACTGCGCTGAGATGCAGGCATTCCTTGGCGATGGCGTTCTCGCGTCCGGAGAGCGATGCGAGGGCGTGGTGGCGTACCGCGCACGGCCTGCTGAAGAGAACCAGTCGATCCCGCGGGGCGGTGTCCGTGCCGTACCAGCGCACGGGGATGTCGGCGATCATGGTGCTGGTCGGGGTCGGCGGCGTCAGCATGAGGGCGATGTCGGCGCGTGCATCGTCGACGAGATCGCGGACGTGCGCACTGCGGGTGAGCCGCAACTGCACCCGACGGTCGGGCAGGCGTTGCGAGAGGATCGAGATGACAGGTGGGACCAGGAGCTCGGCCGCGTGTTCGGTTGCGGCGACCAGCAATTCGCCGGTTCGATGTGGTGTCAGCGCGTGGACCGTGTCGTCATGCTGCTGGAGCAGCTCACGTGCCCGGCCTACGAGTTCCTCACCATCGCTGGTCAAGGCGATGCCGCGACCCTCGGGCACGACCAGCCGGCATCCGAGTTCGTGCTCCAGCTTCCGGATGTGCCGGGTGATGGCAGGGGGCGAGAGGTGGAGCGCGTCGGCCGCGCCGCGCATGCTGGAGAACGCAGCGACTGCGACGAAGCTGCGGAGCGGGACGATGTCGAGCGTGGTCACCGCACCAGTATGCACCTGATCGTTGACGAAACGTGAACAGTCTTGGAGTCGGCGGCTCGGTGGGGCCAGAGTCAAATCATGCCCACCGACCGTCCGCTGCCGCTCCGCCTCGCCGTCCCGACCGTGCTGCTGTTCGCCGCCGGCTACCCCATCGGCGCCGCCACCGTCGCGGTGATGTCACCGTTCCTGGTGATACTGCTGCGTTTCGCGTTGTCGGCGATCCTGTTGTGGGGCGTCATCGCGGCGCGTCGGACTCCACTGCCGAACCGACGGCAGGTCGGTCATGCCGTGATCGCTGGTGTGCTCACCCAGGGTGTGCAGTTCCTCGGCGTGTACTGGGGTCTCGCGCATGGGATCTCGGCCGGGTTGGCTGCGCTGGTCATCGCCCTGAACCCGGTGCTGACCGCCACGCTGGTCGCGACGGTGTTGGGCCAGCGGGAGTCCCGGCGCGGGATGTTGGCGCTCGGATTGGCCACCCTCGCAGTGCTGTTGGCATGTGCGCCCAAGGTGATCGCCGATCATCGTGTCGGACCGGGGGTGATCGCGGTGATCATCGCGATGATCGGGCTGTCGGCCGGAGGTGTCTATCAGAGCCGGAAGTGCCAGGGCATCGACGTCTGGGTGCTGACCGCGATCGGGGTGACCGCCTCGACCCCGCTCGCCGGTGCTCTTGCGATGACCGCGCCGATGACCGTCACCGATGTACCTCGTGCGATCGTCCTCCTCGCGGTGATGGTGGTCGTCAGCTCCGCGGTCGGGACGACGCTCTACGCCGCATGCATCAAGCATTCTGGCCCGCGGGCATCGTCGCTCCTGTTCGCGGTGATCCCCGCGGTGACCGGCGTGATGGCCTGGGCGGTGCTCGGCGAGCGACTCACGTGGTTCACCGTCGCCGGCCTGGTGATCGGTGCCGCAGCCTGCCTCGTGCAGGCGAGGTCGATGTCGGGTCGGGTCGGGGCCGTTCGAGGCGGGTCGGGTCGAGGTGAGTCGGAACATGCGGCGCGGCCAAGGGATCGGTTGTTCGCGCGACGTCGTTTCGACAACGCGACCTCAGTCGAGGTCGCGGGGACGAGATGAGGTCGCGGAGTCATCGGTGGGTACGCGGAGTCACGGGAGCAGACCGCCGAACGGGAGCCGGGGCTGCGGTTGTTCAGGGCTGCCGCCGCCGTTGCCGGATTCGGGGACCGTCGTCTGCTGCTTGTCGACGGCGCTGCCGAGCTTCACCTGCACCGTTCGGGCCTTGTCGCCGGACCCGATCGTGACGGGTACGGTCTCGCCCGGCGAGTGGGTGAGTACCTGGGCCATCAGGTCGGCGTAGTTGCTCACCGTGGTCGACCCGATCTTGGTGATCACGTCGCCGTCGGAGATGCCCGCGGATGCCGCCGCACCGCCCGACTGCACCGAGGTCACTTGTGCGCCGGGAGTATCGCGCTGCGGGGTGAGCGACCCCGACACGCCCAGAACGGGTTTGGTCGCATGCCCGTCGGCGAGCAGCTCGTTGGCGACCCGCTTGGCAGTGTTCACCGGGATGGCGAATCCGAGTCCGTACGCCTGTGGGCCGCCGCTCGCGGCCTGTCCGGTGTCGACCGCCGAGTTCACGCCGACCACCTGGCCGTTCAGATTGACCAGCGGCCCACCGGAGTTGCCCGGATTGATGGGGGTGTCCGTCTGGAGACCGTTGTAGACGGTGACGCCACTACCGTCCTCGCCGCCTGCGGTGACGGTGCGGGACAGCGTGCTGACGATGCCCGAGGTGACCGTGTTGGAGAGAGCCTCGGGGCTGCCGACCGCGACGACCTGTTGGCCGACGCGCAGCGCCCCGGAGTCCCCGAGTGCCGCCGGTGTCAGGCCAGAAGCGTTGGCCAGCTTGATGACCGCGAGATCGTACGACGGGGATGCGCCGGTCACCGTCGCGGTGTGGGTGGCGCCGTCGCTGGTGGTGACCTGGATGGTGTTGCCCTCAGCGGCTGACACCACGTGCTGATTGGTCAGCACATAACCGTCGGCGGACAGGACGATCCCGCTCCCGGTGACGGTGCCCTGGCCGGTGTCGATCTTGATGTCGGCGGCCGACTTCGATGCGACCTGGGCTGCATACTCGACCGAGCCCGGTGTGACGTCGGCGACGTTGGTACTCGACGGCTGCGACTGGAGCACCGGCACCGAACCAGTCGAGCGGTCGAGCAGAGCACTCCCGCCCACTCCCACCGCGCCACCGATCAATCCGGCCAACACAGCGGTCGCGATGATCGGCTTCGTCAGGCTCCGACGGGATGGCGGGATCGGCTGCAGGGGAGGTGGTCCCGTCGGATGCGCCTGCCACTGCTGCTCCGCGCCGAGCGGCGCGGTCGGGTGAGGTTGATGCTGGTGGTACACGGGGCCGGTGGCGGGGTCGTGCTCACCGGGGGGCATGGAGGAGTTCACGACCCCACGGTGCCGTCGCTGTATGTGAGGAGCCCAAGGATTGTCGGAGACTTCGGCAGTGTTCTGGCCGGAAGATCTCAGATGAATCCCAGAATCGTTCCGATGGTGTCGGATTCGTGGGGATGGCCCGGATCGGCACTCCGGTGTGACCGTACCGGGTCGTCGGGCGAACCGCGAACCGTTGGTGGTCGGGGGCGGGCCGGCTGCTCACGCGACATCGTCTCGATGATGCGACCTCGGTTGAGGTCGCGGGAGCGAGATGAGGTCGCGAGTTGACCGATCGGTGGACGCCGGGGGCGCGCACGATCGATGAGTTGGAGCGCACGGTCGACGGATCAGGGCGCACGGTCGACGAGTTGGGGCGCACGGTCGACGAATCAGGACGCACGATCGATGGGGGAACCTACGCGGCGGCGCATCCGGTGAGGAGGCGGGTCATCGCCGACTTCTCGGCGGCCGTGACCCACAGACGGTAGGCGGCCTTGACCTCGATCTGGCGAGCGACGTATGTACACCGATACGCTCGATTCGGCGGCAACCAGGTGGCGGCATCGCCGTCTCGTTTGCGCGAGTTGGTGCTGCCGTCGGTCGGCTGGAGATTGCGCGGATCGTTCGCGAAGTTGCGTCGCTCGTCGGCTGACAGCTGCTGGGCACCCTTCTGCCAGGCATCCGACAATGCGACGACGTGGTCGATCTGAACTGCCTCCGAGGTCCGGGGACCGCGGACGAACGCGATCGACCGACCGGTGTACGGATCGCGCAACGTTCCCGACAGCACGACGCAGTTCCGTGTCCCGGGCTTGAGGACGATGTCGGCGAGACCGTGCAGCATGTCGTTGCGGGTGTCGCAGCCGTTGTGGCCGAACTGCACGGTCACGTCGTCGGACCATCGCTGCCCGAACTGCGCCCGGCTGTACCCCGTCTTCGGCGCGCGCCCCTTGACCGCGAACGTCGCCAACTGCGCGAGTCCGGCCTGCGCCCGCGCGGTCGCGTCCTCGGCAGTGGCATCCGGTCGCGGCGCCATGCCCGAAGTCGATGACTCCGGGGATTCCGAGCCGGGGACTGGAGCAGCCGATCCGGCCGACGATCCGGCGGACCTCGAGGTGGCGGTCGGACCGTCGGATGCCCGGAGCCCATCGACCAGCCCGAGGACGGCGAGAACCACGACGAAGCCGGCGACCAGGAAGGGCCAGCTACGGCGGCGTCGACGAGGTGCCGTGCTCATCGGCGGGTACCGGGCGGAGTAGCAGTCATCGGTGGGCAGTAGTCATCAGTGGGCAGTGGTCAGAACTCATCGTCGGGCACACCGTATAGGCGCCCACCGACGGCGGTGCTCCGGTGGGCGCTTGGCGTGAGGTGATCACGTCCATCGCCGAGCGATTACGTGGCCGGCGGCAGCCCGTGGGGTTGCGTCGACGGTGCGGGGATCACGAAGTCGACGAGGAGACCGCCGACGGTCACGCTCGGCGGACCCATCGGTGGCCCCACATACAGCGGCGTGCCCGGTGCGAGGGCGGTGGTGCTCGCAAAGGTTGCGACCCGACCGTCGGCGAATCGGACGGTCTGCACCGAGCGATAGACCGCGTCGTCGATGCTGCGAGGGGCCTCGATCCCGACGACCGGTGGTATCGGCGTCTGCGATGTGTCCCGACGGCGATTGAGGGTCACGACCAGCAGGACGACTCCTCCGATGGCAGCTGCGGCGATGACGAGGACGACGAACGCCAACAGGAGGACGGTCATGCGGATGCTCCGATCGAACTCGACTGCGGGCGCACCGGCGGTCGGTGCAGACGGCGCTCGGCAGTAGCGACGGAGAGCATCCCGTACTGCCGACGAGAACCGACGCTGACGATAGGTGATCGTCGCGGAGATGGGCGAGGAGTACAGCCGAACAGATGACGCGCGTCAGGCGGGCAGTTGGTCCGTCGGTGGGGTGTCGGGATCGGTGAGGTGTATGCGCTCGTCGCACACTCGCCGCAGCCGCTCCCAGGAGACATCGTCGAGGCCGGGCGGCGTCGGGCCGGACAACACCTGGCGCATGCGGAGGAAGTAGACGCGTTCGGGAAGGCCGAACTCGGTCCAGATGTCCTCCACGGTGCCACCGCCGAATGGCGCCCAGCGCACCGCAAACGCGATCATCGCATCGCGATGTTGGTACCACTCGAACCGTTCGTGCACACGATGAGTATCCGCCCGATCTATGTTCTGCGACACACTTTGCCCAAGTCCGTTGCGCCATCGTGATTCTCGACGGAATATCGGCCACATCCGTTGCGTCACCATGATCGACGGGTCCCACTCGGCCGCTGGTGGCCCGGCTCCCGGAGAACTGTCACGTGAGCGGTCCGTGGTCGGGAGTGTGCACAGTCCGACTCGCTCGGGTGTCTGGAATCCGACGCCCGCCGGGTGAGCGGTGAGCGCGAGAACGTCCGGCTCGACGGCCACCCGGACTCGGTACGAAAGAAGCCCCGACCGAAAGTGCCGGGTCGGGGGTCTGGCACTTTCAGTCGGAGCTATCCAGTACTTCGTCGCTGGCGACGCGGGTGTTACACACTTCTCGAAAATCTTCGAGAGACTTGTCGGTCAGGCCGAACGGCCGGGCGGCAGCGCTCGCCGCGGTGCGATGTTCGACCGCAGCCAGCCGTACAGATTGTCGTCGTTGAGCAGGGTGAAGTGGTGGGCTCCGCCGATGTGGACACCGTCGTCGAGCCGGAACCCGACGTGCCGTCGCGAGTTCGATCCACGACCGCTCGGCGTCAGGACCAGACCGTCGCCGATGAACCGTCCGAGAGGATGATCAGGGTCTTTCGAGAGGCTCGCGGTCACATACAGGTGTCGTGCGCCGGCGAGTAGCGGCAGGTCGGTCACCGGCGGACGCTGCCACCGGTCGCGATCGAGAAAGCCCTGGTCATCAGATGTCAGCGATCCATGGAACAGGTCGCGCACGCCGGCGCTCCGTCGGCGGAGCAGCGTACTGATCGGACGCGTCACGGGTGAGGTGTCCAGGATCGTCGATGCCGCGTGGACCCCACGCGCGAGTGGTGCGCCCAGGTGCGGGGTTCCCAGGCACGCGGTCTCCGTCACCAGGCCGGTCCAGGCATCGCCCCGTTGTGTGCCGGCGTGGCAGGCGGCACGGATGACCAGACCGCCCATCGAGTGACCGACGAGCGTCACCCGGGCGACGGGCGTGGGCCAGAGTAGGGTCAGACCGTTGAGGAGGTCGGCGAGTTGCCGCCCGTTCTCGCTGATGTGCAGGCCGGTGTTGTAGCGGATGTAGACCGGACTGGCGCCGATGTCGGCGCGTAGGCGCTCGCCGTAGGTCGGATTGCCACCCAGCGACCAGGCGTGCTCGGTCTCCATCAGTCCGTGCAGGAACACCACCAGGTGGTCACCCGCATCGGGGAACGCCCGTGCCAGCGACCGGGTGGTGATCGCGACCGGACCGCCCTTGGCCCGTACCGACATGTCGGCGGCCAGCGACGACTCCGACTCGGTGAGGGCATCGCCGATGAGGCCGTTCAGGATGCCCAATACCGTCGCTCCGCGGGTGGTCCGCGACGGGGCGGTGGCCCGGCTCGCCGGCAGTTGATCGGACACCGATCGCGCGATGTCGAGCAGTGCGGCGACGGACAGATAGGTCGATTCGCTGACGGCGTCGTGGACCATCCGCGGAGACGTCATCTGGCGGCCGAACACGGCGCCCAACGCGCCGAAGACGCTGTTGGCGACCGATCGATGCATCGCGCCGATGCCTGCGGTGGCTGCCCCGAGCTCGTCGAGTGCGAGCCTGGTCAATGCCCTGACCTCGTCCGATTCGCGAGTGACTGTCGTGGCCATGCGCCTGAGTGTACATGTGTGCACTCAATCTGTCGGGGTGCTGCCGATCACGTCGGATGTGGTCCCAGGTGTGCGTACAACCGGGTCTGGTTGAAGTGGAGCGTGGCCGGTGCGCCCACGGTCTGCTGGTAGCGGTCGACCACGTCGTGCACGAAGACGTCGATCAGGTCGGCCGGTACGTGTTGGATCCACGCGACGGCACCGACCGCGAACCACCGCTCGAGGTCGGCGGCGGAGTCGAAGGCCCACTCGAGATCGTCGGACTCGATGCGACCGACGGCCAGTCCTGCGAAGGTCGAGGACCCAGTGCAATGCGTTGAAGGAGACCGCGATGTCGAAGTCGCGATCGAACGGCAGGTCGAGTACGTCGTCGACATGGAACTGCACGCGGAGTCCGCCGGGTGTGAGGCGCTTGAGGGCGGTGTCGATCATCAGGTGCGAGGCGTCGACGCCGACGACGGATCCGGACGGGAGGCGGTCGGCCAGCAGCATCGTGACGAATCCGTCGCCGCACCCGACGTCGAGGAGGCGCTCGTCAACGCGTAGGTCGATGTTCGCGATCGACGTCTCGGCGACGATCCGCTGCAGTCCGCTCACGTCGACATAGCGATCCCCGTCCCATTTGACCTTCGCTCGTCTCCTCATGGTCTTCTCGCTTCCGCCATTGTGCGCCGACTTCTCGCTTCCGGCAGGGTCTTCGGCGCACGCGGAGGAGATGGTTCGAACCGATCGGCCCGGCGTGCGGCCGACGCCACGTTTGGGATCGTCGGCGAGCGGGCATCGTATGAGCGCGGCCCGATGGCCCCGTGTGAAGGAGACGTGATGACCGAGCGAGCCGAGGACCTGCCGGGCGAGACCGTCGATGCAGTCGGAAAGGTCTCGGAGGCACTGGAATACGTGGAACGCGCTCGCGGGCACCTGTACAGCTTCCATCAACTCATCGGGCATGCCGACCTCGTGCTGGGCGAGGCGGTGGACGCGCTCCGCGACGCCGGGCACGGCGGGATCGCCGACCGACTGCAGACAGAGATGGTCGGCCGCAATGTCATCGACGGCCGGTGGACATTTCAGGTGGTCGAGGAGTTCGACGACACCTATCACGAACCGTTCCGGCAGGCCGAAGCCGATGTGCGCAACCAGCTGACCCGCGGTTTCCGCCATGTGCACGAGGCGCGCATGAAGGAGGGCCGCCGCACGAAGGGGCATCCGCGCCACACCGAAGATCCGCCCCCGGCGCCGGGAACGGAGTGAGCGGGCCGAAAGACTACGGCGCCGGGAACGGAGTGAGCGGGCCGAGAGATTACGGCGCCGGGAACGGAGTGAGCGGGCCGGTCAACACTTCGGCGCCGGGAACGTAGTGAGCGGGCCGGTTGAAGCTGGGCGCCGGGAACGGAGTGAGCGGGCCCAAAGACTGCGGCGCCGGGACGTGCGAACAGATTGTGAGGCGAGAGATGACCATCCGAGTCGGATACAAGCTGATGGCCGAGGTGCACGACCCGAAGGAGATCGTGCGTCAGGCGGTCCGAGCCGAGGAGGTCGGCTTCGACTTCGTCGAGATCAGCGACCACTATCACCCGTGGCTCTACAGTCACGGCCACTCGGGGTTCGCGTGGTCGATGTTGGCCGCGATCGCCGCTCGTACCGAACGCATCGAGTTGGCGACCGGCGTGACGTGCCCGTTCCTGCGGTACCACCCGACGATCATTGCGCAGGCGGCTGCGACCACGGCGGTGCTCTCCGACGGTCGGTTCACGCTGGGACTGGGCTCCGGCGAGAGCCTGAACGAGCACATCGTAGGACGTGGATGGCCGTCGGTCGCGGTGCGGCACGAGATGTTGCGTGAGTCCATCGAGGCCATCACGTTGCTGTGGGAGCCCGGATATCACAGCTATCGCGGTGCACACATCACCGTCGACGACGCCCGGGTCTTCGACCTGCCCGACGAACCGATCCGCATCGTGCTCGCCGCAGGTGGCACCAATGCCGCGACGCTCGCGGGCGAGCTGACCGACGGTCTGTTCGCCACCGAGCCCGATGCCGATCTGGTCACCGCGTTTCGCGCGGCGGGCGGCGGCGACGGCCCGCACTACGCGGAGGTGCCGCTCTCGTACTCGCCGGATGTCGATGCCGCGGTGCGCAGCGCGCATGCGAAGTTCCGGTTCGGGATCACCGGATGGAAGGTGCAGGCCGAGTTGCCGAATCCGATCAACTTCGAAGCTGCCACGGCAACCGTTCGGGAGTCCGACGTCGCCGATGCGATGCCGTGTGGATCCGATCGGGACGCGATCCTCGAGAACGCACGCGGCTTCGCCGATGCCGGGTTCGACAATCTGACGTTGCTGAACGCCGGTCCCGACCCCGACGAGTTCCTCGATGTGGCAGCCGACGGTCTCGTCGATGCGGTGCGCGGACTCGCCTGACCGGATTCGGTAGTACGGAACGACTCTCAGGACCGTTTCGTACTACCGAATCGACGGGGGTCAGGCGTGCGGCGGTTCGCCGGTGACGAAGTGGTCGGCGTGGTTGAGGCCTTCGCGGACGAGCCGGGTGAGATGGCCGTCGCGGATGCGGTAGATGACCCGACGCCCGTCCTTGCGGGTGTCGACGAGCCCGGTGAATCGCAGCTTCGCGAGATGCTGACTGACCGCCGTTCGCGACGCCCCGCAGGACTCGGTGAGTGCGCTGACATCCGCTTCGCCCTCGCTGAGCAGCCAGAGGATGTGCAGACGGGTGGGGTCGGCGAGCATCTGGAAGGTCCGGGTCGCGGCATCGAGTCGCTGGGCGTCGGGCGACGCCGGGTGCGACAGGCTGGGCGTGCCGGAGGGGTCGTCGGAGATCCCGGCCATCCTCATCACCCTCCTACGCCGACCTCGTGTCGGTCGATGGCCCGGACCGGCCACAGTCGGACCGCTGCCGACGCAGCGAGTGTAGCGAGCGCGGCCAGGATCAGTGCTGCGATGACCTGTCCGACCGCCGCGCCCACCCATCCCGCGATCGGATAGGTCAGCAGGAACCAGGCGTGCGAGAGGGAGAAGCGCGCGGTGAAGATCGATGCTCGGTCGGCGTCGGTGGATTCGTCGCGCAGCACCCGCGCCGAGGGCGTGAGCATCGCCGACGTCGCGGCGCCGAGGACGATCCAGCTCGCCGACAGCCAGATCCAGCCGACCACCGGTCCTGGGGTGACGGCCGACAACGGCGCGATCGAGGCCAGGGTGACCGGCACGACGGCGCCTCCGGTCAGCATCACGCGGCGGTCGGTGCGGTGGCGCAGTAGCCGGGGCATCGCCAGTGCGACGGTCATCGAGCCGACGCCGAACGCGGCCAGGGCGATCGCGACGCCGACCTCGGCAGCCCCCAGGATGCCGCGGGTGTAGACGACCGTGTCGACCAGGACGAGCGCGGTTGCGGCGGCGACCACCAGGTCGAGTGCGAGCACCCCGCGCAATGCCGGCCGTCGGGTCATCGTCGTGATGCCACCGGTCATCCGGGACCTCAGCGGCGTGGTCGTCGAGCGTCGGGGCAAACCGGAGGACAGGACCAGGATCGCCGATGCGACGAACCCGAGCGCGGTTCCCACGAAGAGGTGGTCGTAGGAGATCACCAGCAGCAGTGCGCCGGCGACCAGCGGACTGACCAGCGATTCGGTGTCGTAGGCGAGTCGGGAGAGGGAGAGTCCCCGCGTGTAGTCCTCGTCGTCGGC
Organism: Gordonia soli NBRC 108243; assembly: GCF_000334455.1. Taxonomy (GTDB): domain Bacteria; phylum Actinomycetota; class Actinomycetes; order Mycobacteriales; family Mycobacteriaceae; genus Gordonia; species Gordonia soli. The sequence goes on from NZ_BANX01000005.1 coordinate 163,199, forward strand.
CAGGACTGTCGGGATCACCGATTGGAATGTCGGCGTGAAGGTGGCCGATGCCGCCTGCAACACGAAGACGAGTACGTAGATGTGCCAGGTCTGACCGACAAAGGGCAGCAGCAGCGCGATCGCTGCGCGGATGCCGTCGGCCGAGACCATGACGGTGGTCCGCGACAGGCGGGCCGTGACTGCGGTGACCACCGGGGCAACCGTCACGTAGGCGATCATCTTGATCGCCAATGCGGTGCCGAGGACCGCGCCCGCCGATCCGCCGGCCAGGTCGTAGGCGAGCAGCCCGAGGGCGACGGTGAGTAGACCCGTCCCGACGAGCGCGATGACCTGTGCGACGAACAACCGCCGGAAGGTGCGGTTCGCGAGCACTGTCCACACGGCAACACCCCTCTCGTTCCGAGAGGAGCCTATGTGTGCGCATCTGCGCACGCAATAGGGGAATCGGCGACTGCGACTGCGACTGCCTGCGGCCCAACGACCGGCCGCCTCGATCGATCAGGGCAGGTCGTGGCTTCGACGGTCGGGACGCGTCAGGGCGTAGAGCACGTGGTCGGCACGTTCCCCTCCCGCGTCGGTGTAGTTGCGCATCGTGCCTTCGCGGACGAATCCGGTCCGGTCGGCGAGGTGCTGCGCGGCGGCGTTGTCGACGTGGATCGGCGCCGTGATGCGCTGGAGGTCGAGGGTGTCGAAGGCGAAATCGATGACCAGGCTGATGGCGGCGAAGGCGATTCGGTCGCCGACGTACCGCCGCGAGATCCAGATCCCGACCTCGGTGGTGCCGTTGTCGCCGTCGATCCACTCCAGGTTGCACTGTCCGGCGAACTCGCCGTCGACCTCGATGACCGACGGGAAAGCAGCGCCGTTCCGGGTTCGCCGACGCCAGTCGACGCACTCGTCGATCCACGCGCGGGTCGAGTGTCGGTCACGCCACGGCCATCGTGACGACGGCCAGTACGGCTCGAGGACGTCACGGCTGTACAGCCGTTCCCGGCGCCACGCGTCGGCATCGGCGATCATCGGGCGTCGCAGTCGGACCACACGCCCGGACGGCGTCCTGGTCTCCGGCGTCGCGAGAACGGTGTCGGGGGAGGAGCCGAGTACGTCGTCCAGGGCGCCGACCACGCGGCGTTTGGCGCGGCTCAGATAGCTGCGTGCGACCGGTGGCAACTGCCGCCAACTGACGCCGGGGATCGGTACGGACAGTGAAGAAGTCATTGATGCCTCGCGAGGTCGGAGTGGTGCCGGGCGCGATGGTGTGCGTGCACCGATCGCGGCATCCGGCTGTGGTGTGCTTCGTTCGCGTGCCCACCTCGGAAGGGAGGCGCCGTCGGGCGAGGTTTGGGCGCAACCGGGTCAGACGGGAAGGGCGACCGGCGAGCCCGGTGGACTGCGACCCGGTGAGGTGGCCACGCACATCGCTCCGACCAGTCGTCGTGTCGCGAGCGGGTGACGGCCTGAGGTACGTCCCCGAGCGGCGTCGGCGGGGATGCTCGCGAGCGCGCGACGCAACCGACTGACAGTCGGGGATGCGATTGCGAGGCACATCGACTGTGCGCCCGTCACGGCTGCGACCACGGTCGTGGTGACGGCGATGTGCAGGCCGGTGACGGTCGACACGGGGCCCGCGGCGCCGAGGGCCGGTAGCAGTTCCAGCGACGCGTAAAGGGCCGGTTGCGCGACCATCGCGCCGCTGACCACAGAGAACAATCCGTTGTGGGCACCGGCGAACAAGAATCGGAGCACGGCGAGCGCAGCGGCGGCGAGTGCGAGCACGGCGATGTGCGAAGGATGGGCGTCTGCGACGAGAGCTGCACCGATGGCGACGACGGCTGTGCCGAGCGCGGCCGACGTGGCGGCAGCGCGTCCCAGCGGCGACGACCCGCCGACAGGGCCTGACGGCGACGCCGCCCGGCCGGCTGTCACCGTTGGTCCTCGGGCCGTGAACCGCACCCCCACAGCTGCTCGCCGGGGAGGGCGCACCTCCCCGGAGGCCCGCCTCCCCACGAAGCCCATGGGCCGAGCCTAACCGCCGAACCTGAGTGTGCCGGTCGTCCGACGAGCCCCGAGATCTACCGTCCCGCAGGCAGATCGACCTTCAGAGCGCGACCGATGACCTTTCTGAGACGCGGCTGACCTGCAGATATAGGAGACGTAGGGTGGGATTCGCTGTGTCGGTGCGACCTGGGCCGACGGATGCTTTCGCCCTGCTAACCATCTGCGATATATGTCACACAGCAAGTGACCAATCCGCTTTCGCGAATCGGTGCGAATACACGCGCGAGGTGGGGAGCGACGGTGCCTCGATGCCGGGGAGGACGTCGCGCGACATCGTCGCTTCCCGTCTCCCCGATCGGGCGTGCCCATCGGTCAGGTCCGTCCCTTCCCGGACAGCCCGGTCCGGTGCCGCCCGCTCGCGCTGTCATCCTGCCCTGAGTCACCCTGCCCGGGTCACCCTGTGGAGGCGTCCACCCGCTCGGTGCGCAATGTCTCCAGCCATCGATGGACGAACGGGACCACACTCGATCCCTCACCACTGGCGGCTGCCACACGCTTCATCGATCCCGCGCGTATGTCTCCGGCGGCGAAGATCCCGGGCACGCTGGTGGCCAGATCGGGCGGCGGCAGATCGTCTAGCCACCGCCCCTTCGGCACGTCCCGTCCGGTGAAGACGAAACCGTTGTGGTCGCGCTCGACCTCACCGGGCAGCCACTCACAGTTCGGTGCCGCACCCAACAGCAGGAACAGGCCACCGGCCGGTCGGCGCTCCTCCGCGCCGGTGTTGCGGTCGCGCAGGGTCAGCCACTCGAGTTGGGCTTCGCCGCCGCCGTCGACCACCTCGCACGACGGACGCACCGTGATGCGAGGGTTGAAAGCGATCTCGCCGATCAGGTACTGCGACATGGTCTCGGTGAGGTCGGCGCGCCGGATCACGATGGTCACCGACCGCGCGAACCGCGCCAGGTGGATCGCCGCCTGGCCCGCCGAGTTGCCGCCACCGACGACGACGACGTCGCGCCCCTCCATCTCGCGGGCCGCGGCCATCGCCGCGCCGTAGTGCACGCCGACTCCGACGAGCGATTCGAGCCCGGGGACGCCCAGACGTCGGTACGCGACCCCGGTGGAGATCACCACCGACCGCGCCAGCACCGTTCCGCCGTCGGTGATGATCCGATGCGCACCGCCGTCGATCCCCGCCTCCAACCGCTCCACCGGCCAGCCGGTGTAGAACCGTGCACCGAACCGCATCGCCTGGGTGCGGGCCCGCTGCGAGAGCCGCATCCCGGAGATCCCGCGCGGGAACCCCAGGTAGTTGCGGATCATCGAACTGGTGCCGGCTTGGCCGCCGATGGCCTCGGACTCGATGACGACCGTCGACAAGCCCTCGGATGCGCCGTACACGGCCGCGGCGAGACCGGCCGGACCCGCACCGATGACCGCGAGGTCGACGATCGAGTCCTCCTCGACGTCGTCGGGGCGGCCGTACAGCAGGATCGCGATGTCGTGCACCGAGTCGGGTGAACAGACCGTGCCGTCGACTGAACCCTTGAACGAGTGCACCAACGGGAAGCGGAGCGCTTCACCGAAGAGCTCGGCCGCCGCCCGACCCTCGGAGCTGTCGGGTGGGTATGTGCGGTTCGGCATCCCCATCCGATCGAGGAAGTCGCGCAACGCCATCGTCAGCGGGGTGAGGTTCGGGCTGATGATGCGCACGGTGTCGACCTCGGGTACCGGTACCGTGGCGCCCCAATCCGACAGCAACTCGGTGACCGCCTGGTGGAACTCCTCGTCGCGCACGCCTCGCGGCATCAACAGGTACGTGTCGAACTTGCCCTTCTGCAGGGCGGGACGGAGAGCGTCACTGTGCTCGCCGAACCGGCCCCAGTGGATGGCGACGATCCGTCGGGCGGTCGGCACGATGGTGCGGAACGTCGTGATGGCCTCGAGGACGTTCATGTCGGGTAGTTCGGAGTCGGCGACGATCAGCGCCACCGGGTGGTTCTCACTGCGCAACCTGCCGAGCAGCGCGATCGCCTCGATGGCGGACCGCGCGCAGGTCACCTGGTATTCGTGCTGGTAACGGGCGAAATCGACGAGTAGTGCATCCGCGTGCTCTCCGGAGACGAGCACGATCGCCGGGACGGCCCTGGTGGTCGGGGCCGGCGCGACTGCTTCGATGTCATGGCTTGGCACCTGACCATTGTCCCCGTCCGGGGACATCCCTGCCACGCGGTTTCGCCGACGTCGAACCGCTGGTCGGACGGCAGCCGGCGACCATCACCGGGCGGTAGCGTCGGAGGGATGGCGACGACGTCGGACGTGGCGGTGATCGGGGCCGGCATCGTCGGTCTGTCCACCGCCCATCATCTTCTGCAGGCCGGGTTCTCGGTGACCGTCTACGAGTCCGGCACTCCCGGGGGCGGGCAGTCCGCGGGGCAATCGCGGATCTTCCGGCACGCGCACGACGACCCGCGGATGGTCGGGTTCGCGGTCGAGTCCCGGCGTCGATGGGCGGAGCTCGAGGACCGATTCGGTCGACAGCTGATCTCCCGTGACGGCGCGCTGGCACTGGGCGATGCCGTCGCCCGACGGCTGGCCGTGATGCGGGAGCATCCCGAGATCGAGGCCGAAGAGATCGGCGGTGACGAGTTGGCCACGCGGCTACCGGTCCTCGCCGACTTCGACGGTCCGGCGATGCTCGACCGGACGGCGGGCTCGATCGCGACGCGGACCGCGATCGAGTTGCTCGCGAGCGAGGTCGGGGCGCGACTCGTCTCCGACACCGTGCTCGGTGTGCGCCAGACCGAGAGTGGCGGGGTGGAGGTGCTCGCGGGCACCCATCGAGGCGGCCATGGAGCCGTCATCGTGTGCGCAGGACGCGGAACCGCACCGCTCGCATATGGCGCCGGGCTCGCGCCACCGATCGAGGTCCGTGCACACGTCCGCGCCTCATTCCGACCGCGCGATGACGTCGGATCGTTGGCGACCCTGCAGGACGGGAGCGGCGCCTTCGGCGAGGCCGGGGTCTACGCCGCCGCGTACCCCGATCGTTCGCGTTACGGAGTCGGCCTGGCCGAGGCCGTCGCCGCGCGCGACGACGGTGCCGTCCTCGAGCCCGACGGTCTCGCCGAGCACGTGAGCCGTGTCCGTCGATACGTCGAGCGTGCGCTACCCGGTCTCGACCCCGAGCCGACGGATCTCGTGCACTGCTGGGTGACGAGACTGCCCTGGGGCGACGACGGTGTGGCCGTCTGGCGGACCGGGGATCGCTGGTTTCTCGCCGGCCACAACCTGTTCAAACACGGACCCGCGCTCGGTGCGCTGCTCGCCCGCGGGCTCGCCGACGATTCGGTCCCCGAGATCCTGCGGCCGGAGACGCGGTTCGGGAGCGATGTCGACCACCTGTAGTCGATGCAACTCGGGTGGCCGGGGTGGCCGTTGTCGGAGGTTTCCGGATTTCTGGCACGTGAGCGGGGCGCGGTCGGGTGTGTGCACACTTCGGGCCGCTCAGGTGTCAGGAATCCGACAACGCCGAGCTGCGACGAGCCGCCGACCCCGACCCCGACGTGCTCACCGGAACGGATCGGCGATCGGTATCCCCAGGGCGCGCAACGGGGTTCCCAACTTCCAGTAGAGCAGGCCGACGAGCCCTCGCGGCGCGAACACCGTCGTCGTGGTGACCACCACGTGGTCTTGGGTCCCTGCGCCGCCGGCTGACCCGCCCGGCGACCCGGCGTCGCGGAGCGCGTACTCGATGAAAGCTCTACCCGGAGCGCGGGAGTCGAGCCGCACCCGTAATCGGGATGGCGGCTCCGACAACACCACCCGGGCGCCGCCGGGCGTCGAGTGGGACAAGGACTCGAACACCGACTCGGCCGTCCCGGGCACTGCCGAACGCAGCGTCGAGACCTCCACCTCCTCGCCCGCCCAGGGTGGATCGGTCGGAAGAGGTTCGGACGCAGGGACATCGGCCGATGCGTGCTGCCAGCCCGATTCGGTGTCGCCGCGTTCGACGCGGTCCAGGGTCGCGGCCAGCGCAGCGCGGTACGTGCTCAGACCGCCGGTCGGTGGGGCGATCACGTCGTCGATGTCGTGTTCCCGACAGATGGCGTCGCACTCGAGTGACTCGATGAGCGGCCGGGCGATGCTGCCGCGGATGGGGGTGACCAGCCGCACCCACCGGCTCGCGACGGTCGGCGTCAGCACCGGGATCACGATCATCCGCCGCGGCGGCAACCCGGCGATCTCCGCGTAGATCTGCATCATGTCGCCGTACTCGAGGACGTCGGGTCCGCCGATGTCCCAGGTGCGAGATGTCGGTACCGGGGCGGTCGCCGACTCCACGAGATAGTGGAGCGCATCGGCCACCGCGATCGGTTGGATCTTGTTGTGCACCCACCGTGGGGTCGTCATCGCGGGCAGACGCTCGGTGAGATGCCGGATCAGCTCGAACGACGCCGACCCCGACCCGATCAGGGTGCCCGCCTGCAAGGCGACGGTCTCTATCCCGCTGTCGATGAGGATCTCGCCGACCTCGGCGCGCGATGCGAGGTGCTCGGACAGGTCGACGCCCGGGGGATGCAGCCCACCGAGGTAGACGATGCGCTGCACGCCGCGCTCCCGGGCCGCGGCGACGACGTTCTCCGCCGACCGTCGTTCCTCCTCGGCGAAGTCGGACGAGGTGCTCATCGAGTGCACCAGGTGGTAGACGACGTCGATGTCGGTGAAGGCCTCGAGTAGTGAGTCGCGGTCCGACAGGTCGCCGCGGACCACCTGCGCCCGGTCGTCGGTGGTCCACGGTGCATCCGTCAGCTTCGACGGCGTGCGCGCCAATGCGCGGACCGAATGGCCGCGAGCGAGCAGTCGCGGAGCCAACCGGCCGCCGACATACCCGGTCGCGCCGGTAACCAGACATCGTCGTGTGTCGCCCACCCCTTCACCCTACGCATCCGAAAGTGCCGTCACGGTGGGGTTTTGGAGCAACCACAGTCGGGTACCCGCCGCATCGAACTCGTGCACGGACGCCGCGAGGGCGGAGGGGAACCAATGATGTTCGAGCAAGACAGAACCGACCGCGCTCGACTGCTGCGGCGCTGGACACCGTCGGTTATCCGGCCGACAAAAGAAGATCTGCCGGCCGAGGCCGAGCGCAACGGCGCCGATCCCGCGACCGTGACGGCCATCCGGCACACCCCGCTCGAGTTCTACTCGAACTTCGCCGAGGTGTCGGCGGCCGTCGACCACATGTGATGGGCGACGTCGGACCGCCGGTACCGTGGTCGGCATGGCAGTGGATGTGACGGTTCCCGTGGTGGCAGCAGGATTGGTCGGTGGATTCGCGGCGGCCCGCTACAGCGGCCGACGCGAGCTCGGCGGCATCGTGCTCGCCGCCGCAGGTGGGTGGAGCACCCGACAGTGGGCCTCGACCCGTGGCCCGGCCGTCGCCGGTGGTCTCCTGGCCACCTACCTCGGCGCATTCGGTCTGTCGCATCCGCTGGCGAAGAAGGTCGGCGCGTGGCCGGCGGTGGGCATCGTCACCGCCGTCACGGCCGCGACGACGGCCGCCCTCACCCGCTGAGTCCGTCCCACTGCGCTGCGCCGGCAGGGTCTCCCCGATCAGTGGACCCGCACCGCGCTCGCCTTGACCGCCAGGTGGACATGGTCGCCGACGGACAGGCCGAGGTCGGTGAAGCTCCCTCGGGTGATCTCGGCTCCGACGATGTGCTGACCCACGGTCGCCCGCAGTAGGAGTCGGCCGCCGTGCGGTATCACCTGGGTGATGGTGGCCGCGTGGATGTTCCGGAAGCTGGAATCGGTCGGCGGTGTCGTGAACACGGCCACCGCCTCGGGGCTGAACACCGCGGTGGCATCGTCTCCGGCCGACAGATCCGGCGACGCGTCCCCCACGAAGCCCGTCGCGTCGGATGCGGTGAGAACAGTCCCGTCCCAGGTGCCGGCAACGATGTTCAGGCCGGCGAGACCTGCGGTGAAGACGTTCGACGGGCGGCTCAGCACTCGTTCGACGGAGCCACTGTCCACCACCTGACCGGAGTCGAGAACCATCGCCTCGTCGGCCAGGCTCACGATGTCGACCACGTCGTGGGTCACGATCGCGGTGATGCGGGATCGGTCGGACAACAGCTCGCGGAGAAGCGTGCGGAGCCGTCCGGCGACGTCGACGTCGAGCGCTCGAAACGGTTCGTCCAGCAACAGGATTCGCGGCTCCGCGGCGAGTGCGCGGGCGATCGCGACACGTTGCGCCTGACCGCCCGACAGTTGGTGGGGGCGTCGATCGGCGAGGTCGGCGACTTCGGTGGCGGTGAGCCATCGGTCGACCCGTCGGCGCACCTCGGCGCGCGGAAGATGTTGCGACGACGGCGCAAAGGCGACATTGGCCGCCACCGACAGGTGCGGGAAGAGTCGGGCATCCTGGGAGAGCAGTGCGACACCCCGACGATGCGTGGGCACGAGAGTGTGCCCGTCGCTGAGGATCTCGCCGTCGACGCTGATCCGCGCCGTGCGCGCCGCGAGAAGTCCGGCGACCACCTTGAGCAGGGTCGTCTTGCCCGCACCGTTGGGACCGATGATCGCGGTGGTGCTCCCGGAGGCGAAGGTATGGGCGAGATGGAGGCGTGGCACGGTGTTCTCGACCTCCACCGACAGTCCGCCCGGCGCGGTGTCTGCCGCGGTCACAGCGCACCCTGACCGGTTCGGCTGCTGCGGCGCGTGTGAACGGCGACCACCACGATCAGCGACACCGCCACCAGCACCAGCGACAGTGGGATGGCGGCTTGGGGATCGTCGATCTCGGCAACGTAGATCGCGAGTGGCGCGGTCTGGGTGATGCCCGGCGCATTGCCCGCGAAGGTGACGGTGGCGCCGAATTCGCCCATCGCCCTGGCGAAGGACAGGACCACGCCCGCCAGGAGGGAGGGAACGATCAGGGGCAGCGTCACCCGCCACAGGGTCCGGGATGGTCCGGCGCCGAGAGTCGCCGCGACCTCCTCGTACCGTGTACCGGCCACGCGCAGCGAACCTTCGACGCTGATCACCAGGAACGGGAGTGCGACGAAGGTCTGTGCGAGGATCACGGCTGTCGTGGTGAACGCGATGTCGACGCCGGCCGTGCGCAGGTGTTCTCCCACGAGGCCGAGACGTCCGAACGTGTACAGCAGGGCGATGCCGCCGACGACCGGGGGCAGGACCAAGGGCAACAGGACCAGCGAACGGAGCACGCGCGTGAGCACCCCGTCGTGTCGAGCGAACGTCACCGCCATCGGTACCCCCAACACGATGCACAGCAGTGTGCTGACCGCGGCGGTCTGCAGCGACAGGACGAGGGCCTGTCGCGACGCCTCGGAGGTGACCTGCTCGACGAAGGTGTCCCATGGTGTCCGCAGGATCAGTCCGACCGGGGGCAGGACGATGAGCGCGACCCCGAGTGCGGCGGGCAGGTAGAGCCAGACCGGTACGCGACCGGTCCCGAAGAGTCTGCGGATCAAGGCTTCCCGAAGCCGGCGTCGGCCAGGATCTGTTGTCCGGCCGGACCGAGCACGGCATCGACGAACTGCTTGGCCACAGCCTCGTCGGCCCCGCCGCGCACGGTGGCGATGGGGTACTTGTTCACCACTGCGGCAAACGCCGGGTCCACCACGGTGGTGACCTTGTCGCCGGCCCCCTTGGCATCGGTGACGTAGACGAGTCCGGCATCGGCCTGCCCGGAGGTCACCTTGGTGAGGACCGCGGTCACCGACTGCTCCTCCGATGCGGCGCGGATGGTGGTCCCGGTGTTCTTCTCCACCTGGTCGGTGGCGTTGCCGCAGGGCTGTGCCGACTGGCAGACGACGGTGGTGACATCCGCCTTGTTCAGGTCGGCGACCGACCGGATGCCCTTCGGGTTACCGGGCGCGGTGACGATGACCAGTGTGTTGGTGGCGAAGATCTTCGGGTCGACGGCTCGGTCACCGAGCTTGGTCATGTTCTTCTCGTCGGCACTCGCGAAGACGGATGCCGGGGCGCCCTGCTTGATCTGGTTGACCAGCGTCGACGATCCGTCGAAGGAGAGCTTGACCGTCACGCCGGGGTTGTCCCGCTCGAAGGCGTCGGCGATCGCGGTGAACGTCTTCTTCAGTGATGCGGCCGCGGAGACGTTGAGATCCGTCGATGTCGGGACGCCACCGGACGTCGGGGACGGGCTGGAGGACGACCCCGACGACTGGTCGGAGCTCGAGCACCCGGCCAGCACGAGGAGGGCGGTGGCCGCGCCGGCGGCGAGGATCTTCTTCACAGGTCGTCTCGCTTCGTCTCGACGATCACGGTGGTGGACTTCACCACCGCGGTGGCCACCGAACCCGGCGCGAGCCGGAGTTCGCGGGCCGAATCCGCACTCATCAGCGACGTGACCTCGAACGGTCCGCACTGCATCCGCACCTGGGCCATGACCCCGTCGACGGTGACGTCGGTGACGAGGCCGGCGAATCGATTACGCGCCGATCGCAGCACGCCGTCATCGTCGGGTGGGGCGACCGCGCGTTCGCGGGCCAGGGCGGCCAGCTGTGCGCCGTCGACCGTCGATGCGCCGGCGTCGCTGGACGCCGCCAGTCGACCGGAGGAGATCCAGCGTCGAACGGTGTCGTCGCTGACGCCGAGCAGGTCGGCAGCATCGCGGATGCGGATCGCGGTCATGGCCGCGTCCTCCCGAGTTCGCCGCATCTGAGCATCTGCTGAGCGTACTCCTCCGCAGATGCGGCGGCAGTAGTCCGATCCTCAGCCCGTCGATCGTGCGCTCGGATTCGTTGACCGTGCGCTGTCGGCGGGGCATCGCGCACCCGGCTGGGTACGAGATCTGTACGGGCGCCGGTCGCGGACGACGATATGTCGTCGGCCGCGTGCTGGGGTACAGACTTCGTCCTGCCGAGCGTGCCCGACGATCCGCTCAGGCGGGCACGCCTTCTGGTTGCGGGTCCCGGATGCCCTCGATGATCGCGGTCCAGTTGGCGGACCCGTGGCCGTCGGCGATCGCGCGCGCATAGTGCCGTGCCACCGCCGCGGGGTAGCCGGTGTCGATGCCGGCCGCCTCGCTCGCCTGCACGATGTGGTCGGCGGTCGCGCCCATCATGGTCGCGGTGCTCAGATGTCCGGGATGGAGGTCGGCGTCGATGAGCGCCCCGACCTCCTCCGGACCGCCGTCGCCCACCATCGCCGGGATCGCACCGACGAACGGCAATGCGTCGACGAGGAAGTCCCGTGCCGAGATCCCCGCCGAGCCGACCAGCGCGGTAGCGTGCATCAGACTCGACAACGTGCCCAGGAAGATGTCCAGGTGTGCTTGGTACATCAATTGCGCCAGACCGGGATCGGAGCCGAGGTAGCGCGCCCTGCCGAGTACCTCGAGGACGTCGCGGATGGCTTCGAATGTCTCTCCCGGACCGCTGAAGTAGATGTAGGCGAGATCCGTGCCGACCATCGGAGCGGGGACCATGACCCCGCCGGTCACGAAGTTCGCGCCGTGATCGGTCGCCCATCGGGCCGCCTCGCGGGTCCGCTCGGGACTGTCCGAGCTCAGGTTGACCAGCGTCTTTCCCGCGAGTCCGGCGGTCGCGTCGCCCAGGATGTCGTACATGGCCTGGTAGTCGGTGAGGCTGAGGATGATCACGTCGCCTGCGGCGACGGCCTCCGCGGGGGTGTCCGCGAGGGTCGCGCCGGCGGCGACCACCTGGTCGGCCCTGGCCGCGGTGCGGTTCCACACCGTCACCGACCGTCCGTCGGACAGCAGTGCTGATGTCATCGCCTGCCCCATGGGGCCGAGTCCGATGAGCGTGATCGTCTGTGATGCGGTCATTGTCTTCTCCGGTAGCGAGTGGTGTGCCGTCGGGAAGAATGCTTCCGCGTCGGTGGCGCCGGCGGAAGAACGCACTATTTCGTCAGGTACCCACTTTACGGTCAGGTGGGTAGGTGCCGACTGCGCGTACCGGCGTTCAGCCAGTGCCGCACAACCGTTCTCGGACAACAGCCAGTCCTACTTGCCCGTGTACCACGGGTCCAGCGCGTGCTTGCCGCTCGTGGCTCCTGCCTCGAGACGTGCCAGGACCTCGGGACCGGCCGTCAGCGGATGCACCTCGGGAGTGCCCGGTGGGTACACGCCCGCGCCGATGAGGGTGGTGAGTTCGGACATCACGGTCGCGAACTTGGTGGGGCGATGGTGGGCAAACGACCCGATGTGCAACCCCGACACCGAGATCGGGTGGGTGAACACCAGGTCGTCGACGGTGACCGAGGCGGGGCCGGATGCTGATCCGAAGACGACGATGCGTCCTCGATAGGGCGTGGTCACCGACAAGCTGGCCGAGAGGGTGGCCCGACCGACCGATTCCAGCACCACGTCCACGGAGTCGGCGTGTCGGCGGATCTCGGCGGCGAGATCCGCACTGCGTGAATCGATCAACGCGAACACATTCCCGGGGACGCGGTCGTGCTTGTCGGGAGATGCACTGGCGATGACCCGCGCGCCGAGGTGGGCGGCGAGACGGACCGCTGCGCTACCGACTCCACCGGCGGCGGCGTGGATCAGGACCACGTCACCGGGCGAGACGTCGGCGATGCGGAGTGCCGCCAGTGCTGTACCCCAGTTGAGGACCATGCCCAGAGACTGGGCCGACGACCAACCGCTCGGCACCCGGGTGGACTGACTCGCCGGCAGAGTGGCGTACTGCACGAAAGCCCCGACACCGGTACCCATCACGCGGTCACCGACGTGGACGTCCGTCACGTCGGTTCCGAGGGCGACGACCGTTCCGGCTGCTTCGAATCCGGCGACGTAGGGAGGTGTCGGACCGCCACCGTAGGCCCCGCGGGTCTGCATGGTGTCGGCGAAGTTCACTCCGGCTGCCTCGACTCGCACCAGGACCTCGCCGACGCCGGGGCGGGGCGTCGGGACTTCTGCGAGCCGCATGTCGGTCGGGCCGTCTGTCGACGACTGGACGAGTGCCGTCATGATCGTGGGAAGCGGGTCGGTGCGCTGCATTTCGTCGGACATAGGCGTGACGCTACGAACCTGCCACCGGTGTCAGGTCAAGTGTTGCTCGCGACGCTCTGCTGTCAGCGCGCTGGCTCGATGATCGGGCCCGGCGGTGTGAGCAGCTCACGCAGGGCGTCCCGACGCAGTGTGAGTTCGTCGATGCTCCGCGTCAGCGCTCCGACGTGGTCTTCGATCTCACGTCGGAGGTCCGGTTCGGTCGGGTCCAGGATCGCGTCACGAATCGGGCGCGTCCCTTTGTCGGAGAGTCGGCGGATCAGGCGGATGGGCAACCCGTGGCCGAGGAGCCCACGGATGACGACCACATCGTCGATGGTGGTGCGGCAGTAGTCGCGATGACCGTTGGCGCATCGGCCGGGAGTTATCAGCCCTTCGGCTTCGTAGTGCCGCAGTGACCGAACGCTGGAGCCGGTCATCCGTGCGGCGTCACCGATCTGCATGGTCGGGTCAACAGCCGTGCGACCGGGACTCTTCCCGGTAGGCCATCCGTGGCACCGAGCGCGGCGCCAGCGGCAGGCCGAGTCGATAATCGACGCGGCCTCGCTGTGACACCGCGGCTGTGACACCGAAGCTGTGACACTGCACGGCCACGAGTCGGTGCCGACCCGACCTACGGTCTCGCGGCGTATGCGGCGGCGAGGTCGATCCGCACCCATCCGCCGTTCGGGCCCGCGAGATCGAGCGGGTATCCGGACCGGATCGCGGTGCGCCGGAGGATGTCCAGGCGCTGGGCGTCGGTGAGTCGCGGGAAGCGACTACGGAGCAGCGCAGCAGCCGACGGTGGGATCGAGTTCTTCAGGCCCGGTCGCAGGACATCGAAGCCGTAGGTGAGGTCGGTGCGGTGCGAGGTCACCGCCTGCTGCGTGGTCAGGTACTGCCGATCCCGGGAGATGAACGTCGACAACGGTTCTCCGACAGCGGCGGTCAGTTGACTACGGAGCTGCACACCGGCGGCGTCGATGAGGCGCGCGAATGCCGGGTCGTTCAGGCGTGCGGCGATGATGTCCTGCGCCATGATCCGACCACCCATCACATCGAGTGGGTAGTGGACCCCGAGCACGATCCGGCTGCGGCCGATGTCGCCGGCGCGGGCGATGATCTGCGGCCCGAGCTCGGGCAGCCAGTACGCCAGCAGCGCGGCCTTCCAGTAGCCCATGTTGGTGTGGCCCGACGGGTACGACCCGCTGTTCACCAGTTCCGCGTACAGGTGTCCGCCCGGACGGTCGGAGCGCGTGATGGACCGCGGTGCGACGACGAACGGACGGGGATTGTCGTAGATCTCCTTCTCGATCAACGTCGTGCCGAGCGGGAGGCCGGCACGGGCGGTGTCTCCGGCGGCGAGCGCCGAGACCTTCGGCATCTTGCCCGATGCGAGCAGTCCACGGAAGGCGGCGCCGAGCCGATCGCCCAGTGCCGACGACAGCGAGACCAGTCGGTCGTCGTAGTTGATGGCGATGGCGTCGGCGCGCTGCGCGGGGGTCGCCGACGCGTTGATCTGCTGCACCGTCCGCAGGTTCTTCGCGATGACGCCGGGGTGGTTGCGGCGGAGGTCGTCGAACCCGTCGAGCACCGGGACGTAGGTGCCGGTCGGTGGCACGTCGGAGGCGTAGGGCCCGACCAGTTCGGCAGCTGTGAAGCCGGCCGGTGCGGTCGCCGTCGGGGCGGCGGACGCAGGTGCCGCGGACACGAGCGCCGCGACCGTGAGGAGGATGGTCAGGACGGAGGCTGTCGCGGAGCGCACCCGCAGAGTCGTCACGGGAGGAACTCTTCCGTGCCGGGCCGGGCTGCGCAAGATGTCCGTTTCGAGACCGACGCCGAGCGGGTACGGGCTGGATGAACGGCAGATGACGATTGCTGCTGGAATCGGTGCGGGCCATCTGATCGGACCGTCGGGGACGAACACCCGTCGACGACTGTCGAGAGCCGGACACGAGAGAACGAGGACGATGAGCGACGACCTGGTGGTGCTCGCCGACGCCGATGGGCGTCCGTGTGGGACCGCGGACCGGTTGACGGTGCACACCACCGACACCCCGCTGCACTTCGCGTTCTCATGTCACGTCGTCGAGCAGGGACGGATCCTGATGACGCGCCGCGCGCTCGGCAAGCGGACCTGGCCGGGCGTGTGGACCAACTCGTACTGCGGTCATCCACGCCCGGGTGAAGCGGTCGAGGACGCCGTCCGTCGATACGCCCGCCGAGAGCTCGGGTTCGACGTGGCGGACCTGCGGTGCGTGCTGCTCGACTTCCGCTATCGGGCCGTCGATGCATCGGGCGTTGTCGAGAACGAGATCTGCCCGGTGTTCGTCGCGCGCCCCGTCGGTGATCCCGTGCCCGATCCCGAAGAGGTGGCCGAGCACGTGTGGGCCGACGTCGAGGATGTGTGGAAGATGGTGGAACGCACGCCATGGGCGGTGAGTCCGTGGTTCAGCGACCAGGTGGCATCGATGCCGGGACCCGATCCCTATCGCGCCGATGGCTGAACCCATCCACTCGGCTGCGATGCGTCGAACCGTGGAGGACGGGCAATCCTGTGCGGGGTCACCACGAGCAGCGACGGTATCGAGGACGAGGAGTCGACGGATGGTCAACACATCGGGCCGCCTCGACAGCCTGCGACCGTACTTGCGCTACGACGCGGTCGCCGATGCCAGTGCGGCCTTGGTCATCAACTCCTACTCGTCGTCCTTCGGGCTCGCGACGCGACTGCTCGGTCACTCGGTGCGGGTCGACGTCCACAACATCTACGCACTCGTCCGGGTGGCCGACGAGGTGGTGGACGCTCCGCGACCCGGCCACGACGTCGCCGAACGACGGCGTGAACTCGACCTCCTCGAGGAGGAGACGTACCGAGCGCTCCGCACCGGAGCCAGTGCGAATCTCGTCGTGCACGCATTCGCCCGGACCGCGCGGCGAACCCTGATCGGCGAGGAACTCATCACGCCGTTCTTCGCCTCGATGCGCATGGATCTCGACCGCGCACAGCACGACGCCGACAGCCTGGCCGCGTACATCTACGGATCCGCCGAGGTCGTCGGTCTGATGTGCCTGCGGGCCTTCCTCGCCGCCGAACCCGCGCGCGAGTTCCGATACACCGAGCTGTCCGCCGGCGCTCGACATCTGGGCGCTGCGTTCCAGAAGATCAACTTCCTGCGCGATGTCGGGGACGACTCGGAGGGCCTCGGCCGCGACTATCTCGTCGGTCGACGTGTCGACGATCCCGCCGAGATCACCTGGCAGCACTGGATCGCCGACATCGACGACGATCTCGCTGCGGCCGCCGCGATGATCCCATCGCTCCCTCGTCGGAGTCGGGTCGCGGTGTGTGCGGCCCACGACCTGTTCGCCGAGCTCACCGATCGGTTGCGCGCATCCACCCCGTCACGGGCGCGCGCCTTCCGGGTCCGGGTACCCACGCCGATGAAGCTCCGGATCGTGGCGGCAGCGGCACGCCGGCGCGGACGGCCGATACGTCGCGGTGCGGAGGGACAGCGATGAGCCGCGATCGGGTGGTGGTGATCGGTGGTGGAGTGGCCGGGCTGGCGACTGCCGCATTGCTGGCCGCCGATGGCCACGATGTCGAACTCGTCGAGAAGAACGCCGAACTCGGCGGACGCGCCGGATCCTGGGAGCGCGACGGCTTCCGATTCGACACCGGACCGTCGTGGTGGCTGATGCCCGAGGTCTTCGACCACTTCTTCGCGATGCTCGGAACCTCGACGACCGAACAGGTCGATCTCGTCCGCCTCGAGCCCGGCTATCGGGTGTTCTACGGTCCGGACGAGTCGCCCATCGACATCGAGAGCGACGAGACGCGGAGCCGAGCCGTGTTCGACGGTGTCGAGCCGGGAGCCGGTGACGCACTGGGTCGCTACCTCGAGTCGGGCCGTCTCGCCTATGACATCGCGGTGGATCGCTTCCTCTACACCAACTTCGACTCCCCGCGGGCGTTCCTGAACCCGGACGTCCTCCGCCATGCCCCCACTCTCGCGAAGCTGCTGGCCCGTTCGCTGCAGTCCTTTGTCGCCGAACGTTTCACCGACCGCCGACTGCGTCAGATCCTCGGCTATCCCGCGGTGTTCCTCGGGTCGTCACCGGATCGGACGCCGGCCATGTACCACCTGATGAGTTCGCTGGACCTCGCCGAGGGGGTCCGCTACCCCGACGGTGGTTTCACCACCTTCGTCGACGCACTGGTACGGGTCGCACGCGCGAAAGGTGTTCGTATTCGTACGGATACGACCGCGACCGCGATAGTCACCCGACGCCGGCGCGGCATCCGACGTCGTTCGGCGATCGCGGGTGTACGAATCCGGTCCGGCGACGGGACCGAGCGCAGCCTGCCGGCCGACGTGGTGGTCGGCGCCGCCGACCTGCATCACATCGAGACCAGACTCCTACCGATACGTGAACAGACCTTTCCCCAGCGCTTCTGGGATCGTGCGACGTCCGGCCCGGGAGCGGTGCTGGTACTCCTCGGTGTCCGCGGCACCCTGCCGCAACTGGCGCACCACTCGCTGTTCTTCACCGAGGACTGGACCACCAATTTCGACGCCATCTTCGAACATCCCACACGTGTGCCCGTTCCCGCCTCGCTGTACGTCTGCCGGCCCTCGGCGACCGACTCGTCGGTGGCCCCGGCTGGACACGAAAACCTCTTCGTACTCGTACCGATGCCGGCGGACCCACGTATCGGACGCGGAGGTGTCGACGGGGCGGGGGATGCAGCGGTCGAACAGATCGCCGATCGCGCGATCGAGATGGTCGCGGAGTGGGCGGGCATCGAGGATCTCGGCGAGCGGATCATGGTGCGCCGCACCATCGGTCCCGACGACTTCGTGACAGACGTGAACTCGTGGTCGGGTGGTGCGCTCGGACCCGCACACACCCTGCGACAGAGCGCGTTTCTCCGGGCGGGTAACCGCTCTCGAAAGGTCGACGGATTGTTCTATGCCGGGTCGAGCACCCGCCCGGGTATCGGACTGCCGATGTGCCTGATCAGTGCGGAGCTGATCAGCAAGCGGCTCAAGGGGGATCGGTCGGCAGGTCCGACGCCGGTCTGAGTCCCCACCTGCTCAGCGGTCCAGCCATCCGGCGAGTCCGTCGATGGTCGTGACCAGGTCGATACCGTTCAGCGCGGCACCGCGCAGCGGCCCGTCCTCGCCCAGCGTTCCGTCCATGATCGGCGGTGGCGCCGCCTTGCGGAACGACATGAGGCCGGATTCGTATGCAGCGAGGAATCGTTCGGGCTCGGCGGCGCGCAGCGGGGCGGCCAGTCCGCCGAGGGTGACCACCTCGGGATCGTGCATGTTCACCAGCCCGGCGATGCCCCGACCGAGGGATGCGGCGACGTCGGCGAGGGCCGACTGCGTGGCGGGGTTCCGGTCCGACTGAGCGAGAACCCGGTATGCGTAGCTACGTGGATCGTCGGGGTCGGGGTCACCGAGGCGGGCGGCGAGGGTTCGGCCGTCGACGGTGAGGTCCCAGCATCCGTATGCGCCGCAGGGACATCGGCGGGTCAGATCGCCGAACGGCATGTGTCCGTACTCGCCTGCGCTGCCGCGAGCCCCTCGAGCGGGGACGCCGTCGACGATCAGTGCGCCGCCGATACCGACCGTGATGATCAGATGCAGCACCGGCGACACGCCCGTCGCGGTCCCGATCCGGGCCTCGGCCAGACCCGCCAGGGTGGCGTCGTTGTCGACGAGCAGCGGGAGGTCGATGCCGGGAGGCAGGTCGGCGGTGAGGGCCGACAGGTCGACGTCCATCCAACCGCGCCTTGTGAACTGCACTAGCCGCTGGTCGCTGACGGTGCCGGCAACCGACACCGAGATCGCACGCACACGGTCGGGAGAGGATCCGTGCACCGCGGCGATCGCACCCGCCATGGCGGCGAGTACCTCCTGCGGGTCGGAGCCCAGCCGTGGGGTGTCGACGTGGACCGTGGGATCGCCGTCGAGAGCCGCGGTGGCGACGCGCCATCCGGTGGGGCTCAGTTCGACGGCGATCACCAGCGGGCCGTCCGGGTGAGGGCGGAGCACGGTGGTCGGGCGACCGCGGCCACGCGCCGGGGCCGGGGTCTCGTCCAGCAATTCATCGCGTCGCATGCGCTTCATCAGACCCGTGGCGGCACCACTGCCCATGCCCAGTTCCTGGGCGGCCTCCGCACGGGTGATCTCGGGACGGGTGCGGACGAGATCGATCAGCCGCGCGGCACTGTGCAGACCTGCCGTGGCAGGCCCCTGGGTCGGGACGGACACGAGCGCCATCATCCCATTTGAATAAACTCTTCGTCTGAGTATATTGGCCCGTATGGCTGTCACCACCTCTGTTGCACCGAGCGCGTCCGGCGTTCGCGGCACGATGCCCGCGCTCCTCGCGCTGGGCCTCGCGTCGTTTCTCGCGGTGACGACCGAGATGCTCCCGGTCGGTCTGTTGCCGGCGCTGGGGGAGGCGTTCGGGACGAGTGAGTCGCGGACGGGTGCGTTGGTCACCGTCTACGCGGCGATGGTCGCGATCTTCTCCGTCCCGCTGACCGTGGCGACGCGGCGGGTGGCCCGCAAGCCGCTGATCGTGACCACGGTCTCGGCGTACCTGGTGAGCAACGTGATGATCGCGCTCGCGCCGACGTTTGCCGTGGTCGCCGGCGGTCGCGTTGTCGGTGGGCTCGCGCACGCCCTCTTCTTCTCCGTCTGCATCGGTTACGTGCCGAAGGTCGTCGAGTCGGGCTCGGTCGGCCGTGGCCTCGCGATCGTCGCCGGCGGATCGACTGCCGGGTTCGTCCTGGGAGTCCCGTTGTCGACGACGTTGGGGTCATTGATCGGATGGCGTGGCGCCTTCCTGACGCTGGCCGTGGTGGCCGCAGCCGTGGTGGTCCTGGTGGCAAGGCACCTGCCCGCGGTCGCCGGTGCCATCGGTGTCCGGCCCGCGCGGGCGCCGGGAACGCGGGGTGACCTCGCGACCGTGGTCACGGCCAACATGTTGACCTTCGTCGGGCAGTACACGCTGTACACCTACGTCAGCGTGATCCTGGTGACCGCAGGCGCAGCCCAGGGGTGGATAGGTCCGCTGCTCCTGGTCTGCGGTGTCTGTGGGCTGTTCGGGCTGCTGCTCACCGGTCGATCGATCGACCGTCGGCAGCGCACGGTGGTGCTGACGGTGATCGCGCTCCTGGTCGCGGCGATGGTCGGCGTCGGTATGTCGATGCCATGGCTCGCCGTGGTCGTGGTCGCGGTCGCCGTGTGGTGCGGCGTCTTCGGCGGTGTGCCGGCGATGTTCCAGACCGCGGCCGTCCGCACGATGGCCGATGCCCCCGAGATCGCCGGCGCGTGGATCAACTCGACGGCCAACATCGGCATCGCGGTCGGCGCCCTCATCGGCGGTGGGGTGCTCTCGACATCGGCCGGCCTCCCCGCTGTCGCGGGGGTCGGTGCGGCGCTCGCCGCGACCGGATTCGTCGTCGTGCTGGTCGGGACCCGGGCCTTCCCCCGTGCCTGACCGACTCTGCGAGCCTCCGTCTGCGAGCGAGACCGGATCGCATCGGGGAGTCGTGTGTGCGGGTGACACCCGCCTACGGCCGGATTCAGGCCGGACCGATCAATCCGCTGGTGATGCGCGCCGACAACAGTACCAGCGGCAGACCGCCGCCCGGATGCGCCGATCCGCCGACCAGGAAGAGTCCCGGGACCGGAGATGCATTGCGGGGCCGCAGGAATGCTGCCTGCGCCCCATTGGACGACGATCCGTAGATCGAACCACCAGGGGTGAGGGTGCGTCGCTGGAGGTCGGCGGGCGAGATGATCTCGCGGAATCGGATCGAACCTCGCACATCGGCTCCGCGGTCGGCCATCAGATCCACCAGGTGGTCGGCGTACGACGGCACCAATCCCGGCTCATCCCAGTCCATTCCGCGGCCCGGCGCGTGCGGCGGTGCGTTCACCAGTACGAACCACGCGGCAGATCTCGGCGTCGGCACGACGGTCGGGTCGTCTGGTGCGCAGATGTACACGGTGGGTCGCTCGACCGGGCGTGGCGGACCGCGCAACCCGAAGACGGCGTCGAACTCGGCGTCGTAGTCCTCGGCGAACAGCACCTGATGGTGTGGCAGTCGGGGCGCGTCGTCGACGGCCAGCATCATCGCGAACCCCGACAGCGAGGGAGTGCTGCGCTCGATCCGACGACGTACACGTCGGGCGATCCGACCATCGACGAGATGGCTGTACACCTGGCGCGCATCGGCATTCGCGACGACGACGTCTGCCGAGATCTCGTCGCCTCCGGCGAGCGTGACGCCGCGGACCGCCCCGGAGCGCGTGGTGCTGATCCCATCGACTGCGACCCCGAGTTCCACTTGACCGCCGAGGTCGACGAACCGGTCGCGGAGTGCCGCCGCGATCTCCCACAGTCCCCCGTGCACGTACCAGGAACCCCAGGCCTGCTCGGTCCACGGGACGGAAGCGAGGGCCGCGGGGGCCCGTCGCGGGTCGGAGCCGGTATAGGTCGCATAGCGGTCGAGCAGTTGTCGCAACCGTGGATCGTGCAGGTACCGGTTGCCGATCGCGCGCAGACTCGACCACGGAGCGATCGTGGTCACCTGAGACGGCGTGCGCAGACCCCGGACCATCGTGCGCAGCCCCATCGGTGATTCCAGGAACGGTTCGTGCGTCACGTCCCAGATCGACTGTGCACGTTCGAGGAACGCCATCCACTGCGCACCCGTCCCGACACCGAGTGCGGCGTCGACGGCGCCGGGGACGTCGACGAGGTCGCCGGGCATGTCGAGTTCGACACCGTCGGGGAAGCGGTAGTGCGCGGCGGTGCGAAGTCGTACCAGGGACAGGGCATCGTGCACGGACGCACCCGTTGATGCGAAGGTCTCCTCGAGGATGTGGGGCATCGTCACCAGGGACGGTCCGGTATCGAATCGGAAGCCCTCCCGGTCGATCACACCGAGCTTGCCGCCGACCTCGTCTGCCTGTTCCAGGATCAGGACGTCGTGTCCTGAGGCCTGCAGTCGCATCGCCGCGGCGAGCCCGCCGACGCCTGCACCGATGACCACGATCCGGCTCATCCGGTCACCTCCACCGGTCGGCCCTTCCATCGGAGGGTGCCACGGCGTCGCGCGACGATCGAATCCGCCGTCAGGGCCGCGAATGCGACGATCGACGCCGGGTGCGCTGCGACGTCGGGCCAGATCCGACCGCCGGTCCGGCGTGCGGCGACCGTCCTCGACAACACACCTGCCAGGTAGCCCACGAAGCCGACGCGCGAGCCGGTCAGCATCGCCGCGAACGGGACGACATAGGCGAGCAGCAGCACGGTCACCACCGCGCACGTGTCCCCGGTCGACCCGAATGCCGACCACAGCGACTTGCGGTAGCCGGCGCGGACCTCTGCCCAACCCTCGTACATGCGGCAGGTGGCGAGGTGGCTGCCGTCGACGACCACCCCTCGCCCACCGACACGCTTCACGGCCCGTAGCAGTGCGATGTCCTCGAGCACCTCCGCACTCACCGCCGCGTGGCCACCGCTGCGTCGGTAGACCCCGGCGTCGATGACGAGGAACTGGCCGTTCGCGGCGGAGAGCGACGGTCGCGGCGAACGCTCGGCGAGCAGCAACGGCAGCGTGCTCAGCCACGACCACTGCAGCAGCGGTTGTACCAACCGTTCGCCGACGCCGACGGTCTCCTGACGCGGGTACGGACTCACGAGTGAGAGGTCGAGTGCTCGGAGAGACGCGACCGAGGCGACGAACGCCGTCGGTTCCAGGCGCACATCGGCGTCGACGAAGATCAGTGTGCCGTCGTGAAAAGCGGCGCGCGACAACTGATGACACGCCCACGACTTACCCAGCCACCCCGCGGGCGGACTGGTGCCGCTGATCACCGAGACACGCGGGTCGGCATGGGCGACACGATCGAGCACCGCGCGGGTGCCGTCCTGGGAGTCGTCGTCCAGCAGGACGATCCGGACCTCACCCGGCCAACGGTCCGCGGCCGCGGTGATACCTGCCAGACACCCAGCGGCATGGGTCAACTCGTCACGCATCGGCACCAGTACCGACAGCGGCTCCGGTGCCGGCGGCGCGTCAGGATCGGGTCGCCTCAGACGGATCGCGTTGTCGACGGTCAGTCCGAGCGACACGATCGCGAGGGCGGACCCGAGGCCGACCACGCGATGCCGGAGATCAGCGACGTGCATCGGCGACCTGTCGGACCAGCACCACCACCAGCGGAATCGCGATCGCCCCCATCAGTATTCCGCCGGTGAGGGCGACCGGAGGGCGGCCGAAGAACGCGAGGTGCGCGAGCACCGACGAGAAGTACGTCCACAGGTAGATCGCGATCGGCAGGCAATCACCCCCGGTACGGGATTCGGTGGTCGCCGCTCGGGCCCCACCGATCACCCGATCCAGAATCGCCATCATCACGAACGACACGACCAGCCACCCGGCGAAGTTGGTGAGCGGGATGCCGGACACGCCCGGCAGCGACGGCGTCGGATACCGCCACTCCCAGTTGCCTTGATCCACCATCTGCGGATCGAGGAAGACATCCCAGGCCGTCAGCGCGCACGCGCCGACAATGGAGGTCGTGAGGCGACCATGGGAGCCGGCCAGGCGGCGCGCGACCACGAGTGCGGGCCACGCCATCATGATCCAGGCCATCGAGACCAGCACGGGTACGCCAAGGATCGTGAGACCGAGGCCGTCCGTGTAGTCGTATGTGCCGAAGGGGAAGCCCGTGCGGATGCCGACCGCCTCCGCGACGAGGCCGCCTCCGCCGACCACGACGACCACGGCCGAGGCCGACAGGTATCCCCGTGTCACGATCACATGGGTCAGCGTGGCGGCCGTCAGCAGCGACACGCTGGCCACGGTCAGTGCGAGATTGCCGCCGCCGGTCAGCGGGAACGCGATCTGCACCCCGACGGTGGCGAGGAACAACGTCCACGCGAGTGTGATCCCGGTCCGACCCCACCGATCTCGCCGTGGTGGGCGGCGATCGACGGCGGGGAGCGGGCCGGTGTGGGCCCCGAATCCGCGGGAGACGGGATGGAGATCATGGCCCCGCATCACGCCGGCCGCCCTCGATACGTCCCTTCGACGCCGGTGACCGCCAGCCGGGTGAACATCTCCTCGGCGTACCACCGTCGCTGAGTCGTGTCCCGGATCGCGCCTCGGTGAGCCGTTGTGCGATAAGCGAAGTCGGCCAAGGCATCCGCCGAGTCCCAGACCGAGAAGGTGCCCTGCACACCGATCGGGAACTCGCCGACACCCAGCGCCAGTCGGACCCCGTCTGCATGCCCCAGAGCAGCAGCCACCGGCGGTACGGCGCGCCAGAAGGACAGCATCCGTGTCGGTCGTAGACGAGCCCTGGTCAGCGCGGCCACCGGCCCGGGCCAGGAGGTCGCGGACCCATGAGAGTCCACATCCGTGAAGGGATCCACACCCGACCACGTGCCGCGAGAGCGAATAGGGCGCATGGAGATCCGGAGTTCCTCGCTGCTGGCCGATCGCCACTGCCGCACGGCGTGGGCGTCTTTGCCCGCGCGGGCCGCGGCGTCGTCCTCCCACACGGTGAGAGCGGCCCAGTGTCGAGCGTCGGCGCCGGCGAGCGTGAAGCTGTCGCCCGATGCGGTACCGAGCAGTTTCGCGAAGCGGACGCCGGGTGTCCGTGCCAGTGCGCGTCGGCCGGTCGCCATCCGACCGAGGGCGGTGGCGACACGATCCACGCCCCAGACTCGCAACTCCACGACCGGCCCGGCTGTGCTCGTCACGACGAACCGTCCCGTCGTCGGTCCGGACGGCTCTCGTGGATCACGAGCGACGACGCACACATCGGTGGATCAGTTCTGCGAGGCACTGGCGGGTGTGCGTGTCGACGTCGAGCTCGTCGACCATCGACAATGCATCACCTGTCAGCGTGTCGATGCGATCCTCGACCGCCTCGACCGCCCCGGTGTCGCGCAGCACCTCGCGAACGGATTCGACGTCGGCAGACGTCACCACCGAGTTCCCGAGATGTCGGGACAGCACGCGTCGTTGGGCGAAACCCGCACGCTCCTCGGCAACCGCGATCAGCAGCGTGCGTTTGCCCTCGCGGATGTCGTCGACGGCGGGCTTGCCCGTCACGTGTTCGTCCCCGAACACGCCGAGGACGTCATCGCGGAGCTGGAATGCCTCGCCGGCCGCCAGTCCGATCTCGTCGTACCGGGCGAGCAGTTCCGGGTGTGCGCCACCGAGGGCTCCGCCGAGGCCCAGCGGACGGCTGACGGTGTATCGCGCGCTCTTGTAGCGCAGGACGCGATGCGTGCGGTCGCGCGATGTGGCTGCCTCGGTCTGACTCAGCATGTCCAGGAACTGGCCGCCGTAGGCCTCGTCGCGCATCGCCGACCACATCGAACGCACGGCGCGGCGTCCGTCGATGTCGAGTGTGTCCGCCGCTGCGGTCGCGAGATCGTCCGACCACGACAGGCACATGTCGCCGACCAGCACGGCCACCGCCGAACCGTGCCCGTCGGCACTCCCGCGGCGGCGACTGCGGACGTGTTCGTCGGCGAACCGGCGATGCACCGTCGGTTGTCCACGACGGAGATCGCTGTTGTCCATCAGGTCGTCGTGTACGAGGGCCGCGAGGTGGAAGAGTTCGATCGCGGCCGCCATCTCGACCGCACCGGGGACGACCTCGCCTCTGGCCGAGCCGTGTGCCCCGGCCAGACAGAACGCCGCGCGCAATCTCTTGCCGCCGCGAACCATCTCCGTGACGGCGTCGGAGACCTGCTGGAGCTCGTCACTGACGCCGGTCAGCTTCGTGGCGTGGTGGCCGACCTGCGCGGTCAACATCTCCTCGACCAACGCGAGCTCGTCGGAGGGGCCGGCTCCGGTACAACTCCGCGGTGAGGCGTGACGTACGTCGTCTGTCGGCGACATGCGTGACCTCCGTGTGTGGGCAGAACGAATCCAGGGTGGCTGTGTCGTATGCGCTGTACCCGGTTTTCGGTGCCGCCATTCGGATCGGATGGGTGTCGGCGCGATGCCTTTCCGCTCGCGGATCTCACGGCCACGATCACCGATGCCGAGAACCCACTTGCGAACCCGAGGAGAATGACCGGGTGACCCAGGACGACCAGAGCCGCCGACCCGGCGCCGACATCCCCGACCGTCGCGGGCGGACCGGACTCGACCGGATCGGACGCGACCTCGACCGCAATCCCGACGTCGTCGTGCGTGATGTCGAGGTGCGGTCCGATGGATGGCATGTCCTGCGTGCCAACACCTTCGACTATCGTCGGCGTGACGGCCGGTGGGAGACCCAGATGCGGGAGACCTACGACCGTGGGAACGGTGCCGCGATCCTCCTGTTCGACCGCGCCCGCCGGACGGTGCTGTTGACCCGACAGTTCCGCTTCCCGGCGTACGTCAACGATCACCCCGACGGTCTCCTCGTCGAGGTGGCTGCCGGGCTGCTCGACGGCGACGACCCGGTGTCGGCCATCCGCCGCGAGGCGCAGGAGGAGACCGGCGTCCGCGTCGGAACGGTGACTCACCTGTTCGACCTCTTCATGAGCCCGGGGTCGGTCACCGAGCGTGTCCACTTCTTCGCAGCCGAGTACTCGCCGTCCGATCGCGTCGACGACGGTGGTGGACTCGACGACGAGGGCGAGGACATCGAGGTGCTCGAGATGGACGTCGACGATGCGGTCGCAGGCATCGCCGACGGCCGGATCCGGGACGCGAAGACGGTGATCCTGCTGCAGTGGGTGGCCGCGCACGTCTTCGCACCGACAGCGGGACCTGCGTCGTCGGGGCGTCCGGAGATCGAGCGCCCAGACATCCATCTCCGCCCTGCCGACCCGACCGAACACGATCGCCTCGTCGAGATCTGGCGCAGCGCAGTCACCGCGACGCACGACTTCCTGACGCCGGCCGACATCGACCACTACGCCGAACGGATCGCCGGCGAGTACCTCGGCGCGGTCGCGCTCACCGTCGCCGAGGTCGACGGGCGGGCCGTCGGCTTCGCGGGACTCGCGGATGGCACGCTCGAGATGCTGTTCGTCGACGACGACCATCGTGGAACAGGTGTCGGGTCCGCTCTTCTCGCCGACGCGCTGCGTCGCCATCCCGACCTCGCGGTGGACGTCAACGAGCAGAATCCGGCCGCGGTCGCGTTCTATCTGCGGCACGGGTTCACCGTCGCCGGTCGATCGGCGACCGATCCGGACGGCCGGCCGTTCCCGTTGCTGCACCTGGTCGCCGGTCGTCAGCAAGAGGTGAACGCCCTCGGGTGAGGAGCTGATCCGATCGTCCATCGGGGGGTGTCGCGAGTGTGAACCGTCCGTTGGTCGGGTAGCCGTCTGCGACAATGCGTGATGTGGTGAGCGGCGACGATGTGGTTGGCAGCGACCCGGCAGACGGTGGTGCCGCGGGTCGGGGTGTCGGGAGTCGGGGCGCGGTGCGGCGGGGTGCCGTCGGGCGAGGTTCCGGCCGACCCCGGGTCCTGATCGTCGGCGGTGGATTCGGTGGACTACATGCCGCCCGTCGACTCGCCCACGCCGATGCGTCGGTGACCGTCCTCGACCGGGGGACGAGCCATCTCTTCCAACCGCTGCTCTACCAGTGCGCGACCGGTCTCCTGTCCCAGGGCGCGATCTCCAGTCCGATCCGTCACCTGCTGCGTCGACAGCGCAACGCCGAGGTGGCGCTCGGCGAGGCCTCGGGGGTCGATGCCGCGGCGCGTACGGTCACGGTCAGCCGATTCGACGGGTCGACCTATGACATCGGCTACGACTACCTGGTCGTCGCAGCGGGGATGCGGACGTCGTATCACGGCAACGACGACTTCGCGCGGTTCGCGCCGGGGATGAAGACCCTGGACGACGCACTCGCCATCCGTCGCAAGGTGATCGCGGCCTTCGAGATGGCCGAGTCGCTACCAGATGCCGAGCAGCGGCGCCCGTGGCTGACATTCGCCGTCGCCGGCGGCGGCCCGACCGGCGTCGAGATCGCCGGCCAGATCCGGGAGTTGGCGACGCTGGCACTGGAGAACGAGTTCCGGAGCATCGACACCGCAGAGGCCAGGGTCCTGTTGCTGCACGGCGGCGATCGGGTGCTGCCCTCGTTCGGCGCACGGCTGTCGAAGCACGCGCAGTCCACGCTCGACGACCTCGGCGTCGAGACGCACCTGGGTGTCCACGTCACCGATGTCACGGCCGACGACGTGGAGGTGACGCCGAAGGCGGAGCCACGTACTCCGGTGCGGTACCCGACCAAGACCACGCTCTGGACCACCGGGGTCGAGGCGGTGCCGTTCGCGAAGGCCCTGGCATCGACGCTCGGGGTCGAACAGGATCGATCCGGACGTATCCCGGTGCAGCCCGATCTGTCGGTGGCCGGGCACCCGAACGTCTTCGTCGTCGGGGACATGAGTGCGCTCGACGACCTACCGGGCGTCGCCGAGGTCGCCATGCAAGGTGGTCGTCACGCGGGTGCGGTCATCGCGGAGACCCTGTCCGGCAAGGGACGTCGTCCGTTCAAGTATCGCGACCTCGGCAACGCCGCGTACATCGCGCGGCGGCACGCGATCGTGGAGAGCGGCCGTCTCAACCTGCACGGGTTCATCGGGTGGTTGGCGTGGGGCGTCATCCACATCGCCTTCCTCGCCGGGATCCGCAACCGGATGGGCACGATCCTCACCTGGGCCGCCACCCTGCTCACCGACTCCCGGCGTGAGCGGGCCATCACCTACGGCGATCCGGAGACCGCGCGCCGGCCCTACCCCGACCGCTGACGCACCGAATCCGTAGCGCGAACCGGCGGTATCCGCGTGTTCGCGCTACGAAAATGCCGGGGGCGAGCCATGTTACGCGGATCGGCCGCTCAATTATTCCACCGGTAACCACTGCGTAATAGATCAGGGCTGAACTGTATCTCGTAGCCACCAGGCTACTCACCACGGAGCGTCGCTGCTCCGTTCCCTTCGGGCAACGAGGCCTGATCCGTATCCGCCGGGTCGTCCTCGGCGTCGTCACCTGGGAGTTTTCGTGTCCTCTTTCGACCAGACCATCACCGACAACATCGCCGCATCGGTGGCCGAGATCCCGCACCCCTCGCTGCCGAAGGGCTCGAACATCTACGGCGGCACCAAGATCTTCCCCGACTACCAGGCCGAGGACGGCGAGACCTACTTCACCCTGGTCCACGGCATCGCGCATGAGTCGTCGGTGTCATTCGTCGCGGTCCTGCAGGCCACACGTGCGCTGCGCAAGGGTTTCGAGTCGGCCATCTACTTCTACGGTCCGGGTGCGATCAATGCCCTTGCGACACGCGGGTTCCCGACCACCGGCGACTCCGGCTTCCCGGGTGAACAGAATATCAACAACGCCCTCGAGACGTTCATCGCGGAGGGCGGGACGGTCTTCGCCTGCCGTTTCGGACTCGCGTTGCACGGCGGTCGCGAAGAGGACCTGATCGCCGGCGTCATCCCTGCACATCCGCTCGACGTGCAAGACGCCATCATCCATTACGCCCGCAAGGGCGCGATCATCAACTCGACCTACATGGTCTGAGTCGGATCGCCGAATCGACTCTCGATCAGGGAATCCAGATGACAACCATTGCAGCCGTCGCGGCCAACTTCACCCGCGACCTCGAGCAGAACTACGCGACCATCGCCGATTACGCCGAGCGGGCACGCGCCCGCGGCGTCGAGTTCCTGGTCTTCCCGGAAGCGGCCATCGGCGGCTATCTCTCCTCGCTGGGAAACCACGGAGACACCGTCAAGAACACCAACCGATCACTGCCACCGGCCATCTCGTTGGACGGACCCGAGATCGCGCGGGTCCAGTCGATCATCGGCGACCTGGTGATCGCGATCGGCTTCTGTGAGCTCGCCGAGGACGGTGTCACGCGGTACAACGCCGCGGCAGTCCTGGACGGTGACCGCATCTACGGCAGCTATCGCAAGGTGCATCAGCCACTGGGCGAGAACATGTCGTACTCGTCGGGAACCGATTACAGGGTGTTCGACACCCCGGTGGGACGTGTCGGTCTCCAGATCTGTTACGACAAGGCCTTTCCGGAGGCGGCACGCGTGATGGCACTCGACGGCGCGGAGATCATCGCGAGTCTCTCGGCGTGGCCGGCCGCGCGCACCGCCACCGCCGAGAACCTGCAGGAGGACCGGTGGACCTACCGGTTCAACCTGTTCGACATGGCACGAGCTCTGGACAACCAGGTGTTCTGGATCGCAGCCAACCAGGCAGGCACCTTCGGGTCGTTGCGGTACGTCGGCAACGCCAAGATCGTCGATCCCGGTGGCAACGTGCTGGATTCGACCCTGCTCGACAGTGGGATGGCCGTGGCGGACGTCGACATCAGCGGAACCTTCACCGCGATGCGCGGTGGGATGTTCCATCTCCGCGACCGCCGCCCCGACGCATACGGTCCACTCACCGATCTCGATCCGACCGGATCCGCGAACTGGCGGGACCTTGCCAGTGCCTGAGATGACCTTTGCCGTGCGATGGCCGGACGGCACCACCCAGCAGTGCTACTCGCCGAGTCTGGTGATGCACGACCACCTGGCCGTCGGCGCCACCTACACGGTCTCCGACTTCCGTGAACGGTCCACCACCGCGCTCACGGAGGCAGCCGAGCGGGTGCGCGCGAAGTTCGGTTTCGCATGCACCTCGGCGGCCGCCACCGCCGCGGAGATCATCGCGACGGCAGATCGCCATCCGGACACCGCGTCGGTCGAGATCCTCTCGATGACGCCA
This sequence comes from Gordonia soli NBRC 108243, assembly GCF_000334455.1. GTDB lineage: Bacteria > Actinomycetota > Actinomycetes > Mycobacteriales > Mycobacteriaceae > Gordonia > Gordonia soli. The sequence goes on from NZ_BANX01000005.1 coordinate 194,013, forward strand.
CCACTACCTCGACGACCCTGAACGACCAGACCACCTGGAGATCCCATGAGCACGACAGATCGTGCCTCGACCAACACCCACCATCCCGTCGTCGTGATCGGCGCCGGCCAGGCCGGCCTGTCGGTCAGCTGGTACCTCGGACGCGCAGGCGTCGACCACCTGGTCGTCGAGGCGGCGACCCCGGTCCATGCCTGGACCGACAAGCGTTGGGACAACTTCACACTCGTGACCCCCAACTGGCACTGCCGCCTGCCGGGGTACTCCTACGACGGCCCTGAGCCCGACGGCTTCATGACCCGCGACGAGGTGGTCGCATGGTTGGACGGTTGGTTGACCACCTTCACCCCGCCGGTCCGCACCCACACCACGGTCACCCGACTCGCCCGCGTCGAATCGGGTGGCTTCGAACTCACCCTCGTCGGCGGTGTCGACGGGAACCGGACCGAGCCGGAGACGATCACCTGCGATCAGGTCGTGGTGGCCACTGGCGGATATCCGCTCCCGGTCGTGCCGTCGTTCGCGCCGGCCATCGATTCCTCTGTCGTACAGATCCACTCGGAGGAGTACTTCAACCCGGAGCAGCTTCCCGAGGGCGCCGTACTCGTCGTCGGGTCCGGTCAGTCGGGTGCGCAGATCGCCGAGGACCTGCATCTCGCGGGGCGACGGGTTCACCTGGCCATCGGTAACGCACCGCGGGTCGCGCGGACCTACCGCGGCCGTGACTGCATGACCTGGTTGGCCGACATGGGGCTCTACGACACCCCGACCCGAGAGTATCCCGGAGGCAAGGCCGCCCAGGAGAAGACGAATCACTATGTGACCGGCCGCGACGGCGGTCGGGACGTCGATCTGCGTCAGTTCGCCAGGGAGGGTATGCGGCTCTACGGCACGCTGACCGACGGCAAGGACTCGATGCTCGGTTTCGCGCCGACCCTCACCGCCGCCCTCGACAAGGCCGACTCCGTCTACAACTCGATCTGCGCCGACATCGATCGTCACATCCGCGACAACGGGATCGACGCCCCACCGCCGACGCGATACGAGGCGGTCTGGGCACCCGAAGCAGACCCGATCGAACTCGATCTGCAGGCCGCAGGGGTCGCGTCCATCGTCTGGGCCATCGGGTATCGGCCCGACTACCGCTGGATCGAGGCCAGCGCATTCGATGGCGGCGGCCGTCCGATGCAGACGCGCGGAGTCACCGAGGTGCCTGGACTGTCCTTCGTCGGTCTCCCGTGGATGCACACCTGGGGGTCCGGCCGGTTCCTCGGCATCGACCGGGACGCGCGGCACATCGCGGAACATGTGGCCGCAGCCGTGGGGCGTCCGCGGCTGATGGTCGCCACCGGCACCTGACCCGACCCCCGACCCCCTGATTCCGACCGCAGTAGGAGGAGCGATGGCCGTGATGTCGATCGCACAGGCGATCACCGAGCGGGCCCGCCGGTGCCCTGACGACGTCGTGGTGACCGCCGGCCTCACAGAGGTGACCGCTGCGCAACTGGACTCGCGCAGCAATCGTCTCGCCCGGGCGATGGTCGACGCCGGGGTGTGCCACGACGACACCGTCGCGGTGGCGATGGGCAACGGCATCCCCTTCGTCGTCACCTGCGCGGCGATCTGGAAGGCCGGGGCCACGCCGCTGCTCCTCGACCCAGATCTGCCGACGGGAGAGCGCGCCGAACTGGAACGACTCGGGAGTCCCGCGCTGGCCGTCGGGATGGAACCCGTCACCGGAATCACCTGGATGGACACCGAGTCCGCTGTGACGCAACGGTTCTCGGATGCACCGTTGTCCGACCGCCCGGCGTCGTGCTGGAAGGCGCCGACATCGTCGGGCAGTACCGGACGTCCGAAGATCGTCCGGGCGTCGGCCCCCGCGATGGTCGACCCGGAACAGCCGGTCGCGGTGTTCCTGCCGAACGACGCGGTCCAACTGGTGACCGCGCCGCTGTGGCACTCGGCGGCGTTCACCTACGCGTTCCGGGGGCTGACGGCCGGACACCGGCTGGTCGTCGAGCCTCGTTTCGACGAGCATCGGTTCGGAGCCCTCGTCGCCGAACACGGCATAACCTGGACGTTGCTCTCGCCCAGTACGATCCGACGACTCCTGCGCCTGGGTCCCGACCGGCCGGATCCCGCCGAGATGGCCGTCCTGGAGACGATCCTGCACATCGGCGCACGATGTCCGGCTGCCGACAAGCGTGCACTGATCGACTGGCTCGGACCAGAGCGTGTCGTGGAGGTCTACGCCGGCACGGAGTCCAACGGGCTGACGATGATCACCGGCGCCGAGTGGCTCGCCCACCCGGGCAGCGTCGGCCGACCCATCGGCGGCACCGAGATCAGCATCCGTGACGATGCCGGGCACGAGCTCGGCCCGGGCCGAGCCGGTCTGGTGTGGATGCGGCGGGGTGGTATGGCGACCTACGACTACCGCGGCGCCGCGTCACGACGCACTGCCGACGGGTGGGACACTCTGGGCGACGTCGGCACGGTCGACGCCGACGGATATCTGACGATCCTGGATCGCGCGGGCGATGTCATCGAATGTGGTTCCGGTGTGGTCTATCCCGCCGACGTCGAGCAGGTCGTCGAATCTCATCCGCTGGTGCGCGATGCCGTCGTGACCGGCCGGTGTGACGAGGGATCGTCGACCGCCCCCCATCCGGAGATCACGGTGGTGGTCGACGTCGGCGATGCGGATGTCGATCCCGACGAGATCCTGCGGTACGCCGCGGGGCGACTGGAACACCGCGCTCGGCCGACATCGATCACCATCGCGCGCCGACCTCTGCGCAACGGTGCGGGGAAGACACGGCGCAGCGCATACCGGCCCACGGGCCGTCCCCGCCCCACGAGCAGATCCGAGGTGACGATCCACGATGCCGTGCACCGCCACCCCGCACCTTCCGAGTGAACGGAGCTCCTCATGACTGTTTCCACGCGAGTCGATCTCGCCCTGCTCGGCATCCGCGGTACACCGCCGGTCCATCGCACGGGCGGGGCCGGGCCCACCGATGACGGCCACGTGCTGATCGACGGGCTGCCCGCGGCCATCCCGCGGAACCCGGACAGTCCCTTCGTCTTCGACGGTGACCGCGTCCTCTACGACGGCGCCGACGTCGGGGTCGAGGTCCGCGGCATCGGGCGCCCGCGCTTCTACGATCTGACCACCGCAGACGGCGTCGGGTACGAGAAGATCGCGCGGTTGCACGGCCGCGACGTGTTGGCCACCACGGTCGTGCAGACGTGCGTCCGGTACGGCGAGGACCAACGGTGCCGCTTCTGTTCGATCGAGGAGTCGTTGCGGGCCGGCTCCACGGTCGCGGTCAAGAAGCCTGATCAGTTGGCCGAGGTCGCCCGTGCGGCGGTCGATCTCGACGGAGTCCGGCAGATGGTGATGACCACCGGGACATCCAACGGACGCGACCGCGGCGCACGACACCTGGCGCGGTGCGTCCGGGCCGTGAAGGCCGCGGTCCCCGAACTGCCGATCCAGGTGCAGTGTGAGCCGCCGGCCGACCTCTCGGTGATCCAGGAGTTGCGTGACGCCGGTGCCGATGCGATCGGTATCCACGTCGAGTCGCTCGACGACGGGGTGCGCCGACGCTGGATGCCGGGCAAGGCGACCGTATCGCTCGACGAGTACCGTTCGGCCTGGGCCGAGGCCGTCCGGGTGTTCGGCCGCAATCAGGTGTCGACGTATCTGCTGGTGGGTCTCGGCGAGGACGCCGACGAGATGATCACCGGGGCACGCGAACTCGCCGACATGGGGGTCTATCCCTTCATCGTGCCGTTCCGTCCCCACGCCGGGACGCTGGCCGTGGACGTCGATCGCGCATCCGCTCCCGACGCCGCGGTGGTCGAGAAGGTCACACGCGAGGTGGCGTCACACCTCCGACTCGTCGGGATGGCGGGCACCGAGCAGCGGGCCGGGTGCGCCGCCTGCGGTGCGTGCAGCATGCTGCAGACCGCAGGAGCGTGAGCGACCGTGTTGGACGGTTCACGCAACCCCGCACCGGTAGTCACGCCGACGCTGCTCGCCGACGATCTCTCCATCCTGGCGGGGGTGCGCCGGGAGCCGATGACGCCCTACCTGATCCGCGTGGCGGAGAGTTGCCGCGAGATCGCCGCGTACCACCGGCTGCGTCATGCCGAGTTCGTCGAGCGGCAGCAATTGTTCGTCGACACCGACTGTGACGACGTCGATCTCGACGAACGCTGCGTCGTCCTGGTCGCGGTGTCGGCGGACGGTGACGTCCTCGGCGGCGTTCGGCTCGCCCCGGTGCTCGACGTCGACCTGGGGTGGTGGACCGGGAGTCGACTCGTGGTCGGTCGGACCGGTGCGACGAGGGGGGTCGGCGCCGCACTGATCAGATCTGCCTGCGCGCACGCGGAGGGGCGCGGAGTCCTCCGATTCGAGGCGTCGGTCCAGAGCCGCCATCGGGCGCTGTTCCGGTCGGTCGGCTGGGAGGACCGGGGGACGGCCCCGTCGGTCGGTGGATGCGATCACCGACTCATGCGGTGGCCGATCGACGCGGTGCAGCGTGTCACCGACGGCACCAAGGCGATGCTCGCGCAGGTGTTGTCGGCGTTCACGGATCAGCCCGGCGGGCTCGGTGAGGCCGGCTTCCGTGGCGACGACGGCGTGCCTGTGCCGGGTACCGACGTGATCGCCGCATGCGACGCGATCCTGCCGTCGATGGTCGAGCGTGATCCCGAGTGGGCCGGTTGGTGCTCGGTCCTGGTCAACATCAACGATCTGTCGGCGATGGGCGCCACACCGGTCGGACTCCTCGATGCCGTCGGCGCCCCGACACGGTCACACCTCACCCGGATCGTGCGCGGGATCGCCGCAGCCGCAGACGCGTGGGCGACGCCCGTGCTCGGTGGTCACACGCAGGTCGGGGTACCGTCCGCGTTGTCGGTGACGGCGCTGGGACGGACCGAGCGTCCCGTACGCGCGGGTGCCGGTCGGCCAGGCGACCCCCTCTCGCTTCTCGCCGATCTCGGCGGCGGTTGGCGTCCCGGACACCACGGCCGCCAGTGGGACAGCACCAGTACGCGCAGCGCCGACGATCTGCGTCGGATGACCGGGTTGGTGGCCGAGCTCCGTCCGGCCGCCGCGAAGGATGTCAGCATGGCCGGGATCGCCGGCACCGCAGGGATGTTGGCCGAAGCGTCCGGTACCGGCGTCGAACTGGACATCGCGGCGGTGCCGCGTCCGTCGGCAGCCACGATGAGGGACTGGCTCACCTGCTTCCCGGGCTTCGCGATGCTGGTCGCGGATCGCGCGCCGATGATTCCGGATCGCGCGCCGGTGTCGGCGGCGGCCTGCGGGGTGTTGACGTCTGCTCCGGGGGTACGCCTGCGCTGGCCCGACGGCGAGACCACGGTGGCGGTGCGGTCGACGGTCACCGGTCTGGGCGCGGCGTGACGGGTATCCCCGGATGCAGAGGACGGCGTCGGGCGCCCGCGCGTCCGCTGTCGGTCGGCCGCGCACCCGACTCGCGCACAGTAGAGTCCGCTGACATGGCTGTGGTGACATGAGAACGGTGACCATGGGCGCCCTGGCAGGTCACTTCGGGCGCGACGTCGACCGCGGTGTGGCCAAGGCGGTCGGCATCATCGAGTCGGCCGCCCGCGACGGCGTCGACCTGCTGGTGTTCCCGGATGCGACGATCGGCGGCTACCTCGGTGATCTCCGCGCGCCGGACCTCGACGAGCTGCCACCCGCACTCGACCCCGAAGGCCCGGAGCTGTCGGTGATCTCGCAGGCGGCTGGTGACATGACAGTCTGTATCGGCTACACCGAGGCCGCCGGCGGACTGCGGTACAACGCGGCGGCGTGTGTCACCGGCGACGGCGTACTCGGACACCACCGGAAGGTGCATCAACCGGCAGGCGAGTCACTGGCGTATGCAGCGGGAGACGCGTTCGCCCCCTTCGACACCCCGGTCGGCCGGATGGGCATGCTCATCGACTACGACAAGACGTTCCCGGAGTCGGCGCGTGCGCTGGCCACCGGTGGCGCCCGCATCGTGGCAGCACTGTCGGCATGGCCGGCGAGCGTCACCGACCGGGCCGCCCGCCTCCCCGCCGACCGGCAGTCCCGACTGTTCGATCTGTACGACTGCGCGCGTGCTGCCGAGAACCAGATCTTCGTGGTGTCGTCCAACCAGACCGGCGTCATGGGCTCGTTGCGGTTCTTGGGGCAGGCCAAGGTCGTCGGGCCGGGCGGCGAGATCCTGGCGACCACGCGGTCGAAGGGCGGTATGGCGACGGTGTCGGCCGATGTCGAGAGTGAGATCGGCCGTGCTCGAAGGGTTCTCGATCATCTGGCCGAACTCCGGCCGGACGCCTATCACAGCGGGCAGGTCCAGCAGTGAACCCGCGGATCGCGCTGGCGACCTACTCGACGCGTCCACGCGGCGGCGTCGTCCACACGCTCAATCTGGCCGAAGCGCTTGCTGCCCAGGGGGCCCAGGTCTCGGTGTGGTCGTTGGCGCGCGGCGGCGATCAGGGCTTCTTCCGTCCGGTCGACCCATCTGTCGGTGTAGAACTGATCCCGTTCGCCGATGTCCCCGACGAGTCGGTCACCGATCGGATCGTCCGCTCCATCGAGACGATGCGGACGGGCTTCCGGGCCGACGAGTACGACATCGTGCACGCGCAGGACTGCATCAGTGCCAACGCGGTGGGGACGTGTATCCGCACCATCCACCACCTCGATCAGTTCACCACCCCGGTGCTGGTCGAGTGTCACGAGAAGGCCGTCGTCGCACCGTATGCGCGGATCTGTGTGTCGGAGGCCGTGGCGGGAGAGGTGCGTGACGGCTGGGACCTCCATCCGGCCGTGATACCGAACGGTGTTGCTGCGCATCGGTTCCAGTCCGCAGCGGACGACGCCCCGGAATCAGTCGCCGCGCGTCGGCGATGGCGGGACCGACTCGGACGGTATGTCCTGGCGGTCGGCGGCATCGAGCCCAGGAAGGGCAGCATCGACCTCCTCGAGGCACATGCGTTGCTGCGGCGGCATCATCCCGATCTCGCGTTGGTGTTCGCCGGTGGAGAGACGCTGTTCGACTATCGCGGCTATCGGGCCGAATTCGAGAGTCGGCGAGACGCTCTCGGTACCGAGCCGATCGTGCTGGGTGCGGTCCCCGAGCCGGATCTCCCGTCGCTGGTGGCGGCTGCGGACGTGTTCGCCTTCCCGTCGACGAAGGAGGGCTTCGGGCTCGCCGCGATGGAGGCGCTGGCCGCGCGGCGACCGGTGGTCGCCCGAGACCTGCCCATCCTGCACGAGGTCTTCGGTGAGTCGGTGACCTATGCGGCGGATGTCGGCGAACTCGCGGATCGGCTGGGCGAGGCCCTGCAGCCCGACCCCGATCGAGCGCGGCGCGGAGCAGAACTGGCCGCTTCGCTGACGTGGTCCTCCGCGGCCGCAGCGCATCTGGACTTCTACGAGCGGCATCCGCGTCCCTGATCGAGCGGTGTGGACTCGACGGTGTAGATGGGACCGCCCCGCCCTCCCGGATCGCGGGAGGACGGGGGCGGGTCAGCAGGCGCTCGTCGACCGTGCGCTCGGGTGCGTCGATCGTGCGCTCGAATCCGTCGACCGTGCGCCGGGACTACTTCTTGACGAAGCCGAGCAGGGCCTTGTTGACCTCTTCGGCGTGGGTCCAGAGCAGACCGTGCGGGGCGCCTTCGATCTCGACGTACTCGGCCTCGGGGAAGGCCTCGTGGAACGGGCGGCCCGTCGCGTCGATCGGGAGGATGTTGTCGGCGGTGCCGTGCAGGATGAGCGCAGGCTTGCCCGACTCACGGACCTTGGCGACGTCGGCGCGGAAGTCCTCGATCCAGGTCGGGACCACGGCGTAGGCGGCGACCGGCGCGCTGGTGACCGACAGGTTCCAGTTCGCGTCGACGACCTCCTGCGAGATGCGTGTGCCGAGGTTCTCGTCGAGGTTGTAGAAGTCCTTGTAGAACGCGGTGTACCAGGCGTAGCGGTCTTCATAGGCGTTCTTGTGGATGCCGTCGAAGACCTCCTGGGGCACGCCGGTCGGGTTGTCGTCGGCCTTGACCAGGAACGGCTCGAGGGACGCGAGGAACGCCAGCTTCGCGATGCGGTCGGCGCCGTAGCGGCCGACGTAGCGCGCGAGTTCGCCGGTGCCCATGGAGAATCCGACGAGGATGACGTCGCGTAGGTCGAGGGTGTCGAGGACGGTGTTCAGGTCTGCGGCGAAGGTGTCGTAGTCGTACCCGGTGCCGACCTTGCTGGAGGCGCCGAAGCCACGGCGGTCGTAGGTGATGACGCGGTAGCCGGCGTCGAGCAGTTCGCGCGCCTGCAGTTCCCAGCTGTGCCCGTTGAGCGGATATCCGTGGATGAGGACGACCGGCTGACCGGCGCCGTGGTCCTCGTAGTACAGCTCGATGTCGGTCGAGTTCTCCTTGCCGACGGTGATGTAGCCCATGGGTCCTCCTGTGGATCGGTACTGCGCCTCGGTGATTCGGTTGTCATCGGCGTCGGTCGTCGGTGACAGGTCGGTGTCCTCGACGATCGGGGTGTGAGGAGAACGATCGTTCTCCGCCGATGCTGTTACTGTAGAGAACGATCGTTCTCGCCGCAAGGGATGATGGTTATGGACTCCGAAACAGCTCGTGAACAGGTGGTCGATGCAGCGGACCGGCTGTTCTACACCCATGGCGTCAAGTCGGTCGGCATGGACCGGGTGCGTGACTCGGCCGGTGTCTCGCTGAAGCGGATCTACTCGATGTTCCCGTCCAAGGAGAGCCTCGTGCTGGCGGTGCTCGGTAAGCGGACCCGCCAATGGGACGACGGCATCGCCGCGGCGACGGCGGGGGTGACCGGTCCGAGGGCCAAACTGCTGGCCATCTTCGACTTCCTGTTGACCTGGTTCTCCGAGGACGAGTTCCGAGGCTGCGCGTTCATCAACGTGTTCGGCGAACTCGCCGCGGAGTCGCCGGCCATCGCGACTGCCGTGCGCGACCAGAAAGCGTCATTTCAGCAGTATGTGGAGACGCTGGTCGGCGAGTTGGGCGGCGACTCCGCTCTGGCGGCGCAGTTGTCGATCCTGGCCGAGGGGGCTCAGACCACCGCGGCGATCTCCGGCCGGACCCGCGCCGCCCGTGATGCCCGCGCCGCGGCCGAGGTGCTGATCGATCAGGCGCTGGGGTCAGCCCGGATTTGATTCCGGACTCGGTTCGGATGCGTGCGCCGAGTCATGTGCCGCCCGTTCGGGTACAAAATCTGTACGTGGGAGCGGGGCCGTCGACGATATGTCGATAGCGCGGCTCTGGCGGACAGATTCTGTCTGTGTTCGGGGGTGGAAGCGCAGGCATGGGCGGGCCGCCCGAACACGGACGACGGCCAGCTCACTTACAGCGGCCAGGAGGTCCCGGTGAGCTTCTCGGCCTCGCTCCACAATCGGCCGGCCACCGCGTAGTCGGTGGCGACGCGGGCGCGACCGGCCAGTGCGGGGAGACCGCGCAGGCCGCGGATCCCGTCGACCCCGACATAGCTCCCCGGTGGGATGGGTTCGGTCAGGCAATAGAGGGTCGGCGCGGCACCCGCGTCGAGATCGTTGGCGAGCAGGTTGGCCGCACCTTGTGCGACCCGGTGGATCACGCCCAGCCCCGGCTTGTTCGAGATGTTGGACGCCGCCCAGCCGGGGTCGGTGAGCATCGACGTCACCGACGATCCCGACTCCCGGAGCCGACGGTCCAACTCGAGACCCCAGAGCATCACTGCCAGTTTCGAACGGCCATAGGCACGTGCCGGATTCCATCGGGAACGCTCGAAGTCGAGATCGGCGGGGTCGATGCTTGCCGAGCGGTGGGCCTCCGATCCGACGGTCACGATCTGTCGGCGGATCCGGGGGAGCAGCAGGTTGGTGAAGGCGAACGGGCCGAGGAAGTTGGTGCCGATGCCCAGCTCGAATCCGTCGGGGGTGCGACGTCGCTGATGCGGGAACATCCCGGCGTTGTTGATGAGGACGTCGACCGGACCGTCGATCTCTGCGGCGGCGGCTCGCACCGACGACTGGTCGGCGAGGTCGAGGTGGACCACCTGACAGGTGCCGCCGAACTCGCGCGCTCGCTGCGCACCGAGTTCGACGTCCCGCACGGCGAGGACCACGTCGGCACCTGCGTCGGCGAGGGATCGGGCCGTCGCCAGGCCGATCCCGTTGGTGGCGCCGGTGACCACCACGCGGGCGCCGGCCAGATCGGACAGGGACGTCGACGTCGAGACCATGGATGCCACGCTACCCAGCACCTCGATGGCCGGGGAGCCATCGAGGTGCCGGGAATCGGTCGGGACCGGTCAGGCGAGCATCTCGTCGAGCCAGTCGAACATGCGCTGCTCGGTGAGTCCCCGACCCATCGGCTGGCAGTGCCACGACGCGCCCTCGGCGGCGGTGAACTCGACGACCTCGGTCTTGTCGCCCGACAGGCTCGCCAACTTGTCGGCCTGGCCCGGCCAGAACTGCTCCTGTTCGGGCGACGTGATCAGGATCGGCGTCCCGATCAACGCGGCGATCTCCGGCGTGATCCGGTACTGCTCGACCGCCTTGTACGTCTCGTAGAAGCCGCTGGTGCCGTAGGGACGTGAACGCCAATCCCACTGCTGCTTGGTGTCTTTGCTCATCTTCATGCCGATGGCCATGTTGCGGTCGAACTTCTCTTGTTCGCCTGCTTCCAACTCGGCTCGCAACGACTTGGGCAGGTGTTCCAGCCACGATGACGACACATCCACCACACCGGGGTCGGCGACGGCCGCAGCATAGCGGTGCTCGTAGGCCAAGGATCGGGGAACCCAGTAGCCGGCCTGCGAGATCCCGTACAGGGCAAGCCGATCGGGGTCGACGCCCTCCTGTTGGAGTACCACGGCTGTGACGGGCGTCTGTACCGCCTCCCAGTCGGGACGGAACGGGACATCGTGGTCGAACAGCATCGACTGCTGGCCGGGGCCGTCGTAGAGCACGACGTTGTATCCACGGAGGAGGGCACCGCGAGCCGCGGAACTCCATTGATCGGACACGCAGCCGTCGCTGCCGTTGATCACCACCAACGTCGGTCGTAGGGCGCCTGCGGTCGCGTGCTCGGGCGCCAGGAACCATCCCGGCAGGGTGGTGTCCTCGTAGGGGATGGTGAGGCGGTGGGCCCGGAACGGCCCGTTGTCGACGAACTTCTCCCAGGCGTCCCGGTGCTCGTGGAAGACCGGCAGGCGTTGCTCGTCCGACTCGAGTCCATCGACTGCGTCAACGGCTTGCGAGAGATAGGTTGCTGCGCGGAGATATGCCCACGCCGCGCTGATCCGGTGGCCGGCAGCCGAGCTGGCATCGGCCTCGCTGCGGATGCGGCGGCCCAGGGTGAGCCAGGTGTCGAACCACTCCTGTCCGTGCCCGTCCTTGAGGTTCGCGATGGTGGTGAAGATCTCGCCGGCATCGGCGGCACCGGAGTTGCACAGTCCCAGAAGGATTCGGACGGAGAAGTCTCGACCCTCGTCGGGATAGAAGCCGGTCGTGTAAGCGGTGTGGGGAGCGTGGGGGAGATGCATGGCTTTCCTCGGGAGTGGTACTGGATGGATCGGGCGCGTGGCGTCAGGCTTGTGCGGCGGGAGTCGTGGAGGCGGGGGTGTCCGCCTCGGCGATGGCCTGGGTGCGCTTGACCGCGAAGAAGATCAGGGCGATCGGGATCACCCAGTTCAGCAGGATCGAGCCCGGATGTCCGCCGTCGACACCGGCATTGGCGGCGAGAACTCCGGAGATGACGTGACAGACGGCCATGGCGAACACGGCGCCCGCCCACAGCAGGCTGATGGAGCGGTTCTTCGCGCGGAACACCGGACTCCCCCAGTACCGCTGGTCCACCGTCTCGCGGGCGTACTGCTCGGTGAAGGGGATGGTGAAGGCGGACACGAACATCACCGCGGCCAGGATGAAGGTGCTCGCCCCGCGTCCGTAGTCGGCGAGGTGGGCGTCGATGCTGCTGCCCCCGACGAAGCCGATCACCGCTATGACACCGAAGGTGACCACGCCGGCGGCGTCGATGATCTTGAGCGACTGACCCTTGGCCATCCCGTAGACGGCGAGTCCGGCCGACGCGGCGCAGGCGATCACGGCGGCCCAGCCGACGTGTCCGGTGCCGGTGTGGCCGGCGACGAAGGAGAAGAGGATCCAGGGGATCAGTCCGATGATCATGTCCTTGGCGTTCATGGGATGTCCTTTGAGAGGGGAGGAGCGGTGCGTTCTGCTGTCCCCGACTCTGCTCCGATGCGCTCTGCAGGACATCCGTCGGATGACGCAGATTCTCGTGCCAGTTGTCCCAGACACCCATGCGGTCGTGACCTGCGGTTCCGCCGGGCGATGCGCGATCCCGATGACCTCGGAGGTAGTGGTGGACACGACCTGGACGCGCGACAGTGGGGTCACCGATCGGTGATGATCGGCCGACCCGCGAGGAGGCCCCCATGTCGCCTGTATCACTGTCGCCTGCATCGATGTCGACTGCTTCGGCCTCGACCGCATCCGCTCGACGTCCACCCGCTTCGATGGCGCCGACGGCCTCCAGTCCTCGCTGGTTGACGGTGGTCATGCGCGCCGACCGCGCATTGTCGTCATGGTTCATCGGAGCGGGGCTCTTCTTTGCTCCGCTGCTGTTGATCCTGCATCCATGGCCGGCCGCGGTGGTCGTCGCATGGACGGTCATCTCGATCTCAGGTCTCTGGCTCGGTCTGCTCGGTGTGTTCATGGCTGCCGGTCTGGCGCAGGTGCTGCGATCCGGAGAGGAGATCTCCGACGAGTACTGGTCGATGCTGCTCGACTACCGCAGACAGCCGTCCGCGGCGAAGTCCCGCGCGGCCGGGTCGAGCAGCGCTACGGTGTGACCACACATGTAGTCAGTTGCGGTCCCGGGTGGCGCGGCAGACCTGTTGCGCTCTCGCCGGACCGTCGAGGAGTCGCCATGCGGACACCGTCGCGGACCGCGGACCTTCCGACGCTCTTCGGCGCACTGAACAACACCGCGAACATCATCATGCAGTTGTCGATGCCGGGTGTCGGGTACGGAGTGCAGGAGAGTCGCGTCGACTCGGGTAACGCCTTCGTCCATCCGATCAAGCGGGCGCGGACGACCGGAGCGTATCTGGCCGTGGCGATCATGGGTACAGATGCGGATCGTGCTGTGCTGCACCGCGAGATCGCACAGGTTCATGCGCGGGTGCACTCGACCCCGCAGAGCCCCGTCAGATACAGCGGCAACGACTCCCGACTGCAACTGTGGGTGGCCGCCTGCCTGTACCGATATTTCGTCGACCAGTTCGAACTCGTCTACGGACCGCTGACTCGGCAGCAGTCCGAACAGATCTACGCCGATGCCGCGGTCCTCGGCACCACGCTCAACGTCCGACCGGACCAGTGGCCCGCCGACCTCGATGCCTTCGAACGGTATTGGTCCGAGACCGTGCCGACATTGCGAATCGATCCGCCGGTTCGCGATCACCTCCGGTCGATCGCGACGCTGGACTTCTTGACACGACCCCTCGGCATGCCCGGGCGAGTCCTGAAGGCAGTGCTGGGACGGCCGTATCTGTTCATGACGATCGCCACGTTGCCACCCGAGTTCCGCGAGCTGATGGGATTCGACTGGACCGCCGCGGACGAGAGGACGTTTCGACGAGTCGCCACGGTCGTGTCCGCTGCCGATCGGCTGATGCCGCATCTTGCCCGGCTCGAACTGTGGACCTTTCTGATCGCGGTCCGGGCGCGTACCCGGTTGGGGATGTCGGTGCTCTGACCGCGGCTGTTCCTCGGACCGCGCCCGTTCGTTCCTCCGCCCCGAACTCTTTCTTCCGCCGGCTGCATACGGCGGAAGAAGAAGTTCGGGGCGGAAGAACGCGCACGCGGTCGGGGTCAGTCGAGTACCGCGGTCAGATCCAGTGCGGCAATGCGTTCGGCGTCGGCGATGATGTCCATCGCCGTGACGCGACCGCCTGTGACACTGAACGTCGCGATCGACGACACCGCGTCGCCGGTGAACGCCAGCACGCCGATCCGGTCGTCGATGCGCACCATGAGGGTGCGTTCGACAAGGCGCTGGAACTGTGCCGCGCGGCGTCCGACCTTCGCTGCGCCGACCACCGGACGAAGCAGCCCGTCGGTCCGCAGCACGATGTCGGGGTCGAGGACCTGCATGAGTTGCTCGAGGTCGCCGCCGCGGGCCGCCGAGATGAACGCCTCGACCACGCGCCGTTGCTCCCCCAGTTCGATGCCGCGGGTCGGTGACGAATCCTGGACGCGGGTGCGGGCCCGACTCGCCAGCTTGCGGGTCGCCGCCGACGACTTGCCGACGATCGCCGCGATCTCGTCGAACGGCAGCGCGAAGAGGTCGTGCAGGACGAAGGCGAGGCGCTCGTCGGGGCCGAGCGACTCCAGAACCACCAGCAAGGCGACGCTGACGGAGTCGGCCAGTAAGGCTTGTGGCTCCGGGTCCACGGATTCCTGCAGCGGCAGGATGACCGGCTCCGGTCGTTCGTCGACATCCAGTGAGTCGGTCGGGTGGGCCCGTCGGCTGCGCAGGATGTTGAGGCAGATACGAGACGTGATGGTGGTCAGCCATCCTGCGACGTTGTCGACATCTGCGGACCCCGACGCGGAGGCTCGCAACCACGTCTCCTGGACGGCGTCCTCGGCGTCGGCATGCGAGCCCAGCATGCGGAACGCCACGGAGCGTAGGTGGTCGCGCTGGGCCTCGAACTCGCTGGTGAGGTTGTCGTCGGTCATCGGTCTCATCCTTCCGGTCACATTCCGTCGGCACGGGGTGTCAGGGATATGAACCGCCAGAACCGGTCGATGTGACCGCATCGATCCGCACCCCAGGAGGAAACCATGACCGCTCGGATGACCAACCCCGCCACGATCCTGCCCGGAATGGTCAAGGCCGTGCCGCATTTGCTCGGCGCAGTCGAGACCGCCGGCATCCCGGTGGTGCTGCGCGAGTTGATCGGGTTGCGCATCAGCCAGATCAACGGATGCGCCGCCTGCGTCTACGCACACGCCGCCAACCTGCGGGCCGAGGACGAGTCGACCGATCGTCTCGACACCCTGCCCGTCTGGCGTGAATCGCCGTTCTTCACCGACGCGGAACGCGCCGCACTGGCGTTGGCGGAGTCGGCGACCCGCCTCGCCGACAGCCCGACCGACGCGGTCTTGGATGCGGTCTGGGACGAGGCGGCCGACCACTTCGACGAGAAGGAACTCGCCGGCCTGATCGTTCTGATCGGCACGATGAACTTCTTCAACCGCCTCAACGTCACCATCAAGGAGCCGGCCGGCGTCACCTGGTGACGCCGAGTGGTTCTGACCGCAGTGCCAGCGCGAGGCCACGACGATAATTGTCGTGGCCTTCCGCTGGCACCGCGTCGGTGACGATGCTTCGGTTGGCTCAGGCGCCCCCGCGCACCTCCCACTCCATGTCGGACCGGACCTGGTCGGCCAGCCGTCGGCTGACGTCGTCCGGCAGGTGTACCCACGAGTTCTGTTGTTGCCAGCGGTAGTAGGCGTCTTCGACCCTCGACCGGTACTCGTTCGGATCTATTCGCGGCGTCTGCTCCTGGAGTTCAGGGAACTGCGCGCGGATCTCATCCGGCGTAGTTCCCTCGGGTGCGCGAAGGGCGGCGATGATGTGCGGGGGAAGTCCCTCGAGTTCACTCGACATGGCGACGTCCATCCTTTCCGGTTGTCACGCAGCCGAGTTCGGCCAGCCCGGACTCGGCGGCAGGAGCTCGGTCGTGAGGGGCTGTGTGATGGGTGGGTTGTCGCAGCGTCTGCTGTTGTGGATATTCGGCAGCATGTTGTCGACGCCTTTCCAGTCGCCGAACACATCGGTAATCGGCTGGGTGAGATGACCCCGCAGACTTGACGGCGGGGCTGTCCCACTACGCCGGTATGTGAAGAACAGCAGGGCCTTCGTCCAGTCTGCGTGCGCCGGAACATCGGCGCACACTGCGACTGATCCGAAGTCCGGGCTCGTCGCCGTCTGGCCTGGCGCCGCGGGATACGGAACGGCGTAGAAGTAGGCCACGTGCGGCGCATAGACTCGCGTAAAGGGATTGAACTCGTAGTCGACTATGGTCCCGATTGCTCGCCGGTATCCCGGGGCCGTCGAATTCAAGCCCGCCATTATTGCTTGATAGTAGGACTCAGCGATCGCCCGCACGAATGTGCCGTCACTCGAAGTGAGGTCCAAGCTGGGTGTCGCCAGCCAACGGATCGGAAAATCACCCGCTGTCGGCATCGAAGCAGAGGTTGGTGGCCGGGGTCCGTCAGACTCGACTGTGGTGCCGCAAGCGACGGAGCAGAGTGTGGAGGCGACAATAGCCACAAGTGCGATCTTTTTGAACGTTGGCATCACGGAACTGGAGCATTTCGGGGGTTCATTGGAATGCCTCCGATGGGAGGCTTTCCAGCGCCGATGTCAAATGCGGTGTCCCATCCCTCCAACTCTCCGTTCGAGAGTTTCACCATCATGTTCTGCAGTGCGCTCAACTGCAGGGGGTTCTTCTGCAGGAATTCCCAGGTCAACTGATCGCCGTTGAACCATTGAGGGTTCTGCTCGGCGATGGCGGGATTCTGATGGGCGTAACCCAGGAACTGGCTGATCTGGAGAATTTCGCGATCGTTGAGGGTTGCCACTCCGATTCCCTTCAACCCTTCGGTGCTGGAATTACTTGCGGTGTCTTGGTCAGGAGCAGGACCAAGCAGCGCCGCGGCGAGCTGTGGTGGAATTGCCGCGGCCGCGTAGGAGCCCACGAGCGGTATCGTTCCGATTCCTGCCACTGCCTGAGAAAAGGCCCCCATCTTGTTTTCATAATCCGCGACCGAGTCCTGATAGGCGGATTTTTTCAGGAACTTGAGTTCGTCGGCGTAACCAGTCTCCATTGCGTGATGAATCAAGCCTGCGGCGCGGCCGATCGACGGATTGTCGGGATTCATCCCGTACTGATACGCGAGATGGTTTTGCCACTGCGAACCAGCGTGGTTGAAGATTGCTGCCGCGTGTGGATCTGAATCCATCGCTTGGAACAAATTATGGAGTTCTCCGGCGGTGAGCGAATCGGCGCCCAGTGTAGGTATTCCCGGTCCGACCGCCCCGCTGAAGCCGCCGAGGTAAGGCGACAACGCCGTCGACAGCGTCTGAGCCAGATGGGGGCTTTTGACGCCGACTTCCTGGCCTATCGAAACATTGGAGCCATCGCCGAAGTAGTGCGCAAGTGCATTGGCGGACGCGTGAGCCTGTCCGGC
Organism: Gordonia soli NBRC 108243; assembly: GCF_000334455.1. GTDB lineage: Bacteria > Actinomycetota > Actinomycetes > Mycobacteriales > Mycobacteriaceae > Gordonia > Gordonia soli. The sequence goes on from NZ_BANX01000005.1 coordinate 211,340, forward strand.
GAGGAAGTGATTCGGTGACAGGGCGTCGTCGCGCGTCCACGAGAACAAGTCGTCGATGCTCTGCTTCTCGGTCCCCCATGCGTGGCCCATGATCCCGTCGATATGGGTGTCGGCGACATACCTTCCGCCGTCGCTGCAGGTGACGTTCATGTTCGTACCGGTGAGGAAGTCGTGGACAGCGATTTTGTCGGCGCCGGCCACTCCGAAGACCTTGCCCAGGATCGTATTGGCGTTGCCCCCTTTGGCGCCGAGCACCTCGGAGCTGTCGCTGATGCGGGCGCCCGGCTCAGCTGTCTGGGCTGCGATCTCGGATGCCTGCTTGAGAAGTCCCCGGTTGACATCGCTTCCGACGCGATAGTCGTGATCGCTCTTGTCGAGCAATCCACTCAAGGCAGTGAGCTCGTCGATCCGCTTCACCGCTACGCCGTGTTCCGGACGCCCTGGAACTCCCGGTGCGACAACGACCATGCGATCGAAGCGCCTGCCTACGAGGTTCTCTGTGAGCAGGCTGCGCACCGAGGTCGGCAAAGTGTGCATCCCACCTCGGTCCCCGGCGGCAGTCGTCATCCCAGGCATCCCCATGATCTGGAACCCGTTGGCCAGTGAAGTCTTGACCGCTTCGCTCTGATCGCCCACGCCCATCTTCGCGATCTCGGTGACATCGCTGGTTCCCAAGTCGTTCATCAGCGTGCGTAGGAAGTCGTACTCGCCCTGAGACATCGTGGCGGGCTTGCCGTGCTGGAGTGCTGTCAGCTGATCCTGGTTGAGACTGGTGGCGACCCGGAGCGAGGTCAACTCGTCGGGTGTGAGTCTGCGACCCTCACGCAGCGCTGCGGCCACCCGGTGTCCGACACCTGCGCCGACGCCCGCGCTCACGGGTGCATTGAGATGTAGCGCGGCACTCGCGGCGCGGACGGCGGCGGCACACTTGTCGTCTGCGGTGCCGAACTCGCGGGCCAGCCGGGTCATCGCCACCGTGGCGTTGGTGGCGTGTTGCGCCCGGGCGGCTTTGAGGTCGGCGAGCCGCTTCTCTTTCACCGGGTCGCCGGCGGCGAAGAAGTCGGCAAGCCCGTAGTTGTACCCGTCCTTCACCTTCCAGTCGTCGCTGACCGTGTAACTGTCGGCTTCGTAACCGGCCGTTCGCTCCTTCAGTCGACCTGAGATGTGCGACATCGAGGTGTGTCCACTACTGATCGCCGCGCTCAGCTTGGTGAACGCCGACGAAACCCTGCCGAATTGCGTGTACTCACGGTCCGCTCGCGAATCGGCAGACTTCCGAGCTCCTCCCGACCAATCCAACTCGGTGATCGTGGTTCGCAGGTTGGCCGCGTTGTCGTGCACGAACGAGGCGTACGACGTCGCCTTTGTCTGGGCACCTGTCATCCCGGACAAATTCAGCGAATCGATGATCGTCCGGGTGGGGATCGTCACGAGGACCCGCCCTTGGGAGGTTGGTTCAAATCGCCGAGACCCTTCAGTCGCTGCGCCGCCCCCACGTCGGAGTCCTTGTACTCGGTCGCGGAGGTGGTCAGGATCGACTGCCACTCTTCCAGTCGTGCGCGGACGACACCCACGGCAGAATCTGCTGCTTGCCTCGATACGCGCAGCGCGGAGGCCGTCGCCAAGGTGGACAGTCCGACCGACGCCGAGGTGAATGCCGACCCGTCGGTCTTCGCGTTGTACGGCCCGGAGGGTTCCAGCTTCTTGGCCGCGCCTCGCAGCTCGCCCGGATCAACTCGTGTCGTCATCTGACCCCGTCATTCGTGCCGCCGTTCTGCAGCCGCCACGCAGGGATCGTAACGGCTCATCCAGATGGTCAGACGGCCAGAAGAGAGCGCTGGTTCCATTGCGCCCGTAATATCCGGATCGCCCGGCGATGCAGTCGGACGACGGTCGCCACCGCAGCGTCAGCGCGAGGCCAGGACGATAATTGTCGCGGCCTCCCGCTGGCACCGCGGCCAGAACCGCGGCACCCGGCTCAGGTCGTCAGCAGTCGCCAGAGGCCGATGATGCCGACGACCACGATGACCGCTCGGAGGGCGTTGGGCGACAGGCGCCGACCGAACCGGGCCCCGATGAGTCCGCCGACCAGCGAGCTGATCGCGATGAGACCGGCTGCGGCCCAGCTGATCCGATCGAAGGCGACCGCGGTGTAGGTGACCGCGGCGACGACGTTGACGATGAGGGCCAGCAGGTTCTTGGCCGCGTTCATGCGCTGGAGGTCGTCGGCGACGATGACTCCCATCGCACCCATCAGCAGGATGCCCTGTGCCGCAGTGAAGTACCCGCCGTAGATGCCGACCGCGAACGTCGCGCTGACGAGGGTGATCATCCGGGGTCGGTTCAGGATCGGGGAACCGTCGGTGTCGTGGCCGCCGATGCGGCGTGCTGTCCACCGGTTGAGCGCGGGTTGGACGACCACCAGGATCAATGCGAGGACGAGGAGGATCGGCACGATCGTCTCGAACGCGGATTCCGGCAGTTTCAGGAGCAGATAGCAGCCCACCAGTGCGCCGAAGAAGGAGGCCGGGATCTGCCAACGGAGTCGATCCCATTGACCGCGCAACTCGCGGCGGTATCCCCAGGTGCCGGAGACGCCGCCGGCGACGAGGCCGATCGCGTTGGACATCGTCGCTGTGACCGGCGGATACCCGAACGCCACCAGTGTCGGGAAGGTGATCAGGGTGCCGCTGCCGACCAGCGTGTTGATGGCACCGGCGCCGAGTCCGGCGGCCAGGATGGCCAGGATTTCGTGGATCGGCATGCGATCACGGTGTCACGCCGCCGGAACCGCCGTTCACCGGGTCGGCACAGTGGCGGAGACGGACAGGAGCCGTTCCTGCGAAACGCGCCGGCACGACCGACATGCCGGACACCGTGGCCGCGGCGGACGCGGCGCGGTACAGCGCGGGAGGACGACCTAGACTCGGGGCATGGCCACCACCGACGAGGTCGTCGAACAGATCCTGAACACCTACGACACCATCACGGTCGTCGGCGCGAGTGCGAACCCGAGCAAGGCCGCGCACGATGTTCCGGCGTTCATGCAGGAGCGTGGCTGGCGGATCATCCCGGTGAACCCGCACTCCGACGAGATCGTCGGTGAGAAGGTCCACCGCACACTCGCCGACGTTCCGGAACAGGTCGGACTCGTCGACGTCTTCCGACCGTCGGCCGACACCCCGGAGATCGCGCGGCAGGCGGTCGCCGCCGGTGCCACGGCACTGTGGCTGCAGCTCGGGATCGCCAGCGACGAAGCGCGGGCGATCGCCGAGGAAGCCGGGCTGCTGTACGTGGAGGACCGCTGCCTGATCATCGAGCAGCGGCGCACCGGCATCGTCGTCACCGGTCGCTGAGTCGAACCCGGTGGACAGCGTCCTGGCCCGGGCCCTGATCGAGGACCCGACCGAGGACGGTCGCCTCCCGCTGTTCCTGCTGTTCCTGGCGTTCCTCGCGACGTTTTTGATCACCCGGACCATCACGCGGCTCATCCGCGCGGGCAAGGGGCCGTTCCGGGACCGGGTGGCCGGGGGTGTCCACATCCACCACGCCATCCCGGGCATCGTCCTCACGATCGCCGGCGCGTTCACCTCGGTCGCGGTCGACGGATCCTCGCCGGGGGCCGAGATCGCGGCCGTGCTGATCGGCATCGGCGCATCACTCGTGCTGGACGAGTTCGCGCTGCTGTTGCGGCTGCAGGACGTCTACTGGGAGCGCGAAGGCCAGTTGTCGGTGCAGGTCGTGTCGCTGACCATCGCCGGTCTGGGGCTGATGGCGATCGGCATCGACCCGCTGTCGGATCACACGCTCTCGGTCGGCCATCTGGTCATCGCGATCAATCTGCCGTTCCACGTCGCCGGCGTCCTGATGTGCGTCGCGAAGGGCAAGTACTCGACTGCGTCGGTCGGGGCATTCATCCCGCCGGTGGCCTGGATCGGCGCAATCCGGTTGGCGCGTCCGCATTCGGCATGGGCCAAGCGGCACTACTCGTCGGAGAAGCGGGAGCGTGCCGCAGATCGGGCACACCGATTCGACGATCGCTACGGCCGCTGGGGCCTGAACATCGAGGACCTCGTCGCAGGTAAACCGACGGCGTCCCCGGCTGTGTCAGGTCAGGAGCCCAGCGACCCGAAGGGTGCCGCGTAGGGGTTGCTGTACGGCGACGAGAACGGGCTCGCGAACGGGCTGCCCGGTGTGGTCGACGGCGGACAGAACGGCGGCGTCACCGAGACCGTCGACTTCGGCGGCACGATCGTGACCGTCGGGTAGGAGCTACCGTCGGGGCACACGTAGAAACTGGTTCCCCGTCCAGTCGTGTCCCCGTCGTTGATGCACACGGTTCCGGTGCAGGTCACCTTCGCGGCTGCGGCAGCAGGACCGGCGGTCCCGACCAGCCCGGCGAGGCCGCCGAAGGTGGCGCCCGTGGCGATCACGGCCGCGCAGATGCGTCGCTTGTTCATGAGTACTACCTCGTCCCCCCAGCGGGGCGGACTCCCCGGCCCCCCGTGACAGATCACTGTGCCACCCATCCTTGTCAATGGCAACCATCGATCTGCGATGACGAATCAGGCTGCGACCTGGAACGCAGCGGTCGTGAAGTCGAGGAACGCAGTGACCGCGGCCCAGGCGGGGCGTCGCCACACGAACCCGAGGACGGCGGGGGCGTCGGCTCCGACGATCGGTCGGGAGGCGACGATGTCGCCGCGATCGTCGGCGATGGACCGGGACAGGATCCCGATTCCCAGTCCGCTACGGGCCATCTCGGCGACGGCGTCCGGAGACGAGGCCTCGAGCGCAACCGGTAGTCCCAGGGTCCGATCGAAGGCGCCGCGGATACCTGCGCCGGGTGGGAGGCAGATCAGTGGTTGTCCCCGCAGGTCGTCGGAGGTCAGCGATGACTTGCCGAGGAAGGGGTGGTCGCGGGGCAGCACGGCGACGATGTCTTCGCGGATGATCGCGCGATGGTCGAGACCGGACGGCAGGTCGCTGGACCACCCGGCGAGTGCGACATCGAGTCGTCCGGCGGTCACCAGTTCGATCAGGGTGGGCGAAGCGTCTTCGATCAATGTCAGTGCGACGCCGGGGTGCGTGTCGCGGAACCGGCCGAGCGCGGTGAACAGCGGCGGCAGCGTGCAGCCGTCGACCATCCCGATGCTCAGCGATCCGGCCGCGAGATCGGCGACGTCGGCGACGGCGCGGGTCACCGACTCTGCCGCGGTCAGGGTGTCCCGGGCTGACGGTAGGGCGGCCTCTCCCGCGGTCGTCAGTCGTACCTGACGTCCGGCGCGATGGAACAGCGCTGTGCCGAGCTCGCGCTCGAGGGCGCGGATCTGTGCACTGATGTTGGGCTGGGTGGTGTGGGTCCGCTGAGCTGCGGCGGTGAACCCGCCCTCGACCGCCACCGCGACGAAGTACTCGAGTTGCCTCAGTTCCATAACTGACAACTATACAAAGCATCACTTCAATCAGTTGTACTTCTGGACTCTCGGCGCCGATCCTGGAATCAGCAGAGCAACAGACACAGAAGAGGAGTTCGACGATGACCGATCAGAAGCGCCCCGACATCGAGACCGCTCGGCGTCCCGAAGACATCACCCGACTGTTCGTGCAGTTCTCCAACGAGGGCGACGCCGATGCCGTGGCCTTGCTCTACCACGAGGACGCCGTGATGGCGTATCCCCCGGGTCAGGTCACCGAGGGCCGCGCGGCGATCCGCGAACTGTGGTCGAAGGTGCTGGCCAACCGTCCGACGTTCACTCCGGAAGAGCCCCTTCCGACATTGGTGTTCGGAGACGGACTCGCGCTCACATCCACCCCTCCGCGTGACGGCGCAGGTGCCCGCGCGCAGGTCGTCCAGCGTCAGGCGGACGGTTCCTGGGTGCGGATCATCGATCAGCCGGAGTTCGTGTCCACCGGAGCGTGACGAGAGTGCGGGTGGACGGGTCGGTTCCGACCTCGGGACGTCGACGACACTCGAGCGGTAGTGTCACCGAGCATGGCGCGCGTGTCGTTGACGTCCGCCGTTGCTCGGGGGGTCTTCCTGCTGATCGCGCTCGTGGTGCCGCTGCTCGTCGCACCGGCCGGTGCGGTGGCCCGTCCCGGCGACGCCGGCTCGTACCTCAAGTCCATGAAGCGGACCAGTGGTGACCTGTGGACGATGACGGTCCACTCCGCCGCGATGGGCCAGGACATCCCCTTGCAGGTCCTTCGGCCGTCGGCCAACCGGGCGGGGGCGCCGACCCTCTACCTGCTCAATGGCGCGGGCGGCGGCGAGGACAAGGCCAACTGGCTGCGCCAGACCGATGCGCTGCGCTTCTTCGGTGACAAGTTCGTCAACGTGGTCATCCCGCAGAAGGGCATCGGGAGCTACTACACCGATTGGATCAGCCGCGATCCGGCCATCGGTCGGCCGATGTGGCAGACCTTCCTGACGCGTGAACTCCCACCGATCCTCGATCGTGCGCTGAACACCAACGGCCGCAGGGCTATCGCGGGACTGTCGATGTCGGCCACCTCGGTCCTGCAACTCGCGATCTCGTCGCCCGGGTTGTATCGATCGGTCGCCTCGTACAGCGGATGCGCGCGGACGAGCACCCCGGAGGGCCAGGCCGCCGTCCGCGGGATCGTGTTCTCGGCCTCGCAGGCCAACGCCGACAACATGTGGGGCCCGGTTGCGTCGCCTGTCTGGACTCATCGCGATCCGTATCTGAACGCCGAGAAACTCAGGGGGACCACCCTCTACCTGTCCAGTGGGAGCGGGCTGGCGGGACGCTACGACACCGTGGACAGTCAGGCGCCCGGTGCGCCGCCGCTGATCGATCAGGTGACCGTCGGTGGTGCGATCGAGGCGGCGACCCGATCCTGCACCGTGAACCTCGCAGAGAAGTTGCGCGCCTTGCGAATCCCCGCGACAGTGCATCTCCCGACAACCGGCACCCACTCGTGGGGCTACTGGCAGGACGAGTTGCACCGATCCTGGCCGACCGTCGCGAGGGGTCTGCGGTCCTGACCGCGACAGCCTGCCCCACGGACTGCTCCCATCCCCGCGCGTTCACGCGCACCTGCAAAACGCGACAGCGCTGACGCATCTCGTGTTAGCGTCACTCTCGTCGCGGCGGTGCTACTCGAGGGGTTGGCTGAATGGTCGAGGGACCGTCGGGCGTCGGAGTGTCCCGAGCTACCGATCCCGACGTGGTCGCCGCACGTATCGCGACGCGGCTGAATCTTCTCGAGGACCGGGACTGGGAGGCCGCCTCGGCGCGGGTTCTTCCGGCCGGTGCCAGCCGCACCACCTACGCCGTCGATCTCGCGGACCCCAACGGCGAGAAGCGGTCGGTCATCGTCCGTGCGGTGCCTGCTGCCGAGCCCGGTGCCGCGGGATTGGCAGCCGAAGCGCGAGTGTTGTCGGCCGCGATGGCCGCGGGCGTACCCGTACCCGCTGTCCTCGACGTCGCCGACAGTGCTGACGGTGCTGACGGGCACGATCGTGCCGACTTCCTCGGGTTCCCGTACGTGGTGATGGACTTCGTCGATGGGGAGTCGATACCGCGGAAGATCCTGCGCGACGACACATTCACGTCCGCCCGCGCGGCGTTCGTGACACAGGTCGGCGACATCCTCGCGCGTATCCACACCATCGACGACGACGCGGTGGGTGAGGTCCCGGTCGTCGACGACCCGGTCGACGCACTCGGCCGGTTGTTCCCCCGTGAGTACGCGGAGATGCCCGCGGGTCTGGTGCTGGCCACCGAGTGGCTACGCGCGCATCGCCCGGAGTCCGCTCACAGAACGGTGGTGCACGGTGACTTCCGGTTGGGGAACCTGCTGGTCACGGCCGACGGCGTCTCGGCCGTACTCGACTGGGAGCTGGTCCATCTCGGCGATCCGGTCGAGGATCTCGGTTGGCTCTGCGCCAAGGCCTGGCGGTTCGGTGCGGATCGAGCGGTTGCGGGGATGGGGGATCGCGACGACCTGCTCGACGCCTACGCGCGGGCTGCCGGATGGCGGCCGAGTATCGACACGCTGCGGTGGTGGGAGTTGTACGCGACTGTCCGGTGGGGGCTGATCTGCGGTTTTCAGGCCAACCGACATATCGACGGTGCGGAATCGTCGATGGAGTTGGCCGCCGTCGGGAGACGTAGTGCCGAACAGGAATTCGACGCATTGCTCGCGCTCGGAATCGTCGACCCCGAGCACGTTCCCGATCCGCTGACCGCGCCGTCGACGGCCGACGAGCGACCCCACGGACCACCGTCGCGCGGCGATCTCCTCGCTGCGGTGCGCGGGTTCCTGACCGGCGAGTTGTCCTCGGAGGCGTTGTCGGGCTCCGCCCGATTCCACACGAGGGTCGCCGCCAACGTCATCGACATCGTGCACAGGCAACTGCTCCTCGGCGACCGCCAAACTCGCGAGAGTGCGCTGCGATGGCGAGAACTCGGCGTCGAACCGGACGCCGACATCGTCGGTGCGTTGCGTGACGGGGCCCTCGATGCCACGGATCCGGCGGTTCGCGGTGCCGTCGCCGCTGACGTACGCGACCGCTTGGTGGTGGTCAACCCCCGACACTTCTCGATGCCGAATCCCTGACCAGACAGCACCTCCCGACCATCCATCGCTCGAGATCGAGGACTACGTGGACTTCGCACTTCCGACCGAGTTGACCGACTACCTGGCCGAACTCGACGCCTTCATCGAGGCCGAGATCGTCCCGCTGGAGCAGATCGACGACAACATCCGGTTCTTCGACCATCGCCGCGAGGACGCCCGCACCGACTGGGAGCGCGGTGGCCTGCCGACGCGGGAGTGGGAGGAACTGCTGGGCGAGGCGAGGCGTCGGGCCGACGCCGCCGGCCACTTCCGGTATCCGTTCCCGGCCGAGTTCGGTGGTCGGGACGGCTCCAACCTCGGGATGGCGGTCATCCGTGAGCACCTGGCGTCCAAAGGTCTCGGGTTGCACTGCGATCTGCAGAACGAACACGCCATCGTCGGCAACAACATCGGGCTGCTGCTGATGCTGGCCTACGGCTCCGAAGAGCAGAAGTCGGAGTGGGTGGACGGGCTCGCGGACGGGACGAAGTTCTTCGCCTTCGGGATCACCGAGCCCGAGCACGGCTCCGACGCCACCCACATGGAGACCGTCGCAGTCCGTGACGGCTCGGACTGGGTGATCACGGGCGAGAAGACATGGAACACGGGAATCCATGTCGCGCATCGGGACATCGTCTTCGCCCGGACGAGTGGGGAGGCCGGCCAGGCGGAGGGGATCACCGCGTTCCTGGTCGATCCCCGGGCCGAGGGGTTCACGGTGGAGGAGTACCTGTGGACCTTCAACATGCCCACCGATCACGCCCACATCACCCTGCGCGACGTCCGGGTACCCGACTCCGCAGTGTTCGGGGCGGAGGGCGAGGGGCTGCAGGTGGTCCAGCACTTCTTCAACGAGAACCGTATCCGGCAGGCCGCGTCGAGCCTCGGGGCGGCGCAGTACTGCGTCGACCGGGCGGTCGAATTCGCCAACGAGCGAGCACCTTTCGGCAAGAAGTTGTCGACGAATCAGGCCATCCAGTTCCCGCTCGTCGATCTGCACACACGCTGCGCGATGGTCCGGGCCCTCATCCGCGAGACGGCGTGGAAGATGGACACCTACGGTCCCTTCGCCGCATCGCAGGAGGTGTCGATGTGCAATTACCAGGCGAACCGACTCTGCTGCGATGCCGCCGACACCGCGATGCAGGTGTTCGGCGGCCGGGGCTATTCCCGGCACGAGCCATTCGAGCACATCTACCGACACCACCGCCGCTACCGGATCACCGAGGGTGCCGACGAGATCCAGCAGCGTCGGATCGCCGGCTATCTGTTCGGCTTCATGAAGTCGGGTGCTCCGAAGGGTGTGCGTCCCAGCGGCCCCCCGCCCGCGCCGGCCCCGCGCGCGTAGGACGCGAACGGTAGTCAGAGCTGCGCGCGGTACGCATCGACGATCTCGTCCGTCGTCGTCAGCCAGGCGTCGGGCTGGGCGGCGAGGTAGGCGAGTGCCTGATCCAGGTATTTGTGCCGGAACGGCTGCCCGATCACGAAGGGATGCAGGGCGATCGGCAACACCCGACCGCTCGTCGCGGAGTCTGCGAGCAGCTGTTCGTAGCTGTCGACGACCATCTGCAGGAAGTCCGGCCCGGTGAGGCCCTTGCAGAAGAGCAGGAGGTCGTTGAGTTCCACCGAGTACGGCACGCTGAACATGTCGGGAACCGTCAGTGGGAACGGCTGGTCATCGTGCGTCCAGTCGAGAACGTAGGAGTAGCCGAGCTCGGCGAGCAACTCCGGCGTGCGATGTGTCTCGGTCAGGCCGGGTCCCATCCATCCGCGGGGTGATCGCCCGGTGGCGGTTCGGATGGTCTCGGTGATCTCGGCGAGCACCCGACGCTCCTCGTCGATCGACAGGCCGGTGTGGAGCTCGGAGTTGGTGCGCCCGTGTGCGAGCCACGTCCAGTCGCGGTCGACGCCGGCCGCGATGATCTGCGGGTAGGCGTCGACGACGGAGGAGTTGAGCAGGACGCTCGGCCGGACGCCATGCCGGTCGAGGCTCTCGATGGTGCGCCAGATCCCGACCCGCGAGCCGTAGTCGCGCCACCCGTGGTTCAGCGCGTCGGGTGTCAGCTCTGCGGTGCCGGGCCAGATGCTCGTCGACGGCCGGTCGAAGACGAAGTGCTCCACGTTCAGGCCGATGTGGACGGCGACCTTCTTGCCGTCGGGCCAGACGATCGGATCGCGGTCGACGATGGGGCTGTAGTCGTAGGGCGGTGCAGGTGTCTGGTTCGTCATGGCGCAGACCGTAGGACCTGACACGGGTGTCAGGGTCAAGTGCGATCCCGACGCCAGGCCCGGGCGCGAGGGGCGTGGACTGCGTATAACGGGAGCATGCGTATCGGTGAGCTGGCACGACGGACGGGCGTGAGTGAGCGGTCACTGCGCTATTACGAGCAGCGCGGTCTGTTGGCGGCCGACCGGACGCCCGGTGGACAGCGGGAGTACACCGAGGCCGCGGTGGACCGCGTCATCCACATCCAGGAGCTCTACGCCGCAGGCCTCGGCAGTCGGGCCATCTCGTCGCTGCTGCCGTGCATGCGCGACTCCGACGGCGGTCCCTCGGATTCTGCGACGCCCAGGTTGATCGAGAGTCTCGCCGCCGAACGGGCCCGCATCGACGACACGATCCGCGACCTGCGGAACTCGCGGGCCGTACTCGACGACGTCATCGACGCCGCCTCCCAGGGCTGAGCCCGACGACCCGCTCGCGTGCCTCCGTCAGAGCGCACGCAGGTGACGAGGGCGAGTGCGGGACAGTTCGTCGAGGGCGGTCTGCGATCGATCGTCGGCGGCCCGGTAGACGATCAACCGGAGGTCGGGGTCGTCGAGCGGGTTGAGCACGTCGAAGGACACGGTCACCGGACCGACGACGGGATGCAGCATCGGTTTGTCACCCCGGGCGCGTACCGAGACCTCACGGGACCGCCAGTAGCCGGCGAATTCGACACTGCCGCTCTCGAGTTCGTCGATGAGTCGTGCGAGTTCCCGATCGTCGGCGTGGTCGGCCCAGGCTGCCCGGAGGTCGAGGACCGCGCCCCGGACCACCTCGTCGCGATCTTGGTAGAAGTCACGGAAGCGATCGTCGAGGAAGCATCGGCGGAGCACGTTGAGACGTCCGTCGGACTGCTCGTCGAGATCGAGCAACAGCGCCGACATGATCCCGTTCCAGGCCAGGATGTCGAGCCGGTGGTTCACGATCATCGCGGGCAGGGGATCGAGATCGGTGACGAGTCGGGCTAGCCCCTCCGGGACAGACGGTCGAGTGGTCGCGGCTGGGACGCGGTGCCCGGCGAGGGTGAACAGGTAGGTGCGTTGATCGTCGTCGAGCCGTAGAGCCGCGGCCAGCGCCTCTGTCACCTGCACCGACGGCCTGACATCGCGTGCCTGCTCGAGTCTCGTCAGATAGTCGACGCTGACGCCCGCGAGCGTCGCGACCTCCTCGCGACGCAGTCCTGGCGTGCGTGACGGACCGACCCGCTCGGGCAGGCCGACCTGCGCCGGACGCAACGCCTCACGTCGCCCGCGCAGCAGCGCAGCCAACTCCTGACGCGCGATCGGGGACAGGGTGCTCACCTGGACAGGCTAACGAGGATCCGGCGGATCAGCCTGGTACGGCGATTCCCAGGACGATCTCGGCCTACCAGTGCGCGGTGGACACGGGCACCGTCGGTCATGGCCGATGGACATCGTCGGCGACCCACCACCGATTGCGAGGAGTGCGAAGATGGCCAGCTTGACCGACTACCGACTGTTGGGACGCTCGGGCCTGCGGGTGTCGCCGCTGTCGTTGGGGGCCATGACATTCGGGGATGTCTGGGGATGGGGTGCCGACAAGCAGACCTCCCGCCGGATCTTCGACGCCTACCTCGATGCGGGTGGTAACACCGTCGACACCGCGAATGCGTACACCGACGGTCAGTCCGAGCAGTACCTCGGTGAGTTCGTCCAGGGGCGACGGGAATCCGTCGTGATCGCGACCAAGTACACGGGTAGTCGCGATCCGTCGAACCCCAACGCCGGCGGGAACGGACGCAAGAGCCTCGTGGCGTCGGTCGAGGCCAGCCTGCGCAACCTCGGCACCGACTACATCGACCTGCTGTACGTCCATGCCTGGGACGGGCTGACGCCCGGGGAGGAGATCATCGCGGCGCTCACCGACCTCGTGCGCAGCGGCAAGGTCCTCTACGTCGGGATCTCAGATGCGCCGGCATGGCAGGTCGCGCGACTGCAGACGATCTCGGAGCTGCGCGGATGGGCGCCGTTGGTGGCCCTGCAGGTGGAGTACAGCCTGATCGAACGGACCGTCGAGCGTGACCTCATCCCGATGGCCGCCGAACTCGGGCTCGGCGTCGTGCCGTGGTCGCCGCTCGGCGGCGGGGTGCTGACCGGCAAGTACACCGCAGCCGACCTGGAGGTGGCCGCGACCGCTGCTCTCGGTGGGACGCGGCGCGAGCATGCCGCGGCATCGGGCTCGCTGAACGAACGCGGACTCGCGATCGCCGACTCCGTCGGGAAGATCGCTGCCGAACTGGGCGTCCGTCCGGCGCAGGTGGCTCTCGCCTGGACGCTGCAGAACCCGGCGGTGGTGAGCCCGTTGATCGGTGCGCGGACGCCAGAGCAGTTGAGCGAGAACCTGGCGGCGCTGACCGTGGAGTTCGACGACGACCACCTTCGTCGGCTCGATGAGATCAGCGCGATCGCAGCGGGATTCCCGCATGACTTCTTGTCCAAGCCGATGCCCCGCGGATTCATCCACGGCACCACCGTCACCCGCCCGCGTCCGACGATCCGATGGTGACCTGACCGCCACCCATCTGCCACGTGAGCGTCTAACCCTGGCCGACCGCGCCGCCGACGCCGACAATGGTGGGCATGTCCGCCGACGTCCCGACGCAACTGCCGGTCATCGATCTCGCGGTCGCGGAGACCGACCCGGTGGGATTCCGCGAGCAACTCTTGGCGGCGACGCACGAGATCGGCTTCTTCTACCTGGTCGGCCACGGCATCCCCGCCGATCGGATCGCCGAACAGGTGGCGCTGGTCCGTCGGTTCTTCGCGCTCCCGGCCGAGGCAAAGGACGAGATCAGTCAGCTGAAGAGCCCACAGTTCCGGGGCTATTCGCGGCTCGGTGGCGAGCTCACCAACGGCCGGGTGGACTGGCGCGAGCAGATCGACATCGGCCCGGAACGCCCGATCATCGAGGGTGCGGAAGGCTACTGGCGTCTGCAGGGCCCGAACCTGTGGCCGTCGGCGCTCCCCGAACTGCGCCCCGCCTTCGAGGAGTGGAACTCGACGTTGTCGCAGGTCGGGGTGCGGCTGTTGCGTCACTGGGCCATCGCGCTGGGCGCTGACGAGCACGTCTTCGACGAGGCGTTCGCGGATCGTCCGGCCACGCTGACCAAGGTCGTCCGCTACCCGGGCAGCGACGAGACGACCCAGGGCGTCGGCGCGCACAAGGACTCGGGCGTGCTCACCCTCCTGCTCGTCGAGCCGGGCAGCGAAGGGCTGCAGGTCGAGGTCGCTCCCGGGGAGTGGCTCGACGCCCCACCGCTCGACGGAGCGTTCATCGTCAACATCGGCGAGTTGCTCGAGGTGGCCACCGGGGGATACCTCCGTGCCACCCGGCATCGGGTCCTGGCACCTCGCCCCGGCACCGACCGGGTGTCGGTGCCCTACTTCCTCAACCCGTCGTTGGATGCGCACATCCCGATCCTCACGCTGCCGCCGGAGCTCGCCGAGCGGTCCCGCGGCGTCGAGGCCGATCCCGACAACCCGATCTTCACCACCTACGGCGAGAACGCCTGGAAGTCGCGGACCCGCGCACACCCCGACGTCGCGGAACTCCATCACGGCATCGTGCCGGCCGGACCGGCGTCGGCGTACTGACCGCGATGCAGGCGCGGGCATCCGCGATACGCGGACCCGGCCCGCTTGCAGCCAGCGTGATCGGAAACCTTTGTGGAGCGAGTCGATCGCAGCAGACTGACGACGAACCCTGTTCGTTCCCAGCATGATTGGACGGGACGAACGGGTGCACCCTGTCGCTCGTCGAGGAGATCTGTGATGACCGCATTGTCCGCGCCCGTCGGCGTACCCCTGATCACGTCGGCGGCAGACGCCCTCCGCGTCGCCGACGAGGTGGCGGCCGAGATCCGGCGGACGTCGGTGGAGCGGGAGCTCACCGGCACACTGCCGATCGAGGAATTGCAGCTGGTGTCCCGGTCCGGGCTGCTCGGGATCGGTGTCCCGGCCGTCGTCGGTGGGCCCGACCTCGCACGCAGCGTCATCGTGGAGGTGATCCGTCGACTGGCTCGCGCCGACTCCGCAGTCGCGCAATTGTTGTTGGCGCACTTCGTCTTGAGCGAAGGCATCTCCGGTCTCGGTGACGCTGAACCCGCCGCGACGATCTACCGCGACATCCTCGCCGGCGCGCAGCTGGGCAACGCGACCGTCGAACGCGGCACCAAGCGCTCGGTCGACCGGACCACCACCGTCCGTGCGACGGACTCCGGGTGGGTGCTCGACGGGACGAAGTACTATGCGACCGGCACCCTCGGCGCGTCCTGGATCGCGGTCGCGGCGACTGTCGCCGACTCCGATCCGGTCAGTACCGCAACAGTTTTCGTGCGACCTACCGACCCGGGCGTGACCTTGCAACTGGACAAGTGGTCGTCCTTCGGGCAGCGCGGTACCGCCAGCGGGCAGGTCGTCTTCGCCGAGGTCCCGGTCGAGGATGTGTACGTGCTCGACGAAGGACCGGCGGTCGACCCGGCGACCGCCGACCCGGCGATACTCGGTGCATACGATCAGGCCATCCACGCCGCCGTGGACATCGGCATCGCACGAGCCGCCCTGGAGGACGGCGCCGAGTTCATCCGCACGCGGAGTCGCCCGTGGTTCGAGGCGGGTGTCGAAAGTGCCGATCAGGAACCGCATGTGGTGCGGCGGATCGGTGAGCTGACCGCGCGCCTGTACGCGTTGGAAGCCCTCCTTGCCCGCGGTACCGATCTGATCGACGTCGCGCGTGCCGAAGACGAGTTGACCCGCGACAGTGCGGCCGCTGCGTCCCTGCAAGTCGCCGCCGCGAAGTCGCTCGCACAGGAGCTCGCGGTCGAGATCGCCTCCGGCATCTTCGAACTCACCGGCGCATCGGCAACCGACACACAGTTCGCGCTCGATCGGCACTGGCGCAACGTCCGCGTCCACTCGCTCCACGATCCGGCGCGCTGGAAGTACGTCCACCTCGGCAACCACACGCTGCACGGCACCCGACCACCGCGCCTGGGCGTCCTGCTCTGAGTTGCGTCACCCACAGTGAACCGAGGAGAACAGCGATGACCGGCTTCTATCTGACCGGGAGCATCAACGTCCCGACCGTCGACGACGCCTTCACCCTCGTCGGTGAACGCTTGCAGCCCGGTGTGACCCGGGTGCCGGACGGCGAGACCGGGGATCGCGCCAATTGGGTTCTGACGCAGGCAGATCACTTCCTGGCCAACGACACCCTCGACGTGGTCGACGGCAAGGCTCGCGTAAAGCCCGGCACCGCCGTCGGATTCGACGAGATCGACTACCACTCGGTCGCCGTCGAGTCGTACGTGTCGTTCCGTGCAGCGCGCGACGACGGTCGGTTGGCGCCCGACACCCGTTTCCTGGTCTCCATCCCCACCCCGTTCAACGCGGTGAACTCCTTCGTCGAACTCGACTCGCAGGTCGAGGTGGCCCTCGCCTACGAGGAGGCGCTGCGGCCGAGCGTCGAGCGGCTGCAGGAACAGATCCCGCCGACGGATCTCGCCGTGCAGTGGGATCTGCCCACCGAGCTGGCGACTGTGGAGGGATGGTTCCCCAATCCCTACAGCGGTGTCGAGGCGATCCTCACCGCGACAGCCCGACTCGGCGACTGGGTCCACGACGACGCCGAACTGACCTTCCATCTCTGCTACGGCGACTCCAAGTTCGGGGCCTCGCCGTTCATGGGTGATCCGCCCGACGCCGCGGCCGCTGCCCGCGGTGGGCGCCACATCCTGCCGCGCGATGCGTCGGCAATCGTCACCGTCGCCAACGGATTGTCGCGACACGTCGGCCGCCGGATCGACGCGTTCCAGGCCGCCACCGTGGCGGCCTGGAATCGACGCGCACACTGGCAGCCGCTGGCCGGTCTCGCGATCGAGGCCGACACCGAGTTCTTCCTCGGACTGGTCCACGCCGACGACGGCGCGGCCGGCGCTCGCCACCGGATCGCGCTCGCGACGCAATTCCTCCCGGAGTTCGGACTGTCGACGGAATGCGGCCTGGGCAGGCACTCCGATGACCAGCTGGCCGACGTTCTCACCGCGTGGTCCGAGCTCACGGCCGCGGATCTCTTCGCCGCGTCCTCGGCGCGGGTCGGCTGACCGGACCGGCGGACTCGCACATCCCGTCCGGTCACGTAGCCGATCGGTGCTAGTTTCAACAGACGTCGTCGTCCATCCCACGCTGGGAGGGGAGATATGGCATCGCGCAGGCTAGCATCCATCGCGGGTGCGATCGGGATCGTCGCCGCAACGGCATTCGGCACCGCAGCACCGGCATCGGCACAGGTCACCATCGATCGCGGTCAGGTCGGTCGCGTGGTGCTGGGCACCCAAGCCGATTGTCGGGTGGCACCTAACGGGCTCACCGCCCGCGGTGGTCCTTTCGTCGTCAGCGCGCCCCCGCGTACCGCTGCGATGAACGTCCGCAGTCGGGTCGTCAAGATCGTCAACCGCAAGCCGGTCGCGATCCCCGGGAGCACCTGGTCGGCCTGGAAGCGTGTGACCCCTGCGTCACCCGCGACCTACAGCGGCGGCTACGTGTGGACGGGCAACGTCCGGGCGACGCTCGAGGTCGGTCACCTGGTCGAGTTCTGGGGTGTCCGAGGCGGACTCCGTGGCGCGGCGCTGGCTGCGTACGACCGCTACCTGACGACCACGAGCGGCGCACCCGATTTCGGCTCACTCGGCCCGTGGCTGCCCAGCCAGCGCTACTGCCAGATCCCGCGGCGGTGATCGGGTAGATGATCGCCGTCATCGTCATCGTGGTCACCATCGTCGTCGCCGTGTTCGTGCTCGGTGGCGCCGCCTGGTTCGCCTATGACTCGGACAAGCGCGTCAAGACGTTTGCGCGGTCGACCGAACTGGTCCCCGGCAAAGAGGGGCGTGCGCCCGCCGAGTGGACCACCGCGTCGTCTCGGGAGGCGTTGCTGCACCGGCGGATCCGATATGCGATCGCCGACGTCCACGGCAACCCCGCCATCGAGCACTTTCCAGACGTCCTGACCGCACGAGACGACCTCGACGACGCCGTGTTCGCCATCGACGACCGTCTGATCGCGGCGAGTGAGCTGCCGGACGAGGGCAAGACGGCCGCATTGGACGGCATCGAGGCCGCCGTCGAGGTGCTGGAGGCGCTTCCGACCAAGTTGTGGGAAGCGCCGACCGAGCAGCAGCAGTCGGACCTCGGCGCGACGGCCGGCTCGCTGCGCAAAGCCGCCGCTGCCTGACCCGACCACGCCGGGGGCCGCTACCAGCGGCCGTGAGGAAACGCGCGACCGCCGCAGCCGCTGATCAGGTCTGGTCGGCCAGGTCGATGAGTTTGCGCACGGTCAACAGATTGCGGCCGGTCCCGGTCACGCCGAGCCCCTTCGCGATGATGGGTGCCGACAACTTCGACTCACCGACTCCGCGGTCGTAGCGGATGTGCAGATCCCGTCCGATGACCTTCAACTGCTCCCCGCCGAACGAGCGCGCCTCGAACTCCGCCGCCTTGGTCTCGTCGGGCGCGCCGGTCAGTGCATAGACGTAGGAGAACTTGGGCTCGGTGACCTCGAAGGGATGCGCGTCCAATGCATCCGCGTACTCGTCGCGGCTGCGGCTGATGACCTCGCGGAAGTAGCCGAAGCGGCTCTCGATGGCTTTCTCGAGTTCTCGATCGAAGACGTCCGGGGCCTCCGGGGGCGTGCAGAGCAGGTTGCCCGACGCGATGTAGGTGGACACGTCGGTCGCGCCGAGTTCTGTTGCGATCGAGCGGAGGTCGGCCATCGGCAGTTTGGCGCCACCGACGTTGACTGCTCGGATCAGGACTATGCGCGTCGACATCGGGTCATTGTCGCACCGTGTCGATCATCCAGAACCCGACTCCGCCGACACTCGTGTGAATGCGACGGCCGAGACCGGGTCGGGAACGTCCAGATCAGGAGGAGCGAGCCGCAGGAACGCTCAGATGACGGTCGGTCGCGGTGCCGGATCGGGCTCCGGTGGACGTGGTGGTTCCGGAGTGGGCTCCGGGGTGGGGACCGGGATCGGCGGCTCCGGTGGAGGCTCGGGGATGGGCTCCGGCGCCGGGGTCGGCTCCGGAGGTGGAGGCGGGGGAGGAACGGGTTGGCCCATCGCACAACTCCTTTCGCGCCGAGTCATCGCGAGCGGTGCTCGACTCATCGCGTCCGGGCCACGAATGCGCGGCCCGGATCCCAGCTGTACTGCCGACGGCCGACGGACTCGGGCCGTACCACCGACACTACGCCTGAAACCCGATGCCCGACGTTTGGTCGGAACCACGCGTCGACCCGTGCGCCCGTGGCGCGTGCCAGTCGGATGGTCACTGGCGATAGTTCGCCAGGAACTTTCCGATCCGACCGATGATCGCTTCGAGATCGTCGGCGTGCGGCAGCGTGACGATCCGGAAGTGGTCGGGTCGTGGCCAGTTGAACCCGGTTCCCTGCACGATGTGCAGCTTCTCCTGCAGCAGCAGGTCGAGGACGAACTTCTCGTCGTCGTGAATACGGTAGTGCTCCAGGTCGATACGAGGGAACACGTAGAGCGCTCCCTTCGGTTTCACGCAGGTGATACCCGGGATCGCGTTGAGTGACTCCCACGCACGGGTGCTCTGCTCGTAGAGCCGACCACCAGGTGCGGTCAGCTCGAAGATGCTCTGACGCCCGCCGATGGCGACCGGGATGGCCTGTTGAGCCGGGACATTCGCGCACAGCCGGAGTCCGGCCAGCATGGTCAGGCCCTCGATGTAGCTCGCGGCGCCCGAGGTCGGCCCCGACAAGACCATCCAACCGGCCCGTAGTCCGGCGCTGCGGTAGACCTTGGACAGCCCGGAGAAGGTCACGCACAACACGTCCGGCGCGAGGGCAGCGGTGCTGGTGTGGGTCGCGCCGTCGTAGAGGATCTTGTCGTAGATCTCGTCGGAGAACACCACGAGCTCGTGTCGCCGGGCGATCTCGAGGATCTGTTCGAGCACCTCGGTGGGGTAGACGGCCCCGGTCGGATTGTTGGGGTTGATCAGCACGATGGCCCGGGTGCGATCGGTGATCTTGGCGGTGATGTCGTCGAGGTCGGGGTACCAATCCGACTGCTCATCGCACAGGTAGTGCACCGCCCGACCGCCGTTCAGCGCGGTGGCGGCCGTCCAGAGGGGGAAGTCGGGGGCGGGTACGAGTACCTCGTCACCGTTCTCGAGCAGTGCGGTCATCGCCATCATGACCAGCTCCGACACCCCGTTGCCGAGGAAGACGTTCTCGACGTCGACGTCGGAGACCCCGCGCGTCTCGTAGTACTGCACGACGGCCCGACGGGAGTGGAGCAACCCCTTGGACGTCGAGTAGCCGGTGGAGGCCGGCAGCGAGCGCACCATGTCGGAGAGGATCTCCTGTGGGGCCTCGAGTCCGAACTCCAGCGGGTTGCCGGTGTTGAGCTTGACGACGTGATGCCCCTCGGCCTCGAGTCGGGCAGCCTGCTCGGCCACCGGGCCACGGATCTCATACGAGACTCCAGAGAGCTTGCTCGACTGTGTGACCTGCATTGTCGTTCCTTCCGAGGGTGTCGCTGACGCAAGAGTACTTGGAGTCTCCAAGCATATACTTGGAATTTCCAAGTGTCCGTCTACGATGGTGAGCATGCCACGTCGGAGCTATCAGCACTACTGCGCCATCGGTCGGGCGCTCGATGTCGTCGGCGACCGGTGGAGCCTGCTGATCGTCCGGGAGCTGTGCGGAGGCGCGCGCCGCTACAGCGACCTCTTCGCAGATCTGCCCGGGATCAGCACCGACGTGCTGGCCACGCGCTTGCGTGAACTCGAGGGCGACGGACTCGTGGTGCGGCGGAAGATCGGCCCGCGGGCGGGGGCGTCGGTCTACGAGCTGACGCACGAGGGTCGCTCACTGCGTCCGGTACTCGCGTCGCTCGGGGATTGGGGAGCGCACCGACTCGGTGAGCGGGGTGATCAGGATGCGGTTCGCGCGCACTGGCTGGCGTTTCCGCTCGGTGGTCGAATCGCGGAGCAGATCGGTGCCGGGACGGTCAACGTGCGCATCGGCGCCGAGCAGCCGTTCCATGTGGTGGTCGGCGACGGTGCTGTGGAACACCGTGACGGTGAGATCGACACCGCCGATGTGGATCTCGAGCTCGACCTCGACGCCGCCATCGCCGTCGTCCGCGGTGAGCGATCCATCGACTCCGCTCGAAGCGGTGGTACGGAACGACTGTGAGAGCGGTCTCGCGCTACGAATCCGGCCGGGCGAGCGCCCGCATCTGCTGCACCACCTGATCTCGACGGGCAGCGGGATCGGAGGTCCCGAGCACCGACTCGGCGATACCGCCGAGTGTCCACGCGCCGACGACCACCGTGATGGCGGTCAGCAGGAGATGCTGTGCCGCTTCGTGATCCAAGCCGGACACCGCGCTCTCGAGCCGGGTGACCTGCGCTGCGCACATCGACTGCCGACGATCGAGCGCGACGGCATGCCCGACCTCGAGGCTCTCCCAGGCCAGTAGTCGGGGGAGTGTCGGCTGCCGACGGCATCGGTCGAACAGGTCGCCGGTGAACCGTCCGGCCGCGTCGGGATCGGCGAGGCTGCCCTCGAGTCCGTCGAGCAGCGTCCCCAGTTCGCGCGAGAGCACCGCATCGAAGAACCCCTGCTTGTCGCCGAAGTACTTGTAGACGCGCTCCTTGTTCACGCCCGCATCGCGGCCGATGGCGTCCATCCGGGTCCCGGCGAACCCGTGCTCCGCGAACTGCCGGGCGCCGGCATCCAGCAGTCGCTGTCGCGTGCCCTCGGTGTCCCAGGCCATCCTGCGATCGTAGTCGATCTCCAAACAAATGGTTGCAATTGCCCGCGGACGCTGCGTAGCCTCAATTCCAACCGAACGTTTGGAGTTTCTGATGAAGAGTCTGGTGCTGGGCGCGCGAGGAGCCGTCGGGCGAGTGGTCGTCGACCGGCTGCGCAGCGACGGGGTCGAGGTGGTGCCCGCGGGTCGCACCCCTCCCTCGGGCGGTGTGCGGGTGGATCTCGGCGCATCCGACGGCCTGTCCGCTCTGGCACGGGCAGCGCGCGGGGTCGATGTGGTCGTCAACGCGTCGGGTGTCGAGGACCCACGGATCGGCATGCACGTCGGATCGACGCCGCTCGTGGAGATCTCGGCCACCGCGGCGTACCTCGACGCGCTCGCCACCGACGCCGCGGCCGACGCGACCGTCGTGCTGGGAGCCGGGCTCGCGCCCGGCCTGAGCACGGCGATGATCGATGCACTCGCCGTCGAACCAGGTGACGAGGTCGACATGCTGATCTCACTCGGGTCAGGTGAAGCACACGGAGCCGCGGCCGTGGAGTGGACCGCGCGGCTGATCGGTGCGGATCTCCACGACCCGCCCGAGAGACGTCCGGTCCGCAATTTGATCGACGTGCACCGCGGTGAGGATCCCGGCGGACGGCGACGTCGGTACCTGCGCGCCGACTTCCCCGACCACCTGTTGCTGGGCAGGTCGCGAGACGTCACGGTCCGTAGCCATCTCGCGTTGAGCTCCCCGCTCGCGACGGCGTCGCTGGGGCTGGTCGCCCGCGTGCCCCGGCTCGCCCCGCTCGTCGCCCGATCACCACACATCGGAGGTGCCGACTGGCATCTGGTCGCCGACGCTCGGCGCAGCGGCGAGCGGGTCGTCGCGACGGGGGTGGGTCAGTCGATCGCCACGGGTGTGCTCACGGCGTTGGCCGCCCAGCGGATCGCCGATCGCCCCGGTGCAGGACTGGTCACCATGGCCGACGTCCTCACGCTCGCCGAGATCGCAGGGCAGGCCGCCGACGCCGTGGCACTCGAGCCGGCGGTGAACCGGTCGCGCCCGATGCGCTGACCGCGCTCAGCGGTGCGCGACGACGAAGGTGCGCTGGAACGGCAACACGGTGCCGAACTCGCGCCGCGGATAGGCCTGCTGCAACTCCGCGGACACCTCGAAGGCGTATTCCTCGCGGAGGTCGTCGTCGAGAGCCTGCAGGAAGGGGCGTGCACCCGTCCCCGACAGCCACTCGAACACGGGGTTGTTGTCGCCCTGCAGCACATGGAGATACGTCGTCGACCACGCGTCGACCGACCATCCGCGGGTCGCGAAGAACTCCAGATAGTCGGCCGGCCCGCTCCGCGGCAGGCGACGGACGCCCGACAGGAACTGCTCGAACCGTGGACGTGCTGCGACGTCCGAGAGGATGCGATGAGTCGGGGACTCGGCGTTGTCGGGGACCTGGATCGCGAACGCGCCGGCGTCGGCGATGCTCGTCGCGAGTCGTTCGATGACGGTGAACTGATCGTCCACCCACTGGAACATCGCATTCGAGACCAGCAGGTCGATCGGACCGTCGGGGTGCCAGGTCGCGGCGTCGCCCGCGACATACGACGCCCGCGGGTCCTGGTTGTCTGCCTGAGCACGCGCGATCATGTCGGGCGAGGAGTCGACACCGAGGATCTCGGCATCCGACCACCGTGCGCGCAGGTGCTGCGTCAGATGTCCAGGACCGCAACCGAGATCGACGATCGTCGACGGATGGGTGGGCACCCGCGCGATCAGATCGAGGAACGGACGCGAGCGGTCGTCGGAGAACTGCAGATACCGGCTCGGGTCCCACGAGGTCATGACCTCAGCCTACGACCGTGTCCGGCCGCTGCAGTAGCCTTCGATCCGTGACGGATGTGGCGAACGAAGCGGCGGCCGACCCCGCCGACGATCTCGTGGAGATATCCACCGACGGCGCGTGCCTGGGTAATCCTGGGCCGGGCGGTTGGGGTGCCGTGCTGCGCTATCGCGGCAAGGAGAAGGAGATCTCCGGCTCGGATCCGCAGACCACAAACAACAAGATGGAGCTCACCGCCGCCATCGAGGCGCTCGCGGCACTGAACCGGCCGTCGACCGTGATCCTCTACACCGACTCGAGCTACGTGCGGAACGGGATCATGAAGTGGGTCGCGGGATGGCAGTCGAACGGCTGGCAGACCCGCGACAAGAAGCCCGTCAAGAACGTCGACCTGTGGCAGCGCCTCCTCGAGGAGGAGAAGCGCCACACCGTCGAGTGGCGGTGGGTCAAGGGGCACGCGGGGGACCACTACAACGAGATCGCCGACACCCTGGCGACGTCTGCCGCGCGCGAGGTCGCGTCGGGATCGGTGAGCCGATGACCACCCCTTCCACGCCTGAGCTGACCGTCGCAGTCGAGCCCGAGCACGAACCGCATCTCGTCGAGGCGGTCCGCGCGGCCGGCGGCGCGATCACCGGCCTGGCCGATGCCCGGGCCCTCGTCTGGGTCGGCGGCGGCACCGACTTCCCGGCCCTCCCCGACACTGTCGAATGGGTGGCTCTCAAAACCGCAGGCATCGAGGAGTTCGTGACTGCCGGCGTCATCGACGACAAGCGGCTGTGGACCAACGCGTCGGGCTTCTACGCCGACAACGTCGCCGAGCACGCGCTCGCGCTGTTGCTCGCCGGGTTGCGGCAGATCAACACCTCGGTGCTGCGTCATTGGGACAAAGAACGGATCGATGCGTCGGTGCGGTCGCTGCACGGATCGACAGTCACCATCATCGGTGCGGGTGGCATCGCCACCTCGTTGATCCCGCGGCTGGATGCCGCAGGTGCGAAGGTGATCGCGGTGAACCGCTCCGGCCGCGAGGTCCCCGGTGCGGCTCTGACCCTGCCGTCGGCACGCATGGCAGAGGTGTGGACGGCCACCGATCATGTGGTGCTCGCCGCACCCTCGACGCCGGAGACCCGCCACCTGATCAATGGCGACACCCTCGCCGCGCTGCCCGAACACGCCTGGATCGTCAACGTCGCGCGGGGGCCGCTGATTGATCAGGCGGCGTTGATCACCGCGCTTCGGGAGGGTCAGATCGCCGGTGCCGCACTCGATGTCACCGACCCGGAACCACCGGACCCAGACGACGAGATCTGGTCGCTGCCGAACGTCATCATCACCCCGCACGTCGCCAACCCGGCGTCGGGACTGACACGCACCATGGCGCCGTGGCTGGCCGAGAACGTGCGTCGGTTCCGTGCCGGTGAGCAGATGTTGTCGGTCGTGGCAGCCGGCCGCGACTACTGAGCATGATGTCCGACGACCAGGCGAGCGGGATGTTCCCGCCGATCGTCGTGATGGGGGTGTCCGGCAGCGGTAAGTCGTCGGTCGGGGCGTTGTTGGCCCAGTACCTCGAGGTCCCGTTCGTCGACGGCGACGACCTGCACTCGGCAGCCGACATCGCGTCGATGGCCGCGGGCCACCCCCTCGATGACGCGGCCAGGGAGCCGTGGCTCGATCGGTGCGCCGACTGGCTCGCCGAACACCGGGCCACCGGAGCAGTGCTGCCCTGTTCGGCACTTCGGCGGTCGTATCGCGATCGCATCCGCCGAGGCTGTCCGACAGCCGAATTCGTGCACCTGGTCGGCAGTCGGGACCTGATCGCATCGCGGATGGTCGACCGCACCGACCACTTCATGCCCGTCGAGCTGCTCGAATCGCAGTTCGAGACCCTCGAGCCGCTGGAAGCCGACGAGCGAGGTATCGAGATCACCATCGACCGTCCCGTCACCGCGATCGTCGAGCGGATCGTGGAGCAGCTGATCCCGTAGTCGGTATCCACGTCGGCCCGCCTGCCGAAATCCGTGCTTGCCTTGGAGTGCGCTCAAAGGCCTAGCGTTTGTGCCATGAGTACCGATCACCTCATGGAGAAGGCCCTCGCCGCACTCGGCGAGGTCGACGGTCCGCTGTCGGTCGAGGTCATCCACAAACTGGTGGACGCCGAGGACTACGACACCCCGATGGGTGTCGCCGAGCTCGCCGACCTCCTCGACGTCTCCCCGCACACGCTCCGCTACTACGAGCGGATCGGTCTCATCACAGTGGCCCGGGACAGCCACGGTGCACGCAGCTACGACGCCGACGCTGTCCGTCGACTCGTCTTCCTCACCCGGATGCGGCTGTCGGGCATGGCGATCCGCGACCTTCAGCACTACGTCGAACTCGTCGACCAGGGCGAGATCACAGTGCCGGAGCGGCTGGAGATGCTGCTCGAACACCGTGACACCATCCGGCGGCAGATCGCCGAGCTGACGCTGTCGCTGGCCGCCACCGAATACAAGATCTCGACCTACGGAGGGAACACGCAACCATGACAACACCATCCTCGACCCCCGTCGTGCCGCGCCGCCGCATCGGAGATCTCGAGGTCTCCGCCCTCGGGCTCGGATGCATGGGCATGAGCTTCGCGTACGGCCCGGCCGATCAGACCGAGGCGGTCGCGACCCTGAACCAGGCCATCGACTCCGGTGTCGACTTCCTCGACACCGCAGACATCTATGGCGCGGGCGCCAACGAGGAACTGCTGGCGCAGGTCCTGGCCGACCGTCGCGACGAGGTGGTGCTGGCGACGAAATTCGGCATCCTGCTCGACGAGGAGACCGGCCGGCCCAACGGGCAGGTGGACGGCTCGCCCGAGTACGTCCGCGCCGCCGTCGATGCCTCGCTGCGCCGTCTGGATGTCGACGTCATCGACCTGTACTACGTGCACCGCGTCGATCCGAACCGGCCGATCGAGGAGACGGTCGGGGCGCTGGGCGAGCTGGTGCAGGCAGGCAAGGTGCGCAATCTGGGACTGTCGGAGGCGAACGCGGCGACACTGCGCCGTGCCGCGGCCGTGCATCCGATCGCGGCACTGCAGTCGGAATGGTCGATCTTCAGCCGCGATGTCGAGATGGGTGCGGTCGACGCGGCACGCGAGGTCGGGGCGACGGTGGTCCCCTACAGTCCACTCGGACGCGGACTGCTGACCGGCTCGTCGTCGGCAACCGATCTGGCCGACAACGACTTCCGTCGGACGCTGCCGCGCTGGCAGGGCGAGAACCTGGACCGCAACCTGGAACTCGTGGCCCGGGTCCGGACGATCGCCGAGGAGGTCGACGCGACGCCGGGGCAGGTGGCGCTCGCGTGGCTTCTCGCGCAGGGCGACGACGTGGTGCCGATCCCGGGCACGAAGCGGCGGAAGTATCTCGTCGAGAACATCGGCGCGGTCGCGGTCGAGTTGACCCCGGCGCAGCTGGATTCGCTCTCGGAACTCGAGGCGGTCGGCGACCGCTATCCCGACATGGACTGGGTGGCCGGCCGCTCCGCGTAACTCGTATCCAACGGGTACAGACACTCGCTCGTCTCGGACCCCGGCGCCCGTACCGTGCCGGGGTCGCGACGCGTTTTTAGAACATGTTCTCGTTTTGCGGCGATCCATGGCAGAGTTCGAAGCGTGATCCTGGACAGATTCCGCATCGACGACACGGTCGCCATCGTCACCGGCGCCGGACGAGGGCTGGGTGCGGCGATCGCCGTTGCCTTCGCCGAGGCCGGTGCCGACGTCGTGATCTCCGCACGCAGCGAGGATCAGCTCGACGAGGTCGCCGCCCGGGTGCGAGAGGTGGGTCGGCGCGCCCATGTGGTCGCGGCCGACCTGGCCGATCCCGATGCTGCGGCCTCGCTCGCCGAGACCGCGGTGTCGACGTTCGGCCGGCTCGACACCGTGGTCAACAATGTCGGAGGAGCGCTGCCGCGCCCGCTGATGGACACCAAGCCGAAGCACCTGACCGCGGCCTTCGACTTCAACGTGACCAACGCCCACGCCCTCGTGCTGGCCGCGGTCCCCCGGATCCTCGAGACGGCCGACGGCGGTTCGATCATCAACATCACCTCGGCGGTCGGCCGGTTGCCCGGGCGCGCGTTCGCGGCGTACGGAACGGCCAAGGCCGCGCTCGCCCACTACACGCGGATCGCGTCGCTCGACCTGAATCCGCGTATCCGCGTCAACGGCATCGCTCCCGGATCGATCCTGACGTCGGCACTCGACATCGTCGCCGCCGACGACGGCATGCGGTCGGCGGTCGAGTCCGCGACCCCGCTGCGCCGCCTCGGCGACCCGGAGGACATCGCAGCCGCCGCGCTGTACCTCGCCTCACCGGCCGGGGCCTATGTCACCGGCAAGGTGCTCGAGGTCGACGGCGGACTGATCGCGCCGAACCTCGAGATGCCGATCCCCGACCTGTAACCGAGGTCGTCGGTCACGGGCGCTCGTCGCGTGCAGCTTTCGCGACGAGGTCTGCGATGCGCTTGGTCTTGGTCTCCGGCTTCTTGGCGAACGCGAGCTGGCTGAGGCCGAACTTGCGTGCGCTGGGTGGGAAGGCGTCCCAATTGCGCCGGGCGTCGGGGACCGCATCGAGGGCCGCCGCGAGCTCCGGAGACTCGATCAGTGCCTCGGCGTCGTCGAGCAGGTTCCAGAGTCCGCGCGCCTTGGCGTCGTCGATGACCGCCTGTCCGGCCGGTTGCATCCGTCCCTGGTCGAGGAGTTCGGCGACGCGGGCCTTGTTCGACGCCGCCCACGCACTCGTCCGCCCGCGACGGGTGAACCACATGCCGCGACGGTCGTCGTCGATGGTGCGCGTGTGACCGTCGATCCAGCCCCAGCACAACGCCTCGCGGACGGCCTCGTCGTAGTCCTGCGGGCCGAGCCCGGGTCGGTCGTCGTCGACGGCCGTCCGCCAGAAGACGAGCCACACACCGGCCGATGAGTCGTGATGGTCGGCGAGCCAGCGGTGCCACTCCGGGTGATCCGCGGGGTGTACCCGTGGTGCATCGGGGTCGGCCATCTGCGCAGCGTAGCCGCTGTGGCGATCGGCTCGGTAGCATTCTGGTGTGGGCGAAGTGCTGGATTGGTTGTCGCACAACTGGTGGGTGATCTTCCCCGTCGGTGGCGTCGTCGGCGGCTGGTTCGGCAGCATCGCCAAGTACAACGAGAAACGTCGTCGCGACAAGATCGAGCTGGCACGGGTGAAAGCCGGCGCCGAGACCGAGCAGCTGCGGATCACCCAGACCGGTCGGGAGCAGATCCGCAAGCAGCTCGCCACGCACGACGACCTCGATCAGCGCTGGTTCGACTACGAGCTGGATCTCGCGACGCTCATCGACTTCCCGCTGATGACCGACATGCGGGAGCCGCTGACCCTGGCATTCCACAAGGCGCGGGTCCGAGCCGACGATCTCCGGCCGAGTGATCCCGACGAGCTGCTCGACCCGGTGCGCTTCGCCGACTACCGCGAGGCCGTCCAGGACTACGCCGCAGCCTTCGACGCCGCCGAGCGCGAATCGCGCCGGCGCAAGCAGTCGAACTTCTCGCCGGTGGAGCGTGAGGCGTTGGCCCGCGCCCGCAAGCTGGTGTCGGTGGCACTCGACGAGGCCGCGACCCCGGCCGAGCGGCAGTCGGCGTACCGGCGAGCCCGCCGCGAACTCGACGGTCTCATCGACGTGCCCGCCCCGGCGTCGGCGCAGCTCGAGGGTCGGATCGCTGCCGCCCTCGAACCCGGGCAGGGTGGGGCTTAGGGGCGTTTGCGAGCAGAACTCCCATCTGCGAGCAAAGCTCTGCTCGCAAACGGTAGTTCTGCTCGCGTCGGCGGCCGGTAATCACGCGGCGATTCCGAGTCGGCCCAGCCACTCGGCGATCATCGGGACGACCAGACCTCGACGAAGCGCATCCCACGTCCAGCGGACGACCATGATGCCCATCCGTCGGAGCGCGTCCTCGCGGTTCTTCTCGCGACGCATCGCGTCGAAGGATGTCTCACCCGGTGAGAGGTGTCGCTGGTACTTGGCCCATCCGTCGAACTCGCCGACGAGCCGACCGTCCCAGTCGTAATCGCTGCGAGCGACGAATACGCCCGTGCCATCGACGAACTCATGCTGCAGACGAGGGACCGGCAACCCTGCCTCGATCATCTGCGCGCGACCCCACGACTCGCCGGCGTTCTCCGACAGCGGGTCGGCATGGCCAAGGGCTCGTCGTGCCCGCGCGACCCCGGTCCTGGTGCCGACCAACTTCTCGGCGATCACCTCGGGATCGGCTCCGAGACGCAACGCCGAGTCGAGCACGGCGAGAGCCTGAGCGAAGGTCCCTGCGCAGGCGATGTCGGCCGCGGTGCGCTCCATCGACGTCACGGCGATCCCGTCCACGACCACGATCTCGCTCTCATCGAGGAAGCCCGCATGGAGGTGGCGGCGCTTCTCGACGCGGCCGCCACTGGCCAGTCCGGTGCTGAAGTGGACGCGATCCATGGCGGGCTCGAGCATCGACAGTCCCAGCATCATCCCCGACGATTGGTGGCTCAGGGTGTTGGCCCCGTCACCGAGTTCCGCCGCTGCGATCGACTGCAGACGGTACCGCTGTTGAGGCGAAAGCTCTTCGGTTGCGGAGACGGAGGCGCCGGGCCAGATCCGGATGAGATCCCCGGATCTGTGCGCTCGCGCGAGCTGATTGTCGGAGAAGCCGGCGTCGACGGCAGAGCGGCGGAAGACAAGGCCGTGGCGGTCCGTGGGGTATTCGATCATGTGCGTTGGACGCACCCGACCTCGAAACGGTCTCACTGCGAGCAGAACTCCCATCCGCGAGCGAAACTCTGCTCGCGAATGGGAGTTCTGCTCGCAAATGAGCGAGGACAGCTGAACGATCTACGCGCGCCACTCCGGGGCACGCTCGGGAGAGGCCTCGGCGAGAGCCGCCTTCGTCTTCTCGACGTCGAAGTCCTTGCCGTAGACCGGGGTTCCCGGCTGCTGGCGCCAGGACTCGGCGAGCGGGCCTGCGTCGACCGGGTCGAAGCCCAGCTCGTCTACCAGGTCGGAGACGATCTTCTTGCCCGCGGCGTCGTCACCGGCGATGGGCAGCGCGATCCGACCGTCGGTGCCGCCGGGAACACCCTTCTCCAGCAGGTGCTTCCAGTAGATCCCGTTGAAGATCTTGTAGACCGGGACGCCCAGCAGATCCGACACCCAGACGCTCTCCGGCGTCCCGTTCTCGATCGCGTCGATCTTGCCGTCGCGCTGCTGTGGGTAATAGTTGTTGGTCTCGATGACCGGTGCGCCCGGCTTACGCGCGGCGAGGATGCCCGCGGCCAGGTCCGGGGTGTTCTTCTGCGGGATGCTGACGATCACGACATCGGCATCCTCGGCCGCATCGGCGGCCCATACCGCGGTGGCGCCGGTCTCGGCGGCCAGGTCGGCCAAGGTCTCCGGTGCGCGCGAGTTGGCGACGCGGACGTCGTGGCCCAGCGAAGTGAGGCGTCGGGTCAACGTCCCACCGATGTATCCAGCTCCGATGATCCCGATCTTCACGATGTGTACCTCCAAACGACGCTGTTGACCTTCGGCGCAACCTCGGGGCGTCGGGGAGCATTCCCGGACGTCGCGTACGTCACGCGGCCGCGCCCCTGTCAGGTCACGTCCGCGTCGACCTCCGCCGGCCCGACGAACTGACTGTTGTAGAGCCGGAAGTACGCGCCCCGCGCGGCGAGCAGCTCGTCGTGGTCGCCCTGCTCGACGATCCGACCGTCCTCCATCACGACGATGACGTCGGCGTCGCGCACGGTCGACAACCGGTGTGCGATGACGAAACTTGTGCGGTCCGTCCGCAACGCGGCCATAGCCTTCTGGATGAGCAACTCGGTGCGTGTGTCCACCGAACTGGTCGCCTCGTCGAGGATCAGGATCGTCGGGCGCGCGAGGAATGCGCGGGCGATCGTGATGAGTTGTCGCTCACCGGCACTCACGCCGCCGCCCTCTTCGTCCAGTACGGTGTCGTAGCCATCGGGCAGGATGCGCACGAAGTGGTCGACGTGGCTCAGGCGCGCGGCCTCGATGACCTCGTCGCGGCTCGCGGTGGGGTCGCCGTAGGCGATGTTGTCGAAGATGGTCCCGCCGAACAGCCACGAGTCCTGCAGCACCATCCCGGTGCGTTCGCGCAGGTCGTCGCGGGTCATCGCGCGGGAGGGGACACCGTCGACGCGGATGGTGCCGGAGTCGACGTCGTAGAACCGCATGATCAGGTTGACCAGCGTGGTCTTACCCGCTCCCGTCGGCCCGACGATCGCGACCATGTGACCAGGCCGGGCCACCAGGGACAGGTCCTCGATGAGCGGCTTGTCCTCGCGATAGCGGAACGAGACGTCGTCGAACTCGATGTGGCCGCGATCGGAGTCGGGCGTGCGGGGCCGGGCCGGGTCCGCCGACTCCTCGCCGGCGTCGAGGATGGTGAAGATGCGCTCGGCCGACGCGACTCCGCTCTGCATCAGGTTGATCATCGAACCGATCTGGGTGAGCGGCTGCGTGAACTGGCGCGAGTACTGGATGAAGGCCTGGACCTCGCCGAGGCTCAGCGAGCCCGACGCGACCTTGAGCCCACCGACGACGGCGACGGCCACGTAGTTCAGGTTGCCCAGGAACATGATGACCGGCATGACGATCCCGGAGATGAACTGTGCGCGCCAGCTCGACTCGTAGAGCTTCTCGTTGCGCGCGTCGAACGCTGCCTCGACCTCGGCCTGCCGCCCGAATGCGGTCACCAGCTCGTGGCCGGTGAAAGCCTCCTCGACCTGGGCGTTGAGAGCACCGGTGGACGACCACTGCGCCATGAAGTGCGGCTTCGACCGTCGGGCGATGAGGGTCGTCGCGCCGAATGCCAGCGGCACGGTGACGACTGCGATCAGCGCGAGCAGCGGCGAGATCCACAACATCATCACGAGCAGGGCGATGACGGTCAGCACCGAGTTCACGAACTGCGAGATGGTCTGCTGCAGACTCTGCGAAAGATTGTCGAGGTCGTTGGTGACCCGACTGAGGAGGTCTCCGCGCGCGGCCGCGTCGTAGTAGCTCAGGGGCAGACGGTGGATCTTCTCCTCGACCTCGGCGCGCAGCGACTCGATGGTCCCCACCACGACGATGTTCAGCAGGTAGGCGCCGAGCCAGCCGAGTGCCGCCGACGCCAGGTAGACCACCAGCGTCAGGATCAGCACCTCTCCCACCGCCCCGAAGTCGACGCCCACGCCGGGCGTGAGATCCATCGACGCGACCATGTCGGCGAAGGTGTCCTGCCCACGCTCACGGAGTCCGTCGACGGCCTCTGCCTTGCTGATGCCCGCGGGCAAGGTGCTGCCTATGACACCGTCGAAGATGAGGTCGGTGGCGTGTCCGAGCAACCTTGGTGCGATGGCGAGCAGGATCACCGACCCGACCACCGACGCCAGGGTGACGGTCATGTGCAGGCGGTATCCGAACAGCAGCCGCAGGAGCCTGCGCAGCGACGGCAGGAATATCGTCGCCTTCTCCAGCGGCATCGCCGGTGCGCCTCCGGGGCGGGTCATGACGCATCCACCGAGAGCTGCGATTCGGCGATCTCGGCGTAGGTGCCGCAGGTCGCCAGGAGTTCGTCGTGTCGGCCGATGCCGGTGATCCGTCCCTTGTCGAGGACGATGATCTGGTCGGCCTCGATGATCGTCGAGATACGTTGTGCCACGACGATGGTCGCCGCCTCGGTGGTGGCGGGTCGGAGAGCTGCGCGCAGGCGGGCGTCGGTGGTGAGATCCAGTGCCGAGAAGGAGTCGTCGAAGAGGTAGACCGATGGTCGCCGGATCAGGGCGCGAGCGATGGCCACTCGTTGACGCTGACCACCCGACACCGTCGTGCCGCCCTGCGAGATCGGTGATTCGAGCCCCTCTGGCATCCGGGCTACGAACTCCTCGGCCTGGGCGACACGCAGGGCTTCCCAGATCTCCTCGTCGGTCGCGTCCGGCCGACCGTGCCGGATGTTGGAGGCGACGGTGCCGGAGAAGAGATATGGCCGCTGCGGCACCAGTCCGATCGCCGACCGCAGCCGCGACGGATCGAGCTCGCGGACGTCGGTGCCCCCGACGAGCACCTGTCCGCCGGTCACGTCGATGAGTCGCGGGACGAGTCCGAGCAGCGTGGTCTTGCCCGATCCGGTGGACCCGACGATGGCGGTGGTGGTGCCGGGCGCCACGCGGAAGTCGATGTCGCACAGGACCGGATCGTCGGCACCGGGGTATCGGAACTCGCCGCCCGAGAACTCGACGTTCGCCGGGTCGGTGCGGAAGTCGACGGGATGAACCGGTGGGGCGACCGAACTCTCGGTGTCGAGGACCTCGCAGATGCGCTCGGCGCACACCGCGGCCCGAGGTGCCATCATCGCGAGGAAGGAGGCCATCATCACCGACATCAGGATCTGCATGACGTAACTCATCATCGCGGTGAGCGCGCCGACCTCCAGAGTGCCGTCGGCGACCTGATGTCCGCCGATCCAGACGATCGCCACGATGCTGACGTTGGAGATGAACAGCATCGTCGGGAACATCAGCGCCATCATCCGACCGACGCGCCGGGTCGCATCGGCGAGATCGGTGTTGGCCGTGGAGAAGCGGGCGATCTCGTGCCGTTCGCGGACGAATGCGCGCACCACGCGGATGCCGGTGATCTGCTCGCGCAGGACCCGGTTGACGTTGTCGATACGCTCCTGCATGACCCGGAAGCCGGGGATCATCCGCGCGATGATGGCACCCATCGCACCACCCAGGACCGGGACCGCGATCACCAGCACCCAGGAGAGTCCGGGTGCCACGTGGACACCCATCGCGATGCCGCCGATGCACATGATCGGGGCCATCACGAGGATCGCCGTGCTCGTCACCAGCAGCATCTGGACCTGCTGGACGTCGTTGGTGGTGCGGGTGATCAGCGACGGGGCCCCGAACGTACCGACCTCGCGCGCCGAGAACGTGTCCACCCGGTGCAGGAGGTCGTGGCGGATGTCGCGGCCGACGGCCAGCGCGGCCCGCGCCCCGAACCAGTAGGCGATGACGGTGCTGACCACCTGGGCGACCGACACCGCCAGCATCCATCCGCCGGCGCGGAGGATGTAACCGGTGTCGCCCTGGGCGACGCCCTTGTCGATGATGTCGGCGTTCAGGGTGGGCAGGTACAGCATCGCGCCGGTGCCCACCAATTGCAGCACGATGACCGCGACGACGGAGGAACGGTATCGGCCGATGTAGCCGCGGACGAGCCGGATCAACATGAGCGATTCACGCCAGCCACGCTAGCAACAGTCGGTGACAGCGGCGATTGCATTTCCGCTGTGACCTGCAGAGAATCGGACCTATCGGTCAGAGGCGCTGCTCCAGTGAGACGGCAGCCTCGGCGGTGTAGGTCAAGAAGGTGAAGGACTCCTGGAAGTAGAGGTTCACCGCGTCGCCGTCGTGTGAGTCGTAGCCGATCGACACGTCCTGGCCGATGGTGAGCTCGAAGTCGCCGCCACGGGTGCTCAGCACGAACGCGCCGGAGATCGCCGGTGCCCACACGATCTCGCCGTCGAGCAGGCGCTGCAGGTGCTGGCGGATCGGGTAACCGTGGTTCGACGTCTCGTTGACCAGTGAGAAGACCTCGGCCGACAACGCGATCGAATACGGACCGTCGACCGAGGCGAGACGCAGGGTGCTCAGTGCCTGACTCAGCGCCTCCGGGTAGTCGCGGACGTCCTCGGGAAGCGGGATGGGGGTCGCCGACGACTCGGCGCGGATGCCGGCGATCCCGGCGGCCTGGTAGCCCTCGAAGATCGCGCGGTCCTCAGCGAGCGCGAGTTCACGTGCGGCATCGACCACCGGATCCCAATCGGAATCCTGTGCGCCGCGGTCGACGTCGTCGATGGCCTCACGCGTGACGGTGAACGGCACCTTGAGTTCCACCAGCGGTTGGGTGTGTCGGGTGAAAGCCTGGATGCCGTCTGCGGGCGAGTCGATCTTGCTGCGGTGGCCCAGCGTCACCGACGACGTCGCGTCGCCCAGTGGTCCCTTGACGTCGACCAGGCGACGTCCGGCGACGTTGCGTTTGAACGACCGGGACGCCTCCTGTTCGATCTCGGCCCAGGCGGCCTCCGAGATGGGCGCGAGTTCGCGATGCAGGTTGCTCATGTCGGTCTCCTCGATCGGTCGGTGCGGGGCGGTCGCGTGTCGGTGGTGGTCGGTTCAGTCGGGGTCGGTGCAGTCGGCTCGGCTCAGTGCAGGGAGCCGATGCCCAGCGAGCCGTCGGCGGCGCGCGTGGCGGTCTCGGTTCCGGGCGCCGTCGAGGACTCACCGTCGGCGGGCGCCGGCGGTGGGTCCTCGAGGAACTCGACAGTCGGGGCGAAGAACTGGGAGCCCGTCACCGCGGTGGTGAAGTCGAGCAGGCGATCGTGGTTGCCGGGCGGGTCGCCGATGAACATCTTGCGCAGCATCTCCTCGACGACGTCGGGCGCCGACGAGTAGGCGATGTAGAAGGTCCCGCTCTCGCCGGTACCCGACACGTCGCCGTACGGCATGTTGTCGCGCACGATGTCGATCTCCTCGCCGTCCGCATCCTCGACGACGTTCAGGGCGATGTGGGAGTTCGAGGGTTTCACATCGTCGTCCATCTCGATGTTCTCGAGCTTGGTCCGCCCGATTGCGGCCTCCTGGTCCTCGACGGTCAGCGAGTTCCAGGCCGACATGTCGTGAACGTAGCGCTGGATCGCGACGTAGCTCCCGCCGGCGAACCCGGGGTCCTCGTCGCCGACGGTCACCGCGTCGATGGCCGCCTGACCCACGGGGTTCTCGGTGCCGTCGACGAATCCGATCAGGTCGCGTAGGTCGAAGTAGCGGAACCCGTGCACCTCGTCGACCACCGTGACGGAGTCGCCGAATGCTCGGGTGAGCGCGGTACCGAGCTCGAAGCAGAGGTCGAGCTGGTCGGCTTTCAGGTGCAGGAGCAGGTCACCCGGCGTTGCCGGAGCCGTGTGCGTCTCGCCGTCGACCTCGGTGAACGGGCGCAGGCCCTGAGGACGCGGACCGTCGAAGAGCTGATCCCAAGCCTGCGAACCGATTCCGACGATCCCGGCCAGGGCCGCATCCGGTGCGCGGGACGACACCGATCGGGTGAGTCCGGGCAGGCCCGACACCACGTCGCGTACCCGATCGACCCCACCGTCGGTGATCGTGAGGACGAGGAAGATCGCGTATCGGGTCTTGCGGGTGAGGATGGTCTGCGGTGTCACCACCGGTACACCCTAACCGCGTTCGGTGCTGCCGCGTGCGACCGCGCGGCCCGCCGCCCGACCGGAGAAGATGCAGCCGCCCAGGAACGTTCCCTCCAGCGCGTTGTAACCGTGCACCCCGCCACCACCGAATCCGGCGACCTCACCCGCGGCGAACAGCCCGTCGAAGGCGCTGCCGTCCGGTCGCATGACCCGTGAGTTCAGGTCGGTCTCGATGCCGCCCAGAGTCTTCCGGGTGAGGATGTTGAGTCGGACGGCGATCAGCGGACCGTGCTCGGGGTCGAGCAGGCGATGCGGCTTGGCCACGCGCACGAGTTTGTCACCCAGGTACTGGCGCGCGTTGGTGATGGCCATCAACTGCGCGTCCTTGGAGTACTTGTTCTCGATCTCGGCATCGCGTGCCGAGATGATCCGCTCCACGTGTGCGAGGTCGAGTTTGGGGCCGCGGGTGATCTCGTTCATGCCGGCCACCAGGTCGGGCAGGTTGGACCGCACCACGAAGTCGACGCCGTGTTCGGCGAACTTCGCCACCGGGCCCGGTGCCCCCTTGGCGAAGCGGCTCTTGGCGGCGAACTTCAGGTCCTTGCTGGTGATGTCCGGGTTCTGCTCGGACCCGGACAGCGCGAACTCCTTCTCGATGATGCTCTGCGTCAACACAAACCACGAGTAGTCGTACCCGGTCGCGAGGATCGCCTTCATCGTGGAGTTGGTGTCGAAGCCGGGGAAGTTGGGTGGCGCGAGTCGGTTGCCCTCGGCGTCGAGCCACAGCGAGGACGGTCCCGGGATGATGCGGATGGCGTGGTCGGGCCAGATCGGGTCCCAGTTGTTGATGCCCTCGGTGTAGTGCCACATGCGATCCCGGTTGACCAGGTTCGCCCCCGCCTCCTCGGTGATGGAGAGCATCCGACCGTCGACGTATGCGGGTACGCCCGAGATCATCGTCTTGGGCGGCTCGCCGAGGCGGTCGACCGGCCAGTTCGCGCGGATCAGGTCATGGTTGTGCCCGATGCCGCCGGTGGTGACGATCACCGCGTCGGCGTGGATCTCGAAGTCACCCACGATGTCTCGTGAGCTCGCCACCCCGCGTTCGGCGTCGTCCGGCGCCAGTACGGCACCCCGGATGCCGGTGGCGGCACCGTCATCGACGATGATCTCGTCGACGCGGTGACGGAACCGGAACTCCACGAGGCCCTGACGCTCGGCCTCCAGCACCGGCTCGGCGAAGACCCGGACGACCTCCGGCCCGGTTCCCCAGGTCAGGTGGAAGCGTGGGACCGAGTTGCCGTGACCGTCGGCGAACCCGCCACCTCGCTCGGCCCAACCGACCACCGGCGTGATGCGGAGTCCGAGGTCGTGCAGGTACTGACGCTTCTCACCGGCCGCGAACTCGACGTACGCGCGCGCCCACTGACGAGGCCAGAAGTCCTCGTCGTCGCGGTCGAAGCCGGCCGACCCCATCCAGTCCTGCAACGCCAGTTCGGCGGAGTCGCGGATGCCGAGGCGACGCTGTTCCGGGGTGTCGACCAGGAAGAGACCGCCCAACGACCAGAACGCCTGACCGCCGAGATTGGCGCGGTTCTCCTGATCGACGACGATGACCCGACGCCCCGCCTTGGTGAGTTCGTAGGTGGCGACCAGGCCCGCGAGCCCGGACCCGACCACGACCGCATCTGCCTGTTGGGTCATGTTCGCTCCTCGCAGCCGCACCCGGTGATGCACACCACAGTAGTTGCCGTGGTGACGGTCCCGCGAGGTGCCGTCACACGCGGACGTCGGCGTAGCGGTGGAACCACGGCGCGGCCTCCTCCAGCTGTGCCGCGAGCGCGAGGAGCTGACCGTCGGCGCCCAGTCGGCCGACGAACTGGACGCCGAGAGGCAGGCCGGCCTCGGTCCAGTGCAGCGGCACGCTGATGGCCGGACGTCCGGTGAGGTTGGCGAGCTGGGTGTAGGGCACCCAGCCCAGGCTCTGGACGATCAGGTCGTCGAGGATTCCGGTGCGGCCCAGTAGCTTTCCGCCGTGGACCTTCGCGATCACCCGCGACCCGCGCTGGAGCGCCGGAGGAGTGCGGGTGGCGAACACCTCCAGCGGCGGGGTCGCGAGGGTCGGGGTGAGGAACAGGTCGAAGCGCGAATGGAAGTCGTCGATCTGCTGGACATAGGAGTTGACGTTGTTCGCAGCGGTCACGAAGGGCACCACACCCGCCGACCGTCCCAGCTCGGCAACCGCGAGGGTGTCGGATTCGAAGTCGGCATCGGTGGCGCCGGTCGCCACCCGCGCCGCCTCGACCTGGGCGGCCAGCGAGCCGAACCAGATGGTCAGGAAGTCCCGCGACAACGCAGCATCGTCATACGGCGTCGGCACCTCCTCGACCCGGTGACCGAGCTCGGTGAGCAGTGTGGCCGCGCGCTCGACCGCGGCGATGGCCTCCGGGTGCGGGTTCGGGTTGATGGTCGACGCCGTGGAGTACCCGATGCGCAGCGCCGTCGGTGCGGTGCGGATCTGTTCGACGAACGGGGTGTCGGGGACCGAGGTCGGATAGGTCGACGACGGGGTCGGCCCGACGATGGCGTCGTAGATCGCCGCGGCGTCACGCACCGTGCGGGTCACCGCACCCTCGACGGCCATCCCCAGGGTCGATTCGCCCTCCTGCGGGCCGAACGGGGTGATGCCCCGGGTGGCCTTGAGTCCGACCAGGCCGTTGCACGCGGCCGGGATGCGGATGGAGCCACCGCCGTCATTGGCGCCCGCGGCCGGGACGATGCCCGCGGCGACCGCCGCGCCGGAGCCGCCGGACGAGCCGCCCGGTGTGTGGTCGGTGTTCCACGGGCTGCGGGCCGGTCCCCAGAAGTCGGACTCGGTGATGCCCTTGGCGCCGAACTCGGGGGTGTTCGTCTTGCCGAAGACGACCAGCCCCGCGTCGAGGAAGCGCTGGGTGATGGTCGCGTGCTCGGTGGCGATGTGGCGGGCGAGGGACTTGGAACCACTCGCTGTCGGGTAGCCCTTGAGCTCCTGGCCGAGGTCCTTGATCAGAAACGGGACACCTGCGAGCGGCCCCTGGGGACCGGCTGCGATCTGATCTCGGGCGAACCCGTCCGTCGGCACGACGATGGCGTTGAGGCGGTGGTTGACGGCTGCAGCCCGCGCCTGGGCGAGTTCGAGTAGTTCGGTCGCGGTGACCTCCCCGGTTCGGACCAGCCCGGCCAGTGCGGTGGCGTCGTGACGGAGGTACTCGCTGAGATCCACCGGCTCAGACTAGGTGGGCGTGCTGCCCGGGTGGAAGAGCAGTGGGCGGTCGGTCACCGGCAGCTGAGCAAACGCATAACGGGCAGATATCGGACGCTCAGTCGGGCCGCACGGAATTCTCAGACATGACGACGGTCACACCCGGAGTCGGTCATCTGCCCAGGTAGTCGGCGTGAGCCGGGGCGGTATGCCGGTTTGCCTGCGCGGGGGCGCCGCGTCTGTGCCTTTGCCGGTGTGTTATCGAGCCGTTACACTGCCAACCGATGGGGATCGACCAGGTCATCGCACCTTAGAATCCCGTAGGAATGCCATCGGAACGCGGCGATGTCGCGGGTCACTGTCGTAAGGAAAACCTGAATGCTCACACGCGCCCGTAAGCGCATGGTCGCGGGGATGGTCGCCCTCGTCGCCGCAACCAGCGCCACCCTGGTCGCCGCCCCGTCAGCCCAGGCGGCCGGAACGACCGAATACGTCTACTCCGCCTCGATGGGACGCAACATCCCCGTCCGCATCGTCGACGGCGGCGGCAGCGGCCCCAAGCCGACGCTGTACCTGCTCGACGGACTGCGTGCGCCGAACAACACCAGCGGCTGGCTGCAGAACACCCGCGTCGACGACTTCATGGTCGGCAAGGGCACCAACGTGGCGATCCCGTTCGGTGGCGGCGGCAGCTTCTATGCCGACTGGGAGCGCGTCGACCCCAAGCTGGGTAAGAACCGCTGGGAGACCTTCCTGACCCGCGAACTGCCGCGCTACATGAAGGCACGCCACAACAGCGACAACCGTCGCAACGGCATCGCCGGTCTCTCGATGTCGGGAACCGCGGCCCTGAACCTGGCATCGCGGCATCCCAACTTCTACAAGGCCGTCGCCTCCTACAGCGGCTACCCGACCGTCACCTTCCCCGGCTTCAACCAGGGCATCCAGGCATCGGTCATCGAGATGGGCGGTAACCCCATCAACATGTGGGGCATCTACCCCGCGGGCCAGTGGGCCGCCAACGATCCGTTCCTGCTCGCCGGCAACCTGGTCGGCAAGCGCGTCTACGTGTCCTCGGGCACCGGCGTCGGCAGCAAGTACGACGCGTCGGTGAACCCGGCCAGCGCGTCCTTCAACCCGGTCCGCTTCTCACAGATGGTGCCGCTCGAGGTCGCCGCGTCCACCTCCAGCCAGCTCTACATCGCACGTCTGCGGACCCTGCCGGTCCAGCTGACCACGCACATCAGCCGTGACGGTGTGCACTGGTGGGACTACTGGCAGGAGCGTTTCAAGGAGTCCTGGCGCACCACCTTCGCGCCGGCGTTCTTCTGAGTCGCTCGCTCGACAGCCTCTGATCACCGCGGCCGGTGACCTTCGGGTCACCGGCCGCGGTGTTTTTGTTGGCGGGGCTTGGGTTCGGGCCGGCCGGGGGCGCCGGAGTTTGGTCAGAATCTGCCGTGGAGCGGGGAGTGGCGTGGATATTGCACGCGGCTCGCTGCTGGGGAGCAGTTTTTGGTCACGGGAGCCGGCCCAGGGTGCGGAGGCGGGGGAGCAGGGGCTAGGGGTGCGGTGGCCGGTGCGCGGGTCTGGTCACAATCTGCTGTGGAGCGGCCTGCCGCGTGGATAGTGCACACGGCTCCCTGCTGGTCGGCAGTTTTTGGTCAGCTGGAAACGGTCCGGGCGCAGAGAGAGCACGCCCGACCCGAAACCCGAACCCGGAAACAACTCCGCCCCGACCTCATCCGTCGCCTGTGGCGAGCGGACGAGACCGGGGCGGAGCCGACAACCGAAAGCCGACAACCGAAAGCCGACAACCGACGGCCGACAAACCGTCGGCGAGAGCGACTACCTCCGGGGTGAGTCCGGACCGTCGGGACGCTCGAACTGAGTCGTCTCACGCGAGAGCGGCTCGAAGCCGTCGGCGCGAGGCGGGTCCTCGACCCGGGGGATCTGTTCGGTCGGGCGCTCCCACGGATTCGCCGACCGATTGCCGACGTACGCCGTCGGCGCATCGTCGACCGGTCCGAGATCCCGACGGGTGGCATCCTGG
Organism: Gordonia soli NBRC 108243; assembly: GCF_000334455.1. Classification (GTDB taxonomy): domain Bacteria; phylum Actinomycetota; class Actinomycetes; order Mycobacteriales; family Mycobacteriaceae; genus Gordonia; species Gordonia soli. Next base: position 253,410 of record NZ_BANX01000005.1, read on the forward strand.
TCCGGATCGGGTCCGTCGTACGGATCGTCCGGGTAGCCCCCATCGTCACCCCGACCACCCTCGGAACGTCGTGTGCGCCAGAACAAGACGGCCCACAGCGCGAGCAGCAGGACGCCGATGACGCCGAGGATGATCGGCAGCCAGAGGTTGCCGAGCTTCAGTTGGCTGTCGTAGTCCTTGGCCTTGGCGGCCTGGTTCGCGATTGTCTGATCCGACCACTGGAACGTGCCCTTGAGCGCGTCGAGGCGGAAGTCCCGCACCGGTGCGGGCGTGTCCTCGCTCTGGTCGGGCGACTGGAAGTACTGGTGCTGCTCCTCGCGACCGTTGATGACGGTGCCGGTCTTCGGCTCCACCCACACGTGCCGCTTCGCCGACGCGTAGCGATGCATCGTGATCGACGACTTCGGCGAGATGCCCCGACCGCTGATGCCCCACCAGCTCGCCGGCTGGGTGAGCATCGTGCCGAGGGCTGCCTCGCCCTGTGCGTTGGGCAGGCTCGACAGATCGGTCTCAGGGACCTCGCTGACGAACTCGTAGGTCTGGACGCCGTCGATCGTCTTCTCGCCGACGTATTTCGCCGGCAGGTCCTGGCGCGTGTTGCTGTCGAAGTAGAGGTAGTCGCGCTTCTTGACGTTGAAGCCGAACTTGTACTGGAAGCCCTTACGGTCGGGCAGGTCCACCGAGACGTCCTTGACGTCGACGCCCTCGGGCGCCGCCTCGAGCTGCAGCGAGCTGACCGTGCCGTTGGGCACCGACGTCTTGCGGTTGAGCGAGACGCGGTCGATGGTCGCGCTCAGCAGACCGTCGGAGCACTCGCGCTCGGCACCGACGTCGCCGACGCTCGGCTCGGTCTCCTTGCCGGCGGCGTCCCGGGTGCGGTCGATCTTCACGGTCTGCGCCGACTGCACGGTCGCCTGGCGTCGATCGGACGGGTCGACGACCACCGAACGGCGCTGCTGGGTCAGGTTCGCCTGCAAGGTGCGTGCCTTGGACTGGCGGATGGAGCACCGGTCGAAGATGGTGGCGGGGTAGCGATCACCCGCGGACCCGTCGGGTCCCTGCGTGCTGGCCACCGACGTGATGTCGAGATCCAGTGGCACCACCCGCAGCTGGGGGACCAGATAGGCGGGAACGGCGATGGCCGCAGTGATGGCTGCAACGCCGAGGAAGGCCGGCAGTGCCAGCCAGACTCGTCTCATTCTCGACTCCTGTGATTGCTCGACGCCCCACCCCGGTGCCTCCCCATGGAGACACCCTCGGCGATCACGGCGCCCATTCGGGACCTTCCGGACACGGTACCTGCCGGTATCCCCCCAGCTGCAGCAGATCGGTCCCGGGCGGCTCGAGTGGCGTCAGCCGATTGCGACGCGGCGTGCCCGACGGTCGCGTTCGGCCTCCTTCATGATCCCGGCCATGTAGCCGAAGATCTCGCGGTCGGCCATCGCCTTCCAGCGCGGGGCCAGCAGTTTCATGTACTTCTCGACGTAGAGGAGCTGCTTGCCGACGAGCACCAGCTCACGCGGGAGCCGAGCGTCGTGCGCACGTGCGACGGCGGCCATCTGCCTCCCGAGGTCTGCATACGACATCGAGCCCAGTTCGGCGCTGCCCAGCGGCATGGTGACCTTCTTCAGGTCGGCCGCACCCCGGTCGGTCGACCCCGGCTTGTGCACGGCGCCGAGCAGGAAGATCGCGCGACCTGCCGACTCGTAGTCGCCCTTCACCATCAGGTCGACGACGAGTTGGCGGAGGATGCGCCGCGTGCGGGTGTCGAAGCGACCGACGATGCCGAAGTCGATGAGGACGAGCGTGCCGGTGTTGTCGACGAGCACGTTGCCGGCATGGAGGTCGCCGTGGAAGAGGCCGCCGTGGAAGGCGGAGTCCAGCAACGAGAGCAGGAGGTTGCGGCAGAGTGCGACACCGTCGTGGCCGGCCGCGCGGACGGCTCGGGCATCGTCGATGCGGACGCCATGGATGCGCTCCATGGTGAGGACGCGGGCGGTGGTGTGGTCGTCGTACACGTCCGGCACGCGGACCCGACTGGCGTACGGGCCCTCGGCGAGACAGGCGTACCACTCACGCATGGTCGCGGCCTCGTTACGGAAGTCCAGCTCGGCGTCGAGGCCGTCGGCGAAGTCCTCGACGACGTGTCGGGCGCTGAGCATCCGCCCGTACTCCGACACCTCCGCCAATCCGGCGAAGCGTTCGAGCAGTGCGACGTCGGGGGACAAGCGGTCGGTGATGCCGGGACGCTGGATCTTCACCACGACGTCGGTGCCGTCGTGCAGCCGGGCGGTGTGCACCTGCGCGATGGAGGCCGATGCGATGGGTGTCGGGTCGAACTCGGCGAAGACCTCCTCGGGCGGCCGCCCGAAGTCGTCGACGATCACCTGACGGATGGCAGCCGGATCGGCCGGGGCCACACGATCGAGCAGCGACTCGAACTCGGTGGCCAGGCTCTCGCTGAACACTCCGGGACTCGAGGCGATCAGCTGGCCGAGCTTCACATAGGTCGGGCCCAGGTGCTCGAAGGTGTCACGGATCTCGCGCGCGATGTCGCCGGCCGTCGGAGGACGGCCGCGCACCAGCTCACCGGCGGAATGCAGGAGGAAACGTCCGACGCCGGCGGCCGCATGCGCCGACGTCGTGCCGAATCGGGTGATCTCGGCGAACGTCGACACCGACGGCAGCTGCGAGCGTCGAACCTGGTCTACGCGTTGCTGGGTCGTCGTCACCATTGCGGATAGTAACGATCCGGGCGCGTCAGGTCTCCCCTTGCGAGCCCGACAACGTGCTCAGATGGCCGGCTGGACCTCTCGCCGCGATGCGAATGCCCTGCTCAGCAGGCCATTGCGAGGGGCGAACAGATAGATGGCGGCAAACATCACACCTTGGGTGACGACCACCATCCCGCCGGGCGAGACGTCGGCGCCGTAGCTGATGTAGATGCCCGCGACGGTCGCCACCAGGGCCAGGGCGGGTGCGATGAGCAGCATCCGGTCGAAGCGGTCGGTCAGCAGATGGGCGCTGGCCCCGGGGATGATCAGCATCGCCACCACCAGGATCACGCCGACCACCTGCAGGGCGACCACACAGGTCAGCGCGAGCAGACCGAGGAGGATCGCGCCCAGCAGGCGTCGGGACATACCGATGGCGTGGGCGTGGATCGGGTCGAAGGCGTAGAGCGTCAGGTCCCGACGTTTGATCGCGAGCACCAGGACGACCAGCGCCGCGAGTGCCAGCAACTGCCAGAGGTCGGCACCCGACACACCGAGGACGTTGCCGAAGAGGATGTGGTTGAGGTCGGTCTGGCTCGGTGTCGCCGACACCAGCACCAGGCCGAGCGCGAACAGCGTCGTGAAGACGATGCCGATCGCGGCGTCTTCCTTGACCCGGCTGGTGTCGCGGATGGTGCCGATCAGGGTGACCGCGAGGAAGCCGAAGATCACCGCGCCGATCGCGAACGGAACGCCGACGATGTAGGAGAGGACGACGCCCGGGAGCACGGCGTGGGAGACCGCGTCACCCATGAGCGACCAGCCGATCAGCACGATCCAGCAGCTGATGAGCGCGCAGACCACGGCGGCGACCCCGCTGGCGAGGAACGCATCGCGCATGAACGACAACGACCACGGTTCGACGAGGAAGTCGATCATCGGGCGGCCTCCGCATCGGAGCCGGCGCCGCTCGGAGGCGACGTCGTCAGTGGTTCGTCCGCGCCGAGGCCGAACGCGAGCGCCAGCTGTTCGGGCCGGAGCGCCTCATCGGCGCTGCCGTGGACCAGTATTCGCCGCATCAGCAGGACCGCCTCGTCGGCGAAGTCGGGCAGCGCGGAGAGGTCGTGGGTGGAGATGAGCACCGTGGTGCCCTGGTCGGCGAGGTCGCGGAGAAGGGCGAGGATGGTTGCCTCGGAGCGCTTGTCGACGCCCGCGAACGGCTCGTCGAGCAGCAGGATGTCGGCGCCCTGGGCGATGCCGCGGGCGACGAACGCGCGTTTCCGTTGTCCACCTGACAGTTTGCCGATCTGACGGTCGGCGAGGTCGGTGAGCCCGACCCGCTCCAGCGCGGAGTCCACTGCCGCGCGGTCCTGGGAGCGGATGCGTCGGAAGAAGTTCTGCCGACCGTAGCGGCCGGTCATCGCGACCTCGCGCACCGAGATGGGGAAGTCCCAGTCCACGTCCTCCGACTGTGGGACATACGACACGATGCCCCGCGAACGCGCCCGAGCCGGGTCGAGCCCATGGATGGACACCGAGCCGGAGGTCGGAGTCACGAGGCCCATGATCGACTTGAAGAGGGTCGACTTGCCGGAGCCGTTCATCCCGATGAGTCCGCAGATGCGGCCGGGCAGCAACTCGAGGTCGACGCCGTCGAGGGCGACAACGGACCCGTACCGCACCGACAGGTCGCTGATGCGGATGGCCGGAACCTGCTGCGGGGCAGTATTCCCCGGTGGTCGGGCAGCCTCGGCGGACCCGGTTGTCTCTGCTGCCACCGGCTCACTCCGTGCCACTGTGCTGCTCCTTCCCGGTGAGGCCGTCGATGATGGTCGCGATGTCGTGTCGGATCAGTCCGAGGTACGTCGGCACCGGTCCGTCGGGCTCGGAGAGCGAGTCGACGTAGAGCGTGCCGCCCATGCGTGCCCCGGTCGCGCGGTGCACCTGCTGCATGGGGGCGTCGGAGACGGTGGACTCACAGAAGACCGCGGGCACCCGACGTTCGTCGACGAAGTCGATGGTGCGGCGCATCTGCTGCGGTGTCGCCTGCTGTTCGGCGTTCACCGGCCAGATGTAGCGCTCGGTGAGTCCGGCGTCGCGCGCCAAGTAGCTGAATGCGCCCTCACAGCTGACCAATGCCCGCTGGTCGGGGGCGAGGCTGTCGACCGCTGCGCGCAGCCGCGCGTCCTCGGCGTCGAGCTCGTCGGTGTACCGCTGGGCGTTTCGCCGGTACTCGGCGGCGTGTGCCGGGTCGAGCCGGGTGAAGGCTGCGCGGATGTTCTCGACGTACACGCGCGCCGACCGCGGCGACATCCACGCGTGCGGGTTCGGCTTGCCCGCGTAGGCGTCCTCGGTGATCGACATCGGGGCGACTCCGTCGCTGAGCGTCACGCGCGGCACGTCGATGTCGCGGATGAAGCGTTCGAACCAGGCTTCCAGGTTCAGTCCGTTGACCAGGATGACGTCGGCATCGACGGCCTTGTGGAGGTCGCCCGGTGTCGGCTCGTAGCCGTGGATCTCGGCGCCGACCTTGGTGATCGACCGGACGTCGACGTGTGAGCCGCCGACGTTGCGGGCCATGTCGGCCAGCACGGTGAAGGTCGTCAAGGCCTGCAGCTTGCCGTCGTCGCGGCCCGTCGAACTGCACCCGGTGAGCATCGACGCGCCGACCGCCAACGTCACGGCAGTCGAGATCAGCGCAGCGATGCGTCGACGACGGGCCTGGCGAACCATGAACCGAGCGTAGTTTCGGGCGACCGAACTTTCAAGTTCTTGATGGCGAAAACAGACTGAGGGCGGTGATCAGCCGGAGTCCGTGTCGCCGAGCGCGCCGGTCTGATAGGCCACCGCATCGGCGAGGAACGGTCGGCGGAACCGGTGTCCGGCATCGAGGAGTTCCGTCGGCCGGGTGCCTGCCGGGTCCCAGGGGCTCTCGCGCTGCCGGCGAGGATCTAGTCCACCGAGCCGCCGCAGACCCGCGGCCGACGAGCGGATCACCGCTTCGATCTCGTCCCCCGAGGCAGGTGCCGGCGCCGCGGCCACCACGTCACCGGAGAGGTGGGGGTCGCCGATGGCCCGGACGACGACGTCGAGCAGGTCGTCGAGGTCGATCCACGGCAGGACACCTTTGCCCGAGACGCGCGGCGGTGGGCCGTCGGTGACCACCCATCCGGTCTGCAGACGGACGCGGCGGGTGCTGCCCGACGGCAGGGTGCTCACCGCATGCGAACCGCCACGGGACACGGAGACGATGACGCGCACGCCAGGCGACGCCTCTGCGGCGGTGACGAGGTCGGAGAGTCGCCCGGGTTCGCCGAGGACGACCACCGCGACGTCCGGTCGGCCGGATGCGACGGCATCGAGTGGGTCGTCGACCACCTCGACGCCCGAGGTGGTCAGGTGCGCCCGCAGCATCGCGGCGACCGCCGACGTCGGGTCGGCGGCGGCGATGGTCACCGTGGTCGGCGGTTCGGCGAGATCAGCCCACCGGGCGCGCGCATCGAGGTCGTCGGCGAGCTGCTGGTGGCGATAGGCGAGCGCCGGCAGCAACGCGGTCGCCGGGAGCGGTGCATCGATGTCGTCGATGAGCCTGGTGTGTCCGTCGTCGAGGGCCTCGAAGCGATGCGTGTGCCGCCACGGCATCACCGACGTCGGCAGCGATCGCACTCCGCCGCGGGAGACCTCGTCGACGAACCGGCTCGGCGGGTCGTAGGCGTCGGGGTCGTGCCGGGCGACCCATCGCAGCCCGCCGGGCAGGGCGAACACCGCGGTCCCGTCGGCCAGCGACGCGGCTTCGTCGACGATCCGGAAGGGCATCCACAAAGGCATCAGTCGGCGGACCGCGCCCGGTCGGGCGTGCCAGGCGAAGACCTCGTCGCGAGGATGGGCGACGACGAACGTGCGGTGCAGCGACATCGGTTCCAGCGTAGGCCGATCGCCGGCGGCCGGCCGTCATCCGCGCCGACGCTCATCCGCCGACCGTGCGCTCGAACGCGTCGACTGTGCGCTCGAACGCGTCGATCGTGCGCTGCTCGACCGCTGTCCGCGCCGTGCGGGGACCTAGAACGCACGGTCGACGGTCTGAAGCGCACGATCGACGGATCAGAGCGCACGATCGACGACTCTCGCGACCGCCCATGCATGCACGCGCATACGGCTGGCAGACTCGATTCCGGAGGACGCCCGACATGAGTCGGCGTCTCGATCCGGCGCCCCCACCCGGTGCGGCCGGATCGCCGCACCCCGAGAAGGAGTCGATCATTCCTGCTGCAGTACACGCCTACATCGCCACCGCGGCCGACCAGCCGCTGGTGCCGACCACCATCGAGCGTCGCGAACTCGGTCCCAACGACGTGTCCATCGACATCGCCTTCGCGGGGATCTGTCACTCCGACATCCACACTGCCCGCGGCGAATGGGGACGCACCGCGTACCCGGTGGTGCCCGGACACGAGATCGCCGGAGTCGTCGGCGCCGTCGGGCCGGAGGTGACCAAGTACAAGGTCGGTGACCGTGTCGGCGTCGGTTGCTTCGTCGACTCCTGCCGCGAGTGCGACGCCTGCCTCGCCGGCGAGGAGCAGCACTGCGTCAAGGGCATGACCGGCACCTACAACGCCGTCGGTCGCGACGGTCAGCCGACCCACGGTGGGTACAGCACCGCGATCGTGGTCGACGAGAACTACGTCTGCGGCATCCCCGAGGGCATCGGTCTCGACGAGGCCGCCCCGCTGCTCTGCGCGGGCATCACCCTCTACTCGCCGCTGAAGCACTGGAAGGCCGGACCCGGGACCAAGGTCGCGATCATCGGCCTCGGCGGACTGGGTCACGTCGGCGTGAAGATCGCCCATGCGCTGGGCGCCGAGGTGACGGTGCTCTCGCAGTCGCTGAAGAAGCTCGAGGACGGTCTGCGTCTGGGCGCCGACCACTACTACGCCACCAGTGATCCCGAGACGTTCACGAAGCTGCGCAACGAGTTCGACCTGATCATCAACACGGTGTCGGCGAACCTCCCCATCAAGAAGTACCTCGGTCTGCTGGCGCTGAACGGCACCCTCGTCGAGCTGGGGCTGCCCGAGCACCCGATCGAGGTCCCGGCCTTCGCGCTGACCTTCAACCGTCGCAGTTTCGCCGGTTCCAACATCGGCGGTATCGCCGAGACGCAGGAGATGCTGGAGTTCTGCGCGGAGCACGGCATCGGCGCCGAGATCGAGGTGATCTCCGCGGATCAGATCAACGAGGCCTACGAGCGCGTCGTCGCCAGCGATGTCCGCTACCGCTTCGTCATCGACACAGCGACCCTGACCGGCGCGTGAGGCGCAGAACGGGACCGGACGTGTCGTGACCCCAGCCTTCCGGTTCGCCGACATCCGCGGGACCCGGCTCGCCTGGAACTCCACCGGGCGGGGCCGGCCCGCGGTGTGGGCTCACGGGATGAGCGCGAACGCGTACCTGCAGGAGAGCGGCGGCCAGTTCGATTGGCGCCCGGTCAGTTCCGGTGGTCATCGACTGATCCGGTACGACGCCCGAGGCCACGGTCGATCGGATGGTGGCCGCACGCCCGCGGAGTACACGTGGCCGGAACTGGCCCTCGATCTCCTCGCCTTGCTCGACGACGTGGGTGTCGACGATCCCGTGGACGCGATCGGGTCGTCGATGGGTACGGCCACGATCCTGACCGCAGCGCTCGACCGGCCCCGGCGGTTCCGTCGGCTGGTGCTCACCACGCCGCCGACCATCTGGGAGACCCGCCGCGCCCAGGTGCCGATCCGCGAATCGACCGCCGTCTTCGTGGAACGTCGCGGAGTGCGTGCCCTGGAGCGGTTGTCGGTCGATGCTCCGGCCTCGCCCGCGCTGGCCGACGCCCGGCGCTTCGTCAACCCGATCGCGGTCAGCTCGGCGCGGTACCCGGCGGTACTGCGCGGATCGGCGGTCTCCGATCTGCCTGCCGCGGAGCGACTCTCGGCCGTCGGTCACCCCACCCTGATCCTCGCCTGGACAGGCGACGAGACCCATCCGGTGAGCAGTGCCGAGGCGCTCGCGGCCGCGCTGCCGAACGCCGACGTCCGGGTCGCGGCCACTCCCACCGAGCTGGCGACGTGGTCGGGCCTCACCCGCGACTTCCTCGCGTAGTCGCCGACCGCCCGGTGTGACGCGCAGGACCCGGCCCGTGCGGCCCCGGCGGCGAAAGCCTCTCGACCCGCCTGCGGTCTCGGCGTACGCTCGCTCTCGAGGTTTTCGACTGGGAATCGAAAACGGGGCGCGATGGTTGTGCCAGGTGAACAGCCGCTCGTGAGAGGCACTGCGATGAACGACGGAGTGATGGACGACGTGACCAGGGCCGACCTGGTGGTGGTCGGCGCAGGCGTGGCCGGGCTGACGGCGGCGATCCGTGCCGCAGAACTAGGCCTTAGCGTCGTGATCCTGAACAAGGGCCCACAGTGGGACGCGCACCGCGTCGAGCAGTCGACGTCGACCTTCTACGCGCAGGGCGGTATCGCGGTGGTCGACCCGCGATCGGACACCGACACCGTCGCCGATCACCTCGACGACACCGTTGCGGCCGGCGCCGGACTCACCGTCCCCGACGCCGCCGCATCGATCCTGGCCGGCGGCTGGTCGGCGGTCGCAACGCTGATCGATTGGGGCGCTCGGTTCGACCGCGACGCCGACGGTCGACTGTTGCGCACACTCGAGGGTGGGCACCACGCCCGTCGGGTCATCCATGCCGGCGGTGACGCCACCGGGGCAGAGGTTGCGCGCACGCTCGGTCGACGACTCGGAACCGCGGTCCGCGACCTCGGCGTGGTCTGTGTCGACGACGCGGTGGTCACCTCGATCCTGCTCGCCGACGGTCGAGCGGCGGGTGTCGCCTATCGCACCGGAGGTCGCACCGCGGCCGTGACCGCACCGTCGGTCCTCCTCGCGACGGGCGGCGTGGGGCACCTCTACGTGGCCACGACGAATCCGGCCGGCGCCACCGGCGACGGGATCGCACTGGCGCTGCGTGCAGGCGCCGACGTCGCCGACCTCGAGTTCATCCAGTTCCACCCGACGATGCTCCACGTGCCCGGCGCCCGTGGTCGGCGGATGTTGATCACCGAGGCGGTCCGCGGTGAGGGCGGTCGGCTCATCGCCGTCGACGGCCGGTCGGTGACCGACGGTGTCCACCCGCTCGGCGATCTGGCGCCGCGCGACATCGTCGCCGATGCCGTGACCGACGCGATGGCGCGCACCGGCCACCCGTGTGTCTACCTCGACGTCTCCGCTGTCGACGACTTCGCGCGGCGCTTCCCGACGGTCGCCGCCGGTGTGACCGCCCTCGGCGCGGCGACCCCGGACGGCCGGATCCCGGTGGTCCCCGGAGCCCACTATCTGTGCGGCGGAGTGCGTACCGACGCCTTCGGTGCGACCACCGTGCCAGGACTGCTCGCCGCGGGTGAGGTCGCGCGGACCGGTCTGCACGGCGCCAACCGACTCGCGTCGAACAGCCTGCTCGAAGGTCTCGTCGTCGGGTGCCGTGTCGCCGATCATGCCGCCGCCCACCGTCGGGACGGGATCAGCACGACGGTCGGCGTGCCGGTGCACGGTCACCGAGACGTCGGCCGACCGATGATGGCGCGCGCCGAACTGCAGGACCTGATGACCGCGCTCGTCGCACTCCGCCGGGATGGCGAAGGCCTGGCCGCCGCGGCCCGTCGGCTCGACGCCGCGCCGCGCCGAGTCGCCGACGGGCCGTCCGCGCTCGAGGACGTGAACCTCACCCTCGGCGCGCGGGCCGTGGTCGCCGCGGCAGCCGACCGCGACGAGTCGCGGGGCAGCCACACGCGGATCGACCATCCGCGGACCGAGTCGGTCGGGTCGTCGACGACATACCGTCTGATCGACGACGAGATCGTCGGCGTCGGTGTGGAAAGCCCGGTGACGCAGGAGGTCCTGGCGGTAAGCTGACCGCCGATGACCGCGCCGACCCACCAGACCATCGATCTCGGCCACATCCGACTCCAGGCACTGACGTGGGGACCCGACGACGGTCCCCTGGCCCTGTGTCTGCACGGCTTCCCCGACTCGGCGTGGACCTGGCGTCACCTGGGGCCGGTACTGGCCGACGCCGGCTACCGCGTGGTGGCGCCGTTCACCCGTGGGTACGCGCCGTCGGAGATCCCGGTCGACCGCGACTACCACGTCGAGGCGCTGATGTACGACGCGCTGGCGTTGCACCATGCGCTCGGCGGCGGTGACGACGCCGTACTCATCGGCCATGACTGGGGGGCGCTCACCGCCCACGGGGTCGGCTTCCACGCCGGCACGCCGTTCCGGGCGATGGTCGCGATGGCGGTACCGCCGGTCCCGGCGCTCCGGCGTGCGGCGCGTGGCCGTGGCCGGGTTCGGATCTTCGCCCGGCAGGCGCTGATGAGCTGGTACATGGTGTTCAACCAGTTACCGCTCGTCGCCGAGTTGAGCATCCGACGACTGATCCCGCTGCTGTGGCGGCGATGGTCCCCGCGAGGTGCGATCGACGAGCTCCGGCCCGACGTCGAGAACGCGCTGGCTGCCGTGCCGGGCCGCGAACACGCGTCGGCGGTTCTCGGGTACTACCGCGCGACCCTGCGCTCGCCGCGGCCGGGCCGACGGTACGAGCACCTGGCGGGAGAGTGGTTGCAGGCACCTCGGGTTCCCACGCTCTATCTGCACGGTTCCGACGACGGCTGCATGCAGGCCCGCTTCGTCGACACCGTCCGCGAGGTGCTTCCACCCGACGGGCGGGCCGTGGTCGTCGCCGGGGCCGGACATTTCGCACACCTCGATCGTCACGACGAGGTCGCGGCTCTGATCACCGACTTCCTCGGCCCGGTCTGACCTCGCCGGTCGCCGACACACCCGACACGCGGTCGGTAGCGTGGTCGGTGCCGTGTGCGGTGGAAGTCGACGTCTTCGATCCCTAGACTCACCGGCAGGGAAGTGTGCCGCGGGGGAATGGTTCGGCCGGTCGAGGCGTGCCGTCGGCGGTTGCACCCGACCTCTCGTGGCGTCGGATGGGTTCGTCGACGTCCGATGCGACACGAGACGACGGGTGTGTTCGGGTACCGACTCGCTGAGGAGGCCAGATGGACGGCGCGGGATGTTGGTCGACTGTCGTGTGCACTGCGCAGGAGCGCGCAGCCCTGGGTCTGACCTCCGATTCCGAGTGGTTGCTCACCTGTCGCCTGGGTGCCGGCCACCGCGGCAACCACGCAACCGACGCGAGCTCCCGTCCCCGTGCTGATCGCCGACTGTGGTTGGAGTGGAACGACTTCGACGATCACGCGCAGTCGTTGATCGAGCGCAACCCCTGCTCGATCCGCAACCCCTCCGGTGCCGCCTGCCTGTACTTCGAGGGGCACGGCGGGCCGCACTTCTACGCGCCGACCAACGGGCACGCCCCGACCGCGGTGCGTCCGCCCTCGCAGGGAACCGGACCGGTACCGCCGCAGGCCGGACCCCCGATGCCGCAGCACCAGAACTTCACGCCGCCGAACCATCCGCCGCAGAACGCGCCGAACCCGGCCGGGCAGCCGCAGTACTTCCAGTCGGCACCCGGGCAGCCGCAACCGTTCGGGCAACCCGGCTCCCATCAGCCGTACCCCCAGCAACAGCCCGGCCCCCAGCAGCCCTTCCAGCCGCACATCTCCCAGCCCCATGTGGCCCAACCGCACATCTCGGCACCGCAGCCCGCCGCGCCGATGCCGTCCGTCCGGCCGGCTCACTCACTGCCGCCCGAGGCTGCCCCGCCGACACCCGCACCGCGGCCCGCGGAACTCCCGCAGCAGGCGACGGTCGGTGCCGGCGCCGGACACCACCGCCATCCCGGCGTGACCGGACCGGGCATCATCGCGCCCGGTGACACGCCCGGAGGCGGTATCCCCGCCGATTCCGACACTTACCGCGGCGGTCGGCGCTCGACCAATGTCGAGCCGCCGTCGACCACCATCCCGCGATCGTCGCGGCGGCATCGGCTGCCGGAGTCTGACTCCGGTGCGGGATCACCCCCGGAGTTGCCGCAGCCTGCCGACCGGTCCGCGACCCCGTCCGACTCATCGGCCCATCAGCCGACCCCGTCGCGTGACGACGCACGCGTCGCCCAGGCACTGACCGAGCTCGCGGCCGCGGTCGCCAAGCTCGCCGAAGCGCTCCGCCCGCCTCGCTGAACGGGATGACCCCCGCCTCTGTCGGATGCTCCCATCAATACCCCATGGGGGTAGCGGTATCCCTCGCTGAAGGGTATACCGGTAGGGGGTATCACGACGCCACGAGAGGTCCGGCATGGAACACGCACAACACGGGTACATCGGTAACAAGGACGACTACCTGAAGCGACTCCGTCGGATCGAGGGGCAGGCCCGCGGTCTGCAACGGATGGTCGAGGAGGAGTCGTACTGCATCGACATCCTGACCCAGGTGTCGGCCATGACCAAGGCATTGCAGGCGGTGAGTCTCGGGCTGCTGTCCGAGCACATGAACCACTGCGTGGTGAACGCCGCGCAAGAGAGTGACGCCGCAGGTCAGGAGAAGGTCGACGAGGCGATGCAGGCCATCGCACGTCTGGTGCGATCCTGATCGCACCACCCATCTCCCGTGTGGGACACGGGAATTCCACGATCGAGAGGACAACACCATGAGCTCAACCGCCGAATTCACCGTCTCGGGTATGACCTGCGGACACTGCGCGGCATCGGTTCGCGAGGAGATCGGTGAGATCGCTGGCGTCGAGAAGGTCGACGTCGATGTCGTCACCGGTCGCGTCGAGGTGATCAGCGCGTCGCCGGTCGATGCGGGCGCGGTGGCCGCGGCGGTCACCGAAGCCGGCTACTCACTGGCATGACCGTAGCCGTTCGGCTCGGCGGCGCACTCGCCGCACTCGTGCTGGTGTTCGTCGTCGCCTTCGGGGTCGGTCGGGCGGTCGGCCCGATCGGCACCGACCAGCCGACCAACGGTGGCACCGAGGTCGTGCACCAACCGGGTCACCACGGACAGCACTGATCGGAGGGCGGGCGGATGACCGTCGACACCCAGTCCATCGATTTCGACATCGGTGGCATGACCTGCGCCTCGTGCGCCAATCGCATCGAGCGCAAGCTCAACAAGTTGGACGGTGTGACGGCCTCGGTCAACTATGCGACCGAGCAGGCGCATGTGCGGTTCCCCGATGCGATCGACACCGACACCCTCGTCGGTGTGGTGCGCGACGCCGGCTACGCGGCCACACCCGTACCGGACCCGACAGCATCGGGTGACCCGGAGGGTGCGAACGGGGCAGCCTCGACGGACTCCGACCCCGAGGTCGAGGCGCTGCGGCAACGCCTGATCGTCTCGGCGGTCCTGTCGGTGCCGGTAATCGTTCTCGCCATGGTCCCGCCCTGGCAGTTCACGTACTGGCAGTGGCTGTCGCTGACATTGGCTGCGCCCGTGGTGGTCTGGGGCGGGTTACCCTTCCACCGCGCAGCGTGGGTCAACCTGAGGCACGGCGCGACCACCATGGACACCCTGGTGTCGGTGGGCACGCTGGCGGCGTTCGGCTGGTCGCTGTACGCACTCTTCCTCGGCACCGCGGGCACTCCGGGATTGCGTCACGGATTCGACCTCATCCCGCAACGTTCCGACGGCACGGCGCACATCTACCTGGAGGCGGCCGCGGGCGTCACCACCTTCTTGCTGGCCGGTCGCTACTTCGAGAAGCGTTCCAAACGTCGTGCCGGAGAAGCGCTCCGTGCGCTGCTGGACGTCGGCGCGAAGGATGTCGCGGTCCGGCGCGACGGTGGCGAGGTGCGCATCCCGGTCGGTGAACTCGTGGTCGGCGACGAGTTCGTCGTACGCCCCGGCGAGAAGATCGCCACCGACGGCGTGATCGTGTCCGGCGCCTCCGCCGTCGACGCCTCGATGATCACCGGCGAGTCCGTCCCGGTCGAGGTGACCGCGGGTGACGAGGTGATCGGCGCGACCGTGAACAGCAACGGACGACTCGTGGTGCGTGCCACCAAGGTCGGAGCCGACACCGCATTGGCGCAGATGGCACGACTGGTCGCCGCCGCACAGTCGGGCAAGGCAGATGCGCAACGCCTGGCCGATCGCATCTCGGCCTTCTTCGTGCCCGCGGTGATCACCGTCGCGATCGCGACGCTGGGCTTCTGGCTGGGCTCCGGTAGCGCGGCCGGCGGTTCCGGGGGTGGCGTCACCCTCGCGTTCACCGCAGCGGTCGCGGTGCTGATCATCGCCTGCCCGTGCGCCCTCGGGCTGGCCACGCCCACCGCGCTGATGGTCGGTACCGGGCGTGGGGCTCAGCTCGGAATCCTGCTGCGCGGCCCCGAGATCCTCGAGACCACCCGACGCGTCGACACGATCGTGCTCGACAAGACGGGCACCGTTACCACCGGCGAGATGTCGGTGAGGTCAGTGCACGCGGCCGACGGGCAGGATCGCGATCGGGTGCTCCGGATGGCGGCTGCGGTCGAGGCGGCGTCCGAACACCCGGTGGGGTCTGCGATCGTCGCGGCCGCGCGTGCGGCCGCCGACGCCGACCTGCTCGACGTCGAGGAGTTCCGCTCGACGCGCGGTGCGGGAGTGTCGGGAACCGTTGACGGCACCGAGGTCTCGGTGGGTCGGCCGGAGAGCCCCGATTCACTGCCCGCAGAGTTGGCCGAGGCACTGACCGCAGCGCACGCTGACGGCGCGACCGCGGTGGTCGTCGCCCTGGATGGGAAACCGGCCGGACTGATCGTCGTCGCCGACGAGGTGAAGGCGACATCGGCAGAAGCCATCGCCGAACTCCGGGAGATGGGTCTGAACCCCGTGCTGCTGACCGGTGACAATCGAGCGGCCGCCGACCGCGTTGCCCGTGAGGTCGGTATCGAGACGGTCATCGCCGACGTCCGCCCCGAGGGCAAGGTCGACGCGATCACCGAACTACGCAGCGCCGGTAAGTCGGTCGCGATGGTCGGCGACGGTGTCAACGATGCCGCGGCGCTGGCAACCGCGGATCTCGGCATCGCCATGGGCACGGGTAGTGACGTCGCCATCGAGGCCGCCGACGTGACGGTCGTCAGCGGCGACCTGCTCGCCGTCGTCGACGCGGTCCGGCTCGCGCGTCGCACTCTGTCGACCATCAAGGGCAACCTGTTCTGGGCATTCGCGTACAACGTGGCGGCCCTGCCCTTGGCCGCAGCCGCGTTGCTCAACCCGATGATCGCCGGCGCGGCGATGGCTCTGTCGTCGGTGTTCGTCGTCGCCAACAGTCTGCGGCTGCGGCGGTTCCGGCCACGCCGACGCTGACGGCGATCGCGTCGACCGTGCGCTCGAGATCGGCGACCGTGCGCTGCAACTCGTCGATCGTGCGCCCGAAACCGTTGATCGTGCGTTCTGACTCGTCGACTGTGCGTCCTCGGTAGTCAGCCGCGCACGGTCGACGATCTGGGGCGCACGATCGACGATCTGGGGCGCACGGTCGACGATCTGGGGCGCACGGTCGACGGGTCAGGTGCGACCGAGTGGTTCGGGCGCCCAGGACGGAAGCCACGTGGACTCGGGGACGCGCGGCTGTCGATGGAAGTGGTCGACGATCGCGTCGAGCCCGGCGTGCGGATCCGAGCTAGGCATGATGATCGAGATCGGGTAGGCCAACGGGGGATCGGCGATCGGTATCCGCCGGAGATCATGGGTCGACGGCCAGACGTACCGATCGCGACTTCCGACCAGGGTTGCGACGTCCGGTGATTCGGCGAGTTCGTCGATGAGCACCTCGGTCCCGAAGTTCGGTCCCGCTGCATCGATCGACAGATCGAACGCCTCGGTCAGCTCGTCGTAGAACTCCGACCATTCGGTGCGGGGTGCCATACCCGGTATCCAGATCCGTTGGCCGCGGAGCTGTTCCGGTGTCACGACCCGGACGGCGGCCAGCGGATGCCGCGGGCCCACCAGCAATTCGAGTGGTGAATCATAGGCGCGCACCATCCGGAGTCCGTCGGGTAGCCGACCGCGGTCGGTGACCGTGCGAAAGGCGGCGTCCACCTCACCGGCTCGAACCGCGGCCGCGACCTCGAGCGGGTCGTCGACCCGGATGCTGACGACGTCGAGGTCGATACCTGGAGTGCTGCGCCAGAACTCGTGCAGGATCACCGCCTGGGCCGTGCGCAGGCCGAGTACGTCGACGCGCAGCGTGCGAGAACCGGGCCGGACGGCAGCGACCGCGCGATCGAGATGAGCGACCACGGTGCGCGCGTGTGCGAGGAAGGCCTGACCGTCGAGCGTCGGCTCCACACCTCGTGCGGTGCGCCGGAAGAGGCGGACGCCGAGCTCTCGCTCGAGTCCCGTGATGCGCTTCGACACCCCCTGCTGAGTGACGCCGAGTTCGTCGGCCGCGTGCTGCAGACGGCCGAGATCGGCGGCGAGGACGAACGAGCGGATCGCGTTGGTGTCCACCCGGCGATGGTACCGAGACCCAACCATCGGTTGTGGCTGCTGATCGTCGCGTTGTTGGACCCGGTGGTCGACGGCCTGGTGTCATCTCTGCACCGTGACGGGGAGTGGGGGAGCCTGGTGACCGAGTTTGGGCGCGATGTCGATCGACTCTGGTCGGCGTACGCGATCAGCACCTATGGGACCTGGATCGCCTTCGGCGCGTTCCCCTTGATCGCGGTGGGAACACTGCAGACCTCCGCATGCGCGGTGTCGCTCCTCGAGTCGGTCGGGCTCGCGGCCGCGGCCATCTGCGCGGTCGCGATCGGTCCCCGAATCGCATGGCACCGAAAGCGACCGGCGATGATCGGTGCCGACTGTGCACGATTCGTCGCGATGGCCTCGATCCCGCCCGCCTACCTCGCGGGGGTGTTGACCTACGGCCAACTACTCGTTGTGTCGATCATCGGCGGCACCGCGAGCATCGCCTCCACTGCGGCGTCGGGCGCCTATCTCAAGCACATCGTCCCGGCGGGACGTCTGCTCGCCGCCAACGGCAGGTTCGAGGGTGCCATGTGGATCGCGACGGCGACCGGACCTCCACTCGGTGGACTGGCGATCGCCGTACTCGGGCCGGTCGTCACCGTCGCCGCCGACGCGGCCAGTTATGCGGTCTCGGCGCTCACCGTCGGGCGGATCCGCGGCGCCGACGTGGCCACACCGTCGGCGAGGGGTGATCGGCGATGGGCGGCCGAGCTCATCCGGGGATGGAGCGTCATCGCCACTGATCGGGTCTTGCGCCGGCTCTTCGTGAACCAGATGGCCGTCAACGGGCTGATCATGGCCACCGGTCCACTGCTCGCCGTCCTACTGATCGGGGAGTATCACTACGCGGCCTGGGAGTACGGCCTCGCGTTCGGTCTTCCCGGCGTCGCAGGTTTCGTCGGTGCCCGACTGTCGGCACACCTCGTCGAACGCCATGGTCGGGACCGCGTGCTGACCATCTCGGGATGGTTGCGCTCGGTCGTGCCGCTCGGTCTCGCCGCGGTGCAGCCGGGGGTGCCGGGACTCGTCACGGTCATCGTCGTGGAGGCTCTCCTCATCGGCTGCATGGGCGTCTTCAACCCGATCGGCGCAACCGAGCGTCTCCGGCGGGTGCGCGCGGAGGACGTACCCCAGGTCCTGGCTGCGTGGAGCATCACCAGCAGGCTGAGCCAGGCCACGTTGATCGCACTGTGGGGAGCTCTGGCGACCCTCGCCGACCCGCTGTCGGCGATCACCGCGTCGGGGGTGCTGCTCCTCGCCACGCCGCTGCTGCTCCCGCGTCGACGGCAGTTGGGACAGTCGCGGACCGAACCCGAGTCCGACCAGAACTAGAACAGGTTCTAGTGCGTCCGCTACTCTGACGCCATGGCTACCGCAGACGTCCCGGGCACCGTCGCACTCGACTCGGTGGACGATTTCACCGACGAGGTCGACGTGCTGGTGGTCGGCTGTGGGATCGGTGGAGGGTGCGCCGCGGTGGAAGCCGCCGCAGCAGGGGCGCGCGTGCTCGTCCTGGAGCGAGCCGCCGACGCAGGCGGCACCACCTGCATGGCAGGCGGGCACTTCTACCTCGGTGGCGGCACGGCCGTGCAGAAGGCGACCGGTCACGAGGACTCCGCCGAGGAGATGGAAAAGTACATCACCGCGGTCTCCCGCGAGCCCGAGCCCGACAAGATCCACGCGTACTGCCAGGACAGTGTCGAGCACTTCGATTGGCTCGAGGCGCTGGGATTCGAGTTCGAGCGCAGCTTCTATCCGGAGAAGGCGGTCATCCAGCCGCAGACCCAGGGCTTGATGTTCACCGGCAACGAGAAGGTGTGGCCCTTCAAGGACATCGCGAAGCCCGCACCGCGCGGTCACAAGGTGCCGGTCCCGGGCGACACCGGCGGCGCCGCGATGGTCATCGGATTGCTGGTCGACCGCATCGCCGAGCTCGGTGGCGAGATCCGCTACGAGACCGGCGCGCGACAACTGGTCGTCGACGATGCCGGACACGTGGTCGGGGCGACATGGAAGAGCCTCGACGGGGCCGGCGCGATCCGTGCCCGCTCGGTCGTCATCGCCGCGGGCGGGTTCGTGATGAACGAGGAGATGGTCGCCGCCCACGTCCCGCAGATGTCGGAGAAGCCGTTCGTCCTCGGCAACACCTACGACGACGGTCTCGGTATCCGACTCGGACAGTCGGTCGGCGCGGCACTCAAGCACATGGATCAGGCCTTCGTCACCGCACCGGTCTACCCGCCGAGCATCCTGTTGACCGGAATCGCGGTGAACAAGAACGGCGAACGCTTTGTCGCCGAGGACTCCTATCATTCGCGCACATCGGGTTTCGTGATGGATCAGCCCGACGCCGCCGCCTTCCTGATCGTCGACGAGGCCCACATGGAGCGGCCCGAGTTCCCCCTCGTGCCGTTCATCGACGGCTGGGAGACGGTCGCCGAGATGGAGACCGATCTGGGCATCCCGGCGGGCAACCTGCAGCGAACGCTGAACCGCTACAACGAGAACGCCGCCCACGGCGAGGATCCGGACTTTCACAAGTCGGTCGAATACCTTGCGCCGCAATCGAACGGACCCTGGGCAGCCTTCGACATGAGTCTCGGCAAGGCGATGTACGCAGGGTTCACGATCGGCGGCATGGCGACGTCGGTGGACGGTCAGGTGCTCGACGAGTCGGGTGCGCCGATCGACGGTCTCTACGCCGCCGGTGCCTGCGCGGCCAACCTCGCGCAGGACGGCAAGGGCTACGCGAGTGGGACCCAGCTCGGCGAGGGGTCGTACTTCGGTCGGCGCGCCGGCCGGCATGCGGCCCGGCACGCCACCGCGGGCGCGGCAGCCGCGAGCTAGTCGGTCCGACCGAGGGGCGTCGTCCGTCGCGGTCCGCTCCGAAACCACACCGCATCGACATTTCGAGCCCGATCCGCGGCCTTTCGAGCGAAATCTGTGTGGTTTCGGTCGACCACGGTCCACCCGCCCGCCACTCGCCGGGCCTGTAACCGACAACCAGTGAGACACCGTCCGGTCACCGGTCGCCCACCGGGTGTCTCATCCGCCGCCAGGTGCCCGACCATCCGGCGAGAACCCTGCTCCCAACCGAGGCTTCCCGGTCGGTCATTTGTCCCACATCGCCTCGCCCCGTTCGCGATCGGCGGGCCGCTGCTAACGATCGTTCTTCCGACGACGACTCATGTGTGGGCTGGTTAGACTCAGCTCGCCGATTCGTGAACAAGGGAGAACCAGGGTGCGTCGAATCCTGCTGTCGCTGACCGTCTTCGTCGTAGCCCTAGGACTGTTCTTCCAACCCGGGTTCATGTCGGGCACCGCGCACGCACTGCAGATCGGACCGATCAAATTCCCGGACATCGATCCGCCGGTCACGGTCAGTCCCCGACCGACAATCGTCGAACGTCCGCAGTGGATGCCCGAGCTGTCGGCCGCCCGCGGCGACACCGTGGTGCTGATCCCGGGCACCACCGACTACGACGGTGAAGATCAGTTGAATCGCACACGCGACATCGGCATGTTCGGTAAGGAGACCACCGACCGTCCGGCCATCAAGGTCGTCGACTACCCGGCAGCGTTCGGGTTCACCATCGGTGACTTCCCGATCTACCTCGCCGGCGACGGCACCTTCAACGACTCGGTCGAGATCGGCACCGCCAAGGGTGTGGCCGCAGCCGAGGCCGCCTACGACCCGAACAAGCCGGGGCAGAAGATCGTGATCAACGGCTACTCGCAGAGCGCGCCGATCGCGATGAACGTCGCCTACATGCTCAAGCAGCGCGGGACCATCCCCGAAGATCAGATCGTGGTCGTCACCGGCGCCGACTCCCGGTTCCCGAACACCGGTGTGGAGAACGTCGTGCCGAGCTTCATCCCCGGCATGTACACCAACGGCGACCGCAACCCCGCCGACACCGGCGACATCCGGGTCGAGTCCTACTGCGTGCGCGGTGACGCCACCTGCGGGGTCGGCAACCCGTTCGCCGACCCGTTCTCGACCTTCTTCTACCTGGTCCCCGGCTTCTACGTGCACGCATTCCTGACGTACCGGATCAACGAGTACGACATCGAGAAGCAGTGGATGAGCGACACGGGCAACACGCAGTACACCGTGTACAACGGCGGTAACCCGTGGGGGATGATGCTGCGCGACATCGGCATCCCGATCCCGACCGAGTTCGACGACATCCTCGATGAGCTGGTGCCGGTCCCGATGCCGGGCGAGAAGACGACCAAGACCATCGGCGGTCGCCCGATCCCGACGCCGCGCGAGCTGCAGGACATCATCTTCGACCGGCTCGGCTGGACCGTCCCCACATTCGACCCGGATGTCAACCAGGACACCCTGGATCGGCTGCTGGACGACACGTCCGAGGACGACTCGACGACCGCGCCGCCGACCGATGAGGACGATTCGACGACCGGCGGGAAGAAGGCCGCTGCCGTCGCGACGTCGGCTGCCGAGACGACCGCAGCGGAGACGACTGCCGCCGGGACCACGGCCACCGAACCGACCGCCACCGTGACGAGCCCGGCATCGGACTCGACACTCGCTGAGCCGACCACCGGCGAGCCCGTCGCGCCGGCCGCCACCGAGTCGGCGCCGACCGAGCAACCGGCGACCGAGCAGCAGGAGACCGAGCAGCAGGAGACCGCGGCACCCGGCGGCGAGGTGCCCACCGCGACCGGGCCGTCGAACACCGACGACTCCGATTCCGACACCACCGACAGCAAGGGCTCCGAGAGCAAGGACACCGGCAGCAAGGGCACCGGCAGCAAGGGGTCGGACAGCTCGAGTTCGGGTAGCAAGGACTCGACCGCGAGCGATTCCTCCGACCGGGGTTCGGGCGCCTCCGACAGCTCGTCCGGCAGCGGCGATTCCGGACGCCGTTCGTCGTCGGATTCGAGCCGCTCGGCGGATACCACCAGCGGGTCGTCAAGTGATAGTGAGCAATCTGACTGATCGGTGGTCGAAAACTGAGGGCATGCTATGTTCCCTTCAGTTTTGTGACCGGGGCGACAGCGTCGAGCTGTGCCACACGCACCGCCAGAAGACCGGGTGACCTGCGATTTCGCTGAGCCGTCACCCCGGTAGGGCGGCGTGACCAGACAAGGTGAAGACATGAGTGTGGGTGTCGTGCGCGAAACGGCCGATGGGGAGCGCCGCGTGGCGCTGGTCCCCAAGGTGGTCGCTTCGCTCGTGTCCAAGGGCGTGGATGTGGTGGTCGAGTCCGGTGCCGGCCTCGGGGCGTTGATCCCCGATGACGAGTACACCGCGGCCGGCGCCACCATCGGCGACCCGTATTCGGCCGATGCGGTGGTGCGGGTGGCACCTCCGTCGGACGCCGAGGTAGGCAAGCTGCGTGACGGGCAGAAGCTCATCGGCTTCCTGGCCCCGCGCAACGCGGAGAACCAGATCGGTGCGCTGAAGTCGGCGGGCGTCGAGGCCTACGCGGTCGAGGCGATCCCCCGCATCTCGCGTGCCCAGGTGATGGACGCGCTGAGTTCGCAGGCGAACGTCGCGGGCTACAAGGCGGTCATCGTGGCCGCCGACAACGCCACCCGCTTCTTCCCGATGCTGACGACCGCCGCGGGCACCGTGAAGCCGGCGACCGTATTGGTCCTGGGTGTCGGCGTGGCCGGGCTGCAGGCGCTGGCGACCGCCAAGCGTCTCGGTGGTCGCACCACCGGTTACGACGTGCGTCCCGAGGTCGCCGAGCAGGTGAAGTCGGTGGGTGGACAGTGGCTCGATCTGGGCATCGATGCGGCCGGTGAGGGCGGGTATGCCCGCGAGCTCACCGAGGACGAACGCGCCCAGCAGCAGAAGGCCCTGGAAGAGGCGATCAAGAGCTTCGACGTGGTGATCACCACCGCGCTCGTGCCCGGTCGCCCGGCACCTCGCCTGGTGACCGCCGCCGCGGTCGAGGGCATGAAGCCCGGCAGCGTGGTCGTCGACCTCGCCGGCGAGACCGGCGGCAACTGCGAGCTGACCGAGCCGGGCGAGATCGTGGTCAAACACGACGTCACCATCGTGTCGCCGCTGAACCTGCCGGCCACGATGCCCGAGCACGCCAGCGAGCTCTACGCGAAGAACCTGTTGGCGCTGATCGAGCTCATGCTCGACGAGAACGGCGCCATCGCACCGGATTTCAGCGACGAAGTGCTGGCCTCCGCGTGCGTCACCCGAGAAGAGGTGTCTGCCTGATGTACACCGGACTGCTGGCGAACATCGCGATCCTGGTCCTGGCCGGGTTCGTGGGTTTCGCCGTGATCTCCAAGGTGCCCAACACCTTGCACACCCCGCTGATGTCGGGGACCAACGCCATCCACGGCATCGTCGTGCTCGGCGCGCTCGTCGTGCTGGGCAAGCTGCCCGCCGACGCGAACTGGGGCGTGCGCATCATCGCCTTCGTCGCGCTGGTCTTCGGCACGCTCAACGTGATCGGTGGCTTCGCGGTCACCGACCGCATGCTGGGCATGTTCAAGGGTAAGAAAGAGGCCGCCAAGTGAACCTCACGACCACTGTCCTGGCCGCGGGGGCGCACACGCCCAGCCAGGGGCTGTCCTACCTGGTGATCGCGCTGTACATCCTGGCGTTCTCGCTCTTCATCTATGGGTTGATGGGCCTGACCGGCCCCAAGACCGCCGTCCGCGGCAACTGGATCGCCGCGGTCGGCATGGCCGTCGCGGTCGCCGCGACCCTGCTCTACGTCTACAACGCCGGTGCCGCGGGTGACGACGGACATTCAACCGTCGGCGTCCCGACGATCAACTGGATCCTCATCGCGGTCGGCCTGATCCTCGGTGTGGTGCTGGGCATCCCGCCGGCGCTCAAGACCAAGATGACCGCCATGCCGCAGCTCGTCGCGCTGTTCAACGGTGTCGGCGGCGGCACGGTCGCGCTGATCGCCTGGGCCGAGTTCATCGAGACCTCGGGCTTCTCGACCTTCCACAACACCGAGCCCGCATCGCCTCTGGTGGTCGGTTCGCTGATCGCGGCGATCATCGGCTCGATCTCGTTCTGGGGCTCGCTGGTCGCGTTCTCCAAGTTGCAGGAGATCCTGCCCAAGGGCCTGGAGAAGGCGTTCGTGGCGAACGCGAAGATCTTCCAGGCAGCCAACATCCTGCTGCTCGTCGGTTCGCTCGCTGTCGCGGTGTACCTGGGCATCGATGCTGCCAACGGCGGCGGGGCCAGCGGATGGTGGATGGTCGGACTGCTCATCGCCGCGGGCATCATGGGACTGTTCGTGGTGTTCCCGATCGGTGGCGCCGACATGCCGGTGGTCATCTCGCTGCTGAACGCGATGACCGGATTGTCGGCTGCCGCAGCGGGTATCGCGCTGGACAACACGGCGCTGATCGTCGCCGGCATGATCGTCGGTGCGTCGGGCTCGATCCTGACCAACCTGATGGCCAAGGCCATGAACCGTTCGATCCCGGCGATCGTCTTCGGCTCCTTCGGCGGCGGCGATGCGGGTCCGGCGGGTGCCGCAGGCGCCGACGGCGGCACGGTGAAGTCGACCTCGGCTGCCGACGCCGCGATCCAGATGGCCTACGCCAACCAGGTGATCGTGGTGCCCGGCTACGGTCTCGCGGTCGCGCAGGCACAGCACGCGGTCAAGGAGATGGCGACGCTGCTCGAGTCGAAGGGTGTGGAGGTCAAGTACGCGATCCACCCGGTCGCCGGTCGTATGCCTGGACACATGAACGTGCTGCTGGCCGAAGCCGACGTCGCCTACGACGCCATGAAGGAGATGGACGACATCAACGGTGAGTTCAACCGCACCGATGTCGCGATCGTCATCGGCGCCAACGACGTCACCAACCCGGCGGCGCGCAACGATCCCAGTTCGCCCATCCACGGCATGCCGATCCTCAACGTCGACGAGGCGCGATCGACCATCGTGCTGAAGCGCTCGATGAGCTCCGGCTACGCCGGCATCGAGAACCCGCTCTTCTTCGCCGACGGCACCAGCATGCTGTTCGGCGACGCCAAGAAGTCGGTCGACAGTGTCATCGAGGAACTCAAGGCGCTGTAGCCACCTCTCCACGCTGAATCTGTCTCCGTTGCTCCCGCTTGCCGGGAACAACGGAGACAGATCTCTTTGTGGGGACGATCCGGTCAGGAATCGAGAAGCCCCCCCGGGGCGCTGCGGCATTCCGTGATCGCAGAACGTCCGACGAGAGAGGAAGACGATGTCGCTGTCACTCTGGTTCCAACGAAAGATGAACGCCCGCACGACCACTCGCATTCGACGCAAGGGTGGTTCGATGATGGGGATGGAGGTGCTCATCCTGCACACGGTCGGCCGCCGCTCGGGTGAACGCCGCGAGACGCCGGTGAGCTGGTTCGCCGATGGCGCGGACCGCGTACTGGTCGCATCGGGGGGCGGTGATCGGAATCCCGACTGGTACGCCAACCTCATCGCCAACCCGGCGGATGCTGCCGTCGAACTGCACGGAGCCGGCCCGGTGTCGGTGACCCCGGTGGCGCTCACCGGAGACGAGCGCGCGGCGGCGTGGGATCGGATCACCGATGCCCAGCCTCGCTACGCCAAGTACCAGGCGAAGTCCGATCGAGAGTATCCGCTGGTCAAGCTTGTTTCTCGATGAGATGACCGTCCGCCGATGAGTTTTCCGCGGATGCGCTGTCTATACCGGCACAACCGCTTCGACTCATCCACCCGGAGGACATCATGGCCGCTTCGACCGCCCCCGCATCCACCACCGACACCATCGACGCACGTCCGGCCCGCAACTGGCGCCACATCGCAGGCGTGGTCATCAGCGTCGTGGTCGGCGCATTCCTGCTCTTCGACGTCATCGGCAAGCTCACCCGACCCGAGGCCGTGGTCGAGGGCGTCGAGAAGCTCGGCTTCCCGGTCGGGCAGGCCACTGTCATGGGTGTCGTGCTGCTGATCTGCCTGGTGGTCTTCGCCATCCCTCGTACCGCCGTCCTCGGGGCAGTCGGCATCACCGCGTACCTCGGTGGTGCAGTCACCGCGAACATGCGCATCGAGTCGCCGCTGTTCGACACCACGTTGTTCGCCGTGTACTTCGGAGTGGTCCTCTGGGTCGGCCTGATCCTGCGTCGGCCGGAGTTGCTGAAGGTCGCGGGTATCCGCCGCTGACAACCGATCTCGCGTTCGCCACTCGACGCCACCGCGCCCCAGGGTCGCGGTGGCGTCGGCCTGCGGGGTCTGGTTCTGAGTGGCTTTCCTTGGGCTTCGCTCGCGGCCCCGGGTTTTCGGATTTCTGACACGTGACAGCTGGACGGTGTGGATATCGGGAAGCGCGGCTCGCTGTGGTGTCAGAAATCCGAGGATCGACGGTCGTCGACGTGGCCGGCTCGGGTGGGCAGTCCTCCGGATTTCTGACACCCGGCAGCTCGACGGTGTGGATATCGGGAAGCGCGGCTCGCTGTGGTGTCAGAAATCCGAGGGAGCCGCGGATCGATGGCTCGGTTCTGCCGAGGTGCCCGCGGTCGGTGCTTCCGGATTTCTGACACGTGACAGCTGTGCGGTGTGGATATCGGTGAGCGCGATCCGCTCTGGTGTCGGAAATCTGGCGGAGACCCCAAGCGTCCGGGGATCAGGCACTCACAAGACCGCGCTCCGCGGCGTCGACAGTATTCGAGATCAGGACCGCGATCGTCATTGGTCCCACGCCGCCGGGCACCGGTGTGATGAGGCGTGCACGTTCGGCCGCAGTCGCGGTCTCGACGTCTCCGAGTCCGCCGGGGTGGTATCCGGCGTCGACAACCACGGCCCCGGCGCGAATCCACTCGCCGCGGATGAGTTGCGGTCGACCGACCGCCGCGATGAGGACGTCGGCCCGCCCGATCTGAGTGGGTAGGTCTTGAGTGTGCGAATGGCAGTAAGTGACCGTGGCATCGGCACAGAGTGACAGCAGCCCCACCGGCAGACCGAGAATCTCGCTGCGTCCGACGACCACGACATGCAGTCCGGAAAGAGCTACGGCATAGGAGTCCAAGAGGCGGAGTATGCCTGCGGGTGTGCATGATCGATGCGTCGGCGTTCCAAGCGCCATCGCTGCCAAGCTCGCGCTGGTGACGCCGTCGACGTCCTTCGCGTGACTGATCGTCTCGAACACCGCGCGTTCATCGACGGGAACGGGCACCGGATGCTGCACCAAGATTCCGTCGACCATCGGATCAGCGTCGAGGCTGCGCACCGCGGCGGTGACCTCTGCGGTCGTAGATGACGCGGGCAGCGTAACGGCCCGCGAGTCGACGCCGTTCTCGGCACATCGGCGTTGCTTCATCCGGACGTACGTCGCCGACGCAGGGTCGTCGCCGACCAGGACCGTTGCCAGACAGGGCCGATGACCGCGGTTCAGGGTGACAGCGTCCGCGCGTCGACGCGTCTCGGCGTGCAGTTGCTGTGCGAGTCGGGTGCCGTCCATCAACTGTGCGTTCAAAGGCTCTCTCCCCTCGATGGAGAGGGCACCCAGGCGGTCGATGCGCTCGTTGAGACTTCCCGGTGGTGGCCCACCCGCGCCAGTCGTCGGGTCCATTCTGGCAGAGCTCCGCTGATCGGGTAGGGATGAGGCGCCGGTGGGGCTGCCCGCTGCGAAGTCGGTTGAAGTGCGCGGGAGTTTCGACAGCCTTCTGGGCCGGTTCATCGGATTTCTGACACCTGACAGCTGCGCACCGTGGAGAGCGCACAGCACGACCCGCTCACGTGTCAGGAATCCGCCGAGCCGCGCCGGCGACCCGCTCACGTGCCAGGAATCCGTAGCCCGACACGACCGCGCACCGCGACACACTCCACCCTCGACCGCCCGAGACGTCGTTATCGATCCGCAACTGCACAGGTGTGGCGCTGTAGCAGAACCCGCTTACTGTTACGCGAGTGACAATTGGGGTCAGAGTTACTCGGATGCGCGCTCTCGCCATCGCTGCTGTCGCCACGGCGGCTGTCGGTGGGGCGGCGGTGGCGGCACTGCCTGTCATCGACCATTCGCACGTGCAGACGGTGGCGACCACCATCGACCCGGCGGAGCTCTACAACGCGGCGCAGAAGAAGTTCGCCTCCGGCGATGTGACCGGCGGTCTGGACGGAATCCGCCAGACACTCGCCGTCGCGCCCGCCGACGGTGACGCGCTCGCGCTGCAGGCGATCTGGTCCGAGCAGGCCGAAGACGCGACCACCAGGGACGCTGCCCTCCGACGCCTGGGACTGGTCAACCCCAAGCTCGCAGCGACGGCACGCGCGGTGATCTCCGGCGTGACCGCAGGCGCGGCCATCGTTCCCGACACCACGCCCAAGGATGTGCGCGGCAAGGTCGCGGTGGTGGTGCTCGGCTTCGGGCTCGGCAAAAACGGCACGATGGCGGCCGAACTCGTCAACCGTGTGACCGCCGGACGTGCGCAGGCGCAGGCGACCCCGACTCTTCCGATCGTGGTGTCGGGCGGCGTGCCCCGGGCGGGGATCACCGAGGCGGCCGCGATGCAGAAATGGCTGGTCAGCAACGGGGTCGAGGCCAATCGCATCGTCGCAGAGGGTAAGTCCGGATCGACGGTCGCCAACGCGCAGAACACCGCCGAGATCCTCGGGGCGAAGGGGATCAACGACATCGTGCTCATCACGTCACCGAGTCACATCCGCCGCGCCGCAGCGGATTTCGGCGCGACGGGTCTCCGTATCGTGGGTACCGTGACCACGGCGACCGAGCTCGACAAATACGCAACGCCGCTGAAGCTCAGCCAGCAGAAGGGGATTCGACTCGAAGCGACGCGCACCGCGCGAATCCCGGCCACCCATCAGGTGGGAGTCGCGGTGCCCGACCCGCTCCCCGATCCTGGTCCGGGCATCATCGGTGAGTACGTCGGCCCGCTGCTGCAACAGTTGCTCGGCAGTGGTTCTGCGACCGAAGAGTCACCGTGACGGTTTGCCATCCGCAGACCTGATTGTGGGATCGCTTGACGAATGACCATGCGCGGAGCCATATTTGAGATGATAAGCGCAATTGGGTGACTTGCGTAACATGTCTGAATTGTCGTTGTTGTTCTCACAGAACCGCGTCGTCGTATGTAAGCCGCCCTTAACAACCCGTGGGTACGTTCGTGAACATGCAGATGTCACTCGCGTCACCACAGATCAACGCCCGAGACATCCTCCGCTATGACGTCCCGGCGTCGTTGGTGGTCTTCCTCGTGGCACTCCCGTTGTCCCTCGGCATAGCGATCGCGTCCGATGCGCCCGTGATGGCGGGCCTGATCGCCGCCGTGGTCGGTGGCATCGTCGCCGGTCTCCTGGGGGGCAGTCCGCTCCAGGTGTCCGGACCGGCGGCCGGACTCACCGTCGTGGTCGCCGAACTCGTCGCCAATTTCGGTTGGCAGCTCACATGTTTCATCACCGCATGTGCCGGTGTGTTGCAGATCCTCTTCGGGCTCAGTCGCAAAGCCGGTGCGGCGTTGGCGATAGCGCCGACCGTGGTACACGCGATGCTGGCCGGTATCGGGATCACCATCGCGCTCCAGCAGATCCATGTGCTGCTCGGTGGCGAGTCGGGCAGTTCGGCCTGGGAGAACGTGACGCAACTGCCGCAGAACATCGTCGACATCACCTGGCCCAGCGCGCTGATCGGCGCACTGGTGATCGTGATGATGCTGACGTGGACCAACCTGCCGGTCGCTGTGCGCAAGGTGCCCGGACCGCTGGTCGCGATCGTGGCCGCCACCGCCCTCACCGTCGTCCTCGGGTTGAACATCGAGCGGATCTCGCTGGACGGCAACTTCTTCGAGTCGATCTCGCTGCCGGCGCTACCGACCGGCAACTGGGGTGCGGTCATCATGGGTGTGCTGACGGTCGCGCTGATCGCGAGTGTCGAGTCGCTGCTGTCCGCGGTCGCGGTCGACAAGATGCACACCGGTCCCCGCAGCAACTTCAACCGCGAGATGCTGGGCCAGGGTGGCGCGAACATCACTTCCGGTCTGCTGGGCGGACTTCCGGTCACTGGCGTCATCGTCCGTAGCACCACGAACGTCGCGAGCGGCGCACGGACGCGGGCATCGGCCATCCTGCACGGCGTGTGGGTCCTGGTGTTCGCGGTCCTGCTGACGGCACTGGTGGAGCAGATCCCGACAGCGGCACTCGCCGGCCTGCTCGTGGTCATCGGCATCCAGTTGGTCAAGCTCGCCCACATGAAGAAGGCCCTCAAGACCGGCGATCTCTGGGTCTATGCGGTCACGGTGGGATCGGTCGTGTTCCTCAACCTCCTCGAGGGTGTCGCGATCGGACTCGCGCTCGCGGTCGCCCTGGTGGTGTGGCGGGTCGTCCGCGCCGACATCACGTCCGAGCCGTTCGGGACGGAGGGCTCGCGACAGTGGGTCGTGCGTATCCGCGGTTCGCTGAGCTTCCTCGCACTGCCCAAGCTGAACAAGGCGCTGACCGCGGTCCCCGAGGGAGCCCACGTCACGCTCGAGATCGACACCGACTTCCTCGACCACGCGGCCTCGGAGGCCATCGAGGACTGGAAGTGGGCTCATGAGGCGGCGGGTGGCACCGTGCTGGTGCACGAGCGTGGCAAGGCCCGGCTCGCCGATGCTCCCGAGGCGCCGCCGCGTCGACACACCAATCCGCTGATCGGTGTCACCCCGTGGCGTAGCCGGCGTCCCGCGGAGGCGGCACCGGAAGCGGAGACGACCCCCGCGACACTGCGCTCGATCATGGGCGGCGTGCAGGAGTACCACCGCGACCACGTGGACACGCTGCGTGCGGTGACCGCCGACATCACCCATCAGCAGGATCCCGACTCGGTCTTCCTCACCTGCGCCGACTCCCGGCTGATGCCCAACATCATCACGGCCAGCGGGCCCGGTGATCTGTTCACCGTCCGCAACGTCGGCAACCTCGTCCCGGGCGAGGACTCGACCGACACGTCCGTCGGGGCCGCGCTCGAGTTCGCGATAGGCGAGATCGGTGTGAGTTCGGTTGTGGTGTGCGGACACTCGTCGTGTGGCGCGATGAAGGCGATGATGGCCGGACCCGAGTCGATCGAGGGCAGCATCGGATCGTGGCTGGGCCATGCCATCCCGAGTGTGGTCGCCTACCGCGCGGGACATCCCGCCGGACGCAGTGCTGCGGAGGCAGGTTTCCCCGAGGTCGACCAGTTGGCAGTCGTCAACGTCGCCAAGCAGGTCGAGAACCTGTCACGGCATCCGGTTGTCGGCCGGGCCGTCGCCGATGGGCAGCTGCGAGTGGTCGGGCTGTTCTTCGACATCCCGACGGCCGAGGTCTACGAGGTCACGGCCACCGGTGTCCGCAAGGCGGGCGGCGACCAGCCGACCACGTCCGAACTGGATGTCCCGACCGTCCGCTGATCTGCGGGCGACTGTCGTTCCGTTCCTCCGCCCCGAACCTCTTCTTCCGCGCACTGCAGCCGGCGGAAGAAGCAGTTCGGGGCGGAAGAACGAGCGCGGGCCTACGGAAGATACGCGCGGGCCGCGGAAGAACGAGCGCGGGCCGTTGAAGAACGACTGAGCTAACCGACCACGGACCGGAAGTGGGTTGTGAACCGCGGACCGTCGAGGACGTGGAAGGCGAGACCGGGCGGCTGACCCTCGTTGATCACGTCCTCGCCCTCGAAAGGCAGGTTCAACGTCGACGAGACGCCGGGCGCCGTGCACAGCGGGCGGTCGGCGAATCGGGTCACCGCGGGCGTGTGGGCATGTCCGCACAGGAAGGCGGTGATGTTCGGGTGCCGTGTCACGAGTTCGGCCAGACGGTCCTCACCGGTCTGCCGAATGCTGTCCATGAACGGCATGGCGAGGCTCACGGGTGGGTGGTGGAACGCCACCAGCACCGGCGCATCCGCGGGGGCTCGGTCGATCTCGTCGGACATCCACGCCAGCGTCTCGTCGGTCAGGTAGCCGTCGTTGCTGCCGGGGATCGAGCTGTCGGCGACCAGCAGGAGCACATCACCGACGGTGCGGGCGGTGTTGACCGGGGCCGCGCCGTCACGCCCGAGCAGATGTCGCTGGAGCGGTGCGCGGTCGTCGTGATTGCCGGCGGTGACCAGCATCGGCAACGGACTGCGGAGCACCTCGGCCGCCTCGCGGTACTCCGACTCCAGGCCCTCGTCGCCGATGTCCCCGGTCACGAGCAGCGCATCGATGCCTGCGGCGCGGTCGTTGATGTACTGCAGCGTCGACTCGATACGGCCGCGGTTGTGCGTGGTGCCGTTGAAGTGGAGATCGCTGATGTGGGCGACGACGAACACGAAGCTCTCCTCAGGCGTCCTGGTTCTCACCGAGGCTAGTCGGGTCGAGGTACCCCGCGCCGACGGGGGTTGCCCGGCGCCGACGCCTGTCGTCCGGTGCCGTCGCCGGTGATCCGGCACGGCGCCCGGTCGCCACCGACGTCAGCGCGGCACCCACCGGGTCATCGTCACGCAGCCGCACACACTGCTGTGGCCGCCCCGGTTGTTCTCGACTGTCGTGACGTACTCGCCGCACTGACCACACCGGATCGGTTTCGGGTCGGGCGTCCACCCGATCAGCATCGCCGAGTGTCGGGGGCAACTGCGGTAGAGGATGCCCTCCCGCAGATTGCACGGACCGTGGCACAGGTTGTCGCGCCCCTCGGGTAGATGCGCCAGTTCGCCCGCCACGTAGGGGTGGTCGAGGGCGAACACGATCCGATCCTCCGACGGAGAGGTCATCGGTCACCCGCGGGACAGTGTCCGCGCGAACAGTGCCCGGAGGTCGGTGAAGTGCTGTTCGGTCGCCTCCGGATGGAACGCTGCCGTGTCGGACATGGTGTAGCCGTGCGCGGCATCCGGGTAGACCGACGCGTGATGAACGACGCCCGCGGAGGTGAGCGCGTGCTCGAACTCGGCGACCGCCGCGGGCGGCAGGGAGTGGTCGTTGTCGGCGTGTTGCGCCAGCAGTTCGGCCCGGACCTCGGACAGTCGTCGGTGCGGGCTGGTGGGTTCCTCGGTGACCAGACCGCCGGTGTGGAACAGGCCGATGGCGCCGACGTCGTCCGGCCTGGTGGCCGCGGCGAGAAGTGCGAGTCTCCCGCCCATGCAGTAGCCGGTGGCACCGAGGTCGCCCGGCGCGACGTCAGGGAGTCCGCGGAGCGCATCGAGGTACGCCGACAGATCAGGGGTCACCAGGTCGTCGGTCAGCGCCCGCACCCGTGGCATCACGTCCGCGAAGAACGCCTCACGCGCCTCCGGGGTGGTGAGCGGCTCTGAGGGGGCGAGATCGGCTGCCGTTCCGTCCCGGTAGAAGAGGTTCGGTGCCAGCACGACGTACCCCCACGATGCGATGCGGTCGGCCATCTCCTCGATACGGGGCCGGAGCCCGATGGCATCGATCAGGAACAGCACGCCGGGCCAGGGCCCGTTGCCGGAATCGGGGTGGGCGAGGAACGCCTCGGCCGATCCGGCGGAGGCATCGATGGTGATGTTCTCGTGGGTCACAGGATTCCTTTGTACGCCCCGGGGCGCGTGAGGGGTGGGTACGCCCCGGGGGTCGCGTCAGAGGTCTCCGGGGAGTTTGTCGCGGCGGATCCCACGCCACGACGGATGGCGCAGGTGGCCGGTGGTCGTCCAGTCCATGAAGCGCACCTCGCCGACGAGCTTGGGCAGCACCCAGACGGCACTGGACGCGACCGGACGGTCGAGCTTGTCCAGGAACGGGCAGGTACGGATGACCAGTGGCTCGAGTTCCTCGGCCAAGGCGCGTAACTGCGCATCGGTGAATCCGGTGCCGACCCGTCCGACGTAACGCAGTCCCGTCTCCTCGGGGAGTCCGAGTAGCAGAGATCCGATGGTCGACGATCGGTTGCCCCGCCCCGGTCGGTAGCCGCCGATGACCACCTCGATGTCGGACCAGTTCTTGTGCTTACGCCAGTTCGCCGACCGGCGACCCTGCTGATACGTCGACGAACGCCGCTTGGCGACAACGCCTTCCAGGTTCCTCTCGGTGCTCTGCTCGACCGCCCTGCGTCCCGGTCCGTCGAGCAGCGGAGGGATCTCGGCGTAGTCGGAGTCGCGGAAGGCGGGCGCGAGTTCGTCGAGGAGTTCGCGACGCTGTGCCCACGGTGTCCGGATGAGGGAGCTGCCGTTGAGGTAGAGGATGTCGAAGAGCAGCAGTTTGAGTGCGTAGTCCTCATCGGCGTGATTGCGCGCGGCCAACAGGGTGAAGTTGGTCCGGCCGGTCGAGTCGACCGCCACCACCTCGCCGTCGAGCACCACGTCGAGCAGTCCGAGTTCGTCGGCAACCGAGCGGAGTTCCGGGAAGTCGGCGGTCATGTCGATACCCGACCGGGAGGTGAGCCGGAAGTCGCCGCCGATGTACCGCAACAGGATCCGGTAACCGTCCCACTTGCCCTCGAACGCCCAGTCGCGTCCGTCGAGGTTGTCGATGGTGTCGTCGGTGGCCAGCATCGGACGTGGGTCCTTGAGACTATCGGGCAGGATCGGTCGCGGCTCGTCGCTCATCAGGTGCGCCAGCCAGTTCTTGTCGCCGGTGCGGATCAACGCGTAGCGCCCTTGGATACGCTCACCGTGCAGGCGGACGATTATCTCCTTGTCGCGCCACTTCTCGGTCTCGTACGTTCCGCGATCCCAGATCTCCACGTGCCCACCGCCGTATTCCCCTGCGGGGATATCGCCGGCGAACTCGGCGTAGTCCATCGGGTGGTCTTCGGTTTGTACTGCGAGCCGGTTCTGGGCCGGGTCGTCGGGCAGGTTCTTGGGGACTGCCCACGACACCAGCACGCCGTCACGTTCGAGCCGGAAGTCGTAGTGCAGCCGACGTGCGTGGTGTTCCTGGATGACGAAGATCGGTGTGCCAGGCGCAGAACCGTCGCGCGTCCCACCGCCGTCGGAGTCGTCGACGTCACCCCGACTCCGTCGCCGATGCTGCTCGTCGCCGAACGGCTCCGGGGTCTTCGACGAGTCACGCTTGCGGCGGTACTCGTGCAGGTCGACGACCGCGCGTGAGGGGGACGCGATCACCTCGACACCCGTTTGATCGGACTTCTCCTCGGCCTCGGCGACGAGCGCCGGTTCGGTGTTGACTTCGTGGCCGTCGTCGGTGTCGAGTGGATCGTCGTACGGGTCGTCGAGTCCGTCGAGGAGGTCACCGTCGGCGTCGACCCGCTCGAGCACCTCGGTGAACAGCAACTGCTCGATGTCGGGGTCGGCGAGTTCGTCCCAGCTGCGCGGCGCAGCGACCCACGGCTGTTCCCGGCCGCGTAGCGAGTACGGCGACAACGTGGTCTTCGATCCGCTGTTCTGACTCCAGTCGATGAACACGCGCTGGTCCCGCACCGACTTCGACATCGACGCGGTGATCTCGTCGGGATGCGCCTTCGCCAGGGTGGTGGCGATCTGTCGGGCGACGGTACGGGCCGAATCCGGCGAGACCGGGCGTGGGAAGCGGGCGTACACGTGCAGGCCCTTGCCGCCGCTGGTCACCGGCCAGGACTCGAGCCCGGCTGCGGCCAGCATGTCGCGGATCATCAGCGCGACCTCGGCGCAGCGGTGCAACGGCACACCCGGTCCGGGGTCGAGATCCAATACGAGGCGGTTCGCCTGGCCCCGCCATCGACCCGTCTTCTGATCGGTGCGCTGCTCGTCGGCGCCGTCGTCGGCGATCGGCACGGCGTCGTCGCCGTCGGTGGCGTCCTGCACCGGCACACGCCACTGCGGCGTGTGCAGTTCCAGTGCGGCCATCTGCGCCATCCAGACGAGGTCGGCGCGCGACCGGGCCAAGGGGTAGGTGATCACCCGACTCGTGTGCTCGATCCCGTAGCGGGCGATCCATGCGGGCGAGCTGTCGGGCAGATCCTTCTCGAAGAACGGGGTCGACTCGATGCCGTTCGGCCATCGCTTACGGGTGATCAGTCGGCCGGCGAGGTGCGGGAGCATCGTGTCGGCGATGCGGCTGTAATAGTCGATGACCTCGAACTTGCGGGTCCCGGACGCAGGGTAGAGGACCTTGCTCAGATTCGTTATCGAGATCCGATGCCCGTCCACCTCCAGGCTGTCACCGCCACCCATGCGCCCATTGTCCACGCTCGAGAACCTGGTTGTACCCCGACGAGGGACGTCGGCAATGGCAGAATGACGGCATGCGCTCGATCTGGAAAGGCGATCTGAGCTTTGGGTTGGTCAACGTGCCGGTCAAGGTCTATTCGGCGACGGAGAGTCACGACCGGAAGTCGTATCAGGTCGACTCGAAGGACGGCACCCGCATCCGCTATCGGCGCGTCCGGGAGGGCACCGACTCCGAGGTCGACTACTCCGACATCGCCAACGCCTACGAGTCCGACAACGGCGAGACGGTCATCCTGACCAAGGAGGACCTGGCGACGCTGCCGGTCCAGAAGAGTCCGGAGATCTCGATCCTGGAGTTCGTACCCGTCGAGCAGGTCGACCCGATCTACTTCGACAAGCCGTACTACCTCGAGCCCGCTTCCAAATCGCCCAAGGCGTACGCGTTGTTGGCCAAGGCGCTCGACGAGACCGATCGCCTGGCCATCGCGACGTTCACGCTCCGCAACCGCACCCGGTTGGCGGCGCTGCGCGTCGTCGACAACGTGATGACCTTGCAGACATTGCTGTGGCCCGACGAGGTGCGCAAGGCCGACTTCTCGTTCCTCGACGACGACCTCACCATCCGACCGCAGGAACTCGAGATGGCGTCGTCGCTCATCGACACCATGGCCAAGGACTTCGACCCGAGCGAGTTCGAGGACACCTATCAGTTGGAGTTGTCGAAGCTGGTGGAGGCCAAGGCCGATGGGGCCGAGGCCTTCCCGGAGGAGGAGGAAGAGGACTCCGACACCGACGACGATTCCGAGGTCGCTGATCTCCTCGCCGCGCTCCGGGCGTCGGTGAAGGACAAGGACTCCGGCGATTCGGGTTCGGCCCCGGCGAAGAAGACCGCGGCGAAGAAGGCGCCCGCCAAGAAGGCCCCGGCGAAGAAGGCGCCCGCCAGGAAGACCGCAGCCAAGAAGGCGCCCGCCAAGAAGACCGCCCGCAAGAAGGCGAGCTGACCGCGATCTCGTAGTACGAAACGACCTCAGGAGCCGCGTCGTACTACCGAATCGGCACGATAATCGGTGGCCGAGCACTCCCGGGATCGGGCATCCTCGGAAGGTGACCGCCCCGCTCGACACCCGTCTGCCCACAGCGCTGAAGCCTTTCGCGCTGCGGCAGTACCGGCTGCTGGCGGCCGGGTTGGTGCTGGCGATGTTCGCCGATGGCGTGTGGACCGTCGGCGTGGTGTGGCAGGTCATCGCGATGGACGGCGGACCGGTCCAGGTGTCGATGGTGACCGGTGTCGCGGCCGTCGCGATGGTCGCGTCGACTCTCGTCGGTGGCGTACTCGCCGACCGTGTGTCGCAGCGACTGATCATGATCGCGCTCGAGGTGGTAAAGCTGCTCGCCTTCGTGATCGTCGGGATCACTGCTCTCGCAGGTTCTCTCACGTTCTGGCATCTGATCCTGGCTGCGGTGGCAGGCGGCATCACCACCGGCATGTACTACCCGGCATATTCGGCGATCCTGCCCAGCATCGTGCACGCGACGCAACTGCAGGCGGCCAACGGGATCGAAGGGTTCCTGCGTCCGGTCGTCTTCCAGGCGGTCGGCCCGATGGTGGCCGGTGGTGTCATCTCGGTGGCGGCCCCCGGTCTGGCAATCGCCCTGGCCGGAATCGCGAGTCTCGCCTCGGCGCTGTTCTACGTGGCGATGTCGCCGGTGGCGGTCCGTCGGGACACCTCAGGACTCGCCGCGCATCCACTCCGGTCGGCGATGACCGACCTGGTGGAGGGGTTCGTCTACATGTGGCGCACGCCGTGGTTGTGGGCGACGCTCTTCTACGCCTGCATCCTGGTGCTCGCCACCATGGGACCGATCGAGGTGTTGGTGCCGTTCGCACTTCGCGAACGGGTCGACGGCGGGGCCGGCGACCACTCGCTGGTGCTCGCCGGATTCGGCATCGGAGCCGCGCTCGGCTCGCTGGCGTTCGCCTCGTTCCCGATGCCGCGGCGCTACCTGTCGGTGATGTTCGCGATCTGGGGGTGTTCGAGTGTGCCGCTGGTGATCATGGGGCTCGCCGGTCAGACCTGGATGTTCGTCGCGGCCGGATTCCTGATGGGCATCTTGTTCGACGGTCCGATGGTGCTGTGGGGAACGCTCTTACAGCGTCGTGTGCCTCCTGCGTTGCTCGGCCGGATCGCAAGCCTCGACTTCTTCGTCTCGGTGGCGCTGATGCCGGTGTCGATGGCGATCGCGGCGCCGGTCAGCGAGGCCATCGGACTGACCGCGACCTTCGTGCTCGCAGGCGTGCTCCCGGTGCCGGTGGCGGTCGCGTTCTACCTCGCCGCGCGGCTCTGGCGCGACGAGATCGCCAACTCGCTCGACGATGCGTCGGTGATCACGGAGCCGGTGACTGCGGCCTGACAGTGTGGTCCGACCGTGGGTGATCGTCAGATCTGGACCAGCTCACGCCGAGCCGCGTCGACGACCGCAGTCGTGAGAGCGGCCAGCAACGGTGAGCTGAGCGTCCAGAACTGCCAGTGCAGCGGGACGTCGACGTGGCTGTCGACGATCGGGACCAGCGAGCCGTCGGCCAGGGCGTCGGGGACCTGGGCGATCGGTACCGCGCCCCAGCCCATTCCGGCTGCGATGGCGCGATGGTATTCGGTCGACGCCGGGATGTAGACGATCGGTGGGTCGATCGTCCCCGCCGTGACGGTCCGCAACGTGTCGCGCTGCAGGTAGTCGTTGCGGTCGAACATCACCATCGGGGCGCGGGCGAGGTCTCGGTCGGTCGGGCCGTCGGGGAGCCAGGTCTCCACGAACTCCGGTGTCGCGACCGGCAGGTATCGCATCGCACCGAGTGGGACGATGGTGCACCCGCGGATCGCGATCGGATCGGAGGTGATGGCGCCCAACACCTCTCCTGACCGGAGCAGCAGGCTGTTCTGACTCTCGTCGTCGCGCATGACCTCCACCGCCATCGGGTGGTCGCGGTGCGCCTGTGCCAGGACCGGTAGCAGCCAGGTCGCGAGGGAGTCGGCGTTCGCGGCGATCGGCACGTGGACCCGAGGTCGGTCGCGGGGGTCGGAGGCCGACGAGTCGGGCAGGCCGACCAACTGCGACTGCGCCTCGTCGACCAACAGGGTCCACTGTTCGGCCAAGCGGACCAACACCTCTCCGTCCGGCGTGGCGGTCGCCGGCTTGGTGCGGCGCACGACGATCCGGCCGACCGCGGTCTCGAGCGCCTTGATCCGTTGGCTGACGGCGGACGGCGTGATGTGGAGGGCCTTCGCCGCGGCGTCGAAGGTGCCCTCACGGAGGACCACGGCCAGGGTCACGACTCCGTCGTGCGAGATGTCCATGAAGTCATGCTAATGAT
Organism: Gordonia soli NBRC 108243; assembly: GCF_000334455.1. GTDB lineage: Bacteria > Actinomycetota > Actinomycetes > Mycobacteriales > Mycobacteriaceae > Gordonia > Gordonia soli. The sequence continues at coordinate 293,004 of NZ_BANX01000005.1, forward strand.
TCATGAAAAACATTCGCTGGCCTGATGGCGGATCGGCTCGTAGCGTCGTGCCTCGTGACCACGTACTTCTTCGCCGCGATGGCCGGACTGCTGACCGGCGCCGGACTGATCATCGCGATCGGACCACAGAACGTCTTCGTGCTCCGACAGGGTGTCGCCCGCGCCCACATCACGCCGGTGATCGTGGTGTGCGTGGTCAGCGACGTCCTGCTCATCGCCGCAGGCGTCGCCGGGCTCGGCGCGTTGGTGGCCGCGCACCCGGGCGCAGTCACCGTCGCGAAGATCCTCGGCGGCGCATACGTCATCGTGCTGGGACTGATGGCTGCACGCCGAAGCCTGCGGTCATCGGAGGCGCTGACGGTCGGCGCGCCCTCCTCGGCGACGGCGAGCCGGTGGGCAGCCGTCGGTGCGGCATTGGCGCTGACCTGACTGAACCCGCACGTCTATCTCGACACCGTGGTGACCATGGGTGCCATCGCGAATGGACACGGCAGTGCTCGATGGGCGTTCGCGATCGGTGCCTGCGTGGCAAGCGTGCTGTGGTTCGCCGCGCTCGGACACGGCGCCCAACGTCTCGCGCCGCTGTTCGCTGCACCGCGGGCATGGAAGATCCTCGACGGCGTGGTCGCCGTCGTCATGCTGACGATGGGCGGGATCCTGATCGCGTCGGTGTGAGCGCGAACGAAAGCCGAGCCCGGCCACACGTTCCTCCGCCCCGAACTTCTTCCTCCGCTACCTGCAGGCGGCGGAAGAAGGAGTTCGGGGCGGAAGAGTGCGCGGGTCGGGGTCAGGCGCCGGCCGGCACCGGATCGCGCTTGTCGTCGGTGTCGTCGATCGGGATCTCGCGAATCCGGGTTCCCTCGATGTCGACGTTCGGCACGATCTTGTCGAGCCACTTCGGCAGCTTCCACGCTGCGTCGCCCAGCAGGGTGATCACTGCGGGAACGACGATCATGCGGATGACGAAGGCGTCGAAGAACACCGCGGCCGCCAGCGCGAAGCCCATCATCCGGGCGATGGTGTCCGGGGCGAGCATGAACGCGGCGAACACCGAGATCATGATGACCGCGGCCGATGCGACGACGCGGGCGCCGTGTTGGTACCCGACGACGATCGCCTCCTTGGCCGGTACGCCGTGGACGTACTCCTCGCGCATCCGCGTCACCAGGAACACCTGGTAGTCCATCGCGAGGCCGAACACCACGCCGATCAGGAAGATCGGCAGGAACGAGATGATCGGCTTGGTGTGCTCGATCAAGCCCAGGTGGCCCTCCTGGAAGATCCACACCGTCGCGCCGAACGTGGCGAGCACCGAGAACAGGAACCCGATCGTCGCGATGAGCGGGACCAGGATGGACCGGAACACGATCACCAGGATGATGAACGCCAGACCGACCACCAGGATCAGGAACGGGATCAGCGCCGAGCTGAGCTTCGACGAGATGTCGGACATGATCGCGGTCTGACCGCCGACGTTCACCTGGGCCCCGTCGACCGACCGTGAGTAGTCGCGGATCTGTTCCATCAGATCGTGCGTCGCCGGTCCGCTCGGGGACTGCTCCGGTGTCACGGTGATCAGGGCCGCGGTGGCGCCTTGCTGCGGCTGGGCCGGGTTCGACCCATTGCCCACCCACACGATCTGGTCGGGGGTCGCGACGTTGCCGAGCGTCTTGACGTGCTCGACGACCGCGTTCGCCGCGGGCGCCACGTCCTGACCGTCGGACGACTTGACGGTCACCAGCAGCGGTCCGTTGACGCCCTCGCCGAAGCCCCGCTTGAGCAGCTGCGATGCCGCGTATTCGCGGTCGGTGGTCGACTCCAGGCCGAGCTGCAGGTTGGTGACCGGGATGGCCGCGATCACCAGGACCGCGAGACCGACGAGGGCCACCGGGAGTGGGAAGCGCGTCACGAATCGCGCGAAGCGCAGACCGTTGGACGGCTGCTCGTCGGGTTCGTCGCCGTGACGGATGCCCGGGATACGCGGGCTGAAGGCGAAGCGGCCGAAGACGCCGAGCAGGGCGGGGATCAGGGTGATGGCGCCGAGGACCGCGACCAGGACGGCGACCGCCGCAGCCACACCCATCTGGGTGATGAACGGGATGCCGACCACGGCCAGCGCGGCCACCGCGATCATCACGGTCAGGCCGGCGAAGACGACCGCGGAACCCGCCGTCCCGACGGCTCTGCCCGCGGCGGCCTCCCTGCTGCCGCCCAGGTTCAGCTCGGACCGGTACCGCGACACGATGAAGAGTGCGTAGTCGATCGAGACCGCGATGCCGAGCATCGTGATGATCGCCGTCGCGCTCTGCTGGACGTTCATGAACTCGGAGCTCAGTGTGACCAGCATGATGGTGATGCCGACGCCGAAAATGCCGGTGACCAGCGGGATGAAGGCCGCGACGAGCGCGCCGAAGGCGACGATCATGATGACGAAGGCGACGGCGAATCCGAGAAGTTCGGCGGCTCCGCCCTGTTCGAACACCTGCATCAGCGAACCGGTGCCCTCGACCTCGAGCCCGTTGCCGCGATGGTCCGCGAGCAGCTTCTCGAACTGCTCCATGTCCGGCGCAGTCAGGTCCTCGACCGGGATGTTCTGCCGGATCTGGATCAGGCCGACCTTCCCGTTGTCGCCCAGCACCTTCGATGCCAGCGCGGGCTGGGCCTGGGCTGCGGTCACCGGGTTGAGGATCAGCTGCGGGTCGACCACCTTGGGCAGCGTCTTCGCCTGTGCGACGAGGGCGTCGATCTGCTGCTGATGCGCGGCCAGTCCGTCGTCGGCGGACAGGACGATGCTCGTGGACGCGGTCAGCTGCTGCTTGTTCGCATCCGGGAACTCTTCCTGCAGAACGGACATCGCGCGGTCGGAGTCGGTCCCCGGCAACTCGAAGTCGGTGGCGAACTTGGGTTGGAGCGCACCGACGAGGGCGCCCAGTGCGATGAGGATCGCGACCCAGACCGACACGAACCACCACTTGCGGCGGAACGCGAAACGGCCCAGTCGATAGAGCGCGAGTGCCATGGCAGACCTTCCGTCGTGATACCCGGTCAGGGTAGCCGGTCGATGTCCGACTCGACGTGGCGCAGGCCACTCCATCCCTAAGATGGCCCGTATGGACGACGCTGCTCCGCTTCCCACGCCCGGCGCCGGGCGAATCCGCCAGAACGACATCTACACCGCCGGTATTCACGGTCGAACGCCGCGTGTGCCAACCGATTTCGCCGAGTTGGAGCGGCGTGCGCACGATGCGATGTCCGATCGGGCTTGGGCGTACATCGCCGGTGGGGCCGGTGAGGGCACGACGATGACATCCAACCGTGCGGCGCTCGACAGATGGGCGATCGTGCCGCGTGTCCTGCGCGACGTGTCGGTGCGGTCGCTGGGGATCGAGTTGTTCGGGCGGCGCCTCCCGGCGCCGGTCCTCATCTCCCCGGTGGGTGCGGGCGGTCTGGTCCGACGACGCGCCGACGTCGAGATCGGCCGCGCAGCAGCCGAACTCGGCGTGCCCTACATCTTCTCCAACCAGGGGAGTGCGCCGATGGAAGACGTCGCCGCCGAGATGGACCGGGTTCGAACCGGCGCGCCACGCTGGTTCCAGCTCTACTGGTCCACCGACGACGACCTGGTCGACAGTTTTCTCGGACGAGCGTCCGCGGTCGGGGCCGACGCGGTGGTGGTCACCCTGGACACCACGATGCTCGGTTGGCGGCCGCAGGATCTCAACATCGGCTCGCTGCCGTTCGCGCGGGGCGAGGGCATCGACCAGTACACATCCGACCCCCGGTTCCGGGAGATCGTCGCCGAGCGGCTGCGATCCGCGGTCGGAGGGGATCGGCCGGAGGTCTCACTCGGGGCGATCCGGACGCTCGGCTCCATCGCGCGCAACGCGCCGGGGCGGTTCCTGCGCAACCTGACCGCACCCGAGCCGCGGGCATCCGTGCAGACCTTCCTCGACATCTATTCGCGTCCGTCGCTGAACTGGGACGACCTCGCCGGCCTGCGCGACCGCACGTCACTGCCCATCGTCCTCAAGGGAGTCCTGCACCCCGACGACGCACGGCGAGCCGTCGATGCCGGCGTCGACGGCATCGTCGTGTCCAACCACGGCGGGCGCCAGGTCGACGGGGCGATCGGTTCGATCGACGCGCTGGCCGAGATCGCACCTGCGGTCGACGGTCGGGCAAAGGTTCTCGTCGACTCCGGTATCCGGACCGGTGCCGACGTGCTGAAGGCGCTGGCACTCGGTGCTGACGCCGCCTGCATCGGGCGTCCGCACATGTACGGGCTGGCGCTGGCAGGGGCCGACGGTGCCCGAGACGTGGTCGCCAACATCATCGCCGAACTCGACCTGACGCTGGGGTTGTCGGGGTACACCGCCGTCGCCGACCTGGACACGGACGTACTGCGCAAGATCGGGTGAGTGCGTCGATCGTGCGCTCTGATGCGTTGATCGTGCGCTGTGATCCGTCGACTGTGCGCCGAGAGTCGTTCGCCGCCCGCGCACCGACACTGTGCGGGCGGCGGCTGGTTCCCGGAGGCGCACGGTCGATGATCTGGAGCGCACGGTCGACGGTTTGGCGCGCACGGTCGAAGAGGGAACTCAGACCAGGGGACGCCCGGTCCGCATGCGCCACCGGACGTCGGTCAGGAGCACGTTGTACGGGAACTCCGCCAACGGTTTCGGCAGGTATCGCGCCACGAAGCGGGCGATCCGGTTGTGCGCCGTGAACAGCAGTCGTTGCCAGGGGCGGAACGTGTAGTCCATCTTGTCGCGGAACTCCGGTGGCAGGAACCCGATGGTCAGGATCTCGAACCACCATCCGAAGAGTCGGGTGAACAACGGCCCCATGAACTCGGCGCGGCCGATGCTCTTGAGGTGGTCGCGGATGACGGGATCGATCTCGAGTGATGCGACGGTCTCCTGCCAGTACTCCTCGAAGTCCGCTCTGGTCGCCGGCCACATCTCGAGCGGCATCTGCAGGGTGGTGCCCATCAGCGCGCCCTGGCGATAAAGATCTTCGGTGATGGCGGACTCGTCACCGTAGGTCCGGGCGATGTCCTCGAGCCCCTTGTACATGCAGGCCGCGACCCAGAGCTGCAGCTTGGGGTCGAAGGCGTTGTACTCGACCGGGCTGGACTCGGTGCTGCGCACCTGAGCGTGTGCCCGACCCACAGCTCGGCGGTACGCCTTGCGATCCTCCGGCGAGCCCATCGTCGCGACCGCGATGTAGGTCAGCGTGGTGCGGGTCCGCTTGATCGGGTGCTTGAAGAGGTTGCCGGAGTCGACCCGACTCTCGTAGACCCCGTACCCGACCGCAGGCAGAGCGAGCTGCATGACGACATTGGCCGACCCGGCGGTCAGCCCGATGCCGTGGATGTCGCCCGTCCAGCGCAGCGCATCGAGTTCGGCGCGGCTGGTCCGCGCGGCGCGCGGAAGGTACTCGGTGTCGGGCTGCGGCGCGTCGTACACGGCCGCGTCGGCGGCGGTGAGCGCGACGCCGCGGGCGCCTTCATCTGCGTCGACCGCGGTGTCGGCGTCTGCACTGATCGGTTCGGTGGTCACCATCGACTCCATCTGACAACGGCTGTTTCCCCTTTCATTCAACGTCGCCGACGGGTGGGGTGTCAAGATTGGAGTCGTGACACCTCCGTCCGAATCGCCGCGCGCCACGTCGAGCGCGCTCAGCGCCGCCGCGCGCAGCGGGGTGGAGACGCTGCGTTCGTATGGCGGCGAGGAGGGCGACGCGCGGATCGCGCGCCGTCGGGCAGCGCTCATCGACGCGGCCCTCGCCCTGCTGGGCGCCGACGACGGGGGAGCGATCTCGGTCCGCGGGGTCTGCCGGCAGGCCGGTCTCACCGCGCGGTACTTCTACGAGAGCTTCGCCTCCGTGGACGATCTGGTCGCGGACACCTTCGACGAGGTCATCCGCGAGATCTCCGATGCAGGCCTCGCGGCCTTCGACCATGGCGCGGACGTCGAGCAGAAGGTCGCGCTGGCGGTCGGTGCGATCGTCGACGTGATCGACGCCGATCGGCGCAAGGGGCGGCTCCTCTTCTCCCAGTCGCTACTCAGCCCGACCGTCGCGGCCAAGCGGATGGAGTCGACCGAACTCTTCGCATCGTTGACGCTGCAGACCGCATCGGGCGTGCTCGATGTGGAGACCGGACCCGACGCTCTGGCCGCCGCGCATTTCCAGGTCGGAGGTCTGGGTAGGGTGCTCGCGGCCTGGCTCGACGGCCACCTCGACCTCGACCGCGACTCGGTCGTGTCGGTCAGTGTGGGCCTGATGGTCTCGCTCGGCGAGGGTCTGAGCCGCGCGCATGCCTCACGCGCCGACGAGTCCGAGGGGCGCTGAGGCTATGTTGGAAGCCATGAGCGGCGGGGCTGGAGAGGCAGAGATCCGTTCGCGAGCGCTCGGCAGCTGGCGCGACTACGGCGAGCCCGAGTTGCCCGTGCCGTTGGCGGCTGCCCTGGCGGCCTTCGCCGAACACGGCTATCACGGCACATCGGTGCGGGAGATCGCCGCGCGGGCCAACCTGTCGGTGCCGGGGCTCTATCACCATTACCCGTCCAAGCAGTCGCTGCTGCAGGGTTTGCTCGAGCGCACGATGACCGACCTCCTGCACCGCTCCGAACTCGCGGTCCGGGAGGCCGGGGATCAGCCGGTCGATCAATTCGACGCGGTCGTCGAGTCGCTGCTGCGTTTCCACATGTACCGCCGCGAGCAGGCGTTCGTCGGGTCGACCGAGATCCGCAGTCTCGACGACGGCTATCGCGACACCTACATCGGACACCGTGATCGGCAGCAGCGGATGGTCGACGAGATCGTCTTCGCCGGCGTCGCTGCGGGTGACTTCACGACGCAGTACCCCAAGGACGCCAGCCGCGCAGTGGCGACGATGTGTGTCGGTGTGTCGACCTGGTTCAAGCTCGACGGCGAACTCGCGGCGGACGAGCTGATCGCGCGGAACCGTCAGATCGCGCGTGACGCGATCGGGTACACCGCGCCCTGAACGCCCGGTCGACACACATCCGCGCTGACTTGACCCCGTGCCCCCTGGTCTGACACTCTGCGTTATGCCGAACGATCGCTCGGTCGGCATCGTTGATCACGGTCACCCGTGGACCTGATCCAGAGGAGGGAATCAGTGCCGATCGATCTGAGCTACGGCCCCGAGGTCGAGGATCTCGTTGCGCGGACCCGTGAGTTCGTGCGCACCGAGGTGTTGCCCGTCGAGGACCGATTCGGCGGCGACATCACCGCGGCGGGAGGCGACGACCTCCGGCGAGAACTCAACGCAAAGGCCAAGGCCGCGGGGGTGTTCGCGCCGCACGCGCCCGTCGAGTTCGGCGGACACGGGCTCGACATGTCCGATCGCGCACCGGTGTTCGAGGCCGCCGGATACTCGACCTTCGGCCCCGTCGCACTCCACATCGGCGCCCCCGACGAGGGCAACGTGCACATGCTGGCGCACATTGCGAGCGACGAGCAGAAGCAGAAGTATCTCGCTCCGCTGGCGACCGGTGAAGTCCGGTCGGCATTTGCGATGACCGAGCCGTCGCCCGGTGCGGGCTCGGACCCGTCGGCACTGCGCACGGCCGCCACCAAGGTCGACGGTGGCTGGAAGATCAACGGCGAGAAGCGGTTCATCACCGGAGCCGACGGCGCCGGCTTCTACATCATCATGGCGCGCACCGCGGGTGAGCCCGGCGATCGCGGCGGCGCGACGATGTTCCTGGCGCCGGCCGACACCGCAGGCATCTCGGTCGACCGCCACATCGTCACCACCGACCGTTCGATGATCGGCGGACACTGCGAGGTCAGCTTCACCGACGTGTTCGTCCCGGACGAGGACATCCTCGGCGAGGTCGACGAGGGCTACCGCTATGCGCAGGTCCGCCTGGGCCCCGCTCGGATGACCCACGTGATGCGGTGGCTGGGCGCGGCGACCCGTGCACACGACGTCGCCGTCGACTATGTCTCGCAGCGAGAGGGATTCGGCGGTCGCCTCGGTGATCTCGGGATGATCCAGCAGATGGTCGCCGACAACGTGATCGACCTGTCGGCGACGCGTGCGCTCCTGGTCCGGGCCTGCTACGAGCTCGATCACGGTAACCACGCGAGCACAGAGACGTCGGTTGCCAAGACGTATGCCGCAGAGGCGTATTCGCGCATCGTCGATCGCAGCATCCAGATGTGTGGTGGTCTCGGCGTGTCCGACGACCTGCCGTTGGCGCGGCTGCAGCGTGAGCTCCGTCCGTTCCGCATCTACGACGGCCCGTCCGAGGTCCATCGCTGGGCGATCGCCCGTCGCGAGATCGGACGAGCCACCAAGGCACGTCGTGCCCAGGGCGGCGATGGGAACGCTCGATGAGCCGGACTGGCGGGCATCCGGCGATGGATGCCGGGCTGCTGCGCGGGTTCCTGGTCGACCGAGGTGTTGACGTCGCAGGCGATCTCACGGTCGAGCTGATCAGCGGCGGCAAGTCGAATCTGACCTTCACGGTGACCGACGGCGTGCATCACTGGGTGGTTCGACGGCCACCGACGAGCGGACTGACACCGTCGGCGCACGACATGAACCGGGAATGGGCCGTCACGAGTGCCCTGCAGGACACCGACGTCCCCGTCGCGCCGACCATCGCGATCGACTCCGAGGGCGAGCTTCTGGGTGCTCCGTTCACCGTCGTCGGATTCGTCGACGGTCAGGTCATCCGTGATCGTGGCGATCTGGAGTCGTTGTCGGACAATGATGTCCAGCGCAACTTCGACGCTCTGGTCGACACGCTCGCGAAACTGCACGCGGTGGACCATGAGGCCGTCGGGTTGGGCGAGTTCGGTCGTCCGGAAGGGTTCGCGGCACGCCAGGTCAAGCTGTGGGCGCGACAGTGGGGTCACGTGAAGACGCGGGAACTCGACGACGTCGACCGGCTCGTCGCCGCACTCTCCGAACGCATCCCGACCTCCGCCCGGGCCACGATCGTGCACGGCGACTACCGGGTCGACAACACCATCGTCGATTCCGACGACCCCGCGATCGTCCGCGCGGTGGTCGACTGGGAGCTGTCGACCCTGGGTGACCCCATCACCGACGTCGCCCTGATGTGCACGTATCGCCAACCGTTCTTCGACACGGTGCTGGGCTTCTCTGGGGCATGGACGAGCGAGCGATACCCGGCACCCGACGAGATCGCACAGCGCTACGCCGCCGCGACCGGAAGTGATCTGGGCGACTGGGACTTCTACCTCGGGCTGGCGAACCTCAAGCTCGGCGTGATCGGCGAGGGCATCACGCACCGCGCACTGTCCGGGTCGTCGGCGGGTGCCGGCGCCGAGAAGGCAGCTGAGGCGACCGCCGAGTTCATCGCGGCCGGACTGCGGCACGTGAACGGGGGCAAGTGATGTCCGATCGGCGAGTGGCCTTGGTGACCGGTGCGTCCCGCGGCATCGGAGCCGCCATCGCAGAGCGGTTCGCCCGCACCGGGTGGGACCTCACCATCAGCGCGCGAGGTCGGGAGGCGCTGGACGACCGCGCCGAGCAACTCCGTGCGCACGGTGGTCGGGTCGAGGTGGTGACCGCCGACATGAGCGACGACGACGCGATCGGCTCCCTGGCACAGGCGCATGTGGCGGCATTCGGTCGATGCGACGCGTTGATCATCAATGCCGGTATGGGACAACGGGGTCGGATCGAGGACTTTCCGGCGCGGCGCTTCGACAAGCTCTATGCTGTCAACGTCCGGGCCCCGTTCCTGCTGTTGCAGCAATTGTTGCCGACGTTGCGGGCGACGGCCCGGGAGCACTCCGCGGCCAAGGTCGTCGCGCTGGCATCGAGTACCGGCGTATACCCCGAGCCGGGATACACCGCGTACGGCGCCACCAAGGCGGCGCTGATCAACCTGTGCGAGACGTTCAATCTCGAGGAGTCCGAGAACGGCATCAGTGCAACGACTCTCGCGCCCGGCTACGTCGACACCGACATGACCGAATGGACCAAGGACGCCATCCCGGCCGAGGAGATGATCTCCGCGAACGACATCGCGGTGCTGGTCTCGTCGATCACCGACCTGTCGAGGTTCGCGGTGGTGCCGAACATCGTGGTGACCCGACCGGGGACCTACCTGCATCGGGCCTGATCCGGCCTGGCCGTGGCGCCGGTCCGACGGCGCGGCCGGCGGGCTCCTCCCTGTGCAAAATCTGTACGTGGGAGGCCCGTGGGCGGCACTACGTCGTTGGCGGCCTTGAGGCGTACAGATTTTGCCCGGACGGCCGCCGAAGGGGAGCAGCAGTAGTCGCCGGAACCAGCCTCGACTCAGCGGAAAGTCGCGACGCCGCCTTCGCGGTCAGAGAGGTGGGCGTGCTCGTTGACCGACACCACGGTCGCACCGCCGCGACCGATCAACACCTTGGTCACCGACGCGTTGATCATCGTGCGGGCCAAGACCGGCCACCGTGCCGGTGGGACGTCCCACAGTTGGGAGATCCACTGCGTGATCGTGCCCGCTGACGAGACCACGACCACGGTCTGACCTGATCCGGCCAGTTCTCGGGCACGTTGGGACGCCGCCACGACGCGATCGCGGAAGCATCCGAAGGCCTCGCCTCCGGGGTCTGCACTCTCGGCGGTGATCCACGCCGTCAGGCCGGCGTCGAGTTTCTGCTGGTAGGCACGGCCGTCGCGGTATTCGTCGGCGGTCGCGACACCGACCGACGGAGGCAGCGCGTACTCGTTCCACCCGGCATCGACGATCGGCTCGGGTGCGGTGTCGAACTGGTCGAGGATGGTCGCCAGGGTCTGCGACTGTCGGGGCAGGTCACCGCTGATGGCCGCGGTCACCTTCTCGACCTGACCCGCGAGCATCGTCCCGGTCAGCGTCGCCTGCATCACACCGAGGCTCGTCAGACCGCCCGGACCATGCGGTGCGGCCGCTGCATCCGCATCCACGATCCCGTAGGCGCCGGCATCGGCCTGACCGTGTCGGACCAGGTAGATCACTCCCATGTCGATCAGCCTATGCGGCGCGATGATCGACCCGACACCCGGACGCCGCCGGTCGAGATGTCGCTCTCCTCCGTCGATGGCCTCCCCCGATGCCGATCCCACGTGCCTCGCACCGATGAGTTCCCGACACCTGGTCGGTCAGTATCTCGGTGGGGGCTCCCCGGGTCGCCGTCTCCGCACTGATCGCCGACCAACCGTCGGTTCCGTCGCACCCCTGAGCGTCGACGAGCCGGCCCGAATGCCGAGGAGGTCGTGACGTGCTGCCGATGATGTTCGTCAACCTCGCCGTCGCCGACGTCGACAAGGCCCGCGACTTCTTCACGCGCGCCGGATTCAGCTTCGACGAGATGTTCTGCGATCCCGGCACGCTGTGTATGACGATCAACGAGAAGACCAAGGTCATGCTGCTGCATCGACGCCGGTTCGCGGGCTACTCGGCTGGGCCGGTCGCCGATCCGGATGACGGCCGGGAGGTGTTGCTGGCCCTCGAGGCCGGCTCGCGGGCCGAGGTCGACCGACGGGTCGATGCCGCGCTCGAAGCCGGGGCCACCGAGCTGCGCCCGGGCGAGGACCTGGGGTTTCTCTACACCCGTACCTTCCGTGACCTCGACGGTCACGGATGGGAGGTCCTCTTCATGGACCCGGGTGCCATTCCGCAAGACGCCGACAGCTGAGGCCGACGCGCACGACCTCTCAGTGCCAGGGACTCGGCGCCGTGCGCGGCTCCGCCTCGTAGGGCGTGGCCGGGAGACCGAAGCGGGCGAAGTCGGCTTCGAGATCGTCGCTGAAGAAGGCGACGACGTAGGACACCTTGCCGTCGGCGCCGAAATCCACCACCTGCAGCTGGAACGGACGGTGCACACCGTCGGGCTCGCGCATATAGAGGCCGAATGCCGGCTGGCCGTTGGCCACCGTCGGTAGCAGGATCTGGTCGCCGGGTCCCTCGGCCGGGCAGTTCTTGCGGATGAGCGCACCGATGGCGTCGGGGCCCTGATACCAACCGGTGAAGGGCGGCATCTCCCAGATCGCCTTGTCGGTGAACAGTTCGACGATCGCATCGACGTCGTAGCGCTCGAACGCTGAAACGTACTTGCCGAGCAGTTCGCGCTTCGCGTCGTCGTCGAGGTCGGTCGGCGAGTCCTCGTGCGGTGAGGCGTTCTTCAACTGTTCGCGAGCACGCTGCAGCAGACTGTTCACCGTGGCGGTCGTGACGCCGATGGTGTCGGCGACCTCGGCCGCCTTCCACTGCAGGACGTCGCGCAGGATCAACACTGCGCGTTGCCGCTCGGGCAGGTGCTGCAACGCGGCGATGAACGCCAGGCGGATCGATTCGCGAGCACCGACGACGTAGGCCGGATCGGCGTCGGCGCCCGGTGAGATCTCGTCGACAGTGCCCGAGTACGGCTCGAGCCACGGCACCTCGTGGTCCTGCAGCAGATCGTCGGCCGGATCGAAGGCATCGCCGCCGAGCCCGGACGGCAGCGGACGACGCTGACGACTCTGCAGCGCGGTCAAGCAGGTGTTGGTGGCGATCTTGTGCAGCCACGTCCGCACCGACGCTCGCTGGTCGAACTTCCCGTACCCGCGCCACGCGCGCAGGTACGTTTCCTGCATCAGGTCCTCGGCGTCGTGATGCGACCCCATCATGCGATAGCAGTGGGCGAGGATCTCGCGCCGGAACGGCTCGGATACCTCGAGGAATTCTGCGTCCGAGCTGGTGTCCGCCGCGATGGTCATGTGTCCCAGATTACGTCACGGGTCCGACATGATCAGCGCTTCTCCACCGCCTGCGCCACCCGTCGTGGGCGGACAAGCGGGTCGGCGACCTCAGGAGGCGCCGGCCGGGGTCACCGACGAGAGGAAAGCACTCCGCACGGGCTCGTCGGAGGTCGCGCCCTGTTCGGCGAGCCCCAGACGCTCGAGGCGTGGCCGGACCCCCTCGCCGAAGTGGTAGGCCTCCTCGACGTGCGGATACCCGGACAGGATGAAGTGGTCGAGTCCGAGCGCCGCGTACTCCGCGATCCGCTCGGCGACCTCGTCGTAGGAGCCGACCAGCGCGGTCCCCGCACCCCCGCGTACCAGTCCGACCCCGCTCCACAGGTTGGGATAGATCTCCAGGGCGCGGGCGTCGGCGGCGTTCTCGAAGGCGGCGCCGCTGCCGTGCAGCGCGCGCATCCGACGCTGGCCCTCGCTCTCCGAACGTGCGAGGTTCTCCTGCGCACCTGCCACGACCGCGGGATCGAGGGCCTTGAGCAGACGGTCGGCCTCGGCCCACGCCTGCTCGGACGTCTCCCGTGCGATGACATGGAGGCGGATGCCGTAGGTGAGCGATCGTCCTGTGCCGGCCGCCAGCCCGCGGACCCAGTCCAGCTTCTCGGCGACCTGCGCGGGCGGCTCGCCCCACGTGAGGTAGGTGTCGGCGAAGTTTGCGGCGACCGTGCCGGCGGCCGGCGACGACCCGCCGAAGAAGATCGGCGGCAGCGGATCGGGGATCCGTGCGAGGGTCGCCCCCTCCACCCGAAGGTGCCGTCCGGTGAAGTCGACCGGGCCCTCATCCGCCCAGAGCCGACGGATGATGTCGAGATATTCGCCACACCTCTCGTAGCGCCCCTCCTTGGTGAGGAAGTCGCCGAAGGCTCGCTGTTCGCTCGATTCGCCTCCGGTGACGACGTTGAGGAGGAGTCGTCCCTTGGACTGCCACTGGAAGGTCGACGCCATCTGGGCGGCCAGGGTCGGACTCGTCAGACCGGGTCGGAGAGCGACGAGGAACTTCAGCGTCTCCGTCGTCTCGATCAGCGCGGCGGTGCTCAGCCACGCATCCTCGCACCACAGGCCGGTTGGCGTGAGCACGGCCTCGAACCCGTTGATCTCGGCCGCGCCCGCCAGCTGATTGAGATACCGCAGGTCAGCGGGCCGGTCGCCATTCATGTTGCTGCCGTGACCACCGGCGATGAGATTGCGTGAATCACCATAGGTCGGCAGGAACCAATGGAAGTGGACGGACACGGTTGGCATCTCCTCGACGACGATCGGCCACGGCTGCGAACTCGCTGCCGCGACGACGGACTGTGGGCATCACGCTAGTGCGGTCGCGCTCCGCCCTGTCAACGCGACGAGTCGGCGTCGGGCGCCGTTGGGATCAGGCTGAGTGCAACCCGCGCGGTGAGCGCTGAACGGACCTATAGTCGCCGGTGAACGCCCCTGACCATGCAGGTCAGCGGGGTGCGAAGCGGTACTGCGCCACCCGTCACCGGGTTGCGGCCCCGTCCGCGACGTTGCTAGCTTCATCGACATGACGAGCAGCCGGTCCTACATCCCGGAGGTCACCTATGTGACCACCGCGCTGGGATGTCGCCTGCCGCTCGCTCGTGTGCTGTGTTGCTGTCGAATGCGCTGAGCCAACTCGTTCTGCCGGCCCCTTTCTGGCCGATGCCCGCATTCCACGCTGCCGCCCGTATGTCGGGCCGCTGTGGCACATTCGACTGAGAGACACCCATGACCACCACGCTCGATCTCCGTTCCGCCACGTCCACCCGCCCCCAGGGCGCGCGATTGTCGAGTGGTCGGGGCACCCGCCCGCTCGTCTACGGCGCACGGCCCACCGCGGCCGACGTGACCACTCCCAAGAAGGGGGTCCCGCCGATTCACATCGCGACGCCCCAGCTCCAGCTGTCGACGAAGCCGGCGGCTCTCGTCCTGCGCACCGCCCGACTCTCGGGTCCCATCTTCCGCGACGATGCCGCCGCCCAGACCGGCCTGAGCATCTCCACCGTCAACCGGCAGGTCGGTGCACTCCTCAAGGCCGGCCTCATCCGTGAGCGCGCCGACCTCGCACCGGCCGGTGCCATCGGCCGACCGCGACTCCCGTTCGAGCTCAACGTCGCCGACTTCCTGACCCTCGGTATCCACATCGGTTACAAGGTCACCTCCATCACCACCCATGACCTGCTGCATCGCGTGGTCGGTGCGATCCAGATCCCGACCCCCATCGCGGAGAGTCCGGAACAGACCCTCAACGCCATCGGTGTCAGCGCACGTCGATTCGTCGCCCGCTGGGCCGGACGTCGGGTGCTCTGGGCAGGCGTCGCCATCGGTGGTCGCGTGAGAGAAGGCGGGTTCGTCGACCATCCGCGGCTCGGTTGGGCGGAGGCGCCGGTCGGCCGGGTCATCGCCGAATCGGTGGGCCTCCCCGTCTCGGTCGCATCGCATGTCGAGGCGATGGCCGCCGCGGAACTGGTCGTCAACCCTGACGACAAGCGCGCCAACTTCCTCTACTTCTACGCCCGCGAGATGGTCGGTATCGCATTCAGCGTCGATGGCACCGTCTACACCCCGACCGCCGGACCCCCGGTGATCGGCCACTTCCCGACCGGCGCGACAACGCTGCTCGACCCGGAGAACACCGGTCAGCTCGAGCCGGCGACCAGCGACACCGGCGTGGTGAACGCCGCGCGCGCCGCGGGACTGCCAGTCGGCGAGATCGAGGAGGTGCACGAGCTCGCTCGCAACGGCGACACCACCGCTCGCGCGTTGCTCGAGGAGCGCGCCGAGGTACTGGGCCGCACCGTCGCACTGATCTCCGACATCTTCAACCCGGACCACATCATCCTCGGCGGCCAGGCCTTCACCGACTTCCCCGCGACGCTCCCGACGGTCGCCAAGTCGGTCAAGACCACCTCGGTGCTGCCGAACCGCGATGTGCGCGTGTCGCACTCGGGCACCACCGTGCAGCAGCAGGCCGCCGGTGCGGTCTCGCTCGACTCCATCTACAGCGATCCGCTGGAGGCCCTGGCCTTCACGTCCTGAGCCTGCCACTCCGGGATCACGCTACAAACGACGAGCCGCCGGCATCCATCGAGGATGCGGGCGGCTCGTCGTCGTACGGCGGGAGCGAGGTCAGTCCGCGGTGCGCTTGTTGTACGCGCGCAGGGCGAATGGTGCGAACACCAGGGTGAGCACGATCGACCAGATGATGGTCGAGAGCTCCGGATGCCGCAGCGGGAGCGCCGCTGTCTCCGCGGCATCGGGACCGTTGCCCCACAGGACTCGAAGTGCCTGTACCAGAGACGAGATCGGATTCCAGTCGGCGATGGTCCGCAGCCAGGTCGGCATCCCCTGGGTGGGGACGAAGGCGTTGGAGAGGAAGGTGATCGGGAACAGCGTCGAGAACATGAAGCCGTTCACCGCCTCCACCGACCGCAGCCATGAGCCGACCAGGATGCCGAACCAGATCATCGCGAAACCGAACAGCAGGATCAGCGCGAAGGCGAGCACCGCTTCGGCGAATCCGTTGCGGATGCGCCACCCGATGAGCAGACCGGTGATCGCCATGACGACGATGCCGATCGACGAGTGCAGGAGGCTGGCGATGCTGCGGCCGACGATCACCGCGGAGCGTCGGATGGGCAATGACCGGAATCGGTCGATGACGCCCTTCTCGAGGTCGGCGGTGATGCCGGTCGACACGATGAACGCGGTGAACGCGATCGTCTGGCCCATGATGCCGGGGAGCAGGAACTCCTTGTAGGACGCACCGCCGGGCACGCTGATCGCCGCGCCGAAGACGTATGCGAACAGCAGCACGAACATGATCGGCTGGATCGTGACGTCGGAAAGCATCTCCGGCATCCGCTTGGTGTGGATCATGTTGCGCTTGACCATGATCCACGACTGCTGCCAGATGTTGGTCTGATGTGTGGTGGGGCGTTGATGGGCGAGTGCGTCGCCCGCGGTCACGGAGGTGGTCATCGGTCCTGCTCCTCGTCGGTGGTGTCGCCGGTCTCGTCCTCGGCCCGGTGGCCGGTCAGGGACAGGAAGACGTCGTCCAGGCTGGGGCGTGCGAGTCCGAGGTCGTCGACCTCGATACCGCTCTCGTCGAACCATCCGACGACACGGGTCAGGTCGGCCAGTCCGTTCGCCGGGGTGGTGAGCTTGCGGGAGCTGTGGTCGATGAAGACCTCGCCGCCGGTCTTGCGCAGCAGCGCCTCGGCCGCCGGGATGTCCGCGGCGTCCGAGACCGTGAGCACCAGGCTCGCGGCCCCGGCCTGCTCCTTGAGCTCGAGCGATGTCCCCTCGGCGATGATCGTGCCCTTGTCGATCACCACGATCCGGTCGGCCAGATGGTCGGCCTCCTCGAGGTACTGCGTGGTCAGCAGCAGCGTGGTGCCTTGTGCCACGAGTGACCGCAGCACCTCCCACAGCTCCGAGCGGCTCCGCGGGTCGAGTCCGGTGGTCGGCTCGTCGAGGAACAGCACCGGCGGCGCAGCCAGCAGGCTGACCGCGAGATCGAGGCGTCGGCGCATACCGCCGGAGTACTCGCGAACCGGCTTGTTGCCGGCTTCGGTGAGATTGAACTGTTCCAGCAGATCGGTTCCGCGCGTGCGGAGTTCACGGCGGTTGATGCCGTAGAGTCCGCCGATCATCTGGATGTTCTCGCGGCCGGTGAGGATCTCGTCCACCGTGGCGGCCTGGCCGGTGAGGCCCATGCTGCGGCGTACGAGATCGGGTTCGGCCTGTACGTCGTGCCCGGCGATCCGGGCGGTGCCGCTGGTCGGCGGCGACAGGGTGGTCATCATGCGCACGGTCGTGGTCTTGCCGGCTCCGTTGGGGCCGAGCAGGCCGAGGACCGTGCCCTGGGGGACGGTGAAGCTGACGCCGTCGACCGCGGTGAAATCACCGAACTTCTTGACCAGGTCGATGGCTTCGATCGCGATGTCGTCGCGCGGGTCGGAACGACCGGCGGTCACGGCGGGGGCTGCGGTTGAGCTCATGTTTCTCCACGTTATCGATGGGGTCGGACAAGGGCGATCGAATATTCGGCGAACATCTCGGCGGTTCGCGGTACCTCCTCATGTGGTGCAGACCCGGGTGGGCTACGGAAGTCATCGGTGATCGGCGGAATCGAACCGGGCCGGACCATGTACGACTCCGTACAGCGTACGTATAAAATCGATGCAGTGCGTATGACCGACATGTCCGATTTCTTGCGATGACGATAAGACCTCGAGCGCGGTTGAGGTCAAGGGTCGGCGGATGTGGGCTGCCTCGACCGGGCGCCAATCTGTACGAGAGCGGTCGGCCGTCGACATATCGCCGGCGGCAGGCCGCTGGTGTACAGATTTCGTGCGGGATGTGGGATGCGGAGTGCGGATGCGAGGCCCAGGCAATAGGGGCCGGGAGGCGGTTCCAGGACGGGGTCGATGACCCGATCGCGGGTCTAGCGGGTCGAGTTCCCGGTCTCCGGATCGTAGTACTTGTTGTGCTCCAACGTCTTCGCGCGGAGGCGCTTGTAGCCACGGACGTTGAGCGACGAGATGGACTTCAGGTAGAACCGCGGATCGTCCTCGAGTGCCGCGGCCGTGCTCTCGTCGACCAGGGTCGTCCTGGGTCGGGCGGACCCACACAGGCGGGCGGCGATGTTGACCGGCTCGCCGAACACGTCGCCCAGGCGGGACAGGACGACGCCGGACGCGAGACCGACCCGCAGCGGCGGGATGGTCTCGCCGCTGCTGAGTTCGTGCACCGCGAGGGAGATCGCGGCGGCCGCGCCCGGCGAGCTGTGGGTGAACATCACCGCGTCACCGAGCGTCTTGACCACATGTCCGCCCTCGACGGTCACGATCTCGTAGGTCCGCTCCTCGAACTCCTCCAGGAGCTGCTCGAGGTCGGCGAGATCGATCCGGCGCGACAGCGAGGTGTATCCGACGATGTCGGCGAACCCGATCACCGACTCCAGCCGTTCGTCCGACTCGTGGACGACGTCCTTCTCGAGCGCCATCGCCAGGTGCCGGCGCCAGATCAGCTGCTGGATGCGGCCGAGGGCCGAGCTCATCTGCTCCAGCGACCAGGGGACGGCCGGGTCGCGATCGAGTTCGAGGAGTTGGTCGGCCTGCCAGTCGGCGAGCCGGGACATCGTCTGGCCGATCGCCCTGGCCGTGGCGACCTGAGCGTTTTGCGGCATCGTCGTCTCGGAGTCCGCGAAGAGCTGGAGGGCGATCAGATCGGCCTCGTCGAAGATCTTGTCGTCGGTCGTCTTCCGCGCGAATCCGAAAGCGTTCCAGAGCTTGTCGGCATACTCGGTGGAGATGCCCAGTGCGGCGACGAGTTCGTCGCGGGTGTAGCGGCGCTCGTCCTCGGCGGACCCGGAAGACATCCGGCGGCTCCCGTCGTCGTGGGTGGGCGCCAGCTTAGCAAGTGGGCGGATCTGCACCGGGCAGTCGCCACCGGTGCGCGGTCAGAGGTCCAGAACGCCTTGCATCAGATACGCCATCTGATCGGGGAACCTCGCGCGTGTTCGCCCGCGGCGCATCCGCACCGCATCGTTGACGATGCTCAGCGCCGCGTGGACGGCGACCGCAGCCTGGGGTCGCCGCAGCTCGGGGTCGATCTCGCAGAGGAGGTCGATCCAGCGGCCGACGTAGCGGCGCTGGACGTCGAGCAACTCGGTGCCGGCCAACTCGCCGTGCAGGACGCCGGAGCTGTTGAACGAGACGGAGAGGTCCGCGGTGGAGGTGATCACCGAGACGTATGAGTCGACCAGCAGGGCAAGAAGTTTCGACTGATCCGCGGTCGACGCGTACGCGGCCATCACGCCGGCCTCCAGTCGGGTGCCGCTGCGTTGGCCGATGCTCACCAGGATCGCCATCTTGGACGGGAAGTGTTTGTAGACGCTGGGGCCGGTGATCCCGACCGCTGCGCCGATCTCGTCGACGCCGACGTCGGCGTACCCGCGCTCGGAGAAGAGGGCCGATGCGGCGTCCAGGATCTGGTCGCGACGATTGGTCGACACCGGTGAGAGCGAGGGGAAGTCGGGCAACGGTGGCGCCTCGTCCGGACGCAGCGTCATGAGTCGCCCCACGAGTCGTCGCAATTCCTCGTGTGCGCGCGCCGGTGCGATGCGGGTCTTGTGGACCGACAAGCTGCCGATCACGCTCAGGATGGCCCAGGTGATCTGCACCGATTCGCGGTGCGACACATCCGGATCGTCGGCGAACAGTGCCGCGGCCCAGCGGTGCAGGACGGTTCGCGTCCGGAGGGCGACCTCCTTGTTCTGCTCCTCGGTGAGGTGGGTGCTCGACCATCGCCACAGTGAGGCCGTCACCGGCCGCGTGACGCCGATGTCGCAGATCGCGTCGACCAGATGCGCCGTCGACGGGCCGGTGTCCTCGGCGCCGGGCTCGGCTGCGCCGTCGGCGGTCGCGGGTCCGACGACCTCGTCGGTGAACGCCTCGAGGTCGTCCACCCCGGCCAGCACCGCGGCCGCGAGCAGCGACTGCTTGTCGGTGAAGTGCCGGTACACCGACGGCGCCGTGACACCGGCCGCGCGGGCGATGTCGGCGACCGAGACATGCGAGTACCCACGCTCGAGGAAGAGCGTCGCGGCGAGGTCGGAGAGCTGGCGCTTCCGATCGGCGGGGCGGGCGCGCCCGGTGGCGTTGCGGCTGGGCATGGTAAACCGACCATAGCGCAGAGTTGGACAACAAAGAACTGTCTGAGCGGCGGGTATGGTCAAACAAGTTATTCCGCGTTAGCCTCATCAAGAGACCACTTCATGGTTCATGTGAAAGGAACACCTCGTGCCTGATCAAGCATTCATCTACGAGGCGCTGCGTACGCCTCGCGGAAAGCAGCGCGGCGGCTCGCTGCACAGCATCAAGCCCGTCGACCTCATCTCCGGGCTGATCAAGGAACTGACGGCCCGTCACGGCCAGCTCGATCCGGCCACCATCGACGACATCGTGCTCGGTGTCGTGTCGCCGGTCGGCGAGCAGGGCGCAGTCATCGCGCGCACCGCCGCCCTGGTGAGCGGACTGCCGGAGAGCGTTCCCGGCACCCAGATCAACCGCTTCTGCGCCTCGGGCCTGGAGGCCAGCAACCTGGCCGCGGCCAAGGTCGCTTCCGGCTTCGACGATCTCGTCATCGCCGGCGGCGTCGAGTCCATGTCGCGCGTGCCGATGGGCAGCGACGGCGGCGCACTCTTCACCGACCCGACCACCGCGTACGACAACTACATCGTCCCGCAGGGCATCGGTGCCGACCTCATCGCGACCATCGAGGGCTTCACCCGCGAGGACGTCGACGCATTCGCCGCCGAGTCGCAGGCGCGTGCCGAGAAGGCATGGAACAGCGGCTACTTCACCAAGTCCGTGGTCCCGGTCAAGGACATCAACGGTGTGACCGTGCTCGACCACGACGAGCACCGCCGTCCCGGGTCGACCGTCGAGTCGCTCGGCAAGCTCAAGCCCGCCTTCCAGGCGCTCGCCGACATGGCCGGCTTCGACGATGTCGCGCTGCAGAAGTACCACAGCGTGGAGAAGATCAACCACGTCCACACCGGCGGCAACAGCTCCGGCATCGTCGACGGCGCCGGCCTGGTGCTGATCGGCAGCGAGGAGGCGGGCAAGCGCAACGGCCTGACCCCGCGCGCCCGCATCGTCAGCTACGCCGAGGTCGGCAGCGAGCCGACCATCATGCTCACCGGCCCCACCCCGGCCACCGAGCTGGCGCTGAAGAAGGCCGGCCTGACCGTCGGCGACATCGACGTGTTCGAGCTCAACGAGGCCTTCGCCTCCGTCGTCCTGAAGTGGATGAAGGACCTGAAGATCCCGCACGAGAAGGTCAACGCCAACGGTGGCGCCATCGCGATGGGCCACCCGCTCGGCGCGACCGGCGCGATGATCCTCGGCACCGCGGTCGACGAGCTCGAGCGCACCGGCGGCCGCTACGGCCTGGTCACCCTCTGCATCGGCGGCGGCATGGGCGTCGCAACCGTCATCGAGCGCGTCTGATCGCCACCCGACGAAAGAGAACTGAACTGATATGAGCAAGAACATGTTTGGGTGGGAAAAGGACGCCGACAACGTCGTCATCCTGACCATGGACGATCCCGACCAGGGCGCCAACACCATGAACGAGACGTTCATGAACTCGGTCGCCGAGATCGTGGACCGTCTCGAGGCCGAGAAGGACGACTTCGCCGGCGTCGTGCTCACCTCCGCGAAGAAGACCTTCTTCGCCGGTGGCGATCTCAAGGACATGACCAGCGACCGCAGCTCGCAGTCCAAGGAGGAGATCGCCGCGGCGATCACCGAGCGGACCAACGGCATGAAGAAGGTCCTCCGTCGTCTGGAGACCCTCGGCAAGCCGGTCGTCGCGGCCATCAACGGCGCGGCCCTCGGCGGCGGCCTCGAGCTGGCGCTGCACACCCACCACCGCATCGCGGCGGATGTGAAGGGCAACCAGCTGGGTCTGCCCGAGGTCACCCTCGGTCTGCTGCCCGGCGGCGGCGGCGTCACCCGTACCGTGCGTCTCCTCGGCATCCAGAACGCCCTGATGAGCGTCCTGCTGCAGGGACCGCGTCTGAAGCCTGCCAAGGCCAAGGAACTGGGCCTGATCGACGAGGTCGTCGGTTCGGTCGAGGAGCTCCTGCCGGCCGCCAAGGCATGGATCAAGGAGAACCCCGAGGCTGCACAGCCGTGGGATGTCAAGGGCTTCAAGATCCCCGGTGGCGCACCGACCAGCCCGGCCCTGGCGCAGACGCTCCCGGCCATCTCGTCCATCCTGCGCAAGCAGATCAAGGGCGCGCCGATGCCGGCTCCGCGTGCGATCGTCGCCGCTGCGGTCGAGGGTGCCTACGTCGACGTCGACACCGCCGACATCGTCGAGACCCGCTACTTCGTGTCGCTGGTGACCGGCCAGGTCGCACAGAACATGATCAAGGCGTTCTTCTTCGACCTGCAGCACATCAACAACGGTGGCTCGCGGCCCGACGGCTACGACAAGTACACCGCCAAGAAGGTCGGCGTCATCGGCGCCGGCATGATGGGTGCGGCCATCGCGTACGTGTCGGCGAAGTCCGGCATCGACGTGGTGCTCAAGGACATCGACATCGATGCTGCCAAGCGTGGCAAGGGATATGCCGAGAAGCTGGAGGCCAAGGCCCTCGAGCGCGGCAAGACCACCAAGGAGAAGTCGGACGAGCTGCTCGCCCGCATCCACCCGACCGTCGATCCCCAGGACTTCAAGGGTGTCGACCTCGTCATCGAGGCCGCGTTCGAGTCGGTCGAGGTGAAGCACAAGGTGTTCCAGGAGATCGAGGACATCGTCGAGCCCGACGCCATCCTCGGCTCGAACACCTCGACGCTGCCGATCACCAGTCTCGCCGAGGGGGTGAAGCGGGCCGAGGACTTCATCGGCATCCACTTCTTCTCGCCGGTCGACAAGATGCCACTGGTGGAGATCATCCGTGGCGCCAAGACGTCGGATGCGGTGCTGGCCAAGGTCATCGACTACACCCTGCAGATCCGCAAGACCCCGATCGTCGTCAACGACAGCCGTGGCTTCTTCACCAGCCGCGTCATCGGCACCTTCATCAACGAGGCCATCGCGGCCGTCGGTGAGGGCATCGAGCCTGCGTTCATCGAGCACGCGGGTTCGCAGGCCGGTTACCCGGCTCCGCCGCTGCAGCTGTCGGACGAGCTGACGCTGACGCTGATGCAGAAGATCCGGAACGAGACCACGGCTGCGGCCGAGGCCGAGGGCAAGGAGATCCCGACCCACGGCTCGACCGCGGTGGTCGACTGGCTCGTCGAGGCAGGCCGCACGTCCAAGAAGGACGGCAAGGGCTTCTACGAGTACGACGAGAGCGGCAAGCGTCAGCTGCTGTGGTCGGGTCTGCGCGACCAGTTCAAGTCGGGCAGCACCGAGATCCCGTTCCAGGACATGATCGACCGGATGCTCTTCGCCGAGGCTCTCGAGACGGTGAAGTGCTTCGACGAAGGTGTGATCACCTCCGTGCCGGACGCCAACATCGGCTCGATCTTCGGCATCGGGTTCCCGGCCTGGACCGGTGGCGTGGTGCAGTACATCAACCAGTACGAGGGCGGCCTGCAGGGCTTCGTCGACCGCGCTCGCGACCTGGCATCGAAGTACGGCAAGCACTTCGAGCCGCCGCAGTCGCTGGTCGACAAGGCCGCCAAGGGCGAGAAGTTCTGATCTCGACCCGCTGAGGCTGTTCGACGGCCCCGATCGGATTCGTCCGATCGGGGCCGTCGGCGTCTGCGGGGCATCGCGTCTGCTCCCACGACCTCGTTTCGTTTCCGCGACATCGGCCGAAGTCGCGTCGTCGAGATGTGGTCGCGGCATGGGATGCGACGAGGAGGCCGGAGCCGATTGTCGGCTGGTGCACGTCTTATGTTCATGACGGAACTCCCCAACCGATGGCCACGGGCTCATCCGCCGCGACAGTGCCCTCGGTCGACATTATTCGCCGGGATAGGATGATGTAATCGATTGTGGGACAATATATCTAGCAACACATAGACGACTCATCGCCGCGCTCGCCGTAAGGACCAAGCTCTGCATCGACCCCAACACCGGCGTCGTGCGAGAAGTTACCGACTGGGCACGGCTCAGCGACGCGGATCTGCGGATGTGGCGAGAACGCCTAAGCGCCATCGGCGACCGCGGCGGCGAGATCATCAACTAGCGGGGCGGACAACACGTCATGTCATCCGTCGTCATTGCCAGAATCGACCACCGCGCCCACGCCTACCGCACCTAGCCAGGTACTCCGGGTGATGTGACATGACATCAGCGAAGAGGCCACTCAGGCGGCCTGCCGGGCGTCAGCGAGGGGGTTCGGTGGTGTCGAACAGTCACGAGCCGAAACATAGTGAGCTGGTGCATGACTGGGGGGTTCGGGTTCGATAGGTGATGGTGATCCGCGGCGCCGTGCCGCGTTCGGCGAGGTCAAGGACGCCGCTGGTTGGTACGAGGGAGGAGCCGCCGCCACCGGCGCACTGCACGCTTCCGCCTCCGCCTCCGTAGAGCCCGCCGCCACCACCTGCACCGCCGGCATAGGCTGTGGCGCCTGCGCCTCCGTGGCCTAACCGTCCGGGTGAGCCATCCCAGCCTGGTTCGGAGTGGTCCGGATCGTTCGCTCCGCCCGCGCCGCCAGTGGTGGGTGTTCCCGGTTGCCCTGCCGATGGGGTCAGGTCTGGTTCGTTGGCGGAGCCGGGGGCTCCGGCGTCGCCGCCATCGCCACAACGGGACGGCGTCGCGCCGCCCCCGCCCGCGGCGACGAATAGCCGACTGCTCAGGTCGCCGGCGGTGGTGCGGATGTCGGAGGCGCCGCCGCCACCGGCGCCGGCAGGGTTCGCGTCGAAGGTGTTCGATCGGCCGCCGTCACCGCCTCCGTTGCTCCCGCCTTGCCCAGGTATCTGGTTGTTCCAGCCGCTGGTGTCGTGTCCTGGGCTGCCGACGATCACATGCAGCGTCCTCGCCGACGACGGGAGGTTGAGGTTTGCGGTGACCTGGGCACCGCGCCCACCGAGGTGGGGGTGCCGGTCGTCGACAATGTTGCCGCCGGCGGCGCCGATAGCGGTGGCTTCTACGGTGCGAATCCCGGCGGGCAGAGCGAGGGTGTGGCTGCCCTCGGTGTAGACACATCGCACACCAGCGTCGCCGGCGAGTTGTTCACAGCCTGCGGGTAGGGCTGGGGCCGAGGACGCTGCCCCGGGTGCAACGGCCGCAGCGCCGATAGCGATCGCAAACACCGCAAGCGCTGCCGCCGGACGACGTGATGCATGCCCGATCCTGGTGGGCGACATGAGGTGTCCGATCTGTTGGTGCAGGATTCCTGATCCTGAATGGATGAAGGTCTGGGGGTGTGTCAGGGGTATGGGACGCTCCCGGGCGTCTGGGACGTGTGCCTCGTGAAGGCTTCGGAGTCCGACGCAGGGACTCGCCGACAACGGCCGACTCCCACGAACACGAGAACCGATCGCCCTGCTGTCACCATGCGGCATGATCCAACGCGACTCGCCCATCCTCCTTCCCGTCCCGCCGGCCCCCATTTAGCTACTGCCGAAACATACTTGCCAGGGGCACGGCGGATTTGGTGGCGTGGGTGGTTGATAGGTGATGGTGATTGATGGGTTCTTGTCGCTGCGGGCGAGGGTTCCGCCGGCGGGGGTCAGAGACGAGCCGCCACCGCCACTGCCCACTATCGTGCCGCCGCCGCCACCGTAGAGGCCGCCGCCACCACCTCCCCCACCCGCGGTGGTTCGGACAGTCGGTTCTGGCTGGTGCGGCGCGCCGGATCCGCCCATGCCCAGGGTTCCTGGCGAACCGGTGACCGCAGGAACAGGCGGGTAGATTCCCCCGGCGCCGCCGGCAGTGCTCGCTCCAGCCTGGGCTGCAACCGCACCGCTGAATGGCACGACAGTGCCGGGCTCGCCCGCGCTGCCACCATCACTATTGCGGGATGCGCCACCACCGCCGGCCGCGATAAGTACCCGGCTCTTCAGATCATCACCCGCGATGCGGATGTCTGACGCGCCGCCGCCTCCTGCCCCGGGGGCTACCGCCCCATCGGGGTTGACGGGAGTGCCACCTTTGCCACCCCCGCCTATCCCCCCTGCGCCGCCATCACGGATAGAACCCGGCTCAACATCGCCACCGTCACCAGCGACCACGGCGACCACGGCTCGCGATTCAGCTGGTACCGCAACAGCGGCGGTCACTACGGCACCCTGACCACCGGAATAGCTTACGAGCCCACCGACGTGCCCACCGTGGCCGCCGATCGCGGTCACCTGCACCGACCCCACCCCGCTGGGCAGCTCCAGTGTGTGTGGGCCCGCCGCGGTGTAGGTGCACGTCACCACACCAGCAGGATCAGCTTGCTCACACTCGGCCGGCAAAGCTGCCGACGCTGAACCGGGGGCCATCACCAACGCGCCAACCATCACCGCCGCACCCGCAGCACCACCCACAACGTTTCGTCCACCCCGGCGTAGTCCTTGAGAGCGTTGAGAATGGTTGGACAGCATCATGATTGACCACTCCGCCTCGTCATCGGGTACGGCGCTTCCGTTACGCAACCGCCCCCTTGCACGAGCGTAGAGCGCGCCGCGACACCGCCAGCAGTCCCCAAACTAGGACTTCCACGACCAGGCGCTTTCGGGTCTGGGGGCTAGGGCCTGGCTTGCCACGCTGCGTCGATCATCGTGAAGACGTCAGCGACCGCCTTGAGTGGTTCGGGGCTACGGCGAGCCAAGTCGAAGCTATCGAGTGCAAACCGCGCAACTGTGCGGCAGGCGATGGTCGGGTACGGCAGTCCTTCACTTCGAGCGATGGCGTCGGCCAGCGTTATGGCGTGCCGAGACCTCATGCGTTCTTCGAACACGCGCAGGTCCTCGGTGGCATCGATCATGCTCCAGAGCGGTGCTGCCTGCGAAGACGTGCAGTGTTCCAACATCTTCTCGAGTTCGCTCTTTAGCGCAGCGACGAGCGAAACGTCTGCGGATCGGTGCGAGACGGCGTGATTGAGACGGAACTCGAACTCGTGGTCGTTCTCGAACACCAGCGCTTCCTTGCAGGCGAAGTGCGCGAAGACCGTGGTCACCGCCACGTCCGAATCGGATGCGATATCACGTATGCCGACATCGTGGAACCCATGGCTGAGGAACAGTCGACGTGCGCTCTCGGCAATCGCGCGCCGTGTTGCAGCCTTCTTGCGTTCCCGACGCCCGGGTGAAGCCTCATCCATGGTGTCGAGCGTAGTTGATAGTAGATCGAAACTGTTACAAAAGACTAACCGTTAGTCTAATGTGGGCTCGGTGAAGATGATTCGTTACGCACGATTCGGTCCACCAGAGGTCTTGGAGATGGTTGAAGCTCCGCAACCGCACGCGGGTCCCGGGCAGATACGCATATCCGTAGAGGCCGCGGGCATCAATCCCCACGATTGGCGCTCGCGCCGAGGCCAGTTCGAGCGCGTTCGACCGCTCGACCTACCTGCTGGGGTGGGGCAAGATGCGGCGGGTGTTGTCGACGAGATCGGACCGGGGGTGCATTCGGTTTCCATCGGTGACGAAGTCTTTGGTCGGGGCACCTCGACGTATGCCGAGTACGCGGTTCTGTCTTCGTGGGCACCCAAGCCGGACACGCTGACGTTCGCCCAGGCCGCGGGCTATCCGTCGGTCAGCGAAACCGCGTTGCGGGTCCTTGATGAGATCGACGTGCCGCCCGGTGGCACATTGTTGGTCAGCGGCGCGGCTGGAGGCGTAGGAAGTGCGGTGGTGCAAATTGCCATTGACCGGAGTATCGACGTCATCGGCATTGCGGGCGCACAAAACCAGGAATACCTTCACGCCCTTGGTGCGCGAGCCACCACGTACGGGACGGGATGGGTTGATCGCGCCCGTGCCCTGGGCCCAGTCGACGCCGCGCTCGACCTCTCGGGATCGGGGGTGCTGCCGGGTCTGCTTGAGCTGGTCGGAGATCGCCACCGGGTCATCACCATCGCCGATCTCGAGTCCGCGATGCTCGGCATCCGCTTCTCTGGCGTCGGAGGTGATATGACGATCGCCCTGAACACAACAGTCGATCTCATTCGACGGGGGGTCCTGTCGATCCCCATCTCTCAGACTTACCCGTTGTCCGATGCCGCACGCGCGCATGAGGACAGCGAGGCCGGCCATACCCGCGGCCGCCGAGTTATCGACATTCGACGCGAAACAGCACCTACCTGACAGGCACCTCGACAGGTGACAACCAGCGCGTCCAACCCGCTGTCGGGTCGGTGATGACGAAGCATCGCCTGGGCGTTGCGTATGCGACCGCACGCCCTGTCTGGTCATCGTGACGTCGCCGCCCCTCGTCGGGTGGCCAATGAGTTCTTTCGCCCCGCTGCTCACATGCAGGGTGGATGAACTCGTGTCAGGGCGGCGGAATCGCCAGCGCCCGCACACCACGTGTCGCGACGGCGCGAACTGTCCCCGGGATGACGACCAGAGCCGGTCCCACCCGATTAGTCGGATTGATCCCACGCCGCAAGTGGCATCGCGAGATAGACCCCCGCAGTGCACGACGGTGCCACAGATTCGACGGCGGCAAGTATCGTCGCTGTGCGCGATTGGCGAGTCGCGGCACGGTCCTCGAACCACTTGGACCTGACCTCGACGAGGATGTCCAGATCGAAGCGATCGAATGGACCTGGCTGGTGAAACCGGACGACAACGTCCCCCGGTTTGAGTTCGCCGTCATACGGTTCGTCATCACACGCAACGGCCACTGATACATGGTGGGGCAGCTCGGCCGACAAGCTCTGTTTCTCCGCGTCTGTTACCCGTGGCGAGCAAGTGACATCGACGAGAGGCATGCAGCCAGTATTGCGGCAAACGCTGTCGGCGAGGTCTCAATCCCAGTGAGGCCAGGGCTGGCCGTCATCCCGGGGCCTCTCCGAGTGGTCGTAGCCACCGTGTGCGCGGTCGTTCAGGCGACGCACGTCATAGCAGCTGGAGCAGTGGTTCTCCCGCATTGTGGGCGCTGACCTGGCAAGCGGCCGGCCACTTCGAGCGAGGCGCGTTCGGCCGATCGTGTTCGGTGGACATCGGGGTGTTCGGTAATGGAGGTATCTGCCTGAACGCACACCCGCGACCTCGTTTCGTCCCCGCGACCCCAGCCGAAGTCGCGGGACCGAAATGAGGTCGCGGGAACGAAATCGGTGAGCAGGAGCCCGACAGGTTGTGGAGCCTATCGGGTGAGGAACGCCCGGACGGTCGCCTCGAAGGCGTCCTTGGCCTCGATCATCACCCAATGGCCGCACTTCGGGAAGATGTGCAGTTCGGCGTCGGGGATGAGCCGGGCGGGCACGGCCGACATGTCCGGCGGGCTGACGCGATCGTCCCGCCCCCAGGTGAGCAGCGTCGGGCAGGCGACCTTGTGCATGGTCGCCCAGTACGGCGGGTTGTCCGACTGGGCCAGGAACTGCTGCTGCATCTCGAAGGCGGCCGAGCCGTACATCATCTGGGCGGTCTTCTGCGCGTCCGGGTTGATCGCCGCCTCCCAGCGCTCCGCGATGAGCTCGTCGGTCACGAGCGACCGGTCGTAGACCATCGACCTCAGCCAACGGACGAGCTTGTCCTTGTCAGGGTAGTCGGTGAACTCCTGCAGCAGTCGCAGTCCCTCGCTGGGGCTAGGACTGGTGAGGTTGGGGCCGACACCACCGATGGTGACGAGCTTGTCGATGCGGTCCGGCTTCTTCATCGCCAGGTTCACGCCGACGACTCCACCCATCGAGTTGCCGATGACCGCGGCCGAGGGGATGTCGAGTGCGTCGAGGAAGCGGATCACCGACGACCCGGCGGTGAGCACCGGGTGCCCCTCGACTGCATCACTGACCCCGAAGCCGGGGAACTCGAGCACATAGGTGCGGTGGGTCTCCGCGAAGAAGCCAAGATTGCCCCGGTAGTTGCGCCACCCGGTCACTCCGGGGCCGGAGCCGTGCAGCAGCACCAGCGGCGGGGCATCGGGGTCGCCGGCCTCGTGATAGCGCAGGGTGCCCTGATCGGTGGTCAGTTCGCGTCGGGTCGCGTCGAAGGAGACATCCACCCGTACAGAGTAGAACGTGTTCTAATTCCTGACCAGCGGGTGTCGTCACCCACCCAGCGCGGCCAGGTCCTCCTCGCCGAACTGTTCCTCGAGGACCTCAGGGGAGTAGTCGAGGTCGATCTCGGCGACGGGCCGTCCGCGCGCCGATCCGATCGCCGACAGCCGGCGTTGACCGCGATCCGCGGCGTAGGCGATGAACTCGTCGTTGTCGAGCCCGAACGGCTGCACCTCGAACTGCTCGTTGACCCAGCTGATCATCCCCAGCGCCAGCGGCATCAGTTCACCCATCCGCTCGGCGATGACCTCCCAGAGGGAGTCGTCGGCCGCGACATGCCGTCGGCATGTGAACGTGCCCCACGCCATGTGCCGACGCTCGTCGTCGCCGATGAACTTGATGAGCCGCTGCATCCCCGGGAAGATCCCATACGAGCTGCAGACCTTCTGCCAGGCGAAATAGCCCGTCAGGGCAAGGCTGCCCTCGATGACGTGGTTGTAGGTGACGCTCGCGCGGACCTGGTTGCGTGGTGACGGGTCAGAGCTCAGCACCGACAGTGCCGACGGCAACTCCTCGTAGAACAGGCTGCGGTAGTACGGGTTGTCGCCGACGAACGGGTGCAGATCCTGGGTGAGTCCGACGCTGTCCATCCACAGACGGAAGACCTCGGTGTGCTTGGCCTCCTCGAAGCAGAACTGCGTCAGGTACATCTCGTCGGCGAACCGCCCCTCGGCGGCCATCGCTGCCATGAACGGTTGGATGTCCTGCGTCACCGCCTCCTCGCCGGCGATGAACTGGGCGACCAGGAAGGTCGCGCTGCGACGCTGCTCGTCGGTGATCTCCTGCCAGTCGAGACCGTCCTGGCGGAAGTCGATGGCAGCCGGATCCCAGAACCGGGCGTTCCCTTTCGTGAAGAGACGCAACGGGAACGAGTCCCAGTTGAGTCCGCCTCGACGGAGGGAGGAGAACCCCTCCCGTCCCGCTGCCTGCTGTTCGGCAAGAGTCATGTCGACCACCATCGGAGAGCTCGTACTGATGTGACGACCGTAGACCCGGATCGGATGAAACGTGTTGGATTCACCGAACTCTCAGGATCTGCGTGGCATCGGATCGGCGGCGGGGCGCTTACGGCCGCTCGCGCCGTCCGGATGGTGAGGGAAGCGCCAAAGGTGCTGTGGTGCAGCACATCAGAACGTCCATACACCTCCGGTGGGCATCGTCTGCGAATCGGACGATCCGGTCCACCCGGGCAGGGCTGACGGACGCGACAGGGGGAGTGGACTAGCAGGTCGCCTCCGTCGACGCACCCGACGACCAGACATGCCGAATGCTGCATACGGACCGCACTGAAACGTGTCCGCGGTCACAACGACCCGCGTAGTTTCGAGAGCAACGATCTCCACGATCGGAATCTGACGATGCCACCTCGGCACGAGAAGGAGCACACGGATGAAGACCAAGGGCGCGGTGCTGCGCAATCCCGGCGAGAAGTGGCAGATCGAGGAGATCGAGGTCGGTGATCCGGTCGCCGGCGAGGTGCAGGTCAAGCTCGTCAGTTCCGGCCTCTGTCACTCCGACCATCACCTGCGGACCGGCGACAGTCCGGTCTCGTTCCCGGTCATCGGCGGCCACGAGGGTGCGGGAGTGGTGCACAAGGTGGGGCCGGGGGTCACCTCGGTCAAGGAGGGCGATCACGTCGTCACCGCGTTCATCCCGGCATGTGGTGTGTGTGAGCCGTGTTCGCGCGGCCAGCAGAACATCTGCGACGAAGGTGCACGTCTGCTGAGCGGCCAGGCGATCTCCGACGATTCGTTTCGGATCAAGGACAAGGACGGCAACTCGCTGACCCAGATGTGCCTGCTCGGCACCTTCTCGCCGTACATCACGGTCAACCAGGCCTCGGTGGTCAAGATCGAGGACGACATCCCCCTCAAGTCGGCTGCGCTGCTCGGTTGCGGCGTCGCGACCGGGTGGGGATCGGCTGTCGAGGTCGGCGGCACCCATGCCGGTGACACCGTGGTCGTGGTCGGCATCGGCGGCGTCGGCATCAACTCGGTGCAGGGGGCCGCGGCCGCAGGCGCGCGCTATGTGGTCGCCGTCGACCCGGTGCCGTTCAAGCTCCAGATGGCCGAGAAGCTGGGTGCCACACACACCTTCGCGTCGATGGAGGAGGCTCTCCCGGTGGTCGGTGAGATCACCTGGGGCCGGATGGCGAACACCACCATCCTGACCGTCGGTGAGATCGACGGGTCGATGATCCAGCCGGCGCTGTCGCTGACCGGCAAGGGCGGGCAGGTCGTCGTGGTCGGCATGGGCAACTTCGCGGCGTCCGACGCCCAGCTCAACCTGTTCGAGCTGACGCTGTTGCAGAAGCGGGTCCAGGGCGCGATCTTCGGCGGCGCGAGCCCGCGTACCCAGGTGCCCACACTCCTCAACGAATACCGTTCGGGCAAGCTGAATCTCAGCGACCTCGTGACCAACACCTACAAGCTCGAGCAGATCAACGAGGCCTACGACGACATGCTCGCCGGCAACAACATCCGCGGGCTGATCGAGTACACCGACGCCGACTACTGACGTCGCCGACACCTACGGCAGATGAGGGCGGGCCGCACCGGGATGGTGCGGCCCGCTCTCGGTCGCTTGCTTGACCGCGTCTGGCGCCCCCGGTGACGTGGGGTTCAGCGACGCGCGACCCGATTGTTGACCAGGATGTTGAGGAATCGGATGCCGACGCCCAGCAGGACCAGCGTGCTCGCCATCTGGATCGACACCGCGATCCGGGCGGGCTGCGAGACGGCGGCGATGTCACCGAAGCCGGTCGTCGTGAAGACCGTGAGACAGAAGTACAGGGCATCGACCCGCGTCAGGTGTTCGTTGAAGCTTCCGGCCGCGTACTCGGAGAACAGGAAGTACGTGGCGGCGAAGGTCACGATGTAGAAGCCGGCGAGCGCGACCAGCATCTCCACCGCCGTGGCGACCGGATGCACCGACCGGGTGAACCGACGGATCTCCCAGGCGCAGAACGCCGCCAGCAGCAGTCCGCCGACCACCAGGCCGATGTACCGTACCGAGCTGGCCTGCTCGAACGGCAGCAAGAAGTAGCCGATCAGCAGCAGGAACCCGGCGACGAGGGGGCGTACCAGCGCGATGACCACGTCGCGGCGTCCCACCTGAATCGCCGATCGGGTAGGCGCCCCGGACCCGGCTGATGCGTCGGCCGCCGAGCCGTCACCGGTGTCCGACGTCGAATCCACACCGCCGTCGGACACCGAGGGTCACCAGATCCGGACGCGGTCGGACTCGTCCAGGTAGAGCGAATCGCCCGGTGAGACGTCGAAGGCAGAGTAGAAGGCGTCGATGTTGCGCACCACCCCGTTGCAACGGAACTCCGGTGGCGAGTGCGGGTCGATCGACAGGCGGCGAATGGCCTCGGCGTCACGGGTCTTGGTCCGCCAGATCTGTGCCCAGCTGAAGAACACCCGCTGTTCACCGGTGAGACCGTCGATCACCGGCGGCCCCGCTGCGTCCCCGGTGGCCGCGTCCCGGGTCGCCAGGTCGTAGGCCACCAGCGCGATGGACAGACCGCCCAGATCGCCGATGTTCTCACCGATGGTGAAATCGCCGTTGACCTTGTGCTCGGGGTCGAGGCCGGCGGGGGTGAACTCGCCGTACTGGTCGATCAGCTTCTTGGTGCGAGCACCGAACTCGGTGCGATCGGAGTCGGTCCACCAGTCGACCAGATTGCCGTCGCCGTCGTACTTGGCTCCCTGATCGTCGAATCCATGGCCGATCTCGTGACCGATCACCGCGCCGATGCCGCCGTAGTTCGCCGCGTCGTCGGCGTCGGGGTCGAAGAACGGGGGCTGCAGGATGGCCGCCGGGAAGACGATCTCGTTCATACCCGGGTTGTAATAGGCGTTCACGGTCTGCGGGGTCATGAACCACTCGTCGTGGTCGACCGGCTGCCCGATCTTGGCGAACTCGCGATCCTGCTCGAACGACGATGCGCGTGCGACGTTGCCGATCAGGTCACCGCGATCGACGGTCAGCCCGGCGTAGTCCCGCCAGGTGGCGGGGTAGCCGATCTTGGGGGTGAACTTGCCCAGCTTGACCAGGGCCTTCTCCCGGGTCTCCGGTGACATCCAGTCCAGGTCGCTGATGTTGCGGCGGTAGGCCGCGACCAGGTTGTCGATGAGCTCGTCCATCCGAGCCTTGGCCTCGGGAGGGAAATGCTTGGCGACGTACAGCTTCGCGACCGCGAAACCGGCTGCGCCCTCGACGAATCCGACGCCGCGCTTCCACCGCTCACGGTTGGTCTCGGCGCCGGTGAGGGTGCGGCCGTAGAAGTCGAAGTTCGCATCCACGAACTCCGCCGACAGATACGGTGCGGCCGACCGCAGCAGTCGCCAGGTCAGCCAGTTGCGCCACTCCGACAGTTCGCGCCCGGCGAGCAGTCCGGCCGCGCCGGAGATGAACGACGGCTGGCCGACGACGATCTCGGCGAAGACCGGGTCGGCCGCATCGAGCCCCTCCAGCCAGGCCGCGACGTCGAAACCGGTGGCGGTGTCGGTGAACTCGGCGAGTGTCTGCAGGTTGTAGGTCAGCTCGGCGTCCCGCCGGCGGACCACGTCCCAGTGCTGAGCCGCGATCTCGGTCTCCAGCGCGAGGACCGCGGCGGCGCTCCCCTGCGGATCGTCGACGCCCGCGAGTGTGAACACCGTGGTGATGTGTTCGACGTAGGCGGCCCGGGTCTGGGCGTGCTTGTCCTCGCGGTAGTAGGACTCGTCGGGCAGGCCGAGCCCGGACTGGACCACGTGGACCAGGTAGCGGTCGGACTGCCGCGCATCCGTGTCGACGTAGAAGCCGAACAGACCGCCGATGCCGCGGCGCTGCAAGCGGCCGAGCAGCCCGCTCACCGCCGAGGTCGAATCGACCGCCGCGATCTCGTCCAGGGTCTCCCGGATCGGATCGATCCCGAGGGCGTCGATCCGCTCGAGGTCCATGAACGAGGCGTACAGGTCACCGATCTTCTGCTCGTCCGACCCGGCGGCGGGGTCCGATGCGGCGGTGGACTCGATGATGTCGCGCACGTTCTCTTCGGCGCGATCGCGCAGCACGTGGAAGGCGCCGTCGACCGATCGGTCATCGGGGATGACATGCGACTCGAGCCACTTCCCGTTCACGTGGGCGAAGAGGTCGTCTTGGATACGGATCGTGTCGTCGACCCACTCCAGGTCGAGTCCGGAGGACAGGCCGGGTTCTGTGTTCGATGCAGTCACGCACACCATCCTGGCACTGCTTCTCCGATCCGTCAGCCATCGACCGCGCGGGGTTTCTACGGTGGGTACATGGCTCCCACATCGGACACGGATTCTGCATCGGACACCTATGACGTCATCGTGATCGGCGCCGGCCCGGTCGGCGAGAACGTCGCCGACTACGCGATCCGGGGCAGTGATCGGACGGCGGTGTTGATCGAACACGAGCTCGTCGGCGGCGAGTGCTCGTACTGGGCGTGCATGCCCAGCAAGGCGCTCCTGGGCCCGGGTGCGGCTCTCGCGGCGGCGCGTGGGCTGCCGGGAGCACGCGAGCGCGTCGGCGACGAGCATCCAGACCGTGATGCGGTCTTCGGCTGGCGCGACGCGATGACGCATCGCCGGGACGACGGTTCGCAGGTCGACTGGGCGCGCGGGGCCGGGCTCGACGTCGTCCGCGGACACGGCCGGATCTCGGCCGAACGGACCGTCACCGTCGGCGATCGCACCCTGCACGCGCGCGAAGCGGTGGTGATCGCCACCGGCAGCACTGCGTCGATACCGCCCATTCCGGGCCTGCGCGAGGCGTTCCCCTGGACGTCACGGGACGCGACCAACATCGCGGAGGTGCCGGACCGCGTCGTCGTACTCGGGGGTGGTGTGGTGGCGTGCGAGGCGGCCACCTGGCTCGCCGACCTGGGCGTCCGTGAGATCACCATGCTGGTTCGGGGGGACCGTCTGCTGCCCAAGACCGAACCGTTCGCCGGTGAGCTCATCGCCGACGGCCTCCGGTCGGCAGGCGTCGACATCCGATTCGGCACGACGATCGGGTCCGTCGATCGACCCGATGCGGCCGATACCGGCTACGGCCGTATCCACGGCGGCACCGCCACGATCGGCCTCGTCACCGCCGATGGTGAGCCCGCAGGCGAACTGGTCGTCGACGAGGTGTTGGTGGCTGCCGGTCGTGCTCCGGCGAGCACCGACGTCGGACTCGACGTGGTGGGGCTCGAGGCCCGCGGACCGGTCGAGGTCGACGACTCGCTGACGGTTCCCGGGCATCCGTGGCTCTACGCGGTCGGTGACGTCAACGGTCGGGTCGCCCTCACCCACATGGGCAAGTACCAGGCACGGGTCGCCGGCGACGTCATCGCGGCCCGAGCGGAAGGAAAGGACCTGTCGGGCAGCAGGTTCCGCGCGACCTCCGATCACGGTGCAGTGCCACAGGTGGTGTTCACCCGACCCGAGCTGGCGGCGGTCGGACGAACCGAGGAAGAGGCGCGGGCCGACGGCGTCGACGTCGAGGTGGTCGCCGCCGACATCGCGGTGGCCGGATCGGCGGTGCTCCGCGAGGACTACCGAGGCCGGGCGCAACTGATCATCGACCGGGCGCGTGACGTGATCGTCGGTGCGACCTTCGTCGGTTCCGGCGTCGAGGAGTTGGTGCACTCGGCGACCGTCGCCGTGGTCGGCGAGGTGCCGCTGGAGAAGCTGTGGCACGCGGTGCCCTCGTATCCGACCGTCAGTGAGATCTGGTTGCGGTTGCTGGAGCAGCGTCGGGTCTGACGCACCACCGTGGGTGTCTCGGGTTGCGCTCGGCGTCCCATGGGTACCCGTTCAGCATGAGCACTCATCCGAACGCATCCTCGGATCTCGGCCGGCGCGACGTCGAGAAGCGGTGGCGCGACCCGGCTGCCTTCCGAGCCGCGGTCGGGTTCGTCGTGGCGGTCGGTATCGTCGACGCGGCGGCTGCAGCGGTGTTCCTCTCGGTCGATCGCCACAATCTCCTGCTCGCCGGTCTCGTTCCGGCGGTCCTCTTGCTCGGTGGACTCGGGGCGTCGGTGCAGGCGTATCGCGTCTATCGACGTGGCGGGACATGGCCTGCGTGGCAGGGCGCATCGTGGTTCCTGTTCGCGCTGATGCTCGTGGCGCTCGGCTTCCCCGCGCTGGCGGGCGATCCCGGCTGACGTCCTGATCTCAGCGGTACCGAGAAACAGACCGACCACCGACCGTGTGCGAAATCTGCACGTCAGCGGGTAGGCGCTGACGTTATGTCGTCGGTCCGGTCCCCTCGTGCGGATTTCGTACCGGGGCCGAGGCGGGGGGGCTGCGCGGGGGCGCGGTGCCGGGTCGCGGCACGGTGGCAGGTCGTCGGAGAACTGACACGTGAGCGCGCCGTACCGTGCGCATTCCTGAGTCGATCCCGCTCTGGTGTCATTTGTCCGATCGCGGCGTTCCGACCGGGGTACACCGGGGAGGGGTCGCTGTCGTGGGACCGCCGCCCGCCCTCGTACGAAATCTGTACGTCAGCGGGTAGGCACTGACGATATGTCCTCGGTCCGGCTCTCTCGTACAGATTTCGTACTGGAGTTCGGCCGACAACTGGTATGACCACTTGACCACCGGACCAGTCGATCATACGGTCAGTGCATGCCGTTCGAGCCGATCGCCCGCCGCACCGTGTCCGAGGATGCGTACGACCAGATCCTCGACGGGATGCTCTCCGGCGACCTCGCCGCAGGTCAGACGCTGCCCAGCGAGCGTGAGCTGTCGCGTTTGCTGGGTGTGTCCCGACCCGCGGTCCGGGAGGCGCTGACCCGGGTGGCGGCCGCCGGACTGATCACCGTCCGACACGGCGAAGGCACCCGCATCCGGGATCTCGCGACCGCGGGGGGACTCGACCTGTTGCCGCGTCTTCTGGTGCGCGATGGTTCGGTGGTGCCCGACGTCGCGCGGTCGGTGGTGGAGGCGCGTGCCGA
Organism: Gordonia soli NBRC 108243; assembly: GCF_000334455.1. GTDB lineage: Bacteria > Actinomycetota > Actinomycetes > Mycobacteriales > Mycobacteriaceae > Gordonia > Gordonia soli. The sequence continues at coordinate 331,416 of NZ_BANX01000005.1, forward strand.
GATCGGGCCCGTGGTGGCCGGTCTGGCGGCGCGCCGGGCGACGGACGAGGACGTCGAGCGTATCCGGGCCACCGTCGACGGGCTGACCGCGGAGCTCGACCCGATCGCGCAACAGGTTGCCGCGCTGGAGTTCTGGAGCCGGATCATCGACGGGGCGCACTCGATCGCCTTCCGGCTGATGTACAACTCGCTGCGCGCGGCCTACGAACCCGCACTCGACGCGCTGGCCGCGGTGCTCGAACCGGAAGTCGGTAACGCCGCGGGGTATCGCGCGGTGCTCGACGCCGTGGCCGACCACGATCCCGACTCGGCGCGCGTCGCAGCGGGTGATCTCCTGCAGCCGGCGACCACCACCCTGCTCGGCCTCTTCGACGCCATGACGGCCACCGAGCCCCAGCCCGAGCCCCAGCCCGGGCCCGAATAGCCCGGACCCGGACAGTCCGAAACCGGAAGCGGCGGGAACGAACCGCCCGCACCCCGATCCGATGGGAGCCCACGATGACCGCCACCGACGATGCGGCACGCGCATCCGGACGTCCGGATGCGGACGGGCCGGGGTCAGAGCACACGGCAACCGATTCCGCGCCGGGATCGTCGGGGGACGCGCGTCGACGCGTCGCCTCCGACGAACGCCGTCTCCGTCGATCTCGCCGTGACCTCACGTTGCGCGTGGCGTTCGTCGAGTTCGTCCGGCACCCGTCGCCCTGGATGATCACGATCCTGCTCGTCGCGGCGCTCGCCGCACGCCTCGCGCTAGGTGGTTGGGGGCTGGTCGACCTGCTGGTCCCGCTGGTGATGGTCGCGGTGTTCCCGTTGGCGGAGTGGCTGATCCACGTCTTCATCCTGCATTGGCGGCCCAAACGGCTCGGTCCGGTGACCGTTGACACCCTCTTGGCGCGCAAACACCGTGAGCATCACAACGATCCGCGGGACATCCCGCTGATCTTCATCCCGTGGCGGGCGCTGATCTGGGTGATCGCGGCCGCGGTGCTGATCGGCGCCTTCGCATTCGGCAGCATCCGGCCCGGTCTGACATTTCTGGTGATACTCGGCGCCTTGGGCATCGTCTACGAGTGGACGCACTACCTGATCCACACCGACTATCGGCCGCGGTCGCGTCTGTACCGCGCTATCTGGCGCAACCACCGCTTCCATCACTATCGCAACGAGCACTATTGGTTCACGGTGACGACGTCGGGCACCGCCGACCGACTGTTGCGCACGCATCCCGACCCCGACTCGGTCGAGAAGTCGCCGACCGCGAAGAACCTGCACGCGCTGGGCTGAATTGTCGGCCCGGCGCGTTCGTCACTCGCCGAGAGTCGTCGCCATCGCCCACATCAGGATCTCTGCATCGCGGACCGCGGTGACGGGTTCGCCGCCGAGATCGGACCCGCGCAGCGTGTCGCCGACGGTGAGCTCGGTGTCGGCGAACCGTACCGAGCCGGCGGTGACGAACAGATGCAGGAAGCGCGCCGTCGGGACGATGACCGCCTGACCGCGTCGGAGACGGGCGGCGTGCAGGGTCGCCGACCGGTTGGCGATACGGATGGCCGAGTCGAGCGTCGGGTCACCCGAGGCCACCGCGACCAGCCGGCCGGGCGTCAGGTCGGCGGCGATGTCGTGTTGGTCGTAGGACGGCGTACGGCCGTGCTCGTCGGGCAGCAACCACATCTGCACGTAGTGGGCTGGCTCGGCGCCCGCAGAATCCCGATGCGGCCAGGTGTCGTTGCGCTCCGAGTGTTCGACCCCCGTCCCCGCGCTCATCGCCTGTGCCAACCCCGGGTACACGACCCCCGAGTGGCCCGCGGAGTCCTGGTGCACCAGTGATCCCGAGGTGACCCAGGTGACGATCTCGGTCTCGCGATGCGGATGCGCGTCGAAACCCTGCCCGGGGAGCACGATCTCGTCGTTGTGCACCAGCAGCACGCCGTGGTGGGTGTTGGCCGGGTCGTAGTGGTCGCCGAACGAGAATCCGTGCCGCGAGGTGAGCCACTCGGTCGTTGTCTCCGCTCGATCGCCGCTGCGGATCACCGAATAGGACATGGACCCATTATGGGCGCGTCGCGTGGTCGGCGTGTCCGCGCCCGAAACGGTCCGTCCATGACCGGGGCCGGGCGGGCAGAGTGGCCGGAATCCCAGGCCCGAGACCCTTTCGTGACGGGTCGGATCCCCGAATGGAAGCCGCGAACCATCGCTATTCGGTGTTACACGAGTGAAAATTGTGACTATGAAGATCTGGGTCAGGCGCGCGCCTGCGGTGGCGTGTGCAGCGGTGGCGTGCGGGGTCGCCCTCTCCTCGTGTGGCATCTCCCTCGCCGACAACGGGGCAGGTGCGGTGGCACGGCAGTTCGCCGCTGCACTGGAGCGGCAGGACGCCTCTGCGGCCGCGGCGTTCACCACCGCACCCGGGCAAGCAGGCGACGCCCTGACCTCCACGCTGCAGGCGATGCACCCCGAGAAGGTGGACGTCGCGGTCCACCGACCCGTCGAGTACAGCGACGGCACAGCGTCGTTCTCGCTGACGACCACCTATTCGTGGCCGGAAGGACGCACGTTCGAGACCACCAGCAACGGCACCGCCCGACACCTGTCGTCGGGCTGGAAGGTCTCCTGGGAGCCGTCGATCATCTATCCGGGTCTGCCGGTCGGCGGACAGCTGCGGCAGATCCGCACCGACGCCACGCCGTCGCCCTCCGTCCGTAGCAGGTCGGGGAAGACCTTCATGTATCTGCAGCCGGTGAACGAGATCGTGCTCGATCCGACCCGCACCACCGACGTCGGTCGGTCGACCCGGGCGCTGGCCCGCAGCCTCGCGCCCATCGCACCGCTGATCACCAGCGACGTCATCGCGGCCAAGTTGTCGAAGTCGGAGGGGCGGGCGATCACCGCGGTGACCCTGCGCGACTCCGACATGGAGGTGCTCACCTCCAGCCCGTCGGCGGTGCCGGGCGTGACGGTTCGCAAGGCCGGCAAGCTGGTGATGGCCGACCGTCGCCTGATGTCGCCACTCGAGACCGGACTGACGAACTACTGGCAGGCGATCCGCGACGCGACGTCCGGCTGGCAGGTGCAGATGACTGCGCCCGGACTCGTGCCGCGCAAGCTCACCGGTGCCCAGGGGCCTGCCGGACCGAATGTGCGCACGACCGTCGACCAGGGCATGCAGCTGACGCTCGGTGACGCGGCGGTCGAGGTCGGCCAGCCGGCGACCATCCTCGCATTCGACGCAGGCACCGGCGCCGTGCTCGGGATGGCGCAGAACTCGTACGCCGTCGACCGTGGCATCAACATCGACGACGCCTACCCCGCCGGCAGCACGCTGACACCGGTGTTCTCGACCGTGGAGCGGGTGGCGAACGAGCAGAAGCAGTCGTCGGCCGAGCTGCTCGACCGACTCGGGCTCGGCGTCCAGTTCACCGTTCCCGGCGCCAGCGCCCCCACCGCGAAGCGACCGGGTGTCCAGACCGTCGACTTCCGTCCCGGCGACCTGAACGTCTCGATGCTCAACATGGGCGCGTTGGGAGTCGCGCTGTCGCGCAGTGTATCCGGCACGATGTCGTCGGTTGCGCCCTACGTGATCGACGGCGTCCCGACCAAGGTCGCCGGCGGCAGCCTCGGCGAGCTCGACAGGTCGATGACGGCGCCGATCCTGAAGGCGATGTCGGCGACCGCCAAGAACGGTGACGCCAGTGATCTCACGCGAGCCCCCGGATTGCGTGCGCTGGTCGGCACCAACGGTCCGCAGGGACCGGGCTGGTTCGTCGGTCTCCAGGACCGCAAGGTGATCGTCGTCTACTGCGAGGGCGAGAAGTCGGGTACCGCGGCGCTCCAGGTGGCGCAGAAGTACTTCCGCATCCGCTGAGCGTGATCGAGGGCGTTGCCGCCCCGGGAAGTCCGCGAACTCAGCGGGCAGCCCGGCGGCGGAGCACCGTGCCGACGATCACGCGCCAACCGATCAGGAACAGCCCGAGCGCGATTGTCGCCACGATCACGAAGCTGACCGCGACGCCCTGGTGGAGGATGTAGCGCAGCACCATCCCGACGGCCACGGCGCAGACCCAGATGACGATCCCGGCCGGCCCGATGCGGTCGGGCGCGAAGTCGTGGCCGAACCAGTCGTCGGACTGGACGTGAGAGTAGACGTATGCGATCGACCAGCCGGCGGCCGCGCCGACGACGAACGGCCACAGTGTCTGGAGCACCCCGACCAGCGCGAAGCCGTCATGGTGATTTGCACGGCCGATGAGGACGAAGACGGTCACGGCGACCAGGTCCAGCAGCGCGGCCACGGTCATCGGCACCCGCGCACGCGTCGTGCGGGCCCCGACGTCGTCGATGGTCTGCGACTCCGGCATGGCCCTTACGGTAGCGCCTGCCCGCGGCCCGGGGAATCGCCGTCCCCCGACTCGGGAGAGGGTGCGGCGGGGGGCTCCGTGGATTGGTCCGATCGGATGACATTTGGCCGGTCGACGTGGTCGTCCGGTCTGGGGGGAGGCCGCTCGTCGTCGGGACCACGGGCGGTCGTCTCGGCCGGGTCCGATCCGGTCTCCGGCCCGAGGTCCTCGGTGATCTCGGCGTCGAGGTCGTCCCCGGTCTTGATGGTGGTCCGGAACATCACCATGATGATCACCCAACCGACGGCGGCCACCAGCACGTAGCTGATGATGCGGTAGACGAGGACGGCGAGGATGGCGTCCGCCGCTGGCATCCCGGCACTGGTCAGAGCCGGCACCAGCACTGCATCGACCACGCCGATGCCGCCGGGCAGGAGCGGCACGGCGGTGCCGACGGCCTTGGATGCGGCGTACGCGACCATCAGGCCGGCGATGCTCGGCTCCGCACCGACCGCCCAGCAGGCGAACATCAGGCAGCCGACGTCGGCTACCCAGTTGAAGAAGCTCCATCCGAACGAGATGGCGGTGTCACGACGATTGAGCTGCACCGCGCGCAGCTGCTCGAGGGTCTCGCGGAGTCGGGCGATGCCGTGGTCGTCGGACTTGTTGCGTACCTGGTTGAGCCAACCGAGCATCCGTATCCCGGTGTTCTCCAACGACTCCGGATGGCTTGCGAGATATTGCAGGATCACTGCGACGGCGATGAAGCCGACGACGGAGAAGACCACCGAGAACGGACTGGTCTTGGCGCCGGCCAACAGCGCACCACCGAATCCGAGGACAGCCAGTCCGACGCCGGCGAGGAGTCCGGACATGACGACCTGCCAGGACGCCACCACCGGCGTAGCGCCCCATTTCCGCGTCTCGCGGTAGGTGAAGGCGGGGGCGAGGACCTGTCCGCCCGGCATGGTCTGCGACACCGAGTTGGCGGCGAGTACCACCGAGAGCGACTTCCACTGGGATACCCGCACGCCTGCCGACCGCAGTAGGGCTCGCTGGACCTGCGCGAAGCTGTCCATCGATGCGAGGGCAGCGACGATGCAGGCCGCGATCCACACCCAGTTGAGCTCGCCGACGCGGTCCCACGCCTGCTCGAGCTTCGGCCAGATCAGGAACACCTCGACGGCGAGGACGGCCAGTACGACAGCGAGGAGTACCCACCGCAACCACCAGAAACGTGGTCGCGGCGCGGCGATGTGACCCGCCGACTCCTCCGACGACATAGTGCACACCATATCCACAGCTACGCTTACTCCCGTGAGCGATGCCGACTCGGTAGGACGGTCGAGCCGCGATCTGGCGGCGATCGATCGTGCCAAGGTGCATCCGCTGGTGCGGGCAAGCGCCGAATGGGCGTGGCGACTGCTGCTGATCGTGGCGGCCGTGTACGTGTTGCTGCAGGTCTTCCGGCACTTCGAAGAGGTGCTGGTCCCGGTGGCCCTCGCGATCCTGGGTGCCGCGATGCTGGTCCCGGTCGTCGACGAGATGGATCGACGCAAGGTGCCGCGGTCGCTCGCGGTCCTGCTCACCATCATCGTGTCGCTCGGCATCCTCGCCGCGGTACTGACGTTTGTGGTCAAGGAGTTCATCCGCGGCTTCCCGGCGCTGACCCAGGAGATATCCGGAACCGTCGAGAGCGTCCGTGACTGGCTGATCACCGGGCCGTTCGGGGTCGGTGAGGACCAGGTCCGCAACATCGGCAACGACATCCTCGACTTCATGCAGCACAACCAGGACAAGGTCACCAGCGGTGCCCTCGCCACCGCGGGGACGGCGACGGAGATCGTCACCGGGGCACTGCTGGCCTTGTTCCTGCTGATCTTCTTCCTCTACGGCGGCGGCCAGATCTGGACCTTCACCACCAAGTTGGTCCCCACCCCGAGTCGCGGAAAGGTGCGATCGGCGGGGATCGCCGGCTTCGGGACGCTCGTCGGATACGTGCGGGCCACGGTTGCAGTCGCATTCGTCGACGCCTGCGGCATCGGTGTCGGCCTGGCGATCCTGCAGGTCCCGCTCGCATTGCCACTGGCGTCGCTGGTCTTCCTCGGCGCGTTCATCCCCATCGTCGGCGCGCTGATCACCGGCACCCTCGCGGTGCTCGTCGCATTGGTCACCAAGGGCTGGATCGCGGCGGTCATCGCAACGGCCATCGTCGTCGGCGTGATGCAGTTGGAGAGCCATGTGCTGCAGCCGTTCCTGCTCGGTCGGTCGGTGCGGCTGCACCCCGTCGCCGTGGTGTTGGCGATCGCCGCGGGCATCGTGTCGGCAGGCATCATCGGTGGGCTGCTCGCGGTTCCGTTGATCGCTTTCGGCAACACATTCGTCCGACACCTGTCGGGTGCCCGACACCGGTCGCACGAGAACTCGTCGGAGAAGATGTACCCCGCCGCGCCGGATGCGCCGCGGTGGGAGCTCACCGACTCGGAGGACGACGTCGTCGACGACCTCACCGACGACCTCGCCGACGACGCGGCCGGCGCTGACGGGCCGGACAGCAGCGACGGGCCGGACAGCAGGAACGAGTCGGGCAGCAGCAACGGTTCAGGCGTCGACGACTCGGCCGGCCGTGACGAGTCGCGCAGCAGCGACGACCCGGATCCCGACACCACACCCCCCGCGAACGGCTGATCGGCGCACCGGATGTCGGCCGTCACGCCGGAGGGCCGCGTCCGTGCTGTCGTGGTCGGTGCCGACACCGACCCGGTGGGGCCGCTCTGGCGGGGTGCGCAGATGTTGCGGGTCCTGTCGTTCCTCTATGCACTCGGCTTCCAGATAGCGGTCAACGACGACCTCGCACATCCGGCGGTGACCTGGGCGCTCTTCGGTGTGCTCGCAGCGTGGACGATCGCGTGCGGCGTTGCCTACTACGTCGGTTTCGGGCGCAATCGATGGTGGGTGGGCGCCGAGATCGTCGTCGTCTGCGCGCTGATGATCTCCACGCCCTTCGTCGCGGGTGGTGACTGGGCCAATGACAATCAGAGCTGGCCCACCACGTTGTGGGCCACCAACGCCGTGGTGTCCGCGGCCATCCTCGGCGGACCGATCTGGGGCATCGTGGTCGGGCTGGTGGTGGGTGGTACCAGCACATATGTCAAGGGACACTTCAGTTTCGACTTCGGACGCAACGCGACCGTCATCGTGATCGTGGTGACCGGCATGGCGGTCGGACTCGCATCGGCGAATGCTCGACGGGCGGCGACGGCATTGGCGACCGCCGCCCGGATCGCGGCGCGGACCGAGGAACGAGAGCGGTTGTCCCGCGAGGTCCACGACGGTGTCCTCCAGGTCTTGTCGTTGATCGCCAAGCGCGGCCGCGAGATCGGGGGACCGACCACCGAGCTCGCCGAGCTGGCAGGCTCCCAGGAACAGGCTCTCCGACAACTGATCTCGGAGACCGGCAGCACCATAGGGGTCGACGGCGATGCCGAGGACCTCGCGGCCGTGTTGCGCGCGATGGCCCGCCCGGGGGTGTCGGTGAGTGCACCCGCGCGTCCGGTGGTGGTGCCCCGCACCACCGTGGTAGAGATCGCCGGAGCCGTGACGAATGCCCTGGACAATGTCACCCGCCACGCAGGAGTCGGGGCGCGCGCCTTCGTACTCCTCGAGGATCTCGACGACCGGGTCGTGGTCAGCGTGCGCGACGACGGGGTGGGGATCGCGGACGGGCGGCTGGCCGAGGCCGAACAGCAGGGACGGATGGGTGTCTCGAAGGCCATCGTCGGACGGATCGAGAGTCTCGGCGGCGCAGCGGTGCTCGACTCCGAACCGGGCGTCGGCACAGAATGGGAACTCACGGTTCCGGTGGAGCGGGAGGTCGGATGAGCGAGGCGGCACTGCGGGTCATGGTGGTCGACGACCATCCGATGTGGCGCGACGGGGTCGCCCGTGACCTGGCCGACGAGGGCTTCGAGGTGGTCGCGACCGCCGACGGTGTCGGCAGCGCGGGTCGTAGGGCAGGCGCGGTGACCCCCGACGTGGTGTTGATGGACATGCAGCTGCCGGACGGCACCGGCGCGGAGGCCACGGCTGCGGTCCTGGCGGTGTCACCGGCCAGTCGGGTGCTCGTGCTGTCGGCATCGGAGGAGCGGGACGACGTCCTGGAGGCCGTGAAGGCCGGTGCGAGTGGCTATCTGGTGAAGAGTTCGTCGCGCACCGAGCTGGTGGACGCGGTCCGCGCGACCGCCGACGGTCAGGCGGTCTTCACGCCCGGTCTGGCCGGACTCATCCTCGGTGAGTATCGGCGGATGTCGCAGGAGCCGACCACCGATCCGGCCATGCCCCGGCTCACCGATCGCGAGACCGAGGTGCTGCGATACGTCGCAAAGGGGTTGAGCGCCAAACAGATCGCACGCAAGCTGTCGCTGAGTCACCGGACCGTCGAGAATCACGTGCAGGCGACCCTGCGGAAGCTGCAATTGGGCAATCGTGTCGAGCTGACGCGGTACGCGATCGAACACGGCCTGGACGAGCCGCCCGCCTGAACGTCGACGGTCGGGGTGCCGCCGACCGACCACCGGGTTCGCCGGTGACCCCTAGGGTGGAGTCGTGCCACATCTGATCCGTGACGACGACGTGTACGTGCTCCACCTCGACGACGCCGACGGCGACGGAACGGGTGAGAACGTGATCGGCCCGCCCGCTGTCCGGCAGATCGGCGAACTCCTCGACGAGGTGGCGGCCGCCGACGGAGCATCCGGGCTGGTGACGACCGGTGCTGGCAAGTTCTTCTCCACCGGCCTCGACACCGCCTGGGTACTGCAGAACGTCGAGCAGGTGGACGCCTACACCCAGAGTGTGCAGGAGTTGCTGGCGCGGTTCCTCAGCTTCCCGATGCCAACGGCCGCCGCGATCAACGGCCACGCCTTCGGCGCCGGGGCCCTGCTGGCATTCGCTCACGATCGGATCGTCATGCGCGCCGACCGGGGCTTCCTGTGCATGCCCGGGGTGACCATCGGCGCGAGCTATGCGCCGGGCAGCGTCCGCTTGGTGGCGGCCAAGGTGCCCGCCCCGATCAACCACGAGGTGCTGGTCACGGGTCGGCGTTACGGGGGTGCCGTCGCCACCGAATTGGGCATCGTGCACGAGGCGGTCGCCCAGGACGAGGTGGTACCCGCCGCGACGAAGTGGGTGCGTGAGCACGGCCATCTGAGCGGCCGGACCATCGGCGAGATCAAAGCGTCGCTCCATGCCGACGTGGTTGACGCCCTGCGTGCCGAGGTCAGCGGTGTCGGTGATCAGGCGGCTATCGCGGACAGTTGATGCGATCCACCGCCGAGCGGCCAATACCGGTCGCCCTGTCAGGCACCGGGAGTCGCGAACACGAATAGTGCCATGAACGCGATGTTGATGAAGTACGAGGCTTCGACGAGGCTGACCGTGATGAAGAACGGTGTGAATAGGCGGGTCTGGGCTTCGGGTTGACGAGCGACGCCTTCGATGAGTCGAGACCCTGCTACGCCGTTGCCGATACCTGCAGCCATCGCGCCGCCTGCGAGGGTTATCGCGCCCGCGAGCAGGGCGTCGCCGATGAGTGCTTCGCTGGCCATGATTGCTTCTCTCGAATCGCGGAACGTGGACTGCCGTAGCGATGTCGACAGTGACGTCCTCATCGCGACGACTAGTCTGTGGTCGTTTCGGTGGGTCAGAGTTCGACCGATTGGTCTAATCATAGACCAATCGGTCGAATTCTGCGAGCGCGGTGATGATCCGGGACACCCTGCGGGTTTGCCGACGCCCGCCAGGCGTTGCTGGCGATCAGCTGGAGTCTGTCGATGATGGGGGACCTCGATCTCGACGACGGTGACAGTCGCGCGGCTGCTGAACAGCTGGCCCAGGACATCATCGTCGCTCGTTTGTAGGTCGACTTCCTCGCTGAACGTGTCGGGTGTCGATGGCTGTGCCTTGGTCGGTGCCGACTAGATTGAGCGGATGCGGCCTGGACGAGGATCGATCCGCCTCACCCTCACCTGCCAAGCAGCAATTCTGATAGTTCTGGGGACGATGATCGCTGCCTGCGGCGATCAGGCTCCGACGGGCCCGAGCCTCCCTTCCGTCAACGGAGGGGGTGCAAGTTGGGAACGCCGAAATGCCTCGCTGCCCTCCCCTGTTCCTACACAACAGAGTGAGTTCGTAGGTAGGTGGACGGGCCACCTCAGGGACCTCAGTTTGAACGGCGACGGTACTGGTTCGATCGGAGTTCGAAAGCCCGCCAAGCTCCCTGACGGCCGCGTCGTCGGCGAACGATGGTCGTTGCGGTGGTTTCACGACGGGCACTCGATCATTGTCACGTTCGGACAGCGAACAGCTTTCGACGGCGACGGATCGAGCGGCCTCATTGAGGCGAACTCCAGTCACTCGGCATCGTTGGCTACAGCGTCAGATTCAGCAGACACCACGTTCATGCTGATGTCCGGGTTCGGTCGGCCTGCGCTGAGCCTCGCATGGTGCCGGGTAGATGCTCCACTGGGCATCTGCGGCTAGAGCCGTGACGCTTCACATGGCCGCCGGAGTTGTTTTGGCGCTATCCGCTGAGGCCCGGGCGAACGCCGAAAGTCACGCTCGACGCGGAGGTTGACGGCTCCGAGTAGTCCGATCAGCGCTCCGACTGCACTGAGGTGCACGGTGAGCGCTCGGTTCGAGAGAGTCACCTGTGCGACGTTACGGATCATGGGCGTACGAATCGCACATGCCGCCGCCACCTCTAGTCAGGGCCACAGCCTCCGAGTTCGCAGCCCATCCATACGAAGGCGACGACGGTGGTCAGCGGGAGGTAGCCGATGAGGAATGGGACGACGAACCATCGGCTGGATGTCCATCGCAGCGCGACGAGTCCGCAGACGACGATGACGGCTGCCAGGGGGATGATCCAGGACATCCAGTACGTGGCGGGTGGTGGTTCTGGAGCTGGGGGAGGGTCGGCGATGCCGAACAGGTCTCGGAAACCCTGTGGCACCCACACGACCGTGGCGGGACCGAGAACGGGTCCGCAGATCAGCCCAGCGATGGCGAGGACCGCGCGTAGTGTCTGCTGCGCGTTGCTCGAATGATGCGACGTCATCCTGGGTAGAACTCGCGACGGGTGTGTCCGGTCAATCCGCGATCTCCTGATCCGACGGTGGGCTGTACGGCCCGGAATCGCAGCGAGGATCGCCCGATGGTGAATCGGACCCCGTCCCATGCCCGTTGACGGTGCGGCCTCGTGCGTTCTCTCGCTGTGTGTTCCGGCCTCGTTGTCTCCCAACAGCACTGCCTCTTCTGACAGGGCCAGGCTGGCCAAACGGCTCGGGCCGACTGTGCTTCTGGGACTGGTGGCGAGGCGTGGAGGTTAGGCTAGCGGTGACACTATCGCGACGTCGAGGTGAATGTCGGCACTGTGAAGCGATCTGCTGACACTCACTCTGTGGCGATCATCGTGATTTGCGACCAGATGTGAGGAGGGGATTGGTGTGGGCGCTTCGACCGGCGGAATGCAGGAGCGTGGAATTCATGGCGACATCGAGCGACTGGCACGTGACCTTCACGGTGCCCCTGGGCAGATGTGGACGACTCCGGATACCTTGTTGGCCGATGTCACGCAGGCTGCAGTAGACATCTTGCCCGGCGTCGATCACTCCGCTGTCACCTTGGTTGTCAAGTCAACGCACAAGTCGCATCGGCCCAGTTTGGAATCTACCGCGGCCACCAGCGCGGTCGCTGTTGCAGTTGATCAGATTCAACACACCCTCGGAGAAGGGCCCTGTGTTGCAGCGGCATGGAGACAGCGCAGCGTGCGTATCGATGACCTCGCGGATGAATCTCGCTGGCCCCGTTTTGCGCTCGCGATCATCGAGCAGACACCGGTCCGTGCTGCCATGGCCATCCAGCTGTTCACCAACGGCGAAGAGTTGGGTGCATTGAACCTGTACTCGGAGACTCCCAACAGCTTCTCCGACGATCTCGAAGATCTTGCGCATCAGCTGTCGACACACGCTGCGATCGCACTATCGGGATCGCGCAGAGGTCAACAATTCCGCAGCGCGCTGGCCTCACGCGACACCATAGGCCAGGCCAAGGGCATCATCATGGAGCGCTTCGGAATCGACGCTGTCGCGGCATTTCAGCTACTGCGGCGGCTATCCCAGGAAAGCAACACCGCCCTAGCAGTGATCGCCGAACAACTTGTCAGTGGCGTGCATAATCCGTGACGAACGACGTCTCGGTGCATCGCGGCAGAGCTGACGGCCCCACAGTTGCGAGGGTGGTGATGAACTCACCGCCTTCCAGCAACGGCCGAAGACACCGCTTCAGGCCTGCGGCGAGAAGGGTCTCGTGCGATAGCTGATCGCGTGGAGCTGACAAGCACCAGAGGATCTACGTCTCCCTGGTGCTGGCTGACCGTGCCCTCGCGCCATGGACACCCACTCGACCCGGCGAACACACGCTGATCGACACTTGGACCTACCGAGGGTTGTCCAACGCGAACTATCGCTGTTCATCCCGCCGCCGCTATCGGCCTCGGATGCCGCACTCGGTAGAACCCGATAGTGCCGACGCATCTGGCGGGGACTGTGACGGCGGTGCGACAACCCGTTCGCCAGTTGGGTTTCCGACGCAACCGACCATCGAGTGTGAGTCGTGATCGCCGTCGGCAACGGCGCTCATGAAGTGCGGGGAAGTCGACGGCGGGGATCGGCTACTCGGGTACACAGGGGCGATTGGTCCGACGACGTCTCCGTGGCAACGCATCTGAGACAGAACGGGATACACGGTGCCGTGACAGTCTGACAGCGTCCCCATCGTTGCCGAGGACCGACGAACGGAGCCATCGGAGGCGGACGCCTCCGCAGACCCGGTCGCGTGGTGGGCGGGCGTCCTGGTTTGGGGACTGCCGGCGGAGTGATGGTGCACTTTACGCTCATCCGCGGGTGGCGTTGCGTAACGGGCGTGGTGCCCCGGTGATGGAGTGGAGCGACTGATCATGATGCGGTCCAACTATTCTGAAGGCCATCGAGACCATCGAGGCTGGTGCGGGCGGGGCGTCATGGGCGGCGCCGCGGGCGTGGCGATGACGGTCGGCGCGCTCGTGATGGCACCGGGCTCAGCTTCGGCGGCGTTGCCGGCTGAATGCGTGCAGCCCGATCTCGCCGGGGTGGTGACGTGCACCTACACTGCAGCAGGCCCACACACGCTGGAGCTCCCTGCTGGTGTGGGGTCGGTGCAGGTGACCGCGATCGGTGGCCACGGCGGCACATCCCAGAACCGTGCCGGTGGCAAGGGTGCGGAGGTGACCGGCACCATCGCGGTGCCCCCTCGGTCACGAACCCTGGTTGCTGTGGTCGCCGGCAACGGCGCTGATACCCAGCCTGGCCCCGACCGGACCGGCGGGGCTGGTGGGGTCGGCGGCGGAGGCCGCGGCGGGACTCCACCTGAGAATGCGGCGACACAGCAGTTCGTACCCGGCGCCGGAGGCGGGGGCGCCTCAGATATCCGCACCGCAGGTGATGATCTGGACAGCCGAGTACTCGTCGCCGCCGGCGGCGGTGGAGGGGCGTACAACGCTGCTGGCGGCAACGCGGGCGATCCCGGACCCATATCGAACAATGGTGATCGGGTGGCGGCACAGCCCGGAACAAGCACCGCCGGCGGCGCCGGCGGAGCGTTTCTCGGATTTCTCGACTGGGCCGGGTCTCCTGGAACCAAGGGTAACGGTGGGACCGGCTCGCCCAGCCAGCCGGATACAAGTGTCCGATTCGTTGTCGGAGGTGGCGGAGGCGGTGCAGGCGTGTACGGCGGGGGCGGCGGCGCACCTCAGGGTGGGGGCGCTGGTGGCTCGTCTATGGTCCCGGCGGGCGGAACCCTCGCCCTCAGTGACAAGAACCCATCGATCACCATCACCTACCGACCACCCACGCCATCGAACCCGCCGTGCCCCTGGCAGTTGTGCATCGACCCGGGAAAGTTCGGCAGCAGCTGACGCAGGATCGTGGTGGGCCCGGAAGGGGCCGTGGCAGAGGAGAAGCGTCGTTCGACGACGGTCAGCTGTAGGTTGCCGACACGGCGTGGAAGGTGGCTGCGGTGTCGACTCTGGCCGCCACATCTGTGGCAGCGCCGCCGCGCGTCGGTTCGCCACCCGAACACGGGCCTCGGTCAGCCCATCACCGGCAAGTCCTCGGCCTCCGAGAGAAGTACTTCACTGACTGTCTGCTGGCGTTCTGCATCACCACGAGTCCGCCACGATCGTTTCCGGCAGCGGCGGCGAATACGGCAGCGTCAGAAGGATCTCGTCGTATGCGGAGTGCGCTGTCGGGACGTGAATCTGGGACTGTGAGCTCGTAGGGCCTATGAGATTCTGTTCGTAGATCTCCGCGTCGCTTGTCACTCGAATCGAATTCACGACCGACCATGCGGTGAAACGTCGCATCTGGTCATGGGTGTTCGTTGGGTCCGTTTCGCGTCAGCGGTGCTCGGTGTAGGACGAGTTTGGTGGTGTGTGCTTGGTAGGCGACGGGAGCGTCGTCCCAGTCGGCGAGGGTGGTCGTGACCAGTTCGGCGGGGAAGTCGGTGGTGGCCACGAAGTCGAGGAGTGCAGGCAGGATCGGCCGGACGTGAGAGATGCCGATGTGCAGGGTGGCGTCGTTGGCGTACATGTGCATCAGCGGCACCTTGGTTCCCGGGGGCAGGTAATACCCGACTGGAGTACACATTCCGCCGGGGGTCAGGGAGCGAAGCGCTGCGTCCACTCCCGCTGCGGTGGAGGTGCATTCGACCACGAGGTCGTATCGACGATCCGGGAGATCGGCACGGCGTAGCTTGCGCTTGCGGACCGGATGCACGGTGGCGCCGAACCGTTCGGCGATGGCCAGTCGTTCGGGGCGGTGATCGACATAGTCCACGTGCTCGGCCCTGTGGGCGACGGCGAGGCCGGCTGCATAGAGGCCGATGCTCTGTCCCGCACCGCCGAGGACCAGCACCGAGCCGCCGGGTCGTTGTTCGAGCGCTGGGACCACGCACCGCCAGGCGTCGGAGAGGTTGTCGCTGGCCGCGGCCACCCGCAGCGGATTCAGTCCGTCGGGGACCTTGACGAGCATGTGGTCGGCGTAGGGGATTCGCAGCAGGTCGGCGACCATCCCACCCCAGGGCCCACTGGCCGGTCCGAACCCGAACGCCGACAACGTGGATCCTGAGGCGGTCGTCCAGCACTTCGCCGTCAGACCGCGCCGACACTCGACGCAGTCACCGCACGACACCGCCCATGGCACCACCACGATGTCGCCGACGTTGAGGTCGGTGACGGCCGCGCCCAGTTCTACGATCTCGGCGACGCATTCGTGCCCGATACCGATCGGGCCTCGAAAGGGCACCGTGCCGCAGATGCTGCCCACGATGGGATCGACGAGGCCGACCCGCATTCCGACCTGCATGGCACGCGAAACATGCCGGTGTATGGGCAGGGTGTCGCCGTCGCAGCGTGAGGCGATGAACGGACGCACGATCGCATCACGAATGTCCTGCAGGTGCGGGGAGGGGCGCTCACGCCATTGCAGATCGTGCGCGCCGATCAGTTGCAGTTCCCGCATCAGCTCGACGCCGTGGCGCCGGCGGCGAGGGCCTTGAGGTCGGCGAATCGGACGATCGCGCCTCCCGCACCCCAGGTGCCCTCGGGCTGCTCGTGGACGAGCACCCACACCCGCAACCCGTCGCTGTCCGTCAGGCCGGCCGCCGTCGACACGTCGCGGGTGACCTGCTCGACGAGTCCGGCTTTGCGGCGATCGGACAGAGCGCCCTGCGGGACGGTCACATCGATACGGAACCGCGGCAGTTCGTCGCCCAGGCTGCCGAACGACTCCCGGGGGATCTCGTCGATGCGCGACCACGTCAACGATCGGAAGAACGCGGTATCGGGTGCGCCCTCCCACTGCAGCAGCGTCGCGGCCAGAGTCGATTGCAGCTGTGTGCGGCTCTCGGCGCTCAGGACGTCGACGGGCAGGGTCAGTTGGATCATCGGCACGGCGGATGCACCCCTCTAGGATTATGACGCTCGTAATATTTGTCGTGGACGGTACGCTAAGACGGTCGTCATAGGCAAGAGGAGCGGGAGGACGTGATGGCTCGATCTCGAGCGCGTGAGCAGATGGTCGCCGGGACGGCCGACCTGCTAGGGCGGCGTGGACTCCGCGCGACGAGCGTGCGGGAGCTGGCGAAACACTCGGGAGCTCCGTTGGGGTCGACTTATCACCATTTCCCGGGCGGGAAGACGCAGATGGCAGTCGAAGCCGTGCAGTTCGCGGACGCGATGATCACCCGCACACTGACCGCAGAGTTGGCGGCCTCGGATCCGGTCGCGGGACTGCGATCATTCATCGATCTGTGGCGAAAGATCGTCGTGGACAGTGAGTTCCGGGCCGGCTGCCCGGTGCTGGCGGTCTCGGTTGAGGAGCCCGACGACGACGACTCACCCCTGCGGGCCGCGGCGAGTGCGTTTACGCAGTGGATCGAGCTGCTCGCCGACGCGATGCGAGCTCACGGAGCCAACGCCATCGAGGCCGAACGCCTCGCCACGTTGATCGTGGCCTCGGTCGAAGGCACTGTGGCGATCTGTCGCGCACAGCGCAGCACTATCGCTCTGGACCTGACCGCCGACGCCCTGGAAGGTGCCGTCCGTAGTGCGATCAGATGACACCTCCATCCCAGTCGTACAGGTTCTGGTCAGGCGGCACTGAGCAATACGCCAACTGAGCGAGTATTCAGGAGGGCGCCATGGTCGACGAGCCGAAAGATCCTGAGATCGTGCGATGGCTGCACCACGACGTACCAGGCCGATGGCGCCACCTGCTGGTCTGAGGGCAGGATCGTCCAACAGGCCGATCGCCTCGTACGAGTATCTGATGACGCGACGGATGAACCACGATGGCGCTGCTGCGTGACGGCGCATGGGTGACTGGGGAGCTCGTGTGGTCGTCTGTTCAAAACCGCGACCTGGGCCGCGCGCGGCCAGTCCGTCGGCGAACGATTCGCCAGTGTGAAGTGGATTCAGTCTATACTGGATGTGGTGGGAGATGGAGGATCACGACCAGTTCGGCGGCCTGGACCGTTGGTGGCGGATCAACTTGCCGCGGCGCGGCGCGGCGCTCGAATCGCTCGGGTCGCGGCGGTTGTGGCCACCGTCGGTCTGACCGTCACGATCATCTTTGTTGTCACCGAACCTGCCGCCGCAGCAACCGCTTTCAGTGCTCTCGTCACGGTGTGCGCGCTGGTCGTCGAGATTGTCTACATACACCGAGGTGCGATTGGCGCTGATCTGCGATAGACGTGGCTCGCGGTGGAGAGTTGGCGGAACTACGTTCATGGCGACCGGCATATCGCCGCAGTGCATGAAAGTCTGTCATCCGCGGATCGTCTGCACCGACCCGCAACTTCGCGTATTCCGAGTACCTCGTATCGCGCTGCCGTGGATGCGGATTCGATCCCGGCCCGCTTGTCTACCACGTCCAGGAATTGTTCCGCCGGCTGCGCCGCTGATCTGCCTCGTCGTCACCGACGACCCCGGTACCACCCACCACGCCCCATGCGCATCGCCTACATCGCCACCCGCACCGACGGGCACTCACCGGACCTCAGCGCGTGCTCAAGCGCCCGCAGACAGTCTCTGAGTTCACCTTCCGAGACGAAGCGTGATCTGGGCTGAAAGGGCCTTTTGCTCAACTCTTTGGGTCGGTTCGCAGTACCTATTCGCCGGCCAGCCCGAGTTGTGTCAGGAAGTCGAGCTGGTCGAAATAGAGGTGCTCGGAGAGCAGAGTGTTGCCGTCGATGTGGTAAGTCGCGCTCCATCGGAACGACACCGACTTGCCGGTTGCCTCGACGGTCCCGGATGGGCTCCGCAGAGGGCCATCGTGAACTCCGTCGAACAATCCCTCGACTGATGCGTCGTCGCCGCTTTCCACCGACGAGATGATGCTCAGAGTTCCGGCCGAGAAGGCGGTCTGGAACACCGACAGAAATTCCAGTACTTGCTCGCGTCCGGTGAACACGCCACCTGGTGAGACCAGTTGAGCATCTTCAGACCATGGTTCATCCGAGGGGGTGCGGCTGTTGAATGCCGTGATGTGATTGTCGATGACATCTCGCGCGTTACTCAAGGCTGGACCTCCGATGGCAGAGTCTGTGGGCGTTCCGTGCTGGACCCCGGTGAGGCGAACTCAGGGGGAGTGTCAGGGTCAGCCCACTCGGGTGCTCACATTAATGAGCTCGGCAATCGCAGGGATAGTCCCATAAATCGGACGTTGCGAATCGAGCTCGTCAAGCCGGTGTCGCGGAATCGCTGGCCGCTTTATCGTCGGCGTGTGACGGAATGCATCACGGGTGAGAGGTCGGCATGGAGTTGAGCGTGGGAATCGTCGACGATCATCAATCGGCGGTGTGGGGTATAGAACGCGTTCTTCAGGACGAGCCGAGTATGCGTCTGGCCGCGGCGGCGAAAACCGTCGATGAGTTGATTTCTCTCGCAGCCCGTCTGGACGTGGTCATACTCGACCTGCGACTGGCCGACGGGACTGTTCCCCAGTCGAACGTGGAACGCCTCAGGGCTGCGGGGTTCGGTGTCCTGGTCTATACCTCAGGAGAGTATCCGGACCTGCTTCGTTCGGCGGCGCGAGCAGGGGTGCTGGGTATGGTCAGCAAGAGTGCGGACCGGGCCGACGTGGTAGCGGCCATTGCAGCAGCCGCTCGAGGCAATCCGGTGCTGGGGATGGAATGGGCCGCGGCGATCGACTCGGATCCCGAGCTGGACGCGGTGCGTTTGAGTCCACAACTACAACGGGTGCTGACGCTGTACGCCAACGGCCACACCGCACGCAGGATCAGCGAGATCATGTATGTGCAGGTCGACACGGTGAACATGTATCTCAAACGAATCCGGCAGAAGTATGCGGAGGCGGGACGCCCGGCACCGACCAAGCTGGACCTGTTCAAGCGTGCAGTCGAGGACGGACTTCTTCCCCCGCATCGACGAGACCAGCAGTGAAGCACGGTCTCGACGGAGAGCGGATTCAACGATTGTTGTCGCGATTCGTCGGCGCCGGCTTCGTGGCCTTTCTCTTCGTGTCGATTCCGGAGATGAGGCGAGCTGACGCGCTCGTGTCCGGTTGGTGGACGCCCGCGGCGATCGGTTTGGCCGTGGTTCCCGGATGCGCGCTGTTGACGGCGACGTTCGCCGAGGATCTCCGTTGGGTGCGGGTGTTTGCGCGTCTCGCGGCTGTCGGATTCATAGTGGCGATAAGTCTGTGGCTGGTCGCCTGGAACGGCGGCGAACTCGAGGAACTGCGCGGTAACTGGCTGGTGATCTTCTCCGGACTCGTCGGGCTGAGTGCCGCGCTGGCCATGCGAGCGATCTGGGCTCTGGTGGTGCAGGTGAGTGCCACCACTTTGTCGGCGTTGACGAACCAACTCGGACTTGTGAGCGACCAGTCGCTGATTCCGCGCGTCGCCTACGAAGCACTGTGGGCCTCGACGTACAGCTGTGTGTTCGTGTTGGCGGTGGTGACTGCGTTGAGAACCGCCCGGTTGCTTGATGTCACCGGTGCGGTGGTCCGCCGTGACGCGCGTGTATCGGCAGCGCGTGCTGCCCGTGATGCTGAACGAGCGCGTTTCGACGCGCTGATTCACGACCATGTGCTCGCAACGCTCCTGGAAGCCCACCGGGAGCCTCATGATGACGGAACGCGCCGACACGCGCGCGCAGCTCTCGCAGAACTGGACGACCTGACGGGCCGCCCGGACGCAATCGGTCAGGTCGGGGCAGCCGCGATCGTCACTCGTCTGGAGGGGGTTCTGGGCAGTATCGACGACACCACGAACTTCGAGGTCATCATCGACGACGACGACCGGACGGATCATCTCTACCCAGTTGACGTGGTCGCCGAGATCATCGCAGCCGCAGCCGAAGCGCTCCGTAACAGTGTCAGACACGCAGGTGGCGATGTCCATCGACGGGGTGAGGTGACATTCGAACGCGATCACATTCGGGTGGTGGTCGCTGATTCCGGTTCCGGATTCGACGTCGACGCACTCGGAACGGGTCGGCTCGGGATCAACCTGAGTATCACCAGCCGGATGAGCCGAATTGCCGGGGGGCGCTCTTCTGTTCGGAGTCAGCCTGGTGCAGGGACTGTGGTGGAACTCGAGTGGCGGCGTTGACACAGACCCGGTATTCGAAGGACCGTAACGACGTCGCCGGGGTCATCGGCCTCTATACGCGTGGGGCCGCGATGGTGGCTGCGGCGGTGGTGCTTGCCGGTACCACCGTGACGGTCGGAACGATCGGTGTGCAGGCGCGCCTGCCTGTCGCCATAGTTGCGTTGATGAGCTTGATCGCCGGCGCGATCGTCTTGCTGCGGGTGCCTGGCGATCCGTTGCCCTGGCGCGCAGCTGTATTCGTCTCCGCTATCCCAGCAACCCAGGTCGGCGTGCTGTGCCCGTCGCTGCCGGTTCCTCTCGACCCACTGCAGTTGGCTCCGGCCGTCGGAGGGGGAGCAGTGTTGTGCGCCTTTCTCTGCACGCGAGGCCGGGTGCTGTGCGCCTGGGGAGGACAGATCGCCGCTCTCGTCGTGCTTGTGTCGTGGTCTTTGGTCGTGTCGCAACCTGTCTCCATCACCCTGGGACTGTTCGTGTCCAACGCAGGGGTGATGTTGATGGCGACCTACTTTGCCTGGCTGTTGCGGCCGGCGATCACCACACTGTTCCGCCTGCGCGCAGATCAGACCCGGCTGGAGTCACAGCGCGCGGCCGCGGAGGCCGCGCAGATCGAACGCGCAGCGCAGCAGACCCGACTGGATCGACTCGCGAGACCCATGCTGGGCCTCATCGCCCACGATTCGATGTCCGATGGGGACGTCGAACGTGCTCGCCTACTCGAAGCGTTGCTGCGTGACAGCATCAGAGCGCGAGCACTCGATGTGCCCGAGATCAATCGCGCCGCCTGGCAAGCCCGGGCGCGGGGGGTGTCGGTGCAACTCCTGGACGACGGCGCGCTGGACACTGTTGAGGTGGCCGCTTCGGCACGATCTCAGTTGTACCGCCTGATCGCCTCGTGCCTCGCCGAGGCCGGCTCCGGAACTGTCACGGTCCGGGTCCAGCCCCCCGGCAGGCATGCTGTGGTCACTGTTGTCACCACGATCGATGGG
This sequence comes from Gordonia soli NBRC 108243, assembly GCF_000334455.1. Taxonomy (GTDB): domain Bacteria; phylum Actinomycetota; class Actinomycetes; order Mycobacteriales; family Mycobacteriaceae; genus Gordonia; species Gordonia soli. Next base: position 352,969 of record NZ_BANX01000005.1, read on the forward strand.
AGCGTGAGCAGTCGAGAGTTGACAGCGAGCGCCTTGGAGCAACTCGACGAGAGCAGCGGGTGGCAGGTGACATGACGATGTGAGCACCGACCTCACCGTGTGACCGGTCTTTCTCGGCCCGCAGTGGTGCTTCTCATTGTTCCTGCGAGTGTCGAGACGTCGTCGCCGTGCGGTCCGCGCGTGGACTTCAGCCGTCTTCGCGACAACAGTTCGCGCCAGCATCGATCTGAACATGTCTGTCGCTTGTACCCGGCCGGCGGGAGCGGACACCACGAGCTGCCGCAGATTGCGCAGCTACAGACGCGCACCCTTCGGGCTCGCTTGCCGTTTGCGGCAGCGGTTCGGCTCTGCGCCACAGCGGATGCCCCGGCTCGCTGGAACGAGCGCGAAGTGCGTGCGCGGCGAGAGGCCTCAGGGTCACGGGATTGGAGCAGCTTCTCCCATCCCCGCGACCCGATCTGGTCCCGGGCTTTGGCGGATTTGACCTCACGGGTCGCGGCCGGCAGAAGGCCTCGTCCGGTATTGAGGCCATGGCTGAGTTTGTACTCACGGGCGGTTATCCCGTGGCGCTGATAGACGTGGACGCCCAGCCCCCGGATCCGGAGGCCACATTCGTGGCACAGAAGGCCGTCTGCGGTTTCGTCGACGAGGCCGTAGCGGCCGAAGCCGTCGGGTTCTCCTACCCGCGGCCGGGGAGATCTGTCGGGGTCCGTTCCTCGGCGCAGCTGTTTGTAGTGCATTTGGCAGTAATTGCGTGCATAGACCCGCCGATCGCAGCTTCGTGCCATACACAGCGTGCCCGTCATCGAGCCCCACGCGGCCACGTCCGATCACCGTCCGGACATGGAGAACTCCGGCGTCATGAGAGAGTCCACCTGTTGCGATCGACAGGATATGCAGCAACCGCCATGATCACGGTTCCTGCGCACGGACCGTGGTCTATCTCGGTGCGCCAGACGCCGTCCAAGGTGCCGTCAGCGCGAGGTGTGTAGACCGCCAACGAATGAGCCGGCGCCCAGATCTTCGGTTTGCCCGGCCCCTGGTAGCAGTCCCACTCCCAGTCGTAACGGTGTACCCACGACCCGTCCTCCCAGGTGTAACGCGGAGGGCGCGGCAGCGTGTGGTTCTCGGGCGTGGGACCTGCCACGACCGTGGCCACGCAGCGTCCGTCTGTGCATGTGGTGACGAAGGTGTACGTATCGGCGAAGTCTGGTTCGGGTTGGCGAGCAGCCAGACTGGTCCCGGTCTTGGTGGCTGCGAATCGTTTGAGCGAGTACTGCCCGTCCCAGGCGGATGGGGCTGCAGCCGAGGCGATACCGCTCGTCGCCGATGCCAAGGCCGCCGCAGCAACGATTACCAATGCCCACACGCGAAACCGCACTGTCAGCCCGGGAATCTGATGGGCGGGACGTCGGATCTCGTTGCCGGGCAACTGGACTCTTAATCGTGAGAGTGACATCGATTCGACTGCACCCGCTCTCGTCCGGTAGCGCCCGTTCCGAAGCTGCTGCGACGAACGGTGAACTACAGCCTGGGGGCACTGCGTTGATGGCATCGACTCGACACTATTCACGCCCACGGTGCCGGCCTAGTCCCAGAAATCGGACGTCGCCCATGATGTACCTGCCTGGGCAGGCTCGAACCGTGAGTTTGCCCGATCTCGGCGCACCGTCGTTGCCGAGGGGGTCAGGGGCCGTCAGCCGACTCGACCAGACCAGGATGGACCGGGGTCCGCAGCGAGGATCGCCCGCTGGTGATCGGACCCCGGCCCATGCCCGTTGACGGTGCAACCGGGGATCACCCGGTGACCGTGGTTCTTCGGGGCGCGCCGAGGCGCGGTTCGGTGCGGCAGGAGAGTACCGGGACCGGACTTGTCGAGATGAGCTGTCGGGACTGGTGGTTCGAGCTCAGGGAGCCCAGGTGCGCGGCGCGGCGTCCGTCTCGACCTCGACGGGCGCAGTCACGCGGTGGGCGCGGTTGACCGCCGACACCACCGCACGCAGGGACGCGGTGGTGATCGACGAAGCGATGCCGACGCCCCACACGGTCTCGCCGTTGACCTCGGTCTCCACATACGACGCGGCGCTGGCGTCGCCGCCCGCGGTGAGTGCGTGCTCGGTGTAGTCGAGGATGCGGACCTCGTATCCGACCGTCGACAGGGCGTCGACGAATGCGGCGAGCGGACCGTTGCCGCTGCCGACGATCTCGCGCTCGGTGCCCTCCACCTTCACCACCGCGGTGATGTGGTCGTCTCCGCCGTCGACCTCGGCGGCGTCGACGCGCTGACGGATGCGCTCCAGCGGCCAGATCGGGTGCAGGTACTCCTCGGCGAAGACATCCCACATCGCCTTCGGGTTGACCTCGCCGCCCTCACCGTCGGTGATCTTCTGGATCTCGCGGCTGAACTCGATCTGCAGACGCCGCGGCATGTTCATGCCGTGGTCGGCCTTCATGATGTAGGCCACGCCACCCTTGCCGGACTGGCTGTTGACCCGGATGACGGCCTCGTAGTTGCGGCCGACGTCCTTCGGGTCGATCGGCAGGTAGGGGACCTGCCAGAGGATGTCGTCGACGTCGGAGTCGGCGGCGTCGGCATCCACCTTCATCTGGTCCAGGCCCTTGTTGATGGCGTCCTGGTGGCTGCCCGAGAAGGCCGTGTAGACCAGGTCGCCGCCGTAGGGGTGCCGCTCGGCGACGTTGAGCTGGTTGCAGTACTCGACGGTCCGGCGGATCTCGTCGATGTCGGAGAAGCTGATCTGCGGGTCGACGCCGCGGCTGAAGAGGTTCATGCCCAGCGTCACCAGGCACACGTTTCCGGTGCGCTCACCGTTGCCGAACAGGCAGCCCTCGATGCGATCCGCACCGGCCTGGTAGCCGAGTTCGGCTGCGGCCACGGCGGTTCCGCGGTCGTTGTGCGGATGCAGGCTCAGGATGATCGAGTCGCGACGAGCCAGGTTGCGGTGCATCCACTCGATCGAGTCGGCGTACACGTTCGGTGTCGCCATCTCGACGGTTGCCGGCAGGTTGATGATCATCGGCTTCTCGGGTGTCGGCGCGATGATCTCGGTGACGGCGTCGCACACCTCCTTGGCGTAGCTCAGCTCGGTGCCCGTGTAGGACTCCGGTGAGTACTGATAGCGCCAGTTGGTGTCCGGGTACTTCTGCTGCTCCTCGAGAACCTTGTGCGCGGCATCGGTGGCGATCTTGGTGATGGCCGGCTTGTCGGCGCGGAACACCACGCGTCGCTGCAGCACCGACGTCGAGTTGTAGAAGTGCACGATGACGTTCGCGGCACCGCGGCAGGCGTCGAAGGTGCGGGTGATCAGCTCGTCCCGGCACTGCGTCAGCACCTGGATGGTGACGTCGTCGGGGATCGCGCCGTCCTCGATGATCTCGCGGACGAAGTCGTAGTCGGTCTGGCTCGCCGACGGGAAACCGACCTCGATCTCCTTGTAGCCCATCCGGACCAGGAGATCGAACATCCGCCGCTTGCGGGCCGGACTCATCGGGTCGATCAGTGCCTGGTTGCCGTCACGCAGGTCGACTGCACACCAGAGCGGTGACCGCTCGATGGTCCGATCGGGCCAGGTGCGATCGGGCACTGCGACCCGCTCGACCTCGTCGGCGAACTGCCGGTACCGGTGTACCGGCATCGCGGAACTGCGCTGGGTGTTCCAGGACGGCTGACCGTCGGGGATGGGGCCGGACGGTTCGACGATGCGACTCGCGCCGGAGGTGAAAGTGTCTGCTGCTGCCATGATGGTCGATCTCTCCGAATCGGATGGGGAAGATGACCGGCACGTCGAAAGGCCCCGCGACGGAGGGCCGGTCGTGTCAGACCCCGCCGCGGCAACCGAGGAGGAGTGCGCGCTGCATGCTCGTGACTGTACTCCTCACCGTCGGTGAGGCCAAAGGCTCCCGATTTCCCGGCAGGCGCGCACACGCTCGATCGGCTCGCCCACCCGGGCCCGGACCGGGTTGGCGGGTGGGCGCCGAGTGCGGCGATCAGTGCAACGGATGCCCCCAGGAGCCGGCAAAGGCGATCTCCGACAACGGCAGTCGCTCCCGGGGTGCCTCGTCGCGTTCGCGGATCTCGGCGGCGACGGTGGCCGGGTCGGCGAGTTTGCCGATGCCCAGCAGGACCAGCGGTCGGCGGTCGGCGGGGATGGCGAAGCGTTCGATGGTGGCCGCGGCGTCGAAGCCCGCCATCGGATGTCCGTTGTAGCCGAGGGACTCGGCCTGCAGGATCATCTGCCCCACGGCCAGCCCGGCGTCGACCGCCGCGTAGGTGTGAGCCTTCTCGTCGTCGGGGTCGTCGGCGGTGCAGACCAGGACGAGCGCCGACGACGCGGGCGCCCAGCCGGCATTTCCGCGGGTGAGGGCTTCCACGAGGCCGTCGAACGTCTCGTCGCCCCGCACCCCGACGACGAACCGGACCGGCTGCACTCGGCCCCACGTCGGGGCCCAGCGCCCTGCTTCGAGGATGCTGTCCAGGTCTTCGGTGGTGATGTCCGCGGTGGCGTCGTAGCCACGCGCGCTCCAGCGTTCGGCGATCAGTCGGTGCACTCGGCCCAGACTAGAGATCCGCGCAGGGGATGGCCGTCTCGCGGGTGGGGCCGCCGGTCAGCGCGCCGGGCAGTCGGCGGTCTCGTGGGCTGGCTCCTCCGCCACCGCGGGGGCGGGTCGTCCGCGCATCACGACGGCGAGCACCACGCCGAGCACGGCCAGCGCGATCACGACGGCCAGTGAGGCCGCTTGCATTCCGTCGACGAAACCCTGTCGGGCGGCGTCGGCGAGTTGATCGCCCGCGGGACCCATACCCAGGGCCCGATGCAGGGTGTCGCCGAGTGTGTCGCCGAACATCGCGCCGTCCGAGTGTGCCCGGAACACCAGCGTCGCCAACGATCCGAGCAGGGCCAGCCCCAGGGCGGTACCGAGTTCGAAGCTCGTCTCCGAGATGCCCGACGCCGCGCCCGACCGTTCGACGGGCACCGACCCCACCACGACGTCGGAGACCAGGCTGAACTGGATGCCGTAGCCGACGCCGGCGATCGAGGTGAAGACGAGGTAGATCCAGATCGGGCTGGACGTGGTCAGCAACAGCAGGCCGAGGTTGCCGGTGGCGGCCATGACGACCGAACCGACGAAGGCGGTGCGGGTCCCCACCAAGGTGGCGATCCGGGTCGCGCCGATGGAGAAGGTCGCGACGGCCACCGCCATCGGCAGGCCGGCCAACGCGGCGGCCAGGACGTCGTGGCCCATCACCGACTGCAGGTAGACGCCCGTGAGGTACGACATCCCACCCAGCGCCATCATGCCGACCAGAGCGGTCACCACGGCGGCACTGAACTGGACGTTGCGGAACAGGGCCAGATCGAGCAGCGGGGTCGCCGCCCGACGCTGATGAGCGATGAACAGTGCGAACATCGCGACGCCGAACACGCCGATCAGCACGACTCCGACTCCCGCACCGTCAGCGGCGAGCGTCTTGATCGCGTAGACGATCGGCAGGATGCCGGCCAGTGACAGCACCACGCCGGTGATGTCGAAGGGGCCGGTCGACTCGGCACGGTACTCGGGCACGAGCTTGGGTGCGAGCACGAAGAGCACGGCCAACACCGGTACGTTGATCAGGAACACGACGCCCCACCAGAAGTGGTGCAGCAGAACACCGCCGACGACCGGACCGATCGCGCTACCGCCGGCGAAGGCCGCGGTCCAGACGCCGATGGCCTTGCCGCGGTCGCGGGCGTTCGGGAACATGTTGGCGATCAGCGACAGGCTCGACGGCATCAGGGTCGCGCCACCGATGCCCATCACCGCGCGGGCGATGATCAGCACCGCGGCGGTCGGGGCGAACGCGGCAACCACCGATGCGACACCGAATAGCGCGGCGCCGAGGAGGAGTACGCGCCGCCGACCGACCCGATCGCCGACATTGCCCATCGTGATCAGCAGGCCGGCGATGAGGAAGCCGTAGATGTCGAGGATCCACAGCTGCTGGGTCGCCGACGGCTCGATGGCGTCGGTGATCGCGGGGATCGCCAGATAAAGGACCGAGAAGTCCATCGACACCAGCAACACCGGAAGCGTCAGGACGGCCAGTCCCCACCAGGCGCGTCGATCGGTCGCCGGGGTGGTACCGGTGGTCTGATCTGCAGCTCCGGGCTGGATGGTCGACATACTGGGTGCTCCTGAGATGTGCACCCTGGCGGGTGCGGTGCGGTCGGCGCGTACGCCGTACGCGTTGACGGTATGACCATGAGTACGCTGTACGCAACTCGAATATTCCCGGGTCGACCCGGCAGGTCCCCCGATCGGACGAGAGAATGGACGACGTGCCGACCGCCGACAACCCGAAGCTCACGCTCGAGGCCATCGTCGACGTGGCCATCTCGCTGGCCGATCGCGACGGGCTGTCTGCGTTGTCGATGCGCCGGATCGCCGACGAACTCGGCGTCGGCGCGATGTCGCTCTACCGGCACGTCGCCGACAAGGACGCCCTGATCCAGGCCATGTCCGAGGAGACCGGTCGGCAGTTCTCGTACCCCTGGGATCAGGACGGCGAGTGGACCTGGCGTGAACGCGTGCAGATCGCGGTCGACATCGACTGGGACCTGTACCGCGCGCACCCCTGGGTGGTGCTGGCCTATGCCTCGCCGAGGCACAGCTTCGGCGACGAGGCGTTGCGCTGTCTCGATTGGTTCGCCGCCGGATTCCTCGATCTCGGTGTCTCGATCGAGCAGGCCACCGACATGGCGCTCACCGTCTGGGGTTTCGTCCAGGGGGTGGCGCTGGCGGCGGTCGGTGACGAGTTGCTCCGAGCGGAGTCGTCGCCCGATGACCACCCCGGCGGTCTGGTCGACCTGATCGAGGGCCGTTCGAGTGCGCCGCCGCCGCACCTCGGTCGTCTCGCCGGCAGCGAGGAGGCGCGCACGCTGGTCGACCTCCGGGCGCGACTCGACCAGGGCATCGCCTACCTCTGCGCGGGATTCGAGGCGGCTGCGGGTCGGGTCGCCGACTGACCGTCGGCGCCCCGCATCATCGGCCGGTCATGCCCGACCGCTGAGTTCGACGGTGTCGCCGACCTTTCCGGGCAGGTTGACGCTGGTGTAGCCGTTCGCCGGGTCGCGGACGTGCTCGAGATAGTCGGCGAGGTCGGGGCTCTCGGCGTTGTCGGCGAGGATCAAGGTGCCCGATGCGAGCCGGGGCTCGAGCAGCCGGATGACGGGTAGGTACAGGTCCTTCCACCCGTCGAGGACGACGAAGTCGATCGGCGCCGGGATGTCGGCGAGTGTCTCGAGGGCGTCACCTGCGTGCACGGTGATGAGGTCGGCGAGGCCGACGTCGGTGAAGGTGGCGGATGCCGCGGCGACCTTCGACGCGCTGAGCTCTGTGGTGTGGATGTGCCCACCGCCGTTGTCGCGCAGGGCTGCCGCCAGATGGATCGTCGACAAGCCGAAGGACGTGCCGAACTCGACGACCGTCGTCGGGCGGGTGGCCCGGACGAGCGAGTAGAGGAGCCGGCCGGTGTCGCGGCCGATGGCCATGAACGACTCGCTCGCGTCGTCGGCTCGGCGTTGCGCCGACGACAGTGGCGGCGATTGGGTGGTGTCGCTCAGCGGCAGCGCGTTGCCGCTCGGGCGCGGGCCGTCGGATCGTGGCCTGCGTACCTGGCCTTCGGCCTGCGCATAGAGACGTTCGAGGGTGCCGGCGACGGGCTCGCTGTCGAGGGTGGTGGCCATGCATCCAGGTTAGTGCGTGCCCGCCCCGTCGATCGTGCGCTCGAAATCGTCGATCGTGCGCTCGAAACCGTCGATCGTGCGCTCGAACTCGCCGACTGTGCGCCGACCACCTACATCGCGTGCGGGTAGACGGTGATCATGTGGGCGCCGAACCACGAGCTGCCGATCACGATCGGGATCAGCAGCGCGAGCATCGGACCGGTGCGGAGGCGTGCCAGCAGCATCGCGATCGGGATGAGCAGGACGAAGGCAGGGAGCAGAAGGCGAGCCCGACTCATCATCAGTCCGCTGGACAGCACGATCGATGCGACGACCAGAGCGCCGTAGAGCAGGATCGGCCACGGCAGTCGGGACCACACCGCGACCCCCAGGAGCAACAGCGTCGCGAGGATGATCCACGCGGTGGCGACCGGCGCGACCTCGCCGCTGTTCACCAGCACGTCGTTGACGAAGTTGACGGTGGCCACACCCCAGTCGAACTCGGTGCCCCACCCTTCGGTCTGGATCCGGAACCACCCGGTCGGCGACCCGGTGTGGGCCCACACCACGGCGAGGTAGCCGAGGTAGCCCAGCGGACTGATGACGACGGCGGCCCAGGCGCGCGGACCGTCCTTGCGGGCGATCAGCGCGGCCAGGATCACCACTCCGATGACTACGGCCGCGGTCGGGCGCGTGAGTCCGGCCAGCGAGGCGCAGATGCCGGCGAGGATCCATCGGTGCTCGACGACGCCGATCAACGCCCATACCGCGAGCGCGCAGAACAGCGCTTCGGTGTAGGCCATGTTCAGCACCACTGACATCGGTGTGGCGGCGAAGAGTGCCGCGGCCAGCAGGCCGACCCGTCGGGGTGATGACGAGCCGATGGGCGACCGATCGCCCATCGTCTTCGCGCAGAACCCGGCGAGACGTGCGGCGCCGACCGCCGCGAGGCATCCGAGGACCAGATTCACCAGGATCGCGGAACCGAACGGGGTCAGCAGGGGTAGGCGCGCGAGGGTCCCGACCAGATACGGATAGCCGGGGAAGAACGCGTACGCGGTGTCGATGGTGTGCAGCCCGCGGGCATCGGTCTGGGTGTAAGGCACGTCACGGTAGCCGTACTCCGCGATGGCCAGCATCCACTTGCCGTCCCACAGCCCCAGCGCATTGCCGAGGGTGGTGTCGCGCAGCTGGGTGAAGCGCGCGAGCACGAGGATCCCGACTGCCCGGATCGCGAGGAAGACGACGATCGGCTCGACCCACGATCGGTGCCGGTAGAACCACCCGGTCACCGACGTACCGATGCTCGGACGCGGGGGCGGATCGTCGACTCCGGACGATGCCGTGGACGGCGTCGCCGCGGTCGACGACCTGCGTCCCGCACCGTCCTCGTCGGTGCCGTCGATCTCGGTTGAGGTGGCCACCGCACGATCGTAGGTCGGGTGTGGCCTGCTCCACTTCATCGACACCTGCACGGGCAGCCGGGACGTGCGCCGGTAAGGTGATTGCCGCAGACGGACAACCTTGGAGGGACCGAACGTGGCACTCGTGGTGCAGAAATACGGCGGATCATCGGTGGGTTCCGCCGAACGCATCCGCCGCGTGGCCGAGCGCATCGTCGAGACCAAGAAGCAGGGCAACGACGTCGTCGTGGTGGTGTCCGCGATGGGCGACACGACCGACGAACTCCTCGATCTCGCCAACCAGGTGTGCCCTGCGCCGCCGCCGCGCGAGATGGACATGCTGCTCACCTCGGGCGAGCGCATCTCCAACGCGCTGGTGGCGATGGCCATCCATTCGCTGGGGGCGGAGGCGCAGTCGTTCACCGGCTCACAGGCCGGCGTCATCACGACGAGCGTGCACGGCAAGGCCAAGATCATCGACGTGACCCCGGGGCGGGTGCGCAGCGCACTCGACGAGGGCAAGATCGTGCTCGTCGCCGGCTTCCAGGGCGTCTCGCAGGACACCAAGGACGTGACCACTCTCGGTCGTGGCGGGTCGGACACGACTGCCGTCGCACTCGCAGCTGCGCTCGAGGCCGATGTCTGTGAGATCTACACCGACGTCGACGGCATCTATACGGCCGATCCGCGGATCGTCTCCGACGCCCGCCACCTCGACACCGTCTCCTTCGAGGAGATGCTCGAGATGGCGGCGTGCGGCGCCAAGGTCCTCATGCTGCGCTGCGTCGAATACGCGCGCGCATACAACGTTCCTGTTCATGTGCGCTCGTCGTACTCGACCAAGCCCGGCACGATGGTGACCGGGTCGATGGAGGACATTCCCGTGGAAGAAGCGATTCTCACCGGCGTTGCGCACGACCGCAGCGAGGCCAAGGTCACGGTCGTCGGACTCGACGACAAGCCGGGTTACGCCGCGCGCGTATTCCGGGCCGTCGCCGATGCCGAGATCAACATCGACATGGTCCTGCAGAACGTCTCCAAGGTGGACACCGGCAAGACCGACATCACCTTCACGTTGCCGCGCGAGCTCGGACCGCTGGCCGTCGAGAAGCTGACCAAGCTTCGCGACGAGATCGGCTTCACGGAGCTGCTCTACGACGACCACATCGGCAAGGTGTCGCTGGTCGGTGCCGGGATGAAGTCGCATCCGGGCGTCACCGCCACCTTCTGTGAAGCGCTCAGCAACGCGGGCATCAACATCGAGCTCATCTCCACCTCGGAGATCCGCATCTCGGTCCTGACCCGCGACAGCGAACTCGACGATGCCGTGCGCGCGCTGCACAAGGCCTTCGATCTGGGCGGCGACGAGGAAGCGGTCGTGTACGCCGGGACGGGCCGCTAGATCATGCCGCAGCGAGTGCAGCGAAGGGGAATCTGATGGGTGTTCGTATCGGAGTGGTCGGGGCCACCGGCCAGGTGGGCGGCGTGATGCGCGCCCTGCTCGAGCAGCGTTCGTTCCCGGCCGACGATGTGCGGTTCTTCGCATCGGCGCGGTCGGCGGGCAAGAAGCTGGTGTGGGCAGGCGGTGAGATCGAGGTCGAGGACGCGTCGACCGCAGATCCCAGCGGACTCGACATCGCCCTGTTCTCGGCCGGCGGGACCATGTCCAAGGAACAGGCCCCGCGTTTCGCGGCCGCCGGTGTCACCGTCATCGACAACTCGTCGGCATGGCGCAAGGACCCCGACGTCCCGCTGATCGTCTCCGAGGTCAACGGTCACCTCGCGAAGAACCCGCCCAAGGGCATCATCGCGAACCCCAACTGCACCACGATGGCCGCGATGCCGGTGCTCAAGCCGCTGCACGACGCAGCAGGCCTGCAGCGTCTGATCGTGTCGTCGTACCAGGCGGTGTCGGGCAGCGGTCTCGCCGGTGTCGAGGAGCTGGCCGGCCAGATCCGCGCCGGCGCCGACGACGCCGAGAAGCTCGTCCTCGACGGCGGTGCGGTGACGTTCCCGGAGCCGAACAAGTACGTCGCCCCGATCGCATACAACGTGATCGCGCTGGCCGGATCGCTGGTCGACGACGGCTCGGGCGAGACCGACGAGGACCAGAAGCTGCGCAACGAGTCGCGCAAGATCCTCGACATCCCGGAGCTGCTCGTCAGCGGGACCTGTGTGCGCGTGCCCGTCTTCACCGGTCACTCGCTGTCGATCAATGCCGAGTTCGCGCGCTCGCTGTCGCCCGACGAGGCCCGGACCATCCTGGGCAGCGCCGCCGGCGTCGAGGTCGTCGACGTCCCGACGCCGCTTGCCGCAGCAGGCAAGGACAACTCGCTGGTGGGTCGTATCCGCCAGGATCCGGGCGCACCCGACGGTCGTGGTCTGGCCCTGTTCATCTCCGGTGACAACCTCCGGAAGGGTGCAGCGCTCAACACTATCCAGATCGCCGAGCTGCTGGTCTGAACTGCGGTCCGATTCGGATCGACGCATCCGGATCGGACAATTCGGCCCGGTTTATGACCCCGGTCACCGGGCTAAGTTACTGTGCGGTAGCTTACTGCTCCATGGGACGAACACGGGGTGGTTTCTCAGCTCGCTCAGCTCTGCGGCGAGTGGCGACGATGGTCGTGACGGGGGTGGTCGTCGGAGCGGGTCTCACGGTGGCCACTCCGGCGGCGCAGGCGGCAGACTTCTACACGCCGCCGGCAAGTTTCTCGAAGGAACCCGGATCGATCATCCGGTCGCAGCCGTCACCGCTGCTGCTGCAGATCCCGGGCATCAAGAACCAGTGGCCCGGGACCGCGACGCGGATCATGTACACGTCCAGCTACCAGGACGGTAAGCCGGCCGCCGTCACCGGAACCGTCGTCGAGCCCACCGCACCGTGGCGCGGCAAGGGCGCCCGGCCCACCGTCGTCCTCGGACCGGGGACCGTCGGCCAGGGCGACCAGTGCGCGGGGTCGAAGCTCATGTCCTTCCCGCTGGCCATCGACCCGTTGAAGCCGAGTATCGCGGTCAACTACACCGCGCTCGAGATGAACCTGATGCTGCTCAACGGCGTCCGCGTCGTCATCACCGACTACATCGGCCTGGGTACCCCGGGCATCCACACCTACGTCAACCGGCGTGAGTCCGGTGCGGCGATGCTCGACGCCGCGCGAGCAGCCCTGCATGTGGCCAAGGCGAAGAAGGATGCACCCGTTGCGTTCTCGGGCTATTCGCAGGGCGGCGGCGCCGCTGCCTCCGCAGCCGAGATGGCCTCGACGTACGCACCCGACCTGAACGTGAAGGCCACCTACGCGGGTGCTCCGCCGGCTGACCTCGGCAAGGTCATCGACCGCATCGACGGCTCGTTCATCGTCGGCGGCATCGGCTACGCGATCAACGGACTCACTGCCCGCTACCCGGCACTCAAGCCGATCCTCGACTCGGAGACCACCGCCAACGGACGCCAGGTGCTGCAGCGGGTCGCCACCCAGTGCATCGGCGACACCGCACTGTCCTTCGGTTTCCAGCGCACCACGCAGTGGACGCGTACCGGCGAGTCGCTGTCGAAGGTCATCGCGCGGCATCCGGAGGCGCAGAAAGTCGTCGACGAGCAACGCATCGGCAAGCTGAAGCCGAACGCGCCGGTGCTGCTCGAGGGCAGCTTCAACGATGACGTGATCCCCTACGGCCAGGTGCGGACCCTGCGCGACGACTGGCGTGCCCAGGGCGCCAACGTCCGGATGATCCACGACGGGACCCCGCCGATCTTCCCGGGTCTCGTCGTCAACCACGCACTGCCGCTGCTCGGTACGCTGCTGCCGTCGGCGAACTTCCTGTTGTCCGAGCTGAACAGCTGACCGAACGCTCGACACGACTCCGCCCCGGCGTCGTCTCCCGTCTCGATTCGATGGTGGGAGAACGACTCCGGGGCGGACTTGTTCACTCGGTCGGACAGGGGTGATCACCCCGCGCAGACCGGGCGAGTGGTCGCGTGGCGATCAGATGTGCTGCAGGTCGGTCCATTGCTGCGACCACGGTGTGGCCACCGAGCAGCGCCAGATGGTGACATCGGTTGCGGCGCCGGGGAACGCGAGTCGCCCCGTGATGGTGCGGATCGGTTCGGCGGCGGCACACGCTTTCGGTCGGCCGTTGTCGCTGGCGTCCACCCACAGCACCGAGGTCGCGGAGTCGGGTGGGGTGCCGAGGTATCCGAATCCCCGAGACGGGCTGTAGACCGGCGGTAGATCGGAACCGTAGTACTCCAATGCGCCTGCCTGCCAGTATGAATCGGAGACGATCGCCGTCGGCGTCGGATGGGTGGGATCTGCGCTCTCCGAGCCGACTACGCCCCGGACGTCGCGGGTGAGTTCCGGCCAGCCGAATTGTCCGTAGACCGAGATCATCGCGGCGGCGTCCTCGACGCTCGCGGCCTGGGTGATCTGATCGGCCGGCTTCCATGGCATCGCGACAACGACGACCACGAGCGAGGTCGCCGCCACCACACCGGCGCCCATGCCGATGGAGCGTCGGCGCGCGGCGATGTCGGCGACTCCGACGGCGCCGGCCGCCATCACCACGGCAAGCATCCCGGCCGGATAGTACGGTCGGCCATTGACCGCCAAGAAGATCACGACGACGACCAGGAAAGCGATACCGAGGAAGCGGTACGGGCGGGCGTCGGAGTTGCGGAACAGCCGCCAGAGACCGGCGACCAGCAGCGGGACACCGAGCGCCCCGGCGAACACGATCAGCAACGGCAAGAACAGGAGTCGGCCACCGATGTAGGCTTGCTCGACGGCGACCTGTTGGCTGAGCTGGAGTTGCGGCCAATCGTGTGTCGCCTGCCAGACGATGCTGGGGATCGCGCTGATCACGACGATGAGTCCGCCCACCCAGAGCAGTGGTCGGCGCAGCAGATCGCGCGGGCCGACGGCGGCCACTCCGACGACGACGCCGATCCACAGGACCGGCACCAGCCACTTGGCCTGGAGATCGAGCGCGGTGACCAGCGCCGCCACGAGCAACAGCCGATCCTGCCGGGTGCGCACCCAGCGCACGATCCCCCAGGTGATGATCACCCAGAGCGGTGCGTCGATGGCGTTGGTGGCCAACAGATTCGCCTGCAGTAGGAGCAGAGTGCTGGTTCCGTACGCCAGCGCTGCGAGTGCCTGCGCGGTGCGTCCGCCGCCCATCTCGCGGGCGATCAGGCCGGTCACGCCCACGGCGATAACGGTCAGGATGATGGAGGGCAGTCGGAACACGATGAGCGAGTCACCGGGCAGGGCGTCGGTGAATGCGGCGAGGAGCGGCAGGATCGGCCCCTGGTCGGCGTAGCTCACCGAGGGGTGCGCGCCGGCGGCGATGAAGTACAGCTCGTCGCCGAAGAGGTGATACCTGCTGGCGGCGAACACTGTTCCGGCCGTGGCGAAGAGCAGGATCGGGGCGAGTACCGACCAGGCGATCGGCGGTACGCCCTTCGGTTCAGGTGGGTCCGGTCGCACAATGTGGTCCTGTACGTCGGTGGTGGACATGACGCCTCTCGGTGGCTGTGGTGTGCGTGTTGTGATCGTGAGGTGGTCGGTGTGCCGGAAGGTGGCGTGGTCGGCTCAGACGGCGCCGGTCGCCCGTTCGAAGTTCGTGATGAGTTGTGCCGCATAAGGGGCGATGTCGAAGTCGCCGTTACGTGCGACCCGGCCGGCCACGCCGTCGATGGCGTCCCGGATCTGCAGTGCCATCACGCGAGCATCGAACTCGCCGAGTTCGCCTGCCTGCTGGCCCCGCTCGAGGATGTCGACGAGCGGGCCGATGATGGCTTCTTCGTCCTCTCCGCCCTCGAACCGCAACCTGCCGTCGGCGTCGCGGAGGTTCACCACGATGTCGGTCATCGTCGCGATGTAGCGCCGGTTGGCGTCGATGTACTCGAGGTTCGACTCGAGGTAGGCGTGCAGTTGAGCGCGCGGCGTGGTCTCTGCCGCGATGCGGGGACCCATGAACTCCCCGCCGGAGACGAAGAGTTGGATGACGACCTGCGTCATCAACTCCTCCTTGCCGTCGAAGTGGTATGAGATGACGCCTTTGGAGATGCCCGCGTGCCGTGCGATGCGCGCGAGACTGGCCTTGCTGTATCCGTCGTCGGCGATCACCTCGACCGCCGACGCGATGATCTGGCGCCGGCGGGCGTCCTCGATGAAGGACCGGCGTCGGACGTCGGGATGCTCGGCGGGTGACCCCGAGGCTGCTGTCGGGTGTGTCTCGACAGGCGCTCCATCTGCGGGGCTTTCGTCGGACTGTCCGTCTGGATTATTTTCTGACCGCACGGCCAAAAAGTTACTCGGTCGGTCTGATCGCGTCCATGGGGGATGACCCTGATCTGTGTTTGAGGGTTTCGGGGGGGGCTGGGGTCGGGCGGGGTGGTCAGAATCTGCTGTCGAGCGGGTTGTCGTGTGGATATTGCGCGCGGCTGCCTGCAGGGCGGCAGATTGTGACCGGGCCAGGCGGTGGGCCCACCCCGGCGCGGCCCCCGCGCGCTCTCGCCCCCACCCCCGCGCACCAGCCCCCGGCCCTGACCAAAATCTGCCACCCAACGTCGCGTCGCGTGGATATTGCACACAACTCCCCGCTGGACGGCAGTTTTCGACCAGATCCCGGCCCAGCCCGCACCGACCCAGAGGCCCCCGACCCTGTTGTCCCGACCCCCGGTCTGTGCTTGGCTGTCCGAGCCGACGACGAGACTGTTGGTCGGCGGGTTGGGTAGGTCGGGCGGTGCGGGGAGAGTAGGTCGATGCGAGTGCGCAGGGGTACGGCGATCGCCAGGGCGATGGCGGTGACGATCGTGACGGCGACGGCCTGCACGGCGCTGATGGCGAGTCCAGCTAGGGCGCAACCTGATTCGCCGACAATCGGTCTGGGACCCGCCGACACCTCGCTGATGCACGGTGACCTCGCATCGACGGACTCCACCGGAAACCGCGGCCCGGGCGTCGGTGCCCGACTCGCGGCCTCCTCCGTGCCGGGCGGTGCCTGTGCGGCGACGTTCGTCGGTCGCGACGGCATGCCGGTCTCACTGTGCACCCAGTTCCTGGCGACCTCGCCGCCGTCGTTCGCCGCACCGACGGTCACCCTCTTCGAACCGCGCACCGCTCAGCCCCTGGCATCGACCCAGCTGACCAAGGGTGGATTGCTCGGCGGGGTCTACGGCTACCTCGACGACCAGGATCGGGTCGTGGTCGCCGACGGTTCGGGGTCGGTGCTGCGCGTCGCGCACCGCCGGACCGCGCGCGGGTGGCAGGTCTACGTCGACGACCGGGTCGACGTGCGGTCGCACATCCCGGCCGGCGATGCGATCACCGGTCTCGCGCCCGACTTCGACGGGCGGGTGTGGTTCGCGACAACGCATGGGGTCGTCGGAACCATCGGACCGGATCGCCGGGTCACCTCGACGCGGTTGCCGGCGGGTGAGGACCTCGGCAACGGGCTGTCCGTCCGACGCTCTGGGGCGTCGATCATCACCACCCATGCGCTCTACGAGATGCGCGCCGACGCCGGGCAGGCCCCGCGGGTGGTGTGGCGCCGCCCCTACGACCGGGGGCCCGCGCGCAAACCGGGACAGCTGACCTGGGGTTCGGGCACCACGCCGACCTACTTCGGTCCGGGAGGCGATGGCTGGGTGGCCATCGTCGACAACGCCGAGCCGCCCAATCTGATTGTGTTACAGAGCGACACCGGATCGACGGTGTGTCGGATGCGAGCATTCGATCGGTCGGGTCCGGGCACGGAGAACTCGCCGATGGCGTGGGGGAACTCGCTGGTCATCCCGAGCACGTACGGCTATCAGTACCCGCCGATGGCCGTCGACGGCCGATCCGTTCCCGCCGACGCCCCGTTCGTCGGCGGCGCCACCCGCATCGACGTCCGAGACGGTGGATGCCACCGCGTGTGGGAGAACGGCGACCGGATCGCCACCCTCCCCAAGCTCTCGCGTGCCGACGGTCTCATCCACGCGATCGGCTACGGGCCGCTGGTGCCCGGACGCCCGCAACAACTCGGACCGATCGACTACGTCGCCACCGACTTCGCGACAGGACGCCGGGTCGAGACGCTGAAGGTCGGCGATGCGCCGGTCGACGAGCCGCTCGAACTGACGGGCACCATCTCCGCCGACGGCACGATGTGGCAGGCCACGGTGGGTCGGATGCTCAAGATCGTGCCCGGTCCGAGGACCCTCGCGAACCGACCGGATCCCGTCCGACTGGCCGGGGTGGGACAATCGGGCACATGACCGAGTCGTGGCGCGAGGACGAGTTCGACGCGGAGGACGTCGACCGGAACGATCGCGTCCCCACGCAGGCCGAACTCGACGCCGAAGACCTGGCCGAACTCGCCAACACGACGTCCGCCGATCGCGACCGCGCGCAGCTCTACCCGCGTCGGGAGGACGACCCAGGTATCCCGCCGGCGCCGCTGGTCGTCCATGCTCGCGTCGCCTGGTGGGGCGCGGCCGTCGCCGGACTCGTGTCGGTCATCTACGGATTCCTGCAACTCGGCATGATCACCGACGATCTGCGGACCCGCCTCGCCGAAGGCGTCGTCGAGGACCCCGCCAACGCGAGTCAGGCCGGCCAGGTCGACTCACTCGCCGGGTTCTTCCCGCCGTTCATGCTGGTGATGATCGTGGTGCTGCTGGCGATCCAGTATCCGCTGCTCACAGCGACCGCGACGCATCACAGTCGTAACTGTCGCAACCTGTTCCTGACCGTCGTCCTGATCAATCTTCTGTGCATCCCGGTCGGGGTCGACCTGCTGTTCCGCTACCCCGACGTCTGGTCGGCGATGGTGGTGATCGCTTGGATTCAGTTCGGCCTTCTGGTCCTGTCCGCACTGTGCACGCTGCGTCGCCCGGTCAACCAGTGGCTTCCGTCGTCGACGCGGATGCGGCCCACCCGGATGTTCCGTGGCTGACGACGCCCGAGGGGCCGACGCCGATCGGGAGTATCGCGACGCCCGACGCCGGGTCGCGCGCACTCTGCACCCCGATCGCGGCGGCGACCCGGCGGCGTTCCATGCCGCGCTCGAGGAGATCGAACGCACCCATCGAGGTGCCGGTCGTCCGACACCCGTGACGTCCCACGACGTCGTGTTCGTCCGTCGCCGACCGGTTCGCCGGCGTGTGCTGGCCCTCATGCGGTCGGCTCAGCAGCGGATCGGCCGACGCCGCTACATCGACCTCTGACCTCTTCGGGAGCGATCAGGCGCCGACCAGGTTCGCCTCGATGGTGGGCACGGCGGCGAGGAGTTCGGCCGTATAGGGGTGGGTCGGGTTGCCGAACACCGAGTCGGCCGGTCCGTGCTCCACGGTCTCCCCGTCCTTCATCACCAGGATGTCGTCGCTGACGTGGTGGATTACGCCGAGGTCGTGCGAGATGAACAGCAGCGCGACGCCGGTCTCCGCCTGCAGCGTGGCGAGCAGATCGAGCACGCGGGCTTGGATGGACACATCGAGAGCCGACACCGGCTCGTCGCACACGATGACCGACGGCTCCGGCGCGAGTGCGCGGGCGATCGCGACCCGCTGGCGCTGTCCGCCCGACAGTTGCAGCGGATGACGCAGCCGATATGCGTCGGACAGCCCGACCTGATCGAGCAGCTCCGACACCCGACGATCGGCCTCGACGCCGCGGACACCGCTGGGCCGCAGGCTGTCCCGCAAGATCCGCTGCACGTTCCAGCGCGGGTCGAACGAGCTGAGCGGGTCCTGGTAGATCACCGAGATCTGGTCCCGTGAGCGTCGCCGCTGCGCGTCGGAGAGGGTGCTCCAGGCGTGGCCGTTGAGCTCGATGGAACCGCTGTCCGGTGTCGTCAGACCGAGCACCATGCGCGCCGTCGTGGTCTTACCCGACCCCGACTCGCCGACGATCCCGAGTGTCTTGCCCGCCTCGAGATCGAACCCGACACCGCGGACCGCCGGTCGTTCCGAACCGTCGGGGCCGGTATACGACTTGACCAGGTCGCGGGCGCGGATCGCGAGCGGGCGGTCGGAACGGTCGTCCGGTGTTCCGCTGACCTGCGCACCACTGGTCAGCAAGGTGCCCTTGGATGCGCGCGACGGCACGGAGTCGAGCAGCCTGCGTGTGTAGTCGTGTTCGGGCCGCGACAGGACCTGTGCCGTGGTGCCGGACTCGACGATCTCACCGTCGCGCATCACTGCGACGCGGTCGGCGAGACGCGCGACCACCGCGAGGTCGTGCGAGATCAGGATGACCGCGTTGCCACGCTCCTTCGCCTCCCGGAGGACGTCGAGGATCTGTGCCTGCACGGTGGCGTCCAGCGCGGTGGTCGGTTCGTCGGCGATGACCAGCTTCGGATCGTTCGCGATGGCCGACGCGATCAGCGCGCGTTGTCGCAAACCGCCCGACAGTTCGTGCGGTCGCTGCCGGGCGCGCACCCGGGACTCGGGAACGCCCACCAGGTCGAGCAGTTCGACGACGCGCTCCTCGCGAACGGCCCGCTGCACCAGTCCCGCCCGTGACCAGAACCCGTTCCCGCTTCTCGTCGCGGAGTGTGTGGAGATGGCCTCGCCGATCTCGCCGCCGACTGTGCGCAGCTGGTCGAGCGACACCAGCGCGTCCTGCAGAACGAATCCGATGTCTCGCCCGCGGATCCGACGCCATTGTCGATCGTCGAGCCCCAGGAGTGACCGACCGTCGAAGGTGACGGTATCAGCCTCGATGTGGGCCCGGTCGCCGGTCAGCCCGATCAGAGTGCGGGCCGTCACCGACTTTCCGGAGCCGGACTCGCCCACGATGGCAAGGCATTCGCCGGCGTCGATGCCGAAGGACACCCCCTTCACCACCTCGTGGTCATCGAAGGAGATCCGGAGATCGCGGACCTCGGCCAGTCGGGTTCGGGTGCGCTCCACCGTGTCGGTCACGATTGCTGTCCTTCCAGTCGGGCGCCGACATGGCGACCCAGGGTGGTGAACGCCAAGGCGGCCAGCACGATGACGAGTCCGGGGAAGATGACCAGCCACCACGCGACGGTGATGTACGTGCGGCCGGCATCGAGCAGCGCGCCCCACTCGGGAGCGGGGGGTGCCACACCCAGTCCGAGGAACGCCAGCCCCGATGCCCAGATGATGGCCTGACCGATTCCCAGCGTCGCGGTCACGATCATCGGCCGTAGCGCGTTGGGTGCGATGTGCTGCAGCAGGATTCGACCGCGCGAGTGTCCCAGCGCGGTCGCGGCCTCGATGTATGCGGAGTTGCGGACGGCCAGGACCTGGCCGCGGACGATGCGGGCGTATCCCGGGGCGATGCCGATGCCGATAGCGACGATGAGCGTGTACTGGCCGGGGCCGAACACCGAGGTGAGCAGGAGGCCGAGCAGGACCATCGGGAAAGCGAACATCACCTCGATCCACCGATTCGCGAGTGCGCTGCTGATACGTCCGGAGAGCCCTGCGCCGATGCCGAGGAGTACCGCGAGGACGAGCGCGAGCGCAACAGCACCGAGTCCGATGGTCAGCGACTGTCGGGTCCCGGCGATGACCCGGCTCAGCAGGTCCCGGCCCGAGAGATCGGTGCCGAACGGATGCGCCCAGCTCGGTGGCGCCAGCGTGTTGTCGAGGTCGATGGTGAAGGGGTCGTACGGCGCCAGCCAGTTCGGGACCACCACCGCACTGAGCAGCAGTGCCACGAACACGAGCGCGGCGATCAGCGTGGGTGGGAACAGCCACGATCGGAAGCGCCGGATGTGTTCGGCGGCCCGGAGAGTGCTGGTGTCGACGATGGTCATGGGACCTCGATCCGCGGGTCGATGACGGTGTACAGGAAGTCGACGAGCAGGTTGGCGACGGTGTAGATGAGGGCGACGACGATGACGATCCCGCTCACCAGCGGGACGTCCCGTGAACTCGCGGCCGACACCAGGGTCTGGCCGATCCCGGCCCGGGCGAACAACGTCTCTGCGATCACTGCTCCGGACAGCAAGGCGCCCATCGCCCAGCCGGACACCGTCACCGCGGGGATGATGGAGTGACGCAGCACATGCCGGGCGCGGACAGACAGATCGCCGAGGCCGCGGCTGCGCGCCGTCAGCACGAACGGCTGGTCCAACGCTCGGGCGAACTCGTCGCGTGCGATCTGACCGAGGAAGCCGGCGAGAGGGATGGCCAGCGTGAGTACCGGGAGTACCAGTCCCAGTGCACTGCTCCCACTCTCGACCGGGAACCAGGCCAGATTGATGGCGAAGACCACCAGCAGGATGGAGCCGATCCAGTACTGGGGGAGGCCGGCGCTGACCGTCTCCAGCAGTGAGCCGATCGCGCCGGCGGGACCGGAACGCCCGGCGGTCAGGGTCGTGGTGACCAGCACCAGCAGCCAGGCGACGACGAGCGCGGTCACCGTGAGGACGAGCGTCGGGCCGATCTGGGTGGCGATCACCTCGGTCACCGGCTGTTGCAACTGATAGGACGTGCCGAGATCGCCACGGAGCAGGCCCTGCAGATAGTGCAGGTACTGCGTCCAGATCGAGTCGGTGAAGCCGTATTGGTCATTGACCGGGGCGATCTCGTCAGGAGTCCGCTCGCGGCTCTCGCCGGACGAGAGGTTCAGCAGCAGGGTGGCCCGGTCACCGGGCGCGAACACCTGCAGCAGGAAGGTGACGGTTGCGGCCGCCCAGAGGACGAACACGGCAGAGCCCAGTTTGCCGAGCCACCGCAGTGCCGACCGCCGACGGCGTGCCGCGCGACGGTCGGCGACCGGATCCGGCCGGCGCGCCGACGTTCTCGAGTTGTCGGTGATGGTCATCGCACGAACCTCGCATCCGAGAAGACCGGCTCGCCCTGCGACTTCTCGATCCACACGTCGTGGAGATCGGGCCGACTGGCGATCGACGTGGTCTGGGTGTACAGACCGACCGACAACGCCTTGTCGCCGATCAGCCGCTGAGCCCGGCCGTAGAGCGCGCGCTGTTCGTCGGGGTTCTCCGACGCGTTGGCCTGCTCGATGGTCGACTGCAGCGTCGGGTCGTTGTAGTACGCGGTGTTGTGGGGATTGGGGTTGTCGTCCAGGCGTTGCCGCCAATTGATGTACAGCAGGCCGGGGATCGGACTCGTCCAGTACCCGACGTAGGCGTCGTAGGTGTCGGCCTTCGCGTAGTTGCCGCCGAAGTATTCGCTCTGCGTCGCCGGGGTCAGCCGAATGTCGAAACCGACCTGGCGCGCCTGGTACGCGACGTTCTGCAGGATCGCCGCCCCCTCGGGGCCGATGATGGCGTCGGCGGCATAGACCACGCGGGCAGTCAGCCGGCGGCCATCCCTGGTGCGGATGCCATCGGTATCACGACCGGTCCATCCCGCCGCGTCCAGCAGAGCGGCCGCACGCTTCGGGTCGTACGGGTAATCGCCTGCGCCGGAGTCGTAGTCGGGTGTGCTCTGGCTCAGCGCACCGTTCCCGTTGTAAGGCACCACGCCCAGGTATGCCGTCTCGACAGCGCGTTTGCGGTCTGCCGCCGTCGCGAAGGCCTGTCGTACCCGCACGTCGTCGAACGGCGCATGCGCCGCATTGAGGGTGATCGCATTGGGTCGACCCGGTGTCACGTACTGGCGGGTCTGATACTCGCGCGTCGCCGATGCCCAGTTGATGGCCGGCACGTTGTAGATCACATCGGACGATCCGCTGGTGAGGGAGCCGTATCGGAGTACCGGATCCTTGAGGAACTTCCACACGACCTTGTCGACATACGCGGGCCCCCGGTTCTTCGCATTGGCCGGTGGCGACGAATAGTTCGGATTGCGGACGAAGGTGATGCTGCGGTTGCGATCCCAGCGCTGCAGGATGAACGGGCCCGAGCCGACCGGCGCCGAGCAGTTCGCCTTCGGCCCGCGCGCCAATGCGGTCGGCGACTGGATTCCGAAGTAGCCCTGGGTCAACACCGTGAGCAGCGGCGTGTACGGCGACTTCAGGTGAAGCGCATAGGTGTTGGCGTCGATCACCTCACCGTGCGAGTAGTACTGCCCGATGTAGGCGACAGCCGTGCCGTTCGGGGATGCCGACGTCAGGTAGGCGTCGAAGTTCTTCTTCACGGCCTCGGCGTCGAGGTCGGTGCCGTCGGTGAACTTCACGCCGGGTTTGAGGTGGAAGGTGTAGGTCCGGCGATCGGGAGAGATCTCCCACGACCGTGCGAGCCACGGGACCGCCTTGCCCTCATCGTCGAGGGACACCAGGTTGTCGAGGTATTGCCGTGCGAGATAGGCATTCTGGACCCATCCGCCGTGGGCGCAGGGCGGTTCCTGTTCGTGGCCGTACTCGATGGTCCCGCCGGCAACGTAGGTGCCGGGTGTCGGTGCGACACCGGTCGACCGGCCGTCGCCGGTCTCGGGGCGTGCCCCGCACCCCGCGACGAGCGCGCCGATGACGACCGGTACAGCGATCAGCGCGAACCGGTGACGCGCACGTCGGACTCTGATGGTCACGAATACTCCTCGATGGCCGTCGTCCACGCCGAGGGCAGGCGAAGACCACGGACAGGGTGGTCGGGATCGGCGTGAACGCTAGGGCGCTCGCCTCGAGAGGGCATCGCTTCGACTCATCTTGATTCCAAGGACGCAACCGATCGGCGTCCGTCGTAGCGTCGCGAGGGTTCGCGGTCGGCGGCCTCGGCGCGGGGACCGGCGCGCTCATCCGTCGATCTGAGAGGACTTCTCCATGCCAACCCCATTGCGATTCTCGGCCTTCGTGATGAACACGACGTCCCACATCCTGCACGGCGCCTGGCGGATCCCCGACGCCCGGCAGACCGACTTCAACTCGCTGCAACACTGGATCGACCTCGTGAAGACACTGGAGGCAGCCAAGTTCGACTTCGTGTTCTTCGCCGATGTCGTGGGTCTCTACGACGACTACCAGGGCGACTGGAAGAAGTTCGTCGACAGCGGGTTGCAGATCCCCAGCAACGATCCGCTGGTCCTCGCATCGGCACTCGCCTCGCACACCGAGAACCTAGGGCTCGCGATCACCAGTTCGATCCTGCAGGAGCATCCGTTCGACTTCGCCCGCAAGATCTCGACCCTCGACCATGCGAGCGGCGGCCGGATCGCCTGGAACATCGTGACCAGTCTGTCCAAGAACGCCTGGCGCAACTTCGGATACGACGACATCACCCGGCACGACGATCGGTACGAGTGGGCGCAGGAGTACGCAGACGTCGTCTACAAGCTCTGGGAGGGCTCCTGGGATGAGGGAGCGCTGCTGCAGGACAAGGAGTCCGGGCTGCATGCCGACTTCGATCGCATCCACAAGATCAACCATCACGGCGAGCGCTACCGCGTCGAGGGACCGCACCTCGTCGCGCCGTCCCCCCAACGCACTCCGGTGCTGTTCCAGGCCGGCTCGTCGCCTGCAGGCCGTCGCTTCGCCGCGCGCAATGCCGAGGCGCAATTCATCGTCTCTCCCACTCCGGCGGCCGCCCAGACCCTCATCGACGACACCCGCCGTCTGGTGGTCGAGTCCGGGCGTGATGCCCGCGACCTCAAGTTCTTCCAGGGGTTGTCCTTCGTCATCGGATCGACGGAGGAAGAGGCACAGCGCAAGTCGGTGGAACTGGACGAGTTCATCGATCCGAGCACGATCATCGCCCACGCAGCCGGCGGGCTCGGCTTCGATCTCGGCCATCACGACCTCGACACCCCGATCGGGGACATCGACACGCAGGGAACCCAGAGCACGCTGCTGTGGCTGCGCGAGGCGGTACCCGATCGCGAGCCGACGGTCCGCGACCTCGCGCTGCTGCGCAGTCGACATGGACGTGTGGTCGGGACACCGGAACAGATCGCTGATCGACTGACCGAGTGGCGTGCCGCCGGGGTCGACGGGATCAACGTCATCAACGCGACCATCCCGGGCAGCTACGTCGAGTTCGCCGAGTATGTGTTGCCGGTCCTCCGGGAACGTGGACTGGCACAGGAGGATTACGTTGACGGTACGGTGCGCGGCAAGCTGACCGGACGAGACCGGCTCCCCGATTCGCACCCCGCGGCCCGCTATCGGGGCGCTTTCGCGGACGTGCCCGCATGACCGCGGTGATCTCCGGTCGCGACGATGTCCTGGCAGCGATCGCCGCCGGGGCGGCGGAGCGGGAGCGCAACAGCGTCGATCCGCACGCGGAGATCCGGCGGCTCGCCGATGCCGGACTCACCGCGTTCACCATCGGCGACGGGACACGTGGATCGGGTGCGTCGGTCGTCGAACTCATCGACTTCGTCATCGATCTGGCGCGCGCGGACCCGATCGTCGCTCACATCCTGCGGGCGCACTTCTGGTTCGCCGAACAGGTCCGTCGCCTTCCCGTCGGCGCCGAGCGGGACCGATGGGTCGCCGAGATACAGGCCGGTCGGATCGTCGGGAACGCGAACAGTGAACGGGCGGGCGCCGCGGGTGCGCGGCGGTTCGCCACGCAACTGCGGCCGATCGACGGTGGGTGGCTGCTCTCGGGCGACAAGTTCTACAGCACCGGAACAGCTTTCGCCGATTGGGTCTCGGTGTCGGCCTCGATCGGAGGCGCGCGCCAGGACCGGTTGGCCCGGCTGGTGGTCCCTGTCGATCGTCCGGGTGTCACGGTCGTCGACGACTGGGACGGGATCGGTCAGCATCGGACCGGTACCGGCTCCACCACGTTCACCGACGTGCTGGTCACCGCCGACGACGTCTTCGAGTACGTCGACCTCGGTACCGACCGTGCGACGGCGTCACCGAGCGACGGCCCACTCTTGCAACTGTTCCTGCAGGCGGTCATCACCGGCATCCTGCTGTCGGTGGTCGACGACGCCGCTGAACTGCTGCGCGGCCGCGGTCGGTCGTTCGACCATGCGCCGTCGGACGAGCCTCGCCACGATCCGGTGCTGCTGCGGACCGTCGGCGAGTTGGACTCCACTGCTCATGTGGCGCGTGCAGCCGTTCTCGATGCCGCCGGTCGGATCGAGATCGCCTTCGCGGGGGCGCGAGTCGGCGCGACCGATCCTGAGCTCTTCCGCCGGGCGTCGCTCGCTGCGGCCCGGGTCAAGGTCCACGTCGACGAGGTGGGTCTGCGCGCTGCGAGTTCGCTGTTCGACCTTGGCGGCGCATCCGCGGCCAGCAGGTCGCGCAACCTGGACCGGCACTGGCGCAACATCCGCACCCTCACCCTGCACAATCCGACGTCGTACAAGGCCATCGCCATCGGCGACCATGTGGTCAACGGTGCACCCCTCCCGCAGAACGCGTACTTCTGACCCGACTCTGCCTGCCCGCCGTTCGGCGGCCCTGTCGGAGCGCCTCGGTCGGACAACTGACGCCTGAGCGGGGTCGGCCCTGGAATGTGCACGGCGCGGTCCGCTCACGTGTCAGTTCTCCGACAACCCGACCCGACCCCGACCCGACATCGTCCCCAACCAAGCCTCACCTCATCTTTCTGGATCTCATCCAAAACCTGGAATAGTTCCAGAAAACGCGCTACGGTGGTGTCATGACCGAGCCACTCACCCCCGTCCAGCAGCTGCGCGCTGCCGGCCTGCGTGTGACGGCTCCCCGGCTCGCGGTGCTGGAGATCCTCACCGCGCACCCACACTCGACGGCCGAATTCGTGGCCACCGGGGTCCGGGAACAGCTGGGCGGGGTGTCGACGCAGACCGTCTACGACGTACTGCGCGCGTGCACCGAGCGCGGACTCCTGCGGCGGATCGAACCGGCCGGCTCGCCCGTCCGATACGAGACGCGCACCGGTGACAACCATCATCACCTGGTGTGCCGGGGATGTGGCGTGATCGCCGACGTCGACTGCGTCGTCGGGGCCGCGCCGTGCCTCGCGCCTGATGACGAGCACGAGTTCACCGTCGAGGAGGCCGAGGTCACCTTCTGGGGACTGTGCGCGACATGTCGTGCACAGCAGTCAGTTTCAGAATAGTTCACGCCGACCGTCCGCAGCCCGGGCGGTCGGCATCAATGGGAGGACATCGCAGATGACGCCGCGCACGACCACCAATGTCGGGATCCCCGTAGCCAGCGACGACGAATCGCTGACCGCGGGCACGCAGGGCCCCATCCTGCTGCACGACCACTATCTGATCGAGAAGCTCGCGCAGTTCAATCGGGAGCGCGTCCCCGAGCGAATCGTGCATGCCAAGGGCGGCGGCGCATTCGGCGAACTCGTCGTCACCGGCGACGTCTCGCGGTACACCAAGGCCAAGCTCTTCCAGCCCGGCGCGCGGACCGAGTCGTTGGTGCGGTTCTCGACGGTGGCAGGCGAGCAGGGCAGTCCCGACACCTGGCGCGACCCTAGGGGTTTCGCGGTGAAGTTCTACACCGAGGACGGCAACTACGACCTCGTGGGGAACAACACCCCGATCTTCTTCATCAAGGATCCGATCAAGTTCCCCGACTTCATCCGCTCGCAGAAGCGTCTGCCCGGCTCGGGTCTGCGCGACCACAACATGCAGTGGGACTTCTGGACCCTGCGCCCCGAGTCGGCGCATCAGGTGACCTGGCTGCTGGGTGATCGCGGCATCCCGAAGACGTGGCGTCACATGGACGGATTCGGTTCGCACACCTACCAGTGGGTCAACGCCGACGGAGAGCGGTTCTGGGTCAAGTATCACTTCAAGACCGATCAGGGCATCGAGTTCCTCACCCAGGATCAGGCCGACGAACTCGCCGGCAGCGATCCCGACCACCATCGCAAGGACCTCTACGAGTCGATCGAGCGCGGCGAGTTCCCGAGCTGGACCCTCAAGGTGCAGATCATGCCGGTGGCCGATGCGGAGAACTACCGCTTCAACCCGTTCGACCTCACCAAGGTCTGGTCACAGCAGGACTATCCGCTCATCGAGGTGGGCACCTGGACACTGAACCGCAACCCGGAGAACTTCTTCTCCGAGATCGAGTTGTCGTCCTTCGAGCCGTCCAACGTCGTGCCCGGTATCGGGTTCTCGCCGGACAAGATGCTGCTCGGCCGGGTCTTCAGCTATGCGGACGCCCATCGCTACCGGATCGGCGCCAACTACGCTCAGCTGCCGGTGAACTCGGCCAAGGCCGCGACGGTGCACAGTTACTCGAAGGAAGGGGCGATGGCCTACCGGTTCAACGCCCCTGATGTCCCGGTCTACGCGCCGAACTCCTACGACGGACCGCACGCCGACCCGGCCGCCGCGGGCGACGAGGGTCTCTGGTCTTTCGACGGATCCGCGGTGCGGGCGGGATACATCCAGCACGCCGAGGACGGGGACTTCACGCAGGCGGGCACGCTCGTCCGCGAGGTCCTCGACGACGGTGAGCGGGAGCGCCTGGTGGACAACATCGTCGGCCATGTCCTCGACGGGGTCCGCGAGCCCGTGTTGTCCCGCGTCTTCGAGTACTGGCGCAACGTCGACGAGGATCTCGGCAAGAAGGTCGAGGAGGGCGTCCGACAGGGCTCCGACAGCTGAGAAGTGTTCTCCGACAGCACTAGTGACTGTAGGTGAGCCTTGCCGTCGTGGTCGACGCCACGGCGGACGCGGGAATCCTCGCCGTCGGACACCCGTTGGACAGGTTGTCGGGGTAGACAGGACAGGCGTACCACCGAAGACGTACCGATCGAACATCCGACGAAGGAGAAGCGCATGACCGTAGATGCCTCGTACCACGTGAAGTCCACCGCAGCCGGCGGCGGACGTGACGGAGAAGTCGTCTCCGAGAGCGGCCGCATCGACCTCGAGCTGCAGCCGCCGAAGGAGCTCGGCGGCAGCGGCGAGGGCAGCAACCCCGAGGAGTTGTTCTCCGCGGGGTACGCCGCCTGCTTCCTGGGCGCCCTCCGGGCCACGTCCAAGCAGTCGGGTTCGCCGGTCCCCGAGAAGTCGACCGTCACGGTCACCGTGGGAATCGGAAAAGACAGTGAGGACGGCGGATTCGGTCTGACCGCCGACATCGAGGTCTACATCCCCGGCGTCGACGAGGCCGAAGCGCAGAAACTGGCGGAGGGCGCACACGCCTTCTGTCCGTACTCCAAGGCCACCCGCGGCAACATCGCGCAGACCGTCATCGCACGGGTCTGACGTCACCGCCGGACCGGGCGCCCACCCATGGCGCCCGGGTCGGTGGACACAGAGAAACCACAACTGAAAGGAGGTGGCGGGTATGACGATCTCAACCCCCATCACCAGCACTCTCGACGACGAGCAGAAGGCGATCACCGGAACTGCTCTCCAGGAAACCGTCGTCGACCTCATCGACCTGTCGCTGATCGCGAAGCAGGCGCACTGGAACGTGGTCGGACGACAGTTCCGATCCGTCCATCTCGAACTCGACGAGCTGGTCACCGCCGCCCGTGAGTTCACCGATGCGGCCGCCGAGCGGGCCACGGCCATCGGCGTCAGCCCGGACGGCCGGGCCGAGACCGTGGCCAAGACCGCCGGTACCACCGGCTTCGGCGACGGCTGGACCAGCGACGCCGATGTCGTCACCGCCGTGGTCGCCAACCTGAAGGCCGTCATCGCCGGCCTGCGAACCCGCATCGAGGCGACCGAGAAGGCAGATCCGGTCACTCAGGATCTGCTCATCGGGATCGCGTCGAAGCTCGAACAACTGCACTGGATGTGGCAGGCGCAGGTCGCCTGACCCTTCCGCGGGTGCGCCGACACGTTCGCCCTGCCGGACGACGAACGCCGATGATCTCGGTTCGTCCGTCGTAGCATCGGCGGCGTGGCAGCATCCGACATGCGTGACCCGGACGCCCCGCCGGTACATCTGCAGCCGCTCTCGCTGCTGCTCGTGTTCGCCGGCGGGGCGTTCGGCACGCTGGCCCGCTTCGGTGCAGAGGAGTGGGCGGCCACGCGGGTGCCCGGTTGGCCGTGGGCGACCTGGGCGGTCAACATCGTCGGATCATTGATCCTCGGTGCGCTGATGGCCGGACTCGCCGCCGCCGGCCCCGACACCGGCGTGCGACAGCGAATCCGACTACTCGCCGGCGTCGGCTTCTGCGGCGGCCTCACCACGTACAGCGCCTTTGCCGGCGAGGTCGTCGCCCGGATCGACTCCGGCGACCTCGCGATCGCGATCGTCTACGCGGCGCTGACCATCGTGGCCTGTGTGGCCGCGGCCGCAGCCGGTCACCGACTCGGAGTCGTATGGGGTGCTCGTCGCCGCGGGAGTCCGTCGTGACTGCGCTACTCGTGGCCGTGGCGGGAGGGCTCGGCGCCGTCGCGCGACTCCTTGTCGACGGTCTGATCAAGGTTCGCCGACCCGGCATCGTCCCGTGGCAGACGGCGGTCATCAACGTGACCGGTTCACTACTCGTCGGGTTCGCGGCATCGGCGATCGGCACGGGACCGCACCTGGACTGGCACGCCGTTCTCGCCGTGGGCTTCTGTGGCGGATACACCACGATGAGCACGGCGAGTGTCGAGACGGTGACCTTGCTCCGCACCGGCCGATCGTTGACCGCCTTCGGCTACGTCGGAGTGTCCCTGGTGCTTTCGCTGACCGCCTGCGCGATCGGCATCTGGCTCGGCCACCGCGTGTGAGCCGCCGGGGACCGGAGAGGCGCGAAAACTAGAACACGTTGTAGCGTGAAGTCGTGCAGAACTGGAACCTGGTGTTCGGACTCGGCCTGGCAGCGGCAACCGTCGCGGTCATCGCCTACGTGCGGTATCGATCGCGGGAGACCGCGGTCCTGCATCGGGACACCGACCTCGCACGCTCGCTCCGCGAGTTGGCGGGCGACGACGCCGTCCGACTCGCCGCGATCGACGAGTTCGAGCTGTCGGTCTTCCAGCGGCTGTTCTATGCATCGGTGATCGGCCCGCGGCTGCGCAGCGCCGCATGGGCTCTCCTGGGCGCGGTGCTCGCGACCGCGGGAGCACTCGTGACCGGCGGCGACGGACTCGTGCAGTCCACCGCACACATCGCCGCGATAATCCTCGCCATCGCATTCGCCGTCGGCGCACTCGCCTTCGGGGCGCTCGCGATCTACCACGCGGCGACGACGCCCCGGGTCTCATTTGCGGACTCGTATGCCGAGGCGGAGTCCGATGACGACTGACGTGACCGGTCCGTGCCGGCCGACGCGCGCGCAGCGGATGGCTCGGACGACGACGGTCATCGCGGCAGGCATCGGGCTGTGGGCTGTCGGTTCCGCCACGGCCACCGCCGACGCCGCACCGGCGAGCCCGGCCGCGTCGGACACTCCCATGTGGTGGTGCCGGTCGCTGCCGATGATCCTGATCTACCCGCCACCCCCGACGACCGTGGAGTGCGTGACTCCGCTGGGTCCCTTCCGTTTCCAGCTGCCACCCGGCGCCGCCTGGCCGTCCTGACGCAGACGAGACGCTGCCGTCGTGCGTGCGTCGACAGCGGTTGTCCGAGTCCGGTCAGGGGATTCGTGACTCGGCGACATCGACAGGGACCTGGTCGTCCCACGGCTGCCGTGTGACCATGTCCGCGACGCGCAATTCGCCGCGCTCGAACTCGCCGGTGGCCGCGTCGACCAGCCGATAGCGTTGACTGCCACGGTGGATGGGTTGCGCCTCGAGCAACACCACACGGACCTCGCCCGGCTCGAGGTCGCAGCGCGATCGGAGTGCATCGATCAGTTGCTCGCCGTGGAGGTGACCGTCGCCGAAGTTCCAGCCGAGTGTCATGGCGCAGATCCGCTCCCCGTCGGTGAGCACGTAATCGGCTTCGTCCCGACCGGCCATCGCACGATGGGCCAGGGTGAACAGCGCGCGTCCGTGGGTGTTCATCGCGCGGAAGGCGTAGCCGAGGTAGAGCGGGATGTGGAGCCGGTCCTTGCCGTACACCCGTTCCAGCTGTGCGGCAGGCATACTCGAGATCGAGACGATGCCTGCGTCGATCTTCGCCGATCCGCTGGGCGTGATGCACCACAGGGTGGTGTCCCAGTTGCCCGCGTAGTAGCGCATACCCGGCAGGAACGAGACCTTCCCCGGCAACAGGTTGCCCAGCACGACGATCACCGTACTGATGAGGGGGATCGCCACGACCAGCGCGGGGTTCGCGGTGTCGGAGAACCCGACGTCGGCGTGCGCGACGAACAGGAACAGCACGCCGAAGATCATGAAGACGTTCCACTCCAGCGGTACGCCCATCGGGATGGCGGTGAGGATGCCGAGATGGAATATCACCATCACGGTTGCGGCGACGGCGGTCGGCCAGCCCCCGTGGCTGACGAAGAGGGCCACCGGGACGAGCATCTCGATCGCGGTGGAGATGTGGGCGACCACCCGGGCGGGCCGACCCGGCCGGAGGTCATCGGGGAAGTGCTCGAAGAACTTTCGTTTGAGCGCTCGAGGGCGGATGAGCGGGCTGTTGGACATCATCGTCGAGACGACGAACGGGAAGTGCTTGTTCAGTTTCGATGTCGCGGCACCCATCCAGATGACCACGAAGACGAGTTTGGCGGCGACGAGCATGTCCGCGCCGGTCAGCAGCGTGGTCAGCAGTAACGCGCCGTAGACCTCGCCGCGGGCAGCCAGGAAGATCGTCTTGTCGCGGAGGCCGGTCACGGCGAGGAGCACCGCGAGCGTCACCGGCAGCCAGAGCGGCAGGAGCCCGACCGCAGTACTCGATGTGTCGCCGTCACGACCGTCGGTGAACAGGGCGACGACGCCGATCAGGATCAGTGCGGCGTACAGCGCGACATCGACGAGTCCGCGACGGTCACCGCGAGTCAGCGGGACGAGCCGTGGCCACGGAGGGAGTCGGATGGTGCCGGGGCGCAGCCAGTACAACGCTGATCCCATGGGCGGGACGTATCGATTGTTGAGCGGGCCGAAGCCACAACCGAGTCCGATCACCTCGAACAGCAGCGTGAAGATCACCGCCTTCTGGAAGACGATGGGCTCGTCCCACCATGAGCCGATCGCGGTGATACCGCCCAGGCCAGAGGTGGTGGAGATGATCAGCGCGCCGACGGCGACGTACAGCGCGATCTTGACTACGTAGAAGAGATGCAGGATCACCGGTGTGCCGAACCCGACCTCCGCCCAATGCCTGGCCATCGGCCGAATCCGCTCGGCGCGGGTGCCGGTGCTCCATTCGGCCATGTCCAGGCTGGGCAGGGTCGGGGTGGTGAATCCCATGGGTTGCTCCGTCCGACGACGTCGTTGGCGACCGGTCGGAGTCGGAGCGTACCCACGTCGCGTGCGGCGGGCGGCCGGTTCGGCCAGACCCGATCAGCGGGAGGAGGTGCGGCGCAGTTTCACGTTCACGAACTCGCCCATGCCCCAGCGGCCTAGCTCACGACCGTAACCTGATCGCTTCACCCCGCCGAAGGGGAGTCCCGGCAGCGTGGTGCCGTGCTCGTTGACGTAGGCCATCCCGACCTCCAGCCGATCGGCCACCTCCGCAGCCTTGGCGGTGTCGGTGCTCCACACCGAGCCACTCAGGCCGAAGTCGACGTCGTTGGCGATGCGGACGGCCTCGTCGACCGACGACGCCCGGTACACCATTGCCACCGGACCGAAGATCTCCTCGCGGTAGGCGTCCATGTCGGGCGTGATGCCGGTCAGCACGGCCGGTTGCAGGAAAGCGCCGTCGCCGTCGAGTGCCTGACCACCGGTGTGCAACGTGGCGCCCTGGTCCACTGCGGTCCGGACCTGTTCGGCGACGGTGTCGCGCGCATCGACCGACGACAGCGGACCGACCTGGATGTCGGGGTCCGTCGGGTCGCCGACACTGGCATTCTCGAACTGTTCCACCAGTCCTGTGACGAAGTCGTCGTAGAGACCGTCGAGGACGATGAATCGCTTCGGCGAGTTGCACGCCTGCCCGACGTTCGACAGCCGAGCGCGAGCAGCGATACGGACGGTCCGTGCGAGGTCGGCGCTGTCGAGCAGCACGAAGGGGTCGGACCCGCCCAACTCGAGGACCGACTTCTTGAGGTTCTTCGCCGCGGTCTCGGCCACCGCGGCGCCGGCCGCCTCGCTACCGGTGAGCGACACCCCGCGGATGGATGGGTGAGCGATGAGGTCGGCCACCTGATCGCTGCTCGCGTAGGCGTTGATGTAGGCGTCCTGCGGGACGGAGGCCTCGTGCAGGATCTCGGCCATGAGGGCCGACGATGCGGCACAGATGGAGGCGTGCTTGAGGATGATCGTGTTCCCGGCGAGCAGATTGGGCGCAACGAACCTGGCCACCTGGTAGTACGGGTAGTTCCACGGCATGACGCCGACCAGCGGGCCGACCGGGCGTGTCTGGACGATCGACTCGGACGCGCCCTGCGGGTCGAGGGTCTCGGTCTCGAGGAGATCCGGTCCGTGCTCGGCGTACCAGCGGTAGATGTCGGCGGCCAACTGCACCTCGCCGGCCGACTGCTTGATCGGCTTCCCCATCTCGGTCGTGATGGTCTGGGCGAGTTCGTCGGAGCGCTTCTCGTACAGCTCGGCCGTACGAGCCAGGGCTGCCGCCCGCTCGCCGGCCGGGAGTTCGCGCCATGTCTCGAACGCCGCTGCCGAGCGGTCGGCGATCTGTTGGATCTCGTCGTCGCCCAGCGAGGTGAACTCCCGCTCCGTCGTTCCGGTGGTCGGATTGGTCGTCACATAAGTGCTCATCTTCCGAGGCTACGGAGCCCGCGGCTCGATGGGTCCGAAATGTCCGATTCGCGACGAGGTCACGATATCGTTGTAAATGGTTTGAGAATCAAAGATGCTGCAGCGTATAACTATTCGACACAACGCCCGTTGGGTCCCTGTGACAGAGAGCGATCGGACGGTGGTCAGGAGGCGGTGGTGGCGATGACGAGCGCGACGACCGCGATCAGCGGTGGCACCAACTGGACGAGCGCAGGACGCGCCTTGCTGCGATCCGAACCTAGTAGGACCACGCCCGCGGCGACCATCGAGCCGCACCCCGCGAAGATCAGCGCGGTGCCGGCGGAGTCGAGATCGGTCGCGGTCAGGGCGATGCCGACGAGGGTGACCGCGCTGAGGAAGAGGTTGTAGAAGCCCTGATTGAACGCGAGTTGTGCAGAATCGGCGGCCTGCTGCTCGGTGGTGCCGAATGTCGCCCGACCACGCGGTGTGGTCCACAGGAATGCCTCCAGGACGAAGATGTACACGTGGATGGCTGCCGCGATGCCGGCGAAGATCAATGCGGTGATGGTCATCGGTGGGTCCTGTCGATCGTCGAGTGGCTGGGGTCCCGCTCGCGGTGTCGAGAAGTCTATCGGGGGTTCCGTGAATCCAGCTCCGCGCATGCGAACGGGATCTGTGTCCCGCGAGGCAGCTTCTCGTCCCTGGAGTCGTCATCGAAAAGTTCACCGCGTCAGGCGATCTCGATGTGATCCAGCTTCGATGCCGTGGGTACTGAGCCGTGCGAACGAGTTTGGCCGTCCAAACCCTCGAAAAGTGCCCGTGCGCAGCGAAGTTGATCTTTACTTGTCCCCGTGACGAGGTCCGTCCGGGTCTTGCGCGGAAGAAAGGCACGACGATGAAGCGACTGTTGGCCGGAGTGGTGGGGGTGTTGGCCTGTGCCACCGTCCTGACGGCGTGTTCGAGTGACAGCGGCGACAGCGGTTCGACCAATGCCTCGGCCGAGGTCAAGGTCGACGGCCAGGATCTGGCCGGTCTCGACACCGACACGGTGACCTGCGCGAGGACCGGGGGCAAGATCACCGTGGGCAGTGGTCAGGTCGACGGCAAGCAGGGTGTCGGCGTGATCATGACCGACGAGGCCGCCCCGAAGGTCGAGAGTCTGGGCATCGTCGTCGACGGCAACGCACTCGCGGTGAACAACGCGATGGGCATGAAGGCAGGTTCCGCCGAGGTGGCGGTCGACGGCAAGACCTACACCATCACCGGCGAGGCGCAGGGCGCCAACCTCAGCAACCCGACCGCCGGGATGGTCACCAAGAAGTTCGAGATCAAGGTCACCTGCGACTGATCTCGTGATCCGCTGAGCGTGCGATCGATCGGGTCGCAACGCGCTTCCGCCCCGAGTCGTCCCACGCCCTCCCCTGTCGGGGGGATGGCGCGACGGCTCGGGGCGGAAGAGCGCGAGGGGAGCGCGTGTGCGGGCGGTCCGTCGCGGGCCGCGGTCAGCGGTAGTGCGGGTTGTTGATCACCGGGATGTCGATGGTGATCGGCATCCGGAGCTCGGACATGTACAGCAGGACGAACTGACGCAGGAACTCGTCGAACATCCAGTACGCCTCCTTGGGCATCCCGACGTTCAGCAATCCTTCCCGGACGGCGACATACGGTGTCCAGGCCGTCTCGAACAGCGGGGTCCACACCGGCTCACGGGGGATGTCGAGCCAGCCGGCGATCTTGTCGCCGAGGGTGAACCGGGTCAGCGCGCCGAGGACGCCGCGACTGAGCAGGCTCAGGTCGAGGTTGTATCCCAGGCCCAGGAGGATGTTGGCGAGCTTCTTGCCCTCGGGTGTGGGTGCGAGGATCGGGTCGAGGGTCTGCTTGGCCTGTGCGTCCGCAGCGTCCCACGACTTGGGGATGTACTCGTCCTTGACGCCGAGCATGGCCGCGCTGACCTGCCATGAGTGCAGGAAGCCGACCGACTCGTCTGCGGCGATCGGCACGTTCCACTGGCGGAAGTGGCGCATCACGGTGGTGGGCAGGCTGTGCCAGGTGTTCATGATGTCGGCCTGGCTGATCGGGATCTCTTCGGATGCAGCGTGTTTCCACCATGGGGACTGTGGCAGCAGGTGGCGTACGGCAGCGTGCGCCATGCGGGTCTTCACGCAGGTCACGATCATCTCGCCGCCAGGCTGGTAGGCGTTGAGCGATCCGATGTCGTATCCGAGTTTCGCGGTCTTGGTGATGCGGTCCTTCATGTCGGCGCCGCCCTTGGAGTAGTAGACCGCGCGCGCCTCCTTGGGGATGACGGTGCTCATCATGCCGCTGGCGAAGCCGTACAGCAGGCCCAGGTAGGTGCCGCGTTTCTGGTTGAAGCGCACCGCGTCCGCGAGCTTTCCGCGATCGGTCCACGCGGGCAGTTGCCGCGCGTGCTCCATGAACTCGCGGAGTTCGGCGGGCAGGCCGGCCGGGAGCGGCTGGCCGTTCTGGCGCCAGCCGCGGAGGATCTTGTTGACACGAGGCACCTCGCCGCGGTCGAGCAATGCCGAGATGACCCGATCGGCGTCGGGGTCCCAGACCTTGTGGGGGTCGGCGCCGGTGCCGTAGCCGGGCACCGAATTGGCCGGCGACCATGTCCACGCGCTCGCCTGACCGGCCATCGTGAGTGCCCCGACCGCACCCAGAGTCCCGGTCGCCTGCAACACCTTCCGCCTGCTGAGGTCTTCCATGTTCTCCGCTCCCATCCGACAGCGCCCCGACTGAGCGACCCACGAGCTGCATGGGTCAATGAAACAATGGCTGTATCTCTGTAACATTTAGCACGCTGTGGCGCCGATCACAAGAGTTCGGCGGACCTTGGGAGGGGTACGCGCGGTGTACCCTCGCGATATCTGAGGAGGGACATCGTGGAATCTGTGCCGTCCGTCCCCGCGGTGGACCCGTCGACCGGCTCGCTGCTCGAACGTGCCTACCGCGGT
>NZ_BANX01000004.1 GCF_000334455.1 Gordonia soli NBRC 108243
CAGCCGCCGGAGCCGCGCTGCGGCCGACCGGGCAGACGCGTGCGATGACCGGCCCCGCGACCGCGGCATCCCGACCCGCCACGGCCCGGACCGCCAGCCGACCCCCCAGCCGCCCACTGCCGCCTGCCGACGACAACAGCTGGACGACCGGCCAGAAGGTCCTGGCCGGTGTGGCCGCGGTCCTGCTGGTGGCTGCGCTGGGACTGATCGGCTACTGGCTGCTGAACCTGAACTCGGCGTCGGGCGAGACACCCGCACCGTCGTCGACGACCGCGACCACGACGACCACCACCCCGGAGGAGACGACCGAGGAGGAGACGACCACCACGCGTCGTCGGACCACCACGACGACCACCACCGAGGAGACGACCACCACCACGACGCCGCCGCGGACCACGCAGCCCGAGGAACCGGACACCACCGACCCCGGCGCCCCGACCGCAGAGACCCCGGTGTTGCCGACGTTCACGCTTCCGGGGTTCGGTAACTAGTGGACGTGCGGATAATGATCGATGTGATGGTTCGGACCAGGGTGAGGAGACGCTGATGTCGACTCCCCATCACCTGTCCGATCGGTACGAACTCGGCGAGACGCTGGGTTTCGGCGGCATGTCCGAGGTGCACTTCGCCCGCGACCTGCGTCTGCACCGTGATGTCGCGATCAAGGTGTTGCGCGCCGACCTCGCGCGCGACCCGTCGTTCTACCTGCGCTTCCGGCGCGAGGCGCAGAACGCGGCCAAGCTGAACCACCCGACCATCGTGCAGGTCTTCGACACCGGTGAGTCGGAGACCCCGGACGGTCCGTTGCCGTTCATCGTCATGGAGTACGTCGAGGGTGAGACCCTGCGCGACGTGCTCCGCGCGAACGGTCCGGTCTCACCGCGTCAGGCGATGACCTGGATGGCGGATGTCGCAGCGGCGATGGACTTCTCACATCGGGCGGGCATCGTCCACCGTGACATGAAGCCCGCGAACGTGATGATCGACAAGACCGGCGCGGTCAAGGTCATGGACTTCGGTATCGCGCGTGCGATGAGCGACTCGACGTCGACGATGACGCAGACGTCGGCCGTGATGGGCACCGCGCAGTACCTCTCGCCCGAACAGGCCCGCGGGATCAAGGTCGATCCACGCAGCGACATCTATTCGATGGGCTGTGTGCTGTTCGAGCTGCTGACCGGCGAGCCTCCGTTCACCGGTGACTCACCGGTGGCGGTCGCACACCAGCACGTACACGAGGATCCGCCGTGGCCGTCGTCCATCAAGGCCGACATCCCGCCGGAGCTCGACTCCGTGGTGCTGAAGGCGATGAGCAAGAACAAGGAGAACCGCTACCAGTCGGCCTCCGACCTGCGTGCGGATCTCATCAAGGTCCTTGCCGGCGGCAAGCCGTCTGCGCCGATGCTGCTCTCGCCCGAGGACCGCACCGAGTTCATCGACCTCACCGCATCCCGACGGTTGCGCCCCGACGACGGTGCCGAGGGTCGGAACACGCATCGACGCGACGGCGACGACGACGAGCCACCACGCCGCTCCCGGAAGCTGCTCGCCGGGGTATCGGCCGCCGTCGTCGCCCTGCTGGTCGTGGCACTGTTCCTATGGTCACCGTGGAGTTCCGAGACCGCCCGACAGGTACCGGTGCCGACCATCGCGGGCCAGTCGGCGACCGAGGCGCGCAACCTGCTCGAGAAGTCGGGCTTCCGGGTGAAACAGCTGGAGGAACCCAGCCCCGACGTGAGCGTGGGGAACGCGACCCGTTCCACACCCGCGGAAAACGTGCTCGCCGCTGAGGGCTCCGAGGTGACGCTCTACATCTCGACCGGCCCGCAGCGGCACCAGATGCCCGATCTCCGTGGACAGACTCCCGACGAGGCGGAGAAGGCATTGAAGGTCCTCGGCTTCACCGATGTCAGGCGCAATCGCGTCGACTCGACGTCGGAGCTGCGAGACAAGGTCGTCGGGACCACGCCGCCGACGGGCACCGAGTCGCCCGTGAACGCCGCCGTGGTGATCCAGGTGGGCAACGGACCCAAACAGATCACCATCCCGAACCTGGTCGGCCAGACCGAGGACCAGGCCCGCGCAGTTCTCCGGCAACTCGGCGTCGACATGGTCGCGGTGGCCGGTGACTCCGAATTGCCGGCCGGCCGGATCGTCAGCTCGTCGCCGAGTTCCGGCGACACCGCCGAGCAGGACAACCCGGTCCAGGTGACCATCAGTCGGGGCAACATGTTCGTGATGCCCAACCTGCGCGGCAAGACCGCCCAACAGGCGCAAGCCGCTCTGGATCAGGCGGGCTGGGACGACTCGACGCTGACCCAGTCGCGTCGCAACGTACCGCTGGGCAGCTCCGACGACGGCAAGGTCATCGGACAGGACCCGAACGCCGGTTCCAAGGTCCGCAAGGACGGCTCGGTCGGCATCGTCATCGGACAGGGCAGCCTGCTGCCCGGATGACCTGGCAGGGTCGGCTCGGGTGATAGCGGCGATTCCGCGCCCGGCCCGAGCTCATCGGCCCGAGTTCATCGGCCGGGTGACGTCTTACTCCGCGCGGCTGCCGCCGGTGGTCGACTAGCCGATGGCTGCAGCCATCTCCGCTTCCAGGGCGTTGACGCGCCCCGGGTCGATGTCGATGCCGCACACCGACAGCCAGTTGGCGAGCATCCGGTGCCCGCCCTGGGTGAGCACACTCTCCGGGTGGAACTGCACACCGTGGATGGGCAGCTCCCGGTGACGCATCGCCATCACGATCCCGGACTCGGTGCGACCGGTGACGATCAATTCGTCGGGGATGGTCTCCGGCAGCACGGTCAGCGAGTGGTAGCGCGTCGCGGTGAACGGGCTGGGTAGACCCGCGAGCACTCCCGCATCATCGTGGAGAACCTCGGAGGTCTTGCCGTGCAACAACTCCGGTGCACGATCGACCGTCGCCCCGAACGCCGCCCCGATGGCCTGGTGCCCGAGGCAGACGCCCAACAGGGGGGTTTGCGTCCGAGCCGCCACGCCGACCATCGGCAGGGTCGCGCCGGCACGCTGCGGTGTACCAGGGCCCGGGCTCAGCAGGACGCCGTCGAAGCCGCTGACGGCGGAGGCGAGGTCGGCGAGTTGGGGATCGTCGTTGCGCCACACCACTGCCTCGACGCCGAGCTGGCCCAGGTACTGGACCAGGTTGTAGACGAAGCTGTCGTAGTTGTCGATGACGAGGATGCGGCCGCGGCCGCTCTCGGAGACGGTGGGCTGACTCACCAGGTCAGGTTACCGTGCAGACATCAGCCGAGGTCGGCGCCCTGGTGGGATACCGTAGAGGTAGAGACGTCTGCCGGGAGTGCTCGTTCACCCCGGGAAATCGCAGTTCAACCGAGGAAGTCATGCCGAAGTCAAAAGTCCGGAAGAAGACCGATTACACGATCAACCCGGCGAGCCGTACGCCGGTCAAGGTGAAGACCGGGCCGTCGAGCACGGTCTATGTCTCCGTGATGCTGGGCCTCATGCTGCTCGGCCTCGCCTGGCTGATCGTTTTCTACCTCGTCGCGACGCCGTCGGCGCTGGGCGGCGACGGGAAGATCCTCAACTGGATGTACGAGCTGGGACCGTGGAACTTCCTCATCGGGTTCGCGCTGATGGTCGCGGGTCTGTTGATGACGATGCGGTGGCGTTGACCTGCCGAATCACACGCGTCGAATTCATCCACACTGTGGAAATAACATGTGTGTAAGTTCTCCCCACTGTGAGTAACTCCTGTGGATAACTCTGCGGATCCATCCACACACGAGTGGTCGCCGTCCCCGATCGCGGGCGGCGCGCTCGGCGTCGGTGGGGTGATCGTGCTGGTCGCGACGGTATTCGCCGGTGACCCGGCCGGGATGGTGCTGCTCGGCGTCGCCGGGGTTCTGCTCCTCGGCTTCGCTGCACACGCCCTGTTGATACGTCCGCGACTCGCGCTCACTGTCGGCGTCGGCTCACCGTCGACGCTCACCATCCGGACGCTGACCGGACGTCGGACGGTCACGCCCGCCGACGTGGAGCGGGTCCGCCTGCTGAGTTTCCGGCGCATCGGCCGTCGGGTCCCACAGATCGAGTTCGATCTGCTGCCGGACGGCGCCGAGGCGTCGCCGCATCCCGTGGACGGCCGCGATGCGGACGCCGAGTCCCCTGCGCTACGGGAGGACACCCGATTGGTGGTCTTCGGCCGCTGGGATCTGGGCAGCGATCTCCGCGACGTCGCCGACGAGTTGCGGCGCGCAGGATTCCCCGTCGAGGAGTCGTAGCTGCTGGATTGTCGGCGGCTCGGGCGGCGTTCTCGGGATTCGGCAGTTGGGCGCTCGGTCGCCCTCAACGCACGATCGACGGGTTCGAGCGCACGATCGACGTGGCGGGGATCCGCAGGTCAGCGGACGAGGACTGTCGGGTTCGAGTAGTCGAGGCCGATGCCGACGCAGATACCGACGGCCAGCACGAACAGCACCGCGATGGTCACCCAGCCGATGATCGAGGCGGTCTTCGCCGACGGTCGGGACGAGCCGCCGAGCAGACCGGGGGCGAACACGATGCCCGCGGTGGCGACCGCGCCGAAGACCAGCCCGCCGATGTGCGCCCAGATGGAGATGCCGGGGATCGCGATCGACAGCACGATGTTGAGGCCGATGATCGACAGCACCGGGACCGGCGAGAGTCGGGCCTTGAGCAGCACCACCAGGATCGCGCCCATCAGGCCGTAGATGGCGCCGGATGCACCCGCGGTCACCGCGGTGTCGGACTCGAACAGCATCACGAAGGCGCTGCCGCCGAACAGCGACGTCACGTAGACCGCGACGTAGCGCGGGATGCCCAGCGCCAGCTCGAGGTCACGTCCGAGGATGTAGAGCGCGAGCATGTTGCCGGCGATGTGGATCACCGACAGGTGCAGGAAGCCCGACGTGAACAGACGCCAGTACTGGCCGTCGGCGATGGCCGGCTTGTAGAGCGACCAGTCGAGGAAGAGCGGCGAGTTGAGGACTTGGAGTCCGCCCGCCTCGGCGATGCAGATGGCGAAGACCACGACGTTGATCGCGATCAACGCATAGGTGGCGATCGGTCGCGACGCGACCAGAGGTCGGGCCACCATCGGACGGATGCCGCGGTCACCGAACTGAGGACGGACGGTGGCGCGATCGACACCATCGTTCTGCAGGCAGGCGACGCAGTGTTGTCCCACGGCTGCGGGCCGTAGGCACTCCGGACACGCCGGCCGCCCGCACCGACTGCAGGACAGTCCGGTGGGGCGGTCGGGATGCCGGAAACAGACCGCCGGCGGACCGGCGGGTGGAGGCGTGGTCAGTTGATCTCGATCTTCTCGATCACGACCTCGTCGAGCGGACGATCACGACGGTCCGTCGACGTGGTGGCGATGGCATCGACGACCTGCTTGGACGCGGCGTCGGTGACCTCACCGAAGATGGTGTGCTTGCGGTTGAGGTGCGGGGTCGGGCCGACGGTCACGAAGAACTGCGATCCGTTGGTGCCGGGTCCGGCGTTCGCCATCGCGAACAGGTACGGACGGTCGAACTGCAACTCGGGGTGGAACTCGTCCTCGAACTGGTAGCCCGGGCCACCGGCACCGGTGCCGGTCGGGTCGCCGCCCTGGATCATGAAGCCCTCGATGACGCGGTGGAAGACCGAACCGTCGTAGAACGGTCCGCTGTTGCCGCCGGAGGCGTTCGGCTTGGTGTAGTCCTTGCTGCCGTCGGCGAGCCCGACGAAGTTCGCCACGGTCTTCGGAGCGTGGTTCCCGAACAGTTCGACGATGATGTCGCCGCGGTTCGTCGTGATCGTCGCGGTCTGTGTAGATGTGGTCACG
This sequence comes from Gordonia soli NBRC 108243, assembly GCF_000334455.1. Taxonomy (GTDB): domain Bacteria; phylum Actinomycetota; class Actinomycetes; order Mycobacteriales; family Mycobacteriaceae; genus Gordonia; species Gordonia soli. Next base: position 5,837 of record NZ_BANX01000004.1, read on the forward strand.
CCCCCATCCAACCATCCGCGTGCCCGCGCATGTCCTGACCTGTCGGTTTCGCGTTCGTCGCGTACAACCGCGCACGTCACCCGGCTGGCATCCGGCGTCCGCGACTGGCACCCTGTACTGCATGCCCAAGAAGTACGTGGTGGCCGGCGCGGCTGCCGGCGTCGTGGCGTTGATCGCCGCAGGCGTCGCTGTCGTCGCCCGCGCGACCCGCCCCGACCATCCGCCGGTCTCCCCGACCGTCCCGCGGGTCGAGGAGCTCCCCACGGCCGCCGACATCCGCGCCACCGCCGACGCCGAGGCCTCCTGAGAGGCCGGTCGACAGCGGCGCCGACACCCTCTGTTCGGAGCGTGCACGCCGTTGCCCTCTTGCCGTAGAAGGTAATTTGATCCCGTGACATCCGACGACCCCGACCTCCCACCCGTCGATCCGACCGACTCCGGCGGACGCGACGACCGTGGTCCCGCGCCGTCGTCGGGGTCACCGGCGCCCCGGCTGACACCGCCCTGGGAGCGCAAACCGACCGCCCCCTCGACGGCGCGGCCACCATCCGGACCGGCACCGTCCGGTGCGCCGTCTTCCGGTTCTCCGTCGTCCGGCCCACCGCCTCCCCGGCCGTCGGGACCACCGCCACGTACCGGGGGTCCGCAACGCCGACCGTCGGGACCGCCGCCTGCCGGCCCACCTCCCGGCGGACGTCCGCGCCCCACCGGCCCACGCAGTTCCGACCCGCGACCGTCGGGTCCCCCGCCGAACGGCCCCGGTGGGCGACGCCCCACCGGCCCCAACCCTGCAGCGACCGGGCCGCGCACGACTGGCCCATCGACTACCGGACCAGCGGCTCCCGGACCGTCGACGGCGGGGCCGCGCACGACCGGTCCGACCTCGACCGGTCCCGGGGCCTCGGGTCCTCCTCCCGGCCCGTCCACCACGGGACCTCGATCCACCGGTCCCGGTCCGGCTGCCGGCGGCGGGCCACGAACCACCGGGCCGAGCCCGGCGGCGACGCGCCGCGACGGTCCGCCCCCCGGCCATCGGCCCCCACCCGGACTACGTCCTCCTCCCGGCGGACGTCCCGGCCCCGGCCCCCGACCACCTGCGGGCGGACCCGGTCGACCCGGGCCTACGGGAGCACCTGTCGGGGCACCGACCGGAGACGATCCCGACGCGCCGACCCGAGCGGTGCCGCCGAGTGGTGTGGGCGCGCCGCCGGCGACCACCGCCATCCCGCGCGGCAACGTGGCAGCGCCTGTCGATCTCGACGACGACCGGACTGTCGGTGCCGACGAGCATGATGACTTCGGACCGTCGGACTCGCCGCGCGCCTACTCGGCGGTCGACGACGACTCGATCCACCTCGACCGACCCGACCGACCCGACCGACCCAGCGATCCGGAGGTACCCGTGGCTGCGCGACCCCGCAAGGCCACGCTGAACCGCAACGCCATCTGGGCCCTGGTGCTGTCCGTCCTGGGCATCACCTCGCCGATCGGCGTGTTCCTCGGTCATCAGGCCCGCACACAGATCCGACGCACGCGTGAGTTCGGAGCACCGTTCGCCACGGCAGCCCTGTGGATCGGCTATGCCTGGATCGCCTTCGTGGTTCTCGGATTGATCGCGTACTTCTGGATCACCGCGCAGGGTTCCTGAGGGGTCGGGTCGCGGTCGAGGGGCGGCCACCGCTCGGACTTCTGACACCTTGGTCCGGATTTCTGACACCTCAGCGGGGGCAGCTGTGGAATATCCACACCACGGAGCGCCCACGTGCCAAAAATCCGAGCCGAAACCGGGTCACGGCTGAGGCGACGCCACAGATCCCGCCCCCGCCGTCCGGATTTCTGACACCTCAGCGAAGACGGCTGTGCACTATCCACACCACGGAGCGCCCACGTGCCAAAAATCCGGGCCGAAGCCGGGTCACGGCCCAGCTCGAGATCGAGCCCGACTCGACCCGCGCGCCCTTCCGCCCGCTCGGATTCCTGACACCTCACCGAGGACAGCTGTGGAACACCCACAGCAACAACCGCTCCCGCGTCAGAAATCCGAGAACCCGCTCGCAGCCAGCGCACAGATCCCAGGCGCCGAGCTCACCGACCCACAGCCTCCGACACCCCGTCACCGACACCCGCGCGTTCACCCACATCGCTCATCTCCATGCCCTCGCTTACAACACCGTCGCCGGCATCGTCACCACCCGGAGGACCACCCGAGGTCCGGATCCACGGCAGCATCGCGGACGCCCCCAACACGATGGCGACACCCACCCACTGCTGCCAGACCATGGTCTCGCCGAGGAACAGCGCGGCAGCGAACACGCCGACCACAGCCTCGAACAGGCTGAGCAGACTGCCTGGCACCGGGCCGAGCGTCCGGACCGCGACGTAGGCGCCCCCGACTCCGAGGGGCATCATGATCGCACCCTGGATCAGCACCGTGACCCATCCGGCGGTGGTGAAAGTCCACGTCGTCGGCACGAAGATTAGGACGACGCCGGCCGCTGCAGCCGCGCCGAGCGAGGTGAGTCCGGACGCGGTGATCACGCTGACGCGCGCCAGGATCGGCTCCCCGATCAGGTAGTACAGCGCGTACCCGGCGGCACACGCCACGGCGAGCAACGCTCCGCGCACCACGACGTGACCACCGCCGGCGCCGGCGACGAAGACGATCCCGGTGATCATCACCGCGCCGATGAGCCAGCTGGCCGCACTGGGACGACGACCGAGCCACACCGCGCTGATGACCATCACGAACACCGGGAACACGTGCGCGATCACGACAGCGACCTGCGCACCGGTGTAGGTGATCGCGGCGAACAGGCACAGCAGTTGTATCGCGAACAGCGGACCGCACACGAAGGTCAGGAGAAACGCATCGCGGCGGTGGACACGCAGACGTCCGGTGGCGAGCGCGACCGCGAGCAGCAGCACTCCCCCGATCGCGCTGCGGAGCACGACCAACACAGTCGGTGAGACGCCGCCTTCGTGTGCGATGGCGGCGAACGTCGGTGTGACACCGTAGGCAGTCGCCGACAGCAGGCCGGCCACCCACGCATTGCCCTGCCCGGAGACGGACCGAACGCTCATCGGGAGGTCGGGGGTTGCACGGCGGCCAGGGCCGGCCGCAGGGTCGAGCACGAGATCACCTGCCGATTGTGCCCAGCCCGAGGGTCTCGGCGCGAACCGTCGGATCGCGGTGAGTGGAAGACCTGCCGTCTCAGGGACCGTGCTCGCCGAGTTCGGGCGGTCCGGTGCGGTACGTGACCGGGGTCGCCGACAGATCGATGGGATTGCGTACCGTTCGCGCCGACGATCCCGGGATGACCGCCTCGGGGTCGAGGCCGAGGTCGCGTGCGGTCTGGAACGCCTCGGCGAGGCTGTTCACCGGTCCGGCCGGCACACCCACCGCCGACAGACGGCCGGTCCATTCGGCCGCACCGGCCGACGCCAATGCCTCGGTGATCGATGCGATCAGCTCGTCCCGATGTCCCACCCGCGCCTCGTTCGACACATAGCGCGGATCGTCCGCCCAGTCCGGATGACCGAGTACCTCGGCGAGGGACGCGAACTGCCTATTGGTCCCGACCGCGAGCGCGATCGGCCGATCGGCTGTCGGAAAGGTCTCGTAGGGAACCACACTCGGGTGTCGGTTGCCCATCGCGACCGGCTGGGCGTCGGCCCCGAGATACGCCGCGGCCTGGTTGCTCAACGCCGACAGCAGGGCGGTCAGCAATGCGATGTGTACCCGCTGGCCCTCACCTGTGCGGTCGCGATGGCGGAGCGCGGCGAGGATCCCGGTCGATGCGTGCAGACCGGTGATCACGTCGACGACGGCCACGCCGACCTTCGTGGGTGTCGACGAGTCAGGTCCGGTGATGCTCATCAGACCACCCATCGCCTGCAGCAGCAGGTCGTAACCGGGCAGTCCGGCGCCGGCATCGGTACCGAATCCGGTGATGGAGCAGTAGACGAGGCCGGGGTGTTGCTCCCGGAGGTCGTCGTATCCGAGTCCGAACTTCTCCATCGTGCCCGATCGGAAGTTCTCGATCAGGACATCCGCGCGAGCGACGATTCCCTGCGCGACCTCGACTCCCTCCGGTGTCCCGAGGTCGACGGAGACCGATGTCTTGTTGCGGTTCACCGACGTGAAATACGTTGCAGTGTGGGATGAGTCGTAGGGAGGCCCCCACTGGCGCGTGTCGTCGCCGACGTCGGGTCGCTCGATCTTGATGACCTCGGCGCCCATGTCGGCGAGCAGCATCGTGGCATACGGTCCGGCCAGGACGCGCGAGAAGTCGGCCACGACCACGCCGTCGAGGGCGCCGGTCATCGACTACCGCCCCGCTGCGGGCCCGTCGTCGCCGCAACCCTGTGGTCCATGTCGCCTCCCTCGATCCGCGCCGATCATCTCCCCCGCCATCATGCGTCATGTCACCATGGGCGAGCCCACTGAATGCCGCCGTGGGCGAGCCCACCAATCACCGCCGTGGGCGAGCCCACCAATCACCACCGCGGGCGAGGCCACCGATCACAGCTGCCGGCGCGCATGAGTCCAGCAGGATCGGGTATCTGGGAACATCCACTGCACCATCCGGGGAACTATCGGGGACGAGGACGATGAGCAGACACAACGCGGTGACCAAGGCGGTCGACCAGGCGACGGACAGCACGTGGTTCGAGCGACTGGCCCGCGCCGGACATGTGGTGAGCGGTTTGCTGCACCTGCTGATCGCCTACATCGTCCTTCGCCTGGCCTTCGGCGACCCCGGGACTGCCGATCAATCGGGGGCATTGGCCATCTTCGCCGACAACGCGGGCGGCCGTGCGGCGCTGTGGGTGGCGACGGTGGCCTTCGTGGCGTTGGCGCTGTGGCGGATCGCGGAGGCGATCGTCGGTCCGCACGCAACCGAAGCCGGTGAGGACAACAGCGGTGCCGAGGCATGGCTCGATCGGGGCAAGGCGTTCGCGACGGCGATCGTCTACGTCGCGTTCGCCTGGTCGGCCGCGCGGTTCGCGATGGGCGACGGCCAGTCCAGCGGGTCGCAGAACGCCGGTCTCAGTGCCCGGCTGATGCAGTCGACCGGTGGCAAGACGCTGCTCGTCGTCGCAGGGCTGGTGATCGTCGGGGTCGGCGCCTACCACGTCTACAAAGGGGTCACCCGCAAGTTCCTCGACGATCTGCGCAACGCCCGCGGGACCGCTGTGACGGTCGCCGGAGTCGCGGGTTACGCAGGCAAGGGTGCGGTGCTGGTCGCGACCGGCATCCTCGTCGTCGTCGCAGCGGTGAAGGCCGACCCGTCGAAGGCCACCGGACTGGATGGGGCGGTGAAGACGCTCGCCGGACTTCCTGCCGGCCAGATCCTGTTGGTCCTGGCTGCCATCGGACTCGCCGCCTACGGCGTCTACTGCTTCTGGATGGCCCGGTTCGCTCGGATGTAGCCGGTCATGGTCACCGACAACGTCTGAGCGCGAGGCCACGACAATAATCGTCACGGCCTTCCGCTCACACTGCGGCGAGGACCACAGGACCGACTGTGCTCGGCTTGCTCGGCGTCGGTCAGACGATGCGTCGCCCGCAGGTCACTCGTGGAACTCACCTTTGGCCAGGCGCGGACGCGCGGTCGGGGGCCATCCGCCGGGAGGTGTGGTGATGGTCCACCGTCGCGGTATCGCGGTGAAGTCCATCCACCGACCGTGGCCGAGGTAGAGCGAGTAGGCCTCCTCGTCGGGGAAGTCCCCCATCCGGATGAACACCGCTTCGCCGAAAAGCTCTCCCCGATACCAGGATTCGTCGTCAGGGTCGGCGACGAAGTCGATCGGCGTCCGCAGGACCTCCTCGAGATCGGCGACCACCGCTGCGCGTGTGACCATGTCCCTCCTCAGTCGTCCAGCCGCGCCGAGTGGACTGTATGGACGAGCGACGACCACAGCGCGACGTCATCCGACGCGGTGGTCCCGGTGCACTGCAGGAAGTACACGACGTTCCCGCGTTGGTAGGCCTCGTATTTCGTGACGGTGTGGAGACGTCGCCCGGCGGCGTCGCGGTAGTTGCCGGCCTGCAGGGTCGCGCCCTGGGTTCGACCCCCGACGAGGCCGCGGTCGGCACGCTGCTCGATCCACTCCGGGAGCCCGCGCGCCTCCGTGAACGCGTCGTCGAAGATGTCGTTCACGTCGACAGTGGCGTCGACAACGAATCGCGTCAGCCCGACGACGACGTTGTCGCGGAACTCCCCGTGGGCGACCGGAGGACCGAGGAACAGGTCGAACAAACCCATCCCGGGGGCACCGAGATCGATTACGAATCCCGGTGGTAACGGACCGACGGTGACCGCACCCGCGACGGTGTCGGGATCCACCACGCGCGCGGATGAGACGGCCATACGGCTGAGCCGCTCGTACACGGTCGCGCTCAATCGAAGGGACCACCAATCTGTTTCCCGTTGTCGCCGGTGAAACGGTTCGGAGCACCGCCGGCGACCACGACGTGGCCGGAACCGAGCGGGCCGCCGAAAGCGCCGCCAGTGCACCGTACTGCGCACGCGCCCCCGACTGCCCCGGTGGTCATGGGATCGCCGACGGATGACTGACACGTCGTTCAGAGATGGGACTGCCAAGAGATTCCCGCGTGAGTCGCGGTCACATGGCCGAGAAAGACCCGCCGGGCGGGGAAGCGAACGAGTTCCGGCGATGAGAAAGCAATCGGAATGGTGGAGCCTAGGAGATTCGAACTCCTGACATCTGCCTTGCAAAGGCAGCGCTCTACCAACTGAGCTAAGGCCCCGTGCCGAGCGTCTCCGACGGGCGGATCCGGTGTCGACGGGTGTGCGATCGGATGGAAATCCACCACTCGCAGTGGGCCTAGGAGGACTTGAACCTCCGACCTCTTCGTTATCAGCGAAGCGCTCTAACCGCCTGAGCTATAGGCCCGTGAACCGAGGTGTGAGATTACCCGACGCGGAGCTCATCGACCAAAACGGCTGGTCGCGGACTCTCGTCGGCGCAGGTCAATCGAGGTCGGCCAGCGTCACCTCGGCGCCGCCGATGAGATCGGCGCAGAGGTTGTAGATGTAGGAGCCGATGGTCGCGAACGCGGTCAGCAGGATCGCGTTGATCGCGCCCAGGAGCACCGACCAACCGAAGACCGTGCCGGCTCCGATGACGTCGCCCTCACCGGCCGAGCCGTCAGAGGTCACGATGGTGCTGAACGAGCTGTTGAGCTGATCCCAGACGCCCATGCCGTCGAGGATCAGGTACAGCACGGCGACGGCGATCATCCAGATGAAGAAGCCGGCCACCGAGAGCACCGCGGAGATCTTGAACGTCGCCCACGGGTCGATGCGTCGGATCTGGACCGCTGCGCGCAGAGCCTGGCCGGCGTTGCCCACCTGCGCCGGTGCCGACCGCGGTCCGGGAGCGGGCGCCGCGGCGCCGGGACCGGCCGTCGGTGCGGCGTCGACGTGATGGATGGCGTCCAGGTTCGGCAGCTGCTGACCCGGCAGGTCCTCACGGTCGATGTTGCGCGTCGGCGACTCGACGAACTTGCCGTCCGGATCGTCCTCCGTGACCGTGGCGGTACCGCCGCCACCGGGGTTGTCCAGCTTGGTGACGGGAGCCTGCTGACCGGTGATGCTGGCCGCCGCGGTGCCGCTGACCACCCCGCGCGGCGGCGGGCCGCCGTGCGAGGTGGTGCTCGACGAATCGCCGGTCGGGGCCGTGCTCTTCGGTCCACCGTCACCCGGACCCCGCTGCCAGGGCGGCACGAGACGGCCCGCTCCCGGCCCGGAGGGGCCTGGCGCGGCCGACTCCGGGGCCTCGTTCCCTGACTTCTCGTTGTCCGGCTCGTTCGGTGTGCTCACAGGCATTCCCTCACTCGGTGCTTCCGGCCGCGCCCGCCCGACCCCGACATGGTGGCGAGGCGTCGCAGGGCCCGCGACATCGCCCTCCACCCTAACGGCTGGACCATGTCGGATCCGGCTCCTACTTGTCGCGTCCGTCGGATGCGGGTGCTTCTTCTTCCGGCTCGTCCGCGTTGCGGGCGATGGCCAGCAGTGTCGTGCCCTCGTCTAGGTTCATCAGGCGGACTCCCTTGGTCTGCCGGCCCGCCTTGCGGACCTGCTTGGCCAAGGTGCGGATCACACCGCCACCGGAGGTGATCGCGTAGACCTCGCTCTCCGCGTCCACGATGATCGCGCCCACCAGGTCGCCGCGCTTGGGGTCGTACTGGATGGTCAGCACGCCCTTGCCGCCGCGGCCCTGCGCCGAGTACTCCTCGATCGGGGTGCGCTTGGCATACCCACCCGATGTCGCGACCAGCAGGAACGTGTCGTCGCGGACCACGCTCAGGCTGAGCAGTTCGTCGTCGACGTTGAACCGCATGCCCTGCACGCCCGACGTCTGACGTCCCATCGGACGCAATGCGTCGTCGGTGGCGCTGAAGCGGATCGACTGCCCCTTCTTCGACACCAGCAGCAGATCGTCGTCGGCGCTGCACAGCTGGGCGCCGACCAACTCGTCCTCACCGCGGAGGTTGATGGCCGCGATGCCGCCGGAGCGGTTGGAGTCGAAGTCCTCGAGCTTGGACTTCTTCACCAGGCCATTGAGGGTGGCGAGCACCAGGTACGGCTGATCCTGATAGGTCTTGAGCTGGATGACCTGGGCGATCCGCTCCTCCGGCTGGAAGGCCAGCAGGTTCGCGACGTGCTGACCACGCGCGGTGCGGTTGGCCTCCGGGAGTTCGTATGCCTTGGCCCGGTAGACCCGACCCTTGGTGGTGAAGAACAGGATCCAGTCGTGGGTCGAGCACACGAAGAAGTGCCTCACGATGTCGTCCTGCTTGAGTCCCGCGCCCTGCACGCCCTTACCGCCCCGCCGCTGGCTGCGGTACAGATCGGTCTTGGTGCGCTTGGCGTATCCGGTCTCCGTGATCGTCACGACCACGTCCTCGCGGGCGATCAGATCTTCGTCGGTGACGTCTCCGTCGGCGGCGATGATCTTGGTCCGACGCTCGTCGCCGTACTTGTCCACGACGACCTTGAGCTCGTCGCGCACGATCGCACGCTGACGCTCCGGCCGCTCGAGGATGTCCTTCAGGTCGGCGATCTCGCGCTCGATCTCTTCGAGTTCGTCGATGATCTTCTGGCGCTCGAGCGCGGAGAGGCGACGCAGCTGCATCGCCAGGATGGCGTCGGCCTGCACGTCGTCGATGTCGAGCAGTGAGATCAGGCCCTGGCGCGCCTCATCGGTGTTGGCCGACGCACGGATGAGGGCGATGACCTCGTCCAGGGCGTCGAGAGCCTTGACCAGACCGCGCAGGATGTGGGCGCGCTCCTCTGCCTTGCGCAACCGGTACCGGGTCCGACGCACGATGACGTCGATCTGATGCGCCGTGTAGTAGCGGATCATCTGGTCCAGACGCAGCGTCCGCGGCACACCGTCGACAATCGACAGCATGTTGGCGCCGAAGCTGGTCTGCAGCTGGCTGTGCTTGTACAGGTTGTTCAGCACCACCTTCGCGACCGCGTCGCGACGCAGCGTGACCACGATCCGCAGGCCGACACGATCCGAGGAGTGGTCCTCGATCTTGCTGATGCCCTTGAGTTTTCCCTCGTTCACCTGTTCGGCGATCGACTGGATCATGTTGTCCGGGTTGACCTGATACGGCAACTCGGTGATGACCAGCGTGGTGCTGCCCTTGTTCTCCTCGATGTCGACCACACCGCGCATCCGGATGCTGCCGCGTCCGGTGGTGTAGGCGTCGCGGATCCCCTGGCCGCCGACGATCAGTCCGGCCGTGGGGAAGTCGGGTCCCTTGATGGCCTCCATACACGCGGCGAGAGTCGTCTCGTCGTCGGCATCGTGGTGCTCGAGCGCCCAGAACACGGCGTCGGCGACCTCGTTGAGGTTGTGCGGCGGGATGTTGGTCGCCATGCCGACCGCAATGCCGCCCGAACCGTTGATCAGCAGGTTGGGGATACGAGCCGGCAGCACTGTCGGCTCGTCGGTCTTGCCGTCGTAGTTCGGCGTGAAATCGACTGTCTCCTCGTCGATGTCACGCAGCATCTCCATCGCGAGCGGGGTCAGACGGGCTTCCGTGTACCGCATCGCAGCGGGGCCGTCGTTGCCCCGCGAGCCGAAGTTGCCCTGTCCGTCGATCAGCGGATACCGCATCGACCACGGCTGGGCCATGCGCACCAGTGCGTCATAGATGGCGCTGTCGCCGTGCGGATGGTAGTTACCCATCGTCTCCGCAACGGGTTTCGCGGACTTGACGTAACTGCGGTCGGGACGGAACCCGGCATCGTAGGACGCGTACAGCAGACGGCGGTGCACCGGCTTGAGGCCGTCGCGGACCTCCGGGAGCGCACGGCCCACGATCACGCTCATCGCGTAATCGATGTAGCTCTTCTGCATCTCCTGCCCGAGGTCGACGGGTTCGATGCGGTCGCCAGTGCCTCCGTCGGGTGGCAGCGTGGTGTCGGTCATGTGGTGTGTTCCCTCTCCTGATCGAGGTCGCAGTGACTGTCGGTCAGAGGTCAGACGTCAAGGAAGCGAACGTCTTTCGCGTTTCGGGCGATGAATCCTCGGCGGGCGGCGACGTCTTCACCCATGAGGATGGAGAACAGCTCGTCCGCGGCTGCGGCGTCGTCCAGGGTGACCTGACGGAGCACCCGGACCTCGGGATCCATCGTGGTCTCCCACAGTTCGCTCGGGTTCATCTCGCCGAGACCCTTGTAACGCTGGATGCCGTCGTCGGGGTTGATCTTCTTGCCGGCTGCCTTGCCGGCCTCGAGCAGACCGTCGCGCTCGCGATCGGAGTACGCGAAGTCGGGGTCGGCGCCCTTCTGCCACTTGAGCTTGTAGAGCGGCGGCTGTGCGAGGTAGACGTGCCCGTGCTCGACCAGCGGACGCATGAAGCGGAACAGCAGTGTCAGCAGCAGCGTCGAGATGTGCTGACCGTCGACGTCGGCGTCGGCCATCAGCACGATCTTGTGATAGCGCAGCTTGGCGATGTCGAACTCGTCGTGGATGCCGGTGCCGAAGGCGGTGATGATCGACTGCACCTCGGCGTTCTTCAGGACGCGGTCGATGCGGGCCTTCTCGACGTTGATGATCTTGCCGCGCAACGGCAGGATCGCCTGGTACATCGAGTCGCGGCCGGTCTTGGCGCTGCCACCGGCCGAGTCGCCCTCCACGAGGTAGACCTCGCACTTGGCGGGATCGTTACTACGGCAGTCGGCCAGCTTGCCGGGGAGTCCGCCGATGTCGGTGGCGGTCTTGCGGCGCACCAATTCTCGTGCCTTACGAGCAGCGATGCGTGCCTGCGCAGAGTCGACGGCCTTCTTGATGATCGTCTTGGCCTCGGCCGGATTCGACTCGAACCAGTGACCGAGGTGCTCGTTGCTCATGCGCTGCACGAAGCTACGTACCTCGGTGTTGCCGAGCTTGGTCTTGGTCTGTCCCTCGAACTGCGGATCCGAGACCTTCACCGAGATGACGGCGGCGAGACCCTCACGGATGTCGTCGCCCGTCAGCTTGCCGTCCTTTTCCTTGAGAAGCTTCTTGTCCAGCGCGTACTTGTTGACGGTGCTGGTCAGCGCAGCACGGAACCCCTCTTCGTGGGTGCCGCCCTCATGGGTGTTGATGGTGTTCGCGAAGGTGTGGACCGACTCGGAGTAACCGGCGTTCCACTGCATCGCGATCTCGACCTCATGACCCTCACCCTTGCCGGTGAAGCCGACGACCGAGGTGTGGATCGGCTGCTTGGTGCGGTTGAGGTGCTTGATGTAGTCGACGAGACCGTCGGGGTAGTGGTACGTCCGGGTCTTCGGCTTGGCCGCCTCGGTGGCCTTCTCCTCTTCGGACTTGATCCGCTCCGCGGCGTCCTCACCCTCGCGATCGTCGTCGCTGTCGCCGACCGGATCGGCCGCTGCCACGCGACGATCGGTGAGGGTGATGGTCAGTCCCTTGTTGAGGAACGCCATCTCCTGCAGGCGGCGAGCGATGGTCTCCGCGCTGAAGTTGGTGGTCTCGAAGATGTCGCCGTCCGGCCAGAAGCGCACGGTGGTGCCGGTCTTCTTGGTGGCCTCGCCCTGGTTCAGCGGACCGGGGATGGCGCGGGTGTAGACCTGATCCCAGTGGTAGCCACCGTGATCGATCTCCAACTCGACCTTGGTCGAGAGGGCGTTGACCACGGAGATGCCGACACCGTGCAGGCCGCCGGACACTGCGTAGGAGTCGGAGTCGAACTTGCCGCCGGCATGCAACTGGGTCATGACGACCTCGACGGTCGGTACACCGGTGCGGTGCATCGCGGTCGGGATGCCGCGGCCGTCGTCGACGACCTCCACTCCCCCGTCGGCGAGCAGGGTCACGTCCACCTTGGTCGCGAAGCCGGCCATCGCCTCGTCGACCGAGTTGTCGACGACCTCCTGCACCAGGTGGTGCAGGCCGCGTTCACCGGTGGAACCGATGTACATGCCGGGTCGCTTGCGAACGGCTTCGAGGCCCTCGAGGATGTTGATCGAGTCGGCGCCGTATTCGGCGGGCTTCTTCTTGCGGCTCTTCTTCCCCGCGTCGGGATCGGGGGTGTCGTTGGTGTCGGCCACGAGCTGCGTCCGCTCCTTCACTGCTGTCGATGGTCGCCGAGTTCGGCGGACCGGTCATCCCCGCACGGGCGTCCGGCTCGACGTCAGGCACCGTTCGGTGCGCTCGCGTCGAGGCACACGTCATCGGAATGATCGGTGTCGAGGGAATCCGTCGGCACCACGTGCGGTCCACCCCTGTCGGGGCACTGTGTCCATAGTACTGCCTGACTCGACCAGGAGTACGTATCCGGGGCCGCTGACGCGCGCTCAGATCGATTTTTTTCGTGTCATGCCGGTCCGCTTGTGGACAGCCGGGAAATCCGCCCCCAGGATCGCAGCAGACTAGCTTTGCGGATCGCCGTCTGGTAGGGCTCGCGGACGGTTGTCAGCCGTAGGTGTCGCGGGGGCCCCGACCGCGGATGTGACGCTCACCCTTCCGCCACGACGGACCCTTGGGACCGGTGATCCGGAGGCTGGTCACGATGCCGTCGCCGGCCGCGGACGAGATCTTCGCCAGGATCTGCGCCTGCACATAGCGCAGTTGGGTGGCCCACGCCGTGGACTCCGCCTGGATGTGTAACACGTTGTCGCGCAACTCCGTCGGATTCGCGTGGGCGGCGATCTCCGAACCGACGATCTGCTCCCACATGCCGAACAGCGCGCCCTCGGAGATCTTGGGCTGCCAACCCCGCTCGGCCGCGATACGTCCGGTCAGCTTGCCGAGCGACTGTGGATCGCGCGAATCGGGACCGGATCCGGACCACCGGCGCCGGGTGCCCGACTGTCGTGCGCGACCGCGCGCCGGCGATGCCCGACCGTGCCCGACGGATTTGCCGGCCGCCCGCGCGGCCGCCCGCGCCTCCTCCAGCGCGCGCCGCGCTCGCTCGTAACCGCCGTGATCGGAGGGCTCGACGGCGCGATGTGCGGAATCCGACGCCTCCCCTCCGGTCGACCGGTCGCCGTCACCGGGTGACAGTGGTTCCCCCGGCGTCACGACGCCGACTCCTCGTCGCCAGTCACACCCGACTCCTCGTCGGCAGTCACACCCGACTCCTCGTCGGCAGTCACACCCGACTCCTCGTCGGCAGTCACACCCGACTCCTCGTCGGCAGTCACACCCGACTCCTCGTCGGCAGTCACACCCGACATCACCGAGTAGCGGTCGTCCCCCGATTCCACGATGTCCACCTCGATCCGACGACCGCCGATGTCGGCGGGGATGTCCTCCCCCACCGCAGCCGTGATCAGCAATTGTTCCGCGCTCGCGGTGAATGCGGCGAGCTTGGCACGCCGCGCGGCGTCGAGTTCGGCGAAGACGTCGTCGAGCAAGATCACCGGCTCGATGCCCTCGGCACGGAGCAACTCGACCGACCCGAGTCGGAGCGCGAGCGCGAGCGACCACGATTCACCATGGCTCGCATAGCCTTTCGCGACATCAGTGCCGAGAATCACGTCGATCTCGTCGCGGTGTGGGCCCACCAGACAGACACCGCGATCGATCTCCTTGCCACGGAGTTCGACCAGACGGCGGGTCAGCACCTCGGCGATCTCCTCCACCGACGTGCTCGGATCGAACTCGACATCCGACGATGCGCGGTAGCGCAGCGTCGTCGGTCGCGAGTGCGGTGCGACGGATGCGTACGACGCGGCGAAATGAGGTTCGAGCTCGGCGAGGACGGCGATACGTCCTGCGGTGACCTGGGATCCGTGCTCGGCGAGCTGAGCGTCCCAGACATCGAGTGTGCTGATCACCGAATCCGCATCCGGTCCGCCCCGACGCATGGCGGCACCCGCCGTCTTCAGCAAGGCTGATCGCTGACGCAGCACGCGATCGTAGTCGGCACGCGCGGCTGCCCATCGAGGTCCGCGTTGCGCGACGAGTTCGTCGAGGAAGCGACGCCGGTCCCCCGGGTCGCCGCGGATCAGCAGCAGGTCCTCGGGGGCGAAGAGCACCGAGCGGAGGATTCCGACGATCTCACGAGGTCGGCGCGCCGGGCTCTGGTTGATCGTCGCGGTGTTCGAACCCTCCGCCTTGATGGTCAGACCGACGGTCAGCTCGCGACCGTCGTTCTCCACCGTCGAGGTGATCGTCGCGGTGCCGGCACCGTGATGGACCAGCGGCCCGTCACCGGAGACGCGATGCGAACGCAGATGCGTCAGGTAATACAGGGCCTCGAGGACGTTGGTCTTGCCGAACCCGTTGCGGCCCACGAAGATCGTCGATCCCGGCGACAGCTCGACGTCGGCGGCGCGCCACGACCGGAAGTCGCGGAGGTGGAGTTCTCGGACGAACACGGATCAGGCGGGCGGCGAACCGGTCTCGCCGACACTTCGGCCTGCCGAGTCACGCACCGAGTGTCCGCCGAACTGGTTACGCAGTGCCGAAACCGCTTTCAGTGCGGGCGAGCCGGAGTCCTGTCGGGAGGCGAAGCGCGCGAAGAGCGCGGCGGAGATGACGTTGGCCGGGACCGAGTGGCGGATCGCCTCCTCGACCGTCCAGCGCCCCTCACCGGAATCGGTGGTGTAGTCGGAGATCTCGGACAGACCCGGATCCTCCTGCAGCGCGCGTACCAGCAGCTCGAGCAGCCACGACCGCACGACGGTGCCCTGGGTCCATGCGCGGAGCGTGCCCTCGACGTCGGCGATCAGCGGCTCGGCAGCGAGGAGTTCGTACCCCTCGCCGTACGCGTGCATCAATCCGTACTCGACGCCGTTGTGCACCATCTTCGCGTAATGACCGGCACCGACCGGGCCGGCGTGGACGAATCCGTCGGCCCGGTCACCCGGCGGACGGAGTGCATCGAAGATCGGCAACGCGCGCTCGACGTCGGCATCGGATCCGCCGACCATCAGGCCGTATCCGTTCTTCAGGCCCCACACGCCACCGGAGACACCGCAATCGATGTAGCCGATCCCTTTGTCGCCCAACGCCTTCGCGTGAACGGCATCGTCGGTGTAGCGGGAGTTGCCGCCGTCGATCACGGTGTCGCCCGGTTCGAGCAACTCGGCGAGCGATGCCACCGTGGAACGGGTCGGCTCCCCGGAGGGCACCATCACCCAGACGGTCCGGGGCGCCTGCAGTGCTCCGACGAGATCGGCGAGACTGGCGACATCGGAGACCTCGGGCCGGGGGTCGAAACCGACCACCTCATGGCCTGCCTCGCTGATCCGCGTGCGCATGTTGGCGCCCATCTTGCCCAGTCCGACCAGTCCGAGTTGCATGCCGCGTCCCTTCGACGTGATGGCGATTCGAGATCTCCGGATCGGGCTCGACCCGAGGAGTCGGCGATCAGCCGGGCAGGCGCACCGGCATCAACAGGTAACTGAAAGCGCTGGCCGGGGCCACGAAAGCACCGGACTCGTCGGCCACCGGATCCTCGCCGCTGGACGGCCGCAGCACGGCGGGCCGGCTGGGGGTGGTGAACCCGAAGTCAACCGAGCCGGAGTTGATGGCCGACAAGCCGTCCTGCAGGTAGCCGGGATTGAACGCAATGGTCAACGGCTCACCCTGGAACTGCACGGGCAGCTCTTCTTCGGCCTTGCCCGCCTCGTCGCCGCCCGCGGTCAACAGCACCGAGCCGTCGCCGAACTGCATCCGCACCTGCGCACCACGCTCGGCGACCAGGGCGACGCGCTTGATCGCCTCGATCAGCGGTGCGCTCTCGATGGTGGCGATCGCGGTGTGACTGGCCGGCAACAACTGACGGAACTTCGGGAACTCGGCGTCGAGCAGCCGGGTCGTGGTGCGCTTGGTGGCGCCGAGGATGCCCAGGATGCCGTCGCCGCCGATCGCGGATCCGGCGCCGAAGGCGAGCGAGATGGCGCCACCCTCGCCGCCGGCGGTCTTGGCGCTCTCCGACAACGTCTTGGCCGGCACCAGAACCGCACCGGAGGTGTCGGGGTCGCCCGGCTCCCACTGGAGTTCGCGCACCGCGAGGCGGAACCGGTCGGTGGCGGCGAGCACCACCGAGGATCCCTCGATCTCGACGCGCACACCGGTCAACATCGGCAGCGTGTCGTCACGGCCGGCGGCGACGGCGACCTGCGAGATCGCCTCGGCGAACAGCTGTGAGGGGATGGTGCCGGTGACCGACGGGACGTCGGGCAGCTGGGGATAGTCCTCGACCGGCATCGTCGGCAACGAGAACTTGGCGCTACCGCAGGAGATCGCGACGCGTGACCCGTCGAGCGTGACGTCGACGGGCTTGGCGGGCAGCGCCTTGGTGATGTCGGCGAGCAGACGGCCCGAGACCAGCACCTTGCCGGGCTCGGCGACCTCGGCGGCGATGGACTCCTGCGCCGAGACCTCGTAGTCGAAGCCGGAGACCGTCAACCCGTCTCCACCGGATGCACCGTCGCCGACGGTCAGGACCACACAACCGAGGACCGGCACCGGCGGCCGGGACGGCAGACTTCGGGCCACCCAGGCGACGGAATCGGCGAACTCGTCACGCGCGACACGGAACTTCATGCTGGGTGGTTGCCCTTCTCTGCTCTGCTGCTCAGGCGATGCTCGTCAAGCGATGCTCGGGCCGACGCGGCGTGGTCGGGGGTCGGCGCACCGACCGGCTCCGACGACGGTTCGCGTTCGGGGAATTCCACTGTAGAACGCCGCACCGGTGCGGGGACGGGTTGGGGGGAACTCCGACCGGGAGTGACGTGCCGGCTCGGAAGCGTCGGAGAACGAGGTCTGTGCACATCCCTTCTTTCAAGAGAGGATCCCTAGAGAGAGATTCATGGAAGTAGTAGGGCCTGTGGAATCTGTGGACGAACGTACAAGTCTGCGGGTCACGGGTGTCGGCGAGATGTGGATCAGACGTGCACTACATCGGCATCGACGACCCAGGTTGTGTGTCGTTGGTGTTCTGTTCGACATCCGTGCACGTTCGGTACACAGATCTGCCCGGGTTATCCCGAAGTCTGTCCACAAGATGTGATCCACCAGATCTGCCTCGGATCCCGGTCTGCGGGCGTCGAGAACATGAATCACAACTCTCGTGTCGACATCGAGGGTCGGTGAGAAGTGGACGTGGAGATGACCGGCCGATGTCGATCATCTCCACGACCGGACGAGCGCTGAGTGAGATGACGAAGGCCCCGGAGGGGGGAACCTCGGGGCCTTCGTCAGAAGCTGTGGGTATCGGCGGTGCCGTGGACGTACGACACGGTTGGAGCGCAGTCGTGGTGGGTGCGGTCACGGTGTAGCCACCGATCAAGATGCCGAAGGTCAGTTCACCGCGCGCTGCTTGATGCGGGCGGTGAGTTCCTGCACGTGGTCGTATACCTTGCGCCGCTCGGCCATCTCTTTACGGATCTTCTTCTCCGCGTACATGACGGTGGTGTGGTCGCGGTCGAAGGTCTCGCCGATCTTCGGCAGCGACAGGTCGGTCAGCTCGCGGCACAGGTACATGGAGATCTGCCGAGCCTGGGCGATGGATCGGGTCTTGCCCGGGCCACGCAGCTCGTCGACCGAGATGTCGAAGTACTCGGCCGTGATCGCCAGGATGCTGGCCGCGCTGACCTCGAGTGTCCCGGAGTCGGGCAGCAGGGCCTGTAGGACGATCTCGGCGAGGGCGCGGTCGAGTCCCGTGTTGTTCAGCGATGCGAAGGCCGTGACGCGGATGAGGGCGCCCTCGAGCTCGCGGATGTTGCGTTCGATCTTCGATGCGATCAGCTCGAGCACGTCGTCCGGCACGGCGATGTTGTCCATCTGTGCCTTCTTGCTGAGGATCGCGATACGCGTCTCCAGATCCGGCGGCTGGACGTCGGTGATCAGACCCCACTCGAATCGTGTGCGGAGCCGATCTTCCAGTGTCGCAAGCTGTTTCGGTGGACGATCGGAGGAAACCACGATCTGCTTGCTGGCGTTGTGCAGGGTGTTGAAGGTATGGAAGAACTCCTCCTGGATACCTTCTTTGCCCACGAGGAACTGGATGTCGTCGACGAGCAGGACGTCGACGTCGCGATAGCGGCGCTTGAAGGCGACCCGACGGTCGTCACGCAGCGAGTTGATGAAGTCGTTGGTGAACTCCTCGGTGGACACGTACTTGACGCGCATCCCCGGGAAGAGCCGCTGTGCGTAGTGGCCGGCGGCGTGCAGCAGGTGGGTCTTACCCAGACCGGATTCGCCCCAGATGAAGAGCGGGTTGTAGGCCCGGGCGGGAGCCTCCGCGACCGCGACCGCAGATGCGTGGGCGAATCGGTTCGAGGCTCCGATGACGAAGGTGTCGAACGTGTACTTCGGGTTGAGACTCGCCGCGGATGCAGCCGGGGCGGTCGACGGACGCTCCGCGAAGTACGACGACCAGTCGGCGGCGGGATCGCCACCGGCGGGTCGAGTGGGTCGCTGGACCGGGGCGGTGACCGGGATCTCGGCAGCTTGATAGGCGGCAGCCGGACGTTCGATGACATCGGCGTGATGGGGTCGCGGTGTGGATGGAACCGGATCCTCATCCACTGGTGGTGTCGCGATCCGGACCCCGAGGTCGACCGACTGGCCGAGGTGTCTGCCGAGGGCGGATCGGATCGTGTCGCGGAGGGTGCGTTCGATCTGCTCCTGGACCAGTGGCGTCGGCACGGTCAGCAGCGCGAACCCTTCGGCCAGCGTCAGCGGTTGCACAAGCGACAACCAGGCCTTTTGCTGACGGGTGAGTGGTTCGTGGTCGACGGCGGCCGCGTCGTCGTTGAGTTCGGCGACGACCTGGTTCCACACCTCGCCGAATGAAGCACGATCAGAAGTCACGGGATTGCCCTCCTGCCCGGAAAACTACCAGCGACCATCGGGCGGGATCTGCCCAGGTGACAACCATGACGCACTCCGAGACGAGTTGTCCACACGCTTATCCACAGCTGTGTACAGATGATGGGTCAGAAGCCCGGGGCGCGCGACACGACGATCGGGCCCACTGAATGTGCTCTTCGGAGAAGCTAACAGAGTGCAGACTGTCCGACAACGAATCCGCTGGATTGCATCAGCAGGATTGGATGATCGGGTCGACGCGCGATGCGCTCTCCAGGGATGAGCGTACCGGCACGATCGCTCGTTTGATTTGAACACCGGCACTCAGTAGTCTCGACTGGTCATCCAGGTACGCGGATTTGCGTGGTGTCCGGCGTCGTCCATGGTGGATTCTCTCTCGAATCCTGGACGTGCGTCGTCTCATCCAACCGGCATCAGCTCGGCACCGCCCCCGGAACAACAGACCACCTACAAGGGGTGGGTCACGTGTGCAAACGCGTGTCCTGCCCGAAGAGCACAAGGAGTCACCGTGGCCAAGGGGAAGCGGACTTTCCAGCCCAACAACCGTCGTCGCGCACGCGTGCACGGCTTCCGTCTGCGTATGCGTACGCGTGCCGGTCGTGCCATCGTGAACGGTCGCCGTCGCAAGGGCCGCGAAAAGCTCACCGCCTGAGTCTCGATTCGACGAGCGGTCGGCGTACTGTCGCCCGCGGCTTCGATCGATGGTGGCATCCCGGCACCGGATCTCACACAGATCCGAATTCCAACGCACCCTCAAGACGGGAGTGCGCGTATCGACGCGGGATCTGACCGTCCACGTGATGGTCGTGCCCGCGTCGTGGCCTGATCCCGCCGGCCGTCGGGCAGCAGTCGACTCGGTCGGCGGCCCGTGGTTGGGCGTCATCGTCTCCAAGAGCGTCGGCAACGCCGTGGTCCGGCATCGGGTCTCCCGTCGTCTCCGACACGCCTTCGCCGACGCGTCGTCCTCGGCGCCGACACCATCGACGATGGTCGTGTTGCGCGCCCGACCTTCGGCGGCAGAGACCAGTAGTACCGATCTGGCCGATCAGCTGCGGCAGGCCTTCGCCCATCGACGGATCCGTGCACACGCGGACGACGTCTCGGCGAGCGAAGCGGCCGTGGTGTGGGCCGGCGACTCCCGCGAGGTCCGTTCATGACCACCACACCGTCCGACCGGACGAGCACGGCAGGCCATCTCCTCTACTTGTTGCCCCGCCGATCGGTGGTGTTCCTGATCGAGCTGTACCGCACCTGGGTCTCGCCGATGCGTCTACCGACATGTCGGTTCGAGCCGACCTGCTCGGCATATGCGGTGGAGGCTTTGACCGTGCACGGCTTTTTCCGCGGCGGTTTGCTCTCGGTGTACCGACTCCTGAAGTGCGGACCGTGGCACAAGCCCGGCTACGACCCGGTGCCCGAACGTCGAGGCTCGGCCGAGCATCCAGAGAACGTGATCTCCGAGGCACCGACGGATGGATCATCCGTTGCGGTGGTCGGCGAGACGAGAACCGAATCACTCTGCACTGACAGCAGTAAGGGGTAACTGAGCCGTGCTCAACTTCATCTACTACCCGGTGTCCTGGATCATGTGGGTCTGGCACTGGGTGTTCAGCCACATCCTCCCGGACTCCCCGGGCGGAAGCGGCGTCGCCTGGGCACTGTCGGTGGTGTTCCTGGTGTTCACCCTGCGCGCCATTCTCTACAAGCCCTTCGTGAAGCAGATCCGCACCACGAAGAAGATGCAGGAGATCAACCCGCAGCTCCAGGCGATCCGGAAGAAGTACGCCAAGGATCGGGTCAAGATGACCGAGGAGATGCAGAAGCTGCAGAAGGAGCACGGGTTCAACCCGCTCCTCGGGTGCCTCCCGATGCTGCTGCAGATCCCGGTGTTCATCGGTCTCTTTCATGTGCTGCGCTCGTTCAACCGCATGGCAACCGGTATCGGACAGCTCGGTATGTCGCCCGAGCAGACGCGCGCCGTCGGCAACTATGCGTTCAGCCCGGAGCTGGTCCAGAACTTCCTCGACGCACGACTCTTCGGCGTCCCGCTGTCGTCGTTCATCACCGAGCCGGTCACCGAGTTCCAGGCGTTCGTCGAGCCGGGCTCCCCCATCGACTTCACCCGGACCCAGATCATCATCGTGGTGATCCCGATGATGATCATCGCGTCGATCGCCACGCACATGAACTCCCGCGCGTCGGTCTCGCGCCAGCCGGAGGCTGCGCTGGAGAACCCCCAGACCCGCATGATGAACATGCTGGCGCTCTACATCTTCCCGCTGGGCATTCTCGTGACCGGCCCGTTCTTCCCCGTCGCGATCCTTCTGTACTGGATGAGCAACAACATCTGGACGTACGGTCAGCAGCACCTCGTCTTCGGCCGCATCGCCAAGGAAGAGGAAGCGGCGCGCGTGGAGAAGCAGGAGAAGCTGAAGGCGAATGCCCCCAAGCCGGGTGCCAAGCCGAAGCGCGACAAGCGTGGTTCCGCCGCTGCGGGCGGCGCATCCGATGCCGTGGTGGACGGAAGCGTCGTCGACGGTGACGAGTCGTCGGATGTGGACTCGAATGGCACCGGAGGTAAGGGCGGAACCCCGGCCAAGAAGGCATCTGCGAAGTCTGGCTCGGGTAAAGCCGCGGAGACGAAGGCTTCCGATGACCAGGCGGCGAAAACGTCGTCGAACGGTTCTGGTGCTGGTGGTTCAGGCGGCGCCAGCGGATCGGCGGCGTCGGGACAGAAGAGCACCAGCGCGGCAGCAGCCGGCAAGAACAAGGGGCCCGGTGGGCGACCCAACAACTCGAATCGCGGCGGCAAACGCGGCGGGCGGAAGGGTGGCCGACGGTAGGTCGGCCACCGCACAGAGACTTTTGTGAACACCAGAGTGAGGTGGATGTGAGATGACAGCAGAGACCACGGCGCAGGATGACGCCACGGTCGGCGAAGGCGCCGCAGCAGAGGCAGCGTCGGAGTCGGTGACCGCGGAGGGTGCTACGACCGAGACGGTCGGCGACAAGGCTGAGGCGACCGAGCCGAGCGAGGCGTCGGACTCCCCCGCCACCGAGCCGGCCGACGATGCGGATGAGAACGACGCAGCGGCCGATGACTCGGATGACGATGACTCGGATGACGATGACTCGGATGACGATGAGTCCGACGAGGATCGTCTGGTCGAAGAGGGCGAGATCGCCGGTGACTACCTCGAGCAGTTGCTCGATGTACTCGACTTCGACGGCGACATCGATCTGGACGTCGACGGAGACCGTGCAATCGTCAGCATCGACGGCGGCGACGATCTGACCAAGCTCGTCGGGCGCAAGGGTGAGGTGCTGGACGCGCTCCAAGAGCTGACCCGTCTCGCAGTGCAGCAGGCGACCGGCGACCGCAGTCGACTGATGCTGGACATCGCCCGCTGGCGTTCGGACCGTCGGGATCGCCTCGCGCGGCTAGGCGCGGAGGTCGCTCAGCGTGTCCTCGAGTCCGGCACGCGTGAGGCGCTCGACCCGATGACGCCCTTCGAGCGCAAGATCGTTCACGACGCCGTCGCTGCGGTCGATGGAGTCGAGAGTGAGAGCGAGGGCGCCGAGCCGCGTCGTCGCGTGGTGGTGTTGCCGAGCTGACGCTGGCGGCCACGAACTGTCGGAGAGCCCCGGGGTTGATACCCCGGGGCTCTTTCCTATCCGCGGGCCTTTTGAATGTTCGCGCTCGGCTCCAGCTTGTACTTGCGGGTTCTCGCCCTGGCGGCGCCTCGACCGGGTGCCTCGGCGCATGCGAAGGTCGGGCCGATCCCCTTCCCGGGTTCGCCTGGGTACCGGCGAGGCCGGGCCGTGTTGGAGCCGGTCGAGCCAAGTGGTCGCCGACTGTCGGTCGCCGACGGTGAATTACATAGCTGTGTTTCACGTGAAACATTGCGCTGTGCCGTGCTGGACGGGCGCGTCTCTCCCGCGCGCCCGTGCCGCTCGGCTGCGCGACAATCGCAGTCCGGTCGGTGATGTTTCACGTGAAACGTCGATCCTGGTGACGCGCTGGCCCGGCTGTCGCTAGGCGGAGAGCATCCGCTCGCGTCTATGCCTCGCCTGCCGTACGACGGGACGCGTCTTCGGGTGGCGGAGTGTCAGGTGCGTGTTTCACGTGAAACATCCCTCGCATACACCCCCGTCCTCATCGGCTCTGTTCCACGTGAAGCAAGGTCCGACACCCGCCGACATCAGAGAGCGGAGCCTGCCCCGGCGCGGGTGACCCACTTAGCCTGAGCGTCGACGATCAGCTCCACCACAGACGCCACGTCACCCTCGCCAGACCTGTTTCACGTGAAACACTGGGTACCAGTCCGCGGCGGTGTTCTGCCGGGAGGCCCATCACGAATACTCGAGGAGCCAACACCTGTGTCCGATCAGGACCCGATGCCTGAAGCCAACGACGAGCCGCCCACCACTCCCCCGCCGTCCGCGACGCGCGTGTTCGGGGATCGACTCGAGCTCGCGGTTCGATACCGCGACATCCTTGCCGACGACGGAGTGCGACTCGGACTGATCGGTCCGCGCGAAGTACCTCGGCTCTGGGATCGTCACGTACTCAATTGCGCTGTCATCGGAGAGGCAATCGATTCAGAACTGTCGGTCACCGACGTCGGTAGCGGTGCTGGACTCCCGGGCATCCCGTTGGCCATTGCCCGACCTGACCTGTCGATCACTCTCCTGGAGCCGCTGCTGCGTAGGAGCGAGTTCTTGAGCCGCGTCGTGGACGAGCTCGGACTTGCCGCCACCGTTGTTCGCGGGCGTGCAGAGGAGGCCGAAGTTCGTGCGACGATCGGACTCGCAGACGTGGTCACTTCCCGCGCGGTGGCACCACTCGACCGTCTGGCCAAGTGGTCCGCTCCCCTGATTCGTGTCGGTGGCCAACTGGTGGCCATCAAGGGGGCGAGTGCCCCGCAAGAGATCGAGGAACACCGGGCGGTGGTGGGTCGGACCGGACTGGCTGATCTCGCAACCCGTCAGTGCGGAGTCAGTCTCCTGGAGCAGCCGACGACGATCATCGTGGGCGAGCGTCGTGAGACCGGTCGACCCTCGCGTGGAGCAGCGTCCCGGAGACGATCTGGAGGTGGTTCCGGTACGGCCTCATCGGGTGGATCGCGTCGTCGTGGCCGCGCGTCCAAGGATGACGGGTCAGAGTCGTTGCAGAGCAAGCGTGAAGGGTGACGTGAATTGGTGTGGCGTGCTCGCAAGGCGCAGAATGGACAACGCGATGGTGGTCGCGATCGAACGACGATTGCGACGCCGACCGTGACCGGCGAGAGAGCAGAAGTCGCCTCCACGGATGGATACAAGGTCGGGCGAAGGAGTTCCAGAGTGGTTGATGAGAATCCGTCGGTTTCACGTGAAACCACGACCGACGGCCCCCGACCTCTGGAGCCGGCCGAGCCGGTCACCTACGACGACACCCCGATCGCTGCGGCAGCGGCACGGGCGAGTCAGGTGTTGACCCCTGGCGGTGCCGGTCAACTCCCCCGGCCCCCGCACACACGGATCCTCACGGTTGCCAACCAGAAGGGTGGCGTCGGAAAGACCACGACGGCGGTGAATCTTGCCGCCGGTCTCGCGCTCCGTGGTCTGGGTGTCCTCGTAATCGATCTCGATCCGCAGGGCAATGCCAGCACCGCACTCGGTATCGACCATCGGGCCGAGGGGATCAACTCGGTGTACGAGATGTTGCTCGACGAGGTCCCCCTCCGCGATGCGATCCAGAACAGTCCGAATCATGATCGGCTCTACTGTGTGCCCGCAACCCTCGATCTTGCCGGCGCCGAGATCGAACTCGTCTCCCTGGTTGCCCGCGAGAACCGTCTCCGCAATGCGCTTCAGGAAGAGACGCTGAACGAGTACGGGATCGACTACGTCTTCATTGACTGCCCGCCATCCCTCGGACTGCTCACCGTCAACGCGATGGTCGCCGCGCGAGAGGTGCTGATCCCGATCCAGTGCGAGTACTACGCACTGGAGGGTGTGGGTCAGCTGCTGCGCAATATCGAGCTCGTCCAGGCTCATCTGAACCCGGCGCTGCATGTCTCGACTGTTGTACTGACGATGTACGACGGGCGTACGAAGCTGGCTGATCAAGTCGCCGAAGAGGTCCGCCGACACTTCGGCGAGAAGGTGCTCTCGACCATCATCCCGCGCAGCGTGAAGGTCTCGGAGGCGCCCGGATTCGGGATGACGATCATCGAATACGACCCTGGGTCGCGTGGCTCGATGAGCTATCTCGATGCGGCGCGTGAACTCGCTGTGCGGGCGGTGAGCTGATGCATCGATTCGATCTCCGCTCCGACCCGTTCCGTGAACAGTCGTCATCGAGAGGACAGAAGTGAGTCAGCGTGACACCGCAGCCCAGCGGCGGGGCGGTCTCGGTCGTGGATTGGCGGCACTGATTCCGACCGGTCCCCCCGAAGGTCAAGACCAGCCGACCGGCACACCGCGCATGGGTGCAGCGGCCGCAGATGTCGTGATCGGCACCGGTCAGCCGCCGAGCTCCCCCGGTGAGCGGACTCCTGTTCCGGCCCCGTCGGGCACCTCGACCCCCGACGGCACCGATGAGTTCGGTGCCGTCTACCGCGAGATCCCGCCAGCAGAGATCCAACCGAACCCGCATCAGCCTCGCTCCGTCTTCGACGAGGAGGCGATGTCGGAGCTGGTGCATTCGATCTCCGAGTTCGGGCTCATGCAGCCGATCGTCGTACGTCGGTTGTCGGAGCCGACCCCGACCGGGGTCAACTACCAGCTCGTCATGGGCGAGCGACGGTGGCGAGCGAGCCAGGAGGCCGGACTCACGGTCATCCCGGCCATCGTGCGCGAGACCGCCGACGCCGACAT
The DNA here is from genome assembly GCF_000334455.1 of Gordonia soli NBRC 108243. Classification (GTDB taxonomy): domain Bacteria; phylum Actinomycetota; class Actinomycetes; order Mycobacteriales; family Mycobacteriaceae; genus Gordonia; species Gordonia soli. The sequence goes on from NZ_BANX01000004.1 coordinate 32,036, forward strand.
GCTGCGCGACGCGCTTCTCGAGAACATCCACCGCGCTCAACTGAATCCGCTCGAAGAGGCAGCTGCATATCAACAGTTGCTCGACGAGTTCGGCGTCACCCACGAGCAGCTCGCTGCTCGACTGGGGCGTTCACGGCCGCTGATCACCAACATGATCCGTCTCCTCAAGCTTCCGATTCCGGTGCAACGCCGAGTCGCTGCCGGCGTGCTCTCGGCCGGTCATGCGCGCGCGCTCCTCTCCCTCGAGACGGGCTCCGATGCGCAAGAAGCTCTTGCGGCGCGGATCGTGGCTGAGGGCATGTCGGTCCGCGCGACCGAGGAGGCGGTGACCCTCGCCAATCGGGACGATGACGGCGGCCGTGGTCCGACGCCGACCGCGCCGCGTCGCAAGCCGATGCAGATGCCCGGTCTGCAGGACGTCGCGGAGCGGCTCTCCGACAGTCTGGACACCCGTGTGACGGTGAGTCTCGGCAAGCGGAAGGGCAAGATCGTCGTCGAGTTCGGCTCGGTAGACGACCTCGAGCGGATCGTCGGCGTGATCGACCCAAGGGGTTCGAAAAAGGCGTGAAAATAGTGATCCACGTGTACACAGAAGAAACGTCACTGTGACAACGGAGTGGCGAGGCGAGCGATGAGAACGGGTAAAGCGTTGCGCTGCACCGATTCTCGTGATGCGATGACCACGCGACACGGGTGGTTGCGATGAGCTTCGCGATCTCACGACTCGATCTCGACGGATTTGACTCGTTGCCGGCTCACACCCGTCGATGCGTCTTCTGGGAAGTGGATCCGGCGACGCTGAGCGCCGGGGGTGGCCCCGACTACGGAGACCTGGGGAGTTTCGAGAGCGAGTTCGACAAAGAGGTGTGGATCTCCGGACTGCTGCTCGACTGGGGTACGTGCGCGCAGACCGCGGTCGAGTCGTCGACCGGTTCTGTCGTCGGTTCCGCGTTCTACGCTCCCCCGCTCCGCGTCCCGCGGTCTCGTCTGTTCCCGACCTCTCCGGTGAGCGCCGATGCCATCCTGCTGACGGCTTTGCGCACGGAACCCGGATTCGACGACGCGCGCTCAGTTCTGCTCGACGCTGTCGTCGCCGATCTCATCCGACGCGGCGTTCGCGCGATCGAGGCCTTCGGAATCGTTCGCGGCTCCGGGCCCGCGGATGACGCCAGCGATGGATCCGACGACGGTCCTCGCACAGCCTCTTCGCCGCCCGCTGCCGGCGCCGACGATGGTTCTGCACGACTCGGCGATGCCGTCGACCAGATCAGCGATCGTGAATTCGGCGATGATCCGGACTTCGGATCATCGACCAGCTTCTGGTCCGACGAGGCGATCGCCGAGGTGACCCGCGATCTGTTGGGGTCCGACATCCCCGATCTCTGCACGCTGTGCATGATCGATGCCGACTTCCTCAAGGACTCCGGATTCGACCTCGTCGCATCGCATCCGCGCTTCCCGCGGTTCCGATTGGAACTCGACTCCGGCCTCGGATGGAAGTCGGCGGTCGAGAACGCACTGGAGAAGCTGGTGGTGATGGCGGCGATCGATCTGGCCGGTCGTGAGCGGACGACGCCGGTGCCGGTCGCGTCCGCTCACGCACATCGCTGCCGGGCAACGGGATTCACGGCTGACGGAGTTGACTCGAACCCGAACCACCGATCGTCGGACTGACACCGCCGACAGCCGTTTCCGCTCGCCGATCTTTCGACCGGCGGCGGGCTCTGAACTCTCGACGGGCTCTGAACTCTCGGCGGGCTCTGAACTCTCGGCGGGCTCTGAACTCTCGGCGGGTCAGCGCGACGGCTGCTCGGCCGCGAGCAGATCGGCGAAGGTGTACGTGCCGGTCGGACGGTCGTTCTCGCCGAGCAGGTACAGGCGTTTCACCGCGACGAGGATCGCTTCTGCGATGGTGTCGCGCCACCGCGGATCCCGCAGGATCTCGATGTCGTTCGGGTTGGTGAAGTAGCCCAGATCGATCAGGGCGACCGGCATCCTGGTGAGTCGCAAGACATCCCACGTGCGCTCATGGGTTCGGCAGTCGGTGAGCGGCGTGCGTGCGGCGATCTCGCGCTGGATGAACCCGGCGAGATCCCGGCCGATGGTCGAGAACGAGCCGTGTGAATTACCGAAGTAGAACGAGGCCACGCCGTTTGCGCGGTCGTTCGGGTAATGCGCGCTACGGAGCGAGATCATCAGGTCCGCGTCGATGAGGTTGGCGACGCGTGCTCGCTCGTCATCGGAGGGACGACCGCGACCGTCATGCGACAAGAAGGTCTCCATGCCGGCAGCCGCCATCCGACCCTCGAGCCGGGCACCGATGTCCCACAGGATCTCCGACTCGAGATCGGGATCACCGCGCAGCGAGAGTTCGTGGATCCCGCCGCTACCGGGATCGATGAGGATGCGCTTGCCCGACAACTGCGGTCCGGACCGTCGGACGTGCTCTTGCTGGCGGATCGCGTACGGCGAACCACCGGTCACACGGGTGCCGAGGCGCTCGAGGGAGCGCAGCGTGGCGGGGCCACAGATCCCGTCCGAGGAGAGTCCGAACTCCGTTTGGTACAGACAGACCGCGGTGTGGGTGGTGTCGCCGAACGTGCCGTCTACCAGTCCGGTGTAGTACCCGAGGTTCTGCAGCCGGTTCTGCAGGGTCGCGACGTCGTCGCCGACCATCGGCGCCGAGAGGCGATACAGCAGGACACGGGCACCGAGCTGGTACGAGGCTTCTCGCAGCGACCGGTAGGTGGCCGGACCGACAATTCCGTCGACGATCAGACCGCGCTCCTGCTGGAAGGCGCGGACTGCGCGATCGCAGGCGTCGTCGAACACGGCCTCGGGCGGCGTCCATCCGTGGGATCCGTTGCCGAACCCATTGGAGTGGTGCGCTTCGAGAAGGCCGCGAGAAACCAAAATGTTCCGAATCTCGGCGACCGCGGAGCCGTGATCCCCATGTCGGAACAGTGGCATCGTCAACTCCTCATACCGGCTGCGAGCAGCCGGCTCGGGGCGCCACAACGCGCCCGTCTGTCTCAGACCAAGCTGCATTCTCGCAGGTCCTCCACCACAGCGCCAAATGACGGCGCGCGTCGGAGTGCTCACCTGCGACAACGACGGCACCCGGGTTGTCGGGTGCCGTCGTCGTGGAGATGTCAGGCGCTGGTGCCAACCACGGTGTCGAGCTCGCGCAGCAGAGCCGCCTTGCCCTTGGCGCCGACGATGGTCTTGGTCGGCTGTCCGTTCTCGAACAGGATCAGCGTCGGGATCGACATGATCTGGAAGTCGCGCGCGATCGACGGGTTCTCGTCGACGTCGACCTTGGCGATCGTCAGCTTGTCGCCATGGTCACGTGCGATCTCCTCGAGCACCGGGGCGACCATCTTGCACGGTCCGCACCAGGTGGCCCAGAAGTCGACGAGCACCGGCTTCTCGGAGCCGAGTACCTGCTCCTTGAAGGTCGAATCGGTGACGGGCACGGTGTGTGCTCCCATTGTTGTCCTCCTCGTTGGCGGGTGAGATTGAAGGGAAGGGGAATCGGTCCGGGCGCCCTCAGGCGGAGGCGCCGACGGTGTCGGCCTGCTCGATCGTGAGCTTCTCGTCGACCGTGCCGTCGGCCTGGTCGGCAAGCCACCGCTCCGCGTCGATCGCCGCAGCGCATCCACTGCCTGCGGCGGTGATGGCCTGGCGGTACGTGTGATCGACCAGGTCGCCTGCGGCGAACACCCCGGGCAACGACGCGTACGTGGTGCGGCCGTCGACGAGGACATACCCCTCGGGATCGAGATCGACCTGATCGCGGACCAGCTCGCTGCGCGGATCGTGACCGATCGCCACGAACATGCCGGTCACGTCGATGGTCTGCTCGGCACCGGTCACGGTGTCCTCGAGGACCAGACCGGTGACGGAGTTCTCACCGACGACCGACTTCACGGCCGCATTGGTGACGAACCTGATCTTCTGGTTGGCGCGGGCACGCTCGAGCATGATCTTCGATGCGCGGAACTCCTCACGCCGATGGATGATCGTGACACTGCGTGCGAACTTCGTGAGGAAGGTCGCCTCCTCCATCGCCGAGTCACCGCCACCGATGACGGCGATGTCCTGGTCCTTGAAGAAGAAGCCGTCGCAGGTCGCGCACGCCGACACACCGCGACCGAGCAGCTGCTGCTCGCCCTCGATGCCCAGGTACCGCGCCGCTGCGCCCATGGCCAGGATGACCGCGCGGGCGCGATGCACCTCACCACCGACCTCGACCTCCTTGATCCGACCGTCGAGGCGGACGGTGTCCACATCTTCCATCCGCAGGTCGGCGCCGAAGCGCAGTGCCTGCTCACGCATCTCGTCCATGAGGTTCGGACCTTGGATGCCGGTCTGGAATCCGGGGAAGTTCTCGACCTCGGTGGTGGTCATCAGCGCACCGCCGAACTGCGTGCCCTCGAAGATGATCGGCGACAGCTCGGCGCGAGCTGCGTAGATCGCGGCGGTGTATCCGGCAGGGCCCGACCCGATGATGATGAGGTCGTGGATCTGCTGGCTGTCTGACTGGGTCATCCGTCCTCCGTGCTGCTCGGTGGCAGCCGATGCGATGCCCGCGCTGCAGGCCGGGAGTGATTCCCCGACCGCGTCTCCTACGGGCGTTCCGGCTGCTTCAACACCAGGGTAAGGGCAGATGTTCCCGGTATGGGAGCGGCGCGACCGGCATCACCGAGGTATCCGCGCAGGTCCAGGTCTGTCGCCCGGCTCCAGCTCGGTCACTCAGCCCCCGATGACCGCGGTGGTGATGGTCGCCGGGTTGCCGACGTCACAGGTGGGCTCCACCACGAGGGCGGTGAACCGGCCGGCCTGGCCGGTCGTCAGCAGGATCACGACTCCTTCTCGTCCGCGGAGTGTGATCGGTCCGCTGCCGACGACGGCCGTCTCGGGTGCCACCCGATTGGCATCGAGGCAGGCGCGGAGTCGGGCGTCCGAGCCGAACGGGGTCGGGTCCGTGCGGCCCAGCACCGACATCAACGACGCCCCCTCGGCGGGCGAGATCGAGCGCAGCGGTTGCACCGCGGTGGACGATCGCGCGTCGAGGTCGGCTGACGAGTCGCGGCCGAACCATCCCTGCGATCCACCGACGGACAGGACGAGGGCGGCGACCACGATCGCTGCGGCGGCGCTCAGCACCGGGGCCATCCATCGTCGGCGCCGCCGCGCGGCGAGCTCGTCGACGGGAGGTGGCGGTGAGGAATCAGTCGGCCGGTCACCTGTGGCGGGGCCGCGACCACCGGCGACCTCGGCGCTGATCCCGGCGAGGGTCGCGGCGGTGCGCGCCTGGACCGACTCGGGGAGCGGAACCTGCGGAGGCGGTGAACCGGACAGATCGGCGCGGGTGCGGTCGAGAGCGTCGAGGACCTCCCGGGCGGCCGGATCGTCGTCGAGGTGGGTGCGGATGTGCTCAGCCTGTGCGTCGGGCAGCGCGCCGGCGTGGAAGTCGGCGAGCAGGTCCACCGGGAACGGGGGCTGCGGCAGCGTGCCGTCTCCCGACGGTGAACCGCGATCTGCTGCCGGCGTCATCGCTTCACTCTCCCACTTCGTCATCGATACCGAACGCGCCGCTGCACCGGTCTCCACCGGGCGGGTGGGCACGGTGGCGTCGTGAACCGGGCGGCCAGGATCGAGGCGTTCGCGGTTTCGGCATCGGTGGTCCGGGCAGGTGGGTCCGGCCGACGACCGACGGAACCCCGATCAGGGCCGGCGTGGTCTGTTCATAGGACGGTGCGCGGTGCGGCGGGGTTCCCATGGGAGTCGGAGGCCGCCGATTCCGGCGACCGTGCTCTGGTGTGGTGGGCCGCGGTGTGATGGGCCCTGACGATGTCGGTATCGCGGCGGCGAGCACGGTCGTCACTGGCGCAGGTGCCCGAGTAGTTCGGCGAGACGGACGCGACCGCGTGAGCATCGACTCTTGATGGTGCCGGTGGCCACCCCGAGACGTTCCGCGGCCTCGGCGACCGAGTATCCCTCGATGTCGACCGCCACGATCGCGGCTCGTTGGTCGGGGGTGAGGGCGTCCAACGCCCGTCCGATCGACAGTGACAAATCGACGTCACCCATCTGATCGCGCGGGTCGGCGAGGGGCAGTACGTCGTACTCGGGCAACGGGATCGTCGCGCGCACCTTGTTCCGCCGGATGCGGTCGAGGCAGGCATTCACGACGATGCGATGCAGCCAGCTGGTCACCTTGGCATCGGAGCGGAACCGATGCGCCATCCGGTGTGCGTTGAGCAACGCTTCCTGCAGCGCGTCGGCGGCGTCCTCGGGCGTCGCGCTGGTGCGACAGGCCAGCGACCACAGGTAGGCCTGATGCCGCTCGATCAGGGTGGTGAACGCCCCCGCGTCGCCCGACACATGAGCGCGGAGCAGGTCCTCGTCGGTACGCGGATCACCGCCGCTCCCCCAGGTCATGCGTCGACAGTAGAGGACTCACCGACACTCGATCGACCGACATCGGCGCAGGTGTGGACAGTTCTCGACAGTCGGTGCGGATGTGGATGAAGCGAAGCGCCGGTCCGGCGATCGCATATGGTTTATCGTCACAGGTGACAGTAAATGTGTCGATGGACGGAGCGGGCTGTGCGAGTACTGGCGTTGGGAGCGGGCGAGGTCGGCGGGGCCGCGATCCGCGCACTCGGCATCGACGACGAGATCACCCACATCGAGATCGCGGATCGGGACCTGGCCGCGGCCACCGCGGTCGCGGAGTCGATTCCCGGTGCTCATCCGCGTGCGCTCGACGTCAGCGATCATGAGGCGCTGGTGGCGGCCATGGCAGACGCCGACCTCGTGCTGAACACGGTCGGGCCGTTCTTCCGCTTCGGACCGCCGGTCGTGCGCGCCGCCATCGAGGCCAGGTGCGACTACATCGACATCTGCGACGACCCGGACCCGACCCTGGAGATGCTCGACCTCGACGCGGAGGCCCGCGACGCGGGCATCTGCGTGCTGATCGGGATGGGTGCCAGCCCCGGACTCGCGAATCTGCTGGCCATGGCGGCCGCTGATCGGCTCGACACGGTCGAGACGATCATCACCGGCTGGAACATCGACGCCGCTCATCCGGAGGAAGCGCGGAAGAAGGGTCAGCCCGTCAGCGCCGCTCTCGTGCACGGGATGCAGCAGATCTCCGGATCGATCCCGGTGATCCGCGACGGCGAGCGCACCCAACGGTCCCCCCTCGAATCCATCCGCGTCGACTACCCGGGCCTCGGAGTACACACGTGCCACAGCTTCGGCCATCCGGAGCCGCTCACTCTTCATCGCGCGTTGCCGCAGCTCAGGGACAGCAGCAATGTGGTGGTCGGTGACCGGATCATGATGGGCGCCCTCAAGACGGTGCAGTGGGGGATCGACCACACTCCGCTCGGACTCGATGCGGCCGCGCGTATCTCCGACCTCTTCAACCGCGTGCACGTGCCGGTACCCGCAGACCTGATGCGCCCGGGTGGCCTGCCCCCACTGTTTGCCGTCGCGACCGGAACGCACAACGGTGAAGCAGCTACCGCAGCAACGGCACTGGCGCAGACTCCGGGGTTCTCGATGGCCGAGACCACCGGTGTCCCGATGGCCACCGCCGCGCGTCTGATGCCGTCGGTGCGCCGACCCGGTGTGCACACCCCCGAGACGTTGATCCCCGCCGACAAGTTCTTCACCGCGATGGCGCCGCACTGCATCGGTGCGCCGTCGCCGTCGGCGATGACGGTCACCACCTGCTCCTGGGAGTCCGAAGAGCAGTCGCGAGAACATCTCTCGGGTCAGCTGATGACTTCGCTCCTGGTCGGCTGACCGCCGGCAACTCGCGGTGCGTCCTATCCGGACGCGCCCATCGGTACCGCCTGCTCACCACTCCAGACGTGCATGCGTCGCGACGAACAGCTCGACGCACACCTCGCGGATCGCCTCGAGGTCGAAATCGTCTGGGCCGGAACTCGCGTCGATGGGCGCCGTCGTCGCGGTGTACCAGTCGACGAGCAGCTGGGTGACCGCACCGACGAGTCCGACGGCCGCCAGCCGCTGGACCCGTGACGAGGGTCGGGTGCCGCGAGCGAAGGTGAGGATCAGATCGGCCCACCCGTGGATCGCCTGCAGGCGTTGGCGTTCCAGCTCGGCGCTCACCCCGACGACCTCGACCAGCATCACGCGTGACCGACGCGGGTCGGAGGCGAGGCAGTCGATGAAGGCGCCGAGGATCGCGCGTGCGGCGGCCGGTACGTCGGCGTCGGCGACGCCGTTCTGTCCCACCGTGCCCGAGCTCGTGTCGATGAACGGGGACGCCGCGGCGATGGTCGCCGCCCGCGCGAACTGCACGCAGTCCTCGTAGACGGCACCCAGCGCACCGGCGCGGTCGGAGAACGACTCGTAGAAGTAGCGCTGGGTGAGACCCGCGTGATCGCACAGACGCTTGATGGACACGGCATCGAAGTCCTCGGATCCGAAGAGGTCGAGCCCGGCGACGACAAAGGCCTCGCGCCGCCGGAGCCGACGCTCGTCCGCGTCGGCGCCCCCGTACCGCCGTCCCTGCACCGTCGCCATGGACCGACTCCTCGCCGCTCGTCGCATCGACCTGGACAGATAGTCATCTGACACGATATCTTGTCAGAATTCGATCTGACACGACGCCATGTCAGATCAACGCGACCACCGCTCTACCGGCTGGTCACGGCACCAGGAGGACCGATGCTCGACTTCTTGCCCGAGGCGATGCGGGAGCCGACCGTGGTGGCGGTCCCGTTCTTCCTCGCGATGATCGCGATCGAATGGATCGCGGCCTGGAAACTGGAACACGAGCACGAAGGTGCCTCCGACAGCCAGGACGCCCCGAAGCGGCCGGTGGCCGGCGCCTACGATCGTTCCGACTCACGCGCGAGCCTCGCGATGGGCATCGTCTCGATCGCCACCAGTGCCGGCTGGAAGGCCGTGGGGCTGCTCGCCTACGCGGCCGTGTTCGCCTACCTCGCACCGTGGCACCTCTCGGCAACCGCCTGGTACACGTGGGTCATCGCGTTCGTCGGTCTCGACTTCCTCTTCTACTGGGAACATCGGATCGCCCATCGGGTCCGCTTCATCTGGGCGACGCACCAGGCACACCACTCCAGCGAGTACTTCAACTTCACCACCGCCCTGCGTCAGAAGTGGAACAACAGTGCGGGACTGGTCATGTGGCTCCCCCTGCCCCTGCTCGGAGTACCACCGGCACTGGTCTTCGCGGTATATTCGCTGAATCTCATCTATCAGTTCTGGATTCACACCGAACGCATCGGAACCCTCTGGCGGCCGATCGAATTCGTCTTCAACACCCCGTCGCACCACCGGGTGCACCATGGCAGTGACGCGGAGTACCTCGATCGCAACTACGGTGGCGTGTTCATCCTCTGGGATCGCATGTTCGGGACCCACGCGCCCGAGACCCGTCGCCCGACCTATGGGCTGACGAAACCTGTCGGTACGCACAACATCTGGCGTCTGCAGACCCACGAGTACGTGACCATGGCCCGTGACGTCCGGGATGCGACGGACTGGCGGTCCCGGCTTGGGTATGTCTTCGGTCCGCCGGGATGGGCACCGACGACCGGGAGTGCGGACTCCGCCGGGCACGACGATGCGGAGGCTCGGCAGTTGTCCGGGTCCGCATGAGGCGGTGGTTGTCCGGTCGTCGGTGAGCCGCGATCGATCTGTCGTCGGAGAAATGACACGTCAGCGCGCGTCGCCCGGGAATGCGCACAGCGTGCGCGGCTGGGGTGTCAGTAATGCGAATGTCCGGCGGGAGCGGTGCATTCGACATCGACGCCGATGGCGCACCCGCTCAATGGCTTCGCGATGTCGCTGCCGGGGGTACCCGAATACTGTCGGTCTGCACCGGAGCATTCCTCGCCGCCCGGATCAGCCTTCTCGACGGATGCACGGCGACGACGCATTGGGCGTACGCGGATCGCCTCGCCACCGAGTTCCCGTTGGTCACCGTCGACGCCGACTGGATCTTCGTACAGAGCACATCCCGGGTCTGGACCTCGGCCGGAGTCAGCGCCGGGATCGATCTCTCGCTGGCCGCCATCGAGCAGGACCACGGAACGGAACTCGCGCAGACCGTCGCCCGATGGTTGGTCCTCCACCTCCGACGCACCGGTGGACAGACGCAGTTCGCCCCACCGGTGTGGATACCGCGGGCCACCACTCCCCCGGTGCGGGCGGTGCAGGACGCCGTCGACGAGAACCCGGCCGCGGACCACTCGGTACCCGCGATGGCCGAACGTGCATCGATGAGCGTTCGCAACTTCAGTCGTGTGTTCACCGCCGAGGTCGGCGAACCACCGTCGCGCTACGTGGAGAAGATCCGCACCGAAGCGGCCCGCCGTCACCTCGAATCCACCAGCGACACCGGCGAATCCATCGCCTCGCGGTGTGGCTTCACCACTGCGGAATCCATGCGCCGCACGTTCCATCGCCGGGTCGGCGTCGCGCCCGATCACTACCGCGAGACCTTCGGTCCGGCCACCCGCACACCAACCGCCTGACCGACCGGCACCCCCGACGGGCCACACCCCCGACGCGTGAGCACCGAAGTCCACAGAGGAGCACCGATGACCCAGATCGCCTTCGTCACCTATCCCGGCGTGACCGCCCTGGATCTGGTCGGCCCGTACGAGGTGCTGCGCCACCTCCCGGACGCCGACATCAGATTCGTCTGGCGTGAGACCGGCCCGATCGCAACCGATTCGAACGTACTGCTGCTCGGCGCGACGCACACCTTCGGCGAGACACCGAACCCCGACATCGTGGTGGTGCCCGGAGGCACCCCGACCGTGGCCGTCCAGGCCCGGGACCAGGAGCTGCTCGAGTGGCTGCGGGCATCGATCTCGCACTGTGGCTCTTCGCACGTGTCGCCGGCGAGAATCGTGCCAAGGCAGTACAGCTCGCCATCGAGTACGACCCGCAGCCGCCGTTCGACTCGGGCAGCACGGTCAAGGCCTCACCGTCGGTGATCGCTCTCGCGACAGCCGGACTGCTCCGCGAGAGTGCCAACACCCGGCAGCTCGCCGCCGCCGGCGGAGTCCTCTGGGATCAGGCGATCAACCGGACACGGGCGCGGCGGCGTCGCCTCGGCTCGCGATCTCCTGCCAGAACCCGCTGATCGCCGAGGCGGTCGCCCCCGGCTGCTCGATCGCCGGGATGATCCGGGCGCCACGGACCGTGACCTCACGGGCATCGTGCATCCGAGCAGCGACTGCGCGTGCCTCCTCCGGGGTCCACTCCCCCCTGTCGTCGGTGGTGACGAACAGGACTGGCAGGGAGAGGGATTCGGCCGCGTCCGTGAGATCGGTCCGATTCAGGATCGCAGTGCGGATGGCCGGGATCATCGCTCGCCCGGACCTCGCGAGGGAGTCGTGCAGCAGCCTCACCGCCCCTGCATCCGACGCGCGGGTGGCCTCGGTGAACACGGCGTCGTCCATGGCCGCGCGCACCGGTCCCCGTGGGCCCACCAAACGGAACAACGGGAGCAGGAGAGCGATCTTTCGACGCAGTTCGGTCGAGATGGGATGTGTCGGCGAACTGATCGCGACGAGGTTGCGCACATCATCGGCGTGGTCCGCTGCCAGCCTGATACCGACGTGACCTCCCCAGGCGTTGCCGACCCAGTCGACTGACGGACTCCCGGTGCGCTCGCGGATCGTCTCCACCACGAGATGTGCGGCAGCGGCACACCCGGCGATGTCCGACACCCGGCGGATCGGGTCGCTCTGCCCTGCGGACGGTGCGTCGACGAGGAAGTAGGAGCGGCCGTCCGGCAGCAGTGGGACGAGTCGGCTCCACGACGTCGAGTCGACGAACATGCTGTGCCACAGCACAACCGGTGGGCCGGAGCCGACGACGTCGACATGCAGCCGACCCAGATCCGTTGCGACGTTGAATGGGGTCATGATGTCTCCTCTGATCAACCCGGACAATTCGTATTACACACCGTAATGTGAAATATGTCTAGACTGAGGCGGTGCCGCGCACCTACAACTCCCCCGTCCGAGCCGAGCGGGCCCGCGAGAACAGGGCACGGATCGTCGCCGCCGCCGACGGTCTGTTTCGCGAGCAGGGATGGGTCCCGACGACGATGGCCGACGTCGCCACCGCAGCGGGTCTGACCAGGCAGACCGTCTATCAGCAGTTCGCCGGAAAGCTGCCGTTGCTCGACGCGTGCATCGATGCCGCCCTGACGAGCGGGGTCGGCGGCGCGGTCCGGGACCTCCCGGACTACCGGCTGATGGGTGTCGGGGATCGGCCGCACCGCGTCGCCGCCGGCGCCCGATGGCTGCGCGCGGCCCACGAACGTTCGGCCGAGATCCAGAACGTCCTCGATCAAGCCGCGGTCACCGATCCCGAGGCGGCCCTACTGCTCTCGGCCCGTGAGCAGCGCCGCTGGGAAGAAGTACGGTGGGCGGTCGGCCTGATCCTCGGGGTCGGTGGTGACGGCGGCGAGGTCGGCGGTGGTGACCAGAACGGTGGTGACCAGAACGGCGGCGACGGGAATGGCGGGGACCAGAACGACGGGGACCCCGAGGCCTCCGACGCCGCCGTGGTCGATCCGGCGACCGTCGACGCCGTCTGGGCTCTCGCGTCACGACGGAACTGGCTGGTGCTGACCGGAACCCGCGGATGGTCGGGCGACCGATGGGAGTCGTGGTTCGTGCGTCACTTCCGCGCCGAGATCGAGGCCTGACCCGAGCGGTGTCGGAGCCGGCGTTCAGTGCGTAGGCGCGTCAGGACTCGTTGAGCCGAGCGATCAATTCCGCGAGGAGCGATCGCGCGAGTCCGGGCGGGATGACATCGAGCAGGGCCATCACCGGCGCCAGCGCATCGGGCAGTGCCCCGGAGTCGTCACCGCCGAGACCCAGCTCGGTGAGGATCTCGTGCGCGTCATCTGCCGACACCGGCCCGGTACCGGCGAGTCGGGGAAAGGCCGCGGCGAGGTCGGTTGCGTCGATCGGCGGGGTGCCGCGCACCGCGTCCGCTGCGGACGTCAGCGCCGCCACCAGATCGGCGAGTCCGGCATCGGTCACCGGTGTGATCGTCAGATGGGTGGTCCGCGGAAGCTCCGGGCCCGAGGGGAACTGCGTCGCCCCCGGCTGTGGTTGCAGAACCCAACCGGTCGTGCGGACCCGATCGGACCAGATGTGCGGATCGACGCGCCGTTCGACAGGAACCGACGGATCGGTCGCCACACTGAACAGCGGGCCGACCGGGTCGCCCACCACACGCAGACCGTCGATGCCGCCGACCGCCGCCAGCAAGGCGGTGGTCGCGCGATGGGTCCGTCGGGTCAGATCGACGAAACCTGTTGTCCCCAGGTAGGAGATCACGGCCCAGGCGGCAGCGAGCGAGGTCGCCGACCGACTGCCCAGCATGGTCGGGTTGACCACCGGATATCCCGGCCACGACGTCGTCGCGAATCCGGCAGCGCGCTTGTCGTCACGATGCCGGAACAGCAACACCGACGTCCCCTTGGGGGCGAAGCCGTACTTGTGCGAGTCCAGCGAGATACTGGTGACGCCGGGGAGTCGGAAGTCCCAGGCGGGAGTGGACGTGTCGCCGCCGGATGCCTCGTCCCAGAACGGCAGGACCCATCCGCCGATACACGCATCGACGTGACAGCGGATCCGCAGATCGTCGGCGGCCGCAGCGATCTGCTCTACGGGATCCAGTGTGCCGTAGGGATAATTGGGCGCCGACACCACGACCAACGCCATGGTCGCGTCGAGGCGTTCGATGAACTCGTCGGCATCGACCCGACCCTCACGGTCCACCGGGACGAGGTCGAGGTCGACATCGAAGTATCCGGCAGCCTTGTGGAAGGCGGCGTGGACCGAGGTCGGGGCGACGATGCGAGGTCGTCCGACACCGCCCGCGCCACGCCACCGGTCTCGCGCAGATTTTACTGCCAGCAGGCAGCTCTCGGTGCCGCCGCTGGTGATGAGACCGACCGTCGGCAACCGATCGCCGTGGACCAGGACACGAGCGGTGTCGATGACATCGCGTTCGAGCCGCGCGACGGAGGGGAAGGTGGTCGGGTCGAGCCCGTTGACCGACTGAACCGAAGCCGCTGCGGCGCGGGCCAGTTCGTCCAGTCCCGCGATCCCGGCGTCGTAGACGTAGGACAGCACCCGACCGCCGTGGGTGGGTGCATCGTCGCGTCGGAGGGCGTGCAATCGGTCGATGATGTCACGTGCGCGATCGTCGGTCATGCATCCTCCTCGGGGGCCGGAACCGACACGTCTGTCGAGCGACGTGCAGACCAGTCGTCGATGGTGCTGCGCCGCAGCGGGTACCGGCGGATCGCGATCAGCGAGATGGCTGCCAGGACTGCAGGTACGACACTGAAGCCGGCGATCATCGCGGTGACGGCCGTCCCCGGTTGGGTCGCGTCAGCGGTATCCGCAGACGAGAGATAGCCGCCCGCAGTGAGCAACAGGGTGAAGCCGACTGCACCACAAGCCATTCCGGTGGTCTCCCCCGCCGTCCAGACACCGCCGACCACGCCTGCCGCACCGCGACGGTGACGTGCGTCGTCGTCGGAGATGACGTCGGGCAGCATCGCCAACGGCAGTGCCTGCATACCGGCGTATGCGGCGCCCGCCACCGCGACGGACACGTAGACCCATCCGCCCGGAGCCCATCGGAGCGCAACCAGACTGAGGGCCGCGAGGACGAACACGGCGGTGGCCCAACCGAAGACGACCTCCTTGCCGTACCGACGGGCGAGCCGACCCCAGATCGGGGCGAAGACCAGCGCAGGGGCGATGAGTGCTGCGAACAGGAAGGAGACGGCGCCCTCGGAGTCGAGGACCCAGGTGGCGATGTACTGCCCGCCCGCCAGCATCATCCCGGTCGCCAGACCCTGGAGCACGAATGCGGTGAGCAGGAGTCGGAGCGCCCGACTGCGACGCAGCACCGCGAGTCCGGCGCGATAGCCGGAATCTGTTGTGGCGGAGCCGACGACAGTGACCACATCACGGGCGGACGCCGACGACACGACCAGGGCCGCCCCGATGACGAGACCGGTGACTACGGCCATCACGAGATATCCGGAGGCGGAGTCGGACCCCAGGTCACGCAACGCGGGTCCGCCCGCCCCGAACGCGAGGATGCCGACGGTCAGCACGACGACGCGCGTGGTCAGCAGGCGGGTCCGATCGTCGTATCGATGGGTCAGTTCGGCCGGGAGCGCGATGTAGGGGACTTGGAAGAGGCTGAAGGCCGCGGCGGTCAGGACGAAGGCGACCATCACCCAGCCTGCTGCCGCTGCGGTCGGCAGTCCGGTCGGCACGGCGAAGGTGAGCACGAAGAACACCGGCAAGGCCAGGCCGCCGACGAGCATCAGGCGCCGGCGCGTGCCGTGGCGGTGCGCATCCCGATCGCTGAACGCGCCGATCGCGGGATCGATCAGGACGTCGACGACCTTGGCGATCGCCACGGTGAGACCGGCGAGGATCGCGGCGACGCCGAGAGTGTCGGTGAGGTAGTAGACGAGCACCAAGCCGGGCAGCGTGCTGAAACCGGCGGTGCCCAGCGAGCCGATCGCGTAGCGTGCGACCGCTCCCCTGCTCAGCGTCGTGCCCGCGACGGTGGCGGGCGACACGCGGTCGTCGGGGCCATCTGCCGCGGGGCGGTCAGGATGTCGGCGCACCAGCACACCGTATGTGTACCCGGAAGGCCCTTCGCGGGGAAGGGACAGACTCGTGGCAGGTCCATCGCCCGTGGCGTCGGGACCGGAATCCCCGGGAATATCTGTACGTGGGATGCCCGGCATCGACATATCGCCTTTCGCGGGGCCCTCCCGGGTACAGATTTTCGGCGCTCTTCGACACGCGAAGGGGTGCTTGCTGCGTGCGCGGCGAGCGGACGGCGTACAGTCGGCCTCAACCGATCACCGCGCACCACCGGTGAACCGCATGATCGGACTTCTCTTCTTTCCCGGCAGAGCCCGGGTCAGCACTCTTCACGGCCGTCGACGCTTACGTCGACGAACCCGGGAACGGTGCCCCCGCGGATCTCGTGCCGATCAACGTCAGGAAGCGACGCCATGATCGACGAATACCACCCGTTCTCCCACCGCTCCGAGGTCGCGCCCGAGACCGCCGACCTCGCCAACATCACGGTCGAGTTCTCCGACCTGCCCGACTCCGCGAAGTCCGCCACGCGCGACGCCGACGCCTGACCACCGATCTCGTAGTACGAAGCGCCTCTGGACGTCGCTTCGTACTACGAAAACGGGGGTGAGACGACAACTGCGCCGCCCGGCGAACCGGGCGGCGCAGATTCTCGAGGTTGTCGAGAAAGATCAGAGGGCGGTCACCGAGGTGGCCTGAGGACCCTTCGGTCCCTGCTCGACCTCGAACTCGACTCGCTGCTGTTCTTCCAGGCTGCGGTATCCGTTGCCCTGGATTGCGGAGTAGTGGACGAAGACGTCTCCACTCGCGGTGTCGTCGGGAGCGATGAAGCCGTAGCCCTTTTCGCTGTTGAACCACTTGACGGTTCCCTGAGCCATGATGCTGGTACTTCTCTCTTTATTCTTCACCAGAGGCAATTGCCTCCGCGCGACAACTATCGCACGCAATGGCCGAGACGGCACATCCTGGGGTCGAACCGGCCCTCACGAGGTCATCGACACCTGGGAGATCTGGGCCTGGTAACCGCTGCCGGACTGCGGCAGCGACGTGAGCCAGACGACCACGAAAGGACTCGGCGCGCTCTGCGGGACGGCGATGGTGGTGGTCGGCTGATCGACGTTTCCGCGGGCCACGGACGTCGTGTCCCAGAATGTTCCCGGCCGGCCCTGCCCGGCAGTGCGTAGGTCGACGTTGAAGCCGGGCGTCGGGGTCTTGATGGTCACCGAGCGCACGGCCTTCGGATCACCGAGATCGAAGATCAGACCGACCCCCTCCTTGAGTCCGCCGAACTGCGCGGACCCGCGGTAGTTGTCCGTCTGCCACGGTGGTGCGGCGCCACTGATCACGTTGGCCACATTCGCCGACGAGTCGGGGGCCTGGTTGGAGAAGTCGACCACCCGGACCCCACGCAGCGGAACCACGCCGGGCGCCGGCGTCGCGGGCGCTGCCGCCGCGCCTTGCGTCGCCGACTGAGACGGCGGTGTCGTCAGGATCGAGTCGATGTCCGACGACCCGTTGTCGCCGCCCAGGATGTTCGACACCCAGACGATCAGCGCGATGATCACGAACAGCGCGAACAGGCCGGCGCCGATCAGCAACGCGAGGTTGCGCTTGCCGCCTTCGGCATCGCCGCCGAGATTGAAGCGACCGCCGCTGCCGCCCTGCTCACGTCGCGCCGCCGACATGGCGATCGGTGGTGTGTCGCGGTCGAGGGCGGGCAGCATGTCGGTCTTGAGGTCGACGACGGTCGCCTGGTCGAGTACGTGCTGGACGGTCGCCGCGGTGCGGATGCCGCGCCCGCCGTCGAGTGCACGAGCGGCCACCGCGGATATCTCGAACGGCACCTCCGGGCGGGCCTCGCGCGGTTCGATCGGATCGCCGTTGTCGGCGGGATCGGCCGGAGGCAGCCCGCCGACCGCTGCGGTCCCGTCCTTGGTGGTGACCACCCGGGTGCCGGTCTCGGCGTCGAGCGGCCACTTGGCCAGCAGCAACGCGTAGAGCACGGCGCCGAGTCCACGAACATCGGAGGATTTGTCGTCGCCCGCCAAGGTGCCGGGGAACGCGAGTACCGCATTGCCGTCGGTGCTTATGCGGACGCGGTCGGGATGGTCGATGGACAATGCGCCGCCGGAACGGTGGGTCGCCTCGGCCGCGGCGGCCAGTGCGCGCACGGCGCGGGCCGCGCCGATCGGCGACGGGGCCGACTGTGCCACCTCGGTCAGCGACGACCCGGGGGTCCATTCGGCCACGACGATGCCGCCCGAGGAGCCTCGGACGACGTCGAGCACCCGGGCGACGCCGGCCGATGCGACATGGCCCAACCGGAGAGTGCGGGACAGGACCGCCTGCGGGCCTTCGTCGGTCGACTTCACCGCCTGTCCGCGGGTCGGCGGCGGCGCGAGCTGCTCGGAGTCGACGAAGGTCAGAGCGACCTCGCGGTCGAGGTTGATGTCGAGTGCACGCCAGAACTGCAGGCCGCGGGTGCCGCCGTGATGGTCGAGGAGTCGGTAGCGACCGCCGGCGACGGCAGCGCCCGGTGTGAGTCGGGGACCGCGCGGACGGGGCGGCACGATCGGCTCTGCCTGGTCGGGATTCACGGGCGCCGACGACGGGGACACCGACGGTCCGGCGGACGGGGTCACACCCGGGCCGTCGGCGGCGGAGCCGGAGGCGTCACCGTTCGCGTTGCCGGTGTCGGCAGATGTGGCGGGGGCGGTGTCCGACCCGGAATTCGGCCCGTTGGGCTCGGCGTGATCCTGCGTGGCATCGACGTCGCTGTCACTCACGCGCCGGGCTCCTCTCCTGCGATACCTCATATCGCGCGGTGCATCAGCCCGTCCTGCAATGGGGACATCGCGAACACCGGCTGCTCCACCACTGTGTACCGAATACGACTGCCACGTGGCTGTGCCACGATCGAATCGTCGCAGCACTTGTACCTGACCAGAGTACGGGAGCGACTCCTCGGTCGTGATGCGCGGAAACTGAACTGTGATCGCGGGTGCCGTGCCGGGCGGCTCGGCGTGGGTGGGCGCCAGCGCCGGGATGAAACGACCCAGTACGCGGCGCACCGACACCCCGATGGCGACGACATCGGGCAGCTTGGCCGCGGCGAGTGCCGCATAGGTGACACCGAGGACGACCACCGCGGTCAGCAACAGGTAGACCAGCGATCCGAACTTGCCGAAATGCGTGGCCAGCCGGTGCAGTCCGGACAGGTTGGCCACGGCCCAGACGGCGGCGGCGACCGCCGCCGACGTCGCGATCGTGATGATCGTGGTGCGTGCGACGTTGGTCATCCGCTCGCCCTGCAGGCGGTTGCGCAACAGGTAGTGCCCGACGATCGCGCCTACGAGGTAGCCGAGACCGTTCGACAGTGCCAGCCAACGCACGATCAGGTCGGGGTCGGAGAACAGCACGGGACCCAGGTACGACGCCACGACCTTCACGGCGGTGATGCCGAGGACCATGGCGGTGGGCGTCCACGCGTCTTCGCGTGCATAGAAGACGCGGAGCTGCACCAACGTCATCGCGTATGGGATGAGGGTGAACGCGCCCCAGCCGAGGACCGAGCCCAATTGTCCGGCGGTGGCCGCATCGAAGTTGCCGAAGTTGAACACCGCGACGCCGATGGCCGGGCCGAAGAACGTCATGAACGCGACCACCGGGACCAGCGCGACCATGGTCAGGCGACTGGCGAGCGAGAGGTCGTCGATGACGGCGTGGGTGTCGTCGGCGGCCGCGTTGCGGGACAAGCGCGGCATGATCGCGGTCAGGATCGTGACGCCCAGGACGCCGTAGGGCAGCTGCAGCAACTGCCAGTGGGTGGCGTAGACGCTGATGCCGGAAGCGTCGGCGGCCGCGGCGATGCGGTAGGTGATGACGAGGCCCACCTGCAGGATCGCCACGTAGAACACGATGGCCAACGCCATGTTGCCGAAGCGTCGCAGCCGGGCGTCGAGGCCCCACTGGATCCGCAACTGGACGCCCGCCCGGCGCAACCACGGGATCAGGATCGAGGCCTGTGCGACCACGCCGAGCGTGGTGCCGATGCCCAGGACCAACAGCTGCGGATCACTCATCCGCACCGGGTTGAGCGTGATCTCGCCGGGCATCAGCGCGTAGAGCACCAGCGTGACGATCTGCACGATGTTGTTCAGGACGGGCGCCCACGCGCCGGGCTTGAAGAAGCCCTTCATGTTCAGGATCGCGATGAACAGCGCCGACAACCCGTAGAACAGGATCTCGGGCAGCAGCAGGTAGGCGAGGGCGGTGGTCAGCGAGCGGTTGACGTCACCGTCGCCGACGTTCAGGAAGGTCAGCAGCGGCGCCGCCACCAGCGCGATCACCGTGGCCACACCGAGGGTCACCACGGTCAGCGTGAAGATCCGGTTGATGAAGGCCTTGCCACCGTCGGGATCCTCGGCCTCGGCTCGGACCAGCACCGGGATGACGATCGCGGTGAGCACGGCACCGAGGACGACCTCGGCGATCATGTTCGGCAGCACGTAGGCGGCCTGGAACGCCGAGGCGATCGCCGGGCCGAGCATCGCCAGCACGAGGACCGTCCGGACGAAGCCGGTGATGCGGCTGGTCAGCGTCGCGAGGGCGATCGACCCACTCGTCTTCAGGATCGAGGAGTCGGAGTCACGGGCAAGGGCAGCCGTGCCGCCGGTTTCCGGTGCATCGACCTCGGCCGTGCCGACCGTGCCCGTGGTGCCCATGGGGACGTTCGCAGCGGCCGGCCGGCCGGCCGGCGAGCCCGTTCGGGTCTCCGGTCGCTCGCGCGGACCCGCCGTGGTCCGCGGTGGTGGATCTGCGGCTCGCCGCGGTGGTGGATCTGCGGCTCGCCGCTGGGGGTCCGCGGGGGCGGGAGGCTGCTGCGGCGGCCGGGAGCTGCGCCGGGACGGTGGGTTGCTGAGTCCGCGACGCGCGGTGGCATCGGTCGGTCGGCCCGCGGGAATCCGGGACGGTGCGGCACGGTCGACCGGTTCGCCCGCCATGCCCGACAACGGCGGTTGGTCGGCGACCGGGCCCGACAGCGGGGTGAATCGGCCGGGCCCGTCCGATGGCGGCTCCGGCTGGGTTGGTTCCGGCCGGGGCGCAGACGGTCGCGCCGCCGGCGGGCGGGG
>NZ_BANX01000003.1 GCF_000334455.1 Gordonia soli NBRC 108243
GGTTACTCCCGAACGTAGACACGCAGCGTGACATACGACGTCACGCCTGCCAACAGGATTCCGGTGATGATCAACCACGGAGCCACGAACAAGACGTCGGACGCACCGATGCGCGCCAGGATGTTCACCCCGTAGAGATCGCGGAGCGCATTGTCGAAGAACACCACCTTGGCCGTGAACAATCCCGCGATGGCGAGAACGGCGCCCACGAGCGACGCCACCACCGCCTCCAGGAGGAACGGCAACTGCGTGTACCACCGTGTGGCACCGACCAATCGCATGATCGACACCTCGGTCCGACGGGTGAACGCAGCTATCTGCACGGTGTTGACGATCAGCAGGATCGCGGCGAGGGCCAGCACCAGGGCTATCGCGAACGCCGCGTTGCGCGTTCCGTCCAAGACGCTGAAGATCCGTTTCACCAACTCACGTTGGTCGAGCACGCCGTCGACACCGAGATCCTTGCGGTCCTTGAACTCGTCGAGCACCGTGCCGAAGGAGTTGGAGTCCGACATCCGTACCTTCAGCGACGCCGGGATGGTGCCCTCGCGGATATTATCGGCGATGTCGGGGTTGTCACGGAAGGTCTGCTTGGCGTTCTCGAAGGCCTTGTCGCGGTCGATGAAGGTCACCGACCCGACACCGGGCTGCTTCTCCAGGTCGGTGCGCAGCGTCGAGCACGGCGCCGACTGGCAGTTCGGATCGGCATCGGAGACGGCGTCGTTGAGGAAGAACTGCATCTCGACACGGTCGAGGAAGATCTTCTGACTCTTGTCCGCCATCTGGATCACCAGCAGACCGCCGCCGAAGATGCCGAGGGTGATCGCCGTCGTCAGGATCATCGCGATGGTCATCGTGACGTTGCGGCGCAGTCCGTTGAGAACCTCGCTGATGATGAAGTTCGCTCGCATGCTCGCTCAGGTGTCCTTTACCGGGTCGGGGGTCGGGTCGTCCGTCGGGCGGGCGTCAGCCGATCCCGTACACACCCTGCGGGTCGTTGCGGACCAGTCGGCCGTTGTCGAACTCGAGCACTCGCCGGCGCATGGCGTCGACGATGTGGCGGTCGTGGGTCGCCATCACCACCGTGGTGCCCCGACGGTTGACGCGGTCGAGGACGTCGACGATCTCCTCGCTGGTCTCCGGGTCCAGGTTTCCGGTCGGCTCGTCGGCCAGCAGCACCAGCGGCCGGTTGACGATGGCGCGGGCGATCGCCACACGCTGCATCTCACCACCGGACAGCTCGGTCGGCATACGGTCGGCCTTGCCCGCGAGACCCACGTAGTCGAGCACCTCCGGGACCACGCGTTTGATGGTCTGCGGCGACTTGCCGATGACCTCGAGTGCGAAGGCCACGTTGTCGGCGACCGACTTCTGCTGCAGCAGCCGGAAGTCCTGGAACACACAGCCGATCGACTGGCGCAGTTTCGGCACCGTTCGACCACGCAGTCGGTTCACGTGGAACTCGCCGACGTAGACATCACCCTCGGTGGGCCTGTCCTCTTTGAGCAGCAACCGGAAGAAGGTCGACTTGCCGGAACCAGACGGTCCGATGAGGAACGCGAATTCGCCCTTCTCGACCTCGAGGCTGAGGTCGGAGAGCGCTGGTCGGCTGGAAGCCTTGTACTTCATCGTGACGTTGTCCAGCTTGATCACGGTGAGCCAGTGTAACCACGGCGGCTGAGAACCACGTTCAGGCACGACCCGGCATGTCTTCGCCCAGGTCAAGCCGTCTGGCGATCACCGTCGAGGCGTCGAGGTCTCCGACGGATACGGCAATCCGAGATTCGGTAGCGGCACGCCGGGCAGACCGGGAACCGTGGTCGGTGTCGACCGCGAACCCGTCTGCGGTCCTTGGTCGCCGACGTCGGGTTCTCCCGTCGCGCCACCGGCTCCGGACTCGTCCGAGGTGCTCGGCACCGACGGCGACGACGACGACGACGATGTCGACGTCGGTGAGGTGCTCGACGGCGTCCACGTCTCCGTCGGTGTCGGTGTGGTGCGCACCGGGGTCGGACGCTGCGGTGGCTCGACGACGCCGTACCGCTCCGAGGTGTACCCGTAGAGGGCGAGCATACCGACGAAGGCCACGACCAGGATGAACGTGCTCGTCCGGATCCGCGTACGCCACAGATGACGCCAGTCGCGTCGGGGCGGATCGGTGTGCTGGTCGTCGGCCGCGGCGTCGGTCACCGTGGGGATCTCGCCGGTCGGGGTCTCGTCCGGCGGCGGCACCGAGCCGGCCGACGGACGGATGTTGCGGGTGGGCGGCGTCGGATCGTCGGGCCGCGGGGTCTCGCCGGGTGGCTGGGTCGGGTCACTCACCGGACTCACCCCCGGTTCGGTCGAAGCCGCTGCGTTCGAGAGTGGCCGGGGGCGCCGAGCCGGACTCGACCTCGCGACCGGGTGCGACGGTGATCCCCTCGATCGCCAGGGCACGCACGATCCTGATCCGCAGGGCACGACTGATCTCGAACTGCTTGCCGGGCAAGGTGCGGGCGACCATCCGGACGGTCACGGAGTCGAGCTCCAGATCGATGACCCCCAGTGGCGCCGGCGCATCGAGCAGAAGCCGGTGCAGGGCGGGGTTGTCGAAGAAGTCGCGGCCGACCTGCTCGAGGACCTCGTTCGCCTTCGCGATGTCGGCCTCTGCCGGGATCGGGACGTCGACCACCGCCCGCGCCCAGTCCTTGGAGAGATTGGTCGCCTTCACGATCTGCCCGTTGGGAACGGTGACGACCTCGCCGTCACCGGTGCGCAGCTTGGTGATGCGCAGGGTGACGTCCTCGACGGTGCCCTCGGCCGGTTCGGTGCTGCCGACCACTGCGAGGGTCACCACGTCGCCGTAGCCGTACTGCTTCTCGGCCACGATGAAGAACCCGGCGAGCAGGTCCTGCACCACTCGCTGCGCGCCGAATCCGAGCGCGGCACCGAGGACGGCGCTGGGCCCGACGAGGCCGGTGATCGGGACACCGAGGACTCCGAGGATACGGATCCCGCAGACCAGCGCGACGATGATGATCGCTGCCCAACAGACCACCTGCACCACTGCGCGCCGGTGTTTCGCAGCCTCGGACTGCACGATGTTGTCCTGGGCGTCGAACTTGCGATCGACACGCTCGGCATAGCGGTCGCCGCCCCAGCGCAGGACGCGGACCATGAGGAGGGCAGCCAGCACCCACAGGACGATCTCCAGCCCGCTGGTGGCCAACCATCGGAACAGACGGTCGCCGCCGGTCCCGCTCAGGTCGAAGGCGAGGACGTCGATCTCACGCATCGGCATCAGCGGTGGCCATCCTCCACCTGATACCCGCCTCGATGAACTCGTCGATGTTCCCGTCCAGGACCGCGGTCGGATTGTTGTTCTCGACGCCGGTCCGCAGGTCCTTCACCATCTGGTACGGGTGCAGGACATACGAGCGCATCTGGTTGCCCCAGCTGGAACCGCCGTCGCTCTTGAGGGCGTCGAGCTCGGCGCGCTCTTCCTGGCGCTTGCGCTCGAGCAACTTGGCCTGCAGGACGCGCATGGCCGCCGCCTTGTTCTGCAGCTGGCTCTTCTCGTTCTGACACGTCACGACGATGCCGGTCGGCGTATGGGTCAGCCGCACCGCCGAGTCGGTGGTGTTCACCGACTGTCCGCCGGGGCCCGACGACCGGTACACGTCGACGCGGATGTCGGTCTCGGGGATGTCGATGTGGTCGGTGGTCTCCACCACCGGCAGGATCTCGACCTCGGCGAACGACGTCTGCCGCCGACTCTGGTTGTCGAACGGGCTGATCCGGACCAGGCGATGGGTGCCCTGCTCCACCGACAGGGTGCCGTACATGTACGGCGCCTTCACGGCGAAGGTGGCGCTCTTCAGGCCGGCCTCTTCGGCGTAGGAGGTGTCGTAGACCTCGACACCGTAGCTGTGCTGTTCGGCCCACCGGATATACATACGCATCAACATCTGGGCCCAGTCGGCGGCGTCGACACCGCCGGCGCCGGAGCGGATGTTGACCAGGGCGTCGCGCTGGTCGTATTCACCCGCCAACATCGTCTTGACCTCCATGGCCTCGATGTCGGCGCGCAGGGAGGCGCGTTCGGAGTCGGCGTCGGCGACCGCCTCGGTGCGCGCGTCGCCCTCTTCGGCCTCGGCGAGTTCGTAGAGCACCGGGAGGTCGTCGAGCCGCTGCCGGAGTTCGCTGACGCGTCGGTACTCGGCCTGCGCGTGGGACAGTTCGCTGGTGACCCGCTGAGCGTGTTCCTGGTCGTTCCACAGTTCGGGGTCGGATGCCTGCATCTCGAGTTCGTCGATCCGACGACGCAGCTCCTCGAGATCGAGCACCTTCTCCACGGTGGTCAGGGTGGAGTCGAGGGATTCGAGATCAGTGGTCGCGTCGGGATGCACGGTGTTCAAGGATACCGATCGCATCGACCGCTTCTCCCGGACGGCGTCATCGGGCTGCGTGATCGCGCGGCCGAGGTGCGCCGGGTGCGAACTCAGGCGGGCGGGCGCGGACCGGTGTCCTCGGCACCGATGGGCGGCGGCGGGGGCAGCTCGCCGAACTGCCATGAGGTCGAGGCCTTGCCGGGCTTGTAGACGACGGCGAGGTCGGCACCGATCTGCGGCCACGGATCGTTCTCGCCGACGACGAGCGTCCCGTAGACCTCGGCGGGCTGCGTCTGCGGGCCGTTGATGGTGCCGGAGATGGTGCAGAAGCGCTCGCCCTTCTTGTCGCCGTGGTCGGGTCGGTCGCTGACACCGGTCACCGTGAAGGTGCCCTGGACGAAGGAACCGGCGCGCCCGCCGCCGAGCGGTCGCGGCGAACGCCCACGCTGCCACTGGAAGACGAGGACGACCACGAGCACGGCCAGGATCAGACTGAATGCCACCGCGGTCCACATGCCCAGTACCCTACCGGTCATGTCCGATTCGGCCGGTGCGATCGACACCCGCGACGACCTCGAGCTCGCGCTGTCCCTCGCGGACTCCGCCGACGCGCTCACCATCCAACGCTTCGGCGCCGTCGACCTGCGCGTCGACGACAAGCCCGACCTCACGCCGGTGACCGACGCCGACCTCGCGTGCGAACAGCTCATCCGCGAGCGCCTCGCCGCCCGTCGGCCCGGTGATGCCGTGCTCGGCGAGGAGTTCGGAGGCGACCAGTTGCTCGAAGGCCGCCAGTGGGTGGTCGACCCGATCGACGGGACGAAGAACTTCGTCCGAGGCGTACCGATCTGGGCGACGCTGATCGCCCTGCTCGTCGACGGCGTGCCGACGGTCGGCATCGTCTCGGCCCCCGCACTGCACCGACGCTGGTGGGCCGCAGCCGGTTCCGGCGCCCACGCTACCGTGGACGGCGGGATGCCGCGGCGCCTGCAGGTCTCCGGGGTCGGGGCGCTCGGCTCGGCCAGCCTGGCGTTCTCGAGTCTGTCCGGGTGGGCCGACCGCGGCATCCGCGACAGATTCATCGCGCTGACCGACGAGGTCTGGCGGGTGCGCGGCTACGGCGACTTCTACAACTACTGCCTGGTGGCCGAGGGAGCGGTCGACGTCACCGCCGAACCCGAGGTCTCCCTCTGGGACCTCGCCCCGCTCGACATCATCGTCCGGGAGGCCGGTGGACGCTTCACCGACCTCTCGGGTTCCGAGGGGCCGGCCGGCGGCAGCGCGGTGGCCTCCAACGGTCAGCTGCACGACGACGTGCTCGGCGCCCTGCGCGGCTGAGCGACAACAGATCCCGGCGACCGCCGGACCGTCAGATCTCGGTACCCGACTCTGTCTCCAGGATCTTCAGCTCGGTGGCCGGGTCCTTCATGTCGCCGAGCCGCGCGTAGTGCACGCCGGTGCCCGCATCGGACAGCACTGCCTGATGGATCGGCACGGCGACTCGCGGCGCCATCGCCCGCAGGTAGTCCACCGACTCGCTGAGCTTCATCCACGGCGCCGCCGACGGCAGCGCGAGCACGTCGATCCGCTCGAACGGGATGTAGAACGAGTCGCCCGGATGCATGAACCGTCCCGGACCGTCGGCGGTGCCGAGGACGTAGGCGACGTTGTCCACGACCGGGATCTCAGGATGGATCACCGCGTGCCGTCCGCCGGTGATGCGCGTGCTGACCGACTTGATGGCGAACTCCGCGCCGCTGTGCGCCGCCGTCCACTCCCCTGCGACCCGATCACCGTTGAGCTGCTCGGTGGTCTGCGGGTCGGCGTAGAGCACCGCATCCGGATTCGCCGACACCAGATCGGGCAGTCGATCGACGTCGACGTGATCGGGGTGCTGGTGGGTGATCAGGATGGCGTCGAGACCGTCGATGCCCTCGAATCCGTTGGAGAGGGTGCCGGGGTCGAACAAAATGCGAGTCCCGTCGAGCTCGACCAACAGGCAGGAATGACCGAAGTGGGTGATCTCCATGCATCCACTCTGTCACTCGGGAACCGGGCCCGACGGCTGTCGGCTCAGGTGATGTCCGGGAAGAGACCCCATCCGGCGACGACGTCGGCGATCCGGAGGACCCCGTAACCGATCCACACGGTGAGGACGACCAGGGCGACCTTCGCCACGGTCCGATGTCGAAGTCGCGCGACCAGCGTCGTCTGGCCGGTGACGAGCGCGACGAACCCGACCGCCGCGACCGCGATCACGGTGGTCAGCAGCAACGGGCCGAAGACGTTGAAGGCGAACGCCTGCCCGACCTCGCCGTGGGCCAGCGCCACCCAGCTCCGCGTCAGCCCGCAGCCGGGGCACGGCAAGCCGGTCATCCGACGGAACGGACACAGCTCCGGACCATGCGCCACCGCGTCCGGGCTGAGCGACGCGGCCACGCCGACTGCCGCGACGCCCGCCAGGACCAGCCCCCCGGCCGCCCACCGCGACGGCCCGACGACCGACGGATCGGGGCGACGGGGGGCATCGGCGACGCCCGGTGCACCGGGGTGGTGAGAAGACACCAGACCAGCGTAGATGGGACGGTGCGACCGTTGTGTCCCACGAGTGCGTGACAAGCTCCTTACCGGAGAGTAAGGTCAGTTCTTACTACCGAGTAAGATCGGTGTCGAAGATCGACCTCGTCAGAGAATTCGTCAGAGAAACAGTGGTGAACATGACAACGCACACCGAACCGCGCGACACCTCCGCCGTCGGCAAGAACCCTCGTCGCCGTAACGCCATCGGCACCGCGATGCGGGTGCTGACGACCGTGACCGGTTCCGAGTTCGCGGACAAGTACAAGATCCGTGAGCCGCTCAACCGGATCGCGTACCAGGGC
This sequence comes from Gordonia soli NBRC 108243, assembly GCF_000334455.1. GTDB lineage: Bacteria > Actinomycetota > Actinomycetes > Mycobacteriales > Mycobacteriaceae > Gordonia > Gordonia soli. The sequence goes on from NZ_BANX01000003.1 coordinate 7,253, forward strand.
ACCAAGACAGGCTTCCAGACCCTCGGTGCGGCCAACCGCGCGTTCAAGGCGGCCCAGGGTGGCGGCTCGGGTGAGCCCAAGCGTCTCACCACCACGCCGAAGGGGTACTTCAACCTCAACCCCGACGACGAGCAGCAGATGATCGCGGAGACCGTCCGCGAGTTCGGGCAGGAGATCCTGCGTCCCGCTGCCTACGACGCCGACAACGCCGCCGCCGCACCCGAGGACATCCTCAAGCGCTCGGCCGAGCTCGGCGTCACCCTGATCAACGTCCCCGAGGACTTCGAGGGCGCCGCCACCGAGCGTGGCGTGGTCACCAACGCGCTGGTCGCCGAGGCGATGGCCTATGGCGACATGGGGCTGGCGCTGCCTCTGCTCGCACCGTCGGGCGTGGCGACCACCCTGACCAACTTCGGCAGCGATGCACAGCAGCGCACCTATCTGCCCGACTTCGCGAGCGAGAACGTGCCGCAGTCGGCGGTCGTCATCGCCGAGCCACGTCCGCTCTTCGACGCCTTCGCGCTGGAGACCAAGGCCACCCGCGTCCCGAGCGGCTACCGCCTCAACGGTGTGAAGTCGTTCGTCCCGGCCGCCGGTTCGTCCGAGCTCTTCATCGTCGGCGCTCAGCTCGACGGCCGCCCGGCGTTGTTCCTGGTGGAGTCGGACAGCAAGGGCCTCATCGTCGAGGCCGATCCGGGCATGGGTGTCCGCGCCGCGGGCATCGGCCGAATCCTGTTGCAGGACGTCGCCGTCCCGACGACGGCGCTCATCGGCGAGTCCGAGGGTGACGAGGCGTTCGCCGCCTACCGCGACGTGGTCCGTCTGTCCCGACTGGGATGGTCGGTACTGGCCGCCGGCACCGCGAAGGCAGTCCTCGACTACGTGATCCCCTACGTCAACGAGCGTGAGGCGTTCGGCGAGCCGATCTCGAACCGTCAAGCCGTCGCCTTCATGGTCGCCACCATCGCGACCGAGGTCGACTCGATCCGCCTGGTGACGCTGCGCGGTGCCGCCCGCGCCGAGCAGGGCCTGTCGTTCGCCCGTGAGGCCGCGCTGGCCCGCAAGCTGACCATCGACAAGGGTCTGCAGATCGGTCTCGACGGCATCCAGCTCCTGGGTGGCCACGGCTTCACCAAGGAGCACCCGGTCGAGCGGTGGTACCGCGACCTGCGCGGTGCCGGTATCGGCGAAGGCGTCGTCGTCCTCTGACGACCTCCGGGACACTCACCGAAAGACGATCACAATGAGCATCAATCTGGAGCTTCCCAAGAAGCTGGACACGACCATCGATCAGGCCCACCAGGCCGCGGCCGAGATCTTCCGTCCGATCTCCCGCAAGTACGACCTGCGTGAGCACGACTACCCCGTCGAGCTCGACACGCTGGCCAGCCTGTACGACGGTCTGGCCGAGGCAGGTCAGGCGGGCGCAGGCGCCGACGGCGGGCGCAGCCAGGAGAAGAAGGGCAAGCCGAAGCCCGAGGGCACCGTGGTCAACGGTGGCAACATGCAGTCGGTCATCAACACGATGGAGACCTCGTGGGGCGATGTCGGCCTGATGCTGACCATCCCCTACCAGGGCCTCGGCAACGCCGCGATCGCCGCAGTCGCCGACGACGAGCAGCTCAAGCGCTTCGGCAAGGTGTGGGCTGCGATGGCCATCACCGAGCCCAGCTTCGGCTCCGACTCGGCGGCCGTCTCGACCACCGCGACCCTCGACGGTGACGAGTACGTCCTCAACGGCGAGAAGATCTTCGTCACCGCCGGCTCACGCGCCACCCACATCGTGGTGTGGGCCTCGGTCGACAAGAGCCTCGGGCGTGCCGCGATCAAGAGCTTCGTGGTGCCGCGCGAACACCCGGGCGTCGAGGTCGCACGCCTCGAACACAAGCTCGGAATCCGGGTGTCCGACACCGCCGTGATCCGGTTCGAGAACTGCCGTATCCCCAAGGAGAACCTCCTCGGGTCGCCTGAGGTCGACACCAAGAAGGGCTTCGGCGGGGTCATGCAGACCTTCGACAACACACGCCCGATGGTCGCCGGCATGGCGGTCGGTGTGGCACGAGCGTCGCTCGAGGAGCTGCGTCGGGTGCTCGAGGAGGCAGGCGTCGAGATCGACTACGACAAGCCCGCCGCCGACCAGCACGCAGCTGCCGCCGAGTTCATCCGCATGGAGTCCGACTTCGAGGCCGCCTACCTGCACACGATGCGGGCGGCCTGGATGGCCGACAACAAGCAGCCGAACTCACTCGAGGCGTCCATGTCCAAGGCCAAGGCGGGACGCACCGGCACCGACATCACCAACAAGACCGTCGAACTGACCGGCACGCTCGGGTACTCCGAGCGTCTGCTGGTGGAGAAGTGGGCCCGCGACTCGAAGATCCTGGACATCTTCGAGGGCACCCAGCAGATCCAGCAGCTGATCATCGCGCGGCGCGTACTGAACAAGAGCAGCGCCGACCTGAAGTGAGCTGACGGCTCGAGAAGCACCTCTCACAGGGCCGAAGGACCCGGGCGCACATCGCACCCGGGTCCTTCGGCTTATCAGGTCTGTGCCGCTCAGCCGCGCAGTTGTTCGGCCAATGCATCCAACACCGCAGCGTCCTCGATGGTCGACGGCACGGCATAGTCCTCGTTATCGGCTATCTGCCGCATGGTCTTCCGCAGGATCTTGCCCGAGCGGGTCTTCGGCAGAGCGGCGACAACTGTCACGTCCCGGAAGGTCGCGACCGCACCGATCTCGTCGCGCACCTTCGCGACCAATTCCGATCGCAGGGTGTCGGGCTCGATCTCGACGCCTGCCTTGAGGACCACGTATCCGCTGGGCCGCTGCCCCTTCAGCTCGTCGTGGATGCCGATCACCGCACACTCCGCGACCGCGGGGTGCGTGGCGACCACCGCCTCGATGCTGCCGGTCGAGAGTCGGTGTCCGGCGACGTTGATGACATCGTCGGAGCGGCCGAGGACCACCACGTAGCCGTCGGCGTCGATGTAGCCGGAGTCGCCGGTGAGGTAGTAGCCGGGGAAGGCGTCGAGGTAGGACGTGCGGAATCGCTTCTCGTCGCGCCAGAGTCCGGCGAGCGTGCCCGGCGGGAGCGGCAGGTCGATCACGATCGTCCCCTCCTGGTCCGGGCCGACACGATTGCCCGCGGCATCGAGGACCCCGACCCGATACCCCGGCACGGGAACCGTCGGCGATCCGGCCTTGATCGGCATCGGTTCCAGGCCACGGAGATTCGCGACGATGGCCCACCCGGTCTCGGTCTGCCACCAGTGGTCGACCACCGGTACGCCGAGCACCCGCCCGGCCCATTCGAAGGTGTCCGGGTCCAGCCGCTCCCCCGCGGCGAACAGGGTGCGGAGCGAGGAGGTGTCGTACTTCGACAGCTCGACGGCCTCCGGATCGACCTTGCGGATGGCCCGGATCGCGGTCGGTGCGGTGAAGAGGGCGTTGACGCCATGGTCGGCGATCACCCGCCAGAAAGCCCCGGCGTCGGGGGTGCCGACCGGCTTGCCCTCGTACATCACCGACGTCGCGCCGACGAACAGCGGCGCGTAGACGATGTACGAGTGCCCGACCACCCAGCCGACATCGGACGCCGTCCACCAGGTGTCGCCCGGATGGATGTCGTAGATGTTGGCCATCGACCAGGTCAGCGCGACCGCGTGACCGCCGTTGTCGCGGACGACGCCCTTCGGCCTACCCGTGGTTCCCGACGTGTAGAGGATGTACAACGGGTCGGTCGCGGCGACCGGCACCGGCTCCGCCGGAGTGGCTTTCGCGATCTCGGTGTCCCAGTCGAGCCAGCCGTCGACGTCGGCGGCCGACCCGGAGACCTCCGGGCGGTCTTTCACCACGACCGTCGGCGATGACGCGGCGAGGTCGATGGCCGCGGCGACGATCGGCAGGTAGTCGACGGTTCGCCCCGGTTCGAGTCCGCCCGACGCGGTGACGATGGCGACCGGTTCGGCATCGTCGATACGCGCGGCCAACTCCTTGGCCGCGAACCCACCGAACACCACCGAGTGCACCGCACCGATCCGCGCGCAGGCCAGCATCGCGACGGCCGCCTCGGGGATCATCGGCAGGTAGATCACCACGCGGTCGCCCTTCGTGACGCCCTGCGCCAGCAGCACTCCGGCGAACCGGGCGACCTCGTCGAGGAGTTCGGCATAGGTGATGTGACGCTGTTGTCCGGTCATCGCCGAGTCCCAGATCAGGGCTGTCCGAGCGCCGTGACCGGCGACGATGTGGCGGTCGAGCGCGTTCACGGAGGTGTTGAGCTCGGCGTCGGGGAACCACCGGTAGATGGGTGGGTTCGAGTCGTCCAGTGCGGTCGTCGGTGGCGTCACCCAGTCGACAGCCTGTGCGGCGTCGAGCCAGAAGTCCTCGCGGTCGTCGACACTGCGATCGAACTCGTCCCGATAGCTGCCCATGACGCCCCTCTTCCGACTGCCGCTTCACTGCTGTGCGCGCAACGGTAGGTCACTCCAGATAGTTCTCCACCACATCGGCCGAACGGACCTGCGCGTCGTCGGGATTCTCGCCCGCGTCACGACGGGCCTGTCGCTGGCGCAGGAGGTCCCAGGACTGGTCGAGGGCGACCTCGAGTTCCTTGAGTCGCGCGTTCTCCTCGTCGGCGCTGATCTCGCCGCGGCCGAGTTTGGCACGCAACTCGTGCTCCTCGGCGATCAGCTGGGTGATGTGGTCATGGATCGACTTGTCGGCGGCCATGAGACCACGGTAGTCGCGCAGCCCACGCCGAGCCCCGGAACACGGCGAAGATCAGCACCCACACGACAGCGATCGCGACCGTCAGTCCGATCCAATAGTTGCGGTCGGCGACGGTCGGGTTGGCGGGCGCCGACCCGATGAGCCGAGGGAGCACGACCGGCACGGCGAGCAGGAGCAGGACGTTGGTGTTGGCGAGGGAGGTCATCAGCGGAACCCACCACCGTGTGGGCGTGCTGCGTCGGATCAACCAGGCGACGCCCAACGCGATCGGCGCGAGGACCGCATCGTGCGCCGCGAGTCCGAGAGCCAGCCACACGACGATGGACAGCTGCTCGGCTGTCGGGAACTGCCACATAAGGCTGACCCCGTAGATGATCGACGCGAGGCCGATCAGCACGAGAACCGCCCGAATCGCGGTCGACATCAACTCACCTCGATCCTCGCGAGCCACTTCGTCTGCATCACGCCGGGAAGGTTCGGTGCGATCAATCGGCACGGATACCCGTGGTCGAGATCGAGTCGTTGACCGTTGACCGCGAGCGCGATCAGGGTCTTGGGATCGCGTACATGACCTCCGGGCACGTCACTGACGGCATAGGCCCCACGCTCGAGTGAGACCATCCGTGCACCGTTCGCGCCGCTGCGATCCACGAGTGCGACCAGATCCGACAAGCGCACGCCGGTCCAGGTCGCCTCGGCGCTCCACCCCTCCACACAGGCGATCGGCAAGGCGACCGTGTGCTGTGGAAGCGCCGCGAGCTCCGCGTGAGTCAACACCCGCTCGATGCCCGGCCCGACGATCCGGAGACGATAGGCGGGGTCGGTCGCAGCTTCGACGATGCCGGCCTGGTCGGCGGTACGGTTCACCGGCAATCCCTGCGGCCCGTCCCCGCTCCTCGGCGCAAGGACGGCGAGGCGTCGCAGCGGTGTCACCGTCTGGCCCGCCGTCACCACCGCTGCCACCCCCGCAGCTGCCCAGGCGCTCCGCACGACGGTCCGCCGCGACACCAGCCGGCGCTCGTGATCGGGGGTGGCGCCGTCGTCGGCGTCGCCCTCCTCGCGCACGGCACCGGGATGCACCGGGCCGCGTTCGTCCTGCTCGCCACCCCGACGCCGCCCGGCATCGAGGGCATCGCGGATGATCGGCAACTTGACCGCGACGTGCACCACGATCGAGCCGACGACGACGTAGGCCATCGCATGATGGGTGGTGGTGAAGAAGAATGTCCACGGGTACCAGTGCGCGGTGTTGAACAGGCCGGTGACCAATTGGAAGATGGTTGCCGCGACCAGAACGGCGATCGACAGACGTTCGAGTAGTCGCGCCGGCGACCCGATCACCGGGCGTTCGAACAACTTCGGGTAGACCACAACGAGTTTCGCGAGGAGAAGAGGGATCGCCATGACACCGGTGATCACGTGGGCACCCTGGGTCACCCGATACAGCCAGACCGGACGACTCGGCCACCAGAACCAGTCCGGCGGATGCTGAATCCAGTGACTGAGGATGCCGGTCACGAAGCAGACCGCGACACAGAGCCCCAGGGCCAGACCGATGTGGGTGGTGACCCGCCGGTCCCGAAGGCTGCTCGAGGCCGCGGTCACATCCGCACCATCTCGGCGACCTGCCGGTCGGCGACCTCCCACACCGTCGAGATCGTCAGCCCCGCACGTGCTCCCGCACGTTCGGCACCGAGCAATCCCACCCGGGCCCACCGGAACCACGGACCGGCCTCACCCGCCGCCTCCACCCGCACCGTGTCGACGGCGACATGTTCGATGTCGGGGGTGAGCTCCACCAGCACGGTGCCGCCGACGGCGACAAGACTCGCGGCGCGGCCGAGAATCCGCTCCGGATCCCCGTCGATCCCGACATTCCCGTCCACGAGCAGCACACGATGCCACCGCCCTTCGCCCGGCAGTCGGTCGAAGATGCTGCGGCACAACGCGGGTGCGCCGCACTGCCGTGCCATGTGGATCGCGGTGCGCGAATGGTCGACTCCCAAGACCATGATGTCGCGCAACGCGAGCGCGGCGAGGAATCGCCCGGGACCGCAACCGAGATCGATGGTCGGACCGGAGCACCGCGAGGCGACGGCGTCGTCGAAACACCGGTCCCCGATCTCGCCCGAGGCCCCGAGCCAGCGCGTCACCGGGAGGTCGACGACCGTCCCGTCCTCCCGGCGGAGGCTGCTCGACTCGCCCACAAACGCGCCGTCGAACATCCCGACCGTCTGTTCGTCATCCGGCCGCATCGTGCGCGATCCTCTGATCCCCGAGCAACTTGGTCAGAGCACCGACGAATTCACTGTCGGCGGTGCACCATCCGGCCACTCGGTCGACGTCATCCGGCACGTCGACGTCCGTGTGTGCGCCCAGATGGGCGACCCGGAGACCCGAGGCCCGCAGCGCGCCCTCCGTCTCCGAGGCGGTGTCGGCCTGCGACATCCGGATCGACGGCAGCAGCTCCGACCCGACACCGTCGTGGAGACCGAGCGCCCACCAGCCACCGTCGCAAGCCGGCGCCAGCACGGCGTCGACACCGGGGGCGGCGAGTCGTTCCACGCCGGCGGCCATCTCGTCGGCACCCACCTGCGGGGTGTCCATTCCCACTTGCAGGACGGTGTCCACGCCGAGTTCCACCGCGTCGCGGTGAGCATTGGCCAACCGGGTACCGAAGTCGTCGCCGCGCTGCGCGATCACCCTGCAGCCGGCGAGTTCGGCACTCAGCTCGTCGCCGCGCACGCCGTCGCTGAGCCGACCGGTGCACGCGACCACCACCGAGGCCTCTCGGACCGCTCGTGCCGCGCGGAGGGTGTCGAGAAATGCGGCAGCCGCCAGGTGCGCGGCGCCGAGCGCGCCGAACCGCGGAATGAGCCTGGTCTTCGCGCGACCGGGTACCGGAGCCTTTGCGACGATGAGGATTCCGGCGCTCACGGCAGCGCCGCCAGGAAGTCCCGACCTGCCCGCCAGGAGCCGACCACGGAGCCGGAGACCTTCGAGCGTCCCGCGGTCCGGGGCCGGTAGGTCACGTCACACTCGACCACTCGCAGTCCGTACTCGGCGGCACGCACCAGGAGCTCGACCGGATAACCCGACCGCCGATCTCGGATGTCGAGTCCCAGCAGCACATCTCGCCCGATCGCACGCATCGGCCCGATGTCGTGCACGTCGATTCCATGGCGCCGACGGAGCCGCCACGCGACACCGGCCGAACCGAGCCGGGCATGCCATGGCCAGGTCGACGCGCGATCGGGCCGTCGTCGCCCGACCGCGAGATCGGCGCCAGCATCTAGGCCATCCAACAACATTCGGAGCTCGCCGGGTCGCATCGACCCGTCACCGTCGATGATGCAGACGACCGGCCGGCGGGCCGCGCGAGCGCCCGCATCGACGGCGGCGCCGTAGCCGGGGCGCGGTTCACGGATGACGGCTGCCCCGGCACGCGCCGCGACCTCGGCGGTGGGGTCCGACGAACCGTTGTCGACGACGATCGTCTGCATCCCGTACGGGACCTCCTGCACCACAGCTGCGATCGAACCCGCCTCGTCGCGACAAGGGATGATCACCGACACATCTTCCGGTCTCATGCTTTTCACGCTAGGACGCCGGACGCGAGGATGGTGGCCGAGACCGATGACGGAACTGTGACGTCCTGTCACGGTGGCATCGCCTCGTTGCGTCCGGGCATAGGTTGGATTGTGTGAGTGACACCGCGACGCGTCCTGAACCCGTCGAGGACCCGTTCCTCGACGACGCCGACCCCACCTCACGGATCACCTGGCGCCGTGACCTGGTGTGGGTCGGTGGCGCGACAGCACTGGTGGCGCTGGCTGCGATCGTCCCCATCGTCATGGGCGATGACCTGCGCGGCCGCATCTTCGCCGATGCTGCACCGTTGTTCGGCCGGTGGCTGCCGCATATGGGACCAGGCACCATCCCGGCTGTCGTCATCGGAGTGGCGGCCGTCGTCGTGCTCCCGATCCAGGCACCGACGCTCCGATGGGGCCGGCTGCTGGTCGTCATCTCCGGCGTCGCAACGATGTGGACATTCGCACTCGCGCTCATCGACGGCTGGCAGCGCGGGATGGCCGGCCGACTCACTCGGCCGGACGAGTACCTCGCCGAAGTTCCTGGAGTACACGACATCCCGGCCACCCTCGAGGGATTTGCCGGTCGGATAGTCGATTTCGGTCCCGAGTCGTGGACAACGCATGTGTCGGGCCACCCGCCCGGCGCGTTGCTGACGTTCGTCTGGCTGGACCGGTTGGGCCTCGGCGGCGGAGCCTGGGCCGGGGTGTGGTGTGTGCTGGTCGGGTGCAGTGGCACCGCCGCTGTTCTGATCGCCCTCCGGCGGCTCGGCGCGGAGGACTGGGCGCGTCGGTGCGCACCGTTTCTCGCACTCTTCCCCGGGCTGGTCTGGGTCGGTGTCTCCGCGGACGGAGCGCTGATGGGCGTGGCCGCCTGGGGTGTCGCCGCGCTCGCGGTGTCGGCGACAACCTCATCACGCCGGGCCTCAGCCATTGCGGGCGTCGTCGCCGGAGTGATACTCGGCTGGGCGATCTTCCTCAACTACGGCGCCGTGCTGATGGGCTTCGTGGCGCTCGCCGTGCTGATCGCCGCGCGGAGTGCGCGGCCGCTGCTGTGGGCGATACCCGGCGCTCTGGCAGTGGTCGCGGTGTTCTGGGCCTACGGGTTCTGGTGGTTCGACGGCTACTTCGCCGTCGTGGAGCGCTATTACCAGGGGATCGCGTCGACCCGCCCGTTCTCGTATTGGGGCTGGGCCAACTTCGCGGCGACCCTGTGCGCTCTCGGTCCCGCCGCGGCGGGAGGAATCGGACGACTGTGCCGACGCTCGATCTGGACGCGTCCCGCCGCGCTGCTGGCGATCGGTGGGGTGCTCGCGATCCTCGCCGCGGACGTGAGCGCACTGAGCAAGGCGGAGACCGAACGCATCTGGCTTCCCTTCGGTCTGTGGGTCATGATCGCGACAGCGCTCCTGCCCGCACGACATCAGCGATGGTGGTTGTCGGCCCAGGTCGTTCTCGCCCTCGCGGTCAACCACCTGGTGTTAACGTATTGGTGAAGTGGGAACGGTGGCACTCATGCACATCCTGGTGGCCGACGACGACCCCGTCGTCGCCGACGTCGTCCGGCGATACCTACAGCGTGACGGCATGGACGTCGTCGTCGTGGCATCCGGCGCGGAGGCGCTGGCCGAGATCGAGCGCTCTCCCATCGACCTGGCAGTCCTCGACGTGATGATGCCCGAGGGCGACGGGATCGAGGTCTGCCGCACCATCCGCGCGAGCGATCACCCCGACCTGCCGGTCATCATGCTGACAGCGCTCGGTGACGCCGACGACCGTGTGCTGGGTCTGGAGACCGGTGCGGACGATTACCTGGCGAAGCCGTTCAGCCCCCGTGAGTTGAGCCTGCGAGTCCAGTCCGTGTTGCGTAGGGCCGGAACACATGTCGGCAACGGGGTGGACACGGTCACCGACGGCGACGTCCATGTCGACGTGCCGGCGCGGGAACTCTGGGTGGGCTCGCAGTCGGTGTCGACCACCAAACGCGAGTTCGATCTCGTCACCTTCTTCCTCGCGCATCCCGACGTCGTCTTCTCCCGCGACGAACTTCTCGAGAAGGTGTGGGGTTGGACAGTCGGCGACCTGTCGACCGTGACCGTCCACGTCAAGCGGCTGCGCGCAAAGCTCGGCGACGCCTCGCAGATCGACACGGTGTGGGGGCAGGGGTACCGCTGGACGAGCACGGCCGGGGCGACCGATGCCTGAGAACCTCCGGATGCTGCTCCTCGCGATCGCGTGGACCGCCCCCGTGGTGTTGATCGGTGCGGGAATAGTGGTGTGGGCCCGCCGCATGCCGCTGGTCATCAGCATGGTCGCCATGGTGCTGATCCCGTTGGCCGCCACCTTCGTCGGCGTCTTCGGCGTCAGCGGCCTGATGTTCACCGAAGACCTGTGGAACACCGTTGCCGTGCTCGCCGCGGTGTCGCTGGTGACCATCCCCGGGGCGCTATGGCTCGGACGGTTCCAGGCGCGACGCACAGTGTGGGAGCGCAAGATGCGCGAACAGGAACGCGCCGCGGAGCGTTCCCGCCGCGAACTGATCGCCTGGGTCAGCCACGACCTGCGCACCCCGCTCGCCGACATCAAGGCCCTCGCCGAGGCGCTCGCCGACCGTGTGGTCACCGAGCGGACCGAGGTCGCCGAGTTCGCCGATCAGATCGACCGCAACGCGATTCGGCTGTCGCAGATGGTCGACGACCTCTTCGAGATGGCCCGCATCAACGCCGGGGCTCTCACGCTGGACCTCGAGGCCATCGATCTCCGTGAGGTCGCCGACGAGGTCGTATCCGCGAACGCCGGCGCCGCCGCACGGGCCGACGTCTCGCTCACCGTCTGCCCACTCCCCGATCCGCTGATGGTGGAGGGCAGTTCGTCGGCCCTGTCCCGAGTACTGACCAACCTCGTCGTGAACGCCATCGCGCACACCCCGCCCGGTGGTGAGGTCACCGTGACGCTGAACTGTTCCGACCGTCGCGCACAGGTGAGCGTCGCCGACACCGGTGTGGGGATCGCCGACTCCGACCTACCGCGGATCTTCGAGATCTCTTACCGCGGCACCGCTTCGCGCACACCCGTCAACGCGGCGGGGATGCCGGTCGGATCAGGAATGGGGCTCGCCATCGCGCGCGGGCTCGTCGACGCACACGCCGGAGCCATCGCGGCACGAAACAACGTCGACGGCGGTACCCGGTTCGACGTGACCATCCCGTTGATCACCCCGGCCTGACGCAACACAGTCGACTGGTCGGTCAGCGATAGGCCCGTTCGACCGATTCGCGCAACGGCTCACCGGCGAACCGGGCGATCCCGACCTCGGGCATCGTCGAGGCACGGAACCCCAGCTCGGCTTCGGCCGCAGCGGGATCCGCGACGACGTGACGCACATCGGACACCCGGTGTTCGCCGGTGACGATCGGCGGTGGCCCACCTGCTGCCTCGGCAAGGATCGTCGCGACCTCGCCGATCGCGATCGGTCGACCCGAGCAGATGTTGAACGCACGAAACGACTCCAGTGACCGATCTTCGATCGCGGCGAGGTTCGCCCTGGCCACATCGTCGACGTGCACGAAGTCCCGCATCTGTCGTCCGTCCTCGAACACCTTCGGTGCACGGCCGGAAGCCAGTTGGGAGCGGAAGATCGAGGCCACCCCGGCATATGGTGTGTCGCGCGGCATCCCCGGCCCGTACACGTTGTGGTAGCGCAACGCGGTCACCGAGCCGCCGGTCGCCAGCGCCCAGGCACGGGCGTAGTACTCCTGGGCCGCCTTGCTCGCCGCGTAACTGCTCTGCGGCGCGATCGGCGCCTCCTCACCGGTGAGTGCCCAGTGCAGACGTTCGCCCGACGGGAGTCGATGGTCGAACAATCCGGCCGCCAGATCCTCGCGACGACGCTGGGGGACGACGTCGGGGCGGTGGCCGTCGGCGGTCCGGTGAGACCCCATCCCGTACACGACCATCGACGACGCCAGGACCAGCCGGTCGCATCCCGCCCGGTACATCGACGCCAATAGTTCCGCTGTCGCCAGGTCGTTCTCCCGCGCGAAGCGGGGTGCGTCGGACGCATCGACACCCGCGCCGACCATCGCCGCCTGATGGCACACCACGTCGACACCGTCGAGCATCGCGCTCATGGTGTCCGAGTCGGCGACGTCGGCCTGATGCACACCGGGTGGGTGCTGAGCGTGTTCGCCGTGCGCCGCCGCCAACATCGAATCGATGCCGATCACGTCGAAGCCCGCGTCGCGCAACTGGGCGAGGATGCGGCCGCCGATGAATCCCGCGGCGCCGGTGACGAGTACGCGGGTCATCGGGGTACCGCTCCCCCGGCCGCGACGATCCGGTCGGGATCGTGGTCGGCCGCAGCGCAATCGCAGTCCCCGCCGGGGTCGAGGTTCGCGACGGCGTCCCGGAGTCGGTCCGCGAAGATCGGGAGGCCACGTCGGAACTCTGCGAAGACCTCCTCGGCCGTCACACCGCCACCGGCGTCGACCCCGGCATCGAGGTCGGTGACGAGACAGGTCGTCGCGTAACAGAGCCGGAGTTCGCGGGCGAGGACCGCCTCGGGATGTCCGGTCATGTTCACCAGCGACCAGCCCTGTCCGGCGTACCACCGACTCTCGGCACGGGTCGAGAACCGAGGTCCCTCGATCACCACCATCGTGCCGCCGTCGACGATCCCGTCCGACGCGAGCACTGCTCGTAGGTCGGGACAGTACGGATCGGCGAACGACACGTGGACCGGGCCGTCGGGCGAGGGGAAGCCGGATCGGTCGAAGAATGTCTGTGGTCGCCCGTGCGTCCGATCGACGAGTTGATCGGGGACGACGATCGTGCCGGCGGGCAATCGCGGTGTCAGGCTGCCGACCGCACACGCACCGAGTACCCGCCGCGCGCCCGACGCCCGCAGAGCCCACATGTTCGCCCGGTAGGGCACCTCGTGGGGCAGGTATTCGTGGCCGCGACCGTGCCGCGGCACGAACACCACTCGCCGTCCCGCGATCACTCCACTGGTCAGCGGCGCCGATGGACGTCCGAACGGCGTGTCGACGTCCAGTTCGGTCGTGGCTGCGGCGTCGTCGAAGAAGGAATAGAGTCCCGTGCCGCCGATGATGCCGATCGCCGGGCCGTGTTCCGGTGCGCGGTCACCGTCCAAGGCGGTGTCAGTTGTGGTCATCACCCTCGATACTGCGCGCGAGGTTCGGCGTCGTCAGCCGCATCGTGCAAAGGGTCACCCTTTCGTCATCATCGGGCGACCGGCACACTCGTCGTCTCGATACCCCCTAGGGGTATAGTCGCTCGCATGGAGACCACCCACATGCATCACCACGACGCGGATCACGGCGAACACGCGGACGACTCACACGCGGGTCGCGAAGCACACGCAGGTCACGGTGGCCACGGGGGGCATGGCGGACACGGCGACCACGTCGCCCAGTTCCGCCGACTCTTCTGGATCATGCTGGTACTCGCGATCCCGGTCGTCGGGTTCAGCTCGATGTTCGCGATGCTGGTCGGCTACGAACTCCCCGACCACGGGTGGACCACCTGGATCTCACCCGCGGTCGGCACCGTCGTCTACGTCTGGGGCGGACGCCCCTTCCTGACCGGTGCGCTCTCCGAACTCCGTGCACGCGCGCCCGGCATGATGCTCCTCATCGCCCTCGCGATCACCGTCGCCTTCGTCGCCTCGTGGGGGGCCACCCTCGGCATCCGCGACCACGAGCTCGACTTCTGGTGGGAACTGGCGCTTCTGGTGGTCATCATGCTGCTCGGACATTGGATCGAGATGCGGTCCCTGGCACGCACGACCTCGGCGCTGGACTCGCTGGCGGCGCTCCTGCCGGACCAGGCCGAGAAGGTGGTCGGCGATGAGATCGTCGCCGTCGCACCCGCAGATCTGGCCGTCGGTGACGTCGTGGTCGTCCGGCCCGGCGGCTCGGTGCCCGCCGACGGTCGCGTCGTCGAGGGATCGGCCGACGTCGACGAGTCGATGGTGACCGGCGAATCCCGTTCGGTGCGTCGAGGTGTCGGCGATCAGGTGGTCGCCGGCACGGTGGCCACCGACTCCGGGCTGCGCGTCGAGGTGACCGCCATCGGCGACGACACGACTCTCGCGGGCATCTCGCGGTTGGTCGCCGACGCCCAGGCATCGTCGTCACGCGCACAACGCCTCGCCGACACCGCGGCGGGCTGGCTGTTCTGGTTCGCACTCGGCGCCGCGGTGATCACCGCGGTGGTGTGGTCGGCGATCGGCATGCCCGACGAAGCAGTGGTCCGCACCATCACCGTCCTGGTGATCGCGTGCCCGCACGCATTGGGTCTGGCCATCCCTCTCGTCGTCGCCATCGCGACCGAGCGCGCGGCCCGCGGCGGCGTGCTGATCACCGACCGACTCGCGCTGGAGGCGATGCGGACCGTGGACACGGTGCTGTTCGACAAGACCGGCACGCTGACGACGGGCACGCCGACCGTCACCTCGGTCGCCACCGCCGACGGCGTCGACGAGACCACCGTCCTCCGCTTGGCTGCGAGTGCCGAGAGCGACTCCGAGCACCCGCTGGCCAGGGCCGTCGTCGCGGCGGCGACCGACCGCGGCATCGAAGTGCCTCGTGCCCAGGACTTCTCGCCGAGTCCGGCGGTCGGGGTGACCGCGACGGTCGAGGGCGTGACGGTGTCGGTCGGCGGACCCCGCGTGCTGGCCGACGGACTGACCGAACTGGCGGCGGTCGAGGACTGGCGCGCCGACGGCGCGATCATCGTGCATGTCGTTCGCGACGGAGTGGTCATCGGCGCACTCGGTCTCGCCGACGCGGTGCGTCCCGAATCCCAGGCGGCGGTCGATGCCCTGCACCAGCGCGGCATTCAGGTCGTGATGATCACCGGTGACGCGCAGGCGGTGGCCGACAAGGTCGGAGCGGAGGTCGGGGTCGACCGGATCTTCGCCGGCGTCCGTCCCGAGGACAAGTCGGCGACCGTCGAGGGTCTGCAACGTGAGGGTCGGCGGGTGGCCATGGTGGGTGACGGTGTCAACGACGCTCCCGCCCTCGCCGCCGCCGACGTCGGCATCGCGATCGGCGCGGGCACCGACGTCGCGATCGCCTCGGCCGGAGTGGTGTTGGCGAGTTCCGATCCCCGGTCGGTGCTGTCGATCATCGAGCTGTCCCGAGCCACCTACCGCAAGATGAAGCAGAACCTCTGGTGGGCAGCCGGATACAACCTCATCTCGGTACCGCTCGCCGCCGGGGTGCTCGCCCCGGTCGGTTTCGTGCTGCCGATGAGCGTCGGCGCGATCCTGATGTCGGCGTCGACCGTCGTGGTGGCCCTCAACGCACAGCTGCTGCGCCGGCTCGACCTGCGCCCCGGCGCGAATCCGTAAAGGACTCGTACTCGGTAGTTTTCGGCAACCAGGATTGTCGGTGGTCGGCGGTAGCGTTCGGGTTGATCCTGAGTCTCGTGGGGTCGTCATGTCCGCTGTCGTTTCACCGCCTGGGCTCGCGCCTGTTGCTGCTGTCTCCGTTGCGGTGTCACCGTCATCTGATGCCCCGTTGTTCGATGGCGCGGTGGTGGCGGAGTTGTCGGATGGTGAGTTGTGTACGCGGGTGGTCGGGTACGCGGGTCAGATGGCGGCGTTGACGGCCCGGTTTCTGGAGTTGCTGGCCGAGTTCGATCGGCGTCGCGCCTGGAGTGGGGAGGGGATCGTCTCGTGTGCGCAGTGGTTGTCGTGGCGGGTCGGGCTCTCCCTACGCACCGCCCACGACCACGTTCGGGTCGCACACGCACTCTCCGAGCTCCCGATGATCGCAGCAGCGTTCGCGGCTGGGCGACTCACATATTCGAAGGTGCGGGCATTGATCCGGGTCGCGACGCCCGAGCGGGACGCCGAACTGCTCAACCTCGCCATGAACGCGACAGCAGCACAGGTGGAACGGCGGTGGAGGTGGAACGACGACGGCACGTTGTCGGTGACGCTGCGACTCAGCCCTCTCGACGGGGCCCGGTTCTTGGCCGGCGCGGTACGGGCAGAGTACGAACGCACCCGCGTCGACGGCGACCCCGACGTTCCGCCGAACGCCCCATCACACGACGAACCCTGTCCGCCGCAGCGGCGTGACCTGTGGCGACACGTGCCGGCCGAGATCGCCCCGGCGGTCATCGCGATGGCCGACACCATCCACGACCTCGTCGACATCCCCGAGACCGCACCCGGTGCGGAAATCCTCATCCACACCCACGACGATGTAGTCGCTGGTGTTGCGCCAGTCGTCGATGCGTATCTCGATGACGGACCGGCGATGGCCGATGCCGAGCTCGATGAAGCACGGTGTGGAGCGGCGGTGCGCGACATCCGATCACGGCGCGACGGTGCGATCCTGTGGTGGGGGCGTAAACGTCGGGTACCCAATGCTGCCCTGGTCAGGATCATCACCCAGCGTGATCGGGGATGTCGCCATCCCGGCTGCGGACGCACCCGCTACCTACACATCCACCACGTGCGAGCGTGGTCGGCCGGTGGCCGCACCGACCCCGACAACCTGATCCTGCTGTGCAGCACCCACCACCGGGCGCTGCATCGCGGCGAATTCTCGATCACCGCACTCGCACTGCAACAGTTCAGCTTCCACCGCCCCGACGGCACCCTCATCGACACCGCACCACCAGTGACCGCACCCACCAGCTGGACACCCGACCCCACCATCTCGGCCACCGCCACCACCCCCACCGCCGGCGGACGCCTCGACCTCGGCTACACCACCGAAGTCCTCACCGCGATCTGCGCCTGGAAAGCGCAGCACTCGAGCATGGTGCAGGCCGCCTGAAGAACGTTCCGCGGAACGCCGAAAACGTTCCGGCATGAGTGGCACGTGATGACGATCACCGTTCAGGATCCTTGGCTTCAGTGCCCACAAAGTACTTGAAAGGCATGTCGTCGCGATGCCGTCGAAGCCAATTGTCGGGCGATCCCCAAGTGGAAGCGAAGTAGAGCGCCAACAGGAGTCCGGCATAGACGAGACCCAGGACGAGATATCCAAATCCCGAGCCAATTTCGCCGCTAACCCATTTCCCAACAGCGTTGCCAAAACCCACGAGGATGCCGAGCACGCATAAAGCCGCACCTCCGACGGAGGCGTACTCCTTGACTGACTGACGAATCGCCCCCCGGCCTCGGAGTTGCTGCTGGATCGGAGCCTCCTCGGCACTGACATCTTCGTGCGGTACGTCCTGGGCCGACTGTTCAGACGACAGGGAGGCGCCCACTGGCGTTGTCAGCTGACGAAGCCGGATCTCGATCTGAATCCAGAGTTCCGTTCTCACTTCCGAGTCGTCAGGCAGGTCCTTCCAGATCTCCACGTAGGTCTTAAGGGCGTCGTGCGGTCGCTGGCGATTGTTCCAAATGACCGCGACGGCCGCGACGATCGCAGCGAGGATGTAACCGCCAGCCGTGACCCACGGGTTCGTTTGCATGGCAAGCAGTTTGTCATGTTCCGCTGGAACGTTCCGCGGAACGCCGACCGCTCAGTGCGGGACGTACGCCTCCCGGCCGTGAACTTCGGTGATGTGGTCGATGTATCGGGTTCCCCAGGCGCCCAGCGGTTCCAGGGCGGCGTACAGCTCGCGGCCGTTCGGGCTCAGCGAGTACTCGACCCGCGGCGGCACCTCGGGATAGATCTCGCGATGCACCACACCGTCGGCCTCGAGTTCGCGCAGCGACTGGATGAGCATCTTCTCGGTGATGCCCGGCACGAGCCGCTTCAGCTCGCCGTAGCGCTGGGTCCCGGTCGAGAGAGCCCAGAGAATGCCCGGCTTCCACTTGCTGCCGATGACGTCGGCGGCTGCGTCCAGGCCGCAGGTGTACGGGGGAAGTCGTCGTGCCATGACGTCGACAGTAGCTCGCATCGTGCGGAGTTACTGAGAAAAAAGTCGGTACTTACCGTTTCGCGATCCAGGGAGCATGGTGAGGACATGACCACGTCGCAGCCGACCGTCCCTGTCCCCGACTCCACCACCTCCGACGTCGCCGTTCTCGGCCTCGGCGCCATGGGCACGGCTCTGGCCGACGCTCTGCTGGACGCCGGGCGATCGGTGACGGTGTGGAACCGTACGCCGACCAAGACGCAGCCACTCGCCGCACGAGGGGCAACAGTGGCGCCGACCCCGGCTGACGCGGCCGCGTCTGCACCGGTGGTCATCGCCTGCCTGCTGAACCATCAGAACGTGATGGACGCCCTTGTCGACGTATCGCAGACGGACCTCTCCCCTGCCGCACAACCGATCCTGGTCGACCTGACCACGACAACACCCGCCGAAGCCCGTCGAACCGCCACCGCGGCAGCCGAAGCGGGCCGGCGACACCTCGACGGTGCGATCATGGCCATCCCGTCGATGATCGGCCGACCGGAAGCAGCGATCCTCTACAGCGGTGATCCCGAGGTCTACACCGAGGCCGAGCCGACGCTGCAGATCCTCGGCACGTCACGACATGTCGGCGGCGAACCGGGTCTTGCCTCGATCCGCGACCTCGCACTGCTCTCCGCGATGTACACGACCTTCGCGGGCTTGCATCAGGCTGTCGCACTGGCGGGTTCGGCCGGCATCACTGCTGCCGACCTGGTGCCGGAGCTCGCCGCCTTCGTCGGCGCGATGGTGCCGTCCATCCAGAAGGATGTCCCGGCGTTCGACTCCGGCGACCACACGACCGTCGGCCAAGACCTCGTGTTCACCCGCAACGCCGTCGATCTCATCGTCCGAGCCGCCCGCGAAGAGGGTCGGGAACCGTCCGTGTTGACCGCGGTGCAGAACGTGGTCGCCGGTGAGGTGGAGCGCGGGCACGGGCACCTCGACACATCCGCGATGATCGAGGCCTTCCGACGCTGACCGGCGGGAGCGCGGCCGTCGGTGCCCGAGAAAAAACTTCGGCCCCCGATCGACATGCGATCGGGGGCCGAAGTCCTCGTAGTCCTCGCTGGCGCCAAGGCCAACACCCCAAGATCCAATGGACATCGAGCTGACCAGGCACAATCCAAACAACACGTCTCCGATCGCGGGTCACGGAGCAGCTGCGGCGCGACGTCGTTCGGCTGTACGAAGGCGGCATGACGAGTCGCGCGGGTGCCGAGCAAGTCGGACTAGGGAGAACGACAGTACTGAACGTGCTTAGGCGGGAAGGCGTCGTGATTCGACCGCATGGAGCGAGCTACTAGCCGACAAGGGGTGCGGCGCCCTGCGGCCTGATGATCGCCACTTGGTGTCGTGCACGAGTGATACCTACTCGCAGCAGTCGTCTCGCCGCCGCTCGTTGCGCCTCGGTGTCGGTGTCGCGGAAGAAGCCCCCCTGGTACTGCCCTTCGACAAGCAGAACGCCATCAAACTCCTTGCCTTTTGCCTTGTGGATAGTCATGAGCACGCAACCGCGTAGGTCGCGCTGGTCGGACTGAAGCCGACCTGCCTCGAGCGCACGGCGTACCAAGTCGATGGCGCGGCCGTAGCTGCCGCGAAGGTCCCATGCCGACGCAAGTCGGCTTCCGATCTCATCGGTTGCTCGGAAGAGCCGGACGAACCTGGCGTTGGCCAGCAGATCCGACAAATCGTTCCCAGCTGCCAACAGATCACGCGCGTGTAGCCAGTCCTGTGCAGGATCACCCTGAAGCACCAGACCGCTGTCGTATGAGGCGGCGAGAGCCTTGGCGCTCGCGAGCCGCTGCGTCTCACCTCTGCGCGCCCGATCTGCAGCAGTTCGGTACCGCTCGCTGGTCTGACGAGCGGCGTTGCTCGCGTTAGCAGCGTTCTTCGCATCGAAATAATCGGCGATGCGGTCGAAGGTCTGGCCGAGTGCCACCTCCTTGGGGCAGCCCGGCCATTCGAGAATCGAAGCCACTACCAGGGCAGCCGCTGCCGTGAGGTCGGCGTCCCACAATACGTCGTGCTCGACGGGTCTGATCGTCTGGCCGTTGAAATTGTGCTCTTGCGCAAGGATCATCGACAGCTTGCCGACGAGCGCGTTCGTTCTGGCAAGTACGACGACGGAGGGATGAGCGATACCCGCCTTGCGGAGCGAGCCGAGCATCCAGACCACACCAGCGTGAACGGTGCTGTCGAAAGCGTTCGCCCAGTATGCGCGCGTGATCACGTCTTTGGTGTCTGGCAAAGGTCGGTTTATCAGTACGGCGTTGGCGTAATGCAGGATGCCAGCGTTAGGACTTCGATGGTTCTCCCCGCTGAGATCAAACTCGGCGGGGCCGAGGTGGGCGCGCAGGTGATTAAGGCGCTCCGGATCTACCCTTGAGTCATAGTCGAAGATCCGCTGATCAGGGTCGGCCATAAACACAGTTTTCGACCGCTCTGAGAGCGTCCGAACAAGCGCCCACTGTGCGTCGTCGGTGTCCTGGAACTCGTCCAGGATGACCACGGGGTACTTATTGGCGAGTAGCGATGCAATCGATGCGCTGCCAGCAACGAGTTGGGCGGCAGCGGCTGCGAACTGCCCGAACACGTAGCGGCCTTCCTCCCGTGCCAGGCGTTCGATCTCGGTGCCCCAGTCTCCTTCGAAGACCGCTTTAGAGAGGTTCTCGTCGCCGGGATAGACGATTCGCGGAGCATGTCCGGTGAGCAGTCGACCATGCGCGCGCAAAACCTCCATCGCGAACGCGTGGTAGGTGCGCACCGCGATTTGCCGACGCTCTTCCGAACGCAAAGTATCGCGACACCGGATCTCAACCTGCCGGACGGCAGCCCGAGAGAAACTGAGGAAGAGGATCTCCTGGCCAGGCTGCAGGACGGGAAGCATCGCTTGGGCTTTCAGAAGCGACAGCGTGGTCTTGCCGGAGCCGGGGCCGCCGAGTACCAAGACGGGGCAATCGTGGTCCACGGCTCCCTGGGCAGTCTCGGAGAGCTGCAACTCCACGCCACCTACTCCTCGGGCTCTGCAGCACCGGCCCCCGGCGCTGCAGTGTCGTCGTCCAGTATCAGTTCAGGCTCGTCCTGGAGCTGTTCGTTGATAGTGAGGAGCGCGTCCCGAATGAAAGCTGGTAGATCGGCCTCGGTCTCACACTGCTCGATGAGTGTGCCGGTGTATCCGAAGCCAAACGCATCGCCCTTGCGAGCCTTCAGCACCTTCACTGCCAACTCGGCCAAGTCGTCATCAGCAACCCGCTCGGCCACGTAGGGATGGCTTGACGGATAGTCGTCGCGCTGCACGACTTCGTCGAGGAAGCTCCGCAACACACGTGTTGAAACCTGCTTCACCAGGATCTGCTCGATGCCGGTCTCCGGCGACTCCCAGAACTCGTCGAACGACTTGATGTTCTCAGCCGCGTCCGCTGCATCAGGGGCGTTCAGCTTGTCTCGCATGCCATAGACCCGCTTGCCAAGCGCCTTGAAGATCGGGGCGTACCGCGGCACTTCGCGGTCATTTCCTGCATTGAAGAGGGT
Organism: Gordonia soli NBRC 108243; assembly: GCF_000334455.1. Lineage (GTDB taxonomy): Bacteria > Actinomycetota > Actinomycetes > Mycobacteriales > Mycobacteriaceae > Gordonia > Gordonia soli. Next base: position 29,000 of record NZ_BANX01000003.1, read on the forward strand.
GACGCCGGTGAGATCAACGTGCGAGTAATCGTCACGGACCTGCTCGAGCGCCGATGAGACGGCGTGCACGGCAACCATCTCCGTCTGACCCTCAAGCACAAAGACCGCCCGACTCAGGATCGCCTCTGCAAACTGGCGGCGCTGCGTGCGGTATGTCTTAGGCTTGACGCTCGTCGTGTCGATCGGTGCGCCGGAGAATGTATTCCCATCGCGCGACAGGATCACTACGTTCTCCGGATCGAACTGCTCGATGACGTAGGGCGAATGGGAGGTGACAATCGACTGTCCCATTTGCTGCACCACGTACTTCGTCACGCGCCGCTGGGTGTGAGGAGGAAGGGCGATCTCGGGCTCCTCCATCACGAAGATGACCGACTGGTCTTCCTTGAGGTCCGCGATGATCGTCAGCAACGCGAAGACCAGCAGGTTGATCGAGCCAGTGCCCTGCTTGGTGAACGGTACTGAGTGGTTGCTCGGTTGTGTCGCAACGAAGAGTCGGACGACTTCACGCAGGTGCTCACGTGTGAGATCTGATGCGAAGAAAGCCGCTGCGTTCTCACTAGGAGCCAGGTTGACAAACTTACCGAGTCGCGTGCGAATGTTCTCCCGGATGATCCTAAGTTGTTCGATCTCTCCGATGGCCGGATCGAGGTTCTGCAGCGCGCCAAGCGCATCCCGCCACATCTCCTCCGCGCCCTCACCGCCTAGCCTGAGTAAGGAGTCGAGCAGCGAACCGCGCTGCAGACTGAGCGCACGAGATCCGGTGCGCAGCGCTCGCAAGAAGATGAAGCCGCAAACCCGCTTGTGCAAGCGGCTGAACTGCGCGCGGCCCGCGCCAAGTGATGCGCGCTCGTCTTCGTCAAGATCGTCGAGTTCGGGCAGCGGATGATCAAAGAACGTGTCCCCGATGAAGTCGTCTTCCTCGCGGTCATATCGTCCAATGAAGATCACGGGCAGCGCCCAAACGGTGCCGTCGCCGTCGGCGGATTGGATACTGTCTGGCTCCTCGTCGATGAACGAAAACGTCTCGTCGTCCCATCGCCGGACGTGCTGGAAGAACCGACGCAACTGTTCGTCCGATAGGTCAGTGAGCACGACGCGAATACGTATCTCGCGGGGGTCGCCCTCGCCACCAATGTAGTCGCCGTGAGAGAAGTCGTGCTCGTCGATGACGGGGCGACGATAGAGACGTTCTGGCCCCAATACCAGCTCCAGTGCCTCGCAGACCGTCGACTTCCCGATGTTGTTTCCGCCCACGAGCAGGGTGTGCTGCTGGAACAGCACGTGTCCCGCCACGATTCCGCGGAAGTTCTCGATTTCGACCTGCCGAACCCTCATGCCAGCGCTTCCCTGATCAAGCAGCGTCTCGCGAAAACTCGGCACTTCAATTGCACTTGCTCCCAGCTGTTTTTCCTCACTGGTCGCCTCCAGTGCCCAGCCCGAAGAACCGCTCAAAGAACGCGGCGAGTTTCTGGATCACACGCTGCTTCTTCTCGCCATGACCGCCGCCACTCGCGAATCGGGACACAGGAGGCAGCACCTTGGTGATCGCGGTGCCGGTAGTGCGTAGCGCGCCATCGCGGAAGGCCGTCTCGACGAAGTCGCGCGTGTTGTCGGCACGGAGGTTCTCGTCCTCGATGATCTTGGCCAGCTCAGCTTCGCGCTTGGCCGCGATGAATGCCTGCCACTCTTCGTCGATCGCTCCGTCGACCGATACCGAGTCGACGAAGTCCTCAATGAGGTCCTTCTTGTTGCGCAGGGTGGGGCTGGCGTCGACCGCGCGAGAGATCTCAGCACGGATCTCCTTGTCCTGGCCATCGCCGCCGTGCTCCTCGCGGTACTTGGCGACGAGCATAAGGATGTAGTCGACGTTGATCTCGACTTGCTTGATCAGCTCGACCTCGAACACCACGTCGTCGTTGATCAGCTCTTTTTCGGCGTCGGTACCTTTGCGGAACTCGGCGTAGAGGTCGAGGTAGACACTGCGGTAGTCCTGCCCCTGGCGTTGAGTCAGGATCTCGTTGCCGGCGAAGTCGTCAAACGAGGTGAGGATGTTTTCGAGCCGCAGGATCTGCCCGAACAATGCGATGAACTCCTTTTGCGCATCCTCGCCGACGATCGGCTGTCCAAGCGGAAACGCCGACAGCATCTCGTTCACCTTCTCGGAGTACTCGCTGTAGTACTCCCCGTACGGCTTGAGAATGACCACACCGCGTGCGTCCTTGTTGCCGAACAGCTCCAGCGCCTTGTTGGTGGCGTCTTCGAGGTCGCGGAAGGCCACGATGTTGCCGTAGGTCTTCACTGAGTTCAGGATGCGGTTGGTGCGGGAGTACGCCTGGATCAAGCCGTGCGCGCGCAGGTTCTTGTCCACGAACAGGGTGTTCAGCGTGGTTGCATCGAACCCGGTGAGGAACATATTGACCACGATCACCAGGTCGAGCTCGCGATTCTTCAGCCGCTGTGACAGGTCTTTGTAGTAGTTCTGGAACTTGTCGGCGCTGGTGTCGTAGCTGGTGCCGAACATCTCGTTGTAGTCGATGATCGCGTCTTCGAGGGCCGAGCGTGCGTCGGTTGGGAGGTCGTCGGTCTCGAAGCCCTCGTCATCGATGATTCCGCCGTCGACAGCTTCGTTGGCGCCGTAGGAGTAGATGAGCCCAATCTTGAGGCGCTTATCGGCGGCCAGGTTCTCCTGTTCCCACTTCAACACGTTGTAGTAGATGCGCGCTGCCTGGATCGAAGCAGTAGCGAAAATGGCGTTGAAGCCGCGCACTCGTTTCCGTTCGCGCAGTGCTTCGGCTTGGCGGCGTGTGCGTGTCGCCTGCGGCACATTGGTCACGACAGAGTGTTCGTAGCTAGATGATCGCTTCGTCTTCTGGTCGAAGTGCTCCAACGTGTACTTGACGATCTCACCGATGCGGCGCTCGTCCTGCAGCGCTTTCTCCCGGTCGATCGCCGAGACCTGCTTGTCGTCGGGGTTACCGACCTTGATCGTGTTGATGTAGTCGATCCGGAACGGCAGCACGTTCTTGTCGGTGATCGCGTCGACGATCGTGTAGGTGTGCAGCTTCTCACCGAAGGCCTGCTCGGTGGTTTTGAACTGCGGGTTGCCGCCGCTGCCACTGTTCTCGGCGAAGATCGGCGTGCCGGTGAAGCCAAATAGGTTGTAGCGCTTGAAGGCTTTAGTGATGTCGGTGTGCATATCACCGAACTGCGAACGGTGACACTCGTCGAAGATGATCACGACGTGCTCGCCTGTGATCGCGTGATTCTTGTTGGCCTTGATGAAGGTCGAAAGCTTCTGGATCGTGGTGATGATGATCCGGGCGGTTGGGTCTTCGAGTTGCTTCTTCAGGACGCCCGTCGAGGTGTTGGAGTTCGCTGCACCTTTCTGGAAGCGGTCGTACTCGCGCATCGTCTGATAATCGAGGTCCTTGCGGTCCACGACAAACAACACTTTTTCCACGCTCGGTAGTTTCGAGGCGAGGTGTGCCGTCTTGAACGATGTCAGCGTCTTGCCCGAGCCGGTGGTGTGCCACACGTATCCGCCGGCCGCGACGGAGCCAAGCTGCTTGTAGTTCGTGGCGATGTCGATGCGCTGCAAGATTCGCTCGGTCGCCACAATCTGGTACGGACGCATGACGAGCAACAGCCGATCGGCAGTCAGCACGCAATAGCGGGTCAGGATGTTGAGTAGCGCGTGCTTGGCAAAAAAAGTCTTCGCAAACGACGTCAGGTCTTGGATCGGTTTGTTCTGCGCATCCGCCCACCAGGAAGTGAACTCGAACGAGTTCGACGTCTTGCGACCCTTGCTCGGCTTCTGCCCCTCCTTGAGGTGCTGACTACGAGTCGTGTTCGAGTAGTACTTCGTCAGCGTTCCGTTGCTGATGACGAACAGCTGCACGTATTCAAACAGCCCAGAGCCCGCCCAGAAGCTATCGCGCTGATAGCGATTGATCTGGTTGAACGCCTCGCGGATGTCGACACCACGCCGCTTGAGCTCGATGTGCACCATCGGCAGACCGTTCACCAGGATGGTCACGTCGTAGCGGTTGGCGTAGCGCCCTCCCGCGCTGTCCTCGTCGGCAGGATCGGCTCGGTCAACCTCGTACTGGTTGATGACCTGCAGCCGGTTGTTGTGGATGTTCTGCTTGTCCAGGAGCGTGATGTTCTTGGTTGAGCCATCGTCACGCTTGAGGACCTGGACATGATCCTCCTGGATGCGCACCGTCTTCTCCGCGATGCCGTCGTTCTTCCCGGTGATCTTGTTCTCGAAGAAGTCAGTCCACTCCGCATCCGAAAACGTAATCTGGTTCAACGCCCCTAGCTGCGTACGGAGGTTCGCCACCAACTGCGCTTCAGAAGAGATCGCGAGGTACTCGTAGGCTTGCGACTCCAGCAGGTTGACTAGCTCACGCTCCAGCGCAGCCTCGGACTGGTACGCAGCCTCCGACGTTGCGTCCGGCACATACTCGGCGACGACCGTACTCTCTGCCGAGACAGCGATCGGGTCGTACTTGCGTGGCGTCGCCTCACTCATGCTGCGACCGCCTTAAAGGTCAGCAACTTGTCCCGGTAGTACTCGTACTGCTTGCGGCGAGCCGTCAGCTCAGCGGGAAGTCCAGCGCTGAGATCGTTCACGAGGGAGTTAAACTTATCGAGTGTGGAGACAATCCGACCCTGATCCTCGACACTCGGAACAGGAATCGAAATCTTAGCTAGGCCGGAAGCAGACAGCCGCTTAACCTTACCTCGCGCGACATGGTTCGCCTTCTGCGAATGGAAGTCACCGGTCTGCACCGCGTACGCCACATACTTCGGACTCAAATCCGACGTGAACGAGAAGGTATCGTCATGCACGGCGACAGAGCCTTCCCCCAACCACGCAACCGCTTTGCCCACATCTTCAACCGTCTCGCCGACGCCCGCGAAAATCACGTCGCGAGGCTTGGCGAATCGCAATTGAGGGGACAGCTCAGATCTGACTTCTCGCACCGCCTCCGATGCTGACACACCGTAGTGGGTGTAGATCTCGCCATAATGAATACTGGGTATGCCAGACTCGACGACGTCATTCTTTGTGAATCGACGTCCACGGACGAACGTTCCAAGTTCACCCATTTGGACCTTAGGCCCGTCCGCGGCTGCCACGAGCGAATCCCGATAGAAGGCGTACTGGCGGCGGCGAGCTTCCAGCTCTGCCTCCAGCTCTGCCTCCAGCTCTGCCTCCAGCTCCGTGAACTGATCTAATGTCCGCACAATCTCCCGCTGGACTTCGATAGGCGGTACGGGAATTCGATAGGACCTGACACGGTGATCGGTGATCGAGGGGTAGTTTCCTTCAACCTGGTTCGCTTCAACGTATCGCCGGAAGACATCTGCGCCAAGGATATGAGCTAGGAAATTCGTGAGGACGATAGAGGTATCCGGCCGCAGCACACAGTAGCCTGTGCTTGCGATCTGCCCGTCATACTCAGCAGGGATCACCGCCCATCGCATTTGCGCGGGGCGTGTGGTTGCGAAAATCACATCCCCCGTGTGCAAAATCTGCTGTGCGCGACTTGGAGCGTTACTTGAAGTGATGGATACCGTCTCACCGATCCTGCGCGTCACGCGGTCCACGGAACTTAGATCGATATACCGGAACTCGTCGTCACCCGCGTTGGCCCATTTGATATTGGAGCTTTTCGCAGCGACTTCGCCCACTGACTTAAATTCGACGCCCTCAGGTGCTAGCTCCGCGATCAGTTCATCGAGTCGACTCACTTCGCGCTCTCCAGGTCAGCAACGATCTCATCGATCGATGCGCGAAGCTCCGCCTGACGGGCGACGATGCGGGCGATATCAGCGTTGAGGGCAGTGATGTCTACGACCTCACGAGTGTCTTTGGCTTCGACGTACGACGGTATGGCGATGTTGTAGCCATTTGCCGCGATATCTTCGTTCGAGATGAGTTTCGTGAAATGGGCGACATTGGCCCGATTCTCGAAAGCACCGAGAATGGTCTGCGCGTGGTCGGGAGTGAGCTTGTTTTTGTTACCGATGCGCTTGAACTCTGCCGATGCATCGACGAACAGCACACTATTGTCCTTCTTAGACTTCTTCAGCACGATGATGCATGTCGCAATCGTGGTGCCGTAGAACAGATCTGGCGGCAGCTGTATAACGGCGTCGACGTAGTTGTTGTCGATCAGGTACTTCCGGATCTTCGCCTCCGCGCCCCCGCGGTAGAGCACACCTGGGAACTCAACGATCGCCGCCGTGCCGTTGACTGCTAGCCACGACAGGATGTGCATGGTGAAGGCCAAGTCGGCCTTGGATTTCGGCGCGAGTACGCCTGCAGCAGCGAATCGTTCGTCGTTGATCAGGAGCGGGTTGGCGTCGCCTTCCCATTTGATCGAGTAGGGCGGATTGGAGACGATCGCCTCGAATGGTTCGTCGTCCCAGTGTGCGGGATCGGTCAGTGTGTCACCGTGGGCAATGTCGAACTTCTCGTAGTTCACATCATGTAGGAACATGTTGATGCGAGCGAGGTTGTAGGTGGTCAGGTTGATTTCCTGGCCGTAGAAGCCGCCCACGTTCTCTTTGCCGAGCACCTTGGCGAACTTGAGCAGGAGCGATCCGGAGCCGGCTGCCGGGTCATACACCCGGTTAACCCGCTTCTTACCCGCGACGGTGATTTTTGCCAGCACCTCGGAGACTTCTTGCGGCGTGTAATACTCACCACCCGACTTGCCAGCCTGGGAGGCGTACATCTGCATGAGATACTCGTAGGCATCGCCGAAAAGGTCGATCGAGTTGTCTTCGAAGTTTCCGAGCGGAAGGTCCCCGATTGCGTTGAGCAACTTGACTAGCTTCTCGTTGCGTTTGGCGACGGTGTTGCCGAGCTTAGAGCTATTGACGTCGAGGTCGTCGAACAGGCCCTTGAGGTCGTCCTCGCTGTCGGTGCCAACCGCCGAACCTTCGATGTTTTTGAATACCCGCTCAAGGGTCTCGTTTAGGTTGACATCTCGCGCCGCGCGTTCCCGGACGTTCTGGAAAAGCTCAGACGGCAGGATGTAAAAGCCTTTTTCGTCGACAGTATCTTTGCGTCCGAACTCAGCATTCTCGTCGTCGAGTTTCGGATAGTCGAAATCCGCGTCTCCGGCTTCGTGTTCCAATCCATTTAAATAGGCGGTGAGATTCTCGGAGATGAATCGATAGAACAGCATGCCGAGCACGTAACTTTTGAAGTCCCAGCCGTCCACACTTCCACGGAGATCATTAGCAATGCGCCAAATGGTCTTGTGTAGTTGATCACGCTGTTCCTGTGACGTCTTCGGTGACATACGTGCCTTCCCCCGCAGCTCTCGGCTACTCAATGTCTGTGTCAAGATCACCCAGTCCGACCGCGGACACACTTGAGCCGTCGGAGCCATCGCGATCAGCATGCCAAACGGATCGGACGGTTCGGGCTCGACGCGCGGTAACAAGAACCCGAAACGACACTTGCACCACCAAATCGCCGGTGAGGTGGAGCGCGGGCACGGACACCTCGACACATCCGCGATGATCGAGGCGTTTCGGCGCTGACCGTCGAACGCGCACCTGTCGGTGACAGAAAAAACTTCGGCCCCCGATCGACATGCGATCGGGGGCCGAAGTCCTCGTAGCGGGGACAGGATTTGAACCTGCGACCTCTGGGTTATGAGCCCAGCGAGCTACCGAGCTGCTCCACCCCGCGTTGGTGAACACAACGTTACACGCACGGTCACCCCAACTCCAAATCGGTATCCGTGATGGCACCCACAACGCACTGAACTGCGAAAACGATTGTGATCGCGCACACTTCGGCGTCGGGACCGGCTGGCCTCAGCGGGCGTGGACTCCCATCAATCCGGCCAGCTGTTGTGCCAACGGGTTCAGATCCAGACGATCCGGGTCCTTCTTGGGTGTCGAATCCCACGGCTGGGTGAACGCCGGGTTCGCGTACGGCGCGCGGGCGGCACCGCGCACCGACGTCGGGTTGCCGAAGGGCACCGTGCATCGTGCGGCGGTGTTGAACGGGAAGTCGTCGTAGCGGAGGTCGAAGGTCGGGTCGCGCTTCTTGATGGCCGCGATCATCGCGTTGGTCGACTCGTACCCCTGCGTGCAGGCCGGCGGGTTGTTCGTCTCGAGGACGGTCCCGAAGTGGATCTGGCCGTCTCCGCGCGCCGGGGAGTGCGCACTGGCCGAGAGGCTCGCCAGCATCGCGAGCGTCGGGCCGGTGACGAATGATGTGGGCGCGATCTCGCGGACGGTCCCCGCCAGTTGCTTGACGACCGTCGACAGGTCCGGCCCCTGCTCCCGCACCAGGGCCGAGATCTGGGTCGCCGACGCCGTGCCGGTCGTCAGGAGTCGACGCAGGTCCGGGTCGGACGACGCCAGCTGAGCGGTGACGAGATCGATGTTGCGCGACCAGGTCAGGATCGCGTCGGACTGGTCCGCCTGCGTCGCCAGCACCACATCCGAGTTCTGGATCAGCGAGAGTGTCGACGGCAGGTTGTCGACACCCGCCTGCGACAACTTGGACAGCGAGTCCGTCAGCCGGGTCAGGTTCTCCCCCTGGCCGTTGAACGCCTTTCCGAGTTCGGTGATGACCGTCGACAGGTCGTCCAACGGGATGGACGACGTGAAATCGATCGCCGAGGCGACGACATCCTGCAGCGGCGGCGGCACCGACGACTTCGTGATCACCGACCCCGTCCGCAGGAACGGGCCATCGGTGGAGGTCGGTTGCAGGTCGAGGTACTGCTCGCCGATCGCAGATCGGTTCGCCACCACCGCGGTGGCAGACGCAGGGATGTCGGGCCCGCCGGAGTCGATCTCCAGGTGGACGTCCACCCCGGTGCGGGTGAGCTGCAGGTCGGTGACCCGGCCGGCGGCCACACCCTGATAGGTGACCTCGGCGTTCGGGAAGATGCCGCCGCTGTCCGGCATCGACACGGTCACCCGGTGCACGCCGATACCCACCATGTTGTCCACGCGCACGTAGCGGACGGCCGCATACAGGGTGGCCAACAGACCGATGACGATGACGACGGCGATCTGGATACGCGCGAGGCGACTCAGCGGTGGCATCAGAGCCCACTTTCTTGCAGCATAGGACTAGGCAACCCTACATAGCTGTGCTGGTGACAGCGCTAAGCGGCCCGCCACAGTGATCGCTTACTGTGATGTTTGTCACACGTAGGCGTATACTGCCTGCTATTCGACCACCGACGGAGGAGTCCCCATGGCGCTGCACATGCCCCATCACGAGAGCCACGGCAACCATCCGATGAGCGTCGTCGGCTACCTGCTGGTGCTCAGCGGGTTCACCGCGGCGGCTCTCTGGCTGGTGTTCATGGCGGGCGGACACGTGGTGCCGGCCATCCTGTTCGGCATCCTGATGATCGCGGCGTTCACGAGTGCCGTATCGATCTTCGTGTCACTGATCCACCGCAACCACCACAGCCCCGTGCTGCCCGACAACACACCGCAGGAACTCGACCGCTACATGCTCCGATACCGGCGCTGAGCGCCGCGCACTCCCCTCATTCGGCCCCGAGGTGCGGAAGACGCAGGGCCCTCCGGTGATGCACCGGAGGGCCCTGCGTTCGTCGGGTGGTGTCAGTTCACGCCTGGAAGCGTCTCGTACTGCGAGACGGCCTTGTTCAGCCGATCGAGTGCCTCGCCGTACGCCTTGAAGTCACCCTTCGACTGGGCCTCCTTCAGCGCCGACAACGAGTCACCGATCTCGCGGACCGCGGCATCGCGCTCCGGGCTGCTCGGCTGCCCGTTGCCCGACGGCGGCGTCGTCGTACCACCCTGCGTCGGCGGTTGGTTCGCATCCGGCGCTCCCTCCACCGGCGGCGAGCCACCCTCGGGGGTCGTCGCAGCAGCCGGGTTGATCCCGACCTGACGCAGCGACTCCGCGACGGTCGGCGCGTAGCCCACACGTCCCTGGTAGTAGACCAACACGCGGTACAGCTTCGGGATCGCCGAGTCGTCGGTCTTGGACTGCGTGTACATCGGCTCGATGTAGAGCAGGCCGTTGCCACCGACCGGGAGCGTCAGCAGGTTGCCGTATGTCACCCTGGTCGTGTCCTCGACCTGCTTGCGGTCCGAGGCGACCGGGCCGGCGCTCTTCATGTTCTCCTGCGCCTGCTGCGGACCGACGGTCTGACTGGTCGTCGGCAGCGTCTTGACGGTGATCTGGCCATACGTGTCCGGATCGGACGACGCGGTCATGTAGGCCGACAGGAAGCGGCTGTTCAGACCGTTCATCACCGTGGTCAGCTGGAACTCGGCCTTGTCGCCCGAGCCCTTCGGATTGGCCGCGGTGAAGTAATACGGCGGCTGGCTCAATCCCTGCTGGGTCGCATCGTCCTTGGTCGGATCACTGGGGATCGACCAGAAGTCGTTGCTGCGGAAGAACGTTCCCGGATCGTCGACGTGGTACTTCGAGAGCAGCGCACGCTGGATCTTGAAGAGGTCCTCCGGGTAGCGGAGATGATCGAGCAGATCGGCCTTGCGGTTGAGCTCGTCACGCGACTTCACCGTGCCCGGGAAGACCTTCATCCACGTCTTGAGCACCGGGTCGTTCTGATCGAACTGATAGAGCTCGACCTTGCCGGTGTAGGCGTCGACCGTCGCCTTGACCGAGTTGCGCACGTAGGAGACCTGGCGGTTCACCTGTGTACGGCCGGTCTGGCCCTGGTTGAGCTCCTGCGCATCGGCAGTGGCGTCCTGCAGCGATGTCCGCTGCGCGTACGGGTAGTTGTCGAGGGTGGTGTAGCCGTCGACGATCCACTTCACCGAACCGTCGGCCATGACCGCCGGGTAGGTCTTGGAATCCACCGTCAGCCACGGCGCGACCTTCTTCACACGGTCCCGGGGATCGCGGTTGTAGAGGATCTTCGAGTTCTCGTTGACCGCTCCCGACAGCAGGATGTTCCGCTCGGTGTACTTGACCGAGTACAGCAGCCGGTTGAACCAGTTGCCGAGCGAGACACCCGAGTCGGCGGTGTAGGTGTAGTTGCGGCCGTCCTCGTCGTACTCGCGGTCACCGTCGGTGGAACCGACGATCGCGTAGTCCGGGTTGACCTTGGAGATCAACTCGCCGAAGTAGATCCGCGGCTGGGTCACCTTGATCGGCGCGTTCTGCTTGTAGGCGTCGGTCTGGTAGTTCTCCAGGTCGCTGACCTCGAACACCGGCAGGCCGCCGCGGTCGCTCTCGGCATCCGAGGACGCCTCGTCGACGGTGTTGGCCGGCGCGGCGATGAAGCCGTTCCCGTGTGTGAAGACGGTGTGCTTGTTGATCCAGTTCTGCTGGTTCTGGTCGAACCGGCTCGGATCGAGTTCACGCGCGGCGACGATGTAGTCACGCTTGTCGCCGTCGACGGTGTAACGGTCGACCGCCAACTGCGAGGGGAACCCGTAGAAGTTCTTGAGCTTCTGGCGCTGGGTGAACGCCGGCTCGATGACGTTCGGATCGAGGATGCGGATGTTCGACAGCGTCGCCGCATCGGAGTTGACCGCAGCCGAGTTCGCCGCCTGCGCGGTCCAGTTCCGCTCGTAGGTGACGTCCTGACCGTCGACGATCCGGTATGCCTGTTTGGTCGCCGTCAGGTTGCGGGCTATGTACTCCTGCTCCTTCTGGGCCGCGTTCGGCTTGACCGAGAACTGCTCCATCACCAGCGGCCATCCGACACCGATCAGCAACGCCGACAACAGCATCAGCACGGTCGCGAGGGCCGGGACACGCAGGTCGCGCAGCACCACACCGGCGAAGAACGCCACGGCGCAGATGATCGCGATGGACATCAGGATGAGCTTGGACGGCAGCACCGCGTTGATGTCGGTGAAGCTACCGCCGGTGAAGATCTCCTGCTTTCGCTGGCTCGACAGCAGCGAGTACCGGTCGAACCAGTACGCGACGGCCTTGAGTGCGAGGAAGGTTCCGGCCAGCAGCGCCAGTTGGATACGCGCCGCGGTGGTCATCGACCCGCCGCCGCTGCCGCCGAGGCGGATTCCGCCGAACACGTAGTGGGTCACCAGATTCGACACGAACGCGACCACGACGACGACGAAGAGCAGGTTCAGCAGGAATCGGTAGAACGGCAGGTCGAAGGCGTAGAACGAGACGTCGAGACCGAACTGCGGGTCGGTGACTCCGAACTGCTCGCCGTGCAGGAACGTCTGCACGGTGGCCCACGACCCCTGCGCGACGAGGCCTGCGACGAGGCCGATGAGGATCGGCGGCACCAGGCCGAACCAGCGCACGCGCCCCATCACGGTGGCGCGGTAGCGCGCCAGCGGATCGTTGGGACCGCTGGCCGGCACGAAGACCGGGCGAGATCGATACGCGGCTGCGATCGCGCCGAAGATGATCCCGCCGACCACCACCGAGGTGGCGAGGAACAGGATCACCCGGGTCCAGGTGATGGTCGAGAAGACGCGCGTGTAGCCGAGGTCGGAGAACCACAGCCAGTCGGTCGCGATCCCCACCAGGCGGGGACCGACCAACAGCAGCACCAGGATCGCGACACCGACACCGATGGCGATCTTGCTCCTGCGCGACAGAGTCGGCAGTCCCGACGGTCCGCGTACGCCCACGTGACCCACTCTCCAAAGTTCTCATACCGGGCACCGCCCCGGCGCGGACACGATCGCCAGACGGACCGTGTGATGCGCACCCCACTGTACTGGCGACGGTTCCGCCGGAACCGCCCCGTCACCTGCTCGGCCGCACAGCGCCCGTCGAGGAGGGGTTGGCTCTCCAACGGTTCCGACCCCCATCCGGTTCCCGACCTCGAATCGGACACCACCGCGGCCGCCCGGCAAGATGGCGGTGTGACCGATCCGAACCCACCGGCCGCGGCCGGGCAGCCCCTGTCCCCCGATGCGCTCGGGTCGGCGTTGCGCGACGTCGTCGAGTACGTCGACACCGAGGGCTGGGGTCGCCGACCGAGCCTCTTCGCTCTGGTCCCGACCGCACTGCTCAGGCAGACCCAGCCCGATCTGATCGATGACCAGGACACCTCCGAGCTGAGTCCCATCGCGCAGGACCCACCCGCCGACGATGCACGGCTGGAAGACGATGCACGGCTGGAAGAGGTGCTGGCGACGACGACGTGGCCGCCGACGGTCGTCGGCTGCGTCCTGGTCCAGGAGATCGTGGTCCTGCCACCCGAGGCGGAGGCCGACCTGGACTCGGCATTCGAACCGCTGCTGGCCGATCCGGCCGCGGCCGACACCGCGGCACGCGACGCCGCGCGGAGCCATCCGGGGAGTCGGGCGGCCCGACTCGCCGTGGGTGCGCTACGCGACGGGCGGACGGTCAGCGTGCTGCAGTTGCGGCCCGGGGACGACGAGCCGCCACGCGAGCCCGGCACGCCTGTCGAACTGCTCACGCATCCGGAACTTGCGCCCAATCTGGTCGCCGCGTTGTCGGCGACCCTGGAGCACGCCGACGATCAGAACTGACGCGAGCCGAATCCGAGCCGGCCGTAGGCCTGTCAGCAGTGCGGGGCCGGCCGACCCGCGCCGATGTCGTCGAGCGCCGACAGGGCCGAGTCGAGCGTCGTCACCTTGACCAGTTCGAGCCCGTCCGGAGCGTCCCCGGTGGCCTCTGCGCAGTTGCGGTCCGGGACGAGGAACACCGTCGCCCCGGCATCGCGCGCCGCCCGGGTCTTGTGGGTGATGCCGCCGATCGGGCCCACCTGACCGTCGTCGGTGATGGTCCCGGTGCCGGCGATGAACTTTCCGTGGGTGAGTTCGCCGGGACTCAACCGATCGATCACGGCCAGCGACAACATCATCCCCGCGGACGGTCCGCCGATGTCGCCCACGTTGTAGTCGATCTTCAACGACGGGTCGCCGTTGACGACCTCCGGGGTGACGCCGAGGTAGCCGACCTTCGGGTCGTCGGGACGGGAGCCGAGAGTGACGGTCACCGTCTGACGGACGCCGTCGCGGACGATCTCGACCGGCAACTGCGACTTGGGTACCCGCCCGCGCACCGCGGCCTGCATCTGCGCAGAGGTGGACACCGGAGTCCCGGCCACCGCGACGACCTGATCACCCGGACGCAGGACCCCGGTGGCCGGACCGCCGTCGGCGACCACACCGACGACCAGCTTCGTAGGGCGACCGAGATGGCGCAGCGCCGCGATGGTGGCCGAGTCCTCCGACCCCGTCATCTGCTGCTGGTTCTCCTGGCGCACCTGATCGGCGGTCTGATCCGGCGGGAACACCTTCTCGCGCGGCTCGAGCGTGTAGGTGCCCGACATCCACATCCCGATCGACTGGAACAGCGACAGCCGATCGGTGACCGAGACCGTCGTCAGGTTCAGATGGCCGGTGGTGGGGTCGGTCGGCGCACCCTGGATGTCGACGACCGGTGTCTTGTCGACCTCACCGAGGGTGTTGACCGTCGGTCCGGGTCCGAGCGCGACGTAGGGGACCTGCACCGAGGTCCCGACGAGCAGCAGCGCGACGAACACCAGCACGGTGACGGCGACCGTCGCGATCCGACGGTGTCCGGCCTGGACTCTCATTCCGCTCACCCTAACGGAACCGCGGTCCGGGTCCGCCGCGACGGGCGTGAGCCTGCCCGACAGGCGGATTGAGCCGACTACGCTCAAGGCGAACACGGGATCCGAGCTGATCACACCGTCCGGCCGGTACCGTGGGGACATGAGCGATTTGCCCTTCGGATTCTCGTCGTCCTCGGACGGGGACGACGACAACGACCGCCGCAACAAGGGCGGCGATGACGGGCGCGGTTCGGACCCCGGCTCCGGCGGTCCGCAGAACCCGTTCGGGTTCGCCACCGGCGGAGAGGGTTTCGACCCCAACGCACTCGGCCAGATGTTCTCCCAGCTGGGCAACATGTTCAGTGGCATGGGTTCGGGCATGAGTGGCGGCTCCGGCGGCGGCCCGGTGAACTACGAGGTGGCCGCCAATCTGGCGCGTCAGCAGATCGGATCGTTCACGCCCGTCCTGGACAAGGAGACCACCGCCGTCACCGATGCGGTGCGCCTGGCCGACGTCTGGCTCGACGACGTCACCACGCTGCCCGGCGGGGTCCGCAAATCCGTCGCGTGGACCCCGGTCCAGTGGCTCGAGGAGTCACTGCCGACCTGGAAGGTCCTGTGCGATCCGGTCGCCGGTCAGCTGGCCCGCACCTGGGAGCAGAACCTGCCGCCCGAGGCAGCGCAGTTCGCGGGCCCGATGATGGGCATGCTCACCCAGATGAGCGGGATGGCCTTCGGCACCCAGCTCGGCCAGGGACTGGGCCAGCTCGCCAAGGAGGTGCTGACCTCCACCGACATCGGCCTCCCCCTGGCACCCGAGGGTGTCGCGGTGCTGCTGCCGGAGGCGATCGCGACCTTCGCCGACGGTCTGGAACAGCCCGCACAAGAGATCATCGTCTTCCTGGCGGCGCGCGAGGCCGCGCATGTCCGACTCTTCACGCACGTGGGATGGCTGCGACAGCGCCTGCTGTCGACGGTCGAGGAGTACGCCCGCGGCATCAGCATCGACTTCTCCGGGATCACCGACCTCGCAGGCGGCGTCGATCCGCAGCAACTGCTGTCCGATCCGTCCAAGCTCGAGGAGCTCATGAGTTCGTCGGCGTCCTTCGAGCCGCAGACCACGCCCGAGCAGAAGGCCGCACTCGCCCGGCTCGAGACCTTGTTGGCCTTGGTCGAGGGCTGGGTGGAGCAGGTGGTCTCGCGCGCCCTCACCGACCGCATCCCGAGCACCGGCGCACTGACCGAGACGATGCGCAGGCGTCGCGCCTCGGGCGGGCCCGCCGAGCAGACCTTCGCGACCCTCGTCGGCCTCGAACTGCGGCCCCGGAAGGTGCGTGAGGCGTCGGCGCTGTGGAGTCAGCTCCTCGAGGCCGGCGACATCGACACCCGTGACGGGGTCTGGGCTCATCCCGACCTCATGCCCGACGGCGAGGACATCGACAATCCGGCGGGTTTCATCGACCGCGTCATCGGCGGCGGCGTCGATGCCTTCGACGATCCGATCGCGCAACTCGAGAAGACCTTGGCCGCAGAGCGATCCGCGGCCGGCGACGACGCGACCGATCAGGGTTCCACCGACCAGGCCGCCGACGACAAGGGCTCCGAGGACAAGGGCCCCGAGGACAAGGGCTCCGAGGATCCCGGCGAGGACACCAGCGAGAACCCCGACGACGGGGACGGCACGACACGCTCCTGACGGCGCGGCCGACCACACAATCACCCGAGCGGCAACTGCACCATCCACAGACCGTCGCAGCTGTGTACAGCCGGCGTGGCCTATCGCGTCCGATGCTGCAGTGTCGGCGCATGGCACACCGATCCATGCCGTCGACCGATCCGCCGCCCGTCCGAGCCGCGGGAGCCGGAAACCTACCGACGATGCTGCCCATCCTCCGGCCGGGTAGCCCCGTCGTCGTGCGTCCGGACAACTCCATCCATGTCGGCGCCGACCCCGATCGCAGTCTGCGGATCACCCTCGCCCGACCAGAGTCCGCCGAGGCGGTCGCGACGCTGATCCGATCGCTGCATGCCCCGAGATCCACTGCCGACGTCGTCCGGGCCGCCCGACGGATCGGACTGACCCGACGCGACGTCGCCGACCTGGTGGGTCAGCTCGTGGCCGCGGACAAGACGATGCCGGGGATCGGCGCGGCCACCCGCCGACTCCGGGTCCGGGTTCACGGGCGGGGCCCACTCGCCACGCTGCTGGCCACTTCCCTGGACGAGGTCGGCCTGCCGATCCGACGATCGGCCCTGCGTCCGGACGGACTCGCCGGTGGCGACGACCCGTGGGCCGCCGATCTGGTGGTGCTCACCGACTTCCTGGTCCACGACCCGATCGTGGTCGCCGCGCTGTCGGCGACCAGGAGCCCGCACCTGCCCGTGCGCGTCCGGGACGGGATCGGCATCGTCGGCCCCCTGGTCCTGCCCGGCGCCTCCAGCTGCCTGCGCTGCGCCGACCACCATCGCACGGCCCTCGACCCCGGCTGGCCGCTCCTCGCCGCTCAGTTGCTCCGCCGCCCCGGGTACGCCAGCGCCGCCACGATCCGCGCGACCGCCGCCCTGGCCCACGAACAGATCGAGCAACTGGAGACAGTCCGCTCGGAGTCGTCCGCGACAGCGGGTTGCGCAGGGTCACCGGGTTCAGGAGGTTCGGGAGGCGCCGGTGTCCCGCCACCCCAACTGATCGGTCACGCCCTCGAATTCCACCCGCGTCCGGCGCGACTGCGGATGCGTCGATGGCCACCGCATCCGCTGTGCGAGTGCGGTGTCGCCCTGCGCGATGCCGGGTGATCGCGCAGTCGCCGCCGATGCGCTGGTCGGGTCACCGCTGTCGGGTCACGACCGGCGGGTCATCTATCCTGGGGCGGGGAAAGGAAACTATGGCCGACATCACTCGGGGGCAGGGTCGACGCAATGCGAAACTCGCGTCGCTGCCCATCGGAATGGCTGGCCGCGCGGCCGCAGGACTGGGCAAGCGCATGGTCGGCAAAGACAGGGACGAGGTCAACCAGGAGTTGATGGAGCGTGCCGCCGAGCAGCTCTTCGCCGTCCTGGGTGAACTCAAGGGCGGCGCCATGAAGGTCGGACAGGCGATGTCCATCATGGAGGCGGCCATCCCCGACGAATTCGGTGAGCCGTTCCGCGAGGCCCTCACCAAACTGCAGGCCGAGGCTCCGCCCATGCCGGCCGACCGGGTCCACAAGGTCCTGGATCAGCAGCTCGGCACCAAATGGCGTGAGCGTTTCCGCGAGTTCTCCGACGAACCAGCAGCGTCGGCCAGCATCGGACAGGTGCATCGCGCCGTCTGGTCCGACGGTCGCGAGGTCGCGGTCAAGGTGCAGTACCCGGGCGCCGACCACGCGCTCAAGGCCGACCTGAAGACCTTGTCGCGCATGTCGGGTCTGCTGCAACGTCTCTCGCCGGGCACCGACGTCAAGGCGATGATGGACGAGCTCATCGACCGCACCGAGGCCGAACTGGACTACCTGGGCGAGGCCGACAATCAACGCGCCTTCGCGAAGGCATTCGACGGTGACCCCGACTTCGTGGTCCCGAAGATCGTGGCCAGCGCTCCCAAGGTGGTGGTGTCGGAATGGTTGGACGGCACCCCGCTGTCGAAGATCATCACCTCCGGCGACAAGGCGACCCGTGACGACGCCGCCGCCAAGATGGCGACTTTCGAGGTGAGTTCGCCGTTCCGGGTGGGCCTCCTGCATGGTGACCCGCATCCGGGCAACTTCTTCATCGCCTCCGACGGTCGGTTCGGTGTGCTCGACTTCGGGGCGGTCGGCCACTACCCCGACGGCCTCCCGGCAGAAACCGGCCCGATCCTGCGACTGGCCCGCGACCGCAGGTACGAAGAGCTGATCGAGCTGATGGTGCAGACCGACTTCATCCGTCGGTCCCACAAGGACAAGGTGTCGCCCGCCGACATCGAGGCCTACCTGAAGCCGTATGTCGATCCGCTGTACACGGAGTCGTTCCACTTCACGCGTAAGTGGCTGCAGCGTGCGGCGGGCAAGGCGACCGACGTCCGCGGTGAGGTCTACAAGACCTCACGCAATCTGAACGTGCCGAAGCACTATGTGATGGTGTTCCGAGTGCTGGCGGGCTGCGTCGGCATCGCCGCGCAGCTCGAGGCCGACGCCCCGTACCGCGCCATCATGGAGAAGTGGGTGCCCGGGCTCGCGGACTGATCTCGCAGTCCGCGGTACCCGGGCACCGTTCCCTTCACCATCCTCAGGCGGGTCTTGCTCTCGGCCGTCAGGCCGCATTCTTGCCCTCGGCCCTCAGGCCGCATTCTTACGCGGCCGTCCACGCGGACGCTTGCGCGCGATGACGACCCCGCGGTCGAAAATCTCGCCTCCCCACACGCCCCACGGCTCGGCCCGATCGAGGGCCGCCCGAAGGCATTCGGCCCGCAACGGGCAGTCGATGCACATCGACTTGGCGCGCTCGAGGTCGCGCGGATCGTCGGCGAACCACAGGTCGGGGTCGGCCACGCGGCAGGGGACGTCATCGAACCGGCTGGTCGCCAGGTCGACATCCTCCGGACGCGGGGACTGTGCCCCGACCTCGGGAAGGCAGGGTTCGAGAACGCAATTCGCAGTCACTCTGATCTCCACATCTGCTCGTGATTGTCGGTGTTGTCGCACCCGAGCCCTGATGTGTGCGGTCCCTCGTCGGAGTCCGTCCGGGAGGACGTGATCGAGGAGTCCACATGAAAAGGGCCACGGGTTCGCCGATGCGATCGCCCGTGGCCCGAAGTCGAATAGTCCTGCTAGATCAGGAGACTTCGAGTCTGAACGGGGAATCGCTGCGGCACTCGCCCGGCTGCCTGCTCCGGTGCTACGAAAGCGGCGGCGCAATGCAGCGGCATCGGGTGCGCGAAGATCGCTTCGTTCCAGGAGCGATCGGGTCGGATGACGAGGTCTGCACCGAGATGGCGCTGCGAGGCGGCAGCCGTAGCCGTGCCGACGAACTTCGTGATTCCGTTCACTGATCCACTCCTTTCTGGCTCGATCTTCTTCACCGAAAAACTCACTCGCGCTGGTCCGGTTCGGACGCACGTGGAAGCTTCCCCGTACTGACGACAATCAGACTAAGGGCTCCCGCAAATGGGCACAACCTATTTTCTACCTGCGGTTTCGCAGATCGTCCGGTCGAACGACATCCGCTCGGACCCGAACCGGGACACCGACCGCGTCAGCCGCCGGAGGTCCGCACGATCTCGAGGACGTCGTCGCCGTACTGATCCAGCTTCTTCGCACCGATACCCGGGATTGCCACCAACGAGGAGACATCCGACGGTCGCTGCTCGGCGATCGCCACGAGGGTGTTGTCCGAGAACACCACATAGGCCGGCACGCTCTGTTCCTTGGCCTGGTCCCGGCGCCATTCCTTCAGCGCCACGAGCAGGTCCTCGTCGAGGTCGCTCGGGCAGTTCTCGCACCTCCCGAGCAACGCGGCCGTCTTGCCGACCAGACGGGTCCCGCACACACGACAGGTGGGACCGCGGCGGGGCTTCGACGGTGCGGCCACGATCGACGCGGGCGAGTCGTCTGGCACCAGGTCGGCGACGAAACGTGAGCGGCGACGCCCCTTTCGCCCGCCTTCGTTACGCGAGAGCGCCCACGAGAGGTGCAGGTGCTCACGCGCGCGCGTGACGCCGACGTAGAAGAGCCGTCGCTCTTCTTCGATGGCCTCCGGTGAGTTGTTGATCGCCTGATTGATCGGGAGCGAGCCGTCGGTCAGACCGATCAGGAACACCGCATCCCATTCCAATCCCTTGGCCGCGTGTAGCGACGACAAGGTGACACCCTGCACGGTCGGTGGATGCCTCGCCTCGGCCCGCGCGGACAGCTCGGCGACGAGATCACGCAGGGTCAGGTCCGGGTGCTCGGCGGTGAGGTCGCCGGCCAGCACCTCCAGGGCGCGCAGCGACTCCCAGCGGGCCTTGGCCTGTGCACCTTCGGGTTCGGCGTCGGTCAGACCGAGCGGGGCGAGCACCGCGCGCACCAGGGTCGCCACGTCGGCCTCGGCGGGCAGGTCGTCACGCTGGGCGGCCTGGGTGAGCTGTCGCATGGCCTGCCGGATCTCACTCCGGGTGAAGAACGCCTCACCACCGCGCACCTGATAGGGGATACCGGCCTCGGTGAGCGCTTGCTCGTGGTTCTCCGACTGGGCGTTCACGCGGTAGAGGATCGCGATCTCGGCCGGTGGGGTGCCACGGTTGACGAGGCGCTTGATGGCCGCGGCCACCGCCGTCGCCTCGGCCGGTTCGTCGTCGTACTCGGCGAACTCCGGCGCCGGACCCGGCGGCCGCTGACCGACGAGCTTGAGACGGGTACCGGCGATCCGGCCGCGAGCGGCCCCGATCACGTCGTTGGCCAGCGACACGATCTGCGGCGTCGACCGGTAGTCGCGTTCGAGTCGCACCACCGCGGCCTCCGGGAAACGCCGTGAGAAGTCGAGCAGGTAGGTCGGGGTCGCCCCGGTGAAGGTGTAGATGGTCTGGTTCGCGTCGCCGACCACGGTGAGGTCGTCCCGCTCCCCCATCCAGACGTCGAGCAGTCCCTGCTGAACAGGGGTGACGTCCTGGTACTCGTCGACGACGAAGGACCGGTACCGCAACCGGAACTCCTCGGCGATGGCGGGATCGGTCTGCAGGATCTGGGTGGTGTAGATCAGCAGATCGTCGAAGTCCAAGAGCCGGTCGCCGTCCTCGGAGACCTTGGCGTCCTCGTAGCCTGCGTAGACCGCGGCCACCTTGGCCGGAGGTGCCGGAGTGTCCCGATGGCCGGTGGTGACGGCCTGCACATAGCCCTCGGGTCCGATGAGTGATGCCTTGGCCCACTCGATCTCCGACGACAGGTCGCGCAGCGTCTCGGTGGTGGTGTCGAGGCCAGCGCGGCGCGCGGCGCGCGAGACGATGGGGAACTTGTTGTCCATCAGTTCCCACGACGCATTGCCGAACACCTGCGGCCAGAAGTACCGCAGCTGACGCATCGCCGCCGCATGGAAGGTCTGCGCCTGCACCGTGTTACCGGGTCCGCTGATTCCCAGCGACCGCAGGCGGCCACGCATCTCACCGGCCGCGCGCGCGGTGAACGTGACCGCGAGCACCTGCCCGGCCGAGACCTGACCGGTCTCGATCATGTGCGCGATGCGCCGCGTGATCGTACGGGTCTTGCCGGTACCCGCGCCCGCGAGCACACACACCGGACCGCGCGGCGCAGTCACCGCGGCGGACTGCTCGGGATCGAGGCCGTCGAGGATCAGGGAGTGGTCGGGCATCGGTTCACTATCCCACCCGGCACCGACGTCCACGGTCCTCGGGCACCGGCGGCTGGGGACAGAAGTTCAGACGCCGAGCTTGACCTTCACGTCGGCGATCGACGGATTCGTCGCGGTGGTGCCGTCGGCGTAGAGGACGGTGGGCACCACGTGGTTTCCGCCGTTGACACTGCCGACGAACTCCGCGGCCTCCGGGTTCTGCTCGATGTCGATCTCGTTCCAGGTCAGGCCGAGGGACTTCAGACCGGTCTTCAGGCGTGCGCAGTACCCGCACCAGGTGGTGGTGTACATCGTCAGCGCATGCGACTCGTTGCTCATGTCAGCCATAACATCACGCCGATGCTGCCGATTCCCGGCACGAGGCGCCTCAGGCCACACCCTCGCCGGTCGCCCAGGCGTTGATCAGGGCCCGCGCGATCGAGATCGATCCCGGGAGCCGGAGCGCCGGGGAGTCTGGGCCGGTGTCCACTGCGGGCGAACCGTCGCCCCGGATCCAGGAGGCGTCGCCGTCGGCCAGAGCCGCCAGCACCTCGTCGCGGGTGAACCATCGGGCGTCGCCGATCTCTCCGTCGAGGAATCGCAGCGGCTCGGCCGGATCGCCGATCGCGGCGAACCCCAGCATCAGCGAGCGCGGGAACGGCCACGGCTGACTGCCGAGGTATCGGGGTTCACGGACGGTGATGCCGACCTCTTCGTGGACCTCGCGGATCACGCACTGCTCCAGCGACTCCCCCGGCTCGACGAAACCGGCCAGTGTCGAGAACCAGCCGTCGGGCCACACCGCCTGTCGTCCGAGGAGGACGCGATCGGCCCCGTCGTGCACGACGGTGATGATGGCCGGGTCCGTGCGCGGGAACTCGTCCGCCCCGGTCTCCGGATGACGGCGGACCCAACCACCGCGGGCCGGCGCGTTCGCCGCCCCGTCGATCGGTGAGAACGCTGCGGTCGCATGCCAGTTGAGGATGCCGAGGGCGGTGGCCAGCAGGCCGGCCTCATCGGGATCGAGCTTGTGGGCGCCGCGCCGGGCATCGTCGGACTCGCCGTCGACGGAGCCGACGCGCAGGGTCCAGAGGTCGGTGCCGCCGTGCACGGCGAGGAAGACCGCATCTGCCGGTGGAGTCGATCCGAAGTCCGCGGCCGGCGACCATCGCAGGGCACCGGTCTCGGTGACCGGGTAGCGCCCCGAGGCGTCGATCGGCAGGACACGGGCCGTCGGCCAGCCGGATCGCATCCGCTCCGGTTCGTCGCGGATCTCGTCTGCGCGGTCGAACGTCGCGCGGGACAGCAGCGGTGGTTGGTCGAAGACGAAGTGGGCCATGGGCACCAGCCTGTCACCCGCACCCGACGGACGTCGCGGGGCATGCCTCAGTCGGATGCGCCCTTACGGACGTAGAGGAGCCGATCCCCGGCCTCGATCTGCTCGACCTCGCTGTCGTCGACGCGGTGCAGGACTCCGTTGCGGACCACGCCGAGGACGATGTCGCGGGTGTGGGAGGGCGAGCCACCGGTCTCGGTCGGGTCGACCTCGCGCTCGGCGATCGCGTAGCCCTCGTCCGGGGTGAGGAGGTCTTCGATGACCTCGACGACCGACGGCGTCAGGGTGGCGATACCGAGCAGCCGACCGGCCGTCTCCGACGACACGACCACCGAGTTGGCACCCGACTGTCGCATCAGGTGGGTGTTCTCCGACTCCCGGATCGACGCGACGATCTTGGCCCGGGGGTTGAGTTCTCGCGCCGTCAGGGTGGCCAGGACCGCGGTGTCGTCACGGCTGGTGGCGATGACGATGCTCGATGCGTGATGGACCCCGGCCAGACGCAGGATGTCGGATTTGGTCGCATCGCCGCGGACCGTGACGAGGTTGTCGGCGGCTGCGGCCTCGAGCACGGCGGCATCGGAGTCCACGATGACGATCTCGGCGGGCTTGATGCCGTCGCCGATCATGGCGTCCACCGCGGTGCGGCCCTTGGTGCCGTACCCGACGACGACCGTGTGATTGCGCACGCTGTTCCTCCAACGCTGGATCTTGAGGGCCTGTCGTGAGCGCTCGGTGAGCACCTCGAGGGTGGTACCGATCAGCACGATCAGGAACAGCACCCGGAGCGGGGTGATGATGAGCAGGTTGATCAGGCGGGCCGTCGGCGTGAGCGGCGTGATGTCGCCGTAGCCCGTCGTCGACAAGGTCACCGCGGAGTAGTACAGCGCATCCAGGAACGAGAGGTCGTTCTCCTGGACGTCGCGGTACCCGTCGCGATCGAGGTAGACGATGACCGCGGTGAAGAAGAGTGCGACCAGGGCGAACACCACGCGGCGACCGATCGCGCGACCGGGGCTCTGCTGGGTCTCCGGGATCCGGATGACACCGACGAGTGCGTGATCGGGACGCTCGGACAGTTCCTCCGACGCCAGGCCGCGTCGCAGACGATGTCGCATCAGCCGGTCCGCCGTTCGCTCACAAGAGTGGAATCTAGCCTATCTGGCCAGCAGTGCAGCGAGAGCCGGTTCATCGAGGAGCACATCGGGTTCCAGTGTGTGCCCGTCCCGCACGTAGTGGAAGGCGGCCCGCACCCGTTCCGGCGGGACGCCGGCGAGTTGCGCCCACGCGAGGCGATAGGCCGCCAACTGCACGGCGAGCGACGAACGCCGGGCCGGTTCCGGGACCGAGCCGGTCTTCCAGTCGACCACGATCCATCCGCCGTCGGGTTCGGCGAAGACGGCGTCGATCCGGCCGCGGACGACGGTCCCGCCGATGACCGTCTCGAACGGGACCTCGACCTCGGCCGGGGTGCGATTGGCCCACGGCGAGGCGAGGAAGGCGTCGCGCAGGGCGTCGAGGTCGGCGTCAGGACTCGCGGTCGCGTCGGCCGCACCCGGCAGCTCGTCGATGTCGAGCAGCCGGGTCGCTCCGAACCACCGCTCGAGCCAGGCGTGGAAGGCGGTGCCGCGACGTGCGATCGGATTGGGGCGGAACGGGGTCGGTCGCCGGAGCCGCTGCGCGAAGACCTGTTCGTCGGAGTCGAGTTCGACGAGCTGGCTCACCGACAGGTGGGTCGGCAACTCGACGTCGACCAGCGCCTGGTTGCCCTGGTGGTGCTCGGCGAGCAACGCAGCGACCTCAGCGCGCCAGGCCTTCACCTCGGGATCGCCGTTCTCGTCGGCGGACGCCGGGTAGGCGTCGGTGGCCGGTTCGGCGAACAACGACGGCGCATCCCGGGCGGCCAGTGCGTCGAGCACCAGTCGGGCGCCGCGCGCGGTGGCGTCCCGCCGGCTGCCCAGCAGGTCGCGTGGCCACGGGGCACGGATCACCTGTTCGGCGAGTGGATTCGTCGCACCGTCGGGTGGGTCGTCGGCCAGGACATCGACCACGAGGCCCTCGGAGTCCGTGGCCGGATCGTCGATCGCGGTGACGACGATGTCGCGGATCTCATCGAAGAAATCACTGCCGCCACGCGGTTTGTCACCGCTCTCCGACCACTGGTGCGCGGAGACGAGCAGCGCCTCCTTCGCCCGGGTCAAGGCGACGTAGAGGAGCCGGCGATCCTCTTCCAGCCGACGCTGCGCAATCGCCTCCTTGTGCTCGGTCAGCGCGTTCTCGAGTTCCTTGCGGTCGCCGACGGACTCCAGCGACAGTCGTGGGAAGCCCTCGGCGGTGTCGTCGGCGAGATCGCCGCGGAGATCGGCGGGCAGTTCCTTGGAGCTCCCCAGCCAGGTGCCCTCGTTGCGTCCTCCCGGGAAGATCCCCCGGCACACGTGCGGCAGGGCCACCACGTCCCACTCGAGTCCTTTGGCCGCATGCACGGTGAGGATCTGCACGCGCTGTTCGGCGACCTCGATGCGGCCTTGTTCGAGTCCTTTCTCGATGGTCTCCGCGGTGTCCAGGAAGGCGAGCAGTCCGGGCAGGTTGGCGCCGGGCCGATCGGCATAGCGGGTCACGTACTCGGCGAAGGCGTCGAGGTGTTCGCGTCCGGTGATCGCGCCACGCATGCGCCGGGCGCGGATCTGCGCCTCGACCCCCACCCCGATGGTGTGCTCGACGTCGGCGACGAGTTCAGGCAACGGCTGCCCGATCCGCCTGCGCAGCGACTCCAGTTGCGCACCGAATGCTCGGATGCGCGCGAACCCCTCCGGGCTGTAGCGCTGCGGCTCACCGGGATCCACGATGGCGTCGGCGATGCCGGCGCGGTCGACGATCTCGGTCGGCAGTGCGGCATCGAGTGCGGCGTCGAGTTCTTCGCGACTGGTCACCACGCCGCTGGAGATGGCGAATTCCTCGGCGGCGAGTTCGGTTGCCCGCCGCCACAGTGCGGCGAGATCCGCGGCACCCAACTGCCAACGCCCTCCGGTGAGCAGCCGCATCGCGGCGGTCCCCGCCATCGGATCGGCGATCAGCCGGAGGGTGGCGACGATGTCCTCGATCTCGGGCACGTGCAACAGACCGCCGATGCCGACGACCTCCGCGGGAATCCCCCGCCGTTCCAGCTCGGCGGCGATCGGGGCCGAATCCTCGTTGCGGCGCACCAGGACCGCGGTGGTCGGTGGCGCCGTCCCCTCCTCTTCTGCGCGTCGATAGTGCTGTTCCACGTGATCGGCGATCCAGGCGCGTTCGTCGACGACCGTCTCGGTCAGCGCGAGATGCGCGGTGCCCTGCGGGGCGCCCGGCCGCGATCGCAGGACGCTGACCGGGATGCCGCGTCGCCGCAGTTCCTCGGACGTCTCGTTGGCCAGCCGCAGAGCGTTCGCCGAGTTGCGCCAGCTGGTCAGCAGTTCCAGACGGTCAGCGGGTGACCCGTCGGCCTTCGGGAAGTCGGTGGTGAAGCGGGGCAGGTTGGCCGCCGACGCTCCACGCCATCCGTAGATGGACTGGATCGGGTCGCCGACCGCCGTCACCGCGACGGTCCCCGCCGGGCCGGCGCCCTTCGATCCCCCGGCACCAGAAAGAATTCGACCGAACAGTGTGGACAACAGGATCCGCTGCGAATGGCCGGTGTCCTGATACTCGTCCAGCAACACCGCCCGCACCGACCGTCGCTCCTCGTCGGCCACCTCGGGATGTTCGACGACCAGTCGCGCGGCCATCGACATCTGACTGCCGAAGTCCAGCGCCGACTGCTGGCGCATCGCCTCGACGAGCGCGAGCACCATCGGGATCAGTTCGCGCCGTTCGTCGATCACGTCGCTGACCTTGAGGAGCGCCTGCGTGGGGGCATCACGCTGGCGCGGCCCCTTGGGCAGCGTCTCGATCAGCCGTTGCAGGTCGTCACCGCTGTGTCGCAGGTCCTCGACGTCGACGAGGTGTTCGGCCATCTCGGAGTACAGCTTGAGCACTGCCTCGGTGACGCCGGCGGGCACCTTTGCGGTGTCGAGTTCCTCTGGCCAGCTCGACACGACCGAGAACGCCAACTGCCACAGTTCGGTCTCCGACAGCAGGGTCGACGACGGTTCGACCGGCAGCAGGAGACCGTAGTCGGCGATCAGCCGTCCCGCGTAGGCGTGATAGGTGCTGACCTCGGGGTCGGCGCTGCGCAGGCGGGATGCCAACGCGCCGTCGGGGTCCCAGTGCAGCAACGCGGGCGAACCGGCCAGCATCGAGAGACGGCGTCGGATCCGGGCCCCCAACTCGCTGGCGGCCTTGCGGGTGAAGGTGAGACCGAGGATCTCCTCCGGGCCGACCATGCGATTGGCGACGAGCCACACCACCCGGGACGCCATCGTCTCCGTCTTGCCCGCACCGGCACCCGCCACCACGAGCACCGGCTCCATCGGCGCCTCGATGACCGCCACCTGTTCCGGTGTGGGCGTGGGCAGTCCGAGGGCGGCGGCCAGCGAGGTCGCCGAGATCCGGTCAGTCATCGGTCACCGCCTTGCCGGGCAGCTTCGCCGGGCAGCTGGTCGCCAGCTGGCAGTGTCCACAGCCCGGATTCGGTGTCGCGGCGAACACCGGGCCGACACTGGCGCGGGCGGCGCCACGCACGATGCCGGTCCACTCGTCCAAGAGCTCGGCGGTCAGGGCGGGCTGGATGCGTTCGGCCGCACCGGTGGTCTTGTTGGACGTCGCGACGTAGACCAGGCGTCCGCCGCCGGGCTCGACGCCGTCACGCTCGCCCGGCAGTCCTCCCAGTGCCACAGCCAGCTGGTACGCGGCCAGCTGGGCGTGTTGCTCGGCATCGGCCTTGGTCGCCGCGGTCTTGCCCGTCTTGACGTCGACGACCACCGGACGGCCCTGCTCGTCGCGTTCGAGTCGGTCGATGCGGCCGCGCAGGCGCACCGGGATGTCGTCGACGGCTCCGGAACCGTCGGGATCACCGGGCGCGGGCACCAGGGCGTCCACGTCGGTCTCGACCCCGACCTCGGTGAGATCGGATCGCGAGACCCGCAGCCATTCACGGAAGTTGACCAACATTCCCTCGGCTCGCGCGAGTTCGCGATGTGAGTACCAGGGCACCCCCGTGTCGACCCGATCCCAGATCTCGCGGAGTGCCGCCGTCACCTCGGCGTGGTCGAGCGTGCCCGCGACCGCCTGTACCAGCGTGTGGACCAGGGTCCCGGTGAGAGCCGGAGCACCGTCGCCGTCACGACCGCCGTGCCGCTCGAGCACCCAGCGCAGCGAACACCGGGTCAATGCTTCGACATTCGACGGACTCAGCGAGACGGGACCGCGATCGGGGGTCCACAGCGGCGAGTCGGTGCTGGGACCGCCGAGTCCGAACCAGTGCGAGGGATGCGCGCCGGGGATGTCGGAATCGGCCAGTTCGGCGAGCAGACCCGCGGCGGCGATCGCGCGCTCGTCGACATCGGGCATGCTGTCGGCATCGGGCACGCCGTCGGCGTCGGGACCCACACCCGCGACGACCGCCGCTCGCAGCGAGGCGACCAGCGACGGCAGCGACAGCACGCGGTCGACGCCGGGATGCAGCGGGACCTCGTCCAGCGGCGCGTCCGGCAACGCGTCGGTGACCGGTCCGGCGATCTCGTCAGGTGCGAGTCCTGCCCTGCGGGCGGTGACCTCGGCGATCTCGGGCACGAACCGCGAGGGCGACGAGTCGCCGCTGCCGTCCTCGACCGCGGTGACCAGGAGTCGGCTCCGTGCGCGAGTGCACGCCACCAGCAGCAGCCGACGCTCCTCGGCCAGCGCGACGGCACCGCGCGCGACGGTGTCGACGGCGTCGGGATTCATCCCGTCGAGCAGATCGACAAGGGCGCCGGTGCCCAGAACGCTGCCCCGACTCCGGAGCGACGGCCACAATCCGTCGAGCACCCCGGCGACCGTGACCACCTCCCATTCACGGCCCGACGCAGCGTGCGCCGAGAGGATCGTCACGGCCTCCCCACGGGCTGTGGGGGTGCGGCTCTCGCGTGGGATCTGCAGTTGCGTCAGATAGTGGACGAACTGTCCCGGGCCGGCGGCCGGCAACGTGTCCGCGAAGGCGGCCGCGGCCTCGAAGACGGCCATCACCGCGTCGAGGTCGCGGTCGGCCTGTTCGCCCGCCGGGCCACCGCGGAGCGCGCTCGCCGACCAGCGGCGCTCCAGTCCGCTGGCCTGCCACGCCGCCCACAACGTCTCCTCGAGTCCGCGCCGTGACGACGAGACGCGGTGTGCCGCACCGATCACGTCCACGACCCGCCGGAGCGGTGTCGCCTCGGCCTCGGTCAACGCGGCCAGGTATCGGTGCGCCACATCGGGATCGAGGATCGCGGCGCGCAGCGAGGTGAGCGAATCGGCGTCGATGTCCGCCTTCTCGTCGCTGCGACGCACCCCGCGACGGAGCCGACGCATCGCCCCTGGATCGGCGCCACCGATCGGCCCCGACAGCAGGGTGACCACCTCGTCGATGCTCAGCGCATCGGGACTCACGGCATCCGGGCTCACGGGGTCGGGGGCGGGGCTCGCGGCGTCGACGGCCGGGACGCGGTCGCCAGCGTCGCCGTCCACCGGCCGGGCCGCACGCTCCCGGCGGGCGTCGACGACCCGGAGCACCAGCATCAACGCCACGACCGCGCGCTGTCTGTGCAGCGGCAGGTCGCTGGTCGGCGTGGTCACCGGCACGCCCGCCGATCGGAACGCGCGCCGTAGTGCGGGTAGGGCGAGCGACACCGATCGGACGATCACCGCCATCTGCGACCACGGCACGCCGTCGAACAGGTGGGCCCGCCGGAGGAGGTCGGCGATCGCGGTCGCCTCCTTGGCCGGCGAGCTGAAGACGGCGACGTCGGCGCCACCGACGGTCGATCGGTGTGGATAGTCGGCATCCGACCGGGCGACATGCGCCGCGGGCGTCGGGTAGGCGTGCGGTCGGGCACCCGGGAGCCGGGTGGCGAGCATCCGCCCGATGTCGTTGATGGCCGCGGTCCCGCGATGGTCGACGTCGAGGACGATGTCGCGCGGTGAACCGGTCTCGGCCAGTCCGTCGGCGAAACGCGGACTGGCGCCCCGGAACCCGTAGATCGACTGGTCGGTGTCGGCCGCGATCACCGTGGAGTCGGTACCGGTGCCGATCAACGTGACCAGTTCCGCAGCCTGCGGGTCGAGATGCTGGGCGTCGTCCACGAGCAGATGCCGGATCCGGCGACGCTGCGCCGCGAGCAACTCGGGATCGGTGGCGAAGGCCGACAGCGCGGAGCCGACGAGTTCGGCCGCGTCGACGGCCGGCGCGGAGGCCGTGGGCGCATCGAGTCCGACCGCGCCACGGAGCAGCATCGTGTGCTCGTACTGGGCGTAGGCGTGGCCGGCCGCGACCCACTCCGGGCGCTTGTGCCGTCGTCCGAGGGTGCTCAGTTCTTCTGGGCCCACACCACGTTCGGCGGCGCGCATGATGAGGTCGCGCAGGGCCTGGGCGAATCCGTCGGTGCCGAGCGCCGGTCGGAGACGCGACGGCCACTGCGGTGCGCCGTCCTCGATGTCGCCGGCGAGCAGCTCGCGCAGGATCACATCCTGCTCGGACCCGGTCACCAGTCGCGGCGGCGGGTTGCCGTGGACACTCGCCTGCAGCCGGAGCACGGCGAAGGCGTAGGAGTGGACCGTCCGGACCAACGGCTCACGCAGCGCACCTCCCAGAGCACCTCCGGCTGACAGGACGCGGCGGGTGATCTCCTCGCGCAACCGGGTGGCGGCGTCGCGACCCGACGCCAGCACGAGCACCGACTCCGGATCGATCGCGGGGTCGGTGAGTCGGGCGACGGCGGCATCGACGATCAGCGCGCTCTTGCCGCTGCCGGGGCCACCGTGGACGCGGTAGGGCCGCCACGCCGAGTGGTCACCTTCGGGGATGTCTTCCGCATGGCCGGCCCGCCGCGGATCGAGGACGACCGCGACCTCCGGGGGCCACATCCGATCCGACACGGGACCGTCCGCGGCCCCGACGAGACGCGTGCGCAGCGCGGTACCCGACGGCTGTCGGGGAGCGCGGGGCGCGGGAGTCGCGTCACGTCGAGAGGGCATGGACTCCATCGAATCACGCGGGGCCGACAGCGCGACGATGCTCCCGGGCAGATAGCTGCCGGTCTGGCTAGGCTTCGACGATGGAGATCCGCGGGATCGTGTTCTTCGACATCGATGGAACGCTGATTCCGTCGATGTCCAGCGGCAGCTTCCTTGCATCTCGGCTGGGGCACCAGCGGCAACTCGATCGGGCCGAGCGACGCTATGCCACCGGCGAACTGACCAACGAACAGGTCAGCGTCATCGATGCCAAGGGGTGGCGCGGCGTCCGCACGGCGGTCGTCGATCGCTGGCTCGACGACCTCCCCTTGATCTCGGGCATCGAGACAGTGGTGGCCTGGTGTCGGGACAAGCGGGTCGAGCCGGTCCTGGCTTCGCTGGCCTGGCAGCCCGTCAGCAACTCGATCGCCCGGCGCCACGGATTCACGCCCAACGGCGGACCTCGCGTCGGTGTCACCGACGGCGCATTCGACGGCACCGTGGCCGAGCACTTCGACGAGTACGACAAGCGCGACAAGGCACTCGAACTCGCGGCTGCACGGGGTGTGCCACCCCTTCGGTGCTGCGCCGTCGGTGACAGTCGGTCGGACATCCCACTGTTCGACGCTCTCCCGAGTTCGCTCGCTCTCAACGCCGGAACGGTCGCACAAGACGCTGCCACTGACACCCTCGACACCACCGATCTCATCGACATGTTGCCCTGGCTGGAGGCGTGGATCCGTACCGTCGGCTGAGCCCATCGGCCCGCGGCTCCCGGGTAGGGCACGATTGATGCCATGCCGCCGCTCAACACCCACGTCTTCGGTCCGGCCGCCGACGGCCCCGACCGTGTCCCGACCGTGCTCGCGCTGCACGGGCTGACCGGACACGGGCGCCGGTGGGCGGGGCTGGCCCGCGATCACCTCGCCGACCTGCGCATCGTGGCCCCGGATCTGCTGGGGCACGGTCGTTCTCCCTGGCAGCCGCCGTGGCGAATCGCCGATCACGTGGCGGCGGTGTCCGACGTCGTCGATGCCCACATCCCCGAGGCGGATCGCCCCTTCGTGATCGTGGGGCACTCCTACGGCGGTGCGATCGCCATGCATCTGGCCGGTCTGCGACCCGACATCGTCCGCGGATTGGTGTTGCTCGACCCCGCCCAGGGACTCGATCCCGACTACGCGCTCGAGGTCTCCACGTCTGCACTGGAGCACTGGGACTACGACGACGCCGCCGAGGCGCGGTCGGCGAAGCGCGCGGAAGGATGGGCAGAGGTCCCCGACGAGGTCCTCGAGGCAGAGATCGTCGAGCATCTGATCGACCGGCCCGGCGGCCGGGTCGGCTGGCGGGTCAGTCAGCCGGCCGCGGCGACGTCGTGGAGCGAATTGTCGCGGCCCGCGGTGCTGCCGCCTGCCGGCATCCCGACCAGCATCGTCGTCGCCGACCGCGTGCAACCGGCTTTCGTGCGCCCCGACTTTCTCGATGCGATCGCCGCGCAGCGCGCCGACTCGGTCGAGGTGGTGCACGCCGATTGCGAACACATGGTGCCGTTCCTGGAACCGGAACTCAGCGCCCGACTGATCCGGACGATGGTGGGTGTCCCGGCCGGCGACACACCGACAGTGGGTTCCAGGGATTCCGGGGGTTCCGGGAGATGACCGCGGTCACGGAGGAGGAGGTCGAAGCGGTCCGTGCCCTGGTGGCGGCGATCCCGGAGGGCAAGGTGACGACCTACGGCGATCTGGCCGGGGCGGTCGGACTGTCGAGCGCGCGGATCGTCGGCTGGATCATGCGCACCGACTCCGCCGATCTCCCGTGGCACCGAGTGGTCCCGGCCTCTGGTAAGCCTGCGCCGCATCTCGTCCACCGACAGCTCGAAGAGCTCCGTGCCGAAGGCGTACCGATCCGGGACGGCAAAATCGCACTCCGCGAATGTCGCTGGGCCATCGAGGGATAGCCCCCCGACGCCCCACACAGCCGACAGCTGACAGTGCGTCAGCGAGACACCGATCGGCGGTACGGACTCACCGCCGCGCGCATCCGGGTGATCAACAGGTCGACGATCCGTCGATCCGCACCGAGCGGCTCGGACACGGCGTCGGCGCCGTAGCCATGCAGACGTTCGTGGAACAGCCCCGGCGCGAGGAGATGACTCGCGATCACCACCCGGCGACCGGGTCGGCGGACCCGGGCGACGACCTCCGGTACCGACGGGGACGCCGTGGCGATGAAGCCGACCTCGACCCGTCCCCCGATCAGACCCTCGAGATGGCGTGCCGCGAGATGGACCTCGGCACAGGCGTTCTGGTCCGACGACCCAGCAGCGGCGAGGACCACTGCGTCGCCCGGCCGCCAGCCGGCCTCGATCAGCCGTCTGCGGGCGACCTCGGCGATCATCGGGTCGGGTCCGAGGGCGCGGGTCACGATCGTGTCGCCGCGGCCGGCATCGATCACGTGCCGCGGGATGTCGGAGAGCACGTGATAGCCCGATGCCAGGAAGGCGGGGACCAGAACGGCCGGCCGATCGACGTCGGCGATCACCTCGGCCGGGTTCGGGCCGAGGACGTCGACGAACGCGACCCTGGTCGGACCGATCCGCTCTCCCACCGCCTCGGCGATCCGCGCGATCAGCTCCACGCCGTGTGGGTTGCGGGTTCCGTGCGCGACCAGGACGGGACCCACATCCCGGAGTCGGTCGCCGACAGCCGGACCGGTGATCTGGTTGTGCGGCAGCATCATTCGTCTCCATCCGCATCGTATTCGAGGTCGACCGCCAGACGATAGCCGCGCTTGACCACGGTCTGGATCATCTTGGCGTCACCGAGTGCCGAGCGGAGCCGCGCCATTGCGACCTCCACGGCGTGGGTGTCGGAACTGTCACCAGGCAGGCCGGCCAACAGTTCCTGCCGCGAGACCACCCGCCCCGGCATGGCGGCAAGGATCTTCAGCAATGCCAGTCCGGTCGCCGACAGATCGCGCACCTCGCCGTCGACCACCACCGCCTGACCGCGGATCGCGGTGTCGTGACCGGCGATCCGCAGATCGTGACTTCGACGGGGCAGTTCCTCGGTGATCAACCGGGCCAGGGCACCGAGCCGGAACCGTCGGGGGTACGAGGTCGGGATCTGCAGGGCCTCCAGCGGACCCGCGGTCACCGACCCGACGCACATCACCGGCACGGTGGTGCGCAGTGCGTGGATGAACGGCTGCAACCGCCCGAGTTCCTTGGCCCGGGTCAGGATCGACGCCGCGGCCGGGGCACTGGTGAAGGTGATGGCATCGAGGTCGCCCTTCACCACCGCCCAGATCATCTTGTCGATCGCGTCGACGTCGGGGTGCATGTGCCAGCGATAGACCGGGAGCGGCACCACGATGGCACCCGCGGCCCGCAGCACGGCGCAGAAGTCGGGCAACGGCTCCCATTCGGATGTCGCGCCGTGCAACTGCACCGCGATGCGCACCCCCTCGACCCCCTCGTCGAGCAGTCGGTCGAGGACCTCCGACGACGATTCGCTCTCCGGCGACCACTCCTCGCGCAGCCCGGCCGCGCGGATCGCGCCCTTCGCCTTCGGTCCGCGCGCGATGAGCCGACTCCGGCCGAGGGCACCGATCAGGTCCTCGGCGTTGCCCCATCCCTCGGCCGCCTCCATCCAGCCGCGGAAGCCGATCCCGGTGGTGGCGACCATGATGTCTGCCGGCTCGGCGATGAGATCGGCGGTCGTCCGTTCGAGCTCGGTGTCGTCCGCCAGCGGCAGGATCCGGATGGTCGGCGCGTACATGACCTCGGCCCCGCGCCGGGTGAGCAGGGCCGCGAACTCCTCTGCGCGTCGGGCCGCGGTCACGCCGATGGTGAAGCCGATCAACGGCAACGGGTCGTCGGCGTTCCGCACGCCGCTGGTCGGCCGCGCGGCGGTCGCGCGTGCCTCGTCCGCAGCCGCCTCGACGGGGCGGTCCGGGTGTGGTCGATCGGAGTGTGTTGGGCTGTTCATCCTGGCTCGTCGGTTGGGCTGAGCAGTGGGCTGGAGTCGATCGGCGGGACTCGACGGGCCGGTCGAGTCCGCCTGGAGCACCGGAGGTCGGCCACCAGGCCGTCGGCCGGCATCCCACCAGCTTCCCACCCGCGACGCCCTCCCGCTTCATCCGAGCGCATCGAGGTGGGCCGGGTCACCCGGGGCCGGGTCACCTGGGCTGGTTCACCCGTGCGGGAAGTAGACCTCGACCACCTGGTCGACGACCCGGACGGCGTATCCGGGCACCGACACCGTGTCGTCGTCCAGGCAGACCCCGGTGCGCAGGGAGAACACCTGCTTGCCGAGTGGACTCGCGACGGTCGGCTCACCGTCCCGATCCCCGGTCAGCCCGCGCGACAGCACGGCCGCATGCGCGAACGGGTCGATGTTGCCGATGGCATACAGCCGCGTGCGGCCGACCAGTGCCTCCCGGTCGGTCTCGGTTGCGGGGATGCGGAACAGTGCGGCCTGGACGAAGTCGGGGCCGAGAACGCCGACACCGCGTCCGATCGCCAGGTCGGTGACCACACAGGCACGGACCCACTCCCCGGGCACCACCCCGTCGGCTGAGTTCGGTGTCGTCGACGGCTGTCGGATGACGGTCATGTCGGCACTCCTTGCGGTTCGGGGACGGTGGTTCGGTCCGGCATGCTGGGCATGTCGAGGAGGACCGGCACCTTGCGGTCGGCCTCGGTGAACCGGATGGTCGGGTCGACCACCTCGGGGGCGTTCACGAACGACACGAAACGTTTGAGCTTCTCCTCGTCGTCGAGCACTGCGGCCCACTCGTCCCGGTATCCCGAGACGTGTTGGGCCATCGACGCTTCCAGATCCGCGGCCAATCCGAGGCTGTCGTCGCAGACGACGGCACGCAGATGGTCGAGACCACCCTCGAGGGCGTCCAGCCATGGCGCCGTGCGTTGCAGCCGGTCGGCCGTCCGGATGTAGAACATCAGATATCGGTCGATGTAGGCGATCAGGTGCGCGTCGTCGATACCGCTGGCCAGCAGCTGCGCGTGTTTGGGACTCTGACCGCCGTTGCCGGCGACGTAGAGGTTCCACCCGTTCTCGGTCGCGATCACGCCGACGTCCTTGCCGCGGGCCTCGGCGCACTCCCGTGCACAACCGGAGACGCCGAACTTGAGCTTGTGGGGCGATCGCAGGCCGCGGTAGCGGTTCTCGAGCAGTACGGCCATCCCCACCGAGTCCTGGACGCCGTAACGGCACCAGGTCGACCCGACGCAGCTCTTCACCGTGCGCAGGCTCTTGCCGTAGGCCTGACCTGATTCCATGCCGGCGTCGACGAGCCGGCGCCAGATCTGCGGCAGCTGATCGACGCGCGCACCGAAGAGGTCGATGCGCTGACCACCGGTGACCTTGGTGTACAGGCCGAAGTCGCGGGCGACCTCGCCGATGACGATGAGTTGCTCGGGAGTGACCTCACCGCCGGGCATACGCGGGACGACCGAGTACGAGCCGTTCTTCTGCATGTTCGCGAGGAAGTGGTCGTTGGTGTCCTGCAGCGCCACCTGCTCCCCGTCGAGGATGTGGTCGCTGGACGTCGACGCCAGGATGGACGCCACCGTCGGCTTGCACACCTCGCAGCCCTGGCCGGTCCCGTGCCGGTCGATGAGCTCGGAGAAGGTCCGGATGCCGGTGACCGCGACGATCTCGAACAGCTCGGCGCGCGACTGGCTGAAGTGCTCGCACAGGGACTTCGAGAGTTCGACCCCCGACGCGGCCAGCAGGGCCTTGATGCTCGGCACACAGCCACCGCAGGTGGTGCCCGCCGACGTGCAGCCCTTGATCGCCGCGATGTCGCACGCACCGTCGGCGATAGCCGAGCAGATCGACCCCTTGGACACCCCGTTGCAGGAACAGATCTCGGCGTCGTCGGGCAGGGCGTCGATGCCGACGCCGGGGCCGGCCGCCGGAGCGATCAATGCCGCCGGATCCCCGGGGATCTCCCGCCCGACCATCGGCTTGAGCATCGCGTACGCCGATGCGTCACCCACCAGGATGCCGCCCAGCAACGTCGTCGCGTCGTCGGAGACGACGATCTTGGAGTACTTGCCCGCGACGGGATCGTTGTAGACGATCTCGAGGGCGTTCTCGGTGGTGGCCATCGCGTCGCCGAAGCTGGCGACGTCGACACCGAGCAGTTTGAGCTTGGTGGACATGTCGGCACCGGGGAACGT
Organism: Gordonia soli NBRC 108243; assembly: GCF_000334455.1. Classification (GTDB taxonomy): domain Bacteria; phylum Actinomycetota; class Actinomycetes; order Mycobacteriales; family Mycobacteriaceae; genus Gordonia; species Gordonia soli. Next base: position 66,459 of record NZ_BANX01000003.1, read on the forward strand.
GGTCGACTCGCCCAACAGGGCGTCGGCGACCACCTCGGCGGTGCTGTATCCGGGTGCGACGAGGCCGTAGCACCGCCCCTCGACTGCCGCGACCTCGCCGATGGCGAAGATCGACTCGTCCTCGGTGCGGCATCCGGTGTCGACCAGGATGCCGCCCCGCTCCCCGACCGGGAGACCGTGGTCACGCGCCAACTGATCACGCGGTCGTACCCCCGCGGAGAAGACCACCAGTGCGGCATCGATCACCGAGTCGTCGCTGAGCGTGACCTGCACCCCGTCCGGCGCGTCGGCGATCGCCGATGTCCCGACCCCGGTGTGCACGGTGAGTCCCAGTTCGGTGACCAGGTTCTCGAGCAGCGCCCCGCCTCCGGCGTCGACCTGCATCGGCATCAGCCGCGGCGCGAACTCGACGACATGCGGGGTCATCCCCAGCTGCCGCAACGCATTCGCCGCCTCGAGACCGAGCAGCCCGCCGCCGACGACCACGCCCACCGCGCCGGCACCGGCCGCTTCGGCGGTGGCCCGGATGGAGTCGAGGTCGTCGAGGGTGCGGTACACGAAGCACTTGTCGTGATCGTGACCCGCCACCGGCGGGACGAACGGGTATGAGCCGGTCGCCAAGACCAATGCGTCGTAGTCGATCTCGCGTCCGCTGCCCGTCACGACCCGACGTCCGGCACGGTCGATGTCGACGACCGCCTCGCCGAGATGGGTGACGACCCGGTCGTCACCGGCATAGGTGTTGCCCGACAACGCGAGTGCGCTGCGATCCCAGGCCCCGACGTAGGAGGACAGCCCGACCCGGTCATAGGCCGGATCGCCTTCCTCACTCACCACCACGACCTGCCAGTGATCGGCGGTGTCGCGCTCACGCAGGGTCTGCACGAACCGGTGTCCGACCATGCCGTGGCCGACCACGACGACTGTCCGGGTGTCGACGTTGCTCATCTCAAAACTCCTCGCGAATCCGTGTGTCGCCGACGACCCTCAGGCCAGAGCCTTGTCGGTCGGGTCGCCCGTGGCGGCGGGGGTGGCCGATGACGTCTGCTCCGACGTCGAGCGCTTCGGTTCGGACCCGGCCATCACGGGCAGGTCCGTCGTCTCGCCGACGACCATCGGGCGGCGGGCGTAGAACCACCAGGTGACCAGGGCGGCGACCACGTAGAAGGCCATGAAGATGCAGAACGCCACGGTCGCCGACTGGTAGGCGCGGTAGCTCGACCGCAGCACCAGGTTGATCCCGACACCTCCGAGTCCGCCTGCCGCACCGGCCAATCCGATGAGCGCACCGGACATGCTGCGCGACCACTTCACCTTGCTCGCCGCATCCATCCCCGACATGGTCGAGACCTTGTGCTCCCAGATGGTCGGGATGATCTTGTAGACCGAGCCGTTGGCGATGCCCGAGAGCAGGAACAGCAGGATGAACCCGACGATGAACCCGGCGAGCTCCCCGCCGCCGATGACCTTGCCGCCGGCGTCTGCCGAGAACCCCGCGACGACCAGGACGGCAGCCGAGAAGATCATGGCGACAAAGCAGTACAGCGTGACCTTGCCACCGCCCACACGGTCGGCCCACTTGCCGCCGAACGGTCGGGACAGCGATCCCAACAGCGGCCCGATCCAGGCGATGGACGCTGCGGCCAACGCCGGCTTCGCGGCGCCCGCCGAGGTGAAACTGATGTTGAGCACCTGGCTGAAGGCGAAACCGAATCCGATGAACGAACCGAAGGTCCCGACGTAGAGCAGCGCGATCAACCACGTGTCGCGGTACCTGAGGCAGTCGATCATCGCGCGGCCGCTGGCCGTCTGGTGGTCGAGGTTGTCCATGTAGAGGGCCGCACCGACACCGGCCACCGCGAGTGCGACGAGGTAGACGGCACACACGATCTCGGGTCGGTCGGCGAACAGCCAGATCACCGCGAGACCGACGAGTTGGATGACCGGCACGCCGATGTTGCCGCCGCCGGCATTCAGTCCGAGCGCCCACCCCTTCAGTCGTTGCGGGTAGAAGGCGTTGATGTTGGTCATCGACGACGCGAAGTTTCCGCCGCCGAACCCGGTCAACGCGGCGACCGCAAGGAACCAGCCCAGCCCGAACTCGCCCGGATTGAGCATCAGCATCATTGTCAGGCCGGTGGGGATCAACAGCACGATGGCGCTGAAGATCGCCCAGTTACGGCCGCCGAAGATCGCGGTCGCCTGGGTGTAGGGGATGCGCAAGCATGAGCCGACGAAGGTTGCGGTCGCGGCGATGATGAACTTCTGGTCTTGCGAGATGCCGTACTCGGGGCCCATGAACAGGGCCATCACCGAGAACAGCGACCACACCGAGAAGCCGACGTGCTCGCAGATCACCGACCAGACCAGGTTGCGCTTGGCGACTGCGGCGTTTCCGCCGTCCCAGGCGGTCCGGTCCTCGGGATCCCAGTCGGTGATGGTGTGGTCCCGGCGTAGCAGTTGCATGAACGTCATGGAGGGCGTTCCCGTCGATCGTGGTGCACGGGGCCGACGACGGTGTCGGCCGATTGCGACCAAAGTTAGGGAACGCGTGTTGCGGCGATTTGCCCTCGCGTGACCGGGCAGTCACGTTTCGCTCACAACGTCACACCGTGGCTGTGAGACCACCTCCAGACGCCCATGTGGGCGCATACGGGCTGCTCACCTGCGATTACAGCAGAAGTCGGACGATCTCGACCACTCGACGGAGACCGGGCAGCGCACCGGAGGTGGACCTCGGGTGCAGGGCGTGCACGGCAAGCCGGAAGATCGTCGCCCGCAACATCATCTGCGGCCACTCGGGCTGATCGGCCCATCGATGGACCAGACCCTCGTCGGCTCCACCCCACGCCAGGGAGTCCACGACCACGACAGCCGCCGCCCAGGAGGCAGGACGCCAGTACGGGACGATGTCGGTGATGCCGGGTGCCGCGGCGCCGGCGAAGAGCACCGTGCCGAAGAGGTCGCCGTGGACCACCTGGGACGGCAGGTCGACCGGCTTGCGCAAGGTGGCGAGGGTGGTCAGGATCTCGACACTCTCCACGCCGTCCGGCGACGTCGGCTGTCCCATCCCGGCCGCGCGCGCCGACCGCAGCGGCACATCCTCCCAGGCCGCACGATCGGCGGCGGTGAAGACGTCGACGTCGGTGTGCGGCGGGGCAGGTGGCTGTAGGAGGAATCGCGGGCGCTCGAGCCCGGCGATGGACGCGTGGAGCCGGTCGGCGACCGACAGGACCTCGTCGTGACGGGGCTCGGGGGCACCGGCTATGTAGGTGTCCGCGCGCCAGCCGGAGACGACATAGCGACCGTCGGTGGCGCGGAAGGGGCGTGCGATACGAAGCCCCTCGACGAACAGCGCCTCCCGCACCGACGCCGACCAGGCGGCCCGCGCGTGGTCGGGTACCAGCGACAGCACCACCTCGCCCACGCGCCACCCGCCGATCCACGACTCCCCCATGGCGATGGGCGGGTGCGCGGTCAGCCCGAATGTGTTCAGCACATGGTCGGGTGGCTCGACGGGGACAGCGTTCACGACTGCGAGATTACCGACGTCGACGGCCGCAGCGGTTGTGCCACGCGCACGCCGACACGTGAGGTCAGTAGACGGGAAGTGTCTTGTCGACCTGATTGGCCCAGGCGGTGATGCCGCCCTGCAGGTGTGTGGCGTCGGCGAAACCGGCGCGCTTCAGTGCTGCGAGCGCCTCGGCCGACCGGATACCGGTCTTGCAGTAGAGCACCGTCGGGCGGTCGTGGGGCACCTGCGCCAGCCCCTCACCGGAGAGGATGTCGCCCTTGGGGACCAGCGTCGCGCCCTCGATCCGCACGATGTCCCACTCCACCGGCTCACGGACGTCGATCAGCGCGACCTTGGCACCGCGGTCGAGCTTCTCCTTGAGCTCCGATGCCGTGACGGTCGACCCCGACGCGGCTTCTGCGGCTTCGGTCGACACCACACCGCAGAACTCGTCGTAGTCGATGAGCTCGGTGATCTTCTCGCCCTCGGGATCCTTGCGGATCTTGATGGTGCGGTAGGTCATGTCCAGCGCGTCGTACACCATCAGCCTGCCCAACAGCGGCTCACCGATCCCGCAGATCAACTTGATGGCCTCGGTGCCCATGATCGACCCGATCGAGGCGCAGAGGATGCCGAGTACGCCGCCCTCGGCGCACGACGGCACCATGCCCGGCGGCGGCGCCTGCGGGTAGAGGTCGCGGTAGTTGAGGCCTCGACCGTCGGGGGCGTCCTCCCAGAACACCGACGCCTGGCCCTCGAAGCGGTAGATCGAACCCCACACATAGGGCTTGTGCGCGAGGACCGCGGCATCGTTGACCAGATACCGGGTCGCGAAGTTGTCGGTGCCGTCCAGGATCAGGTCGTACTGCGAGAACAGCTCGATCGCACCCTCGGGCTCGAGTCGCTGCTCGTGCAGGTTCACCTGCACATACGGGTTGATCTCCAGGATGCTGTCGCGCGCGCTCTCGCCCTTGGGCCGACCGACGTCGGAGCGCCCGTGGATCACCTGGCGCTGCAGATTGGACTCGTCCACCACGTCGAACTCGACGATGCCGATCGTGCCGACACCCGCGGCGGCCAGGTACAGGAGGGTCGGTGAGCCCAGACCGCCCGCACCGATCACCAGCACCTTGGCGTTCTTCAAGCGCTTCTGTCCGTCCATCCCCACGTCGGGGATGATCAGGTGGCGGCTGTAGCGCGCCACCTCCTCGTTCGACAGATCACCCGCGGGCTCGACCAGCGGCGGCAATGACGACACGATGCCTCCAGTTGTGTTGACTGCTCACCTCAACGATGCCCCCGGGTCGGACATTCCGACCTCGCGGGCGCACGCCACCGGGGTCACCGACGTGACGGGAACGGCCACGGATTCGGGGTGCACGCCAGCGCCCGATTGGCCTTCATCTGCGGATCGAGCGCCATGATCTCGCTGTTGGCGACACCGAAGGACTGCTGCATCATCACCGGCGCCAGCGCGCCGTTCTCGCGACACGGTTCGTGCGCCTCGTAGCCGATCCCGTGACCGGTCTCGTGGTTGATGAGGTACTGGCGATACAACAGGTCGTCGCCCTGGTACGACAGCGCACCCCGCACCCACCGGGCCTCATTGAGGGTGACCCGACGATCCGGTGGATAGAAGCACGACGTCTCGAGCTTGATCTGGTAGCCGCACAGTTCCCGGGTGGTTCCCGGCGACGTCAGCGAGATCCGCAGATCGGGTTCGCCCGAGTCGATCCGACGGAAGGAGACCTTGCCGTCGCCGATCCAGCCGCGTGGATTGGCCAGCGTCGAGTCGACCATCTTCGCGAAGGTCGGGTCGCCGCCGTAATCCTGCGGGTTCAGACCGTTCTCCACCTCGACGGTGTAGGTGTACTCCTGCGGCCCGGTGCCGACCTTGCGGCCGTCGCCCCGCACGACGCGGTAGCTCTCGCGTCCCTTGCCGGTATACGGCCCGCCGGGCGGCAGGGAGCCGGCAGGAAGGGCGGCCTCCTGGATCTGTCCGGTCGGCGCTCCGACCGGAGCCGTCTCCTTGCTGACGTCGGTGTTGCGCGACGCCGCATCCGGGGTGGCATCGGCCGCCGACGCCGAGTTCGTCCCACCGTCACGGACGGTCACGATGATGAGGACGATGGTCAGCACGATCAGCACCGGGATCGCATACGCGCGCCACCCGTAGGTCGACACGAACCGTCCCAGTGCACTCTGCTTCTTGCGCTCGGGTTGTCCCTCTCGGTCGACCCGCTGCCGGCCGCTGTCGTCGGTCGGGTCCCAGCGCGCGCGCAGCGGCTGGTCAGGACGCGGTCGGGACCGGGTGCTCCCGGCGGTGGGCCGGGAGCCGGTCGCTGCGCTCCCGGCGGTGGGCCGGGAGCCGGTCGCTGCGCTCCCGGCGGTGGGCCGGGAGCCGGTCGCCGCGCCCCCGGCGGTGGGCTCGGGGTCGTTCGCTGCGCTCCTGGCACTCGGGCCGGAACCGGTCGGCCCGTTGGGTGGGCGGTTCACCCCACAACTTTCTCACAGGACCCCGCGAATGCCTGCCAGGAAACCCCGTCGTCGTGGCACGTTCCGGAATGAGACGCCCGCCCGAGTACGCTCATCCCATGTCGACTGCCGCGAACTCATCTTCGACCGCCGGGCGGAACAGCACCCGCCTGCCTCGGAGCGCGCGGCGTATGCAGCTGCTCGACGCAGCCAGCGAGATCTTCGTCGAGCGTGGCTACCACTCCGCCGGGATGGACGAGATCGCCGTACACGCCGGGGTGAGCAAGCCGGTGCTCTACCAGCACTTCCCCTCGAAGCTCGACCTGTACATCGCGGTCGTCGACTCCCACGCCGAGAAGCTGGTGAGCGATGTGAACACCGCATTGCTGACCACCACCGACAACCGTCAGCGCGTCCGCGCCGCGGTCGAGGCGTTCTTCGACTTCATCGACCAGGACAACTCCGGATATCGGCTGATCTTCTCCTCCGACGCCATGGATCCCGCGGTCATCCGGCGTGTCGAAGGCGCGACCGAGGCCTGCGTCGATGCCGTCTACGGGCTGGTCATGAACGACTCCGGTCTCGATCCGTACCGCTCGCGGATGCTCGCCGCCGGGCTGGTCGGCGCGAGCCAGGTCAACGCACGCTACTGGCTCGAGGCCAAGCGTCCCATCGACAAGCAGAACGCCGTCGACACCACCGTCGCCCTGCTGTGGGGCGGACTCTCACACGTCCCGCTGCAGGACGAGTCACCGGTCGCCTGAGACACGAGACCTCCCGAACACACGAACGGCCACCCCGGATGGGGTGGCCGTTCGTCTGTGTGGCGTCGGTCAGGAACCGAAGCCGACCTTGCGGTTCTCGCCGCCACCGACCTCGATGTAGGAGATCTTGGTGACCGGCACCAGGTACCGGCTCCCCTTGTCGTCCACCAGGGACAGCAACTGCTGCTTGCCACCGAGCGCGGCCTCGACCTCTGCGTAGACCTTGTCGCTGGTGAGCGTGGACTGAATGGACAGCTCGCGGTTGCTGTCGCTGATGCCGATCTTCACTTCGACGGACATGGCCATCCTTCTCTGATCACGTGCGGCGCCCGGTGCGCGGGACGCGCCACAGACGAACTCTCCGAACCAGGCTAGTTCAGCCGCCGAACCGAGCGACACCGGCTCCGCTGAGAGCAGAACGCTCAGTCGTCGCCCGGATGGACCAGCCCGCGGTCGAACGCGTAGATGATGGCGGCCGCCCGGTCCCGCAGGTCGAGTTTGGTGAAGATGTGGTTCACGTGGGACTTCCCGGTGACCTCGGAGATCCGCAGCGCCACACCGATCTCGGCATTGGTCCGGCCGCGGGCCATCAGCCGCAGCACGTCGGTCTCGCGATCGGTCAGACCACTCACGGTGGTGGTCGGGGTCCGATCCGGTGCCGATCGCCGGAAGCCGGAGAGCACCCGCGCGGTGACCGCCGGATCGAGGTAGGCGCCGTCCCGGACCACCGATCGGACCGCGAAGATCAACGATTCGGCCGACGAGTCCTTCAACACGAATCCGGCCGCCCCGGCCCGCAGCGCGGACGACAGCAACTTGTCGTCGTCGAAGGTGGTGAGCACGAGTACCGGCGGCGCATCGGTCAGGGTGCCGACCATCGCGGTCGCCGTGATGCCGTCGACCCGCCGCATCCGCAGGTCCATCACCACGATGTCCGGTTCACATGCGGCGACAGCTGCCACCACCTCGTCACCGTCACCGCATTCACCGACGATCGAGAATCCCTCGTCGATGTGCAGGATGCGCCGCAGGCCGGTTCGGATGAGCTCCTGGTCGTCGACCAGCAGGACGCGGATCGTGTCGGCCGCCGTCGGCGGGACCGTGCTGTCTGCTGCCGTCATGTACTCCCCTGTTCTGCCGGCACCCTGATCGGCAGCCTCGCGCGCACCGCCCAGGTGGCGCCGTCCCGCGCCGCCTCGAACGACCCTCCCAGCAGGGCTGCCCGCTGCCGCATGCCCTCGACCCCCGTGCCGTTCCCGGAATCGCTTCTGGGACTGGACCGGACGGGGTTGCGCACCGACACCTCCACCTGGTCGCCGACAGTGGTGAGCTGTATCGACGCGCGCAACACCCCGCCGTGTCGGACGACGTTGGTCAACGACTCCTGAGTGATCCGGTACAGCGCGGCACCGACCGGGGTGGACACCTCGGCCAGGTCCCCGACCGTCCGCAACGACACCGTCATCCCCGCCTTGCGGTGATCGCGAACCAGCTCCGCGATGTCGCCGGCCCCGGGCGTCGGCGCATCCGACGACTGGTCGGAGCCCAGGACGTGCACGATGTGCCTGATCTCGGTCATCGCCTGTCTGCCTTGGCGTTCGGCATCGCCGAGGGCATCGATGGCGTCAGCGGTGTCGCGGCCGTGTTCGAGGACGTGCCGCGCGCCGGTCACGTTGAGCATGGTGATCGACAACGAATGCGCCACGACGTCGTGGATCTCGCGGGCGATTCGCCGGCGCTCGTCACTGGCGGCCCGCTCGGCGCGTTCTTGCAACGTCCGTACCTGGTTCTGCGCCAGCCGTTTCTGGATGAGGACCATGTAACCGACCAGCCATCCGCAGGCCACCGCGAGGAGGTACACCGGTGCCGCCCGGAGGTGGTCACCCCACCAGAACCCCCCGATGACGACCGCGCAGAGGACGGCGATCAGCACGCCGACGCGCAGCGTCTGCATGGCCGCGGCGATGGCGGTGACCAGGGCGAGTTGCACCGGAGCGGCATCGGTCGCCACCGGGTCCATCAGGAAACAGACCGTGCTGACGATGCCGAGCACACACGGTGGAACCGATGCGGGGATCGTGAGGTCGAGGGCAAGGGAACCCAGAGCGGTGACGATCGCGGCGACCACCCACCACGAGGCCGAGAACGGATGGCGTTGCAGCGTCGCCACGACGGTGACGGCCGCGCTGGCCGCGAGCATCACCACCGGGTACAGCGGCGGATAGTCGCCGCCCGCCGCCTGCAGCCGGTCGAGCAGCACGGTGGTGATCCTGGTCACCCGGACAAGGATAGGCGCATTCGCACCGAATCCATCGACCCCGCGTAGGAGTTCGGTGTCCACCCCGGGGTGGAGGCGATGTCCGTCTCCGGCATGGAGATCCGCGCTGACGCGCGACCTAGCGTCGGAGATGCCGGGGAACGCCCCCGGCACCGGACACGAGGCAGGTGGGGCCATGCGTATCGAGGAGCTCCTGGGCGGACAGCACGCGGTGGCGGTCACGGGGATCGACCGGCCATCCGGAAGTGGTCCGATCATCCTGGGATACAACGGAAGTGACGCCTCGATGGCCGCGATCGAGGCGACGGCGCGGCTGGCCGGCCGGGGCGCCGAGGTGGCCGTGGTCTCGGCGGTGGTGCGTCGTGGCAGCCGGCCGCAGCCGACGCCCCTGCACGACGTCCTCAAAGCGGAGGCGTATCTACTGTCGGATCATGCCGCGGTCGGCGAATTGGTCCGGAGGGGGCGGGAGACGGCGGTCGCACACGGCCTCCGGCCGCTCGAGCCGATCATCGCCGAGGGGGATCCGGTGCGTGCACTGGTCGGCGCCGTACGCGACCTGGGTGCATCGACGGTGGTGATCGGTCGCCCCGACGATCCGGGCCGTCGGGTACCGGGACCGCTGGCGCGTGCGCTGCGACGACACCTCCCCGACGATGTCGACATCGTCGCCACCGACGGTCGTCGGCACGTGCAGATACTGCGCGGCCGAGCGGTCCGGTCGGCGCGCGGTACCGCGCTACCGCGTCTGGGCACCGCGCACTAGCAAGGGTCGCGGTCCGGCAAGGGTTCAGCCGAGGCCCAGATCCGACATCCGGGTGGCGTGCAGTTCGGCCACGGCATCGAAGAACTTGGCGACGCCCTGCAGCGAGGTGGCCCCCTCGAACAGCAGGTCGGTGACCTCCTCTTCTGCGGCCAGCACCCACTGTGCGTGGGTGATCGCCTCGCCCAGCAGTCGGCGGCCCCACAGCGTGAGCGGGGACTTGAGGGACGGGTCGGCCGCAACCGCTGCGCGCACCTGCTCCCGGGCGAAGGCCGAACTGCCCGTCTGCGACATCACCTCGGCCACCACCGCCTGCGCGGATTCCGGCAGCGCACCCGCCAGTTCGCTGTAGAAGTCCGATGCCAGACCGTCGCCGACATAGGCTTTGACCAGCGCTTCGTACCAGGTCTTCGGAGTTGTCGCCCGGTGGTACTGATCGAACACCGAGCGGTATCGGGTGACCGCGTCGGCGACGTCGATGTCGGTGCCCTCGAGCCGTGCGGCCAGGTGGTCGAAGTGCTGGATCTCCGAGGCGGCCATCCGCGCGATGGCGATGCCGCTGGGCACGTCCGGCGCCATCCGCGACTCGTCGATGAGGCGGTAGAACGCGGCGTACTCACCGGCCAGCAGCACTGCGAAGAGCTTCGCGATCGCCGGGTCCTCGGCGCCCTGCGACACACCGTCTCCGACGGTCGGCGAGTGTGACGAGGGTCCGGACACGGGGGCTCCAGAGGACATGGAGGAGATGGTAGGCGTGGCCGAGATGTTCACCAAGTACACTCGGCACCGGTGTACTGACGCGCACGTGACATTTCGGTGGACGGCCCGGCATCGACAACGTGCCTGCCGACCCACGAGCGCCGACACCGGGCACTGTGCGCGCACAACCGAGCCACCTGCGGGAACCTCCCCGCCCGACGACCGGGCGGCGTCCCGGGTCACGCGAACCGATCGCGGTCGACTGGTGAGCCATTCCGTGCGTGCGGGACACAATCGGAAAGGCAACAACCCCCACGATGACCGAATCAGACGTGAAGACGACGATCGTCGACGAGACCCACACCGCCCCGACGTTCGCCGAACTGGGCGTGGACGACCGGATCGTCAGCGCGCTCGCCGACGACGGCAAGACCCACACCTTCGCCATCCAGGAACTCACCCTCCCGCTGGCACTCGGTGGTGACGATCTCATCGGCCAGGCCCGCACCGGCATGGGCAAGACCTATGGCTTCGGCCTGCCGCTGCTGCACCGCATCGCCAACGCCGAGGCGACCGGGGTCCGGCCCCTCGACGGCACACCGCGCGCGCTCGTCATCGTCCCCACCCGTGAGCTGTGCGTGCAGGTGACCGGCGATCTCAAGGTCGCGGCCGAGAAGCTCGAGGTGACCCTCGCCGACGGCAGCACCCGACCGCTGCGACTCACCTCGATCTACGGTGGCCGTCCGTACGAGTCCCAGATCAAGGACCTGCAGAACGGCATCGACGTGGTCGTCGGCACCCCCGGCCGCCTCCTGGACCTGGCCCAGCAGGGCCACCTGGTCCTGGGCAAGGTCGCCGTGCTCGTCCTCGACGAGGCCGACGAAATGCTCGACCTGGGCTTTCTGCCCGACATCGAGCGCATCATGTCGGCGCTGCCCACCCCGCGTCAGACGATGCTGTTCTCGGCCACCATGCCGGGACCGATCGTCACCCTTGCGCGCACCTTCCTGCACCGGCCGACGCACATCCGCGCCGAGCACGCGAACGACTCCGCGATCCACGACCGCACCACGCAGTACGTGTACCGCGCGCACGCCCTCGACAAGGCCGAACTCACCGCCCGCATCCTGCAGGCCGAGGGTCGCGGCGCGACCATGATCTTCACCCGCACCAAGCGAACCGCCCAGAAGGTCGCCGACGACCTCGCCGAGCGTGGCTTCAAGGTCGGCGCGGTGCACGGCGACCTCGGTCAGGTGGCCCGCGAGAAGGCCCTGAAGAGTTTCCGTACGGGTGCCATCGACGTCCTCGTCGCCACCGACGTCGCTGCGCGCGGCATCGACATCGACGACGTCACCCACGTCATCAACTACCAGTGCCCCGAGGACGACAAGACCTATGTGCACCGCATCGGCCGGACCGGGCGAGCGGGCCGGACCGGTATCGCGATCACGTTCGTGGACTGGGACGAGCTGCATCGCTGGGAACTGATCAACTCGGCGTTGGGGCTCGACAAGCCGGAGCCGGTCGAGACCTACTCGACGTCCGAGCACCTGCAGGAGGAGCTCGGCATCCCCGCCGACGCCACCGGCCGTATCGCACCGCCGGCACGTCCGGAGGGTGAGAAGGTCGAGCGTCGCTCCCGCGAGGACCGCCCGAAGTCCAACCGCACCCGTCGCCGTACCCGTGGCGGCAAGAACTCGGGTGGCGGCGATGCATCGGGCCCACCGAAGTCCACCGACAAGCCCGACGTCAAGGACGGCGCCGCCTCCGCGGATGCGACGTCGAACGCCTCGACCGACGAGTCCACTTCCGGCGAGGGGGCATCGAAGCCACGTCGTCGGCGACGCCGTCGTGGTGGTTCCGGTCGGGGTGGTGCCGGGCACGGCGGCGCAGCCGGCCACGGTTCCGAGCAGCCGACCGCCGACACCGCCGCCGGACCGAACGCCGACTGATCCTCGGCGACAGTCGGCCCACACCCCGTGTCCCCTGAGATGATCGGGTAGTCGATGCCCCGCATCCGTCCCGAACGGCGCACCCGGCTCGATCTCGTCATCAGCCTCGCCATCGTCATCGCGGTCGCGGTGGTCGGCGTCCTGGTGTGGTTCGAGAGTCCGGCTCGTCGCACCGTCAGCACGCCCGCCGCCCAGGCCGCCCCCGACGTCGACGTCGCCGGATCCGTACCGACGACCTTCGTCCCGGCGTGGCAGGCACACTCACCGCTCACCCACGTTCCCGCCGTGGGGCGTTCGGTGGTCGTCACCGGTGACGGCGGGACCGTCACCGGCCACGACCCGGCGACCGGACGCGAGATCTGGACCTATCGCCGCGATTTACCGTTGTGCGCGCTGGCTGCCGCTTGGCCGGCGACCGCGGACGACACGCTCGCGGTCTATCGCAACTCGCGTGGCTGCGGAGAGGTGACCGCACTGCAGGGTGACGACGGCATGCGCGTCGGCACGCGGAGCTCGGAGGCCGACCACGACGTCGACATCGTCACCGACAGCGGATACGTGTTGTCGCAGGGAGCGACCCGATTGGAGACCTGGGGCTCGAACCTGGTGCGCGGCATCGAATACGGGCGGGTGGAGGCCCCGGTGAAACCGGGGGTGCAGCCCGGTCGCACCGACTGTCGCCTGCTGTCCACCGGACTCGGCGGTGACCGGGTGGCAGTCGTCGAGCGGTGCGCAGGCGATGCGGGGTACCGACTGACCGTCCTCGGCGCCGTGCTCGACAAGGACGAGAAGGTCCAGCAATACGGCTCCTCCCTGATCACCTCGACCGCCGACGGTCCGCCGCCGCGCGTGGTGGCGGTCACCAACTCGGCGATCGCCGTGTACGACGGCGGCACCGACGTCGACGCGATCACCGGCGCACGCGGACGTCCGGCCATCCGCCAGTACTCCCTCGACGGTGCCCCGACCGCCACCAACACAGTGGACGGCCCGGCCGGCGCGCCGGCCGACAGCTTCCCCCTGACCAAGGACGGCCTGACCTCGTTCTTCACCGGCCGCGCCACCGTGGTCCTCGATGCCGCGTCCGCACGGCCCGTCTATCAGGTCCCCGACACCCTCGGCCCGGGTGAGGTGATGGCCGGACAGCTGTTGCTGCCCAGCCGATCCGGGATCAGCGTGCGCGACTCGGCCACCGGCCGCGAGGTGCGCGCCATCGCGGTCCCGCGCGAAGGTGTCGGCGACACCACGGTGAGCCTGCGCGTGATCGGCCGGCTCGTCGTCCAGCAGTGGGGCCCGACGGTCCAGACGCTCCGCGGCGACTGAGAACTCCCCGCGCGTCAGGCCGTCGGCACCAGTCCGCGGTCACGGATGAACTCGCTCAGCAGCTCGGTGGCCGGCCCCAAGGTCGTGGTCGCCGATGTCAGGGCGATCGCACGCGTGTGATCGCCGCCGGAGAGCGACTTCTCGACGATGCCCCGGAATCGTCGACCGACCGGTGGCAACAGTGCGACCCCCAATCCGCGCCGGACGAAGTCACGGATCGTCGCGAACTCGGTGACCTCGATTCCGACCGACGGTACGAATCCCGCGTCCCGACACCATCGTTCGGTGATCTGACGGAGGTGGTAACTCGGCGGGTTGGCGATGAACTCCTCGTCGACGAGCTCCTCGAGCCGGACCGTCCCCTGTCCGGCGAGTCGATGGTCGTCCGGCATGGCCACGCACACCTCCTGGGTGGTGAGGAACTCGTACGGCAGATCCGTCGGCGGCGGGATGGTGACCGCGAGATCGAGTGTGCCGCGTCGCAGGTCGTCGACGAGTGCGGCGCCGTGCGCCTGGCGGAGTTCCAACCTGATGCCGGGGTGGCGGTGGCGGAACTCGGCGAGCAGGGCGGGCAGCACCCCGACCCCGAGCGTCAACGGGAACCCGAACCGTACGGTGCCGTGCTCGGGGTCCACCCCGACGGCCGCCTGCGCGAGGGCGGCCTCCACCTCGCGTAGGGGACCACGGATCTGTTCGGCGAGGTCGATCGCCCGCGGGGTCAGACGGACGGTGCGCCCGTCCCGGACCACGAGCGGCACCGCCAGTGCCGCCTCCAGCGCATGGATGCGACGGCTCATCGACGACTGCGGGACACCGAGAGCAGCTGCCGACCCGGTGATGTGGCCGTCGGTCGCAGCAAGTTCCACCAGCGCCCGGAGCTGCGGTGCCAGTTCGGTCAACCACTCATCCATATTCGGATGATAACTGTCCGACATCGCATTGGACGGAACGATCTACCGCGCGCACGCTGGTGTCCTCGACCACGATCACGACCGCGATCACAGCCGCGATCACGATGACGACCACGGAGGACCCGATGCGACGTCCCGGCAAGCGCGCCGCCGATCTCACGACCGATCACGAGGCCGACGTCGTGCTCATCGGCGGCGGCATCATGTCGACCACCCTCGGGGCGATGCTCGCGGTGGTGCAACCGGACTGGCGGATCCTCCTGGTGGAGCGCGCCGACACCCTCGCCTCGGAGAGCAGCGGACCGTGGAACAACGCCGGGACCGGGCACATGGGTTTGTGCGAGCTGAACTACATGCCCGATCCGGCGGACGGTCGGACACCGGCCCGGATCGCACGTCAGTTCCATCTGACCCGACAGTGGTGGGCGTTCCTCGCCATGTCCGGACTCGTCGACCCCGCGCGGTTCGTCCATGCCACACCGCACATGGACGTGGTGTTCGGTGCCGACGACGTCGCATACCTGCGCGAACGCCACCGCACGCTGGTCGGCGACCCGCTGTTCGCCGAGCTCCGATACTCCGAGGAGCCCGGCGAGATCGCCGAGTGGGCACCGCTGGTGATGCGCGGCCGGTCATCCGACGAACCGATTGCCGCGACGTGGCATCCCGGGGGCACCGACGTCGACTTCGGGGCGCTGACCACGGCGACGGCCGACATCATCGCCGACAACGGTGGAGAGATCCTCCTCCGCCACGAGGTCCGATCGCTGACCCGCACACCCGACGGTGGCTGGATCGTGAGCGGCCGGCGCACAGACGATGCCGACGGTCACTCCGGCCGGTTCACCATCCACGCACGTCGTCATGTCTTCGTCGGCGCAGGCGGACTGGCGCTGCGCCTGCTGCAGCGAGCCGGTCTGCCCGAAGTCCGTGGGTATGCCGTGCTGCCCGTGGGTGCCGCGTTCTTCCGGTGCTCGACGCCGTCGGTCGTGGCTGCGCACACGGCCAAGGTGTACGGGCAGGCAGCCGTCGGCGCACCGCCGATGTCGGTGCCCCATCTCGACGCGCGGGTGGTCGACGGTCGGCGACACCTGCTCTTCGGTCCGTACGCGACCTTCAGCACGCGGCTGTTGAAGAGCGGCTCCCTGACCGACGCGTTCACGACCCTGCGATGGCGCAACCTACCGGTGATCGCGGCGGCCATGTGGCACAACCTCGCGCTGATCCGATTCCTCATCGTGCAGTTGCTCGCGACGCGGTCGCGGAAGTTCGAGCAGCTGCGCCGATTCCTACCGACCGCGGTCGACGGCGATTGGGAGCTGATCCCGGCGGGTCAGCGTGCGCAACTCGTGGTTCCCGACGAGTCCGCTGTCGGTGCGATACACCAGGGCACCGAACTCGTGACATCGGCGGACCGCAGCATCTCGGGGGTACTCGGCGCCTCACCGGGCGCCTCGACAGCCGTCACCATCATGGTCGACGTGCTGCGGACGGCCTTCCCGGATCGGTGGACCACGGGATGGGAACACCGGATCGGTGAGGCCATTCCGGACCTGGACCGCAGTGACTGGACCGACGACGCCGTACGGCGAAGCTTCACCGACACGTCCACGGCACTGGGGTTGCCGACCGAATTCTGAAAGGCGCCACCCTCACCGCCGTAGTACTTCGAAACCGCTCGGTCGGTCAGACCGCGGCGCCCTCGAAGGTGCGCATCGGCTCACCGGCCTCCCAGTGCTTCCAGAGATTCTCGGCCAATTCGCGGTAGGCGGCGGCGCCCTTGTTCTTGCGACCGCGCATCACCGATGTCCCGGAGGCCGTCGCCTCGGCGAACCGCACCGTCCGCGGGATCGGCGGGTCGAGCACCGGCAACTCGTACCGATCCGACACGTCGGCCAGGACGTCGCGGCTGTGCGTGGTCCGCGAATCGAAGAGCGTGGCAACGGCTCCGAGCATCGTCAGGTCGGGATTGGTGATCTGCTGGATCTCACTTACGGTGCGCAGCAGCTGGCCGACACCGCGATGCGCCAAGGTCTCGCACTGGAGCGGGACGATCACCTCGTTCGCCGCGGTCAGCCCGTTGAGGGTCAGCACACCGAGTGACGGCGGACAGTCGACGATGATCACGTCGAAGTCCTCGGCCACCTCCGCCAGCGCCCGGCGCAGGGCGTACTCACGCCCCGGACGCATCAGCAGCAACGCCTCCGCGCCGGCGAGGTCGATTGTCGCGGGCAGCAGGGTGACGTTGTCCTCCGTGTCGAGGAGGACGTCGGCGATCTCCTCCTCACCCAGCAACACGTCGTGCACCGACGCCTGCAGCTGATCGGGGTCATGGCCGAGCGAAAAGGTAAGACAGCCTTGCGGATCGAGGTCGACGACGAGCACGGAGGCGTCGAGGTCGGCAAGAGCTGCACCGAGTGACTCCACCGTGGTGGTCTTGGCGACGCCGCCCTTTTGGTTCGCGATGGCCAACGTGCGGGTCATGGCCCCACTGTACGGCCAGCGACCTGGATCGGCCCGCTTACGCTCTCAGCGCGTTCCCCGGTGGCGAACTCAGGACTCGTCGCGGTCGGCATCGGGTGCGTAGTCGTCGGCCAGCCAGCGCACCGATGCGGGCGTGAACAACAGCACCAGCACCACCACCGCCGCCACGGCGAGGGGAACCCCGAGGAGCGGCTGATGGCTGTCGGTGAGCAACGCGTACGCCACGGGCAGCAGGAGGATCTGCGCGACGACCGCGATCGCCCGGCCCCAGCGCTTGCCGATGAAGAGCACGATGCCGCCGAGCAGTACCCCGCCGCCGATGATGCCGAACCAGCCGGCGGTGCCGTATCCGTTGGCGATGGTCTCGTCGTGGCCGGCCAGACCACGGATCACCAGCACGAGTGCGGCGACCACGGCAATCGCGCCCTCGAGTGCGGTGAGCCCGCCGGCGACCTTGATCGTCGTCGGGGGCCGGTCGTCGATCCGTAGTGCACCTGCTGCCCCGTCGGCCTCGGAGCCCACGGGTTCGGACCGCTCTGGTTCTGGGCGTTCGCCGCCCGTCCGGCCGCCCGTCCTCTTGCTCACGGCACCAGGCTAGTGAACACGACGACACCCGTGCCGACCCACCTGTGGTGTCGGTCGAGGAGCCGAGCCGATTGGGCGGGCGTGGCCCCTACCCAATATCCTCGGGTGTCGTGCGCGTCATGCTCATCGTCAATCCCTTCGCGACCGCGACCTCTGCCGCCGGTCGGGATGCTCTGGCGCACACCCTGGGGGCGCGATTCCACGTCGACGTGGAGCACACCACCCACCGCGGTCACGCCGGTGAGCTGGCCGCCCGAGCCGCCACGGTGGGCTACGACGCGGTGCTGGTGCACGGCGGCGACGGATCGGTGAACGAGGCGGTCAACGGGTTGCTGCCGTCACCGGCGGCCATCGACGACACCCCGTCCGGTACCCGCTCCCGCCTCCCGGCCATCGGCGTCATCCCGGGCGGCAGCGCCAACGTCTTCGCCCGCGCGCTGGGGATCAACGGAGACCCCCTGCAGGCCACGTCCCAGGTCGCCGCGCTGCTCGAGTCCGGCACGACCCAGCGGATCGGACTCGGTCACACCGACGATCGCTGGTTCCTCTTCAACGCGGGCATGGGGGTAGACGCCGTCGTGGTGCACGCGATGGAGGACAAACGCCACGCGGGCAAGGCCGCGACTCCGGGCCGCTATGTCCGGACGACGATCGCGACCTTTCTGCGGAACTCGACCGACCCGGCGATCTTCACCGTCGAGGTCCCCGATCGTGCGCCCATCACCGGGGTGCGCTTCGGCTTCGTCAGCAACCTCAGCCCGTGGACCTACCTCGGCTCTCGGGAGATCCGCACCAACCCGACGACCGGTTTCGACTCCCGCCTGGGTGTGTTCGCCGCCACATCCATGTCGGTACTGCGCACCCTCCCGCTGGCCGCTCGTCTGCTGGCCCAGCGCGACCCGAGGGCACGACACCTCTATCGCGACGACGACGTCGCACACGTCCGTTTCGTGGCCGACGAGCCGCTCGACGTCCAGATGGACGGCGACTACATCGGCGAGCGTCGCGAGATGATCTTCGGCCACCGGGCCGCGGTCCTCGACGTGGTCGCGCCCCCGCTCTGACACCGAGTGGTGGAGCCGCTCCGCGACCGGGCCACGGAGGCCCACATCGCGGCACCCCATAGCACGTACGGCACCACCGCGATCGCGAACAGCACCGCGGGTCCGGCCACGGCGGAGCCGCCGGCCCAGAGGGCGAACGCGAGGATCGCCACCGCTTCCTCCCCCACCCCGGCCACCGATGTGACGGTCGCGCGCGATGCCGACGACACCCGATCCTGCAACGCCGACTCGGCGACCACCAGGGACCAGCTGAACACACCGAAACCGACTGCCACACCGACGATCCCGATCGGATGATCGATCAGCGCACCCGCCAGCAGCGCGAGCGAACCGACAGTCAGGCACCGGCCGAGCCGACGTCGCGACACCGCGCCTCGATCCGCGGATCGGCCGGCGCACAGGTTGCCGATCATGTCGCCGATGGCGATCACGAGCATCAGCAGCGGAATCCCCACGGCG
Source organism: Gordonia soli NBRC 108243 (assembly GCF_000334455.1). Classification (GTDB taxonomy): domain Bacteria; phylum Actinomycetota; class Actinomycetes; order Mycobacteriales; family Mycobacteriaceae; genus Gordonia; species Gordonia soli. The sequence continues at coordinate 85,727 of NZ_BANX01000003.1, forward strand.
GCGCCGTGTCCCGTCGCCGATGACGTTCCGCCCGTGACCATTTCGTCCGCCAACAGCGGCAGGTACTCATCCAGGGCCGCCACCCCGGTCAGAGCGATCACCAGGATCAGCGCGGCGCGCACCGCGGCATGCGCCTGGACCTGTCGCAGCGCATCGGCGCCGACAGCTCGCCAACCCATCGGCTGCGCGTGATCGGAGAGTTGTTGTGTCTCACCATCATCGACATCAGACGTGAGACCGTCCCCGGTCCCGACCGACCGACGTGCCCCCGACCGACGTGCCCCCGACCGACGTGTCCCCGACCGACGTGTCTCCGGCAGACATGCCGACGCCGACGCGCACAGCACACATGCCGCCCCACTGGCGATCCCGACCGCCGGGTAGCCACCGACGGCGAACAAGGGGGCGGCCACCGCGGTTCCGATGAGCATTCCGGCCGCCTGCATCGCCCGGACCCGACCCCACACCGCGGGGAATCGAGCGGCGCGTCCGTGGAGATCGAGTTCGTCGTAGACCAGCGCTTGGATCGCGCCGGACCGGAGCGAACCACCCACGGCCCACAACACGAACCCCGTCGCGAACACCGGGTAGCACGGCCAGCCGACCCACAGCACGAAGCCGGACCCGACCAGCAGGGGCCCCACGGTGAGCAGCGCCCGCCGCGAGTAACGGTCGGCGAGAAGTCCCGAGGGGATCTCCGCGAGGACCGAGGTCAGCGACCAGATGACGAACAGTGACGAGATCGCCGCCGGTGAGAGTCCGCCGCCGGCAACGGGGTCGGCGAAGAGGACCGCGTACAACGGATAGAGCGGGATCATGTCCTCCGCGAGACCGGCCACCGCAGCTGCGGTGGTCAGTCGGCGGTCAGTACGTGAAGATCAACATCGTCGTCGTGTCATGAGTCACAGGCTACCCGCGCACGATGCGAGATGACCAGGGATTTCGGGACTCCACCTGCGAAAATGCGACCCCTTGCGCCCGAACGGCAGCGTAGAGTAGTGCATGGGTGTAGAACTGACTGCACGTACCCCCCGCACAGTGACGTTGCCCACGTGTTAACGGAACCCCATTGACTTCGTCTGGATTCGTGAAAGTATTCACAAGCAACAACGCGGAAACAGTTCCTACTGCCGCGTGAACTGACGGTTACAGCCCTCACAAACCACAGAACGTAGTTATCGAGTGGTGCGCTCATGCACCTGAAGGAGTAAAGGAATGGACTGGCGTCACAAGGCCATCTGTCGCGACGAGGATCCGGAACTGTTCTTCCCCGTGGGAACCAGTGGCCCGGCCATCGCGCAGATCGCTGATGCGAAGCTCGTCTGCGCCCGCTGCCCGGTCACCGCAGACTGCCTCTCGTGGGCTCTGGAGTCCGGTCAGGACGCCGGTGTCTGGGGCGGGATGAGCGAGGACGAGCGCCGCGCGCTCAAGCGTCGCACCCAGCGCACGCGCACCCGCAGCAGCGTCTAGCTGCTCACGCCGCCTGCCCGCGGCCACCGAGAGACCCGGCTTCGGCCGGGTCTTTTTGTGCTCCAGGATGATCCGCTGAGATCAGTGGACCGGTACCACGATCTCCACCTCGGCCCCCAGACCGTCGGCATTCGAGCCCATGCGGAGCGTGCCGCCGAGTTCGATCGACACCAGCGTCTGGACGATCTGTAGCCCCAGATGGTCCGACGACGCCGGATCGAAGCCATCCGGCAGTCCGGAGCCGTTGTCCCGCACGGCCATACGGAGGCGGCGCACATCGCGCTCACCGACGATGTCGATCACGCAGCGCTCCTGGCCGGGGGCGAATCCGTGCTCGATGGCGTTCTGGATGAGCTCGGCCAGCACCATCACCAGCGGCATCGCCAGCTCGGCGGACAGCACACCCAGCCGATCGCGCCGGCGCACCTGAACCGGCGCCTCCCCCGACGCGACGTCGACGAGGGTCGGCACCAACCGGTCCACCACCTCGTCGAGGTCGACCTCCTCGTCGACACTCCCCGAGAGCATCTCGTGGACGAGTGCGATCGACCCGACCCGACGTACCGCCTCCGTCAATGCGGTTCTCGCCTCGGGGTTCGACGTCCGGCGCGCCTGCAGCCGCAGGAGCGCCGACACCGACTGCAGGTTGTTCTTCACCCGGTGGTGGATCTCGCGGATGGTCGCGTCCTTGGAGATCAGGGCGAGGTCGCGTCGCTTCACCTCGGTGACGTCGCGGATGAGCACCACCGCGCCGGTGCTGACCCCGCGCGGGTGCAACGCGACGGCGCGGAACAACACGGTCGCGCGGCTCGCGTCGGCCTCCATCCGGAGTCCGACGTCCCGATACGGTCCCGCGGGCAGGGGCACCACGCCCGCGGCCGCATCGATCATGAGCGCCGCGTCCTCCGACTCGAAGGGGTCGGTCAGCAGCGATGCGGTCACCTCGGCCAGGCGGGTGTGCGAGAGCTCGGTGGTCCACCCCATGCGATGGAACGCCGACAGCGCGTTCGGGCTCGCGTAGACCACGATGCCGTCGGCGTCGACACGGACGAATCCGTCTCCGGCCCGCGGCGTCGACAGACCGCGCGGATTGCCCTCCACCTGCGGGTATGTCCCGTCCGCGACCATCTGACAGAGGTCGTTGGCCGAATCCTGATAGGCGAGCTCCAGCGGCGACGGCAATCGCGGGTGGGTGAGGTCGATCGCACGGGTGAGCACGGCCACGACCTCGCCATCGACGGCGATCGGGACCGCCTCACGCCGGATCGCGAGCGGACCGAACCAGGCGGGGTCTTCATCGCGCAGGATTCGACCGTCATCGAACGCGCGAGCGACCTGGGCGTTCGCCGACGAATCCACGACGGTGCCGACCTCGTCGCGTGGGAACACCGTCGACGCGGTGTTGGGACGGCACTGGGCGACGGTGACGATGTCGCCGTGTTCGGCGCGCACGGCCAACAAGAAGTCCGCGAAGGAGAGGTCGGCGAGCAGCTGCCACTCGGCCACGAGCCGTTGCAGGTGTGCCGCGGCGGCGTCGGAGAGGGTGGTGTGCTCGGCGAGGAGGTCGGCCAGCGTCGACATCGGGCCGGGCGGTCAGATCCGAGCTCGTCGCGCGGCGACGGCGATCACTGGTAGACGGCGATGGTGTCGCCGGCCTGGATGACGTCGCCGACCTTGACCTTGACGTCGGCGATGGTGCCGGGTTCCTCGGCGAGCACCGGGATCTCCATCTTCATCGACTCCAGCAGCACCAGCGTGTCACCGACCTCGACCTGCTGGCCGGCGGTGGCCAGCACCTCGAGCACGCTCGCAACGATCTCTGCCACGACGTCTTCTGCCATGCACATAACGTAGCCCACCGCTGATCGGCACACGCGTCGGTCGGGCCACCGCGGACGTCGCCGCATCGCCGATCGGCCGATCACCGATCGGGTCCGGATGTGGTAAACGGCGCTCGGCATGGGAGAATGGCCGACGGCCACCTGAGAAGGCCGACGGCATGAAGGAGAACGTCATGGGAAAGCGCGGACGGAAGAAGCGCGCTCGTAAGAAGAGCGCAGCCAACCACGGCAAGCGTCCCAACGCCTGAGCTACCGCTCGGTACGGGAAGAGCCCGGGTGTCGATCATCGGACGATGATCGACACCCGGGCTCTGTCGTCGCGCTCACTGCACCGGCGGGCCTACTGCACCGTCGGTCCAGAAGCAGTCAGTCCTGCCCGCGGGTCTCGCGGTAGGTGGTCTCGCTGACGATCACGGTCTTCCGGATCTCCACGCGCAGACGCTCGCGGAGTCCCTCGGGAGCCTGATCGCCACCGCACTTGCGGTTGACGAGCGCTTTGAGCTGCTGCTCGATGCCGTAGTGGGCCAGGCACGACGGACACCCGTCGAGATGGGCCTGCAGGCGCGAGCGCGCACCGGGGTCGCACTCGTTGTCCAGCAGCAGCCAGACGTCGGCGATGACCGCGGAGCAGTCGAGACGGTTGAACTCGGGATCGAGGCCGGGATCGTCGGATCGGGGTTCGGTGCTCATCGGGCCGCCCCGCTCTCGGTGGTGGCCTTCTCGGCCGACGAACGGTTGAAACCGCGCTCGCGTGCGACGTCGGCGAGCAGATCGCGCAGTTGTCGGCGTCCACGATGCAGCCGGGACATGACGGTTCCGATCGGCGTGTCCATGATCTCCGCGATCTCCTTGTAGGGCAGGCCCTCCACGTCGGCGTAGTAGACCGCCATCCGGAACTCCTCGGGCAGTGCCTGCAGAGCTGCCTTGATCTCGTCGTCGGGCAGCGCGTCGAGCGCCTCGATCTCGGCCGATCGCAGGCCCGTGGACGTGTGCTCGGCATTGGCTGCGAGCTGCCAGTCGGTGATCTCGTCGGTCGGGTACTGCGCAGGCTGACGCTGTTTCTTTCGGTACGAGTTGATGTACGTGTTCGTCAGGATCCGGTAGAGCCACGCCTTCAGGTTGGTGCCCTCACGGAAAGACGAGAATGCCGAGAACGCCTTGACGTAGGTCTCCTGGACCAGATCTTCGGCATCGGCGGGATTGCGGGTCATCCGCAGGGCGGCGCCGTACATCTGATCGAGCAGCGGCAGCGCGTCCCGTTCGAAGCGCTCGGTGATCGCCTCGGGTGTCTCGGTGGGATCCGCACGGCGTGGCGCCTGCGAGCCGGCGCCGGATGCAGACCGACCGCCCTTGCGACGCGTGGTCGTGGGCTCTTCGTCGGGGGACTCGGATTCGGCCACTACGATCCCTTCGGTGACGATCCCCGTGCGACCGACGCCGGTGAGGACGCGGTCTCGCGGGCGACGCGGGTCGGTGACGAACACGTCTCCGCTGTCGATGCCGGGAGCCGGATGGCGCCCGGTGCTGTCAGGCGAGTCTACCGAGCCGGACATGATCTCCATGTCCGTGGGCGAGGCGAGAAGAGTCGACGCACTCATCGCGGTCGGCGGCCTCCTTCGTGTCGAACGTGTCGGGTGGCGAACCGGTCTGGTCGCCGGTCCGTCGGCGGTGGATCGGACGTCCTCCACCGGCGGCATCACAGGTCACAACAGCGCCCGATGCCCGATTGTTCCGATCGCAACGTCTTTCGACCCTCCGTGCTTCTGACGACACACATCCCCGACCAGCATCGAGAAGGAGAAACCATGGCCGCGACTCCGGCGATCGCCGCACTCGAGAAGGCCGGCATAGCCCACGACGTACATCGGTACGGCCACGATCCACGCTCCGACGCCTATGGGGACGAGGCGGTCGCGGTGATGACCGAGCGACTCGGGGTGGCGCCGGAACAGATCCTCAAGACGTTGGTGATCGACCTCGGTTCCACACTCGCGGTCGCCGTGCTCCCGGTCCCTGCGCGGCTGTCGGTGAAGGCGGCGGCCGCAGCACTCGGCAGCTCCAAGGCGGTCATGGCCCAGGCCCGCGACGTCACCCGCAGTACCGGTTACGTGCTCGGCGGGGTCTCCCCGGTGGGGCAACGGACCCGGCTGCCCACCGTGGTCGACGAGTCGGCGCTGGCATGGCCGATGGTCCTCTGCAGTGGAGGTCGACGCGGCGTCGAGATCGCGCTCGCCCCCACCGACCTGGTCGCCGTCACCGATGCGGTCACCGCGTCCGTCCTCGCCTGATCGTCCGACGGTGAGGTCAGCGCGACAGAGCTGCCCGCGGTGGCTCCCCGCTGTCGGCGCCCCGTGACAGCATGGGGTCATGTGCGGACGCTATGCGGTGACCACCGATCCGGCGAAGCTGGCGGCCGAGATCGACGCTGTCAACGAGGTGACCTCCGTCGGTCCGGACGCCGCATCGGGCACCTCTGCCGACACCGACGAGACGTCGGACCAGCAGGGGGCGGAGCAACCGACACTGCCCGGCGTCGACGAGAAGGAGAAGCCCCGCGGCCCGGGGCCCAATTACAACGTCGCCCCGACGACCACGATCATGTCGGTGGTCAAGCGACACTCTCAGGACGACCCCGACGACGCCGCTGCCCTGCGTGTCCGCGCCATGCGATGGGGCCTGGTGCCGCCGTGGACCAAGGAACTGGGCAAAGGGCCGCTGCTGTTCAACGCGCGCGCCGAGACCGCTGCCGAGAAGAGTTCGTTCCGTACCGCGGTGAAGTCCAAGCGCTGCCTGATCCCGATGGACGGCTGGTACGAGTGGCAGAAGGGCGCAGCGACCGACGGTGGCAAGCCCACGAAGATCCCGTTCTTCATGTCGCCCAAGGACGGCACCCGACTCTTCATGGCCGGCCTCTGGTCGGTGTGGCGTCCCAAGGACGCACCGAAGGACGCCGCTCCCCTGTTGAGCGCGACCATCCTCACCACCGACGCGGTGGGCGACCTGCGTGACATCCACGACCGGATGCCGCTGATCATGCCGTTCGAGAACTGGGACGCCTGGTTGAACCCGGACGAAACGGCACCCGAGGATCTGTTCGCGCCACCCGCCGACGATGTGGCGGCCGCCATCGAGATCCGCGAGGTCGCTCCGCTGGTCAACCGCGTCGCCAACAACGGACCGGAGCTGCTCGCGCCGGTGTGATCCGCATCCTTCGCGGGATCGCCGAATTCAGTCCGCGACGCAGCGGAACCCGAGGTGACCGGTCGAGGAGTCCTCATCCTGTCCCTGTCGGGCAGCCGGCCGGTACCGGAGGCAGTACTGCGGCGAACACAGGTGGGACCCACCCTTGATGGTGCGATGCCGGGCGAGGGTGGCCGGGCGGGCCGGAGCGCAGCAGCTACCGCCCGCCGGTGGCCGGTGATCACGCGTGTGGGCGTCGGCGGTCCACTCCCAGACATTGCCGATCATGTCGACGAGCCCGCGGCGGTCCGGCGGATTGGTGTAGATTGCCGTCGTGCCCGGACCGCGACGCCCGGTGTGGCGCCACGGGAAGTCCCCGACGAAGACGGTGGCCGGCACATCGTCCAGATCGTCGATTCCGTCTATGTCCCAGGTGAACTCGGCGTCGGCGGTGAGTTCGTCGCCCTGGGCGTCCGCGCAGCCGCCACGCGCGGCGAACTCCCATTCAGCCTCGCCGGGCAGCCGCTTACCCGCCCACGCCGCGTAGGCCAGCGCGTCCGAGTGCGAGACATGGGTGACCGGGTGGTCGGCGCGTCCCTCGACATCGGAGCCCGGCCCCGACGGTCGCGACCAGCAGGCGCCGGCGACGAACCGCCACCAGCGGCGGTGGTCGTCGAGCGGCACGGGCCCCGACGTCGGGGTGAACACCAGCGAACCCGCGACCAGCAGGTCCGGATCGGCATCGGGGAACTCCGCGGGATCCGGCGCGATCTCGGCGGTGGTGACATGCCCTGTCTCGTGAACGAATCGGGCGAACTCGCCGACGGTCACGGGCGCGTGGTCGATCCAGAACGGCTCCACCTCGACCACACGGACCGGCTGTTCCTCCGGGTAGAAGCGTGCGCTCCCCATCCGGAACCGACCACCGTCGATCCGGATCATCTCGGGGCGTGCGTTCGTCTCCACCGGAATCGATGGTGGCACACCGCGGAGCCGGCCCGCTCGGCGCGTCAGCTGAAGGCCCGGTCAGCTGAAGGCATAGTCGGCCAAGGGGAACCGCTCCATCTCCCGCAATGTCGACAAGGTCGACGACGGACGCAGGAGGGCCGCCTCGCCGTGCTGGTTGAAGTAGTAGCTCCGGGCCCGCGAGCAGTCACCGGTGTAGAAGACCGACGATTGCAGGTCGTCGGTGACGCGGTCGAGGAAGGCGTCGTTGGCGCGCTCGGAGACCTCGAACGTCGAGTCGCCCCGGCGTCGCATCTCGGTGAACAGCCGCCGGATGTGGCGCATCTGCCCTTCGATGGTCGTGAAGTAGGAGAGCCCGCTGTAGGAGTAGGGACTGTTGAGCGACAACAGGTTCGGAAAGCCCGGCACGGTGATGCCCTCGTACGCCTGGAACCGGCCGTCGCGCCACCACTTGCCCAGATCCTTGCCGCCACGGCCGATCACCTCGAACGCCGGGAAGTTGACGTCCCAGAGGTTGAACCCGGTTGCCAGCACCAGGGTGTCCACCGGGATCGTCGCGCCGTCGGCGGTCACGATGCCCTCGGGCACCACGCGTTCGATGGTGCCCGTCTCCAACTGCACGTGCGGCCGGTTGAAGGTCCGGAAGTAGGTGTTGGAGAACGTCGGGCGCTTGCACCCGAAGTCGTAGGTCGGGGTCAGCCGACGCCGCGTGTCGGGGTCTGCGACCTGCGCGCGGAGGTGCGCGCGTGCCAGTCGGGCGGCGATGCGGTTGCCGATCTTGGCCTGCCGGTAGTGCAGCACGCCGACCACCATCAACAGTTCGAGCAGCGAGGTGTTGACGAGTCGGGCGGCCCGTTGTGTCAACGGGAACCGGGCGAACAATCGCTGCACACCGGCGGGGATCGGGAAGTCGAGCTTCGGGACGACCCAGATCGGCGTCCGCTGGAACACGGTCAGCGCCTGCGCCTGATCGGCGATCTCGGGGATCAGCTGGACGGCGGTGGCGCCGGTGCCGATCACGGCGGCGCGTTCACCGGTGAAGTCGTGGCCGTCTTCCCAGCGGGTGGTGTGGATGATCCGTCCGGCGAACGTGTCGATCCCCGGGAAGTCGGGGACATGTGGTTGCGAGAGGAACCCGGTCGCGGTCACGAGATACTTCGCGCTCCGGTCCCGGCCGTCGGAGGTCCGCACCTGCCAGAGGTGTTCGTCGGGATTCCACTCCGCGCGCTCGACCGCGACACCGAACTCCATCCGACGGGTGAGGTCGTACTTGTCGGCGACGTACTTCGCGTACTTCTTCAGCTCGGTACCCGGCGCGAAGAGTCGTGACCAATACGGATTCGGCTCGAACGAGTACGAGTAGGTCACCGAGGCGATGTCCACCGCCAGGCCGGGGTAGTGGTTGACGTGCCACGTGCCGCCGAGATCGTCCTCGCGCTCGAGGATCACGAAGTCGGTGATCCCGAGGCGGGTCAACTCGATGCCTGCACCGATGCCGCCGAATCCCGCTCCGACGATCAGTGCCTCGTAGTCGGGCCGCATGACCAACCTCCCAGCCGATGTACCTGTTACTCGAGACACAGTAACTCAGGCCACTGTCGAAAGGAATGGCAGCGGCGATCCAGACGATGTCGAGCACCGCGCGCGGGTTGATAACCTCGCGCGATGACCGCAGCCCGGACATTCTCGGCCCAGAGCGAGATCGGCCACCTGATCGGCACCGATTCGACGATCGTGGTGTTCGCCGCGGGCGTGATCCTAGTGTGGGCGCTGCTGTTGGGCGTGTGGAAGTACCACGGGATGCGTACCTCCCCGGACCATCTCGCCCACCCCTACGTCGACATGGCCCACCGCGCAGCGTTGATGTACTCGTTCGCAACCCTCGTACTGGCCGCGCTGGTGGCCCTGAGTGCCTGGCCCGCGGTGGTGAATCTGACCGCGGCCGGTGTGGCGATCGTCTTCTTCGTCGGTGCTGTCGCCGCCTACTGCGTACACGGGGCGTTGCAGGACACCACCAATCAGTTCGAGTCGCCGACGCCCGGCACGCATCTGTTCATGCTCGCACTGATCCTCGCGGAGGTGGGTGGCGTCCTGGTGCTGCTCGCCGGCGTGGTGGCCTCCTGGGTCTGAGCTCTTCATGCGGAGAAATGGTCCGATTCGAGTCGCCGTCGTCGGCGCCGGTGTGGGCGGTCTCGCCCTCGCGGGTGCGTTGCGCCGGTCCGGCGCGCAGGTCGTCGTTCTCGAACGAGCATCGGAGTTCGCGCCGGTCGGTTCGGGTCTGTCGCTGTGCGGTAACGGTTTCCGCGCACTCGATGCACTGTCGCTCGGCGACCGCGTCCGCGCGGTGACCGCGGACGCTCCCCCACCGGGCACCGCCGGTGGTCGACGCCCCGACGGTTCGTGGCTGATCCGCTTCAGCTCGGAGGCGACGGCGCGGATACGCGTGGTGGATCGGACCGAGCTGCACACCGCCCTCCTCGACGGGCTCGCGGATGTCGAGATCCGAACCGGCGCGCAGGTGGTCGCCGCCGACGACACCGGCGTCACGCTCGCCGATGACGAGCGCGTCGGCAACTTCGACGTCGTGGTGGGGGCCGATGGACTGCGAAGTCGCGTTCGAGCCGGATGGCCTGCGGACCCGGGCGTCACCTACGCCGGCTACGGCGCGTGGCGAGGCATCACCCGCCGACCGATCCCTCTGACAGCAGGCGGTGAGACCTTCGGCAGCGGAAAGAGATTCGGGATCGCTCCACTCCGAGACGGACGGGTGTACTGGTTCGCCGCCATCTCCACCGATCGCGACGCACGCCCGGATCACACCGTTCTCCGGGAGGCGTTCGCCGGATGGCACGCGCCTGTCGGTGAGCTCATCGACGCAACCGACGCCGACGCCGTCTCGTATCTGCCGATCGAGTACCTGGCGCAGCCGTTGCCGTCGTACCGGCAGGGCACGCGGGTCCTCCTCGGCGACGCCGCCCACGCCATGACGCCCGACCTGGGTCAGGGAGCGAACCAAGCGCTCGAAGACGCCGCCGTCCTCGAGAAGCTGCTCAGGCCTGCGATCGTCGCCCACGACCGGCAACGGATCTCGCCGGCGCTGGGCGAGTACGACGCGATCCGGCGGCCCCGAAGCCAGGCCGTCGCCAGCCAGGCACGTCTGGTCGGACGAGTGGGTCAGGCCGCCGGCGTCCGGGCAGCGCTTCGGGATGCGGCACTACGCATCGCGCCCGACCGGGTCGTGTCGGCTCGGTCGGTCCGGATCCAGGACTGGCACCCGTAGATGTGAGATCGGCCCACTCCCGGAATAGCCCCGACGCGTGCGATGCTTTGTCCTGTCATGAGTTCCCGCGCGGACCAGCCCGCTCCCTCGTCCACGGCATCGACCGTCGGCTCCCGTCGCCGGACGTCGGGGGGCCTCGCATTCGTGTCCGTGGTCCTCGCCTTCGCGGTGGTGATGATGGGTACCACGCTCCCCACCCCGCTGTATGCGATCTATTCCGGCGAGCTCGGGTTCGGCGTCCTCACCACCACCATCATCTTCGCCGTCTACGCCGCGGGCGTGATCGCCGCGCTGATCCTGTTCGGTCGATGGTCCGACGTCGTCGGCCGCCGACCGCTGCTGATCGCGGGGGCGCTCTTCTCGATCGCGAGCGCCGTCGTCTTCCTCACCGCCGGACCGATCTGGCAACTGATGCTCGGACGGGTGCTGTCGGGTGTGTCGGCAGGGATCTACGCGGGAGCCGCAACCGCGGCGGTCATCGAGTTGGCCCCGGCCTCGTGGCGCTCACGCGCTCCGGCGATCGCGACCGCGGCCAACATCGGCGGACTCGGTCTCGGACCGCTGGTGGCCGGGCTGCTCGCCGAGTACGGTCCGGCGCCGCTGCGCACACCGTTCATCGTCGACCTCGTACTGCTCGCCGTGGTCGGCGTCGGGATCTGGTTCGTCTCGGAGTCGGTGGATGTGACACCGGGTGCGCGGCCGTCGGTCCAGCGACTGTCGGTCCCCGCGGAGATGCGCGGTGTCTTCACCCGCGCGTCGATCGCCGCCTTCGCCGGTTTCGCGGTGATGGGGTCGTTCACCGGCGTCGCACCGTCGTTCGTGTCGCAGATCATCGGCATCGACAGTCACGCGGTCGCAGGCATCCTCGTCGCGATCCTCTTCCTCTCGTCGACGATCGCGCAGATCGTCGGTCGGTCGGTGCCCACCGAACGCGCGTTGATCATCGGTTGCTCGCTGCTGGTGGCCGGCGTGCTGGTGCTGATCGGCGGACTCGTCGCGAAGTCGTTCGTGGTGCTGGTCCTCGGCGCCGTCATCAGCGGTGCCGGTCAAGGACTCTCGTTCAGCAAGGGCCTGGCGGCGGTGGTCGGCGCCAGCCCGGAGCATCGCCGCGCCGAGGTCACCTCCACCTACTTCGTCGTCGCCTACGTCGCGATCTCGCTACCGATCGTCGGTCAGGGCTTCGCGGCCGCGCACTGGGGTCTGCAGACCGCGGGCGAGGTGCTCAACAGCGCGGTCGCAGTGCTCGCCCTCCTTGCGCTGGTGTGGACGATCATCGAGGCCCGACGGACACCTGCCGACGCCTGATTCAGCCGACGCCTGCATCCCGGAGCGCGGCGGCGAGCGACACCAGTCGTGGATGCGTGGCGAGGTCCTCGACCCCGACGGCCCGCCCTCGATCGTCGGCGAGCGGGATGCGCCAGTTCGGGTACTGGTCACCGCCGGTGCCGGGCTGGTTCTGGATGCGCCGCTCCCCAACACCGTCGACCAACGCGACGCCGAGCAACGCAGACGGTGTCGCGGCAATAAGGCGGTAGAGCGCCTCGACCATGGCCGGATCGGTGGGCGAGGCATCGGCGGACAGCAGGCCGCGGTCGCGGGCCAGCGCCAGGATCGCGTCGCGATCCGCCTCGTCGCGGGCGCGCTCGGCTTCCTCGCCGGTCTCGAGCAGCCCCAGGCGTGAACGTAGTTCGATGTGGTCACCGGCCAGATAACCGATGGTCGGCGGCAGGTCGTGGGTGGTCACCGATGTCAGGCACAGCTGCCGGTACTCCTCCGGTGGGATCGGACCGTCGTCGCCGTGCTCGAACCACAGGATCGAGGTGCCGAGAATCCCTCGCTCGCGCAACGACTTCTGCACGATCGGCTCGAAGACTCCGAGGTCCTCGCCGATCACCACCGCATCGGCCCGCTGCGCCTCGAGTGCCAGGATGCCGATGAGGGCCTCGTGGTCGTAGTCGACGTATGTGCCGTCGGCCGGCCCCCTACCGTCGGGAATCCACCAGAGCCGGAAGAGCCCGAGGATGTGGTCGACCCGGACACCGCCCGCGTGCCGGAGGACCGTCCGCAGCATCTCCGCGTACGGCCGATAGCCGGCCTCGGCCAACCGACGTGGATGCCAGGGCGGCTGATCCCAGCCCTGGCCCTGCTGATTGAACCCGTCCGGAGGTGCCCCGACGGTCGCGCCGCGTGCCAGGACGTCACCCAGCATCCAGATGTCGGCGCCCGTGCGATCGACGCCGACCGCGAGGTCGGTGATCACACCGATGTACATGCCCGCCGCCCGGGCGCGGTCCTGGGCCGCGGCGAGTTGCTGATCGCAGATCCACTGCAGCCAGGCGAAGAAGCGGACCCGATCGGCGTGGGCGCGACGCTCCCGGAGGACCACCTGCCGGTCGGTGAAGTCGGTCGACCACCGCGGCGAGTCGGTGCCGTACTCCTCGGCGAGTGCACACCAGGTCGCGAATCGGCGGAGTCCGCGCCCCTCGGCCTTTCGATACTCCCGGAACTCGTGCTCGCGGGCATCATCGAGCGGGACCGACCAGATCAGTTCGAGGGCACGGAGCTTCGCCCGGTAGACCTTGTTGCGCTTGATCTTCCGGATCGAGGTGTTCTCCGCGGCCAGTGTCTTCGCGAGTTTGCGGACACGTCGACGCGCCCGTGGTCCCAGACGCGCCACCTCCGGGATGTCGAGGATGCTGATGTAGATCGGATTGACGAACCGCCGCGTGGTCGGCAGGTACGGTGATGCCTCGATCGGTGGCCGTGGCTGGGCCGCGTGTACCGGGTTGATCTGCACGAAGTCAGCGCCGTGACGCCGCGCCGCGATCTCCGCCATGGCACCGAGATCACCGAAGTCGCCGATCCCCCAGGACTTCTGGGAGCGAATCGAGTACAGCTGAACGGCCAGGCCCCATCGCTGACGATCGGTGAGCCGGTCGGCGGTGTCTAGTCGGCGCGGGGTGACGATGAGGTCGCATTCGGCGTGCCGGTCCGTGACCGGATCGCGCGCACTGAGCCGGTGGTACCCGGGTGGTAGATCGACCGGGACGGAGAATGTCGCACGCCCGAGCAGGACCCCGTCCACATCGTTCGGTTCGACCCGGACCTGCCGTTGGGTGGGCGTGAGCGAGACACCGTTCTCGGTCGTGATGATCACATGGACCGGGTGCCCCTCGGGCACGTGGACGATCACGTCCGCATCGACGTCGCCCTCGGTCGTCACCACCACCGGCGGCACGAACGACCGCCACTCGGCGAGTTCGGCATCTCGGCGCGACGCCGCGATCTCATCGTCGGTGGTGGCCGGGACGCCGAGGGAACCGAGCACCGCGACAAGCGTTTCCGCACCCACCGGATGATCGAGCTGATCCCAGCCGACATAGCTGGTTGCCACCCCGTGCGCGCGCGCCAGTGCCCGCAGATCGGCGTCGGCGCCGTCGTCGATGCTCACCGCTCCATGGTGACAGTTTCCGCGGCTGGCCGCGCGGGAAGGACGGCCACCTACCGCTCAGGCGACACGACCGTGGCTCAGGAATACCAGTCGACGGCCAACGGCTGGTCACCACGCAGAAGGTATGCGCCGACCTGCCGTCGCTTGTAGGCGACCGGGTCGTGAAGGCTCTGGGTGCGCAGATCCCGCCAGAACCGGTCGAGTTCGTAGCGGCGGGCGGTGGCTCGGGCGCCGACGAGTTCGAAGATGGTGGTGGTCACCTCGATGCCGGTCTCCACCGCAACCGTCTTGACCGCGGAGAGCAGCGCGGCCAGCTCTGCACGGCGTTCCGGCGTGATCGAGTTCGGGTCGTCCAGAGCGGCACTGACCTTTGCCGACGCCTCGCGCAAGAGGGCCTCGGCTGCGAGCAGATGCGACTGCAGGCCGCCGAAACCGTCCAGCACATGGGGTTCGTCGATGGCGCGCTCGTACTCCGAGTGCAGCCACGACCGCGAGTTCTCGGTGACGTACTCCACGGCACGGTCCAGCGCGCCGCGCGCGAGCGACACGTAGAAGGTCGGCATCAGGGTCTGCGAGGTCAGTCCGGGCGTCAGGTTGGCGTTCTGTGGCTGGAACTGCTTGTCGGCGAATCCGATCGCCTCGGTCCACGCCACCTCGACACCCTCGATCCGCGCTGAACCGCTCCCCGTCGAACGCTGACCCAGGGTGTCCCAGTCGTCGCCGTAGATGATGCCCGACTGCTGCGTGTCGGCGAGGACGAAGAACACGTCGCCACCGTCGATGGCGACGCCGATGACCACACGATCGGATACCGGGAGTCCGGTGTTGAACTGCTTGCCACCGTGCAAGATCAGGTGGTCGCCCTCGTCCGTGGCTGCGATCGCGTCGTCGCGGAAGTTCGCGATACCCGCCAGCAGCTGGCGGTTCACGGTCACCTCACGCTCCCACCGCTCCCGCTGTTCAGGGGTACCGAAGGAACGGAACAGCCAGAAGTAGGCGTAGTGCCATCCGAGGATGTTCGCGATCGATCCCTCGACCTTGGCGAACTCGGCGACGACGTCGAGAACCGTGGCCCAGTCCGCGTTCCCGCCCCCGTGCTCGACCGGTCCCTGCAGCCCGATCAGCCCGGCACGCCGAATCCACTCGACCTCCTGCACCGGGTTCGCGGCCTCGGTGTCGCGGGCCAGCGAGGTCGTGCCGACCAGCGCTGCGGCCTCTGCTGCGCGGGTGATCCACCCCTCACGCGTGGAGGGAACGGGACCCTCCCACGAGGCGAGGGTCGCCTCGATGTCGGGGCGGTGCGCAGTGGGCGCGGCCGGAGCTGCCTGGTCGATCGTGTTCGTGGTCATCGGAGTTCGTCTCCTCGTGCTCGGTTCGTCGGTGCAAGCGAGCGTAGGAACCCGTATGTCGTCTCGGCCAGTGCGCATTTCCGATGTCCCCCATCGGGATTCCCGATGGGGTCGGTCTGCGCTGGTCAGCGCGTTGCGGCTGCCGCCGCGCCTTGCGGTCGTGGCGGCGGAAAAGGACTGTCGCGCGGCGGATGCGGACCAGCGGCGTGCGCGTCGAGCAGTGCGCGCGTCACCCGGTGCGCGATCCGCACGTCGGCCGGGTCGAGGCCGTCGCGGGTCACCAGATGTACCCCGATCTCGCCGGCAGGCGGTAACCCCGACACCTCCACCAGCCCGTCCGGCGGCTCGGCGGAAGACGGGAGCAGTGCGACGCCGAGACCTGCTCGCGCCGCGCTGATCACGGCATCCAGGGTCGAACCTGCCGCCTGCACCCGAGCATCGCGACGGTCGTCATGCAGACGTTGCAGGGCACGTTCGCGGATACCGCAGCGCCCGTCGAAGGCCACCAGCGGCAGCGTCGACTCGCCCAGCAAGCGGGTCAGTGCGGCGGGTGCGGCGACCCATCGCAATCCCAGATCGCCCACGCGGTCACCCGGGGCCGTCGCCGACGACGTCGCGAGGATGACCGCCAGATCGAGTTCCGCCCTGGCCACCGCATCGACCAATTCCCATGAGCGGTCCAGATTGAACGAGATGTCCGATCCGGGATGCGCCTCCCGGAATCCCGCCAGCAGTTGTGGGAGCAACCGATCGGCGGCGTGCTCGGTACATCCGATGGCCAGGGCCGGCGTCGTCGGGGCGTCGAATCGCCCGATCAGTGCATCGTGCGCGTCCAGCAGGAGCTGCGCGCCGTGCACGAAGTCGTGCCCGTCCGGGGTCAGCGTCTGGCCGCGGTGATCGCGCAGGAACAACGGTCGGCCCACCCGGTTCTCGACCGCGCGGACATGGTGGCTGACCGTCGACTGGCTGATGTGCAGTGCGCGTGCAGCGCGGGTGAATCCGCCGTGGTCGACCACGGCGATCACCGTCGCGACGTGACCGAGGTTCAGCGACTCTGCCATGGGGGCCTCCAGACGCGGCCGCGCGCACGACACCGCCGTGCCTACAGGGTGACGACTGATGGCCCGGAGACCACCGATCCTGCCTGCGCTGATTCTTTGTCTGGGCCGGCCCGGTGTGGGTGGCTATGGTGCCCGCCCGCTGCCGCGCTAGACGTGGTCAGAAGAAGAGGTCGCGCTCCCGGACCGCGGCGGTGGCCGCCACGCTAATCGCCGCGGTGAGCACCAAGTATCCGGCTGCCAGCCAGGGCGCCCCGGCAGTCGCGCCGATCAGTGCGGTCAGGATCAGCGGTGTCAGGCCGGACGCGTAGATGCCCGAGAACTGGTACACCACCGACAGCCCCGTGTACCGCACCTCGGTCGGGTAGAGACTCGCGAAGAACGTTCCCTGGGCCCCGTAGAACAGCGCATGGACGATGCCGAACACCAACACCAGACCGACCGTGAACCAGACCAGGCTCTGGGTGCCGAACAGCCAGAACACCGGATAGACCGCCAGCCCGTAGGCCGCGATCCCGGTGAGGTACACGGTCTTCGGGCGGAAATGGTCGGTGAGCAGCCCCGAGAACGGCAGCAGCACGGCCATCACGGCGGCGGCGATGCTCACCGACACCAGTACCGGCACCTTCTCGAGACCGAGCTCGCTGGTGGCGTAGACGATTGCGAAGACACCCCACGTGTTGAACGCCGACCCCTCGCCCCAGCGTGCGAGCAGTCCGAGCACGGTGTTGCGGGTGTTCGGCGGCAGCGCCACCTCGCGCAGCGGTACCGCCGACGTCCGTGAGAGTCGATCGACCTCGCGGAAGGCCGGGGTCTCGTCGACCTTGAGCCGGACGACGAACCCGACCACCACAAGGATGATGCTGAGCAGGAACGCGATCCGCCAGCCGTAGGCGAGAAAAGCGTCGTCGTCGAACACCGTCTGGAGGACGGCGAAGACCGAGGTCCCCAGTGCCAGCCCGAGCGCGAGACCGATCTGCGGGATGCTGCCGAAGAGTCCGCGCCGGCGTCGGGGACTGTGCTCGACGGCCAGCAGGACAGCACCCGCCCATTCGCCACCGAGCGCGAATCCCTGCACGATCCGCAGGAGCAACAACAGGATCGGGGCGACCACGCCGACCTGCGCCGCGGTCGGCAGAACTCCCATCAGGGCGGTCGCCACACCCATCAGCACCATCGTCAGTGCCAGCGTCCGCTTACGACCGATGCGGTCTCCGATGTGGCCGAAGACCACGCCGCCGATGGGCCGCACCAGGAATCCGACGGCGAAGGTCGCGAACGAGAGCAGCGTCCCGACGAACGAGCTCTGGTCGGGGAAGAACTGGGTGTTGAACACCAGGCCGGCCGCGGTCGCGTAGAGGAAGAAGTCGTACCACTCGATGGTCGTACCGAGCAGACTCGCCGCGACGACGGTCCGCAACCGCGACCGTCGTTCCGATTCGGTCTCGTCGGGTACGAGGGCATCGGTATCGGGGCCGGCATCGGGGACGGTGGTCCCGCCGGGCACGCCGGAGCGGGTCAGACTGGTGGCCATAAGAGACCGAAGGTAGTGACGTGCTCCCGGCGCGGGCCAGGGTTTCACTCACGCCGAGCAGAAGGTCGCGGCCCGACGGCGGCGGCACCCGAGGCTCTGTGCCCACCTCGGGTGCCGCTCATCGATGCAGATCAGCGCCTTCTCAGGCGAGCACCCCACGTACCGCAGGGTCGTATGCGGTGATCTCGTCGCTGCGCCCGCCGGCGTGTTTGGTGACGAACTCGGCGTCCGAGAGCAGCGCGCGACCGATGGCGATCACGTCGAACTCCTCGTCGTCGAACAGCTCGACGACGCGCTCGAGTCCCGCCGACCCGGCTGCCACCGACCCGACGCCGCCGTCGGTGAAGACACGGTCGAGACCGACCGAACCGACCGCGATGGTCGGGACACCGGAGAGCTTGCGGGTCCAGCCGGCCAACGTCCGATGCTCGTCCGCGTCCGGGAAAGCAGGTGTGAAGAAGCGGCGCGTGGACGGGTGCAGGATGTCGACGCCGGCATCGACGAGCGCGGTCAGGATGGTCGCGAGCTCGTCGGGGGTGTCGGCGACACGCGCCTCGTACCGCTCCGACTTCCACTGCGAGAACCGGTAGATGATCGCGAAATCGTCGCCGACGGCGGCACGAACCGCAGCGATGACCCTGGTCGGGAAGGCCAGGAGGTCGCCGTAGGCGTCGTCCCGTCGGTTGGTCTCCGACCACAGGAACGAGTCGAGCAGGTACCCATGCGCACCGTGCAACTCGAGGCCGTCGAAGCCGACCTCTTTGGCGAAGACCGCGGCGTCGGCGTATGCCGCGACGAGTCCGTCGACCTCACCGGTCGACAGTGCGCGACCCAGCGGCGCACCGTCGAGGCCGATGCCGGACGGCCCGACCGTCTCGATCTCCGGGCGGTACTTGTACTGGGCGCCGCGGCCCACGCCCATATGCCACAGCTGCGGGACGATCTTCGATCCGGACTCGTGGACCGCGTCGATCACCCCGCGCCAGCCGTCGGCCGCGTCGGAGCCCCACAGGTGCGGGACCCGGCGGCTCGCACCGACGGCGTCGTCCGGGATGAACGCTCCCTCGGTGATGATGAGTCCGACCCCGCCCGCAGCGCGTCGGCGGTAGTACTCGGCGACATCGGCCCCGGGAACGCCGTCGGGCGAGAACATCCGCGTCATCGGCGCCATGGCGAAGCGGTTCGGCAGAGTCAGCGACGGCGTCTCGAGCGGCGTCAACAGCCCGCTGATGTCGGGCGAGCCGGTGCTCAACGGATCGCCTCGGCGATCGGGGTCTCGCCGTCGTTGAACTCGATCACCTTTCGCGCGGTGTCGGGTGCCGCGAGGACCGCGGCGGCCACCTCGGCGACGTTGTCACGGCTCGCCTCGCCGCTCTCGGTTCGCTCGCCGCCGACCTGGATGCGACCGGAGCCCTTCTCGTCGGTGAGTCGACTCGGCCCCACGATGGTCCACGCGAGCGACGACTCCTTCAGGTGCTGATCGGCCGCGGCCTTTGCCTCGGCGTATGCGTAGAACGAATTGTCCTCGGACACACCGTGGTCGGGTCCGGCTCCGAAGTACGAGACGAGGACGAATCGATCGATGCCCGCAGATGCCGCGGCGTCGGCGGCACGGATCGCCGCATCCCGGTCGACCGCGTAGGTCCGCTCGGGGTTGCCACCACCGGCACCGGCCGAGAACACGACGGCGTCGGCTCCGCCGAGCACGGACGCCAGTCCGGCGGTGTCGAGTTCGGTGATGTCGGCGACGACGGGGGTCGCTCCCGTCGCTGCGACCTCGTCGGCGTGGTCGGGATTGCGGATGATCGAGGTGACGTCGTCACCCCGCCCCGAGAGGATCTTCGCCAGTCGCAGCGCGATCTTCCCGTGTCCGCCGATGATGGCCACCTGTGTCATCGAGTCCTCCTCAACGTGTCGACGATGCGTGATGCGGGCGGCGGCGTCGCGTGCGGCACGCGAGCCGGATACGCCCCGTTGGATTGGAACGCGACGGTGCCCGCGAGGATTCCGTCGCCCTCCCTGACAACCGCTGACCGGCGGGTTCCGTCGACGACAACCTACTTTACAAATTACCCGCATTGTCTAGACACGGGACTCGTCAACAGCTATTGTCAACTTCACCAGTGACCCCCGACACATCGATGGAGGCGACGACGATGCCCACCGCAGCCCAGCCCGACGCAGTACCGGTGACCGAATGGCGCGACAAGAAGCGCCACCTGTGGCTCCTCGGCCTGATCCCTCCGACTGCGGTCTTCCTCGCGACCGGACTCGTCGCGGCCTTCAACGCGCTGGGATGGGATCTGGTGGCCCCGGTCTGGTGGTGGATCGGACCGATGCTCGTCTACGTCCTGCTGCCGGCCCTCGATGTCTTCTTCGGACCCGACGGCGACAACCCCCCGGACGAGCTGATGGAGCAGCTCGAGAACGACAAGTACTACCGCTACTGCACGTACGCCTACATCCCGTTCCAGTTCGCGAGCCTGGTGTTCGCCTGCTACCTCTGGACGGCGTCGGACCTCAGCTGGCTCGGCATCGAGGGCGGACTCGGTCTGCTGTCGAAGGTCGGTGTGGCCCTGTCCATCGGCACGATGGGCGGGATCGGCATCAACACCGCGCACGAGCTCGGTCACAAGAAGGACTCGCTCGAGCGCTGGCTCTCCAAGATCACCCTGGCGCAGACGTTCTACGGCCACTTTTACATCGAGCACAACCGCGGGCATCACGTGCGCGTGGCGACTCCCGAGGATCCCGCCAGCTCACGCATGGGCGAGAACTTCTGGACCTTCCTGCCCCGCAGCGTGGTCGGCAGCCTGCGCTCGTCGTGGGAACTCGAGGCCAAGCGGATGCAGCGTCTCGAGAAGCCGGTATGGCACCCGAGCAACGACGTCCTCAACGCCTGGGCGATGTCGGTGGTGCTCTGGGGCGCTCTCGCAGCCGTCTTCGGGTGGCAGGTGCTGCCGTTCCTGGTGATCCAGGCGATCTATGGCTTCACACTGCTGGAGACGGTCAACTACCTCGAGCACTACGGACTCCTACGGCAGACCACCGCGCGCGGCCGGTACGAGCGCTGCACTCCGCGGCACAGCTGGAACTCCGATCACATCTGCACGAACATCTTCCTCTATCACCTACAGCGGCACAGCGATCATCACGCCAATCCCACCCGGCGCTACCAGACGCTGCGGTCGTTCGACGAGGCGCCGAGCCTCCCCAGCGGATACGCCAGCATGATCACCCTCGCGTACTTTCCACCGATCTGGCGCAAGGTCATGGATCACCGCGTCATCGAGCACTATGACGGCGACGTGAGCAAGGCGAATCTGCATCCGCGTAAGGCCGCCCGCATCCTCGCTCGTCACGGCCAGGTGCAGGCGTGATGAGCACGGCGCAGCGATTCCGCTGCCCGGTCTGCGATTTCGTCTACGACGAGTCCATCGGAGCACCGCGCGAGGGATTCCCCGCCGGCACCGCCTGGGTCGACGTCCCCGACGACTGGCCCTGCCCCGACTGCGGGGTCCGCGAGAAGATCGACTTCGAGGCCGACTCGACCGACCCGACCCGAAAGGAACTGTCATGAACTTCCGCCTCTTCCGTTGTCTGCAATGCGGTTTCGAGTACGACGAGCAAGAGGGTTGGCCCGATGAGGGCATCGCACCCGGCACCCGGTGGGAGGACATCCCCGACGACTGGAGTTGCCCCGACTGTGGTGCGGCCAAGGCCGACTTCGAGATGATCGAGGTCGCGCGCCCGTGACGCGCACGGTGATCGTCGGCACCGGGATCGCCGGGATGACGACGGCCGAGACGCTGCGATCGCGGGGCCACATCGCGCCGATCACCGTGATCGGCGACGAGCCCGGCCTCCCCTACCGTCGGACGTCACTGTCCAAGGACATCGCCGGAATCGTGGTCGACGACGACAGCTTCGAACTCCGTCCGGCCGCGCACTGGGCCGACCGGGACATCGAGATCCGCTCCGGCACAGCGGTCGCCGACATCGACGCCGATCGTCGAAGCATCGGCTGCGATGACGGCACACGCCTCGACTACGACATCCTCGTCCTGGCCACCGGCGGCCGATCCCGCTCGGTCGACACCATCGACGCAGAGGTGCCGACGCTGCGCACCCGCGCCGACGCCATCGGCATCCATCGACTCCTGCACAGTGCCGACCGACTCACCGTTCTCGGCGGCGGCCTCATCGGACTCGAGGTCGCCGCGTCGGCGGCGCGCGCGGGGCTCGACGTCTGGGTGGTCGAGGCAGCCGACCGACTGATGGGCCGCGTGGTCCCGGCCGAGGTGTCCGCACTTCTCCTCGATCTCCACCGCGATCGCGGTGTCACCGTCCTCACCGACACCGCGGTCGGTCGTGCACTGCCCGATCGGGTCACCTTCGCCGACGGCACCGAGCGGACGGGTGCCGTGATCTCCGCGGTCGGCACCGCCCCGCGGACCGATCTCGCACGCCGCGCCGGCCTCGATGTGACCCCTGCGGGAGTCACCGTCGACGCGTGCCTACGGACCTCGGTTTCCGGCATCTATGCGGTCGGCGACGTCGCCGCCGTGCCGCATGCGATCACCAGCGAACCCGCCGCGCTGGACCACTGGATGGCAGCGACCGAGCAGGGTGCGGCGGTGGCAGCGACCATCGTCGCCGATCTCGCCGGCGAACCGTCCGAAGCCCATGTCGCGGTCCCGCTGGCGTGGACGGTCCAGCACGGGGTGAACCTCCAGCTGGCGGGCTGGCCCGGCACCGGGGACCGGATCGAGGTCGACGGCGACCCCGATGCGCACGACGCCACCGTCTGGGCCCGCCACGGTGATCTCGTCGTCGGCGCGGTCACCATCGGCAGGCCGGCCCAGGGACGTCGGTGCCGCGACCAGATCCGCGAGGTGGTGACGAAGGACCGCGAGTCACGGATCGCGGTGTGATCCGTGGTCGCCGGTACGCTCGCGGTCATGAGCGCACGTCCGTCCTACGCCGAGGCCAGCAAGGTCCTGTTGCGGACGACGCTTCTCGACGGCATGCACGACCTGCTGATGGAACGCGATTGGTCGGCGGTGACGATGTCGGACGTGGCGGCGATCGCCGGCGTCAGCCGCCAGACGGTCTACAACGAGTTCAAGTCGCGTAACGGTCTCGCCCAGGCGTATTCGCTTCGTCTCGCGGATCGGTTCGTCTCGCTGGTGGCAGCCGCGATCGAACGCAACGTCGACGACGCGAACGGCGCGCTACGCGACGGCTTCCAGGACTTCTTCACCAGCTCCGCCGACGATCCGCTCATCCGGTCATTGCTGAGCGGCGCGGCCAAGCCGGACCTGCTGAAGTTGATCACCACCGATGCTGCTCCACTGATCACCACCGCGAGCATCGGGCTGGCCGAGGCACTGCGCACCAGCTGGCTGGATGTCCCAGCCGACGACGCCGCACGTCTCGGACGGGCCATCGCCCGGATGGCCCTGAGCTACATCGCGATGCCGCCAGAGGACGATCGGGACGTCGCCGCCGACCTCGCCGCCGTGATGGCTCCACCGATCGAGGTCGCTCGCCGCCGGTGAGTTCTTCGGGCCACACCTCACGCCAGTTTGGCGTCAGCCTCCCACAGCACCTCGCGCGCCAGCTGCCGGAACTGATCGAAATGTCCGTGGCTGCCGTACTTCTGCCGCAACGACGTGTAGGGCCGGAACTCCGCGGCGGCACCGATGGCGTTGCCCTCGTGCAGATACCCCGGCAACACGTTCTGGATCGACGGGTCGCGCCGTAACCGCCGGACCGTCTCCTGATGGAGTCGCGACGACGCGCGAAACTTGGTGATGACGACCCCCAGTTCGACTATCGGATGGGCGATCTCGCCAGCAAAGTCGGCGACCTGGGTCTGGATGTGCGGAATCGCGTACGTGGACAAGACATCCGGGATCGTCGGGATCAGGTAGCCGTCGGCGGCGGCAAGCCCGTTGAGGCTGAACGGACCGACATTCGGCGGACAGTCGACCAGGATGAGGTCGTAACGGTCGCGCAGTGGTCGCAGAGCGGTCCCCAGGATGTCGATGGCAGCGGCATGATCGTCCACTCGCACGCGGCGCGCGCTCAGTTCCTCCTGCAGCTCGATGAGGTCCAGCGATGACGGCAACAGGTCGACGCCACTGACCGATCGCACCGGTGACACGTCCACCTGCACCGCCGTCTCGGGATCGAACTGATCGGTGCCGTCGAGTGCGTCGCCGAAGAGACTCGCGACGGTCCAACCCTTCTCGTTGAGGGCCAGCCATCGCTCCTGGCCGATCATCATCGTCGTGAGGTTGGTCTGCGCGTCCAGGTCGACGAGCAGGATCTTCTTACCGAATTCGCCCGCCATGAACTCGCCCAGTCCGGCGGTCAGCGTCGTCTTGCCCACGCCTCCTTTGAGGCTGATGACCGCTATCACCCTGCCCATGACCCACCATCGGCTCGTCCGGCTGCTTGCGGTCAGACTAACCCGTGCGTGGCGCTATTCGTGGAACTCGTTCTTCGGCAGTCGGGGGCGGGCAGTCGCCGACCGGCGCGGCCCCGACACCCGCAACGTCCACCCCGCGGGCGGCACCGTGAAGTCCATCCACCGGCCGTCACCGAGCCAGAGTGACCAGAGGTCTCCGTCCGGGAAGTCGCCGAGGCGCACGTAGAGCTCCTGGCCCCCGGCCACCGCGGTCATCCACCCGTGGTCCTCCGGGTCGTCGACGAAGACCGCCTCGGCCGAGAGTGCTGCTTCGAGGTCGGTGACCCGATCTGCGCGCCTCACCATGTTGCCACCCCATGCATCGTGATCGAGAACCGCTGCGGCACAGCTATGATCGCCGCGTCGACGTATCTACGGTCAGTCATCGAGTCGTGCCGACCCGATCGTCGCGGCGATGGCGCGGCGGAACTCGGCACCTTCGCGGGCGGGCGCGGTACCGGTCACGTGCAACAGGTACCCGACGTTGCCGCGGCGGTAGGCGGCGTAGCGGATCGCGCAGAACCAGGTCTCGCCGTCGCCCACGTAGGTTCCGGTCTGCAGCGACGCCCCCTCGGTTCGGAAGTCGGCCGCCGCGCGGGTCACCTCCTGCTCGTCCCACTCGGGGAGATCACGGGCCTCGACGCACGCGTGGTCGAGCAGCCCGGCAACATCGGCACCCCCGTCCACGACGAAGCGGGTCAGCACCACGGCGATGGTGCCCTCGTGTCCGTGGTCGGCGATGAGCAGATCGAGATAACCGGGGGCACGCGCCGGGCGCCAGATCTCCCGATCGACATCCATCAGGATCTCGCCACACACCGACCGTTCGTCGGCAACGCGATGTGCCGAGATCGCCATCCGTCCGAGCCGCTCGAGGATCGGGACCTCACGGGGCGGCGAGGAGTGCGCGGTACGGCGCGCGTCTGCACGGCGAGCTGCTGCGGTGGCCAACCGACTGTCGAAGTCCGACGTCATCTCCACCGCTGGTACCACCGTCGGCCGCGGCGTTCCTGCACGCCCGTACCGACGCGACCTGCGGCGGGCATGCGAGGTCGCGGCCTCGTACGGCATGGTCCGGGGTCGCAACACCGTGGGCTCCACCAAGAATGGCGGGCTCTCGTCGTCGCTCGACGATCTCGGATCGGCGGTCACGCAAGCATGGTAGTCACGTGCCGGTCGATTCCGCTTCAGTGCATCGCTCGACGGGTCCGTTCGGCGATGTCGGGAGAGAACGCGACCAGGTACACGAATTCGACAGTGGGATCTGCGGATTCGACAGCAAGGATCTGTTGGGCGATCGCATCGTCGACCGGCCAGCCGTACGCGCCGCCCGAGATCAGCGGGAAGGCTATCGATCTCGCCCCCAGCGAATGTGCCAACCGCAGGCTACGGGTGTAGGCCGATCGGAGGACATCGGATCGGTCCTCCGATCGCGAATGCACCGGACCCACGGTGTGGATCACCCAGCGCGCCGGAAGTCGGCCCGCCGTGGTCGCCACAGCGGCGCCGGCGTCCAGACCCGACGGCAGGGTGGTCGCGCGCAGGAGCCGGCACTCGGTGAGGATGTCCGGACCGCCCGCGGCGTGGATCGCACCGTCGACACCGCCACCGCCGAGGAGCGACGAGTTGGCGGCGTTGACGATCACATCCACGGCGACCGCGGTGATGTCACCCTCGACGACCTCGATGCCCATGGGAGGCATCGTAGGTCGATCAGAGCGTCGTCGGGCGGTTCTCGTCGGAGCGATGACGCGTGCGCAGCAGCATCCATCCGCCGTACGCGGCCAGTGCGATCAGCGCGACCCAGAAGAGTCCCTTCAGCAGTGGGCCGATCAGCGCCAGGGCGATCAGCGCGACGGCGATGATGCCGAGGACCTTCCAGAAGCCGAGTCCGGAACCTGTGGTGTTCGTCGATGTGGTCATGACTCCACTGTGGGCGTCGGAACGTCGGAAATCACGCGCTGAGCGGGTAGATCGGGGAAAGTTCAGGGTCCTCCCCCACCCCACGCGCCACGATCTAGGTGCCCGGGGTGCCGATCGTCGGGGTCACCTCGATGTAGGCGGTCGACACCGACGTCGCCCGGCCGAACGCCTCGTACGCCTTTCGTGCCGATCCGTAGTTCGCCGCGATCACCGACTCCGCCGCAGCGATCTCGTCGGGCGGCAGGACCCGCGCGGTGCCCTCCGCGGGCGATCCCAGTGGTTTCCCGTTGACCGCACACGGGGCGATACGCACGTGTGGGTTGTTCCGCATCCGTGCGACCTTGGGTGAGGTGGCTTCGGTGGTGAAATACAGGCGCCCGTCGCTGCGTCCGAACCAGACCGGTGACGGGACCGGGTCGCCGTTGCGCTTGTACGTGGTGAGCAACGCGTATTTGTGGCCGTCGAGTCCGTCGAAACCCAGCACCGGTTCGGCCGTGGCCGACGACCAGGCCGACTTGCTGCGCATGCGGTCGTAGAACGCGTCCGTGATCCGGGTGATGACCGATTTCGCCATGTCCCGAGCCTAGTGTCGTGGCGGTCCCGAGGCCCGACGATCGGCATGATGGGTCCATGCCCGTCCCCGACTTCGTCGTCGAGCTCCGCAAACACATCGGACACGCTCCGCTGTGGATGGCCGGCGTGACCGCGGTGGTCCGCGACGAGCGCGGCCACATCCTGTTGACCCACCGCGCGGACACGCACGAGTGGGCTCTGGTGTCGGGCATCCTCGAGCCCGGCGAGGAGCCGGCCGTCGCGATCCGCCGCGAGATCGCCGAGGAGACCGGGGTCGAGGCGGAGATCCTCCGCATCACCGGCGTCGAGGTCTCGCCGCCGATCACCTATCCCAACGGCGACCAGGCGCAATACCTCGACATCTGTTTCCTCGCACAGCACATCCATGGGAACCCGACGGTCACCGACGACGAGAACACCGAGGTCGGCTGGTTCGCCCTCACAGATCTTCCCGACGGCCTCGCACAATCCACCCGCGCTCGACTGGAGATCGCCCAGCGGGACGATCCGGTCACCTGGTTCCGGCGGTGACGATGGGCGCCGACTTCGAGCTGACCTACGACGAGTTGCGGGCGGTGGCTCGGTTCGCGGTGGAGAGCGCGCAGACCGTGTTGCCCGTGTTCGAGGAGGCCCGACCGGACGACGGCCGTCCTCGTGCGGCGATCGATGCTGCGCACGAGTTCATCAGCGGCGCACGACGATCGCGACTCCAGCGGCTCACGTCGATCGACGCCCATCGCGCGGCCGCAGAAGCTCCCTCCATCCCGGCGCGGCTCGCGGCCCGCGCGGCGGGCGACGCAGGTGCCGCCGCCTATCTGCACCCGATCGCGCGGGCGACGCAGGTCGGTCACATCCTCCGCGCATCCGCCTGCGCGGCTCTCGTCGCAGAACTCGTGCGGCCGGAGAAACCCGACGTGGCGGATAAGACGTTGCGCGACATCGCCGTTTACGCCGACCCGCTGGTCGTCGAGGTGTTGCGGCGCTACCCGCCCGCGGTCCCCGGCGGTGAACGCTTGGCGCAGCTGATGAGTCGGCTGGACGGGTTGCTGCGGGCTCGCTGAGGCCGCTAGACAGCCCGTCCGATCGTTCCGACCAGCGCGGTCGCCGCGCTACGCGTATAGACACCGGCTATCCCCTTCGCGGTGATGTCCGACGACGAGATGACGCGAGGCCCGGTGAACTCATAGCGCTTCCCGCCCCGCTGGATCTCACCACCGCCCGCGGCCACCAGATTCTTGACCCACTGGCTCTCGGGTCCGTACAGCATCGGGATCGCGAAGCCCTGTGGTGTGCGGAAGCCGACGATCGGCGTCCGGAACGCGCGTCCCGAGGTCCGCCCCGTGTGGTGCACGACCGCCCACGGCGGGATGAGCCACGCCCAGAGGCCCTGCACCCGATTGGTGACGTACTTGTTGACGGTCGCGATCGCGCGGGCCACCTGCATGCCGGGCCACGGTACTCGGCTCTCGGCTGCGCGAGGTGAGATCAGATGTTCTGCGGTCTGGTGAACGCGCAACTCACTCGACAGATCGCAGGAAGCAGCGCGCCACCTCGAGCCGATCACTGTCGTAGCCGTCCCACTTGGCTGCGGGTACGTCCTGGCGCCCGACCTCGCGGAATCCTCGTCGGGCGAAGAAGTCCGCGGCGTCGGCACTGACGGTCACCGCGAACAGGTTCGCGATCCCGCGCGCGCGGCAGAGGTCCGACAGCCCGTCGATCAGGAGGCCACCCGCGCCGAGCCCGGAGAACTCGGCGACCGTGATCAGGCCGGAGACCTCGCCGAAGCCTGTGCCGGCGTAGCGGTCCACCTCCAGACCGACGATGCCCGCGAGGTGGCCGGTGCGGAGTACGCGGGCGCCGAGACCGCCGACGGCCATCCGAGCGACCTCGATCCGACTGCGCGGCTTGAGGACTCCCTCGCGTACGCCTTGGGCGACCAAGGCTTCGATGGCCGGGAAGTCGTCCACCTGCAATTCCGCCAGATGCAGATAGCGTCCCTGGGTGAGGACGGTCCCGCGCCCGTCGAATGTGAGCAGCTCGAACTCGAGATCTTCGGCACGACACAGATTGACGCTGTACGCACCACCCGCCAGAGCATGTTCCGCGGCGGGCGCGAAGTCGTCGAGGCCTCGCTCGGTGAGGTGAGCGGCAAGACGGTCGCGGTGCACGTCGATGTCCGCGAAGCTCCGCGGTGGGGTGCCCCAGCCGCCGCCCGGATCGGTGAGCACCATCTTCGATGCCCGCACGCTCGCGGAAACGGCGCCGGCAGTGCGTGCGACAGCAGAGGCGGCTCCTGCCCCGAGTGCTGCCCCGACCACGACGCGATGGGAATCCGCGATCGCGAGCCACAGATCGGCGACGACGTCGGCGCCCCACTCCGTCGAGCCCTTGACGGCCAGCCCGTCGATGGCCGCGGTGATCGACTGCACATCATCTGCCGGAACCACGAAGACGAATCGCGTATCGCCCGTGCCGAACTCGCTGATCGTGCGCTTCACGGCGGTGAGCGCACCCGCGCTCAGCACGGGAAGAGCGACCACGATGGTGGTCCCGCGGAACTCCTCGATGAAGAAATCGCGCTCCGGGAGGGGCACCCCGCCCGGAGTCAGCTCGACCGCCACCCCGCGGGGCACTTCCCGCCGGGGTCGCAGTTTGCGCGGGTTCGCCCGCAGCTCGTCCTTGGTCATGCGTTTCCGGTCTTCCGTCGAGTCTCGAGTTCTCAGGATGCCACGGTCATTGACGGCGCCGACGTCGGGCGAACCGCGGATCGCCGGAAGCGGTCCACCCACGGCATGATCATCGATGATCGTTCAACCGGTGTCGTGGACGACCGTGAAGCAATGGCACACGGTCTCGAGCAGTCGTACCCGCTCTACCGCGCACTCGGTTTGGCGTCGGTCGACCACGAATCCCAGTTCGTCGAACACCTGACCGAGGCGATCAGCCTGGTCAAGGTGCGCTGGATCTTCCGCGACAAACACGGCGATCAACTCACGGAGAGCAACGCCTACTACGTCGTGCGCCGCGACGAGGACGGGCTCCATGCTTGTGTCTGCATCCAAGTCGACAACGCCGAGAAGCTTCAGGCTCTGGCGGCCAAGCGCGACATCGATCTCGGCGAGTTCACCGGCGAATAATCGAGAACCGACGATCGATGTGCTCCCGAGCAGCGATGTGGCAGACGGCTTGACCGCGCCGATGATGTCGGTGGTGATCACGAGCTGGTGATCAGCAGCTCTCCGCGGATCACATTCGCGTGTCTCGACGCGGTCGTCGCCGATCGGATCCGCCGAAGAGGCCCCGGCGTCGGCGAGAGCGCTTGTCCAACCGGACTTCTTCCCGCGCCCCGATGCGCGCTACCTCGGATCGCGCCGCTCGGCGATCGGCCCACGCTGTCACGGTCGCTTCGATGTCACGAGGCATGGTGATCAGCGGCGGCCCGACGGGCAACTGCAATCGAGCCTGCCTGACCTTCTCGTTGAACTCGGCGACCTCGTGCCGAACGTCGTTCTCGCTCGACAACTGATCGAGAAGCTCATCCAGAGCGGAGTCATCCTTGCGCAACTGAATCGATGGCGGCAGAAAGGGCAGCCCTTCACGTTTCATGAAGCTCTTGAGCCACCAGTCCGGGTCATGCGCATCGGACAGATCGAGTGGCTGACCACTCCCGGGAAGGTCATCGAAGTCTCCCCGCTCGATCGCCTTCCGAATATGCATGTCGGCGAGCAGTGCGATCGCTGTCTCCGAGTCGAAAGCGAAAGCGGACGGATTACAGAACGTCAGGGACAGCGGGTGCTCTTGCATAGGCGGCGCTCCGAGTCGCGAAACTTTCTAGGTCAGCTGTATTATGTCACACGTATTGTAAAAGGAGGAGCGGATATGCCAAAGGTGGTCGACCACCACGAGCGCCGTGAGTCGATCGCTCAGGCGCTCTGGCGTGTCGTCGATCAGCATGGCTCGATACACGCAACGATGCGTGAAGTCGCTCGTGAGGCAGGGGTCTCGTTGGGGCAGTTACAGCACTACTTCTCCTCGCGCGCAGAGATGTTGGCCTTCGCAACGGAGTTTGCTTCCGAGCAGACATCGCGTCGAATAGCGCGAAGCCTGAGCGCACTGGAGCAACCTCCGCATCCTCGCGACGTGCTGCGAACAGTCCTGACGGAGATGCTCCCGCTGCGGCCCGACTCCCGCATCACCAGTCGAATGAACGCCGCGTACGTGCTCGAAGCGATGCACGACCCGTCGTTGCGTCACCAGGTCGGCCTCGGACTGCGGGATGGCCGCGCAATGATCGAACGCCTCATCCGGGAGGCGATCAACCAGAGACACATCCGCCACGATCGCGATCCGATCATCGAAACCGACCTGGTCCTGGCATTGACCGGCCTCGCCCCCCTCCTCGACCTCGACGTCATCGAACCGCAAGCGGCGCTCGCAGCCATCGACCAACACCTCGATCGCCTCTTCGACACTGCGACATGACTTGGCCGTGAGCTCATCGCCAGGCGATCTTGCGGATGGCGTCACGCAGCGAAATTGTCGGTGGGCGAATGTATGTTCGAAGTATGTCCACCGCAGGAGTTCTCGAGACCGAAGCGGCCGCGCCGTCGGTCGTCTCGAAGCTCGCTGCCGACGAGCATCTCGGTGCCGACGAGCTCGTCGAGATTCTGGCGCACTGCAATTCGGTCAGCGCATCTGCCGACTATCGGATGTTGCAGGCGGCCAGCCTCATCCACGAAGAACGCGAGGAGGACCATCTCGCCGAGCTCGGTGAGACACACACCGGAGCCGCAGCATCGGTCGACGAGCTCGTGGCCACGGCTGCCGCGGGCAACGCGGGCGTCGATCCGCGCGCACAGTACGGACCTGACGGACTCGAGCGCGCCATCTGCGAAGTCGGTGCCGTCCTCTGCGTTCCGCCCGCGCGTGCTCGGGAATTGATCGTCGCCGGGTCGGCGCTGCGCTACCGGCTCCGGTGGACCGGGCACTTCCTCGCCATCGGCCGAATCGACCTCGATCGATTCCTCGTCGCGGTGTCGCGAACTCACCTGTGCTCGCCGGAGTCCATCGAGCTCGTCGACGCGGCTCTCGCCGAGCAACTCGTGAATCGTCCGCCCATGTCGACCACACGCTTTCGCGCGCTGGTGGACTCGGTGGTGGCCGGCGTCGACCCCGCAGCGGTCCGCCGACGTCGAGAACTCGCCGACGCCGACCGCGACGTCGTCATCACGCCCGACCGCCATTCGCCCGGCCAAGGCCGCGTCAGCGCCAATCTGCCCCTCGTGTCCACCGCCGAACTCGACGCCCGTCTCGAGGCGATGTCCGCAGCTGTACATCCCGCAGATCCCCGCACCTCGCGACAGCGCCGTGCCGATGCGCTGATGGCTCTCGCCCGCGGTGAGCAGTCGCTGACCTGTGCATGCGAGGACTGCGCTCATCGCGAGCCCACGCCGGCCCCAGCGACGAGTCACATGGACCCGGACAACTCGCCCATCGATGCGAACGGCCCCGATGAGAATTCCCACTCCGCCCTTTCGGGAGCAGATCATCTAGCGCGCCCGATGTTCCACATCGTGGTGAACCTGTCCACCCTGGTCGGCCTCGACGACGATCCCGGATGGCTCGACGGTTCCGGCGTGATCGACGCGGACACGATGCGAGCGCTCCTCGCCGAGGCGCGTCGCAGTTACGTGCACGCCGAACAACCGAACACGTCGGACCTCACCTACACGCCCGGCCGTCGACTGCAGGCTCTCGTCCGGGCAGGCGAGTTGTGCTGCGCCTTCCCCGGTTGCACCAATCCGGTGCGAACGGCGGATCTCGATCACACCCGCCCGTTCGACCACGACGATCCGACGTCGGGTGGTCTCACCACGGCATCCAATCTGAAGCCGCTGTGCCGCCTGCACCACCGCGCGAAGACCTTCACCGCATGGCTGGACTACCAGGACCAGCTCGGGACCGTCTTCTTCCAGTCGCCGACCGGCCACATGTTCATCGGGAACGGCTACACAGGGCGAGACCTCTTCCCGCACCTACGGATTGCCGACCGACCACCCGTCCAGCGAGCAAACGGCTCGCGAACCTCCGCCATCGAGCACGCGTCGCGCATCAACGCGCGATCGATCGCTGGAACGAGGAGAACCCGCCGCCGTTCTGAGTCAGCCGACGACGATCGGGCGGGTGGCGTCGTTGGCTGCACGCAGGGTGTCCGCAGCGACCTGCAGACCTTCGAGCGGCCCGAACTCGACGTCTTCGTGTTCGATGTTGACCCACATGTCCGGATCGACCTTCTCCAGCGCGAGCAGGAACCGCGACCAGAACTCGCGGTCATGACCACGCCCGACCGCGACGAAGTCCCACGCGGAATCCTCGGGCCACTTGTTCACCACATGTCGCCCACCCAGACCCGTCGGATTCTGATCGCGCGGGATCCGGGTGAACCGATCGTCGAGCACACCGTGAATGCGGCAGTTGTCGTTGATCCGCGTGTCCTTGGCCGCAGCGTGAAACACCAACGGACCCAACCACTCGATCGCGGCCACCGGATCGATGCCTTGCCAGAACAGGTGCGACGGATCCATCTCCGCACCCACACTCGTCGCACCGACCTTGTCCACCAACCGCTTCAAGGTCGGCGGATTGAACACCAGATTCTGCGGATGCATCTCGATCGCGACCTTCACGCCGTTCTCCCGGGCCAACGCGTCGATCTCCGACCAGAACGGGACCGCCACCTCATCCCACTGGTAGTCCAACGAATCCAGATAGCCCGAATCCCACGTGTTCACATGCCACGCCGGCCACCGTCCTCCTGGATGCGCCTGCGGCAGTCCCGACATCGTCACCACCCGGTCCACACCCAGCAATCCCGCCACCCGGATCGCGTTCCGCAGATCGTCTGCGTCCTCGGGCCCCACCTCCGGATCCGGATGCAACGGATTGCCGTTGCAGTTCAATCCGGCGATCGAGACCCCCGTACCGTCGAACTCCGCCAGGTACTGCGCCGCCGACACCTCACCGGACAGCAACTGCCGCACCGGTAGATGCGGCGTCGACAAGAACCCACCCGCATTGATCTCGGCTCCGGTCAGACCCACCGACGAGATCACCTCCAGTGCCTCACGCAGCGGACGGTCGTGCAGGATCGCGGTGTAGACACCGAGCTTCATGGTTGACGAACCTTTCTGGATCGAGATCGATCGAGTGGAGTGTTCAGCGCGTGGCAGCCGGGTGGAGACCGGATACGCCGACGGCGGTGTCGTGATGCTTCTCGAGGTGCTCCTCCAGCAATTCCAACGAGATGCCCTTGGTCTCCGGAACCGTCCGGTAGACGAACGAGAACGAGGCGATGTTGACGAGCACGAAGAGGCCGAACGTGCCGGTGGAGCCGAGGGCCGAATTGAGGACCGGGAACAGGAACGAGATGAGCGCGTTGGTGCACCACAGCACGAACACCGCGATGCCCATGGCGAAGCCGCGGACACTCAGAGGGAAGATCTCCGAGAGCAGCAGCCACACGCAGGTGCCGATGAACATCTGCACGAACGCGACGAACAGGATCATGCACGCGAGGATGATGTAGCTCCGCGACGTCGACTCCGGCAGTAGGAACACCAACGCGAGTGCGGCCTGCGATGCCGCGACGCCGGCGAACCCGATCAGCAGCATCGTGCGTCGCCCGAGGTAACCCAGCAGGATGATGCCGACGATTGTGGTGACCACCGAGGTGACGCCCACGGCGATGGTGGCGACCAGGGCCGCACTCACACCGAGACCGCTCTCCTCGAGGATCGTCGGGGCGTAGTAGTTCACGGTGTTGATACCCGTCGCCTGCTGGACGATGGCGAGGCCACATCCGATCAGGACGATCCGACGAATCCACGGCACGTCGCGCAGCACCGACATCGGCGATCGCGGTGAGGTGACCATGGTCGTCGTGTGTTCCACGATGGTCGTGTACTCGGTCTCGACCTCCGACTCGCTGCGGCTCAGCGCCAACACTCCCCGCGCATCGGCGAATCGTCCCTTCAACGCGTACCACCGCGGCGAATCCGGCAAGACCAGCATGCCGATCACCAGGGCGACCGCAGGGATCGCGGCGACCGACAGCATGATCCGCCACACGTGCGGGTCGGTGACCAGGTGGTCGAGCAGCGCATTCATCGCAAATGCGAGCATCTGTCCGGTGACGATCATCAACTCGTTGATCGTGACCATGCGACCGCGCCGCTCGGCGGGCGCCATCTCGGCCAGGTAGAGCGGGCAGGTCACGGCCGCCGCACCGACGCCCAGGCCGAGGATGATGCGAGCGATGACCATCGCGGTCACCGTCGGCGCGAGCGCACAGGCGAGCGCGCCGACCAGGAACACCGCGCCGCAGAGCAGCAACGTTCGCTTGCGCCCCAGGCGGTCGGCGACACGACCTCCGAACAGCGCACCGAACGCGGCACCGGGGAACAGCAGCGAACTCACCACGATCGCCTCGGTGACCGACGTGAGCTGCAGGTCGTCCTTCATGTACAGCAGCGCACCGGAGATGACGCCGGTGTCGTAGCCGAACAGGAGTCCACCGAGTGTCGCGATGACGGTGAGTTTGGTCAGAAAGCGCCCGTTGGCCGGGGCCGCTGCCGGAGCGGTCATGATCTACCTCGATCTGCGGTCGTATAACGCGCGTTAGTAACGCGCGTGAGCACTACTATGAGTGGTCACGACCGAATGTGTCAACCGTCACTATCGAGACAAGGATGTGAAGTGCCACCGACCACCAGCAACGGCCGCTCACGTCGGCGACCGACCATGGCCGACGTCGCCGCGCAGGCAGGCGTCTCGCGCACCCTCGTGTCCTTCGTGCTCGACGGCAAACCCGGTGCCAGCGAAGACACCAAGCGGCGCGTCCTCGCCGTGGCCGCCGAACTCGGCTATCGACCGGATGCGGCCGCGCAACTCCTCGCCCTCGGCCGTAGCCGCACCCTCGGTGTCCTCCTCGACATGTCCCAGCTCTTCGAAGGCGAACTCGTCACCAACATCTATCCCGCCGCAGAGGCGGTCGGACACGACGTGCTGCTGACCGCGAATCTGCGCGGCCGTACCGAGGCCGCCGCCATGGAGTCGTTGCTCAGCCACCGGTGCGGCGCACTGATCCTGCTCGGACCGTCGTCATCGACCGACGAACTGGTCGAACTCTCCGAGCGCGCACCCCTCGTCGTCGTCGGGCGACGCCTGCCGAAGTCGGCGACCACGGGGATGATCGGGACCGTCCGCACCAACGACACCAAGGGCATGGGGTTGGCGGTGGACTATCTCGTCGACCTCGGACACCGGGACATCGCGCACGTCGACGGCGGCGACGATCCGGGATCCGCGGACCGCCGCAACGGATACCGCGCCGCGATGCGCAGACACGGTCTCGACGAGTCGGTGCGGGTCATCCCGGGCGCACACACCGAGGAGGCGGGCGCCGCTGCGGGACAGGTCATCATGCGGTCGCACCGACTCCCCACGGCGATCCTGGCCGGCAACGACCGTTGCGCACTCGGACTGCTCGACGTCTTCAGCCGGGCCGGCATCCGGGTCCCCGATGACATCTCACTGATGGGGTACGACGACAGCCGCCTGTCGGACAGTCCGAGGATCGACCTCTCGACCGTGCATCAAGACGCCGACGGTTTGGCGACCCGAGCGGTCGAGACCGCGGTCGGCCTACTCGGCGACACCCTCTCCGCAGGCGGAGACATCGTGCTCGAGCCGACACTGAGGATCCGAGGTACGACGACCGCCCGGGCCGACGCCTGATCCGCCTCAGCCCGCGTCGACGACCTCCTGCTGAATCCCCAGGTAGTAGGCCTGCTGGGCCGGGTAGTAGTCGTCGAAGTCGATGAGCTCGGGGTCGGCGCCGGTGGCGGCCGCGACCAGGCGATCGAGGTAGTACTCCCACCCCGGTCCGGTGTTCTCGATGGTCGCCACATCGTCGATGATCTGGCTCAACGTGAGGGTGGTGACGCCCTCGACCTCGGTCAGTTCGGCGATGAGGTCCCACGTGCCGAAGTCGTCGGTGGTGTGCACCTGGAGCACCGTCGGCGGTTCGCACCTGCGGATGTCGTAGCGCGCAGGCGTCATGTTTTCATCCCCCTCGGCGTTCATCGTGAACTGCACGTGACCGTCCGCGGGGTCGCCGGTCCAGTACCCGATCCACCGTGCGAGACGGTCGGATTCGGTGATGGCATCCCACACATCGGCCGCAGGTGCTCTGAACGTGCGCTGAAAGGACACCGCGGGGCCCTCGGCACGGCGCTGGAAGAAACCGGAAGGGGTGGTGGTCATGCGGACTCCTCGTGTGTCGATGTCGATGGTCGGTTCGAGCGATCGGCGCGCTTGTCGCGCACGGTCCGTCGCACCTCGGTCTCGAGCGCGTCGAGTGCGAACTCGGCGACCGGAGGTCGTGATGGTGGTGTGCCGGCGCCACGTTCGGCCACGGCGGCGATGAAGTCCGACACCTCCTGTAGCGGAGCCGGTTCCACGCGATAGTGACGCTCCCGACCGTGCTCGTCCGCCGACACCAGCCCGACGTCGGCCAACACCCGCAGGTGCCGGCTGATGGCCGGCCGCGAGACGTCGTGCTCCGACGTCAGGTCGACCACCCGGGCCGGTCCCGTCGCCAACGTCAGCAGGATGCTGCGGCGGATCGGGTCGGCGAGGGCATCGAAGATGCTCATGCACGAATGGTAACTGAACAGTTACCAATTGGCGAGCGTTGTCGCGCAGATGGTGTACCTCACATGTCCGATTCGGGTCGCGCTGGTTCGAATCCTTGGCCGACGGCCGGGGCCGCATGAATACTCCATCGGTCGGTCGAATTCGCCGTATGGCCACGCCCGACGCCCCTTTCGAGATCGAGCGTGCAGGAGACGATCCATGACCACCGACAGCGAAGCGACCACCCAGAGCGGCGGCGCCGACAACACCCCGCCGAGCGGCATCGAGGTCCGCACCCGTCGGAAGTGGCCGTTCATCGCCGGCGGTGTGGTCGTGATCGTCGCACTGGTCGTTGCGATCGTGTTGTGGCGCAGCGGTGGCAGCGAATCGAACAACAACGTCGCCGGCGCGACGCTCTCGGTCGTCTACCTCGACAGCAACCCTGCCGAGCAGCGGCTGATCGATTACGTCGCCTCGGACATCGCCCCCGACTACGACATCACGGTCGACGCGGTCGGCCTCGGTGACAGCACCACCATCAACCGGGCGGTCAGCACCGGCCAGTACGCGGGGACCATCCTGCAGCACAAGCTGTGGCTGGGTCAGGTCCTCCAGGCCAACCCCGACTTCCGTGAGGAGGCCGCCACCGGTCCGATCTTCTACTGGAACTTCGGTGTGTGGTCGGACAAGCTGACCGACCCGAAGCAGTTGCCGCAGAACGCAACCGTTGCCATCCCGTCGGATCCGTCGAACAATGCCCAGGCACTCTGGGTGCTCGAGCAGGCAGGTCTGATCACGCTGAAGAAGGGTGCGGACGTCGCGTCGCTGACCGTCGCCGACATCACCGACAACCCGCGCAACCTCCAGTTCACGCTCCTCGAACTCGGCGCCCAGCCCCGCGCGCTGCAGGATGTCGACGCACTCGTCGGTTACCACGAGTCGCTTCTGGCCGCCGGTGTCCCGATCGGAAAGCTGATCTACAAGACGCAGTCGCCGGAGACCTTCGCCGGCGTGCTGACCATCGGCAGCGACTACAAAGACAGTGAGAACATCAAGAACCTGGTCAAGGCGTTCAACGACCCCCGTGTGCAGAAGTTCCTCGCCTCCGATGCCGAGGTCCAGAAGATCCTCAGTCCCGCAACGACTCCCGCAGCATGACCGATCGAACCCTCCATCTGGGCGTGAATGTTCTCTCGGACGGGATGCACCCGGCGGCCTGGCAGTACCCAGGCACCGATCCCCTCGCGTTCGTCGATCCTGCGTACTGGATCGACATCGCCCGGACCGCCGAACGCGGCGCACTCGACGCGTTGTTCCTTGCGGATTCGCCGTCGCTGTACACCGATCCGGCCGAGCCGCTCACCGCACCGCCGCTGGCGCTCGAACCGACCGTCCTGCTGTCGGCGCTGGCATCCGCGACGGAGCGGATCGGGCTGATCGGCACCGTGTCCACCTCGTTCGAGGATCCGTACAGCATCGCCCGGCGGTTCGCGTCGCTCGACCACCTCAGCCGGGGCCGGGCCGCGTGGAATGTCGTCACCAGCTCGGACCCGCTGGCCTGGAACAACTTCGGCGGCGGACCGCAGCCACCCAGAGCTGACCGATACACCCGTGCCGCCGAGTTCATCGACGTGGTGCGGGCGCTGTGGGACGGCTGGGACGACGACGCAGTGGTCGGAGACCAAGCCGCCGGCCATTTCACCCGTACCGGCAGCGTCCGCACCATCGACCATCGCGGTGCACACTTCCACGTCGACGGACCGCTGCCACTCCCCCGGCCACCGCAGGGCCATCCGGTGCTGTTCCAGGCCGGTGGGTCGCCGGCCGGTCTGGACCTGGCGGGTCGCTATGCCGACGGCGTCTTCGCCGCACAGGCCTCGCTGCCCGACGCACTCGCCAACGCCGACGCCCTGCGATCACGGGCGGTCGCACACGGTCGCACACCCGACTCGATCCGCATCATGCCGGGACTGTCCTACGTGCTGGGCAGCACCGAGGCCGAAGCGCGTCGCCGCAACGACGAACTCAACGAGTTGGCCGGTGACCGGCGTCTGGCGAGTTTCGCGTGGCAGATCGGCGTCGACGTGTCGGAACTCGAGTGGGACAAACCACTTCCGCGGTACCTGCTCGACGGCGCGGTCACCGGGCACAGCTCACAAGGTGCGCGCGACATCGTGGTCACCATCGCCCGTCGCGAGAACCTGACGGTCCGGCAGCTGCTCGATCGCGTGATCAGCTGGCATCGATTCGTCGTCGGCGGTCCCGAACAGCTCGCCGACGCGATCGAGGAATGGTTCGTGGCCGGCGCCGTCGACGGTTTCAACCTGATGCCCGATGTGTTCCCCACCGGACTGGAGCTGTTCGTCGACCACGTGATCCCCATCCTGCGTCGCCGCGGCCTGTTCCGACGCGAGTACGCGGGGACGACACTGCGCTCCCATCTGGGACTCGAGCACGTACCCGATGCCCGGGCCCTGCAGCCGACATCGTGACCACCGACAGGTGGCGACGATCGCCGCTCGTCGGGCGGGCGAAACACGAGCCACGGAATACTGGGCCCGCCCGCCGTCCTTGAACCGATCATGGCCATCTCAGTAGTCGCACGCGAATACGGACAGCCCGACGCAGTTCTCGAGGTCACCGAGGTGACTGTCGGAGATCCCGGCCCCGGACAGGTCGTCGTCGACGTCCGGGCCGTCGGAACCAACCCGATCGACGTCAAGACCGTGCAGGGTGCGGTCGGCAAGGACGAATCGAAACTGCCGCTCCCGGTCGGTTTCGAGGTGTCCGGGGTGGTCGCCGCTGTCGGACCGGAGGCCGCGACCGCGGACGGACCGATCTCCGTCGGCGACGAAGTGGTGGTCTATCGCGCCGATGGCGGCTACACCGACACCCTGCTCGCCGATCAGTCGGCGGTTCACCCGAAACCTGGCGGACTCGACCACGAGCACGCCGCCGGCCTCCTGCTGGCCGGGGTCGCCGCAGCCGATGCGGTCCGCACTGCGCACGTGGGTGCTGACGACGTCGTCCTGATCCATGGTGGATCGGGAGCGGTCGGTGTCATCGCCATCCAGTTGGCCCGCAAGACCGGTGCGACCGTGATCGCCACCGCATCGCCCGCGAACCACGACCACGTGGCAGCGCTCGGCGCCATCCCGGTCGCCTACGGCGACGGACTGCTCGATCGGGTCCGAGCTGCAGCTCCCGCACCGGTGACGGCAGTGGTCGACACCGCAGGCACGGACGAGGCGATCGACGCCTCACTCGCCTTGCTCGACAACCCCGGACGGATCGTGAGCATCGCCGCGTTCGGCCGGGCATCGGACGGGGTAGTCGTGGTGAACGGGAGTACACCGCAGAGCAAGGAGATCCGCGCCACCGCGATCCCGGAACTGCTGGCCGATGCCGCATCGGGAGCACTGGTGACCGAGATCGCGAAGACGTTCCCGCTGACCGACGCGGCGACGGCACTCACCGAACTCGCCAGGGATCACCCCCGCGGCAAGTTCATCCTGATCCCCTGAGAAAGGACACAGCACACATGACAGTCCCGAACATCACCCTCAACAACGGTGTCGAGATCCCGCAGCTCGGTTTCGGTGTCTTCCAGGTCCCGCCGGAGGAGACCAGGGACGCGACCCTGCAGGCATTCGAGGTCGGCTACCGACACATCGACACCGCGGAGATGTACGGCAACGAGAAGGGTGTCGGCGAGGCGGTCGCGCAGTCGGGTCTGGCCCGCGGTGACATCTTCGTCACCAGCAAGCTGAACAACGGCTTCCATGCTCACGACGACGCGCTCGAGGCTCTCGACACCACCCTCGGGGACCTCGGTCTCGACCAGGTCGACCTGTTCCTGATCCATTGGCCGCTGCCGGAGGTCGGCGACTACGTGGAGACGTGGAAGGCGCTGGAGAAGGCCTACGCCGACGGCAAGGCCCGCGCGATCGGTGTCTCGAACTTCCAGCAGGCGCATCTCGAGCGGCTCTTCGCGGAGACCGATGTGGTGCCCGCGGTGAACCAGATCGAGGTGCACCCGTACCTCACGCAGAACCCGTTGCGTGCGTTCAACTCCGAGCACAACATCGCCACCGAGGCGTGGTCGCCGATCGCACAGGGTGCGGTCCTCGACGATCCCGTGCTGACCGCGATCGCGAAGGACAAGGACCGTACGACGGCTCAGGTGACGCTGCGGTGGCACATCCAGCGCGGCGACATCGTGTTCCCCAAGTCGGTGACCCGATCCCGC
Source organism: Gordonia soli NBRC 108243 (assembly GCF_000334455.1). Lineage (GTDB taxonomy): Bacteria > Actinomycetota > Actinomycetes > Mycobacteriales > Mycobacteriaceae > Gordonia > Gordonia soli. Next base: position 127,771 of record NZ_BANX01000003.1, read on the forward strand.
GTGGAGGAGAACTTCGCGCTGTTCGACTTCGAGCTCTCCGACGACGAGATCGCCAAGATCGACGCGGTGAACAAGGACGAGCGCACCGGTCCCGATCCGGACACGTTCAACTACGTCCCGGAGTGACCTGACCGTCTCCGCAAGCTGACTGCCGAGCGCGGGCCGACCCTGGTGGTCGGTCCGCGTTCGCGTGTCCGGGCCGTTCGCCGCAGTTGGGCAGGTGGTAGGAACGGGGACGTGGTCAGCATCTCGCAACGTGCCCGGGCGGTGTCGCCGTTCTTCGCGATGGAGTTCGGTCGCCGGGCCGCGGAGATGGAGGTCGCCGGGACCGACGTAGTGAAACTCAACATCGGCGAACCCGACTTCGGCGCGCCACCGGAGTTCCTCGCCGCGGTGCGCGAACTGACCGACGGTCGGCCGCTGCCCTACACCGACGCACTCGGGATGCCCCGCCTCCGACAGGCCATCGCCGACTTCCACGCCGCGACCTTCGGCACCGAGATCGATCCACGCCGGGTGGCGGTGACCTCCGGTGCATCGGCGGCCCTGCTGCTGTGCACTGCCGCACTCGTCGACCCCGGCGACGAGGTGTTGGTGGGCGATCCGTCGTATCCGTGCAACCGCCAGTTCGCACAGAGCTTCGGCGCCCGGGTCACCCTGATCCCCACCAGCAAGGAGACCCGGTTCCAACTGACGGCAGACGCCGTCGTCGACGCCTGGACGCCTGCGACCCGCGGCGTCATGGTCGCGACGCCGTCGAACCCGACGGGCACATCGATCCCGGCAGCCGAACTCGAACAGCTCTGCGCTGCGGCCGCGGACCGTGGCGGTTGGCGAATCGTCGACGAGATCTACCTCGCCCTGGCCGACCACGACGCCACCGGCACGGCGCCGCACAGCGTGCTCGCGACCGACCCCGACGCGATCGTCGTCAACTCTTTCTCCAAGTACTTCGGGCTCACCGGCTGGCGACTCGGTTGGTGCATCGTCCCCGATCCATTGGTACCGATCATCGAGCGGCTCGCGCAGAACTACTACATCTGTCCGCCGACACCCGCCCAGTTCGCTGCCCTGACCTGCTTCTCGCCCGACACCCTCGCGCTGGCCGAGGACCGTCGTCGCATCCTGCGTGAACGCCGCGATGTGGTGCTCGACGGGTTCGCCCACATCGGCCTCGACGTGCCGGTGTCCCCCGACGGTGCGTTCTACCTCTACGTCGACGTCACCTCGACCGGACTGACCTCCGCCGAGTTCTGCGACCGCGCGCTGACCGAGGCCCACGTCGCGCTGACACCGGGCAAGGACTTCGGCACCGTCGGTGCCGACGACCACGTCCGGGTCTCGTATGCGACCTCGACAGATCGCCTCGAGGCCGGGATAGAGCGGCTCGGCCAGTTCGTCGCAGGGCTCCGGCGCTGACCCCCGCGATCATCGGGAGAGCCACGGCACTGGGCAGAATGGCGACATGACCGTTCCGCTGGATCCCGAGGCACTCACCACCTCCATCGAGTCGACGCTCGCCGCGGCCGTCGACGGCGGTGCCGTCCCCGGCGTGGTCGCGGGCGTGACGACGGCTGAGCACACCGTCGCGGCGGGGGCGGCCGGGGTCAGATCGACAGCGGATGCCGCACCGATGACGGTCGACACCGTCGTAGCCCTGTTCTCGGCGACCAAGACGATCACGACCACCGCGGTGCTCCGCCTCGTCGACCGCGGCGACCTCGACCTCGACGCCCCGGCACGAGATCATTTGCCCGCGCTCGGGGACATCGGTGTCGTCGACGGTTTCGACGACGACGGGACACCGCAGGTTCGTCCGGCACGCTCGGTGATCACGACACGTCATCTCCTCACCCACACAGCCGGTTTCGGCTACGACTTCTACGACCGCACATATCGCCGGTTGGCCGACGACGGTCGACTGAAAGACGTGGTGACGGCGACACGGGCATCGCTGGATGCGCCACTGCTCTTCGACCCGGGCACCCGCTGGGAGTACGGGATCTCCACCGACTGGGCCGGACTGCTCGTCGAGGCCGTGACCGGCCGGCGGCTGGACTCCGCGATCGCCGATCTGGTACTCGATCCGATCGGCATGTCCGACACCCGTTTCGGCGTCGGCGATGACCTCCGCGCGCGACGAGCGACCATCCATCACCGCACCTCCGACGGCGGACTGCGGCCCAACGCCCGGTTCGAGCATCCCGCCGAACCCGAGGCGTTCATGGGTGGTCACGGCATGTACTCGACCGTCGGCGACTATCTGACGCTGCTGCGGATGTGGTTGCGCGACGGCCGGTCGGACCATGGTGAGCAGATCCTGCGACCGGAGACCGTCGCAGCAGCCGCCTCCGACCAACTCGGCTCATTGTCCGTGCATCCGCTGCCCGGCCTCAACCCGAAGGTGTCCAACGACGTCGACCTCCTCCCCGATGTCGAGAAGACCTGGGGCCTCGGGTTTCTCGTGAACACCGAACCGACGCCGACGGGACGGGCCGCCGGGTCGATCTCGTGGGCCGGACTGGCGAACCTCTACTTCTGGATCGACCGCGCGAGCGGCATCGCCGGGTTCTGGGCCACGCAGGTCCTCCCGTTCGCGGACCCCTCCGCACTCCGACACTTCACCGACTTCGAGTCGGCGGTGTACCGAACCCTGGCACGGTGACCACGCAGCGGCGATGATGACCGGGCCATCCTGATCGAAAGGTTCCTCCATGCCCCGCCCCGGACAGCCCCTGCGTGGGCTCGGATTCCTCACCATCGGCCTGTTCGACCCCGCCGATCCGGCCGCCGGGCACGAGCAGACCCTGCGGATCATCGAGCGCGCCGAGGACCTCGGATTCGACAGCGTCTGGCTGCGCAACCGGCATCTGCAGTACGGCATCTCATCGCCGCTGACCGTGCTCGCCGCGGCCACCCAGCGGACGTCTCGCATCCGCCTCGGGACAGCGGTCATCCCACTGGGTCTGGAGAACCCGTTCCGCCTCGCCGAGGATCTCGCCACCGTCGACCTGCTGTCCGGTGGTCGGCTCCATCCAGGAGTGTCGGTGGGTACCCCGATGCGTTACGACGACATCAGAACCGCGCTCTACCCGGACACCTCGGATCTCGAGGACTTCAGCAAGCAGCGGGTGCTGCGGCTCCTGCGCAATCTGCGGGGCGAACCGGTGAGCGATTTCGAGGGCACCGTCGGGATCGAGGACTTCTCCCGGGTCATCCAGCCGCAGTCGCCCGGCCTGGCGGACCGTCTCTGGTACGGCGGTTTCCTCGACTCGGCGATCTGGGCCGGCGAGCAGGGCCTGAACTATCTGACCAGCTCGGTGGTCACGACGCAGAACACCACCTCGACCGACTTCGCGACCATCCAGGCCAAGCACATCGACGCCTACCGGTCGCACCATCCCGACCCGACCAGGGCACGGGTCTCGCAGGGCCTGGTGGTGATCCCCACCGATTCCGCCTCTCCCGAACAGATCCGTCGCTACACCGACTATGCCAAGTCCCGACTGGCCCGGACGACGAGCCCGCAGGGGCCTCGTGAGCTGGTGTTCTCGCCGGACCTCGTCGGACCGTCGGACGAACTGGCCGAACGGCTGTACGCGCACGCCGGGTTCCGCGGTGCCGACGACATCGCGGTCGCGCTCCCGTTTACCTTCGCCCCCGAGGACTACGACCAGATCATCGGCGACCTGGCCGAACGACTCGGACCCGCGCTGGGATGGCGGCCCGGGACCGACGATTCGTGACCCGCCTCCGGATTTCTGACACCTGAGCGGGCAGCGCTGTGGATTGCGCACGGCGCCTGTCGCTCTCGTGTCAGAAGTGCAGAAGTCAGATCGTCCGTCGACCCAGTCCGGTATCGGAATCGACTCTCGTGGGCCGCGTCACGATTCGGAACGCACGGTCAACGGATCCGAGCGCACGGTCGACGACCTGGAGCGGTGTGCTTTAATGGCAATCGTTGCCAACAAGGAGGTCGTGATGAAGGTTCGTGCGTCGCTGCGCTCACTGAAGAACCAGGCCGGGTCGCAGGTCGTTAAGCGCAAGGGACGGATCTACGTGATCAACAAGTCCAATCCCCGGTTCAAGGCTCGACAGGGCTGATCGACCACGGTGGATGTACTAACGTTCACCGCGTGCAGCCAGCCCCCGGAGACATCGAGGACGCACGGTCGGCATTGGTGGTCGCCGGCCGGCGCCTCGCCGCCGCGGGCCTCACCCACGGCACCGGCGGAAACCTCTCGGTCCGCGTCGACGATCTGGTCGTCCTCACACCGTCCGGCTGTCACCTCGCCGACGTCACTCCGGAGCAGATGGTGGTCGTCGACCTCGACGGCACGATCGCGGTCGACACCCCACACCGACCGACCTCCGAGCTCCGCATCCACCTCGACGTGTACCGGCACACGTCGGCACGCGCTGTGGCGCACGCACATCCGATCGCATCGATCGCCGTCGCCAACGGAGCGGACGAACTCCCCGCGGTGCACTACACGGCCGCGATGCTCGGCGGCTCGGTGCGGGTGGCACCGTACGCCGTCTTCGGCAGCGTCGAACTCAGCGACGCCGTCGCGGGCGCACTCACCGACCGCACCGCCGCACTGATGCGCAACCACGGATCGGTCGCCTATGCGGACTCCATCGAGAACGCCTGCGAGCGCATCGAACTCGTCGACTGGCTGGCCGAGATCCATCTGCGTTCGCAGACCCTGGCACCGACGGCCACCCTGTCCGAGGAGCAACTCCTCGAGGTCGTCACGACCGCCGTGACCCGTCAGTACTCACCGTTCCGAGGGAGCGACAGATGAAGGTGGTCACCTTCGGGGCACATGTCCTCGACGTGCTCGCACAGCCGGTCGACGAGATCCCACCCGGCCAGGGAGCCGCACTCGTACAGACGATCCGGATGTCGGCCGCCGGTCCGGCCGGCGGGACCGCGATCACCCTTGCGAAGCTCGGTGCACGCGTCGCGACCGTCGGCGCCATAGGAGCAGACGACCCGGGCGACGTCCTCGTCGCGGCTCTCTCACGTCGCGGAGTCGACACCGGCCACCTACTGAGAACCGGGTCGCCGACGTCCATGAGCGTTCTGCCCATCCGCAGCAACGGTGATCGTCCCGCCCTGCACATGCCGGGCGCGAATCTCGCTTATCCACTCGACCAGGCACCGCTGGAGACGTTCACCGGCGCCGACCACGTCCACATCGGCGCACCCGAGCTGCTCAACCCACCCGAACTCGCGCCGCTGCTTGCCGACATCGCGGCGGCAGGTGTGACCATCTCGGCCGACATCCTCGCCGACGGTGATCCTGGACTGCTGGCCTGGATCGAGCCGGTCCTGCCCCACCTGGACTACCTGCTGCCCAACGACGATCAGGTCCGCGGGTTCACCGGTCTCGACGACCTAGTCGCCGGGTCACGAGCGCTGATCGAGCGCGGGGTGACCTGCGTGGCCGCCACCGCAGGCGCCGACGGCGCGTACGTGGTGACCGCCGCCGACGCCGAGCACGCACCGGCGCCGGTGGTCGACGTCGTCGACACCAGCGGCTGCGGCGACGCGTTCTCGGCAGGTTTCGTGCTCGCGCGCGGACGGGATCGAAGCCTGGTGGAGTCGGCCCGGATCGGTTGCGCGGTGGCCTCTCTCGTGGCGACCGGCCTGGGCAGCGACCACGGCGACCTCGCCTGGGACGACCTCGCCGACTGAGCGGCGCGGGCCCGGCGGGGCCCAGCTGGACCGATCACCGCGCGCGGTCAGGTCACCATGCGTTCGGCGAGCGCAGCGTAGACGGCGCCCAGTGCGGCCGGATCGCGATGCGTGCGCGACGGAAACCATCGACACACGTCGACACACAGGGATGACAGCGCCAACACGACGTCGGCCGGATCGTCGACCCGGAACTCGCCCGCTTCGACCCCCGCGTGCACGATCTTGGCCAGCAGACCCGTCGTCTGCCGACGGATGGCGGTGACGGCGCGATAGTGGTCGCGCGTGAGCCCGTGCAGCTCGTACTGGACGACCTTGGCCAGCGCATGCTGCTCGGCCTGCCATCGGGCGAATGCGGCGATCACGGTGCGCAGCCGGACGACGCCGTCTGCCGTGGGGTCGTCGACCGAGCGCAACTCCTCCAGCAGCCCGCGGTGCCCCTCCAGCGCGATGGCGAAGAGGAGCTCTTCCTTGGACCGGTAGTGCGGGTACATGGCTGCAGGACTGAGATTGAGCCGCTTGGCGATCTGGCGGGTCGACGTCCCGCCGTAGCCGACCTCGGCGAACGACTCGATCGCCGCCGCCCTAATCCGCGCGGCGGCCGCGGACTCGCGCGTACCCGTCGCCACCATCTCGCCTCCCGACCGTGTCCGGTGGGCGTTGACGACGCCCGCCTGTCGGTGCATCATAAGCGAACGCTCATAAAATGAGCGAGTGCTTAGTGTGCCCGACGCACCCGCCCACCGCACTCGCCCCGAGCACACCCGAATCGTGAACCCGAAGGAGTGCCGATGGCTGCCCCGCTGTCCCGCCGCGACCTCGACTTCCTCCTGTACGACTGGCTCGATGTGGCCGCGTTGACCGCCCACGAGCGGTTCGCCGACCACTCCCGGGACACCTTCGACGCGATCATGGACCTCGCCGAGGACATCTCGACCCGACTGTTCGCGCCGGTCAACAAGAAGGGCGACCAGAACGAGCCGTACGTCGGCGAGGACGGCGCGGTCGTACTGATCGACGAGATCAAGCGCGGACTCGACGAGTTCGGCAAGGCCGGCTTCCTGGCCGGATCCTTCGACGAATCGCTGGGCGGACTGCAGCTGCCCGCCACCGTCTCCCGCGCGGCGATGACGTGGTTCCAGGCCGCCAACGCGGCCATGTCGTCCTACCCGTTCCTCACGGTGGGCAACGCCAACCTGATCACCGAGTACGGCACACCCGAGCAGGTCGACACCTGGGTCCGCCCGATGGTCGAGGGCCGATTCTTCGGCACGATGTGTCTGTCCGAGCCCCAGGCCGGGTCGTCGCTCGCCGACATCACCACCAAGGCGCGGCCGATCGGCGACGGAACCTACCGGATCACCGGCACCAAGATGTGGATCTCGGCGGGCGATCACGAACTGTCGGAGAACATCGTGCACCTGGTGCTCGCCAAGGCGCCGGGCGGCGGGCCGGGAGTCAAGGGCATCTCCCTGTTCATCGTGCCCAAGTACCTCGAGGACGGCACCCGCAACGACGTCGCACTGGTCGGCCTCAACCACAAGATGGGAAACCGGGCCACCACCAACACGCTGCTCAACTTCGGTGACGGGACACACCGTCCGGCAACCGAATCCGGCGCCGTCGGTTACCTCGTCGGTGAGGAACACCGTGGTCTGTCCTACATGTTCAAGATGATGAACGAGGCCCGCATCGGCGTCGGTCTGTTGGCGACCTCGCTCGGCTACGCCGGGTACCTCAAGTCGGTCGAGTACGCGAAGGTCCGCACGCAGGGCCGTCCGGTCGATGCCAAGGACCCCGCCTCGGCCCCGGTACCGATCATCGAGCACGCCGACGTCAAGCGGATGCTGTTGGCACAGAAGTCCTATGTCGAGGGCGCCCTCGCCCTGGAACTGTACTGCTCGACGCTGGTCGACATCGAACAGACGTCCACCGGCACCGAGCGCGACGAGGCCGCGCTGCTCCTCGACGTACTCACCCCGATCGCCAAGAGCTGGCCGTCGCAGTGGTGTCTCGAGGCCAACAGTCTCGCCATCCAGGTCCACGGCGGCTACGGCTACACCACCGAATTCGACGTCGAGCAGCATTATCGCGACAACCGCCTCAACCCGATCCATGAAGGTGCACACGGTATCCACGGCCTCGACCTGCTCGGTCGCAAGGTCGTGATGCGTGACGGCGCCGGGTTGACGCTGCTCGCCGGCCGCATCGGAGACACCGTCACGCGGGCGGCCGAAGCCGCCGATCCCGCCACGGTCGCCTACGGCGAGGAACTGCGCGCAGCGGTCGATCGACTGGTCCAGACGACCGTCAAGGTGTGGTCCGCCGGTGATGTGGCGCTTTCCCTCGCGAACTCGACGGTGTATCTCGAGGCTGCAGGCCATGTGGTCGTCGCCTGGATCTGGCTCGAACAGCTCCTTGCCGTCGGCGAGCGATCCGGAGACTTCTTCGACGGCAAACGCGCTGCGGCGCGCTACTTCTACCGGTTCGAACTGCCCAAGACCGGTCCCCAATTCGACCTGCTCGACTCACTGGACCGCACCACCACGGACGCCCGTGCAGAGTGGTTCTGACGAGTAGCGTGCACTTCTGATCCCGTTTCACCGACGTCGAAGGAGGCCGGCGATGGCCGTGCTCGACCTGTTCTCGCTCACCGACAAGGTCGTGGTGGTGACCGGTGCCTCATCCGGTCTGGGCGTCTCGTTCGCGCAGGCGTTCGCCGAGGCGGGTGCAGATCTGGTCCTGGGCGCACGGCGCGTCGAGCGGCTGCAGGAGACGGCGGCGTCGGTCGAATCCACTGGCCGTCGCGCACTCGCCGTCGAGACCGACATCGCCGACCCCGTCGCATGTCAGGCGTTGGTCGACGCAGCCGTCGAGAAATTCGGTCGGGTCGACGTCCTGGTGAACAACGCCGGGATCGGTACGGCCGTCCCCGCCACCCGGGAGACACCGGAGCAGTTCCGCGAGGTCGTCGACGTCAATCTGAACGGCTCGTACTGGATGGCCCAGGCATGCGGTCGCGTGATGGAACCGGGTAGCTCGATCATCAACATCTCCAGCGTGCTGGGGCTGACCACCGCGGGTCTGCCGCAGGCCGCCTACAGCGCGAGCAAAGCCGCGATCATCGGGCTCACCCGAGACCTCGCGCAGCAGTGGGGTACCCGAAAGGGCATCCGCGTCAACGCGATCGCACCCGGCTTCTTCACCAGCGAGATGACCGACAGCTACCCGCCGGGCTACCTGGACGCGCAGCAGCCGCGAATCCTGCTCGGACGCACCGGCGACGGCCATGAGCTCGCCGCCACGGCGGTCTGGCTGGCATCACCCGCCGGAGGTTACGTGACCGGCCAGACGATCGCGGTCGATGGCGGCATCACCGCCACCTGAGCACAGCACGGCGACGGCAACGGCGACGGCCGGCGTGAACGACCGCCTCGCCCGGTTCGCATGGATAATGGCGGCTGATGAACGCCATCGATGCCGTCAGTCTGCGCGAACCGTCGAATCTGGTCGATCCCCGGGCGAAGACCCTCTGGCGGTTGACCTGCTCGCTCTACCTGGTGCCCGTGGTAGTCCTAGTGGTGGTCGCAGCGCTCGTGCCGGCGCCACGCTGGTATCTCGTCACCGCCGCGGTGGTGGTCGCCGCCGTGGGTGTCCTCGACGCCGCCGTGATCCCGGCCTGGCGCTACCGCTTCCACAGGTGGGAGGTCGGTGAGGCGGCGGTGTACACCCAATCCGGCTGGTTCGTTCGCCACCGGGTCATCATCCCGATCGCTCGTATCCAGGTGGTCGACACCGAGGCGGGTCCGCTCGAGCAGTTGCTGTCCCTGGCCACGTTGACCGTGACCACGGCGAGTTCGGCCGGGACGATCAAGATCCACGGGCTCGACGCCGAGGTGGCCCGCCGCGTCGCGGCCGACCTGAGCATCCGGACACAGGGGCACACCGATGACGCGACCTGATCGCACCGTCGACGGCCCCGACGACTGGCACCGGCTGTCCGCGTGGATGATCGCGCTGAAGCCCATCGAACAACTGCCCCAGCTGATCCCGTTGATCATCGCACTCGTGTTCGCCGGGCGGAACATGCCGAACGTCGCCGCCCTCGTCGGGATCGTGGTCGTACCGCTGGTCGCGCTGTTGCCGTGGTTGACCACCCGCTACCAGGTCACCGACGAGCACGTCCGTCTGCGCAGTGGGGTGTTCACCCGCACGGTGTCGACCGCGCGGCGCGATCGCATCCGCAGCGTCGATCTGACGGCCTCGCTGCCGCATCGGCTCCTCCAGTTGTCCACGGTGCGCATCGGAACCGGCGGCGACGACAAGGCCTCCACCGTCGAGCTGTCCGCGATCCGCACCGTCGAAGCCGATCACCTTCGCGAATTGCTCACTCCTGGCAGCGGACTCATAGACCAGGCAACGGGTGCCCCACACGAGCCCGGGGACGGCGACGAACCCCGGATCGCCGTCGCCCCACGACAGCCTCCAGAGGTGTTGGCCAGGTTCCACACGTCATGGCTGCGTTTCGCGCCGTTCTCACTGACCGGCCTGGCCGCGGTGGCGGCGGTGGTCGGCGTCGGCTTCCAGATCGGCAACGACCTGAACCTGCTCCAACGCGGAGCGAGCGCTGCAGAGGGGGCGCTGCGGCGCATCCAGGAGATCCCGCTGCCTGCGGTGGTCGCGGCCGCCGTGGCCATCGTGATCGTCGGTGGCGCACTGGTGTCGCTCGTCGGTTACGTGGTCGGTAACTGGGCATTCACCGTCACGCGAGACCCCGAGGACAGCACCCTCCGCGTCACCCGTGGGTTGCTCACCACCTTCTCCACCAGTCTCGACGAACGGCGCATCCGCGGTGTCCACATCCACGAGCCCGTACTGATCCGACCGCTACGCGGCGCGACATTGCACGCGGTCGCCACCGGCTCGACCAAACACCCCGTCCTGCTGCCACCGGCACCCGCCGACGAGGCCGTCCGGCTCGCCGACCGGGTCGCGGGCGAGGCCCCCGGGCTCACCACCGAGCTGACCCGACACAGCGCCGGGGCGCGTCGGCGCCGACTCACCCGGGGCGCGATCGGCGGCGTGGTGGTGATCGTCGTCGCGGCCGTCGCAGTGGTCGGGCCGCTGACCTGGCCCTGGCTGATCGTCGGTGCGGTCGGTCTGGTGGTGAGCACCGGATTCGGCCTCGTGCGCTATCAACACCTCGGCCATGCGCTCACCGACCGGTCGGTGGTCGTCGCGACCCCGCAGGTGGCCCGCCACCGATACGTCATCGAGCGGAGCGGCGTGATCGGTTGGAGCACCCGGCAGTCGGTGTTCCAGCGTCGACAAGGGGTCGAGACGCTGGTGCTCGCCACCGCAGCGGGCTCCGAGGGCTACGCGTTGATCGACATGGAACCCGCGACGTCGGTCGCACTCGCCGCCCGGGTCACCCCGGACCTCATCGCGCCGTTCGTCGAGACCGGGGTCTGAGTCGCTCCCGACTCACGCGGCGATCGTCACGGTCGTCCCCACCCTCGCCCACCGTGCGAGGGTGTCCATGGCGGGGCCCGGGACATGGACGCATCCGCGCGAACCGCGGGTCCGGTACAGATCACGGTCGCCGTACGCGAAGTCCTGCCACGGGGAGTCGTGGAACCCGTAGTCGCCGAAAAACGGCAGCCAGTGGTGGACGAACACGCGGTAGTCGGCGCCGCTCAGGTGCCGGTCGGATTCACGACTGACGATGTGCCATGTCCCCAACGGTGTGCCGTCACCCAGGTCGACGCGGCCTGTGGTCACCGGGGTGAACCCGACCATCGCGGGCCCGTCACACGCGACCAGGGTCTGCTCCGCCAGACTCACGCGGATCAGTTGCCCGCGCGTATTGCCCGAACAGGAGTTCGCCGACGCCGGTCCCACGGTGTGGCCCCGGGCGGGTTCCGGTGTCGATGCACCGGTCCGGGCGGTCACTCCGAGCTGGATGACGAGGAATGCGGAGATCGCCAGCACGGCAACCGCGAACAACAGCGACCACGCGTAATCGCCTGCAGTGCGGGCCAGCGTTGTGCCGACCTCGCGCATCCGTCGGGTCATCCGTTGCCGATCTGATCGCGTGAACTCGAACCCCCCTGAGACCAGGCTACAACCCGACAATGGTTGTCGGTATCGTTAGAAGGCGAACGCCTCGTCGATGACTCTGCGCGGCGTACCATCGCAGTTCCCGCCTCGAACCGACCGCAAGGAGATCCACAGTGCCGATTCACGGGTTGCTCGCCAAGGCGGGATCGACCGTCGTCACCGGCCTCGTCGGCGCCGCCGCGTACGACGTCGTCCGAAACGTCGCCCGGCGCGCACCGCTGCGCGAGGGCGCCGTGGTGGCCACCGCCTGGGGGATCCGGGGCACCCGCAAGGCGGAGGAGGTCGCCGAGTCGGTGCGCCTGAGCACCGCCGACATCGTCGCCGAGGCCAAGGAGCGAGTCGGCGAGGAGGCCACTCCTCCCGGCACCGCGGTCGCCCACGATCACGACCACGACCACTGACCCGGTGAACAGCGCCCCGGCGTCGATCGAACCGCTGGAGACGATCGTCCGGTCCGACGCGGCCGGTCGTGTCCGGTTGACCGTCCCGTGGCTACGGACGCCCGACCCGACGGTCGGTGATCGCCGGGCCGTGGCGATCGAAGAAGCGGTGACCCGCGTGCGCGGCGTCCGTGCGGTCCACGCGTATCCGCGCACCGCGTCGGTGGTGGTCTGGTACCGGGCCGACACCGAGCGATCATCGGTCGAGAACGCCATCGGCGCCGCGCGGGTCACCGACCCCGCGACCATCCCCGACCGCATCCCGCACTCCGCCGAGGTCAGCAACGCCGAACTGGTGCGGATGGGGATCGGCGCGTTCGCATTGGTCGCGCTCGGCCTGCGTCGCTACGGTTTTCGACGTCCACCACTCCTCGGCCCAACCTCACGTGTCGTGGCGACCGGCGTCACCATCTTCTCGGGCTACCCGTTCCTGCGCGGTGCGCTGCGCTCACTCCGCGGCGGTCGCGCGGGCACCGACGCTCTCGTCTCGGCAGCCACCATCGCGAGCCTGCTCCTCCGGGAGAACGTCGTCGCGCTGACGGTGCTGTGGTTGCTCAACATCGGTGAGTTCTTGCAAGACCTCACCCTCCGACGGACCCGTCGCGCGATCTCGGACCTGCTACGCGGAACGCAGGACACCGCCTGGGTGCGGCTCGACGACGGCACCGAGGTGCAGGTCCCGATCGACTCGCTGCAGGTCGGCGACCACGTGATCGTCCACGAACAGGTCGCGGTGGCCGTCGACGGCGAGGTCGTGGACGGCGAGGCGGTGGTCGATCAGTCGGCACTCACCGGCGAGAACCTGCCGGTCACCAAGCATTCCGGCGATCGGGTCCACGCGGGATCGGTCGTCATGACCGGCCGTGTGGTCATCCGGGCCGACGCGGTCGGCGCCGACACCGCCATCGGTCGCATCATCAACAGGGTCGAAGAAGCACAGCGGGACCGCGCGCCGATCCAGACGGTCGGCGAGAACTTCTCCCGGCGATTCGTGCCCGCCTCCTTCGCGATGGCGGCCCTGACGCTGGTGGCCACCCGCGACCTGCGTCGGGCGATGACGATGCTGCTCATCGCCTGCCCATGCGCGGTCGGCCTGTCGACCCCGACTGCCATCAGCGGCGCGATCGGCAACGGTGCGCGCAGGGGGATCCTCATCAAGGGCGGCTCACACCTCGAGGCGTCGGGGCGCATCTCCGCGGTCGTCTTCGACAAGACCGGCACGCTGACCGTCGGTCGGCCGGTGGTCACCAACGTCGTGTCGTTCTCCGACGACTGGCAACCCGAACAAGTCCTCGCCTACGCCGCGAGTTCGGAGATCCACTCTCGACATCCATTGGCCGAGGCCGTGATCCGGTCGACCGAAGAACGCCGGATCGAGATCCCGACCCACGCCGAATGCGAGGTCATCGTCGGACTCGGCATGCGTACCCGCGCCGACGACGGCCGAGAGTTGCTGCTGGGCAGCCCATCTCTGCTCGAGAGGCACGGCGTCGCTATCGTCGACGACGCGAACGACTGGGTCGAACGCCTGCGGCAGAGCAGCGAGACGCCGCTGCTGCTCGCGGTGGACGGTGCCCTGGTCGGCCTGGTCAGCCTGTCGGACGAACTGCGCCCGGAGGCACGCGAGGTGCTCGACGCCTTGCGCGCCGACGGCGTGCGCGAGATAGCCATGCTCACCGGCGATCATCCGGTGACCGCGGCGACCATCGCCGGCCAGCTCGGCATCGACCGTTGGAAGGCCGAGGTCACCCCGGATGACAAGTTGGCCGTGGTCCGCGAACTCCAGGCGGCCGGCCATGTCGTCGCCGTGGTCGGCGACGGCGTCAACGACGCGCCCGCCCTCGCGGCCGCCGACATCGGCATCGCCATGGGGCTCGCGGGTACCGACGTCGCAGTCGAGACCGCCGACGTCGCCCTCTCCGGCGACGACCTGCGCAAGCTGCTCGACATCCGCGACCTCGGCGAGCACACCGTCGAGGTGATCCGGCAGAACTACGGGATGTCGATCGCGGTCAACGCACTCGGTCTCCTCATCGGCGCCGGCGGCGCGCTGTCGCCGGTACTCGCCGCGGTCTTACACAATGCGTCGTCGGTTGCCGTGGTACTCAACAGCTCCCGACTCATCCGGTATCGGGTGGACGTGGACTGATCGTCGATGTGAACACAAACCACACGAATCCGGCGACGGGAGGCTGAATCCGAGCGCCTCGACGCTCCGCGGTGTGGTTTGCGAGCGTCAGCGCGTCGCAGATCACCGGTCGGAGAGGGTGTGTTCCAGTCGGTCCACGAACGCCGCCTGCGCCGGGTTCAGCTTGGTACGCGCAGTGTCCGGATCGCACCAGAGCGCGCGATCGATCTCCGGGAACTGCTGTGTACGTCCGGACCGTGGGGGCCAAGCCATCTCGAAGGTGTTGCTGACGATCGTCGCGGCATCGAGGTCGCCCTCGACGGCGAACGCCGTGACGACCTTGCCGCTCTTCAACCGGACCTCTCCCAATTCGAGGAGCGGACCGTCGGGCGGTGGGCTGCCCAGTTCTTCGGTGAACTCACGTCGCGCGGCGTCGGCGGCCGGCTCGTCGGCGTCGTAGAGACCCTTGGGCACCGACCATGCGCCGTCGTCCTTCTTGGCCCAGAGCGGACCGCCCGGGTGGACTATCAAGACCTCGAGACCGTTGTCGGCGATTCGATACAGGAGCAGTCCTGCGCTGCGTTCGGCTCGTGATGACATCGGCTCAGTCTGTACGCCGGTCCCGACGCCCCGCGACCGAGAGCTGCTCGGCCATCTGCGCGTACCCCTCCCACACCGATGGATACCGTGGCCGCCAGCCGCTCGACGACCGAAGTCGGTTGTTGGACACCCGCAGTGACCGGGTCAGCGACGTGGTTCGCTGCCCCAGCATCAGTGCTGCGCGGCCCGGACCGCGCAGCACTCGCGCCCGGCCCACCGCGGAGGCCATGGCGTCGACGGCGTCTCCCTTGGTGACCGGCGCATCGTCGCAGACGTTGTAGACCCCGGCGTCGATCGCGAGTGCCGAGACCACGGCGTCGGCAGCGTCGGCGAGATGGATGGACGAGACGTAGGCGTCGGCGCGACCGGCGATGAAGCCGATGTGCCGTCGCGCGAAGGCCATGAGCTGTTCGCTGTGCGCAGCCCCTCGCCCATAGAACAAACCGAACCGCAGCACGACACCGCGGCCACCGGACTCGGTGAAGCGCTGGGCCGACGCCTCGGCCGCGTGGTTACCGACCGAGATCGGGTAACGGTCGGTCGCGGAGTCCTCGTCGATCCATCGGTCGGCGGCGTCCCGATAGACCATCGCGACCGATTCCTGGAGTACTCGCGGCACACCGGCAGCGATCGCCGCGTCGACGACGGCGGCGGAGCCCACCGTGCGGACGCGATGACACTCCCGCCACGCCGACATCCGGATGAAGGCCGATGTCCGCGGGAGCGCGGAAGCGAGGTTCACCACCGCGGCGCACCCGACGAATTCACGGGCCAGCGCATCGGGGTCGAACAGCGATACCGCCACCGGGGTTGCCCCTGCGCCCTCGAGTGCGTCCGAGGCCTCCGGCGAGCGGGCGAGACCCCGCACCTCGTGGCCGGCCGCGACCAGCGCGGGGACCGCGTACCCGCCGATCGCTCCGGTGCCACCCGTGACGAACACTCGCACCCCACCAGGCTAACCACCACCTACAGTGGAATCCATGGCCGAGAACACAGATCCGGAGTGGACGTCCACCGACCCCGAGGTCGATCGCGATCCCGACCTCGCACACGAAGAGGGCGAGACCCCGAACGTGCTCCCCGGCGCCGACGATCCCGAACTCGGAGAGACGAAGCGCATCGAGGAGGAGAAGCACATCTACGAGGCAGGCACCCCGGATCCGGAGCATTCCGAGGACGGACATGCCGTCGGTGGCAGCGAGGGCACCGCAGACGGGCAGTGACAGCGGCGTTTCCCCGGGGGTCCCTCCGGCCTAAGCTGGTGACCATGTCCGCCAGCCATGATCGCGACCGATCCGCCGGCGCCGAGAGCGTCGTCGACGACCCCGACATCCCGCACCGGTATCCGCACGACGCCGCGTTCGCCTTCGAGGACGCGACACCTGTCGGTGAGACCGCGCGCATCGTCGCCGAGACCCCGGCCTACGAGGCCGCGCGCCACGGCAACGACTGGAATCGCGGGCACGCCCTCGGCGGCAGCGACGGCACCACCGAGGGACAGTGATCAGGTGGAGATCCTCTCCAGCCGCACCCTGCTGCGTTCTCCCGATCCCGATCGCCTGACCGAGTTCTACCGCGACCGGATCGGGCTGGCGGTGGCCCGCGAGTACCCCGGCGGCGTCGTCTTCCACGCAGGCACAGCGCTGATCGAGGTCCCGGCCCATCTGACCGCCGACGACGGCGCCGGCGGCGGGCCGGACGCTCTCCTGTGGCTTCAGGTGCGCGATGTGGACTCGGTGGCCGAGACCCTTCGGTCCCGTGATGTGACCGTGGTGCGCGAGCCACGAACCGAGCCGTGGGGACTGCGCGAGATGCACGTCGCGGACCCCGACGGTCGGACGCTGATCTTCGTGGAGATCCCCGCCGACCATCCCCTACGTCGGGACACACGCTGACCGGACCGGCGGGCCACCCATGACAGACTTGTCCCCCATGAGCATCTGGACCGCGCCGACGGTGACCGCCCCGGTGGACGCGACCGTCGAGCTGCCCGGCTCGAAGTCGATCACCAACCGGGCGCTGATCCTGGCCGCCCTCGCCGAGGGACCGTCCGTGGTCCGCGGGACGCTGCGCAGCCGCGATGCGAACCTGATGCTGGACGCGATCTCCGCACTCGGCGCAACCGTGCGCATCGATCCCGCCGACCCGACGACGGTGTCCATCGAGCCCCTCCCCGCCGCCCCGTCGGCCCGGGACGCCGACATCGATTGCGGACTCGCCGGAACCGTCATGCGCTTTCTACCGCCCGTCGCCGCACTGACCAGCGGTCGGGTGCACTTCGACGGCGACGAGCAGGCCCGATCGCGACCACTCGACACCGTGCTCGACGCACTCCGCGACCTCGGTGTGGACATCGACGGTTCCGCACTCCCCTTCACCCTCACCGCCACCGGGTCGGTGCGGGGCGGCGAGGTGACCATCGACGCCTCGGCGAGCTCCCAGTTCGTCTCCGGCCTGCTGTTGTCGGCGGCCCGCTTCGATTCCGGTGTGCTGGTCCGGCATGTCGGCGATCGTGTTCCGTCGACGCCGCACATCGACATGACGATCGAGATGCTGACCACCGCGGGCGTCGCGGTCAGCACCGAGTCGAACAGTTCGTGGCGGGTGGATCCGGGGCCGATCCGCGCGGTCGACTGGGTGGTCGAGCCCGACCTGTCCAATGCCGCGGCCTTCCTCGCCGCGGCCGCCGCGACCGGTGGTCGGATCACCGTGCCGCGCTGGCCCGCGACCACCACCCAGCCGGGAGCACGCATCGCCGACGTCCTCGCCCGGATGGGCTGCACCGTCGAACTCCTCGACGGTGAGCTCACCGTCCGAGGTCCCGACCGGCTCACCGCCATCGAGATCGACCTGTCCGACATCGGCGAGCTCACCCCGACGATCGCCGCGCTGTGCGCACTCGCCGACGGCGAGTCGGTGCTGTCGGGGATCGCACATCTCCGTGGTCACGAGACCGATCGGCTGGCTGCGCTCACCACCGAGATCAACCGTCTCGGCGGCGACTGCGCAGAGACGCCCGACGGCCTGCACATCCGACCCCGCGCGCTGCACGGCGGACGCTGGGAGTCCTACGCCGACCATCGGATGGCGACCGCGGGTGCACTCATCGGCCTCGTGGTCGACGACGTGACCGTCGACGACATCGAGACCACACAGAAGACGTTGCCGGACTTCCCCGGGCAGTGGCGGGCGATGCTTGATCAGGCCAGGCACGAGCAGACCGGGCTCGACTCGTGACCTGCGACGCGCGGTCGGTCTGCTGCCGAGAGATCCGATGAGCCGCCGCGCGTCGAGCTACGACGAGTCCGACGTCCGGGTCCGGCCAGGGAAGGGGACCCGCCCCCGCACCAAGAAGCGACCAGCCCACGATGATGCCGTCGACGCGATGGTCGTGTCGGTCGATCGCGGGCGCTGGGGCTGTGTCCTCGACGGAGTCCCCGACCGTCGCGTCGTCGCGATGCGCGCGCGAGAACTCGGCCGGACACCGGTGGTCGTCGGCGACGACGTCTCGGTGGTCGGCGATCTCACCGGTCGACCCGACACCCTGGCCCGCATCGTCCGGGTGGCCGATCGGCGAACGGTGTTGCGCCGCACGGCCGATGACACCGATCCCTACGAACGCATCGTCGTCGCCAACGCCGATCAGCTGTTGATCGTCACCGCACTCGCCGACCCGCCGCCACGGACCGGCTTCGTCGAACGCGCACTCGCCGCAGCCTATGTCGGTGGGCTCCGACCGATCCTCGGCCTGACCAAGGCCGACCTCGCCGACCCCGCCGAGTTCACCGCCGCATTCGCCGGCCTGGACCTACCGATCCTCGCCGCGGGCCGCGACGACCCGATCGAACCGGTGGTCGGCGCCTTGTCGGGCAAGGTCACCGCACTGGTCGGTCATTCCGGGGTCGGGAAGTCGACGCTGGTCAACCGACTCGTGCCGGATGCCGATCGCGCGACCGGCGTGGTGTCGGGGGTCGGGAAGGGACGGCACACCTCGACACAATCGGTGGCGCTGCCACTTCCGGCGCCGATCGGCGATGAGGGCATCGGCGACAGCGGATGGGTGATCGACACCCCGGGTATCCGATCGTTCGGATTGGCACACGTCGGCGCCGACGACATCGTCGACGCCTTCGATGATCTCCGCGCCGCCATCGAGGACTGCCCGCGCGGATGCACCCACCTCGGCCCGCCCGCCGATCCGGAGTGTGCACTCGATGCGCTGGAGGGCAATTCACATCGTCGTGCCATGGCGGTGCGCACTCTGCTGGTCGCGGTCTCCGACACCGCCGAGGCCGACGAGTCGGCCCGCCATCCCGAGGACGAGGCCCCCGCGGGCCCCGAGTCCTAGCGGTCGACGACCGTGGTCTCGAAGAAGTAGCGGTCGGCCCGGTACGCGTGTCGGCCGACCTCGACCACGCGGCCGGCATCGTCGAATGCGGTGCGCTGCATGGTCAGCAGTGGGTCGCCGGCCGAACCGGCCAGCAACACGGCCTCGTCGGCGTCGGCGGCCTTGGCTCCGATGCGCTGGCGGGCCAGACGAATGTGCACGCCACGTCCGCGAAGACCCTTGTACAGGCCGCCGTCCTCGAGTTCGCCTGCGGGCGGGCAGATGTCGGCCGGCAGGTGGTTGATCATCACGGCGAGCGGTTCGCCGCCCGCCGAGCGGAGACGCTTGACCGTCACGGCCTCGGCGCCGGGTGCGAGGCCCAGCTCTTCCCGCACCGCATCCTCGGGCACGCCGATGCGGTACTCGAGCAATTGCGTCGTCGGGTGCATCCCGGCGGTGCTCAGGTCGTCGAACAGACTGGTCAGCTCGACCGACCGGTTGACCGGACTCTGGACGACCTGGGTACCGACGCCGCGCTTGCGGACCACCACACCTTTGTCGACCAACTCCTGGATCGCCTGCCGGATCGTCGGGCGGGAGAGCTTGAGCCGCTTGGCGAGATCGAGTTCGTTCTCCAACCGGTCCCCCGGCGACAGTTCGCCGCTCACGATCGCACCCTCGATCGCCTGGGCGAGCTGGTGGTACAGGGGCACCGGAGTGGAGCGATCCAACTCGACCGCTAGCGGTGTGACCGACGTCATGTGGTCATTATGTCATAACAAATGGATCGACATGTCATATGACCCGAGGCGATCGGGTGAGGTCGTCGACGGGCAGGTTGTACGGCGTCACGACGGCGATCTCCGATGTTCCCGGCCGATGTGGGGCCGGAATGGCCCCGTGGAAGCCCATGATGCTCTGTGCGGCGTGGCGGACATCGGCGCGCAGGTCGTGGTGGATCACCGCCGTCATGTGCCCACTGAGCAGCAACGATCGGTTCGCGTCGCCGAGGTCGTGGCCGATGAACACCTCGCAGCAACGGTTCGCGCTCGTGAACGCGTCGACGATGCCGTTGTTGCCGCCACCGATCGAGTACACCGCCACCAGGTCGGGATGGTCGGCCAGCGCTCGCCCGACCAGGGTTCGGCAGGTCGCGTCGAAGCCGTCCGACTCCGGGATGTCGACGATCCCGCGCCGCGGGTCCAGTGCGCGCATCGTCGACCGGAACCCCATCTCCCGTTCCTCCTCGCCACGGAACCGCTCACTGCTGGTGATGACGAGGACCTGGCCGTCGACATGCCGCAACCACTGACACACGAGGTGCGCAGCGGTTGCCCCGGCGGCGCGGTTGTCCATCCCCACATACGCGATGCGGGTGCTCATCGGAACGTCGGTGACCAGCGTGACGACCGGAATCCGCCGAGCGGTCAGACGCGCGATCGCGTCGGCGACCTCCCGGGTGTCGGGGGCCTTCAGGATCACCCCGGAGCTGCCGCGACGCCCGATGTCGTCGAGTTGGTCGACCAACTCGTCGACCGGCCAGGTCTCGCGCAGGTGATGACGAACGCGGAAGACGGCGGGTCGCAGGTTGGGCAACTCCTGTTCCCATGCCGCACGGACGAGCGCCGAGAACCGCTTGGGGGTGTCCATCACGAGATCGACCATGAACCGTCGACCGGAGAGCCGGAGTTGAGTGCGCTGCCGGTCGAGGTCGGCGATGGCCTGCCGGACCTGGAGCACGGTTCCCTCACGCACCCCGGGCCGCTCGTGCAGCACGCGATCGACGGTGGCCTCGCTGACGCCGGCCTGACGCGCGATCTCGCGCACCGGATACCGATGTGGCACGGAACACTCCTGAGGGATTTCTGATGGACATCTGTGCTTGTCCGGACAATAGGATCTTGCCATCCTTGATGCAGCAGCGAGGCCGATCCACCTGAGCAGGCTCGCCGACTCCCACCGCACCGAGAGGACGACCATGACCAGCAGTGTGATCGCACCCCGCTCCGGCCGACTCACCGCAGCCGACTGCCGTATAGAGGACTTCGTCGCGTCGATCGGCGTCGACACCGACATCACCGAGTACCCGCATGCGGCACGTGTCGAGCAGAACGTGCTGATCTACGACGCGGCCGCCCTGGAGTCCGAGATCGGTGACGCAGAGCAGCGGGCCGTGATCGCCGACGAGCTGGCGCATGCACTCCTCAACGGGCCCGGCATCGTGGTCTTCGCCGGCGCGTTCGACGATCGGCACGCACTCGACGCATCGACCGCGGTGTTCGGCGAGATCATCGCCGAGCAGAAGGCGGCCGGTACCGCGGCGGGCGATCACTTCGCCAAGCCGGGTGCGAACGATCGCATCTGGAACGCCCTGCAGAAGCTGGCAGTACGCGAGCCGGAGATCTTCACCCGCTACTACGGCAACGACATCCTCGCGCTCATCAGTGAGGCATGGCTCGGGCCCTGGTACCAGGTCACCTCGTCCATCAACGTCGTCAATCCGGGCGGGGAGTCGCAGAACCCGCATCGCGACTACCACCTCGGCTTCATGTCCACCGACACCGCCGAGCAGTTCCGAGCCCACATCCACCGACTCTCGCCCGCGCTCACCCTGCAGGGCGCCGTGGCTCACGTCGACATGCCCGTCGAGTCGGGACCGACCATGTACCTGCCGTATTCGCAGCGGTACGAGCCCGGTTACATCGCCTTCAACCTGCCGGACTTCCGCGCCCATTTCGCCGAGCACCACATCCAGCTGCCGCTGGCCAAGGGCGACGCCGTCTTCTTCAACCCCGCCCTGTTCCACGCCGCAGGCCACAACATCTCCACCGACATCAAGCGCATGGCGAACCTCCTGCAGGTGTCGTCGGCCTTCGGTCGCGCGATGGACGCGGTGGACCGGTCGGCGATGTTGACGGCGCTCTATCCGCATCTGGTCGCGCTGGGCGAGAACGGCGCCGCCACCGAGTTGGCCAACGTGATCGCGTCGTCCGCCGAAGGCTACGCGTTCCCGAGCAACCTCGACCTCGACCAGCCGCTGACCGGCCTCACCGGCGAGACGCAGGCCGAACTCGTCGCACGGGCGGTCCGCACCGGCCTCGACGCGACGCAGTTCGCGGCCGAGTTGCGCGCCCACGCCGACCGCCACACCCCCTGACCCGGCCCCATCGGCGCAGGTGATCATGCGCCGAGCACCGCCGACACACTCCCCACGATCGAGATGAGGACCCGACCGACATGACGAACACTTCCGCGACGCTCGACGACAAGGTCGTCCTGGTGAGCGGCGGGACCCAGGGGGTCGGCGCAGCGATCGTGCGTGCCGCGGTCGCCGCCGGCGCGCGCGTGATGCTCAGCGGCCGTGACGCGGAGCGCGGCAAGGCGCTCGTCGCGGAGCTGGAACCGCTCGGCGACGTCCGCTTCACCCGCACCGATCTCGCCGACCCGGAGGCCGCCGCCCGGACCGTCGCCGACACCATCGCCGAGTTCGGTCGGATCGACTGCCTGGTGAACGCTGCGGGTGTCACCACCCGCGGCAGTCTGCTCGACACGACCCCGGAGCTGTTCGACACGCACGTCGCGGTCAACCTGCGCGCGCCGTTCTTCACCATGCAGGCTGCGGTGCGCGACATGGTGGATCGTGGCGCGCCGGGCACCGTCGTCAACATCATCACGATGTCGTCGCACGGCGGACAGCCTTACCTGGCACCGTATTCGGCGACCAAGGCCGGACTCGCGGGACTGACCCGCAACGCCGCGCACGCGCACCGCTGGGATCGCATCCGCATCAACGGCCTCAACATCGGCTGGACCGAGACCGACGGCGAGGCAGAGATCCAGAAGCGCTTCCACGACGCCGACGACACATGGGTGGAAAAGGCCAACGCGACGGTTCCGATGGGCAAGCTCGGACAGCCCGACGAGATCGCCGATCTCGTGATCTTCCTGCTGTCCGACCGGTCCGGCGTCGTCACCGGCTCGGTCATCGACTGGGACCAGCAGGTCCCGGGCGGCAGCGACTGATGGGGCTGCGCGTCGGCGTCGTCGGCCTCGGCCGCATCGGACGTTTCCACACCGCGACGCTGCGATCACTCGCGCACGTCGACGAACTCGTCGTCACCGACCCGGTACCGGCCGCGGTCGACGCTGTCGTCGACGAGTTCGGTTGCCGGGCCGTGGCGACCGCCGACGAGGTGATCGACGCGGTCGACGCGGTGGTCATCGCGGCCGCGACACCCGCCCACGCCCCGTTGATCACCTCCGCGGTCGCTGCGGGTGTGCCGGCATTCTGCGAGAAGCCGATCGCCGCATCGGGCGCCGAGTCGGCAGAGATCGCTCGACTGGTCTCCGACGCAAACGCATTCGTCCAGATCGGCTACAACCGTCGGTTCGACCCCGCTGTCGCGGCCGCACGCTCGGCACTGGTCACCGGCGATCTCGGCTTCGTCACCACCGTCCGGTCGACGACCTTCGACCCGGCTCCGCCGCCACCGGACTACGTCGCCGCGTCCGGCGGCATCTTCCGCGACTGTGCCGTCCACGACTTCGACACCGTCCGTTGGATTCTCGGCGACGAGGTGGTGGAGGTCTATGCGGTCGGCGCCAACCAGGGCGACCGCCTCTTCACCGACGTCGGAGACGTCGACACCGCGACCGTAGTGCTCACCTTCGCCCGCGGAACGATCGGTGTGGTCTCGGTCAGTCGTTACAACGGGCGCGGTTACGACTGCCGTCTCGAACTGCACGGCAGCGCCGACACCGTCGTCGCCGGATGGGATGCGTCGACCCCGGTGCGTAACGTCGACCCGCGCACCGAGTTCCCCACCGGCGTTCCCCACGGTTTCTTCATGGACCGGTTCGCGGCCGCCTACCGCGCCGAGCTCACCGCGTTCTGCGATGCCGTGGTCGGCGACCTGCCATCGCCGTGCCCGGTCACCGATGCGCTCGAGGTCGCCGTGATCGCCGACGCCGCAACCCGTTCCCTGCACGAACACCGTCCTGTCCCGACCGCCGAGATCCGCCCTGCCGATCCGGCCCACTCGACCATCGGCCCCGCTTCACCAGGAGGATCCCGACCATGACCACCCACCTGCGCATCGCGGCCGCCCCGATCTCGTGGGGCGTCTGCGAGGTCCCCGGCTGGGGGCACCAGCTGTCCCCGGAACGTGTCCTCGGCGAGATGACCGAACTCGGCGTCACCGCTGCGGAGACCGGACCGCAAGGGTTCCTCCCGAGCGACCCCGCCGCGCTGCGCTCCACCCTCGCCGCGTCCGGGCTGGCCTGCGTCGGATCGTTCGTGCCGCTCGTCCTGCACGATCCCGACCACGATCCGCTCACCGAGGCGGCCGAGGTACTGGATCGGCTGGCGATCAGCGGCGGTGACGTGCTCGTGGTCGCCGCCGCCACCGGTGTGGACGGCTACGACGACCGCCCCGATCTCGACGAGACCGGGTGGACCGCGCTGTTGTCGAACCTCGATCGCGTCGCCGCCCTGGCGGACTCGCGGGGGATCACCGCGGTCCTGCATCCCCACGTGGGCACCATGATCGAGCGGCGGGACGAGGTCCACCGCGTGGTCGCCGACTCGACCATCGGACTGTGCCTGGACACCGGCCACCTGCTCATCGGCGGCACCGACCCCCTCGAACTCACCCGCGCGCACTCCGATCGCATCCGGCACGCACACCTCAAGGACGTCCGGCTCGACCTCGCCGAGGCGGTCCAGCGCGGTGACGTCACCTACACCGAGGCGGTCGCGGCCGGGATGTACGTGCCACTCGGCGCCGGCCAGGCACACATCGCCGAGGTCGTCGAGACCCTGGTGGACGCCGGCTACCGCGGGTGGTTCGTCCTCGAGCAGGACACGATCCTCGCCGACGAGGCAGACGGGGACGCGGCCGCGGGCAACGTGGCGGTCTCGATGTCGTTCCTGCGCAACATCGCCGCTGGGATCCTGGTGTGAACGACCGCCCCGCACCGCTTCGTATCGGCATCTTGGGAGCGTCCCGGATCGCCGAGTCGGCAATCGTCGGACCGGCCGAGGAACTCGGTCACCGACTCGTCGCCGTGGCTGCACGAGACCGGGGTCGCGCAACGGCTTTCGCGGACAAGTACGGCGTCGAGCGCGTACTGGACTCCTACGCCGACATCGTCGCCGACCCGGAGGTCGACGTCGTGTACAACCCGCTGGCGAACTCTCTGCACGCACCGTGGAATCTCGCCGCGATCCGTGCCGGAAAGCCGGTGCTGACCGAGAAGCCGTTCTCGCGCAATGTCACCGAGGCGCTCGAGGTGCGCGACGCAGCCGCCGCGGCGGACGTCCCGGTGCTCGAGGCCTTCCATTACCTGTTCCACCCGCTGGTGGCCCGGACGTCGGAATTGCTGGCGGCGGGGACGATCGGCGCGATCCGCAACATCGATGTCGTCATGGACATGCCGACACCGGGCCCGGACGATCCACGGTGGTCCTACGAACTGGCCGGCGGCTCGGTGATGGACCTCGGTTGCTACGGGCTGCACGTGTTCCGGACGCTCGGCCGATTCTGCGGCGGCGCTCCGGAGATCGGCTACGCCTCGGCGGTGCTGCGCGGCATCGATGTCGACGAATCATCGGTCATCGATGTCACCTACCCCGGCGGCGCCACCGGTCACAACACCAACTCGATGGTCGGCACCGAGTTCGAGTTCACGGTGCGGATCGTCGGCGACGGCGGCGAGCTGTTCCTGCACGACTTCCTCGCGCCCGGCAAGGACGATCGACTCTCGATCACCCGCTCCGACGGTTCGGTCGTCGTGGAGCACCTCGGCACCAGGTCGACCTACACCTACCAGCTCGAGGCCTTCGCGGCCGCGGTGCAGACCGGCGCCGTATTACCCATCGGTCTCGACGACGCGGTCGAGAACATGCGATACATCGACGCGGCGTACCTGGCGGCCGGACTGCCGCCGCGCTGAGCGCGGATCGCCGGACGGAAAGATCGGTCAGGCCAACGCGACCCGCTTGCCCCACCGTTCGGCGACCGCCGCCCAGCGGTCCCGCTCGTCCGGGGGCAATGCGATGCAGATCGCATCGATCTCGGGATCGGTGATGAGGTCCTCGTAGAACGAGTAGCTCACGCCGACGCCGAGATGGTCGGCGATCGCCCACGACAGCGCCGACGACGCGCTGGCCACCCCGACCAGCGCACCGGGCCCGGACAGTCCGGCGACGATCCCGACCAATGCGTCGTCGTCGTGGTCGGCCAGCAGACCCCAGCGCAGTACACCACCGGTCTCGACGCCACCGCCGGCGATCGCAGGCGGTGCGGTGGTGCTGCGTACGGTCAGTTGCGGCTCGATGGCGCGGACACCGTAGAACCCGAAGCCGGTGGTCTGGGCGAGGGTCGGGTCGTCGCCGAAGACACTGGTGACCGCCTCGATCGCGGCATCGGCGAGCCCGACGACGTCTTGATGGATGGTCGTCAGGTCGACGTGGGCGGCGGCGGGACTGTCGTCGTAGCCGATGACCGACATGTCCTCCGGCACCGACACCCCGTTGCGGCGCATCATGTCCAGAAACCCCAGCGCCATCCGGTCGTTGGCGAGGAAGACCGCGGTCGGCGGCGTCGACTCGGCCAGCAGCCGACGTGCCGCGGCGGCCCCCGCCTCCTCGGTGTAGTCGCCGTCGATGGTCGCGGTGAAGTCGCGGAGGCCGGCTGCGGCCATCGCACCCACATACGCGCGCAGGCGCTCGGACGCGCACGGATGCGTACCGCCCTCGACGTGGGTGATCCGGGTGTGACCGAGGTCGATGAGGTGTTGCACGGCCTGGTGCGCACCTGCCCACTCGTCGGTGCCGACGGTCACCGCCGTCACGTCCGGCAGCCGCTCCCCGACCACGACGACCGGCACACCGTGATCATCGAGGTGATCGCCGCGCCGCGCGCCGATGACCAGGACGACCTCGGTGCCCAGTTCGGCCAACTCGGCCACTGCGCGATCACGAGTGCGCCGGGAGCCGTGGACCGACGCCGCCACCCGGTGACCGTGCTCGGCCGCGGCGCGGTAGATCTCGTCGACGAGATCGGCCTCGAAGGTGCTGCGCGGGTTGAACACCACGCCGAGTGTCCGTGGCTCTTCGTGGTGCAGCGGCACCGACGTCGGCGGGATCGGTGGGATCAGCGTCATCGGCTGCTCTTTCCGGACGGTCGGTGATGGCGGGCTCGGTTCTGGCAAATCAGGTCTGGCAAATCAGGTCTGGCAACTCGGACGAGAGGACTGACGAGGACACCCGCCCGACCCGGTGTGCGGGTCGGGCGGGTGCCTCAGGCGGAACTCACGGGTACGTCGCCGATCACCGACGCAGTTCGTGCGTGAGGGTGTCGAGTTCGTCGCCACCGGCCATCTGCTGGGTGAGATCATCGAGGCTGATCTCGTCGTACCGGCAGTCGAGCTTCTGCCGACCGCGGTTGAGCAACACGAAGTGGTCGCCGACCATGTGCGCGTGATGCGGGTTGTGCGTGATGAACACGACCCCGAATCCCTGATCCCGCGCCGCGGAGATGTAGCGCAGCACCGTGCCCGACTGCTTCACACCGAGGGCCGCGGTCGGCTCGTCGAGGATCAGCACCCGCGCACCGAAGTAGATGGCGCGCGAGATCGCCACACACTGCCGCTGGCCACCGGACAGCGAGCTGATCGGTGCATCGACGTCGGGGAGGTCGATGCCCATCTTGAACAGCTCCTCCTTGGTCGTCGCGCGCATCGACTGGATGTCGAGCGTGCGGAAGGGGCCCTTGCGGAGCTCCTGGCCGAGGAAGAAGTTGCGCCACACCGGCATCAGACCCACGACGGCGAGATCCTGGTAGACCGTCGCGATGCCGCGGCCCAGCGCGTCCTTGGGCGACTCCAGCGTGACGGCCTCGCCGTCGACGAGAAGTTCACCATCGGTCTGCTGGTGCAGTCCGGCCATGATCTTGATCAGGGTGGACTTGCCCGCGCCGTTGTCGCCGAGGACGCAGGTGACCTCGCCGGAGTTGACCCGCAGGTTGATCCCCGTGAGCGCGATGATGTTGCCGTAGGACTTGCCGATGTCGCGCAGCTCGATCAGCGGCACCTTGCCCCCGCTCGACTCCGACTCCGGACGTGTCTCGATCACAGAACTCATGGTGTCACCTCTTGGCGGCGTAGTTGCGGAAACTGTTGTTGGCGATGACCGCGAACAGCAACATGGCGCCGAGGAAGAACTTGAACCAGTCGGGGTTCCAGCCGGCGTAGACGATGCCCTGGTTGACCATGCCGAAGATGAAGGCGCCGATGGCTGCGCCGATCGCGGTGCCGTAACCACCGGTCAACAGGCAGCCGCCGATGACCGCGGCGATGATGTACAGGAACTCGTTGCCCACACCCTGACCGGACTGCACCGTGTCGAAGGCGAACAACAGGTGCATGCCGACGAACCAGGCGCAGAAGCCCACGAACATGAACAGGCCGATCTTGACCTTGGTGACCGGGACGCCGACCGCACGGGCCGAATCCTGGTTGCCGCCGACCGCGAACACCCAGTTGCCGACGCGGGTGCGCATCAACACGTAGGTGGCGATGAGGGTCAACACCAACCACCAGACGACCGTGATCCGCACCGACACACCGAACACGTCGAACGACGAGGCGAAGACCTTCTGCGCGGACGCGAAGCCCTGCATGTCGGAGATCGACGGCGTCGCGACCTGCCCGGTGATCAACTTGGTCACCGCGAGGTTGATACCGGTCAGCATCAGGAACGACGCCAACGTGATGAGGAAGCTGGGGATCTTCGTCTTCATCACCAGGTAGCCGTTGAAGAAGCCGACCGCCAGGGCCAGGATCAGCGCGAGGAACGAGCCGAGCCAGACGTTGAGGTGCAGGTTGTAGGCGATCATCGATGCGGCCAGCGACGAGAACGTCACCGCCACACCGGTGGACAGGTCGAACTCCCCGCCGATCATCAGGGCGGCCACACCCGTGGCCATGATCCCGATGGTCGAACTCGCGTAGAGCACGGTGGCGAACGCCTCGGGCGTGCGGAACGGTGCGGCGACGATGCAGAAGAAGACGAAGATCGCGATGGCGCCGAACAGCGCCCCGATCTCCGGGCGCAGCAGGACCCGCTGGAGGGGCCGCTGCCGCTTCACCCGTTCGTCGGTGACGACCGTGTGTGTGGACAGATCGAGATCTGCTTGTGTGGACATGGTTTTCCCTTCGTGGAACGAGACGCCGACGCGGGTCAGCGAGTCCCGTTCTTCGCGTACTCGGCGATGGAGTCGATGTTCGACTCGTCGATGAAGGCCGGTCCGGTGAGGACCGCGTTGCCGCCGCCGATGGTGTCGCCGTTGCTCATGAACAGCCACAGCGAGTCGACGGCCAGGTAGCCCTGCAGGTACGGCTGCTGGTCGACGGCCCACTTGACCTGACCGTTCTTGATCAGGTCGACGAGCGCGGAGTTGGTGTCGAAGGTGACGATGGTGGCGTCGGAGCCCGAGTTGCCCTTGGACTGGACCGCGGTCTGCGCGATGGGCGCGCCCAGGGTGACGACGTGATCGATCGACGGGTCCTGCTGCAGCTTGGCGGTCAGTGTCGCCTCGACCGACGGCATGTCCTTGCTGTTGACGTTCAGCAGCTCGGTGGTGCCGCTGAAGCCCTGTCGGACACCGGCGCAGCGGGATTCGAGTGCGACCTGCCCCTGCTCCTGGATGACGCAGAGGACCTTCTTGGCGCCCTCGCGGCCCAGACGCTCACCGACCGCCTCACCGGCGATGGTCTCGTCCTGACCGAAGTACTGCTGCACGCCCTGCGCCTTCCAGGCGTCGTAGCCGGAGTTGAAGGCGACGACCGGGATTCCCGCGGCGACGGCCTTCTTGACCGCCGGCGCCATCGCGTCGGGCTTGGCCAGTGTCAGCGCGATGCCGTCGACCTTGGAGTCGATGGCGCTCTGGACGAGGTTCGCCTGGTTGGGCGCCTCGGGGTCGGAGGAGTAGCGCAGCTCGATGTTGTCCTTGCGCGCCGCGGCCTCCGCACCCTTGCGGACCAGATCCCAGAACGTGTCGCCGGGGACCTCGTGGGTGATCATCGCGACGACCTTGCGTGG
This sequence comes from Gordonia soli NBRC 108243, assembly GCF_000334455.1. Taxonomy (GTDB): domain Bacteria; phylum Actinomycetota; class Actinomycetes; order Mycobacteriales; family Mycobacteriaceae; genus Gordonia; species Gordonia soli. Next base: position 158,194 of record NZ_BANX01000003.1, read on the forward strand.
GGTGTCGACGGTCCCGCCGCCGCCTCCGCCGCCGTTGCTGTCGGGCGCGCCACCGGTGCTCGAGCAACCGGCGACCACGAGGACCGCGGCCGCAGCCGCGGCGGCCAATCCGGTACGCACTGCGGAACGGTGGCCGCGAGCGGTCCGACGGCCCAGAATGGAATACATCGTTCTCGTTTCCCTTCGATCGGTGAAAGTGTCCGTGGGGCCACTTTCATGCAGTAGATGTAATACCGATCACACCTGGGCTGTCAAGACTTTGTTAGGACATTCTGATCAAACTCGGGTCAACGCCGCTCTGCCCGCCGCGCGCGGCAGCCGGATCGCGCCCCACGCACCCGGCACCAGGGCGACGGCGAGCACCACGAACGCCACCGAGTAGCTGCCGGCGGGCATCCACTGTGCGCTGGGCGTGATCGCGACGACCACGGCGGCCAGCGCGATCCCGATCGCTCCGCCCAGTTCCTGGGCGACACTGTGCACGGCGTTGGCGTCGGACAGGCTCGATGCGCCGACGTCGACGAACGCGAGGGTGTTGTAGGCCGAGAACCCGATCGACCGCAGCGCTCCTGAGATCGCGAGCACCGCCGCGACGAGCACGATCGGTGTCGACGGTCCGACGGCTGCGATCACGACGAGCCCTACGATCGAGGCCACCGCATCGGTGACGAGCACCCGTCGGATACCCCACCGACGCATCATCGGGGTGGTCAACGGCTTGATCACGACGTTGCCGACGAACACTGCGGTCACCATCGCACCCGCGGTCACCGCCGACCAGCCGAACTCCAGCTGGAACATCAGCGGCAGCAGGAACGGGACGGCGCTGACCACCATCCGGAAGACCGTGCCGTGGCCGAGCACCGCGCCGAAGGTCCGGATGCGCAGTACCGACAGATCCAGCAGCGGCGCGGCCCGTCCGCGCAGGCCGCGCACGGTGTACACGCCGACGACCAGCGCAGCCGCCACCCCGCCGACGACCACCCACCAGTCGCGCGACGGGCTCGCCAGCTCCTGGGCGGCGACCATCGCCGATCCGACCGTGACCGCGATGCCGAGCGCACCGCGCCAGTCCAGCCGCCGTCGGTCCGTCGAGCGGCCGGGCGGGCAGACGACGACGGCCGCGACCACGGCGACGACGCCGAGCGGGATGTTCACCGCGAAGATCGACCGCCACCCCGCGACGGTCACCAGGAACCCGCCGAGCAACGGCGCGATCACCGGCGCGACCAACGCAGGCCACGTCAGATAGGCGATCGCCCGGACGAGATCGTGGCGCTCGACCGCCCGCAGGACGGCGAGTCGGCCGACCGGCGCCATGAGCGCCCCGCCGATCGCCTGCACCACCCGCATCGCGACGAGCACCGACAGCGACGGGGTGAGCGCACAACCCACGGAGGCCAGAACGAAGACGACGAGCGCGGCCACGAATGTCCGTCGGACGCCGAACCGGTCGGCGACCCAGCCCGACACCGGGATCACCACCGCGAGGGTGATCAGATACGCGGTGACGACCACGGTCGCGTCGAGCGGCGCGACTCCGAGGTCTGCAGCGATCGCGGGGAGCGCGGTGGTGACGATGGTGGCGTCGAGGATCTCCAGGAACATCGCCGCCGCGCCGAGCAGGGCCAAGGCCCGCGGGAAACCGCCACGGGCGTCCGTGACGGTCCCGCTCACCCGACGCCGACCGGCGTCGGCGAGATCCACCGACCTTCGGTGACCGAGGCGACCATCGCGTCGAGGACCTCCGCGGCGCGGACCGCGTCGTCGATGGTGGCCCCGCCCGTCGGGGCCCCCGACTCGGTCGCGGTGAGGAATCGGACCGCCTCGATGACCTTGAGGTCGTCGTAGCCCATCGGGTTCGCCGCACCGGGCTGGAACGCGACGTAGTCACCGCTGCCCGGGCCGACGAAGACCGTCGAGACCGGCTGATCCTGGTACTGCCCGCCCCGACCGACCTCGAGCTCGCCCATCCGTCGGTAGTCCCAGCGAATGATGCCGGCGGTGCCGTGGATCTCGAAGCCGTAGGAGTTCTGGTCACCGACGGCCACCCGACTCGCCTCCAGGACGCACCGGGCGCCGGAGGCCATCCGCAACTGCGCGCCGACGTAGTCCTCGTTCTCCACCGGACCACGGACACCGCCCGTCGCCAGCTGATGACCCGCGGTCGCGCCGGTCGGCTCGGGCCGCTGGTCGATGAACGTCGCGGTGTCGGCGACCAGGGAGTCGATGTCGCCGAGGAGGAACCACACCAGGTCGGCCCCGTGCGAGGCGAGGTCGCCGAGCACCCCGTTGCCACCGCGAGCACGCTGGAACCGCCAGCTCAACGCGCCGTCGGGGTGTGCGGCGTAGTCGCTGAACAATCGGAAACGCGCATGGGTGATCTCGCCGATCTCCCCCGCGGCGATCATCGCTCGCGCGGATTCGACGGCCGGGACGTTGCGGTAGTTGAACCCGACCGCGGTCTGTACGCCCGCCCGCCGGGCGGCGTCGGCCACCGCGCGGGCGTCGGCGGCGGTCAGCCCGACCGGCTTCTCGATCCACAGGTGCTTGCCCGCCTCGACGACCGCGGTGCCGATCTCGCGGTGCACGAAGTTGGGTGCGGTGACGCTCACCGCGCGGATGGACGGATCGGCGACCAGGTCGCGCCAGTCGGTGACCACCGAATCGACCCCGAACTGGGCAGCAGCCGCCGCAGCGCGGTCACCGACCTCGTCGGCGATCGCGACGAGCTGGGGAAAGGCCGTCAGCTGCGGAAAATGGTGGCGGATGCGCGCGTACGCCTGGGCGTGCACCCGGCCCATCCAACCGAAACCGACGATGCCGACCGGAATCGTGGACGGCGTTGCCGTCGTGACCATGCGATCTCCTCTCGAGGCGTCACCGTGCCGATCACTGTGACCTCCAACACTCACATCATTGCAGGTTAGTATGTCCGGACAAAGTCTTGACATTGACCTGTGGCCTGACGCACAGTGGAACCCGAAGCGCGGCCTTCGGGTCACCGCACTCGTCAGTCCCCCCGAGCAGCCTGGAGTAGTACGTGACGGCACAACACACACCAGCGTTCGACGTCGTGGCCATCGGCCGCAGCGGCGTCGACATCTACCCCCAGCAGGTGGGCGTCGGTCTCGAAGACGTGACCAGCTTCGGCAAGTTCCTCGGCGGCAGCGCGGCGAACGTCGCGGTGGCCGCCGCGCGCCTGGGCCACTCCGCAGCTCTGATCTCCGGCGCCGGCGACGATCCCTTCGGCCGGTTTGTCCGTACCGAACTGGCCCGCCTCGGAGTGGACAATCGCTATGTGGCGACCTCGACCGAGTACGCCACCCCGGTCACCTTCTGCGAGATCTTCCCGCCCGACGACTTCCCGCTGTACTTCTACCGCAAGCCGACGGCACCCGACCTGCAGATCCGGGCCGAGGAGATCGACGCGGCCGCGGTGCACGACGCCTCACTTTTCTGGGCGACGGTCACAGGCCTGTCCGAGGAGCCGTCCTACGGAGCGCATCTCGCCGCGTGGAATGCACGCGGACGTCAGCCGCTGACCGTGCTCGACCTCGACTACCGGCCGATGTTCTGGGAGTCACCCGCCGCGGCGACGGCCCGGGTCCGCGAAGCGCTGTCCCACGTCACGGTCGCCGTCGGCAACCGTGAGGAGTGTGAGGTCGCGGTCGGCGAGACCGATCCCCACCGTGCCGCCGACGCACTGCTGGACCTCGGCGTCGAACTCGCGATCGTCAAGCAGGGCCCCCGCGGCGTGCTCGGCAAGACCCGCGACGAATCGGTCGAGGTCGCCCCGATCCCGGTCGACGTCGTCAACGGCCTCGGTGCGGGCGACAGCTTCGGCGGCAGCCTCTGCCACGGGTTGTTGAGCGGCTGGCCGCTGGAGAAGATCCTGCGTCACGCCAACGCCGCCGGGTCCATCGTGGCCGGCCGCCTCGAGTGCTCGACCGCCATGCCCACCGCCGACGAGGTCGCCCAGGTGGCCGGATCCGCCGACGCCCGACAGGAGCAGGTCAATGTCTGAGACCACCACCTTCCCCGCCGCCCCGGCATCCGCGGCGACAGCAACTGCGACATCCACTGGGGCACCGACTGCACTGGCCACCACCTACGCCGAGGTCACCGAGCTGCGTGCCCAGCGCCCGGACGCCATCGCCGAGGCGTGGGCCCGCCGGCGCACCCGACCGACCGTGCTCGGCTCCGAGCGGTTGATGATCGTCGCAGCCGACCACCCGGCTCGCGGTGCCCTGTCGGTCGGTGACCGCCCGACCGCGATGAACAGTCGATCGGATCTGCTCGACCGGTTGCGCACCGCGCTGGCCAATCCCGGCGTCGACGGCGTGCTCGCTACCTCCGACATCCTCGAGGACCTGCTGGTGCTCGGCGCCCTGGACGACAAGGTCGTCATCTCGTCGATGAACCGTGGTGGCCTCGCCGGCGCATCCTTCGAACTCGACGACCGGATGACCGCGGCGACCGCCGCCTGGACCGTCGGTGCCGGACTCAACGCCGCGAAGATGTTGTGCCGCGTGGATCTCGATGATCCGGGCACGCTCAACATGATGACCGCCTGCGCCGCCGCAGTCGACGAGCTCGCGGCGGGCGAGACCATTGCGATGCTCGAGCCGTTCCTGTCCCGACGGGTCGACGGCAAGGTCCGCAACGACCTGTCCGCCGACGCGGTGATCAAGTCGATCCACATCATCCAGGGACTCGGTTCCACCTCGGCCTACACCTGGCTCAAGCTGCCGGTCGTCGACGAGATGGAGCGCGTCATGGACGCGACGACCCTGCCGACCCTGCTGCTCGGCGGCGACCCGCAGACCGCCCCGGAGGAGACCTTCGCCAGTTGGGAACGCGCACTGCAGATCCCGTCGGTGCGTGGACTGATCGTCGGCCGCACCCTGTTGTACCCATCCGACGACGACGTCGCCACCGCGGTGGACACCGCGGTGTCGCTGGTGCGGTGACGGCGATGAACAGCAAGTACTACATCCCGGCCGGCTCGGCGTCCGCACCGTACGCGGTGGATGTGACTCCCGAGTCCGCCGGGTGGACCGAATCGTCCCTGTGGACAGTCGAACTGGCCGCAGGCGCGTCGGTGACCCGGTCGAGCGGCGGAAACGAGATCATCGTCGTCCCGCTCGCGGGGTCGGCCGACGTCAGCTCGGGTGGGATCACCTTCACCCTGGCCGGGCGCGCCTCCGTCTTCGACGGCCCGAGCGACTTCGCCTACGTCGGTCGCGACAGCGAGTACACCGTGACCAGCGCAGCGGGTGGACGTTTCGCGCTGTGCGGTGCTCGGGCCGCGAAGCGGTTGCCGTTCCGATACGTCCCGGCCGCCGACGTCCCGGTCGAGTTGCGCGGAGCCGGCAACTGCAGCCGCCAGGTCCACAACTTCGGCACCGCAGGGGTCTTCGAGGCCGACTCGATGATCGCCTGCGAGGTCATCACACCGGGCGGCAACTGGTCGAGCTATCCCGCCCACAAACACGACGAGAACACCGACGTCGAGTCGCAGCTCGAGGAGATCTACTACTTCGAGATCGCCGACAACCCCGACGGGCCGGCCGGTGCCGGATTCGGCTACCACCGGGTGTACGGCACCCCGGAGAAGCCGATCGAGGTCCTCGAGGAGGTCCGCTCGGGTGACGTCGTCCTCGTCCCGCACGGCTACCACGGTCCGTCCATCGCCGCTCCGGGCTATCACATGTACTACCTCAACGTGATGGCCGGACCGGGTGAGGACCGGGCCTGGCGCATCTGCGACGACCCGTCGCACACCTGGCTGCGCGGCAGCTGGGAGCACCAGCAAGTCGATCCGCGGCTCCCCCTGCACGAGCACTGAACCACTCCCCCAACCACTTCAGCGAGAGAGAAGCAATCGTGGCACCGATCAACTCCGGACGCGCCGGCGGCATCACCGGCATCCGTGCGCCCCACGATGAGTCCACGGTCCGTCTGACCGTGGCCCAGGCGACCGTGCGGTTCCTGGCCAACCAGTACGTCGAGCGCGACGGCGAACGCACCAAGTTCTTCGCCGGCTGCTTCGGCATCTTCGGCCACGGCAATGTCGCCGGACTCGGTCAGGCGTTGCTGCAGAACGAGATCGACGACATCGACAACGGCCGCGAGCAGTCCCTGCAATACGTGCTCGGGCGCAACGAGCAGGCGATGGTGCATTCGGCCGCCGCGTTCGCGCGGATGAAGGACCGCCTCCAGGCCTGGGCGGTCACCGCGTCGGTCGGCCCCGGCGCGACCAACATGCTCACCGGAGCAGCCCTGGCCACCATCAACCGGTTGCCGGTCCTACTGCTGCCCGCCGACACCTTCGCCACCCGCGCATCGGCACCGGTGCTGCAGGAACTCGAGTTGCCGTCGTCGGGTGACGTCACCGTCAACGACGCCTTCAAGCCGTTGTCGCGCTTCTTCGATCGCGTGTGGCGTCCGGAGCAGTTGCCCGCAGCCCTCCTCGGCGCCATGCGCGTGCTGACCGATCCGGTCGAGACCGGTGCCGTCACCGTCGCCATCCCGCAGGACGTTCAGGCGCAGGCCCACGACTGGCCGGTCGCGCTGTTCGCCGAGCGCACCTGGCACGTCGCGCGCCCCCTCCCCGAGCGTCGGGTCATCGCCGAGGCCGCCGAGATCATCCGTTCGGCCAAGCGTCCGCTGATCGTCGCCGGCGGCGGCGTGCACTACAGCGGTGCCACCGAAGCCCTGGCGCACTTCACCTCCCGCACCGGTATCCCGGTCGGGCAGAGCCAGGCCGGCAAGGGGTCGCTCCCCTACGACTCGCCGCAGTCGGCGGGCGCCATCGGGTCCACCGGCACCACCGCCGCGAACACCCTGGCGGCCGAGGCAGACGTCGTGATCGGCATCGGCACGCGCTTCAGCGATTTCACCACCGCCTCACGCACCGCCTTCACCGGCGACGATGTGCGGTTCGTGAACATCAACGTCGCGTCGCTCGACTCGCTCAAGCACAGTGCCTACAGCGTCGTCGCCGACGCCCGGGAGGCCATCGACGCGCTGGACGAGTTGCTCGCCGATCACACGGTCTCTGCCGACTACCGGCAGCGGGTCGCCGATCTGGCCGCGGAGTGGGACGCCACCGTCGAGTCGGTCTATGCCCCCGGCACGACCGGCACCAACGTCGCGACCGGCGCGGAGGCCCTCACCCAGAACGAGGTCATCGGTCTGGTCAACGAGATCTCCGACCCTCGAGACGTGGTGGTCTGCGCCGCGGGTTCGATGCCCGGCGACCTCCACAAGCTCTGGCGCACCCGTGATTCCAAGGGCTATCACGTCGAGTACGGGTACTCCTGCATGGGTTACGAGGTGGCCGGCGGTCTCGGCGTCAAGATGGCCTGCCCGGACCGCGACGTGTTCGTCATGGTCGGCGATGGTTCGTACCTGATGATGGCCACCGAACTCGTCACCGCGGTCCAGGAGAACCTGAAGGTCATCGTGGTCCTGGTCCAGAACCACGGCTTCGCCTCGATCGGATCGCTGTCGGAGTCGCTCGGTTCGCAGCGTTTCGGCACCGACTACCGCTACCGCGGCGACGACGGTCGGCTCGACGGCACGGTGCTGCCGGTCGACCTCGCCGCCAACGCGGCATCACTGGGCGCCGACGTCATCCGCACCACCACGGCCGCGGAGTTCGCCGACGCCATCAAGGTGGCCAAGGCCGCCGACCGCACCACGGTGATCCATGTGGAGACCGACCCGCTGATCGGCGCCCCCGACAGCGAGTCCTGGTGGGACGTCCCGGTGTCGGAGACCTCGACGCTGCAGTCCACCCAGGAGGCCTACGCCACCTACGAGCAGTGGAAGGCCGTGCAGCGGCCGTACCTGTCGCCCACATCCGCCCCGAAGTCCGTCTCCACCACCGAAGAGGAAAACTGATGTCCACCATCCGCGTTGGTTCCGCACCCGACTCCTGGGGCGTGTGGTTCCCCGAGGATCCCCAGCAGACCCCGTACACCCGCTTCCTGGACGAGGTCGCGCAGTCCGGCTACGAGTGGATCGAGCTGGGCCCCTACGGTTACCTGCCCACCGATCCCGAGCAGTTGCTCGCCGAACTCGGCGAGCGCGGGCTGAAGCTGTCCGCGGGCACCGTCTTCGAGCATCTGCACCAGGACAACTCGTGGGACGCGGTCTGGACCCAGATCGAGGACGTCGCCAGATTGACCGCGGCGGTCGGCGGCAAGCACGTCGTCGTCATCCCCGAGATGTGGCGCGACCCCGCCACGGGTGCGGTGCTCGAGCCGCGCGAGCTCACCGACGACCAGTGGCGCGCCAAGACCACCGGCATGAACGAGCTCGGCAAGGCGATGTTCGAGAAGTACGGCGTCCGTGCGCAATACCACCCGCACGCCGACAGCCATGTCGACACCGAGGAGCACATCTACCGCTTCCTGGAGAACACCGATCCGGAGTTCGTCAACCTCTGCCTGGACACCGGTCACGTGAGCTACTGCGGTGGCGACAACCTCGCGATCATCGCCAAGCACCCGGAGCGCATCGGTTACCTGCACCTCAAGCAGGTCAACGTCGAGGTGCGCGCCAAGGTCGAGGCCGACGACCTGCCGTTCGGTGAGGCCGTCCGCCTCGGCGCGATGACCGAGCCGCCGCTGGGCATCCCGGAGATGCCGCCGCTGCTGAACGCGGTCGCCGAGTTGGGCACCGACATCTTCGCGATCGTCGAGCAGGACATGTACCCCTGCGCCGTCGACGCGCCGCTTCCCATCGCACAGCGCACCCGGAAGTACCTCGGCTCCTGCGGCATCCCCGCCGTGCGGTTCAGCTGACGCCGCGGTCCGCCAACGAGACACAACGTTTCCCGACCCACTCCCGGCTCCCGCCGGCATCACCATAGGAGTGACACCATGACCGAACTTCGCATCGCCGTCCTCGGCGTCGGCATGATGGGCGCCGACCACGTCGCCCGTATCACCGAGCGCACCAAGGGCGCGGTCGTCACCGTGCTCAACGACTACTTCCCGGAGAAGGCAGAGGCCCTGGCCGCCACCATCCCCGGGTCCCGTGTCATCAACGATCCGCTCGACGCGATCGCCGACCCGGAGGTCGACGCGGTCATCCTGGCCACTCCCGGCCCCACGCACGAGAAGCAGCTTCTGGCCTGCCTCGAGCACAACAAGCCCGTCATGTGCGAGAAGCCGTTGACCACCGACGTCGCCACGTCCCTCGAGATCGTCAAGCGCGAGGCAGAACTGGGCCGCAAGCTGATCCAGGTCGGCTTCATGCGTCGATTCGACCGGGAGTACGAGCAGCTCAAGGGCTTCATCGACGACGGCGTCTTCGGGCAGATCCTGGTGGCGCACTGCGTGCACCGCAACCCGGCCGTCCCGCCGAGCTTCGACTCCTCGATGATCGTCAAGGACTCGCTCGTGCACGAGGTCGACGTGACCCGCTTCCTCTTCGACGAGGAGATCACCACGGTCCAGATCATCAAGCCGTCGGCGAATCCCGGTGCTCCCGAGGGCCTCCAGGACCCGCAGATCGCACTGTTCACCACCGAGTCCGGTCGGCACGTCGACACCGAGGTCTTCGTGACCACCGGGGTCGCCTACGAGGTCCGCACCGAGGTCGTCGGCGAACTGGGATCGGCGTTCATCGGTCTCGACCAGGGCCTCGTCCGCAAGCACCGCAACCCGGCCCAGCAGGCATCGGGCGACGGCCGCAAGGTCGCGGGGATCTGGGGCGGCGACATCACGCCGTCGTTCGTGGAGCGCTTCGGCGATGCCTACGACAACGAGATCCAGCGCTGGGTCAACGCGGTGCGCCGCGGCGACAACGTCGACGGGCCGGGCGCCTGGGACGGCTACGCCGCCGCGGCGGTGTGTGCTGCGGGCGTGAAGTCACTGGAGTCGGGCAAGGCCGAGACCGTCGACATGGTCTCGCGGTCGAGCATCCCGGGAGCCTGAGCATGAAGGTCGCACTCGATCCCACCCCGTTCCACCACAGTCACTCGCTGCTCGAACTGCCGCGCGTGGTCGCCGATCTCGGGTACGAGTACCTGCAGTTGACGCCGCACGTGGACATGATCCCGTTCTTCAACCACCCCAAAGCCGACGACGACCTGGTGTCGAAGTTCCGCAAGGCGTGCGCCGATGCCGGCGTCGGCGTCGCCTCGGTGTTGCCGGTCCTGCGCTGGTCCGGACCCGACGAAGATGCGCGCGAGGCAGCGGTCCGCTACTGGAAGCGCGCCATCCAGATCACCGTCGATCTCGGCGTCAACGTGATGAACACGGAGTTCTCGGGTCGGCCGGAGAAGGCCGAGGAGTCCGAGCGGGCGTTCTACCGGTCGATGGAAGAGCTCGTGCCGATCATCGAGCGCGAGGGCATCGACGTCCGGATCGATCCGCACCCCGACGATTTCGTCGAGGACGGCCTGGCCGCGATCCGGATGATCCGTGGCATCAACTCGAAGAACTTCGGCCTCGTCTACGTCGCTTGTCACTCGTTCCACATGGGCGGGAACATGCGCGAGATCATGACCACCGCCGGTGACATGCTCCGGCTGGTGCACGTCGCCGACACCATGGATCACCATGCCTCACACGGATTGCGGTACATCACCAATCCGCCCGGCAACGCGGTCCGCGTCCACCAGCACCTCAAGATCGGTGACGGAGACGTCGACTGGGACGAGTTCTTCGGCACGCTCGGCGAGATCGGTTTCTACGACCGCGACGACACCGTGATGGTGTCGAGCGTGTTCGCCGAGAACGAGAACGCGCAGGAGGTCTCGCGGTACCAGCTGCAGACCATGACCGACTACGTCACCAAGAACCGCCGCTGACCCCCTCTCACCCCTGGCCCAGCGGCCCACCACCACCGAGACACCACCCGTACACCACTGGAGTTCTTTCATGTCTGCTTCTGTGACCCATTGGGTCAACAACAAGTCCTTCCCCGGTACCAGCGGCGCGACCGCCCCGATCACCAACCCGGCCACCGGCGCGGTCACCGGTGAGGTCGCGTTGGCCAACGTCGAGGACGCCCGCGCGGTCATCGACGCCGCCGCGACCGCGTTCCCCGCCTGGCGCGACACCAGCCTGGCCAAACGCACCGCGATCTTGTTCCGCTTCCGTGAACTGCTCAACGAGCGCAAGGGCGAACTGGCCCAGATCATCACCTCCGAACACGGCAAGGTCGTCTCCGACGCCCTCGGCGAGGTCAGCCGCGGTCAAGAAGTCGTCGAGTTCGCCTGCGGTATACCGCATCTGCTCAAGGGCGGCTTCACCGAGAACGCCTCGACCAAGGTCGACGTGTTCTCCATCCGCCAACCCCTGGGCCCGGTCGCGATCATCAGCCCGTTCAACTTCCCCGCCATGGTCCCGATGTGGTTCTTCCCCGTCGCCATCGCGGCAGGCAACACCGTCGTGCTCAAGCCCTCGGAGAAAGATCCCTCGGCCTCGCTGTGGCTGGCCGAACTCTGGCGCGAAGCGGGCCTGCCCGACGGCGTGTTCAACGTCCTCCACGGCGACAAGACCGCCGTCGACGAACTCCTGGAGAACCGCTCGATCAAATCGGTCAGCTTCGTCGGATCGACCCCGATCGCCCAGTACGTCTACGCCACCGGCACCGCCAACGGCAAACGCGTCCAGGCCCTGGGCGGGGCCAAGAACCACGCCATCGTGTTGCCCGACGCCGACCTCGACCTGGCCGCCGACGCCATGGTCAACGCCGGATTCGGCTCCGCAGGCGAACGCTGCATGGCCATCTCCGCACTCGTCGCCGTCGGCGACATCGCCGACGAACTGGTCGCCAAGATCGCCGAACGCACCACACCACTCAAGACCGGCGACGGCACCACCGACTCCGACATGGGCCCCCTGGTCACCCGAGCCCACCGCGACAAGGTCGCTTCCTACGTCGACGCCGGCGAAGCCGACGGCGCCACCATCGTCGTCGACGGCCGCACCGTGACCGCCTACAACGGCGACACCGGAACCGACCTCACCGACGGATTCTGGCTGGGCCCCACCCTCATCGACAACGTCACCACCGACATGAGCATCTACACCGACGAGATCTTCGGACCCGTCCTGTCGGTCATCCGCGTCGACACCTACGACCAAGCCCTCGAACTCATCAACTCCAACCCCTACGGCAACGGCACCGCCATCTTCACCAACGACGGCGGCGCAGCCCGACGCTTCCAGAACGAAGTCGAAGTCGGCATGGTCGGCATCAACGTCCCCATCCCCGTCCCCATGGCCTACTACAGCTTCGGCGGCTGGAAAGCCTCCCTCTTCGGCGACAGCCACGCCCACGGCACCGAAGGAGTCAACTTCTTCACCCGCGGCAAAGCCATCACCAGCCGCTGGCTCGACCCCAGCGGCAACAACCTCGGGCCCGCGCGCTCCGCTCCCGGCGCCAACGGCGGCATCAACCTCGGCTTCCCCCAGAACGCCTGAGAGGTCGCGCACCCGACGCTCTTGGGTCCACACACGGACTCCCCGCCACCGGTGATCTCGGTGACGGGGAGTTCGTCTGTGCGTCCAGGTCAGAGTTGCACGGTGACGCCGTCGGCATCACTGCGTCGCGCGGCGTCGAGGACCTCGATCGTCGCGACTGCTTCGGACGCGGGAACCGGCTGTGGCGCACCGTCGTCCACCGCGGCGGCGAATCGTGCGTAGAAGTCCTGATAGCGTCCCTGCGCCGACGGCACGGTCCGGCTCCCCTCCGCGGTGGACAGGGTGCCCAGGCGTTCGGGCAGCTCGTAGCCCCACGTGGCCGGATCGTCGGCAGGACGGACACCGTCGAGGATCAGTCGCGTCTGGGTGTCGGTGCCGTCGCTGATGTAGCTTCCCGCCGAGCCGTAGACCCGCCACTGACGGGCGGCGACGTGATTGATCTTGCTTGCGCTGACGGTCGAATGCACGCCGTTGCGATGCCACACCGACACGATGAAGCCGCAGTCGGTGCGCCCCTCGGCCTGGTCGACCCAATCCAGATGTGCGCTGACACGCGCAGCCGGTCCGAACAGGGTGAGTACCTGGTCGACGAGATGTGCACCGAGATCGCGCAGCAGTCCGCCGGAGGGGCCGGCCTCCAGGGTGCCGAGCTCGTCCAGGTCGAATCGTGACTCGACACGCCAGATCTCGCCCAGCTCGGGGAGCACACCCTGCACGGTCAGCAGATCGCTGTCCCACCGTCGGTTCTGGAACACGCTGAGCAACACCCCCGCTCGCGCGGCCGCATCGACCAGTTCCCGACCGGCCGCTGCATCGGGCGCGAACGGCTTGTCGGCGATCACGTGGACTCCGCGACCGACGGCCTCGAGCACGAGCTCGCGACGCGTCTCCGGTGGTGTCGTCAGGGTGACGGCATCGACGCCGAGGTCGATCAGCTCGGACAGCGAGTCGACGACCGGGACGCCGGGCAGTTCTTCGGCGACCAGCTTCTTGCGACCCGGGTCACGGGTGACGACGCCGGCGAGTTCGATGGCTTCGACCGCCTGGATGTAGGGGGCGTGGAACCAGCGTCCACCGACTCCGTAGCCGGCCAATCCCAGTCTCATTCGGTTCTCCTCGTTTTCATGACCATGTGGTCAGCGGGTGTGGTTCGTGCGGCTGTCGGGGATGCGCGGTGTCGGGGGTGCGGTGGTGGCGCGGACGACGAGATGCGGCGACTCGACGACGCGGGGTGGCGTACCGCCGCCGAGCATCGTCACCAGACCGGCGACCGCGTGCGCTGCGAACGCTGCCGCATCCTGCGCCACGGTGGTGAGTGGCTCCGCCATCCGCGTCGCGAGCCGTGCGTCGTCGTAACCGACGACCGAGATGTCCGTCGGCACCGAGAAACCCGCTCGAATCAGTGTGTCGACGACTCCGCCCGCACACTCGTCGTTGAATGCCACGACCGCGGTCGGTACTCGGCCCGAATCCAGGATCGCGCGCATAGCCTGCGCACCGTCGGCATGGTGCAGCCCGCCGGGGACGACACGGGCACGCCCCTTCTTGCGATGTCGGGCCATGGCCGCTCGGAAGCCATCGCGACGGTCGTCGGCGCCGGGGGCGTCGCCACCGTCGACATGTGCGATGTCGGCGTGTCCGAGCGCGACCAGGTGGTCCACCGCCAGCTCGACGCCGGCCGCATCGTCACCGCGGACGGAACCGACCGTCGGCGTGCGTATCTCGCGAGCGACCACGGTGATCGGGAACTGGGCGGTCCACCCGGCGACGACGTCCTCGCCGGCGCGCGGACCGACCATGATCACCCCCTCCACGCGCTCGCGCATCAGGGCCTCGATGGCCGCGCGTTCCGATCGGGACGGGGCGACGGCGGAGATGACGAGGTCGAAGCCGGCGTCGGCTGCGGCGCTGTACAACTCCTCGACGAGATCGCCGTGGAACGGTTCGCGTAGCTCGAAGGTGACACCGAGCAGCCCTGACGAGGACTGTCGCAGCTTTCGGGCACGCTGATCGGGTACGTAGCCGAGCTCGTCGGCGATGCGGAACACCCGCGCACGTGTCTCGTCGCTCGCGCCGGGTACGCCACGCATCACGATGGACACCAACGCCTTCGAGACCCCCGCCGCAGCCGCGACATCCACCAGCGTCGGACGCTTGCGAGGTGCCTGCGGCATCGGATCTCCTTCGGGTATGGCCGGTGTGGGGCGGTGCCCGACCAGCCGGGTGGGTGCTTGACCGGTGAGGGCGGCTCGGGCTACCGTCCGGACTAGAACGTACTAGATGATTGCTCGATCGTCACACTTTCGGACCGACTCCGGCACCCTTCGGCCAGTATCGACTAGAACGTTCCAGATCACCCGCTGTTCCATCTCGTCGAGTGCTCACCTCCCAGCGCACGGCGTCACCCCAGGAGAACTCATGAGCGCCCCAGCTTGGGCATCGCCCCGTCGGACATCGAATGGACCGGTCCGTGTCGCCACCATCGGCGCCGGACGCATCGGCACCAATCACGCGAGTCTCGTTGCGCGCCTGATCCCCGGTGCCCGACTGTTCGCGGTCGCCGACCCTGTCGACGGTGCAGCCGCACGCCTCGCCGCCGAGGTCGGTGCACAGGTGGCCACCACGTCGATCGACGAGGTGCTGGCCCACCCGGAGGTCGATGCCGTGCTCATCACCGCACCGGCCCGCAGCCACACCGATCTGGTCTGCGCCGCGGCCGCCGCAGGCAAGCATGTGTTCTGCGAGAAGCCGATGGCGGTCACCCTGGACGACGCCGATCGGGCGATCGCCGCAGCGCACGATGCCGGTGTCGTCCTGCAGGTCGGGTTCAATCGTCGATTCGCACCGGGCTTCGCCGCCGCACGTCGCGCCATCGACGACGGCCGGATCGGTACCCCTCAGCTGCTCCGGTCACTCACCCGCGATCCCGGCCCGTTCGCCGGTGACCCGGCCCGCATCCCCCAGTGGACGATCTTCCTGGAGACCCTGATCCACGATTTCGACACCCTCTCCTTCCTCAACCCCGGTGCCGAACCGGTGTCGGTGCACGCGTTCGCAGGTGCCCTCATCCGGCCCGATGCCGCGGCCACCGGCCACCTCGACACCGCCGTGGTGACCATCCGCTACGACAACGGCGCCATCGCCACCGCGGATGCCAGCTTCTCGGCAATGTACGGATATGACGTCCGCGGTGAGGCTTTCGGTTCCGGCGGGATGGTGACCGCGGGCAACGGGCGCAGCACCGACATGACCTACCACGGGCCCGAGGGCGTGGGCATCGACACCGCGCGCCGGGACACCGACCTGCTGCACGACGCCTACCTCGGCGAGCTGACCGCCTTCGTCGACGCGGTCCGCACCGGCACAGCGGCCGTCGTCGACGGCACCGACGCGCGCCGGGCCCTCAGCATCGCCCTGGCCGCCGTCCGAAGTGTCGAGACCGAGTCGGTCGTCGCCGTCTGAGACCGGTTTTGTAGCAGTAGTTCCCGGATTCCGGGAACTACTGCTACCGAATCGCCTTCTGACGCCGGCGATTCCGACGTTCGCGTCGGAGCTCGGCGAGTGCGGTCTTGAGGCCGCGGGCCGGGACGCGGCCGGCGAAGCGGCGCTCTGACGCCGTCTCGGGTGCATCGTCCGCGGTGTCGCGGAGGAAGCGATCGGGTAGGGCCAGCTTGTTGATGGTCCGCAGCGACTGCACGTACTGGGTGAACAGCGAACCGGTCGTGTACGGGAGGTCGTACTTCTCGCACAGCGCGCGGATGCGGTCGCCGATCTCGGCATAGCGGTTGCTGGGCAGATCGGGGAAGACGTGATGCTCGATCTGGTAGCACAGGTTGCCGCTGAGGAAGGCCATGGCGGGACCGGCGCGGAAGTTGGCCGTACCCAACATCTGTCGGAGATACCACTGGCCGGGGGTCTCGCCCTCCAGGGTCTCCTCGGTGAACTTCTCGGCGCCGTCCGGGAAGTGGCCGCAGAAGATGACGACATAGGCCCAGAGGTTTCGTACCAGGTTGGCGGTGAGGTTCGCGGTGAGCGTGTGCCCGAAGTTGGGGCCGGTCAGCGCCGGGTACAGGAGGTAGTCCTTGCCCATCTGGCGAGCCGCCTTGCGGACGAACTCCTTGATCTGCGGGATCGCCACCTCCTTCGGCTTCGTCCCGCCGATGACCTCCTTGAGCTCGAGGTCGTGCAGGGCGATACCCCATTCGAAGGTGGCCGCGAGGAGCACGTTGAACAGCGGCTGAGCCAGCCGGCGCGGCTCCCACGGTTCGTCCCGGGTGACGCGCAGGATCTTGTAGCCCACGTCGTGGTCCATGCCGACGACGTTGGTGTACTTGTGATGGATGTAGTTGTGCGAGTGCTTCCAATGGGGGGACGCGCACACCATGTCCCACTCCCACGTCGTGGAGTGGACCTCGGGGTCGTTCATCCAATCCCACTGGCCGTGCATCACATTGTGGCCCAGCTCCATGTTCTCGATGATCTTCGAGAGCGAGAGAGCCCCGGTACCGAGCAGCCACAGCGAGCGTTTGTGACTGCCGAGCAGCGCGACGCGACCGACGACCTCGAGTGCCCGGTGCGCGAGGATGGTCCGTCGCAGATACCGGACGTCCCGGTCGCCACGGTCTGCCTCGACCTCACGCCGCAGCGCGTCGAGCTCGGCCCCCAGGGCCTCGACGTCGGCATCGGTGAGATGCGCGTACGTGTTGATGTCGGTAATCGCCATTGCCACTCATTATGCCTGGAGCCCCCTGATCCGACCACGCGCGGATCAGGTCCGACCGTCAGGCCGCGTCGCGTCGGATCTGTGCGGGGGCCGTCGCCGTCGCACGTCGCATCGGTCGGCTGCCGCGTCGTCGGAGCAGCCCGGCCAGGCCGCGCCGGCCACGGACGGTTTCCAGCGCCGACCGCAGGCCCCGACGTGCGCCGGTCTGCGGATCGAGCACCGACGTCAGGCGCTGTCCGTCGGGCAGGCCCTGCTTGAAACGACGCTCCGACGAGGTCTCGGGTGCGTCGTCGACGGTCGCCGTCAGGTACTTGTCCGGGAGCGACAGCTTGGCGATGGTCCGCCACGATTTGGCGTACTGCACCGGCAGCGAGCCCGTCGTGTACGGCAGGTCGTACTTCTCGCACAGCGCCTGCACCCGCACGGCGATCTCCGGCAGGCGGTTGCTCGGCAGGTCCGGGAAGATGTGGTGCTCGATCTGGTACGACAGGTTGCCGCTCATGAACCCCATGACCGGTCCCGCGTGAAAGTTCGCGCTGCCCAACATCTGTCGCAGGTACCATTCGGCCTGCGTCTCGCTGTCCACGTCCTGCTTGGTGAACTTCTCCGCGCCGTCCGGGAAGTGGCCGCAGAAGATGACGGCGTTGGTCCACAGGTTGCGGATCACGTTGGCCATCACGTTGGCCGTGGCCGCCTTGCGGTACGCGTGACCGATTCCGGCGCCGCGACCGGTGGTCGCGGCCACCACACCCGGATACACGAGGTAGTCCTTGGCGACCTGCTTGCCGACCTTCTTGCCGACGTCGGCGAGGTTGCGACGGAACTCTGCCTTGGCCTCCGGCGTCCGACGCTTCTTGCCCAGCTCGAGGTGTTGCGCGGCGACGCCGTACTCGAAGAGGAGTGCGAGCACGGTGTTGTACGCGAGATTGCCGAGGTAGAAGGGCTGCCACCGCTGGTCGCGCGTCACCCGGAGCAGGCCGTAGCCCACGTCGTCGTCCATGCCCAGCACGTTGGTGTACTTGTGATGGATGTAGTTGTGGGTGTGCTTCCAGTGCGCCGACGGGTCGGTGTTGTCCCACTCCCAGGTGGTCGAGTGCACCTCGGGATCGTTCATCCAATCCCACTGCCCGTGCATCACGTTGTGCCCGAGCTCCATGTTCTCGATGATCTTGGCGACGCCCAGGGCAGTCGCGCCCGCCCACCACATCGACCGCTTACGCGAGCCGAAGATCAGCGCACGACCGCTCAGTTCGAGGGTGCGCTGGAATCGGATGGTGTTGCGGATGTAGCGGGCATCGCGCTCGCCGCGGTCGGCCTCGACATCGGCGCGGATGCGGTCGAGTTCGGCACCGAGTTCTGCGATGTCGGCGTCCGTGAGATGCGCGTATTCGGGGATGTCGGTGATCGCCATTGGTCGTCCCTTCGCCGGCTTGGATACGCCTACGTTTCCGTAACCTACGCCAGCGTAGGTAAGGGTCGACCGCCCTGTCCAGCGCTCGCCGGAACCGACCGCCCGAGTGTGAGCCAGCCCACGTCGCAGGCGTGTCAGACTCCCGAGCCGCCACCGTTCACGGGCTCCTGCCGGATGTCACTGCGCAGCAAGTCGTAGCCGATCAGATCCTCGAAGCCGTGCGAGACAGGAGCAGCCCGCCGCTGGACACCACAGATGCGGAAGCCCGCGCTCTCGGCGGCCTCGATGCCGTCGTGGTCACTCTCCGCCGCGAACATGGTCAGCCTGCGCACCCCCAGTGAGTCGACGGCCGCGCGGACGACCTCCGGGATGACCTCGGGCAGGATGCGCCGACCGTGAGCGTCCGGATGAACACCGAACGCGATCTCGGTGCCGGTCACATCGTCGATGCCGACGAGTGCGATGTCGGCGAGATAGACATCGGAGTCGCGATCGGCGACCACCCATGACCAAGTCTCGCCCCGGGCGGCGGTCCACCACCTGTGGTGCCGGTCGCGCGCCGCGTCGCCGATACCCGACGGCGACGATCGCAGCGGTGCACTCCGTCGAGATGACCGTGGGTCGTCGAGCGTCTCGCGGATGCGCTGGTCGTCGGACTCCTGGACCGGCCGTAGCCGGAGCCGTTCGAGGTCGATGTCCGACGAGTGCCAGGTCGTGCGTGGCCGCCGCAGATCGCCCGCGTGAATCGAGCCGTACCAGGCATCGCTGAGACCGTCGCGTAACTCGATGCCGTCTGCCACCGCGGCCGTCAGCCGGAACCCGCGAGAATGAGCGACTCGCAGGCTCGCCACATTTCCCTCGGGTGCCCGCCACGTGATCACGGAGAAGCCACCCGCGCCGAAGGCGTGATCCAGGGCGACGTCGACGGCTCGTCCCATCACACCGCGGCCTCGATGGGCCGGATGCAGTATGTAGCCGATCTCGGACGCCGGCGGCGACCCGCGCAGGTCGAGGTTGCCCGCGAACTCACCCTCGTGTTCGATGGCCCACCCCTGAGCGGTGCCCTCGTCCCAGCCCCGCTGAACCACCGTGCGGACGAAGCCCTCTGCATCGCCGGGACCGTAGGGCGTCGGCATCGACGTCCAGCGCAACGACTCCGGATCACGGGCCATCTCGACGATCCCGGGAATGTCCTCGGTTCGATGTGCGCGCAGGGTCACCGTCCCGTCGGTGAGCACGGGAACCACGTCGGGCCACACTGTCGGCGGGGTCATCGGGGCGGGGTCATCGGGGCGGGGTCATCGGGGCGGGGGATTCACGGCGGGGTCCACCGGTCGAGTGTCCCCGGTGTGCGGTCAGACGTCGAGGGTGCAGTCGCCGGCGGCGACGCTGATGCAGGTCTGAACCCGTTCACCCTCCACGTGTTCCACGCCGGAGCGCAGATCGCGGACACACCCCTTCTCCACCATGACGACACAGCTCTGGCAGATGCCCATCCGGCAGCCGAACGGCATGAGCACGCCGGCGTCCTCCCCCGCATCGAGCACCGATGTGGCACCGTCCACGGTCGCGGTCTTGCCCGTCCGACCGAAGGTGATGGTGCCACCCTGGGCGCCGACGGCACCGCGCTCCAGCGCGAAACGTTCGATGTGCAGATGGTCGGATCGTCCCGCTCCGGCCCACATCTCGTCGAGCACGCCGAGGAATCCCGACGGTCCGCACGCCCACGTCTGACGCTCGGCCCAGTCGGGGCACAGCGCACCCAGCGACTGCGCGTCGAGTTTGCCCGCCGACCGCGTGTACTGGACGTGCAGATCGATCAGGCCGTCCTCGGCCATCTCGGCGAGCTCGTCGGCGAACAGCAGGTCGGACTCGGTCGGCGTCGAATGGACGACTCGGATGTCGGTGTGCTGCTTGCGGTGTCGGATCGTGCGCAGCATGGAGATGATCGGCGTGATACCACTGCCCGCAGTCACGAACAGGATCGACGTCGGCAGCGGGTCGGGCAGTACGAACTCTCCCCGGGGTGCGGCCAGCCGCACCACGGTGCCCGGCGTCAGCCCGTTGACCAGGTGCGAGGACAGGAATCCCTCCGGCATCGCCTTGACCGTGATCGCGATCGTCTTGTCGGCCACCGAGGAGTCCGGTACCGACGTCAGCGAGTACGACCGCCAGGTCCAGCGCCCGTCCATGAGAACACCGATGCCGACATACTGCCCTGGGTTGTACTCCAGCGAGAACCCCCAGCCGGGTCGGATCCGGATGGTGGCGGTGTCCTCGGTCTCACGGATCACCGACTCGATGCGCCCGCGCAGCTCGCGCGCCGACCACAACGGATTGGCCAGGCTCAAGTAGTCGTCGGGCAGCAACGGGGTCGTGATCCGCGCGAATGCCGCTCGGGCCCAGCGCGCTCCCCGACTGCGGGCCGCGACGTCGACCACCGGTTCCTCGAAACGTTCGCGCCACCCCACGGTGTACCCGCCTCTCCGCTCCTCGCCTCGCCTCGCCTCGGGGACGAGCCGTAACCTACGCATCCGTAGGTTACGGGATTCTGAGCGTGGGGGTCATCCCGGGGCAGTTCGAGCCGGACAGGGTCAGAGCAGTTCGAGCAGGAACGGAACCTCCTGTGTGGCATACCAGCCGAGGTCGTGGTCGTCGGCGTCCCCGAGCGCGAGTTCCGCATCCTGGTCACCGAGGTCCGCGGCGTCGATCACCGCGACCGCTGCTCGGACGGCAGGCTCGGCCGCGGCTCCGTCCACATGCACTGCGGCGATCGCCCCGACCGGTACGACGCCGCTGATTTTCACGACGGCGTCGTCGAGATCGGGTCGGAGGGTGACCTCGCCGACGTCGGCGGCGACCACGGCCCGGCGCGGCGGAAGCGCCGCGGCACCCTCAACTGCCGCACCCTCAACTGCGGCACCGTCGTCCCCCGCGCTCCCGTCTGCAGCACCATCGTGTTCCGCGGCCAGCAGGCGCAGCGAGGCACGTGCCGCCTCACGCAGCGCGTACTCGGCCAACTCCTCGTCGTCTCCCGCTCGAAAGGACTCGCGCAGCGCTGGGGTCAACGCGAACGCGGTGCCGCCGACCGGCGTGAACTCACCGGTCCGGTCGAGCTCCACCAGCATCGCCAGTGTCGCCGGCAGGAAAATCCTCATCGCACCTCATCCCGTCGCGGGGGCGGACTCGCGTCCGTCCGGTCCGCGCCAACACTAGTCGTCCGCGTCGCCCGGCTCGTGTCTCAGTCCTCGGTGACGAGCTCGTCGAGGGACTCTGTCACGTACTCCGCCATGGCCGGCAGGTCACTGAGCACCCCGCGGTCGGCGAGAAAGGCGAACTGCAGGCGTCCGCCGTGGTCGACGATGGTCACGGCCAGTGCGCGCTGCGCGAGAAGAGCGGGCACGGCGTAGATCTCGGCGACCGGTAGCCCACAGACGAAGCGCGGCCCGACCGGTCCGGTCCCCATCGTGACCGGGACGTTGTAGCTGCGGCGATCGAGCGTGGAGAAGGCGCGCGAACTGATCTCGGCGAATGGCACGACACCGAGTTCAGGCAACAGCGGGCGCAGCCCGAGCGACACCCGCCGGGACGACTGCGAGTGGCGCTGCGCAAGTTCGGCGACCTGCGCGAGGCGCACGGTCGGGTTGTCCTCACCCACCGGCAGATCAGTGACGAAACCGGGCGTGCCGACGATCACCCAGCGTCGGGGACTGTCCGGGTCGGGATCGACCATGGGGTCCTGCGCCGACAACGGGAGTACGACCCGAACGGTCTCGACGCCTGAGACCGCGTCGCCGAAAGACATCAGCCATCGACGCATCGCACCGGTGAGGAGAGCCAGCACGACGTCGGTTCGGGAGAAACCGTGCGCCGACGCGATCCGGTCGCACACGTCGGTGGGCACGGTCGCGACCGTGAACATGCGACTGGAGGTGGTCGCGTTGTTGAGCGGACTCGACGGCGCGGAGTCGGTGAGCTGCTGGACCACCGAACCGACCCGGCGCGCGGTTGCGCCCGCGGTGGCCCGGAGGTCCGCGACGGGCCCGTTGCCCGACACCAATGAGTCGACCAGATCCCCCGGCCGCGACAGCGCCTCGGCGAGCGCGCCCAGCGCGAGTTGCGCGCCACCGGGAACGGCGCCCGGCATCCACAGATCTTCCGGCAGCGCTGCGGTGTCCGGCGACTCGTCGCAGATCACCTCGCTGATCTCCGGCGATCCCGATCCGCCGACCAGGCATCGGTGCGACTTGGTCAGGATGGCCATCGTGCCATCGGCCAACCCCTCGATCAGGTACATCTCCCAGAGCGGACGGGTCCGGTCCAGCGGGCGGGCCATGACCCGCGCGATGAGGTCCTGCAACTGCTCGATGCCACCGGGGCGGGGCAGTCCCGACCTCCGGATGTGGAAGTTGATGTCGAAGTCGGGGTCGTCGGCCCACACCGGACGGGCCAGCCCGAGCGTGACCTGCCGCACGATCTGGCGGTAACGCGGCATCGTCTGCAGCCGGTTCTCCACCAGCGACACCAGCCGCGGGTAGTCGAGTCGTCGACGGTCGTCGGTGGCCGGGATGATCAGCAGCGCACCGAGTTGCGTGCTCGAGCCGCCCTCGTCGAGAAAGTAGAACATCGCGTCCCGCGGCGACAGACGGCTCACCATCGCGGTCCCCGATCCGACGCCGTGATCACCCGCTGATCCTAAGGGTTGTCCCGCCCCGCGGTCCCGGCCTCGGCCGAGCGAGTCGGAAGTCGGCGGGATCCCGGCGGCAGGATCCCTACTGCAGATTCCCGTCAGCAGGATCCCGGACAGGGGACCCGACGCGGCTACCACGGCTCACCCGACCTCCGGTGCCGACGGGACGCAGGTGCAACCGGGTGCAACCGTTGCCCGCAGCATCGCCGACGAGGTGAGGTCGGGGCAGCACACCGGTTGTCTCACCCCGAGGAGTTCAGATGCGCGCCGCCCGCTACCACGACCGTGGTGACATCCGGATCGAGCAGATCGACGAACCCGAGCTCCTGCCCGGCGCGGTCGGCATCGACGTCGCGTGGTGCGGCATCTGCGGCACCGACCTGCACGAATACGCCGAGGGGCCGATCTTCGTACCGCCGGAGGGGCATCCCCAGCCGATCAGCGGCGAGAGCGCCCCCATCACACTCGGTCATGAGATGTCGGGGACGGTCTACGCGGTCGGCGCAGGCGTCGACGATCTCGCGGTCGGCGATCACGTCGTGGTCGAGCCGTACATCATCCGCGACGACGTCGACACCGGCCCGCAGAGCCACGACTACCACCTCTCCCCCGACATGAACTTCATCGGACTCGGTGGTCGGGGCGGCGGTCTCGGCGAGCGCATCGTCGTGCGCCGGCGCTGGGTGCACCGGATCGCCGATTCCGTCCCGCTCGACCAGGCCGCACTCATCGAGCCGCTGGCCGTCGGTGTGCACGCCGTCGAGCGCAGCGGCGCGACGGCCGGCGACGTCGCACTGATCACCGGCGCCGGACCGATCGGCCTGCTGACCGCGGCGGTGTGCCGGGCGCGCGGGATCACCACGGTGATCAGCGAACCGAGTTCACTGCGCAGGCAGAAGGCCATCGACTCCGGCGTCACCGAGCACGTGGTCGACCCGACCACCGAGGACGCCGTCGCGAGGGTCCGCGACCTCACCGACGGTCGAGGTGCGCACGTGGGCTTCGAGTGCACCTCGGTACAGCCCGCACTCGACACCCTGGTCGATGCGGTGCGGCCCACCGCCGTCATCGTGGTGGTGTCCATCTGGGGCCATCCAGCGACGCTGGACATGCAGAAGATCGTGCTCAAGGAGATCGACCTGCGGGGCACGATCGCGTACGTCAACAGTCATCCCGAGGCGATCGCCCTCGTCGAGGAGGGACGGGTCGACCTCGCGCCGTTCATCACCGGACGCATCGGCCTCGATCATCTGATCGACGAAGGATTCGAGACGTTGATCCACCGCAACGAGACGGCCGTGAAGATCCTGGTCTCACCGTCAGGGGCCGGTCTCACCGAAGGCTGAAAGCGGTGACGCGCCACTGGTTCTCGACAACGGTGGAACCGGCGTACCGAGCCGTGCCGGCCACCGGGGTCGGTCGTACCCGGCAGGCCAGCCGCTCGACCCGACCGGCGAACGCCTGCACCCGACCGGCCCGCGAGTAGCTGCCGAAGATCTCCGCACACTCGCGGCCGCACATCTGGATGTGGACCCGCCGGACGGTGGATGCCGAGTCGGCCCCCGGTGGCCGGGTGCTGCCCGTCCGGACCATGAGACCCAACTGATCGCGCAGGGCGGGCGCCAGCACCGAGTCGAGTTGACCGACTCCGCGGCGATGGTCGAGCGCCTCACCGATCAGGGTGACGGCCCGCATCGCGAAACGTCGGGCATCCACGTGTGCCGCCGCCACCGCGGACGCAGACGGATAGACCGGGCGCGCCGGCAACGCGAGATCGGTCGGACGGGGCGGTCCCACCACGGCCGGAGCCCGACCGTCGATGTCCGGGACGAGCGACTCGTGCTCGTACGGCGGGGCCGGACGTATCAGGACTCGAGGTGTCTCCATGACGATCCGACGCGGACCGGGGCGTTCCGGTTCCGCATCGGATCACACTCGCCGAGAAGATCCGGTCAGCGACGCTTTTTCTTGGACTTCGGCGGCTTGGCGCCGCTGGACCGCGTGTTCGCCCGCGCTGCTGCTCGCCGCTCCCGGCGGCTCGCCGACACCAGGGCCGGATCCTCGAGTTCCTCCTCGGCCGAGTGCACCTCGGTCCCGCCACCTTCGGCCGGGCCGGAGTAGGTCATCGGCACGTCCTGCTGAGCACCCCCGGCCCCGCGCAGCGCGGCCGGTACATCCTGCTGATTCGCCGCCCCGGCCCCGTTGCCCGGGACGCCGGCACCCGCGAGGGCCGGTTCCGGCGCTCCGAGCGGCGCCGACGGTCGGGCCGCCGGCTGAGACGGCTCGGCCTGCTCGGTCTGCACCTGGACGTTGTAGAGGAACCCGAGGGTCTCTTCCTTCAGGCCCTCGAGCATGCCGGAGAACATGTCGAAGCCCTCACGCTGATACTCGACCACCGGGTCACGCTGGGCCATCGACCGCAGGTGGATGCCTTCACGCAGGTAGTCCATCTCGTAGAGGTGATCACGCCACTTGCGATCGAGCACGCTCAGCAGGATCGTGCGCTCCAGCTGACGCATCGCGCCCTCACCGGCGATCGACTCGATCTCGGTCTCGCGCGCGTCGTAGGCCTTGTGGGCGTCCTCGGTGAGGACCTCCTTGAGTTCTTCGGCGTCGATGTCGTCGCGCTCACCGAACTCGTTCTCCCCGACGACGTCCTTCGGGTCGAGCTGGAGCGGGTACAGCGACTTGACCGCGGTCCAGAGCTGGTCGAGATCCCAGTCCTCCGCGTATCCCTCGGCGGTCGCGCCCTCGACATAGGCGCCGATGACGTCGTCGATCATCTTCCTGACCTGCTGCGCATGGTCCTCGCCCTCGAGGATCTCGCGGCGCTCGCCGTAGATGACCTTGCGCTGCTCGTTCATCACCTCGTCGTACTTGAGGACGTTCTTGCGCACCTCGAAGTTCTGCTGCTCGACCTGCGTCTGAGCGCTGCGGATGGCCTTGGTGACCATCTTCGCCTCGATGGGGACGTCGTCGGGCAGGTTGACGCGGTTCATGATCGACTCGAGCGCCGCACCGTTGAAGCGCCGCATGAGCTCGTCACCCAGCGAGAGGTAGAAGCGCGACTCGCCCGGGTCGCCCTGTCGGCCGGAGCGGCCGCGGAGCTGGTTGTCGATACGACGCGACTCGTGCCGCTCGGTGCCGAGCACGTAGAGACCGCCGGCCGCCTTGACGGCCTCGGCTTCTTCCTCGGCGTCGGCGCGAGCGATCTCGATCGCCTCCGGCCACGCCTCCTCGTACTGGTCGGGAGTGTTGACCGGATCGAGTCCGGCCTTGCGCAGACGGGTGTCGGCGATGACGTCGGCGTTGCCGCCGAGCACGACGTCGGTACCACGACCGGCCATGTTGGTGGCCACCGTGACCGCGCCCGAACGCCCGGCCTCGGCGATGATCTGCGCTTCCTGCTCGTGGAACTTGGCGTTCAGCACGCTGTGCGGGATGTCGCGCTTGGCCAGCTGCCGGGACAGGTACTCCGACCGCTCGACGCTGGTGGTACCGATCAGGACCGGCTGCCCCAGCTCATGACGCTCGGTGATGTCGTCGACGACCGCGTCGAACTTCGCCTCTTCGGTCTTGTAGATCAGATCGGTCTGATCCTTGCGGACCATCGGCTTGTTCGTCGGGATCGGCAGCACGCCGAGCTTGTAGATCTGGTCGAACTCGGCGGCCTCGGTCTCGGCCGTACCGGTCATACCGGCCAGCTTGTCGTACATGCGGAAGTAGTTCTGCAGCGTGATCGTCGCCAGCGTCTGGTTCTCGGCCTTGATCTCGACGCGTTCCTTGGCCTCGATCGCCTGATGCAACCCCTCGTTGAACCGACGCCCCTCGAGCACGCGACCGGTGAACTCGTCGACGATCATGACGTCACCGTTGCGGACGATGTAGTCCTTGTCGCGATGGAAGAGTTCCTTGACCTTGATCGCGTTGTTCAGATAGCTGACCAACGGCGAGTTCTCGGCCTCGTACAGGTTGTCGATGCCCAGACGGTCCTCGACCAGCTCGACACCGGCCTCGTGCACGCCGATGGTCTTCTTCTTGATGTCGACCTCGTAGTGCGTGTCCTTCTCGAGGAGCGGCGCGATGCGCGCGAACTCCGCGTACCACTTGCTCGAGGAGTCGGCCGGCCCGGAGATGATCAGCGGCGTGCGGGCCTCGTCGATGAGGATCGAGTCGACCTCGTCGACGATGGCGAAGTTGTGACCGCGCTGGACGAGCTCCTCGAGGGAGTGCGCCATGTTGTCGCGCAGGTAGTCGAAGCCGAACTCGTTGTTGGTGCCGTAGGTGATGTCGGCTGCGTAGGCCTCGCGACGCTGGTCGGGCGTCATGCCGGTGAGGATCACGGCGGTCTCGAGCCCCAAGAAGCGGTGGACGCGGCCCATCCACTCCGAGTCACGCTTGGCGAGGTAGTCGTTCACGGTGACGACGTGCACGCCGTCACCGGAGATCGCGTTCAGGTACGCGGGCAGCACACAGGTCAGGGTCTTGCCCTCACCGGTCTTCATCTCGGCGATGTTGCCGAAGTGGAGTGCCGCGCCGCCCATGATCTGGACGTGGAAGTGCTTCTGCTCGAGCACGCGCCAGGCGGCCTCACGGGCCACGGCGAACGCCTCGGGCAGGAGTTCGTCGAGCGAGGCCCCGTCGGCGTAACGCTCTTTGAACTCGTCGGTCTTGGCGCGCAACTCGGCATCGGTCAGCGACTCGACGTCGTCGGACAGGGCCTCGACGTGGGAGGCGATCGCGTCGAGACGCTTCACCATGCGGCCTTCACCGACGCGCAGGAGCTTGTTCAGCACTGGTGGATGTCCCTCAAATCTGGTCTCGCGGGTGCGCAGGTCAGCGTCCATGGTAGCGGTCGCGGGTGGGCACCCCACGCGGCCGACCTGGTTCGCTACCGCACGTCGTAGTCGACGGCGCCGACGTATTGCCGCCAGCGGTCGACGACGACGGTCACCTGCAGCCGCCAGCGGCCCGTCGTCGGCACGGTGGTGGCTGTGCTGTGTAGTACGACCACCGGCGTCTGCCCTGGTCCCGATGGTTCGGTGGCCCGCGTCGGGAAGTCGACGACCAGGCCGCCGACCCCGCCGTCGGTGTCGGCGAGCACCCCGGCGACCTGTGCCGGGGTGACGGCCTCGGCATCGGTGGGGCGGACCCGCAGGGTGAACTGTTGTGGTCCGGGCCGGGCCGGATCGACCCGTACCGACAAGCGGTACGGCCCGGCGTCGACCTCGGACTCCGACACCGGACGCCAGGTCGCGGTCGCCGGTGCGATGTTGGACAACACCACCGCGGCCAGCAATGCGACAGTCGTCACGGCGAGTTCGACCCGTACACGCCGGCGGAGTCGCGCTGTCGCCCCCGGTTCGGGGCGGCCTTCGTCGGTGTGTCGGGCAGCCGCGCTCCAGCGGAGCGCGAGCGCGGCGATCGCGAGGGCGACGAGCACGGCCGCGACCTTCACCAGGAGCAGCCGACCGTAACCGGTGTCGAACAGCGCAGCCGGCGCGCCGACGGTGTCGACGGCTCGCGCGATCCCGCTCACGATCAGGATCGCGACGGCCACCGCCGCCCAGAACGACCACCGGCGCAGGCCGCGCATCTGCGCGAGGGACAGTCGGGAACGGAGGCCGACCGCCGCGAGGACCACGAGTCCACCCAGCCAGTAGACGGCCGACGACGCGTGCAGGACCGTCCACAGCCACTGTGCGATAGACCCGGCGCCGCCGTGCCCGACGCCGGTCGTGGCCGCGATCGCCACCAGCCCGGCCCCAGCCGTGAGGGCCACCGCGGCCCGACCACCGAGCACCAGCGCGGTGACGACACCGGCGAGCGCAAGGACACGGATACCGATGAGTGTCCCGGATCGACCGCCGGCGACATCGACACCCGTCGACCCCAGCACCGCCCACTGCCCGGCCGCGGCCCCGACCCCCACCGCGAAGGCCGCCACCACCGCACAGCGCACCCTTCGCCGGGCCGCGGCCCGTGCGACCGCCGCGGCGCCGAGGAACGTCGACGCGGCCAGCGGGATACCGACCAGCGCGACCAACACGGCGTATGCCAGTGCCTTCACGATCGCCTCACCGACCACCGGGGCCGACTCGCCACCCGTCACGCCTCCGGCCGGGGCCGCCGATGCGGGCACCCTCACACCGAACTGCACCGCACCCGCGACCGCATGGGTGTCAGCACTGATGACCCGCCAGCTCGCGAGGTAGACGCCGTCGGGCAGATCCGGCCGGACGCCGATGATCACCCGCGGTCCCTCGACCCTGACCCGCCCGGTCGCGACCGAACGGCCGTCGTCGAGACCGATGACATCCGGGGTCGACTGGGTACCCAACGACACCGGTTCGGAGAGGGTGACCACGATCTCCGTGGGCGACCGCTGCACGGTCGCACCGTTGGCCGGCGACGTGGTCAGGATGTAGGCGTGCGCGGATGCGGGTGCCGCGAGGGCCGTCGAGAGTGCGACCGCGACGATGGACAGGCCCAGGATCAGAAGCCCACTCGCGGCGATGATCGGGCGCGCACGCCCAGGATGCGATACGGCGGTCGGGCGAGCCGTCATGGGGTCGGGGTGTTCCCCCGGCGTCCGAGGAGCCTCGGCACCACGGCCGCCGCGAGCGCGATGACCACCGCGACGGCGGACAGCACCACAGCGGTGACCGCCAGCGTGTCCGAGCCGCCGTCGACATCGGCCGCACCGGTATCGGTCGTGTCCGCAGCGGTGAGTTCCAGTGTCGGTGCCGGATACTCGGGCTCCGCTCCGCCGGAGGCGACCTGCACCCAGTCGACGTCCTTGCCGTCGGAGTAGGTCTGCACGGTCGGCAGTGACAACGAATCCGCCTCGGGCAGTGGCCCGGCCAGGAAAGTGAACCGTCCGAACTGCCCGGGAGGGATGCCGCCCGCGGTGGCGACCCAGCGGATCGCGGTGACCGCCTCGTCGACGGTCGCGCCGTGGTTGCCGTGTACCGGTGCCACCGGCTTGCCCTTGGTGACCTCGATCCGCCAACCGGGCGTCGGCTCCGGGGCGACGAATGCGAGTGGGTGGTCGGCCGGCAGCCGGACCGACAGCGCGGTCGTCGACGCCGTGTCCGACTCGGTCGGCACGCGCAGGGTCACCTGGGCGACCTTTCCACGGGTGGTGACGTCGGCAGTTGCGGTGACGTGCGCGGCCGCGACGGCGGCCGGCGCCAGGGGCGCACTCAGGACAGCGATGGCGAGCACCGTCGCGGTGCGCCGAGATCGATTGGTAAGCATGGTCTTCTCCCCCAGGAGGCGGGCGGTCGGGTGGATGTCGGGATCTCTGCGA
The DNA here is from genome assembly GCF_000334455.1 of Gordonia soli NBRC 108243. GTDB lineage: Bacteria > Actinomycetota > Actinomycetes > Mycobacteriales > Mycobacteriaceae > Gordonia > Gordonia soli. Next base: position 188,782 of record NZ_BANX01000003.1, read on the forward strand.
TCAGCGGGGCGTGGTCGCGGCAGGGCCCGTCACCGCTCGACGGCCGAGTTGTCGATGACGTCGAAGATCGCTCGCCGCAATTCGACGAAGCGCGGGTCGGTCGGGTCACGCGGCCGGTCGAAGTCCACCGAGACCTCCTCGAGCACCCGGGCCGGTCGCGGGCTGAGCAGCACGATGCGGTCGGCGAGCACGATCGCCTCGTCGACATCGTGGGTGACCAACAAGGCCGTGAAGCCGCGATCACGCCAGAGGCGCAACAGTTCTCCCTGCAGATCACGCCGGGTCAAGGAGTCGAGTCGTCCCAGCGGTTCGTCGAACAGCAAGACACGCGGCTCGTTCACCAGCGCCCTGGCCAGTGCGGCTCGCTGCGCCATCCCGCCCGACAGTTGGGCGGGCAGCACGCCACCGAAGTCGGCGAGGCCGACGAGTTCCAGTGCGGCGTCGATCTTGTCGACGTCAACCGCCCCGCGGCCACGGGCCTGCGGCCCCAATCCGACGTTCTGGCGCACCGTCCGCCACGGCAGCAAGGTCGGGTCCTGGAACACCAGTCCCCTGGTCCAGTGCGGGCCGCGGATCGGGGCACCGTCGAGGTAGACCTCCCCGACGAGCGGACGATCGAGCCCGGCCACCAGACGCAACAGCGTCGACTTCCCCGATCCCGACGGTCCGAGCAGCGCGACGAACTCCCCCGGACGCGCCGAGATGGTGACGTCGTCGAGGACGGACAGAATGCTGCCGGTGTCGAATCCGTGGCTGACACCGACGATGTCGACTGCGCCACCCCGTTCGCTCACCATCGGACCAGATCCTTCTGCCACCGCAGTGCGACGGCCCGAGCACGCAGCAGGGCGGTCATCAACGTGCCACAGAACAGCACCATCACCAGGATGCCCGCGTACATCGCGGGATACGCCGACCACCCCTTCTTCCAGTTGATGTACCAACCGAGACCACTGTTCACACCGAAGTTCTCGGCCACCGTCAGCGTGACGAACGCGATGCCCAGCGCCATGAAGAGACCGGTGAAGATGCTCGGTACCGCGGCCGGGAGGCTGATCCGGAAGACGAGGAAACGGGTGTTGCCGCCGAGCGTCTGGGCGACGTCGTAGTAGGACCGGGGTGTGCCGTTGACCCCCGCCCTGGTGAGCAGCGTGACCGGGAACCAGACACCGAGGGCGATCAAGAAGACCGCGCCCGCGTATGCGGTCGGGAAGGTCACGAAGATGATCGGCACCCACGCCAGCGCAGGCACCGGACCGATGTACTGCAGGATCGGGTGGACCCAGTAGTTCGCCTGCGCCGACCATCCGGTGAGCACCCCGGTGATCAGTCCCGCGAACACACCCGCCGCGAAGCCGAGGACCAGCAACAGGGTCGAGTTGCCCAGGCTCGAGAGCAACAGTCCACGGTCTTTCCACGCCTCGGCCAGGATCTGTTGCGGGGCGGCGAAGTAGGGCGGTACCAGCGCTCCTGTCTTCGCGGTGGTCCACTCCCAGATCAGCAGCCAGACCGCCGAGGCCACGAGCCACGGAGCCCGGCGGTTCAGCGCGCCCGCCACCCAGTGACTCAGTGCTGCAGGACGTCCGATCGCGGCGATCGACCAGGACAGAACGATCACGACGGCGACGACGGCGGCAGCGACGGTCACGGCGACGGTGCCCTCCACGGCGAAGTCGGCGGTGTCGGCGACCCCACCGGAAAGGACCGCGAGCCCGGCCCACCCAACGATCGCCGAGACCACCAGAGCGACACGGGTGGTGGGGCGGACCCGGAGTTGTTCGAGGACGGCGACCACCTGCTGCTCACCCCGCCCCGCAGTCGGGTTCGGCAGTACCTCGGTCGGCGGGCCGGTGGTTGCCACCTCGGTGGTCACCAGCTCAGTCCCAGGTCCGCGTAGACCTTGTCGGCGAGATCAGGCGCCTTGGTGCGCGGGTCGAGAAAGCCGGTGCCGGCGAACTTCTCGATGCCAGGGATCAGCGCGGCCCGCAGGTTCTTCGCCGACGGGTTGTAGCTGTAGGACTGCAGGATCGGCACGATCTGCTCGACCTTGCCTGCCACGTAGTTCTTCTCGACCTCGATGTGCGCGGTCTCCTCGATGTTCGCCCCGACCCACCGGCTCCCCTCGGCCCACGCCGTGACCAGCTTGCGTGCGGTCTCCGGGTCGTCGCGGACCAGCTTCCCGTTGAGGGCGGTGGCGCAGCAGTACTGCTGCGCGTTGGCGCCCAACCGGTTGTTGGTGAGCTCCTGGGCGTCGCCGCCGAGCGTCGCCAACAGGGCGATGGGATCGGATGCCGCGATCGCGTCGATCCGCTTCTCCTTCAACGCCGTCGGCAAGAGGTCGTTGTCGATGACGACCCACTCGACCTGTTTGGCCTCCGGCGACGGCACGATGCCTGCGTCCAGGAGATCGAGCGAGAAGAAGTTGAGGGCCGAGCTGGACAGGCCGCTGACACCGATCTTCTTGCCGCGTAGCTCGTTGACCGAGGTGATGTCGCCGTCGTCGCGGACCACCAGGCGGAGGCAGCCCTCGTGCAGACCCGCGACGAGTTTGACGTCCACGCCCTGCTCGATCGGCTTGAGCCAAGAGAAGAAGATGCCTGGCGCGGCCGCGTACTTGCCCGATCCCACCGCGGGATGGGTGTCCTCACCGGTGGCGGTCTTGACGATCTCGACATCGAGACCCTGCTTGGCGAAGAAGCCCTTCTCGTGCGCGGCGAACAGCGGCGCCTCGCACGTGTCGCCGCCGTAGGCGAGACGGAGCGTCGGCGTGTTGGCGGTACTCCCGCTGCCGCGGACCCCGGCCCAGACCCCGACACCGATGGCGGCCGCCGCCACCGCTCCGATCCCCGCCCCCGTCAACAGTTTCCGGCGTGAGATCCCGGTGGGCGCGTCCGGGTCCGCAGCCGGTCGGTCGGTGATCCGCGCGCCGCTGCCGAGGATCAGCGCGTCGTCGGGTCCGCCGTCCGGCTGGTTGGCGGGCGTGGACTGGCCTTCGGTCTCGTCGGGCCGGTTCTGCTGATCATCGCTCATCGTGTGCGTACCTCGTGCTCGAAGGAATTCGGATGGTCGAGAAAGTCGGCGCCGACTCCAGGAGCCGCGGCCGCGAGCTCTGCGGTGCCGACAGCTGCGGGAACGGCTGCGGCGCGCAACTCGGTGACCGCGACGGTCCCCACCGCCCGGCCGTCGCGGGTCACGACGACCACGCGGTCGGTGTACTCGTCGCCGGACAGTCGTGTCGCCACCCCGACCAGCGGCTCGTCGTACCCGGCGAAGGGTGGTGGTGGGCGCAGGAGTGCGCCGACCGATGTCGACTCGATCGGGTCGTCGACGACACCGTCCGTGATGGAGGTCGGCACGGATCCGACGATCTCCGCCGCGACGGTGTCACTTCCCGCGCGATCGAGATGGACCGGGAGTTCGGGCAATCCGCGCGCATGGGCGGCGATGTCGCCCCGGCGCACCGAGGTCGGGATCCCGACGTAGCCATCCGACACCAGCTCACCGACCACGCGCGGGTGGTCGTCGGCGGAGCCACGGTCCGTCCTGATGCCGTCGGCACCGAATCCCCACCGCGCGCGCCATTCCGGCTGGTGGTATTTCGACAGGTAGTTGCGCCCACTGTCGGGGATGAGGGCGACGACGACCGCCGGTGCGGTCGCCCGCTGCGCCACCCGCAGTGCGGCCGCGGCTGCGACCCCGCCTGAGCCGCCGACCAGGATGCCTTCGAGTCGGGCCAGGTCGCGCAGGGTGTCGATCGCCTCGCGATCGGAGATCGTGACGATCTCGTCGAGAACCTCGGGGTGGTAGGACGCGGGCAGCTCGTCGTCGATGGTGTCCGGATGCCGGTAGTGTCCGACCGACTCGACGTAGAACGCGCGACCGTCGCCACCGGAGTAGGTGGAGTTGACCGGGTCGGCGCCGACCACCCGCACGGCTCCGCCGGAGACCTCGTGGAGGAATCGCCCCGCCCCGCTGACCGTTCCCCCGGTGCCGATACCGGCGACGAAATGCGTGACGGCACCGCCGGTCTGGGCCCAGACCTCGGGTCCGGTGGTTTTGTGATGCGCAGCCGGGTTCGCCGGGTTGTCGTACTGGCCGGCGAGCCAGCCGCCCGGGATCTCGGCCGCCAGCCGTGCCGCGATCGTCCGGACGTGCTCGGGATGGCCGACTGGCCGACCGCCCGGGGTGATGACGACCTCGGCGCCATACGCACGCAGCAGGTCGATCTTCTCCACGCTGGTCTTGTCCGGCACCACCGCGACGACCCGATAATCGCGGACCGCGCCGATCAACGCCAGCCCGATACCGGTGTTGCCCGATGTCCCCTCGACGATCGTCGACCCCGGCCGCAGGTCACCCGATCGCTCGGCGGCCAGCACCATCTCGCGCGCCGCCCGATCCTTGCTGCCGCCACCGGGATTGCGGTCCTCGAGCTTCAGGTAGACGTGCGCGCTACCGGTGGCGAGCCGGTTGACACGGATCAGCGGCGTGTGACCGATGGCGTCGAGAACGGAGTCGTAGACCCCGCCCGCCGTACTCGGATCGACACCCATGCCCCGACTCCCCTGCTCGCTGTTGACGTCCGGAACCGACGACCGGCGCAGGAGATCAGGGTCCTCCCCGATCGTCGGCAACAGCAGGGTTACGGTCAGCCGGGTTCGATCGATGAGCCCTGCGGCGGGTCGGACGAGACGGCCCGGTGTGTCAGAGCTGATGCCGGGTCCGGGTGCGCCGCGATGACGGCGGTGAGTGCGATCCCGACTCGAAGAACGACAGCACCACCGTGTGGCGCAGCGTGAAGCCGAGATCCTGGTAGAGCCGGATCGCATCGTGATTCGTCGCTGCGGCGTGCAGGAATGGTGTTGCGCCGTCGGCACGTACGGCGTCGCCTACGGCGCGGACGAGACGTGTGGCCAGACCGTTCCGACGGTGGTCGGGGTCCACGCATACGGCGCTGATCTCCGTCCACCCCGTCGGCTTCATCCGCTCACCGGCCATCGCCACCAGGCGACCGCTCCGACGGATGCCGAGATACCGCCCCATTTCGACGGTCGCGATCCGGAAGGGGCCGGGCCGGGTGCGCGAGACGAGTTCCAGCATCTCGGGTACATCCCGCCGCCCGAGGACGACTGCCTCGGGGTCGGGTCGGGTGGCGAGGTCGTGACCGGTCAGTTGCACCACGTCGAAGGTGCGGACGAGGCGGATCGGATCCGGAGGTGGTCCGCCGTCGTAGTCACGCAGCGAGAAGGTGGCGCCGGCGCCGACCAGACGCCATAGGTCGGCCCAGTCATCGCCGGTCATGTCCGGTGGGTGTCCGATGAACGCCGACACGTCGGGACGGTACCGGATCACCCGACCCGCGGTCAGCGCCAGATGGGCGTGGCGACCGATGAGGGCCGACCGCACCGGGCTGTCGAGATGCCGGGGGTCGGGGTCGGTCGATGGGGTGAACGCGCCGAGCGATGTGAAGGCCGCGCCGCCCGGACCGTCGGTGCGGAGATCGGTATGGGTCACCACGCCGATGCTCGCACCGCCGTGCCCGGACGGCGAGGGTTGCGCTCAGTGCGATCGGTCCGGCCGTCAGGCCAGGCGGATCAGTCCGTAGTCGAATGCGTGCCGTCGGTAGACCACCGACGGCCGGTCGGACTCCTTGTCGTGGAACAGGAAGAAGTCGTGTCCGACGAGCTCCATCTCGTAGAGCGCGTCGTCGACCGTCATGGGCACCGCCTGATGCTCCTTGACCCGGACGACCTGCCCTGGTTCATGGTCGGCGACACCATCGTCCCAGCTCCCCGTGGAGTCGACGCCGTCCTCGGGCACGAGTCCGTCGACGGTCAGCTGGTTGTCCCGTAGCGGCGGCGCACCGACCTCGGTGGCCTCGGCCACCGACAGCGGCCGGCGGTTACCGTGGTGGACTCGTCTGCGGTCCTTGACGCGACGGAGGCGGGACTCGACCTTGGCCAGCACCGCCTCCAGCGCGGCATAGAAGTTCTCTCCGCAGGCCTGGGCGCGGACCTTGGGGCCCTTGCCGGTGGCGGTGACCTCCACCTGTTGACAGACCTTCGCCTGGCGGCGGTTCCGTTCGTGATTCAGCTCGACGTCGAAGCGGTAGATGGTCGGATCGAAGCGCTCCAGTCGGGCGAGTTTGTCTCCGACGTGGACGCGGAAATGTTCGGGGATCTCGACGTTGCGGCCGCTGAACACGACGGTCGCGGTGGGTTCGGCCGGATCGGCCGATTCCACCGTGCCGGGCGGTCGGACGAAGGCGAAATCTCGATCGAACGCCTCGTCCGTTGGGCTCTCGGTGGTGGTGGGGCGAATCGAATCGGGCTCGGGGCCGCGATCGCCCACCTTGGATTCTCGCTGTCCTCGGCGATGGATGACTGTTGACATACAACTACCTCCTCCGTGTCTACCCGGCCGGCCCGATCGTCGGAGGTGATCGCGTCGCGAACTCCGAGCGAATCCGCGGATTCGATGAGAAGGAGTGGTGCACAGGCGATCTCACGGGACGTGGCACGGGTGTCGAGAGCATGCCAGCCGACGGCTGACACTCAGGGGCAGGGGCATCACCTCCGCTGTCACGAGACGTCCACCTGATGTGCCTTCGACGGTAGCCCGAAGTTCGCCACTCGGCCACGTTTCGGCGCGGTTCGGGTGGTACGCCACCCCGGCTGGGAGCCGGTGTCGGTTCCGTGCACAGCATCGATGCACAGTTCGGGTCGCGACCGGCCGACGACACCGCCGCGCGTGTCAGGGTGGGCCGTGTCCTCTCGCCCGATCCGACCGGCGACCGTGCTCGCCGCGGCCGCCGACCTGGTGCTGCCGACCGTCTGTGGCGGGTGCGGCGCTCCCGGGGTGCGGTGGTGTGCGCGATGCACCCGACGCCTGGCCGACGATCCGGTGCAGTTGCGTCCCCGCATCCCGGTCGGCGCGCCGGTGTGGGCCCTGGGACGTTACCGCGGCCCACACCGGGCCGGACTTGTGGCGTTGAAGGAGCACGGTCGTCGGGATCTCGTCGACCCCTTCGCCGACGCCCTGAGCCGCGCAGTGGTGACGCTCGCCCGCTGGGGAGAGGTGCCCGACGCTCGACGCCTGCAACTGGTGCCGGCACCGACGCGCCGCGCTGCCGCCCGACGTCGGGGCGGTGACCCGGTGACCGCGATGGGTCTGGGTGTCCGACAGCGTCTGGGGCCACGGGTCGTGGTGAACCCGATGCTGGTGACCACTGCCCTCACCCGCGACTCGGCCGGGTTGGATGCGCCGGCCCGCGCACGCAACGTGGCCGGATCGATCCGCATCCGGCGTCACGCGGCACCGCTGGCCGGGTCGGTCCGCACGATCCTGCTCGACGACGTCCTGACCACCGGTGCCACGGCTGCCCAGTCGCACCGGGTGCTCGCCGGCTCGGGAGTGCACGTCGACCTCGTCCTGGTCGTCGCCGGAGCCTGAGGGAGAGGTCAGGGCAGGACCGGGATGACGCCGGGCGCCATCGCCGGTTCGACCTCGGTCCAGTACTGGTCCGGCTGGCCGTTGCTGCTGCCGAGCCGCAGGATCCCACGGGCGTCGCCGACGTAGATCGTCGATGCGTTGGCCACCACGGCTCGGACCGGCGGCGAGACGTTGCCGCTGAGCAGCCCCACAGCCGGTGTCCCGTTGATCGACAATGCGACCACCGGCGAGTCCGGTGCCGAACGCGCGATCATCACCGTCGTCGGCGACGCCCAGTCCAGCGAGACCGCGCGGTTGCCGATGTTGTAGGCGGCGATCCGGGCGTCGGTGAGCGAGACCCGCCCCTCGGCGTTGGTCGAGACGACCGCGAAGACCACCTGTCCGCCGACGATCATCGCGGCACGGACGCCGTCGGGCGCGATCTGCAGTTCGGTGATCGGGCCGGGCGCGACCGGCGCGACTGCAGCCGCGTCGACGGTGGCCACCCGCTCACCGGAACCGTCGGCGTCCCGCACCCACTGCACGGGCCGTCCGTCGGCGACAGCCCACACGGTGTTGGCGTCGGCGCCGAAAGAGGGGCGGGTGATCGAGTCGCCGGTGACGATCTCCGCGATCGCACCGCCGTAGTCACCGACCGCCAGTCGGAGCCGCGGGCCAGGTCCGGTTCGAGCCGTCACCGACGCGACCCGACGGCCGTCGGCGGAGATGGTCGCGGCTCGGAGGTCCTTGCCCGCGCCCAGCGGACCGCCCACGGGAGCTGTGCCGGTGTCGGTGACGGAGCTGAGGGCGCCGTCGCGGATGACGTTGAGTCCGACGTCGGTGCTGGGTCCGGAGTTGGGATCGGCGGCCTTGACGTCCGCGGTCTGCCATCCGGACGCCCGCTCGGCGATGAGCGGCGCACCGTCTGCGTTGATGATGTACGGCCCGCCGATCTCCGCACCGTCGAGTGTCCAGATGATCTGGGCCGCCAGCGTCGCCCGATCGCGCTCAGACAGATTCCCGATACCGGTCAACTCGATCCGTACCCCACCGCCACCACCGCCACCGGTGATCACTGGTCCGCGCAGGGCGGCACCGTTGGGAAAGGCGGAGTCGACAGCCGGGTCCAGATCACTGGACGGGCCCCGGATGAGTCGGTCCACCAGGGTCGTCGGGTCGGTTTGCTCCCGTCCGTAGAGCCACCGCGGATCGGCCACGAGGCGGGTGCGGTTGCGGTCGGTGAAGTAGAGGGTCACCGCACGATAGGCGGCATCGAACTGGGAGCGGTCGATGGTGGTGCCGGCCGGCAGCGGACCGTCGATCCGCCACTGGTCACCGACGCGGACCAGGCTCATCGTCGTCTCGACACGTCCGGTCGCCGGCAGCAACTGCCCGCCGGACCGGACGAGACCGACGTTGTCACCGCTCAGTCGCAAGCGGACGGCGTCCTCGCTGCGCTGGTCGACGAAGACGTTGATGTCGTCGAGCACCAGGGTGTCGCCACGGTCGTCCCATCGCGACGAGGCCGTCGGGGTGAGGAAGCTACGCGCGGCACGATGGCCGCCCGCAGGATCGGCCGTCGCCTTGAGGAACGCCCGGACCAGCGACTCCGGGTCCATGTCCGACTGCGGGACCGGAACCGCATTGGTCGGCCCCTTGCGCTCGAAGGAGGTGATCGGCTGTGGCGAGGAATTGGTCGGGATGGAGCCGCACGCGGCGACCATCAGGCAGGTGATCGCGAGGGCCAGCACGCCGACCACGCGCGCACATGCGTTCCGCGGACGTCTGGTCTCAGCCACCGGCGCCACCGTTGGAGTTGGCGCGTGTGCCCTTGGTGGCCAGCTTCGAGGGACCGCCGACCGGCTTCAGCGGCAACGGACTGCCGAGCAGCTTGTGGCCGCGGACCAGCGGCAGCGTGAGCCGGAAGCATGCACCGTTGCCCGGTTCGCCCCACGCCTCGAGCCGCCCCTGGTGCAGTCGGGCGTCCTCGATGCTGATGGCCAGGCCCAGACCGGTGCCGCCCGATCGGCGGAACCGCGACGGATCCGATCGCCAGAAGCGGTTGAAGACAAGCTTCTCCTCTCCTGGCCGGAGTCCGATACCGTTGTCCCGCACGGTGATCGCGACCGCGTCGCCGTCCGATCGCATGGTCAGCACAACCGGCCTGCGCTCGCCGTGGTCGATCGCGTTGGCCAGCAGGTTACGTAGGACACGCTCGACACGGCGGGGATCGATCTCGGCGATCACGGGTTCGGTCGGCAGATCGAGGACGAGTTCGGTGCCGGTTTCCTCCGCGAGGTGATTGACGGTCGCGAGTGCTGCGTCGATCGGGATGGCCATGTCCATCCGTTCGGCGGCCAGCTCTGCCATGCCCGCATCGTGGCGGGAGATCTCCAGCAGCTCGTTGAGCAACGTCTCGAAGCGGTCGAGTTCCTTGTCGAGCAACTCCACCGACCGCTTGCGCACCGGGTCGAGGTCGTCGCGCCCCTCGTACAGCACGTCGCTGGCCATGCGGACGGTGGTGAGCGGGGTGCGCAGCTCGTGGGAGACGTCGGAGGTGAACTGTCGCTGCAGCCCGCCGAACTCCTCGAGGTGGGTGATCTGCTTGGACAGGCTCTCGGCCATGTCGTTGAACGACATCGCCAACCGCGCCATGTCGTCCTCACCGCGGACGGGCATCCGCTCCTTGAGTCGGCCGTCGGCGAATCGCACCGCGATCCGCGACGCCGACCGCACCGGGATGACCACCTGCCGCGACACCAGCCAGGCGATCGCGGCGAGGAGCCCGAGCAGCACGACACCACCGGTGAGCAGGGTGCCGCGGACCAGGTCGACGGTGTTCTGCTCGCTGGTCAGCGGGAAGACCAGATACAGCTCGAGCCCCGGCACCGACGCGTTGGTCGGCGTGCCGACGATCAGGGCGGGCACCTGACCGCCGCTGCTGCTGGGCACCGTCGCGTACTGGTAGGCGACCTGACCGGCCTGCACCATGTCGCGCAGGTTGTCGGGCACCTCGGCGGTGGGCCCGACACCGGGATCGCTGTCGGAGGCGCCGTTGCCGGGCACCATCAAGACGGTGTCGAAGGTGCCGACCGTCCCGGCGTTCTGTCCGGAGTCGACGTCGCGATCGGTCAGCAACGACCGCGTCTGACGGAGGCGGTTCTGCACCGACATGTTGCCGTCGGTGCTGGACAGGTCGCGTTCGACGGCGATGCGCGCCCGGTCGGCCTCCTCGGTCGCAGCGGCGAGCTTGACGTCGAGCAGGCGGTCGGTGATCTGGCTGATCAGGACGAATCCCAGGATCAGGAGCACGACAAAGGACAGCACCAGGGTGGACACCACGACGCGGAGCTGCAGCGAACGTCGCCACATGTGCCCGAAGGCACGGCCGACGCTGCTCGCCGCGCGGGTGAACCGACCAAAGGTGCTGTTGACGCGTCTCCGGGAGCGACCGATCACGGCGGGCCGGCCTTGTAGCCGACCCCCCCTCACCGTCAGCACGACTTCCGGATTCTCGGGGTCGGTCTCGACCTTCGCCCGCAACCGCTGGACATGCACGTTCACGAGTCTAGTGTCCGCCGGGTGCCGGTAACCCCACACCTGCTCGAGGAGCACGTCGCGGGTGAACACCTGACGTGGCTTACGGGCGAGCGCGACCAACAGGTCGAACTCGAGCGGGGTGAGCGAGATCGGGACGCCGTCGCGGGTCACCTTGTGTGCGGGGACGTCGATCTCCACCGGCCCGATCGATAGCAGTTCGGCCGGCTCCTCGTCGGTGCGGCGCAGACGCGCGCGGACGCGGGCGACGAGTTCCTTCGGTTTGAACGGCTTGACCATGTAGTCGTCGGCACCCGACTCCAGCCCGAGCACGACGTCGACGGTGTCCGACTTGGCCGTCAGCATCACGATCGGGACTCCCGAGTCGGCGCGCAGCACGCGGCAGACGTCGATCCCGTTCATGCCGGGGAGCATGAGGTCGAGCAGCACCAGGTCCGGACGGATCTCCCGGACTGCGGTGAGCGCCTGGGTCCCGTCCCCGACCACGAACGGCTCGAACCCCTCGCCCCGCAACACGATCGTCAGCATCTCGGCGAGCGCGGCGTCGTCGTCGACGACGAGGATGCGTGGCTTCATGCCCTCAATGGTGACACTTCCGTGACACATCCGTGGCGACGACGCGCCGACCAGGCAGGACCGACGGAGACAGCGGGCGGCGCCGATACCATCGCGGTGTGGGTGAACTGATCGCAGTGGAGGGCATCGACGGCGCGGGCAAGAACACCATGGTCCGCGGCCTCGTCGAGCAGTGGCGATCTCACGGGGATCGCGTGGCGACGTTCACCTTTCCGCGGTACGGGGAGTCGGTGACCGCCGACCTGGCCGCCGAAGCGCTGCATGGTTCCCACGGCGATCTCCGCGAGAGCGTCTACGGGATGGCCGTGTTGTTCGCGCTCGACCGCGCCGGGGCCGCCTCCGAGATCTTCGCCGCGATGGCCGAGAACGACGTGGTGATCCTCGATCGGTACGTCGCGTCCAACGCCGCCTACAACGCCGCGCGTCTTCACCAGGACGCCGACGGCGAGGTGGTGCGCTGGGTGGCCGACCTCGAGTTCGGGCGTCTCGGCCTCCCGGTGCCCGACCGCCACCTCTTCCTGGGCGTACCCGCCGACGTCGCGCTGGGTCGCGCCGCACGACGTGCAGAAATCGACTCCGACCGCGCGCGCGATCACTACGAACGCGACCATGACCTGCAGCATCGGGTCGATGCGGTGTACCGGGGGTTGGCGCATGCCGGGTGGATGTCACCATGGCTGGAGGTCACCGATGTCGCCGAAGCAGCTGCGACGGCACGTCCGTCGGCCGGATGACACGACCAGCGCGGTCCCGGCCGCACGGATAATCTCAGCGAAACCAACCCGTCTCGGGGAGGACGAGCAATGACCCACCAGCCGCCGCCCGGCCAACCGGCCCCGCGGCCATCGCAGCCACCGTCCGGGCCGCCGCAGCCCGGCGCCGGCGCACCGCCCCCACCTCCCGCCGGTTCACCTCCTCGAGCGGTTCCGGGGTCGTATCCACCGCCGAATCCCCCGCCCGCCGGACGACCTCCGGCCGGACCGCCTTATGGCGCACCGGGTTTCGGCGCCCCGGGTTTCGGCGCACCGGGCTACGGTCCTCCGGGATTCGGGACGTCTCCCGGCTACGGCACACCCGGTCCCGGCGGTCCGTACGGTCCTCCCCCGCCGCCCGGACCGCCACGGCGCAACACCAACGGCATCCTGATCGCGGTCGGTGCGGGAGTCGTGGCCCTGCTTGCCGTCGCCGCACTCGTCGTCGTCCTCGGCATCCGGGCCGGCTCTTCCTCCGACGACGGCCAGAACCCGACCGTCGCGGCGCCGAGCACCACCGAACTGCCCGGTGTCCCGACGACTCCCGGCGACACCGGGACCTCGGCCGACCAAGCCGACGTCACCGCGATCCGCACATCGATGCAGACCTTCCTGGACGCCCTCAACTCCCGTGACCTGACCCGCATCAAGGCGTCGGTCTGCAGCGAGCTGCGGCCCAAGGTCAACAAGCCGCCCAGCGGTGAGGGCAACGTCGTGCTCGACGGCCTCACCTCGGTGTCGGTCACCGGCGACTCCGCCGAGTCGACGGTCCTCACCCACGTTGAGGTCGGCGCCAAGCGGTCGGTCACCGAACAGAACGAGGAGCGCTTCGTCCGCGAGTCGGGCACCTGGTACGTCTGCCCCGGTTCCGAACCCGACATCGGTACCTGAGCCGCCCCGCCCCGTCGACCGTGC
>NZ_BANX01000002.1 GCF_000334455.1 Gordonia soli NBRC 108243
AGACCGCCACGAGGTGCGTGAGCCCGGCAGCGCGGAACTGTTCCTCGACAACGGGATCGAGGGTGCTGACGTCGCCGAGGACCAAACCGGGCAAGAGTCCGCCTGCCTCACGACCGAGCGCTTGCGCGCTCAACAACTGGAGGCGCTCGCGGACGGCTGCGGCGATCCGATGGTGCCGGGGCGGTCCCCCGATCACGGTCGGCGACCCGACGGCGGTCAGGCGAGCGACCGTCAGATCGTGGCCCCGCGGCGGCCGGATGCGTACCAGCGACACCGTCCGGAGGCCGGGTACCACCTGAGCCCATTCCGAGCTGTCGCCGATGAGGTCGGACCGACCGGCGCGCACCGCGGTGGTCCCCATGCCGACCACGTCGACGGTCACCCGCACCTGCCCGTGGTCACCGAGTGCGACCGGGTCGTCTCGGACGATGATCGTGGCGGTCACCTTCTGTCCGGCGGCGCGTGCCACCGGATGATCGGCGACGGCGTCGACCCGGAGGAGAACTGCCGCACCGCATCCCGCCGCGAGACCGCCGACGACGATCACCAGCCCGACGGACGACCAGCCCACCCGACCGCTGACGGCGGCGACCGTCGCGACCACGCAGACCATGCCCGCGACCCCGACGACGGTCACGGCCACCGCGGTGGGCGTCAGCAACGCGACGAGGGTGACGATCCACACCGCGACCGCGGGGATGACCAATCGGAGGTCGAGATCGGATGCGGCTGAACCCGATTGGGGCCCCGGTGCGCCCTCCCCCACGGCACGGGAATAGTCATCCGTCACACCGTGACCAGATCACGCAACCGGGCGAGACGCGCCGGACCGATCCCGTTCACCTCACCGAGTTGGTCCACCGACGCGAAACGGCCGTTGCGGGCGCGCCATTCGATGATCGCCGCAGCGGTCACCGGGCCGACGCCTGGCAACTCGTCGAGCTGAGCTTCGGTCGCCGAGTTCAGGTCGACCTTGCCACCGGTCGGCGCGCCACCGGTGCCACTCGCCGCCGACGCCGGCGGACCGTCGGCGGGCGCGGCTCCAGCTGAGCCGCCGGCCGACACCACGGCGCTGCGCATACCCATCCCGCCGCGTGCAGCAGCCACCCCGACGAGTACCTGATCACCGTCGCGGAGGGGCTGGGCGAGGTTGAGCGACAACGTGTCCGCGCCCGGACGGGCACCACCGGCCCGATCGAGTGCATCCGCCACCCGCGCCTGAGAGCGCAAGCGCACGAGCCCCGGACGCTGCACCAGACCGACGACACTGACCACGATCTCGCCGGACGGTGTCGCGCTCTCATGGCCGGGTCGTGGTCGCGTCGACTGTCCTGCAGTCGACGGCCCCGCAGCCGACGACCCGGTCGGGCCGGCCTGCACGGGAAAGGCGACTGTCCCGATCTCGTCGTCCCCTCCGAACACCCGGACCCCGGCTATCACACAGGCGACGATGCCAACCACGATCAATGCGATCGCAGCCGGTGGCGCCGGCGCCCATCGTCGTCGGGCCGGGTGCCCACGACGGTTATCGAGGTCCCAGTTTCGGTCGTGGTCCCCATCCCAGTCGTGATCCTCACTCAGGTCGTGGTCCCCGTCCCTGTCGGAGCCGGCCCCGAACGAATCCCGACCGAAGCGGTCCTCGGCGCCGTGGCGGTCCCAGGCATCACGCACGCGCCCCGGTGAACCACGCCGACCGTCCCGTCTGCCCGGATCACCCTGCGACGGAGCAGGTCCTGATTCCAGCCAGGTCGGCATGGCGGTGATCCCCCACCCTCGGGGTGGTGCCGCCGTCGGATCCTCGACGGCGTCGGTATCGCCGACCGCCTCGGTCTCCTCGACGATGGCTGTCGGCGGCCGCCACGCATCGATGGGCCTCGGCGCGATCTGCGCAGTGTCCGATCCTCCAGCACCCGATCCCGCAGCGTCTGATTCGGCAGCGTCCGATCCGCCAGTGTCTGATCCGCCAGTGTCCGATCCCCCTGTACCCGACCCGCTGATGCCCGGCCATGCGGTGTCCGCCCCTTCCCCCACCACCGTGTCCACGAATCTGTCGGGGTCCCGCCCCACCGTCGGCGCCGGGCCCAACCGATCGAGCGGACTGCCGCCGGCGCGGTCGACGCCATCGCGTCGGCGGTATCCGGTACGACGCACGCTTCCGTCGAGGCGTCGACCGGCCGTACCGATCGACGGTTCACGCTGCGGTCCGGATTCGTCGTCCGTGCGCGAGGCGGGTCCGGACGTCACTCGCGGGTCCGGAACGGGCACCTGCCATCCCGGGCGCGCAGGTTCACCTCTGGGCGGCGTCGGACTGTTCATGCTCGAGAACGCTAGGAGTCGATCGTCCCCGATGGGAGCGTCGATCGGGATCTGTGGATGGACCGCAGGGTGTGCACAACGCGTGCGGCGGCCGACCGACGCGGGCCGGCGTCAGCCCGGACCGGCTCAGCCGGCGTCAGTCCGGACCGGCTCAGCCGGCGTCAGTCCAGATCGGTTCAGCCGGCATCGATGCCCTCGATCGGGTCGAGGTGCTCTGCGATGACGACGCCCAAGGCGCCTGGCCCCACATGGCATCCGAGGATCGGTCCGAGATCGACGGTGATCCGAGATGTGACCACACGGAGACGCTCGGTCAGCTGGTCGCCGAGATCGTGCGCCATGTCGGCAGCGCGACAGTGTTGGATGCCGACGGTCACCGGACGCCCGGCGGCGGACTCGACCGCGGCGTCGACCATCTTGCCGATCGCCTTGGAGAACGTACGGTGCCGTTCCTTGAGCGTCAGGACACCGTCGACCATGTGCAGGATCGGCTTGATCGACAGTGCGGAACCGAGCATCTTGCTGGCAGCACTGATCCGACCGCTGTTGCGCAGATTGTCGAGATCGTGGACGCAGAGCATCGAATCGACGGTCGCAGCCTGTCGGATCGCCGACTCATAGACGCGGTCCCGGTCGGCACCGGACTGTGCGGACTGTGCCGCGGCGACCGCGGCGAAGCCGACCGCGAGTCCGACGGATCGGGAATCCACCACGCGCACCTGGCCGGAGAACTTCTCCGCGGCCAACCGGGCCGCCGACCATGTTCCCGACAGCCGGCGGGACATGTGTACCGCGACGACACCCGCACCCTCGCTCGCCTCGACCGCCTCGTCGAAGGCGGTCGCGATCTCGGCCGGGTTCGCCCCCGACGTGGTGACCCCGGGGGTGGAGACGATGTCCGCCGGGATGTCGTCGACCCCCTCGCTGTAGTCCTGACCATCGAGGGTCAGATGCAACGGCACGACGCGGACGCCGTAATGATCGGTCACCGACGTGGGCAACCGCGACGACGAATCCGTGACGACGACTACAGGCACGCGTCTACGTTAGCCGGTACACATCGCTTGCTCGCGGGCTCACCCGCGCGCAGCTGCGACGGCGGGCGCCACCGCGGCCGCGATCTGCCGATGACACTCGAACCCCCAGTGGATGCCGTCCGGATTCATCTCATGGGTCGGGTCGGCGAAGGCTGCTCGGGTGATCTCGTAGAACTCGACGGTCGGGACGCCGGCCTCGCGTGCCCACTCCGCCATCGCCGACGTCGTCGGGATGCGACCCGGATGCGCCCGTCCGTAATAGGGACTGATGTGGGTGGACGGAAGGCACAGCACCACCGGCAGATCCGGCCGCAGATGGCTGATCGCGCCGTGGATGCGATCCAGGTACTCGACCGTCACCGCGGGCGGCAACGCCATCGGCCAACCGACCGGCGAGAGCCTGGGCTGCAACCATTCGTAGGCGCTGCGGACCACCTGCCGCAGGCGGGCCGGCCGTACGTAGCGGATCTGCTCGCGGAGCGCGGTCGGCAACGGCGACGGAAGGCTGTCCATGCCCCCGAACGCGAGCACCAACACCTGAGCGTGCGGGAGCGCCGCCCAGATGTTCGGGTCCTGGGTGACCGCCCACCACACGTCGCGACTGGTCCACCCGATCCGACCGAAGACGTCGACCTCCGCGCCCACGCTCGCGCCAACCAGGTTGGGCCAGATCCGTGGATCGTCCGCCGCCAGTCCGCCTCGAGGCCCGTAGTACGCCAACGAATCCGACAACACCACCACTCGTGCACGCGTAGTCTCGGTCATCGTCGATGCCGACCGTCCCCGAGCCGGCGCAGGGTCATCGGGCCCGGCTCACTGGATACCCGCGTCGGCCGGCTCGGCCGAGGCGTTCCAGACGTCCAGGCGCCAGCGAGCCGGATGTCCGGGGACACCGTGGCCGGACAACTGGACCCAGCTCGTGTTCGCCAGTCCGCCGAAGACCGGCCAGTTCGCGACCGGGAGGTCGAGCAGCGCAGCGGTCATCGCGGCGATCACGCCGCCGTGCGCCACCAGCACCACCGGCGCCTCCGGACGGTCACCGCTGCCCCACTCGTCGAGTTCGGCCACCAGTTCGTCGACCACCGGGGTGGCCCGCCGGGCCACGTCGATCCTGCTCTCGCCGTTCGGCGGTGTCCACGAAGCGTCGTCCCGCCACGTCCGGCGCGCGCCGGGCATCGCCTCGTCGACATCGCCGTGGGTGAGGCCCTGCCAGTCCCCCAGATGCGTCTCACGCAGGCGCTCGTCGGTGTCGACAGTCAGTCCGGTTCGCACCGCCAGCGCCTCCGCGGTGTCACGTGCCCGACGCAGATCCGACGACCTGATCAAGAGCGGACCCCGGTCGGCAAGCGCGTCGGCGGCCGATTTCGCCTGACGCACACCGAGTTCGGTGAGGTCGGTGTCGAGCTGCCCCTGCATTCGACCGCCGGCGTTGTAGTCGGTCTGCCCGTGCCGGAGCAGGATCAATCGACGGACGATCGGGGTCAGGCGTTCGACGGAGGTGTCGTGGTCGTCGGGCCCACCGCTCACGCGAGGCCCTCGATCTCGACTGTCGGGCAGTCTTTCCAGAGCTGTTCCAGCGCATAGAACGAGCGCTCGTCGTCGTGCTGGATGTGTACGACGATGTCGATGTAGTCCAGCAGTGCCCAGCGGCCTTCGCGGGTGCCTTCCCGGCGCACCGGCTTGTATCCGGCCTCACGGAGTTTGTCCTCGACCTCGTCGACGATCGAGTTGACCTGGCGCTCGTTGTCGGCCGACCCGATGACGAAGAGGTCGGTGATCACCAACTGCTCGGAGACGTCGATCACCGACACCTCGCGGGCCAGCTTGTCGGCCGCGGCCAGTGCGGCGATCTTCGCCATCTCCAGCGATTCGGGTGATGCAGTCACGAACGATCCCTTCTCGAGAGTCTGTGGTCGGCGTGCACGGTGCACCCGACGGATGGTGCGGTCACGGCGCTCCCGGGGCAGACACACCTGGTGACGACGCCCGCGGCGTCCGGTAGAGACGACGTTTGGCTATGTACTGGACCACGCCGTCGGGCACGAGATACCAGACCGGCCGACCCGACGCCGCCCGTGACCGGCACTCCGTCGACGAGATCGCCAATGCGGGGATCTCGAGCAACTGCAGCGTATCTTCCGGCAGGGTCGTGAGGTGCTTTGCGAGATGCTTGGCGTCGAGCACGTAACCGGGCCGGCTGACGCCGATGAAGTTGGCGAGCTCGAAGAGCTCCTCCCAGTTCTGCCACGACAGGATCGACTCGAGCGCGTCGGCGCCGGTGATGAAGTAGAGCTCGGCGTTCGGGTGCAGCGACTTCAGGTCACGCAACGTGTCGACGGTGTAGGTGTCGCCTGCCCGATCGATGTCGACGCGGCTCACGCTGAACCGGGGATTCGACGCAGTCGCGATGACGGTCATGAGATACCGGTCCTCGGCCGGGCTGACCGGTCGCGATCCGCTCTCCGCCGTCGGCGCCGAGTCACCCCCCGGGCCGCCGAGCTTCTGCCACGGTCTGCCCGTCGGGACGAAGACGACCTCGTCCAATCGGAACCGGTGGGCGACCTCGCTGGCGGCCACCAGGTGACCGTTGTGGATAGGGTCGAACGTGCCGCCCATGACGCCGATGCGGCGCACCCGCGGGCGGTCTCCTGACATGGGGTGAGAGTTTACGCGGTGCGGCACAGGTCACCGCCACGCGTACGCCGCGACGCCTGATGCGCGGGTCCGTCCGTGGCCTGCGGTCACCATGGGATCAGACCGGCAGCAGGTCGGCGATGGCGCGGCCGAGCTGCGTCGCGTTCCGGCACTCGAACATCTCGATGACCTCTGCGTACTCGGTCGCCACCGAGTCGCCGACACCCCAGTTACGCCGGGCCTCGGGATTGAGCCAGTAGGCGTGACGGGCGCGCTCGACGAGCACCCGCAGGGCGTCCAGCCGCGGGTCGTGATAGTTGCTGCGGCCGTCGCCCAGGATCAGCAGCGCACCGCGATGGGTCACCGAGTCCAGGTACTCGTCGACGAACCCGCGCAGCATGTTGCCGTAGTCGGAATGCCCGTCGCGCGTGCTGATCCGCGCGGTGCTGATCATCCGGTGCATCGACGCACCGAAGTCCTCGTCGTCGGAGCCGCGCTCGAAGAACTCGGTGACCTCGTCGACGGTGTCGACGAAGGCGAAGACGCGGACCGACGAGAACTGTTGGCGCAGAGCGGACACCAACCGGAGCGTGAACTGCGAGAAGCCGGCCACCGAGCCCGACACGTCGCAGATGACGATCAGCTCGGGCCGGCCGGGACGCGGCTTGCGGAGCTTGAGGTCGATCGGCACGCCGCCGGTGGACATCGAGGCGCGCAGGGTCGACCGGACGTCGACGGCCCCGTGATGAGCTCGGCGACGGCGGGTCTCGAGCTTCGCGGCGAGCAGTCGGGCGAGTGGCTCCACCGTTCGCCGGATCTCGGCCATCTGCGAGGCCCCGGCCGACAGGAAGTTCATGTTCTCGGGGAGGTCGGGGACCGCATACTCGGCCACGCGTTCGCGGCCGCTGCGCGCGGCCATCCGACGTTGGGTCTCGGTCTCGATCGCGGCCCGGAGATCGGCGGCACGCGCCCGCGCGGCCGACCGGTAGACCGGCTCGGTGCCCGGCCGGTTGCCCAACTCGTCGTCGCCACCACCGGCCATCGCGGCGGCGATCCGCGCGATCAGCGTCTGCGGGTTGACCGAGCTCATCGCCTGATATGCGGAGAACGCCTCGCCGCGCGTCGACTCGTAGCGCCCCAGTTCGTCGACCACCATCGCCACGAACTGACTCAGCCGACCGTCTTGACCGGCGCTGTCGTCGGCGAGCAGTTCGGCGGCCAGGTCACGCACCGCCTCGACGTCGATCGCGCCGGCGTCGGTCCGGGGCAGTGCGGT
Source organism: Gordonia soli NBRC 108243 (assembly GCF_000334455.1). Lineage (GTDB taxonomy): Bacteria > Actinomycetota > Actinomycetes > Mycobacteriales > Mycobacteriaceae > Gordonia > Gordonia soli. The sequence continues at coordinate 7,264 of NZ_BANX01000002.1, forward strand.
GTCGACCGTCCGCTTGCCGGTGCCGAGCGGAAACCAGAGGTCGAAGACCCGGTCGAACACCCGCCGGTGGGTCTGGTCGTCGATGAGCGTCGTCGCCAACCCCTCGCGGAGACTCCCCCGATCGAGCAGGTCGAGGACCTCCATTGCGCGGGCCGCGTCGATCAGCTCCGACGGACCGACGACGATTCCGCGTGTGCGGAGATCGTCGACGAAACCCGTCAGGTGGCCGACCAACGGGACGTCGGCGTCCTGATCGGGTGGCGACGGCGGATGCGCGGTCATCAGCCCAGCTTGAGCTCTTTGAGCGCGGTCTTGAGGTCGGGCCGGTGCTTGAGCACCACGCCCAGGGTTCGTGCGATGAGGCCGTCGTCCAGCCCGGACCCGGATCGACCACCAGCGCCGTCTCCCGCGCCGAGCGCGAGCAGGGTGTTGGCCCAGTCGATGGTCTCGGCCACCGACGGCTTCTTCCGCAGGTCGAGGGTGCGTAGGACGCCGACCACGCGGACGAGCTCGGCGGCGAGCCGGTCCGACAGATCGGGCACTCGCGAGGCCAGGATCTCGCGCTCGCGAGCCGCATCCGGGAAATCGATGTACAGGTAGAGGCAGCGACGCTTGAGCGCCTCGGACAGTTCGCGGGTCGCATTCGACGTCAGCAACACCACCGGGCGGCGGGTCGCGGCGACGGTCCCCATCTCCGGGATGGTCACGGCGAAGTCGCTGAGGACCTCCAGCAGCAGTCCCTCGACGTCGACATCTGCCTTGTCGACCTCGTCGATCAGCAACACCGTCGGCTCGGTGCGGGCGATCGCACGGAGAAGCGGTCGGGGCAGCAGGAACTCGTCGGAGAAGATGTCGTGCTTGGCCTCGTCCCAGTCCCGCGTGCCGGTCGCCTGGATGTGCAGGATCTGCTTGGCGTGGTTCCACTCGTAGAGCGCGCGGGCCTCGTCGATGCCCTCGTAACACTGCAAGCGGATCAGCTCGGCGTCGGTTGCCGTGGCGATGGCCCGAGCCAGCTCGGTCTTGCCGACACCGGCGGGACCCTCGACCAGCAACGGCTTGCCGAGGCGATCGGCGAGGAATGTCGACGTCGCGGTCGCCTCGTCGGCCAGATAGCCGGTCGCGCGGAGTCGGGCGACGACGTCGGGGACGTCAGCGAAGGTCGGGACCACGGTGGCGCCGCCGGGCGCGGTGCCGGTCATGCCGGACGGACGTGGCCGTTGCCCCAGACCAGCCACTTGGTCGAGGTCAGCTCCGGCAGGCCCATCGGGCCGCGTGCGTGGAGCTTCTGGGTGGAGATGCCGATCTCGGCGCCGAACCCGAACTGCTCACCGTCGGTGAACGCGGTGGACGCGTTGACCATCACGGCAGCCGCATCGACCCGCCGCGTGAACTCGTCGGCAGCGGCCAGGTCGGCGGTGACGATCGCCTCGGTGTGGCCGGTGCCGTAGGTGTCGATGTGCGCGATGGCGGCGTCGATCCCGTCGACCACCTTCACCGCGATGTCCATCGACAGGTACTCCTCGGACCAGTCGGCCTCGGTCGCCGGTTCCATCCCGGTCTCGTCACCGTGGATGACCACTCCCTGAGCCTGCAGCACGGAGGTGATCCGGGGCAGGGCATCCGCGGCGACCGCGGCGTCGACGAGCACGGTCTCGGCGGTGTTGCACACGCTGGGACGCCGGGTCTTCGAGTTCAACACCACCCGGGTCGCGACATCGAGGTCGGCGAGCGCATGGACGTAGACGTGGCAGTTGCCGACGCCGGTCTCGATCGTCGGCACCGTCGCGTTGGCCACGACTGCCTCGATCAGTCCGGCACCGCCGCGCGGGATCACGACGTCGACCAGTCCGCGCGCCTGGATGAGCGCGGTGACACTCGTCCGGGACTCACTCGGCAGCAACGCCACCGCATCGGCGGTGATGCCGTTGGCGGAGAGCACCTCCCGCAGGATGCGTACCAGTTCGGCATTCGAGTCGGCCGCCGACGACGAACCACGCAGCAGCACCGCATTACCCGACTTGAACGCGATCCCGAACGCATCGACGGTCACGTTCGGCCGGGCCTCGTAGACGATGCCGACGACTCCCAGGGGTACCCGCACCTGCCGCAGCTGCAGACCGTTCGGCAGCGTCTTGCCCTGCACGATCTCCCCGATCGGATCCGGGAGCACCGCGACCTGACGCAGACCGTTGGCGATGCCGGTCACGCGCTCCGGGGTCAGTCGGAGCCGGTCCATCAGCGACGCCTCGATGCCGTCGGCGGCGCCGCGATCGAGATCTCGCTGGTTGGCCGCCAGGATGGTGTCAGCGGCCGCCTCGATCGCGTCGGCGGCGGCCAGCAGCGCGGCGTTCTTGTCGGCGGTGGTGAGTCCGTTCAGCGAGCGTGACGCGGTACGCGCCTTCTTCGCGAGACCGTGGACGACCTGCGTGGTGTCGGAGGAGTCCGACCCGGTGGCCACGGCCCGATCGGCGGTGGGAGCACTCATGAGACCTCGTCTTCGCCTGCGGGAATATGTCGCCCACCAGAGTAACCACGCGTTGCCGGGTGCCCAATCGGCCCCCGAGCCCGGCTCGGTCCCTGATCACCGCCGATACCGACGCCCCCTCAGCATCGGTGGAGCGCACGATCGAGTACCGGACGCGAACGACCGTCGACTGCGAGCCCGTACGCGGCGCTGACCGCGACGAACTGCATGGCGTACTGGCAGTGGAAGCCCGACTGCCGGGGCATCCACCGTGCCGGCTCTTTGTCGCTCTTGGCCTGGTTGGACGCCGCGTCGACCGCGACCAGGTTCGCCGGATCGTTGGCGAAGTCGAGTCGGCGGATAGCCGTCCACGTCGAGGCGCCCATGTCCCAGGCGTAGGACAGCGGCACGATGTGGTCGATCTGAACCTCCGCCGATCCCCGACCACGCCGGAAGGAGACGAACTCCCCTGAGTAGGGGCTGCGGAACTCCCCCGCGACGACCGTCGTCGGGCAGCGCGCGCTCGGTGCGGTGCGGATGTCGGCGAGATCGCGGGCCAGGATGTCGTTGCGGGTGTCGCACCCGTTGCCCGCCCCCAGCACCTGCGCGTCGTCCGACCAGCTCTGCCCGAACGCCGTCCGCTCGTAGCTGTGATCAGAGGATCGGACGACCACCGGCAGCGTCGCGAGGCGCCCGGCCAGGTCACGGGCGGCCGCGGCGCGCGCCGGATTCGCCGACGAGTCGTCGGGCATCAGGGAAACGGCAGGCAGGACGGAGACGGTCGCCGCCGCGACCGTACCGACGGTCACGACGAGCAGTATCGCCCAGCGTCGGACCGGCCAGCCGCCGGCGAGCCGGTGGGCCCACCGACGGATTCGGAACGGCAGCAACACATGCCACGGCCACCGGTCACGACTTGTCGAGGTACTCGACCTTCTGCGGGACGAGGATCGAGTCGACCAGATCGGCCAGCGGGCGGTGATCGGCGAGCGGGAGATCGGCAGAGACGATCTCCTCCGCCAACCCCCGGGCATCGGCGATGACCTCGGCGTCGGTGAGCAGCGACAGATAATGCAGCGACGACGTCCCACCGGACTGCAGTGCTCCGAGGACATCGCCCTCCCTCCGCTGCTCGAGATCCACGCGGGCCAGTTCGAACCCATCATTGGACGCCTCGACCGCCCGCAGTCGTTCCATCGCCTGCGAGACCTGCCCCGCACGGGTCATCAGCAGGCACAGTCCGGGGTGCTCGCCACGCCCGACGCGACCGCGCAGCTGGTGCAACTGGCTGACGCCGAACCGCTCCGCGTCGACGATGACCATCGTCGTCGCGTTCGGGACGTCCACACCGACCTCGATCACCGTGGTGGAGACCAGGATGTCGACCTCGCCGCGGCCGAAGGAGTCCATCACCGCGTTCTTCTCGTCGGCCGGCAGCCGACCATGGAGGTACTCGATCCGGCGATCACCCAGCGGTCCCGCCACCAGTTCGGCGTACTGGTCCAGCACGGAGACCCCGCGCGGCCGACCGTCGTCGTCCTTGGGGTCGTCGTTGTCACCGATTCGCGTGCACACCACGTAGACCTGCCGACCGGCATCGATCTCCTCGGCCGCCCGGGCCCATACGCGTTCGACCCAACGCTCGTTGCTCATCGGGACCACCGACGTGGTGATGGGCTGACGTCCGCGCGGCAGTTCGCGCAGCGTCGAGGTCTCGAGATCGCCGAACACCGTCATCGCGACCGTCCGCGGGATGGGTGTCGCGGTCATCACGAGGAAGTGGGGCTGTACACCGTCGCGACCTCGGGAACGCAGGATGTCGCGCTGTTCCACACCGAACCGGTGCTGCTCGTCGACGACCACCATGCCGAGGTCGAAGAACTCGACGTTCTGCTCCAACAGCGCGTGGGTGCCGACCACGATGCCGGCCGTACCAGTGACCACGTCCAGGAGTGTCTGGCGTTTTCCGGCCGTACGCATCGAACCCGTCAGCAACGCCACCGATGTCGCGTTCTCGGCCGAGCCGAGTTCTCCCGCACCGGCGAGGTCGCCGAGCATCGTCGTCATGGTCCGATGGTGTTGCGCGGCGAGCACTTCGGTCGGCGCGAGGATGGCGCACTGATGCCCGTTGTCGACGACGCGCAACATCGCCAGCAGGGAGATCAGCGTCTTTCCCGAACCGACCTCTCCCTGCAGCAACCTCGACATCGGGGTGGGCGCGGCCAACTGTTCGCCGATCTCGTCCACCACGCGCCGCTGACCGTCGGTGAGGGTGAAGGGCAGGCGCTCGAGGAGCTGATCCTCCAGCCCCCCCGGGACATGTGGGCAGGTCGCGGCCGACTCGGAGCGCCCCGCGAGGCGCCGTTGCGCTAGCACGGTCTGGATGGCCAGGGCCTCGTCGAAGCGCAGCCGTTCGGCAGCGGTCTCGATCTCTTCCTCGGTGTCGGGCAGGTGCACCGAACGGATCGCCTCGGCGGTGGTCGGCAATCCACGCTCGGACCGTTCATCGGGGGTCAGGGCGTCCTCGGCGAAATCACACCGCGCGAGGATCGAACGCACCGAGGACCAGATCGCCCAGGTCTGGATCTCTTTGGAAGCCGGGTACATCGGGACGATCGGACGATCGAAGTCGGCGGGGTCGATGTCGCTGTCGACGCCACTGCCGTCGGCCGACTCGGCCTGCATTTCCGACTGTGCGGAATACATCTCGGAGAGCATCGCCGAGCCGACGATGGTCTCCACGCCGAGCTCACCGTCGGGTAGGACCAGCCAATCCGGATGCGAGAGTTGGACCCTCCCCCGGAACACCTTGACCTTGCCGGCCATCATCACGCGCGCGCCCGGCTTGAGGCGTCCTTGAATCCATTTGGCGTTGAAGAAGTTCGCGTCGTAGGTGTTGCCGCCGTCGTCGAGGCTCACCTTCAGGAACGAGCCCTTGCGCTTCTTCATCTGGACCATGGTGGAACGGGTGACCCGGCCGATCACGGTCACCCACTCGTCGTCGGCGGGCAGTTCTTCCGCCGACAACTGACCATGGCGCACATAGCGTCGCGGGGTGTAGCGGAGCAGCGCGCCGACAGTGGTCACACCGAGCTCAGCCAGCGCGGCCACACGCTTGGGCGGCAGCAGGCCGTCCAACGGATCCGATTGCACGACCACTACTCGACCCCGACCTGCAACAGTTGATCGGCCTGACCGGTCCGGTAGACCCCCAGCTCCACACCGGCGTACGACCTCCGCATCAACTCGGACACGGCATCGAGCGCCTCGTCGTCGACCTCGGATCCGGCGAGCACGGTGACCATCTCGCCACCGGTCGCCAGCATGAGGTCGAGCAACGCAGTGACCGCCGCCGACTGGTCCGGCGCGATGACCAGGACATCGGACCCGATGAGCCCCAACACGTCTCCGACCTCACAGGTGCCGGCGAGCGTCATCATCTTGGTCGGTGCGCTGATCAACGAGCCCCATCGGGTACCAGCCGCCGCCTCGGCCATCGCGTAGGCGTCCGCGTCGGGCGACTCGCCCGGATCGTGGACGGCCAGGGCCGAGAGGCACTGCGCCATGGACGATGTCGGCAGGTACACCACTGATCGCTGATGGGATCGGACCTCGGCCGAGACCGTGACCAGGTCTTGAGAACTTAAGGCGCCGTTGGCCATCACGATCACGTGCGCGCTGTCCGTCGTGCGGATGGTGTCGACGAGTGACTGCGGGGTCAGTCCGTCGTCCGCACGCACCACCGCCGCACCGGCCTCGGTGAACAGTTCGGCCGCGCCGTCACCCCGGACCACGGCCACCACGGCCCGGCGATGACGAGGCGGCGGCTCCGAGGTGTCGGTGAGCGAACGCATCGCGTCGAGCGCGAAACAGCTGATCCGGATCTCGGAGATCTGTCCGAGAGCCACACCGGCCTCGACGGCCTTGCCGGGTTCGCAGGTGTGGACGTGGACGGAGAAACGCTCGCTGTCGGTGGAGCTGTCGCCGACGATCACGACGGCGTCGCCGAGTTCGTCGAGGGTCGAGCGCAGCGCGCCGATCGCCTCGCCTGCAGCACCGTCGAGGAGGTACATCACCTCGAAGTCCATCTCGCTGTCGCCCGAGCACTCCCCGACACTGTGATCGCGTGCCTCGCCACCACCGGTGAGGATGCCGCGGTAGCGCCGACGACGGTGGGCGACGCCGGTCAGCACGGTGACCATCGCGTCGAGCAGCGCCAGCAGTCCGCGACCACCGGCGTCGACCACTCCCGCCTCGGCGAGCTCGCGCAACTGGTCGGGGGTCTGCTCCAAGGCGTCGGCGCAGTCGTCGGCGACCGCGCGGGCGAGGTCCGCCGCCGAATCGCCGGAATGGACGGCCGCGGTCTCGGCGGCCACCCGGATCAGCGTGAGCACGGTCCCCTCACGCGGATCGCTCACCGCGCGGACCGCGGCCAGCGACCCGAGCCGCAGGCCCTTGGTCCACAACTGACCGAAGGTGAGGTCGGGTCCGTCGCCGATGAGTTCGGCCGCGTCGGCGAGCCCGACCAGCACCTGCGAGAGGATCACGCCGGAGTTGCCGCGCGCATTCGCGACCGCACCCTCGGCCATCAGCCGCGCGACCGTCGCGACGTCGGCATCCCCGGCCGCCGCGGTCGCTGCGTCGGCAGCAGCCTGCATGGTGAAGACCATGTTGCTACCGGTGTCGGAATCCGGGATGGGGAACACGTTGAGGTCGTTGATCTCGCCGCGCAGGTCTGCGAGGCCGGATGCGCTCTGCGTCGCCCAATCGCGCAGCAGCTGCGGGTTGAGGGTCGGAACGACGCGCGTGTCCTCATCGGCGGTCATCGACGCTCCGTTCGACCGATCGGCGAAGGGACCCGATCTGCACTCACACCGCCACCTCCGCGAGGACGAGGGACTCACCGGACGATTCATCACGCGTCTGCGTCCGGGGCACAGGCCACCGAAGCGAGACCTGGCCGCCGGGGCCCGGCGGCACTCGTGTCCGAGATTACTTCCCCACCGTGACGATGCCGAGGTGCACCGCCCACCCGCGGAACGGTGCAACCATGGTGGCTGCCCGCCGCGCTCGGCGCTGCCCATGTCGGTGGCCACGGTCACCCGTCGGCATCGAGTCGTCACCGCGTCGGCACCGCAGGCGTCGCCGGGTGCGGACGCCGGGATTTGGCCGGTGTGGCATCGCCCCGTTATCCTTGCAGGGTTGTCCGACTGCCGTCGGGTCGTGCCCGGCGCGATCACCTGAGCGGTCGGACCGACCACAGACCATCATCATCTACCGAGGGAGTTCGACCATGGCTGCCGTTTGCGACGTATGTGGCAAGGGCCCGGGCTTCGGCAAGTCGGTGTCGCACTCGCATCGCCGCACCAACCGCCGCTGGAACCCGAACATCCAGTCCGTCCGCGTCGAGGTCGCTCCGGGCAACCGGAAGCGCAAGAACGTCTGCACCTCCTGCCTCAAGGCAGGCAAGGCCGCAGGCGTCTGACCCACTGACCTACCGAGGTCAGGCCGGACACATCACCTGAACCCGACCGCCGACCGAGCATTCGCTCGGACCCGGCGATCGGGTTCTCGTGCTCTCCGGCTAAGGTTCGGCCATGACCGACACCGCCCCCTCCCCCACCTCCGCGCAGCAAATCGATGTCGTCGACGTCTCCGACGGAATCCTGACCATCGCGGTCTCCACCGCTGCGGCAGGCAACTCCCTCTCCGACGAAGCCCTCGTCCAGGGCGCCGCCGAACTACGGGCCGTCGCCCGCGGCGAACGTGAGGTCGGCGCGATCCTCCTGGTCGGCACCGGTGCCAACTTCTGCGCCGGCGGCAACGTCCGCGCCTTCGCCTCGGCCGAGCACCGCCCGACCTATCTGCGCGGTCTCGCCGACACCTTCCACGCCTTCGTCACCGCACTGATCGAGGCGGACCGTCCCGTGGTCGCCGCGGTCAAGGGCTGGGCCGCCGGCGCAGGTATGAGCATCGTGCTGCACGCCGACGTCGCCATCGGCGGACCGTCGACCAAACTGCGCCCGGCCTACCAGGGCATCGGCCTGTCACCCGACGGTGGACTAACCTGGTCCCTGCCGCGTGTCGTCGGGACGGCACGCGCGCGACGAATCCTGCTCACCGACGAGATCCTCGACGCCGAGACGGCCCTCGCACTCGGAGTGCTCGGCGACACCGTCGCCGACGATGCCCAGGTCGAGGAGGCGGCCCGGGCCGCTGCGCGGAAACTCGCCGCAGGGCCACGCAATGCACTGTCGGCGACCCGCGCATTGTTGTCGGCCTCGCCGACCAACGGACTCGCGGATCAGCTCGTCGCCGAGGCCCGGTCCATCGCCCGCCTGTCCGGTCGGGCGGAAGGCATCGAGGGCGTGGACGCATTCATCGGTAAGCGCCGCCCCGATTTCGGCGCGGCACGTACCACCGACTGAACCGTCGACCGTGCGCTGAAAAGCGTCGACCGTGCTCTGAAAAGCGTTGATCGTGCACCCGATCGTGACCGACGGTCGGGTGCACATCGATCAGGACGGCAGCCGCCAGTCGACAGGGTCACCGCCGAGATCCTCGAGGGCCTCGTTCGCGCGGCTGAACGGCTTCGAGCCGAAGAACCCGCGGCTCGCCGACAACGGCGACGGATGAGCGGACTCGATCACCGGGACGTCGGGCAGCCACTGCTTCAGTCCGGCCGCGTCGCGCCCCCAGAGGATCGCCACCAGCGGGTCGGCATCGCGGTCGACCAGCGCCTTGATGGCGCACTCGGTGACTTCTTCCCAGCCCTTGCCGCGATGTGAGGCGGGCGTTCCAGGAGTGACCGTCAACACCCGGTTCAGCAGCAGCACACCAGATCTCGCCCACGGCGTGAGATCTCCGTTGGCCGGCCGCGGGTAGCCGAGATCATCGGTGTACTCGGTGTAGATGTTCTGCAGCGAGCGTGGGATCGGCGACACCTCCGGCGCGACCGAGAAACTCAGGCCGACCGCGTGCCCCGGCGTCGGGTAGGGGTCCTGCCCGACGATCAGCACACGGACGTCGTCGAAGGGATGGGTGAAGGCGCGCAACACGTTCGCGCCCGACGGCAGGTATCCGCGTCCCGACGAGTTCTCCTCGCGCAGGAACTGTCCCATGGTCGTGATGGTCTCCTCGACGGGCGCGAGTGCCTGCGCCCACCCGGGATCGATCAGCTCGGCCAGCGGACGAGCGCTCACTCGACCCTCCTCAGGGATTCTCGGTAATACTGCGCATTCTGGTAGTACATCTCGACGTTCAGGTCGACGTGGCCTTCGGGTACCTCGAATCCCTCACGGATGCGTGCCGGGACGCCGAGTGCCATGCGTGCGGGCGGCACGGCGAACTTGTAGGGGATGACCGCGCCGGCACCGACAATCGCCCGGTCACCGATCGTCGACCCGTTCAGCACGACCGACCCCGAGGCGATCAGGCAGTCGTCGCCGATCGTCGCGCCCTCGATATGGGCGTTGTGGCCGACGACGCAGCCGCTGCCGATCACGGTCGCGTCGATCGGCGTGCAGTGGATGATGGTGCCGTCCTGGATGTTGGTCCGCGCCCCGATCGTGATGGAACCAGAATCTCCGCGTAGCACCGCGGACGGCCACACCGACACACCGTCGCCGAGGGTGACGTCGCCGATCACGACAGCCTCGGGGTGGATGTAGACATCGGCGCCGAGAGTGGGCTCACGGTCCCCGAGCGCATAGATCGCCATGGGGCGATCTAATCATTCCGACCCCCCGTTCGGGCCCGGACCCCGAGCGCGGCCGGGACTCGAGCTGGTCAAGAGGTGCGGTCGCCGCGTGTCATCGTCGCCGCGGGTCACCTCCGACGGCCGTCGGGTTCGATGTCGGCGAACGACTGCCATCCGCGGAGCGCCCCCGCCGCTGTCCCGTCGACGATCACCGACCCAGAGGTATCCGAGTGGGTCACCGCGCCGATCACGGTCCATCCCGGCGGTATCGTCCCGCTCGGAAAGGCACCGAGCAGCTCGTGGTCCTCTCCCCCGGCCAGCGTCCATTCCCGGAGATCGACATCGAGGTCGCGTGCGGCGGCCGCGAGGGAACCGACCCGCGGCAGGCGATCGGAGTCGATCTCGACGCGGACCCGGGATGCCGCGGCCAAGGTTCTCAATTCCTCGATCAGCCCGTCCGAGATGTCGGTGAGCGCGTGGGCTCCGCAACGGGCCGCCGCGACCCCCTGTGCGAGATCGGGATCCGGCAGACGATAGGCCTCGACCAGGCGTGCATACCGATCGAGAAGTGCTCGGTCACCACCGGACTCGACAGCTCGCAGGACCGCCAACCCAGCCGCACATCCCCCGAGGGGGCCGCTGACCGCGAGTTCGTCACCGACCTGCGCGCCACCGACCACGATGGGTGCGATGCCATCGAGCCTGCCGACCGCGGTGACACTCACGACGAGTTGCTCGGCCGCGACGAGATCGCCGCCGAGCACACGAGCGCCGAGTCGGTGCGTCGCGGCCACGATCCCGGCGTCGAGGTCGAGAACGGTGCCGACCAGGGTGGTCGGCGGGCAGGCGATGGACACCACCACGCCGGTGGTCCGCGCACCCATCGCGGCGATGTCGGCGGCGCCCTGGACCACCGCACGCGCCCCGATCTGATGCGGGGCCGACCAGTCGAGTCGGAAATGTCGTCCCTCGACCGCGGTGTCGACACTGATGACGGTCGGGCCGGCGGTGTCGATCACCGCGGCATCGTCACCCGAACCGATGACGATGTCACGCCCGGGCGGGTCGTCGTGGTCGGCGACGGTGCGTGCGTCGCGGGCCGACGGGAGCTCGGCGGCCCGTGCGAGCACGGCGATCAGTCGTCGCTCACCGACCTCCCCGACCGTCCGGGTGCGGCCGGTCGGGGTGACGACGTCGTCCTCACCGAATCCGGCGGTCACGATCTCCCCTCGATCTCCCTGAGTCGCGCAGGCCCCGGGTCGTCGGTGACAATGTGTGCCACAGTGTATTGGCTGCGGGTCACGAGCCGATCTGGTCGGGTTGCCCACATCGGCTTCTGGGGCGCGACGCGAATCCGGATCGGCGGGACGGGAGTCGGCCGTGGCCGACAGGTCGCGTCCGGACAGCAGCCGGATCAGGTTCGACGCGTCGAGGCGTCGCTCCGCGATCCCCAGGGGAGAGGATGGCCGTGGTCGGAGCGTACGTACTGATCCAGACCGAGGTGGGACGGGCAGCGGTGGCAGCCGCGACAATCGCCGAGATCGCAGGCGTCGCATCGTCGGAGGAGGTCAGCGGCCCGTACGACGTGATCGTGCGTGTCGATGCCGCGGACGTCTCGCAGCTCACCGACGAGGTGGTACCGCAGATCCAGAAGGTCGACGGGATCACGCGCACCTTGACCTGCCCCATCGTCAGCGTGCCGCGCTGACCCCTTTCCCAACCGGTCGTCGGCGTGACCGACGTCGTGCCTAGGGTGGGACCCGTGGGTGCCACCGACGACAACGATCAGGACGCCGAGGCGTCGAGGCCCGCGGAACCGACCACCGGCTCTCCGCAGACCGCCGGCCCGCGGCTGAGTCCGGTCCTGATCGCCACGCTCGTCACCATCCCCGTCATGGTGATCGTGGCCTTCATCACCTACGCCGCGCTACGTCCCGACGACGCTCCGCCGATCGAGTCCTATCGCACCCAGGCCGCACCGCAGTGTCCGGCTTTTCTCGCGGCGCTGCCCGACACGTTCAAGGGATTCGGGACCAAGGCGGTGTCGGACTCCCAGGCGAGTTGGCCCAATTCCGAATCCGGCGGCGATCCGCTGGTGGTCCGCTGCGGCGTCGAACGACCCGCGGGCCTGGCGCCGACCAGCAATCTACAGGTCGTCCATCCGGTGCAGTGGTTCATCACCGACACCATCGACGGCGTCGGCCAGGCGTACGTGTGCGTCGATCATCGCCCCTACGTTGCGATCTGGGTCCCGGCCAATGCGGGCAACGGCCCCATCACCGACGTGTCGGCGCTGATCGACCGTGAGCTACCGCGCGCCCCACTGGATTTCGGGTGACCGACGATGCGGCGATCGCCACCGTCGGCTCAGTCGCGGTAGATCTCCGGCTTGATGCTGCGGCCCAATAGCGAGCTGATCGCCTCGGCCACCGACACCCCACCGTGGCAGACCTGGTGTACCGCGTCCGTGAGCGGCATCTCCACGCCGTGCTCGACCGCCAGTGCGCGTACCGAGGTGCACGACTTGACGCCCTCGGCGACCTGACCGTTGGTCGCCTCCTGGGCCTCCTCCATGCTGGCCCCCTGCCCCAGGCGAGCGCCGAAGGTGCGGTTGCGGGACAGCGGCGACGAACACGTCGCGACCAGATCTCCGATGCCGGCGAGTCCGGCGAGGGTCTCGATGCGTGCACCGACGGCCACCGCCAGTCGGATGGTCTCGGCGAGACCCCGGGTGATGATCGTCGCCAACGTGTTCTGGCCGAAGCCCACTCCGCCGGCCATCCCGCAGGCAAGGGCGATGACGTTCTTGACCGCGCCCCCGATCTCACATCCGGCGACGTCGGTGTTCGTGTACGGACGGAAGTAGCCGGTCGCGAACGCTGTCTGCAGTCGTTCGCCGCGGACCTCGTCGCTGCAGGCGATGACGGTGGCCGCGGGCTGCCCTTCGGCCACCTCGCGCGCCAGGTTGGGTCCGGACAACACGGCGATCTGGCCCGCCGGGAAACCCGACACCTCGGCGATCACCTCGCTCATCCTGAGCAGGGTGTTGCTCTCGATCCCTTTGGCCAGCGAGACCAGAGTCGCATCCGATTCCAGGTGCGGCAGCCAGTCCGACAGGTTGGCACGCAACGACTGCGACGGCACCGCGCACACCACGATGTCGGCTCCGTCGAGGACGGTCGCCACCTCGCTGGAGGCACGGAGTTCAGCGGGGAGGCTGATTCCCGACAGGTAGTCGCCGTTGGTGTGATCGGCGTCGATCTGCTCGGCCAAAGCGGGTCGGCGCGCCCAGATCGTCGTCGGGACCCCGGCATCCACCAGGACCTTGGCGGTGGCCGTCCCCCACGATCCCGCACCCATCACAGCTGCCCGCACATCAACTCCTCTGCCTGAAGCGATCGTTCCTGACACCCTAGTCGGCCGCCGCTCCCCGACCATGTGAATCCGTGCGCAGCCGGGCGGCGGTGGCAAATCCCTCACGGTCGTCCATGATGGAGGGCATGCAGTGGGGCAGCCGACCCATCGGACCGATGGGACTCGAGGGTGTCGCGGCGGTGTTGGCGGTCAAGGACCTCGACTCCGCCAAGACCCGACTCGCCGCATCCCTGCGGGTCACCGGCCACTGTCGGCATCGCGCCGGCGGGACGGTGGGTGCGCACCGCGATCTGGTGCTGGCCATGCTCGCCGACACCATCGGGGCGCTGGGTGCCGCCGGTGTCGCCGACATCGCGGTGGTCACACCCGACGACGCCGTGCTGCGGGTGGCCGCCGAGGTCGGGGCGATCGGGATCCGGGAGCGGCCGGCCGTCGACCACGGCCACCGTCCGGTGCATGGAAAAGCACACAGCGACGGGTTCACGTCCCGCGGGGTCGATCCCCTCAACCGCGCGTACGCCCAGGGTGCCATGGCGTTGTCGGCAGATCGCCCCGGTGTCCACACGATGGTCCTGGTCCAGGCAGACCTGCCCGCGGCCACCCCGCGGAGTCTGCGGGAAGTGCTGGCTGCAGCCGCCGGGCACCGGCAGGCGGTACTCGGCGATCGGGACGGCACCGGGACAACTCTGTTGGTGCGCGACGCATCGGAGAGCGCGCCACCGCGGTTCGGTGTGGACTCGCTGACCGCCCATATAAACGCCGGCGCAATCGATCTCGACCCGACGGGCCTGCTGTGGCCGGATCTGCGCACCGACGTCGACACCGCCACCGACCTGGACGCGGCACGGCTGCTCGGGCTCGGCCCCCGCACGATCGCGGTGCTGGATCCGTCGCAGCCCGGTGTCAGCGGCTCGGTGGATGCGTCATGATGGTGTGGTGAGCCCCGCCGACGACACCGTCACCCCTCCGATCCCGACGATCCCCGGTGCGCCGCCCGCAGCGACACTGGTGCCCGAGGAGTTCACCGATCTGCCCGAAGACCGCTATCTCAATCGCGAACTGAGCTGGCTGGACTTCAATTCGCGTGTTCTCGCACTCGCCGAGGACACCTCCCTGCCCCTGCTCGAACGCGCCAAGTTCCTGGCCATCTTCGCGTCCAACCTGGACGAGTTCTTCATGGTCCGCGTCGCGGGCCTCAAGCGGCGCGACGAGACCGGTCTCTCGGTGCGGTCCGCCGACGGGCTCTCACCACGGGAGCAGTTGCTGCGGATCGCCGGCCGCACCCAGACGATCGCCGATCGCCATGCACGGGTGTTCCTCGACTCCGTCCGTCCCTCGCTGGCCGCGAACGACATCCACGTCGTGAGCTGGTCGGACCTGTCGGACGAACAGCGCGCGCGGATGGTCGAATACTTCCACGACGAGGTGTTCCCGGTGCTCACGCCGCTCGCGGTCGATCCGGCGCACCCGTTCCCCTACATCAGTGGACTGAGCCTGAACCTCGCCGTCACGGTGCGTGATGCCGGTGAGGGCGGTGAACATTTCGCCCGCGTCAAGGTGCCCGACAACGTCAACCGTTTCGTTCGCGTCGACCGACTGCTCCCCGCGCCACCCCGTGCCGACGGCGAGCGTCCCTCGGTGGTCTTCCTGCCGATGGAGAATCTGATCGCGGCGAACCTGGGACAGCTGTTCCCGGGCATGGAGATCGTCGAGACCCACGTCTTCCGCATCACCCGCAACGCGGACTTCGAGGTGGAGGAGGACCGGGACGAGGATCTCCTACAGGCGCTCGAACGTGAACTCGCCCGTCGCCGGTTCGGCTCCCCGGTGCGCCTCGAGGTCGCCGACGACATGAGCGAGCACATGCTCGAACTCCTCCTGCGCGAGCTCGACGTCGACCCCGGCGATGTGATCCAGGTGCCCGGGCTCCTCGATCTGTCGTGTCTGTTCGAGGTCTACGGTCTCGATCGGCCCCACCTCAAGGACCGCCCGTTCGTGCCCGCGACCCATCCCGCATTCGGCGAGCGCGAGACACCCAAGAGCGTCTTCTCCACACTGCGTGAAGGCGATGTGCTGGTGCACCATCCGTACGACTCCTTCTCCACCAGCGTGCAGCGGTTCATCGAACAAGCTGCGGCCGACCCCCAGGTACTGGCGATCAAGCAGACGCTGTACCGCACCTCCGGTGACTCGCCGATCGTCAACGCGCTCATCGACGCCGCCGCGGCGGGCAAGCAGGTGGTCGCGCTCGTGGAGATCAAGGCGCGGTTCGACGAGCAGGCGAACATCAAGTGGGCGAGGCAACTCGAGCAGGCCGGTGTCCACGTCGTCTACGGTCTCGTCGGCCTCAAGACGCACTGCAAGACGTGCCTGGTGGTCCGCCGCGAGGGCTCGACGATCAAGCGCTACTGCCACATCGGGACCGGCAACTACAATCCCAAGACCGCCCGACTCTACGAGGACGTGGGCCTGCTGACCGCCTCCCCGGATGTGGGCGCCGACCTGACCGACCTCTTCAACACGCTCACGGGGTATTCGCGGAAGAAGGAGTACCGCAACATCCTGGTGGCCCCGCACGGGATTCGCGCCGGGATCATCGATCGGATCCACACCGAGATCGAGCGCTTCCGCGACGGCGACGAGTCGGCGCGGATCCGGGTCAAGGCCAACGCACTCGTCGACGAGCAGGTGATCGATGCGCTGTATCGGGCCTCCCAGAGCGGGGTGCCGGTAGACGTGGTCGTCCGCGGCATCTGCGCGCTGCGTCCCGGCATGCCCGGCGTCAGCGAGAACATCGCGGTGCGATCGATCCTCGGCCAGTTCTTGGAACACTCACGGATTCTGCATTTCGGGTCGCAGAACGAGTTCTGGATCGGCAGTGCCGACATGATGCACCGCAACCTCGACCGTCGGGTCGAGGTGATGGTCCAGGTACGGGACACCCGTCTGACCGCCGAGTTGGGTGACATCTTCGCGTCGGCGCTGGACGAGCGGACCCGGTGCTGGGTGCTGCAGTCCGACGGCAGCTGGGTCGCCTCCCCCGCCGCAGGCGAGGAGGTCCGCGACCACCAGCGCCAGATGATGCGCCGACACCGCCGACAGTCGGACCAGGCAGGGTGAGAGATCTCGTAACCTTCGCTGCCTAGGATCACGTGCGATGTCGAAGAACACGAAGACCGTGTGGGCCGCAGGCGGAGTCCTGTGGCGTCCGGGTGACGATGGCCGTGTGGAGGTCGGGCTGGTGCACCGCCCCCGCTACGACGACTGGACCCTGCCCAAGGGCAAGGCCGATCCCGGCGAGACGATGGTGGACACCGCTGTCCGCGAGCTCCGGGAGGAGACCGGATACGACGTGCGGCTGGGACGGCACCTACGGGACGTCGCCTACGATCTGCCCAACAGCACTCGAAAGCGGGTGCGCTACTGGTCTGCTCGGGCGGTCGCCGGTCAGTTCCACAGCAACCACGAGGTCGATGAACTCCGATGGCTGAGCGTCGCAGATGCCGACACAGCTCTCAGCTACCGACTCGACAAGAAGATCCTGCGCGAGTTCGACCGGCTGCCCGCAGATCTCGACACCCTGCTGGTGGTCCGCCACGCCAAGGCGGGCCGGCGGTCACGCTATCGCGGCGACGACCGCCTGCGCCCGCTGGATCGGGACGGACGCCGCCAGGCCGAGGCTCTCGTCCCGCTGCTGTCCGCTTTCGGAGCGCAGACGTTGTACGCGGCCGATCGGGTCCGATGCCGGGACACCCTCGAGCCGCTCCGGCGTGCACTCGACGTCGACATCATCCCGGAACCGGATCTGTCCGAAGAGGCGTACGCGGCCGACCCGACGATGGCACACCGGCGCATCCGTCGGATCGCCGAGCAATCCGACACTGTCGCCGCGGTGTGTAGTCAGGGCAAGGTGATCCCACCGTTGATGCGGTGGTGGTCCGATCACGACGGCTTGAGACTGCCGTCCGCACGCAACCGGAAGGGCAGCGTATGGGTCGTGTCGCTGCACGAGGGGCGATTGGTCGCCGCCGATCACATCGACAGCCCACTCCCGGACACCGATCACGGCGAGCTGGCCGGCACCTGACGGCGGTCAATCCGACTCAGTCATGAATCGTTGCGCTGCAACTGATTTCGGGCAGGTCGACAGCGAGACGGCGTAGCATCCGCGGCCGACGCGACCCGACCGGGAATCGTGGAGTCCGGAATCTGATGTAGGCACCCCATCGCAGCCCGGACAAGCATCGGCCCCCGACGAGGGAAGTACGTCGGGGGCCGAGCTGGGTTGCTTGTCGCGTCAGCGACAATTTTCGCGCTGTCGCGTCAGCGACGAGTCCGCTTGGCAGCGGTCTTCTTCGCCGGAGCCTTCTTGGCAGCCGTCTTCTTGGCCGGGGCCTTCTTGGCCGGAGCCTTCTTGGCGGCCGTTGTCGTCTTCTTGGCCGGAGCCTTCTTCGCCGCCGTGGTCTTCTTGGCGGCCGTCGTGGTCTTCTTCGCCGGAGCCTTCTTGGCGGCGGTGGTCTTCTTGGCCGCGGTGGTCTTCTTCGCCGCCGTCGTCTTCTTGGCCGCGGTGGTCTTCTTCGCCGCGGTCGACTTCGTCGGTGCGGCAGCGCTACTGCCACGCTTCACGGCCGGGCCGCTGGCGGACAGGCGCTGCTTGCCCGCGACGACTGCCTTGAACTGTGCGCCCGGACGGAACGCGGGAACCGAGGTGGCGCGGACCTTCACGGTCTCGCCGGTGCGCGGGTTGCGTGCGACGCGCGGGGCGCGGCGACGCTTCTCGAAGACACCGAAGCCGGTGATGGTGACGCTCTCACCCTTGTTCACCGCACGCACGATGGTGTCGACGACCAACTCGACGGCCTGGGTCGCGGTCTTGCGATCAGCGTCGAGCTTCTTTGTCAGCTCGTCGATGAGCTCTGCCTTGTTCATGGATACCTCCGCAAGCTGTTCTGACCCATCTTCAAGGCCAGCTACCACCACACGGTAAACGTCGAATTCGAAAACGTCCATCTTCCACGCGGATTAACCAGGCGTGTTACGAAATCGACAGCGGAAAACGACTTCCGGGAAAGGCTCCGAGAACCCGAGCAGACACCCGCCGAGATCACTGCGGCAGGGTCGCGGGCTTCCATCCGGGGCGGTCGGCCTCGAACTCGGAAATCGCGTCTACCTGGCGCAATGTCAGTCCGATGTCGTCGAGACCCTCCATCAGACGCCACCGCGTGTAGTCGTCAATCGCCAACGGCACCACGAGGTCTGCAGCCGTCACGGTCCGATCGGCAAGACTGACGGTGATTTCCAGCCCCGGCTGCTCCTCGAGCCGCTTCCAGAGCAACTCGACGTCGGACTGCTCCACCTGCGCCGCCACCAGACCCGCCTTACCGGCGTTGCCGCGGAAGATGTCGGCGAACCGGGACGAGATGACCACCCGAAAGCCGAAGTCCGACAGCGCCCACACCGCGTGCTCGCGGGAGGACCCGGTTCCGAAGTCCGGTCCGGCCACCAGAACCGACCCGCGGCTCCACGGCTCGACGTTGAGGATGAAGTCGGGATCGCTGCGCCACCCGGCGAACAGTCCGTCCTCGAAACCGGTGCGGGTCACGCGCTTGAGGTACACGGCGGGGATGATCTGGTCGGTGTCGACGTTGCTGCGGCGCAGTGGCACACCGATGCCGGTGTGGGTGATGAAGGGCTCCATGGAAGTTCTCCGTACGGTCGGTCCATACCTTCTGGGTACGGACACCCGGGTTCGTCGGGTTCGATTCGGGCGGCGGCTCGGGCGTGCGCACCGCTCGGTGGGTCAACGGGCGACGGGCTCCAGATCGGCGGGGGCCGACAGGGTCCCGCGGATCGCGGTCGCAGCCGCGACCGCCGGTGACACCAGATGGGTCCGGCCGCCCTTGCCCTGCCTGCCCTCGAAGTTGCGGTTCGAGGTCGACGCGCACCGCTCCCCCGGCGCCAACTGATCGGGGTTCATGCCCAGGCACATCGAACATCCCGCCTGACGCCACTCGGCGCCGGCCGCGGTGAAGATCTCGCCGAGTCCTTCGTCCTCGGCCTGCGCGCGCACGCGCATGGAGCCCGGCACGATCAGCATCCGTAAGTTGTCGGCGATGTGGCGGCCGTCCAAGATCTCCGCCACCGCACGCAGATCCTCGATCCGGCCGTTGGTGCACGAGCCGACGAAGACCGTGTCCACCGAGACATCCCGGAGCGGAGTGCCCGGGGTCAGGTCCATGTACTCCAACGCCTTTGCCGCGGACGTCGAGGCGGTCTCGTCGACCATCTCGGCGGGATCCGGGACCGAGGCGCCCAGCGGCGCACCCTGACCCGGGTTGGTGCCCCAGGTGACGAACGGCGTCAGCGTCGAGGCATCGATGTGCACCTCGGCGTCGAATTCGGCTCCCGGATCGGTGCGCAGGCTGTCCCAATAGGCCACGGCCGCATCCCAGTCGGCACCCGCCGGAGCGTGCGGACGCCCCTTCAGGAACTCGTAGGTGATGGCGTCGGGGGCGATCATCCCGGCGCGCGCACCGGCCTCGATCGACATGTTGCAGATGGTCATCCGGGCTTCCATCGACAGCTTCTCGATGGCGGAGCCGCGGTACTCGAGCACGTAGCCCTGTCCGCCGCCGGTACCGATCTTCGCGATCACCGCGAGGATCAGGTCCTTGCTCGTGACACCGGCCGGCAGTTCACCGTCGACGGTGATGGCCATCGTCCGGAACGGACGCAGCGACAACGTCTGGGTGGCCATCACGTGTTCGACCTCGGAGGTACCGATGCCCATCGCGAGTGCGCCGAACGCCCCGTGGGTGGACGTGTGGCTGTCGCCACACACGACGGTCGTACCGGGCTGGGTGAGTCCGAGCTGCGGACCGACGACGTGGACGATGCCCTGCTCGGCGTCGCCCATCGGATGCAGGCGGATACCGAACTCGGCGCAATTGCGGCGCAATGTCTCGACCTGGGTCCGTGAGACCTCGTCGGCGATCGGCTTGTCGATGTCGACCGTCGGGACGTTGTGGTCTTCGGTGGCGATCGTGAGATCCGGGCGACGCACCGGGCGTCCGGCCAGACGCAGCCCCTCGAAGGCCTGCGGGCTGGTCACCTCGTGGACGAGATGGAGATCGATGTAGATGAGGTCGGGGTTCTGATTGCCTGCGGCGTCTTTCTCTCCGCGGACGACGACGTGGTCGTCCCACACCTTCTCGGCGAGTGTGCGCGGCGCGGTCGGGCTGTGACTCATGGCTGTAACTCACATCTGTTCGGTCGCTTCGACACCTCGTCGGAGGTCGGGCTGTGGCCTCGACGTGCGTCGCCAGCATGGACATCTCACTATTTGGACAGCTAGTATCGTCCTATGGGACAGCATAGCTCATCGGCACCCGTCAGCGGAATCGGCGTGCTCGACAAATCGGTGGCGGTTCTGCGGGCCATTGCGGAGGCACCGTGCAACCTCACCGAGCTCTGCGAACGCACCGGATTACCGAGGGCCACCGCCCATCGCCTCGCCGTCGGTCTGGAAACGCACCGACTGCTGGCGCGCAACGCTTCTGGTCGATGGCAGCCCGGTGCCGCGCTGGGTGAGCTCGCCGCCTCCGCACACGATCCGGTGCGTGAGGCCGCCCTGATGGTGCTCCCCAGACTCCGTGAGATCACCGGGGAATCGGTGCAGATCTACCGGCGCGAGGGCTCCGAGCGTGTCTGCGTCGCCGCGGTCGAACCACCGACGGGACTGCGGGACACCGTTCCCGTCGGCACCCGGCTGCCCATGAGCGCCGGCTCGGCCGCCAAGGTGCTGCTGGCGTGGGCGGAGCCGTCGACACAACGCGCACTCCTGCACGACAGTGTGTTCGGCGAGCGAGCGCTGCACGAGATCCGCCGTCGCGGCTGGGCGCAGAGTGCGGGCGAACGCGCCGCGGGTGTCGCGAGCGTGTCAGCTCCCGTGCGTGACGCCGCTGGCGAGGTCGTCGCCGCGATATCGGTGTCGGGTCCGATCGATCGGATGGGCCGACGTCCGGGCGCGCGGTGGGCGGCCGATCTCCTGGCAGCCGCCGATGCGATCCACAAACGCCTGCAGTCCACCCGCTCCTGAACAACCGGGCGCCGCCTTCCGAGGCGGTCCGATACGGTGCGGGTATGGGAGTCAACCAGCGCACACAGATCGTGATGTCCGACGAGGAGATCGCCGACTTCGTCGGCCGCAGCCGCACCGCGACCCTGGCCACCACGGGCCCTGACGGCAGCATCCACCTGGTGGCGATGTGGTACGGCGTCATCGACGGTGAGATCTGGTTCGAGACGAAGGCCAAGTCACAGAAGGCCGTCAACCTCAGGCGCAACGCGCGATGCTCGGTGCTGATCGAGGACGGCGACACCTACGACACCCTGCGCGGAGTCGCGTTCGAGGGAACCGCGGAGATCCTCGACGACCCCGAATCCTGTCTGCGCGTGGGTATCAGCGTGTGGGAGCGATACACCGGCCCGTACTCCGACGAGGTGCGTCCCATGGTGGACGCGATGATGAACAAACGCGTGGCGGTCCGCGTCGCGGCCGACCGGGTGCGTTCGTGGGATCACCGCAAGCTCGGGCTGCCCGAGATGCCCGTGGCCGGTACCACGGCCCCTGCCGCGTCGACCGAGTAGGTCGACGCGACAGGTCGAGCGTCAGACCTTCGCCTGCATCGACGAGCGGGCAGGGTTCCCCTGCTCGTCGACCTTCGGGTCGGGTTCGTCTTTCTTCTCGTCGACGCCCGTGCGGATACGGGCGCCGATGTCGGGATCGATACGGTCCCAGTACTCGAACGCCCGCGCGAGGACCGGATCGGTGACGCCGTTCAGCAGGTGCCCGACCACGTTGTCGACCAATCGGGCGCGGGCGTCGTCGTCGAGGACTTCGCGGACCATCGTCCCCGCCTGACCCCAGTCGTCGTCCTCGGGATGATCGACATAGGCGGTCCGCACGATCTCACCGTCGGCCGCCCACTGTGGTTCGCCCTGGCCGCTGTAGGTCGCTGCCGGCCCACCCTTCGAGTTCGGCGCGTAGACCGGATCACTCGCCAGGTCGATGCGCATCCGCCCGTCCTTGGAGTAGCTGTGCACCTCGTTGGTCGGCGCGTTAACGGGGATCTGCTTGTAGTTGCTGCCCAGGCGATGCCGATGTGCGTCGGCGTAGGAGAAAACACGCGCCAACAGCATGCGGTCGGGACTGAACCCGATGCCCGGGACAGTGTTGTTGGGCTCGAACGCGAGTTGCTCGATCTGCGCATGGTTGTCGGTGGGGTTGGTGTGCAACGTCATCTTCCCCACCTCGTGCAGCGGGTAGTCGCCGTGTGGCCACACCTTGGTCAGGTCGAACGGATTGAATCGATAGGCCGTGGCGTCGTCGTACGGCATCAGCTGCACCTTCAGCGTCCAGCTCGGGTTGTCCCCGTTCGCGATCGACTCGAACAGATCCCGAGTGTGGAAGTCGGTGTCGGCGGCCGCCATCTGGTCACCTTCGTGCTGGGTGAAGAACTCGATCCCCTGATCGGTGATGAAGTGATACTTCACCCAGTGTTTGACGCCTTCGGCGTTGACCCACAGGTAGGTGTGCGAGCTGTACCCGTTCATGTGGCGCCACGTCTTCGGGATCCCGCGGTCGCCCATCAGCCATGTCACCTGGTGAGCCGACTCGGGTGACAGGGACCAGAAGTCCCACTGCATGTCGTGGTCGCGGAGGTTGTTGTCGGCACGGCGCTTCTGCGATCGGATGAAGTGCTGGAACTTCATCGGATCCTTCACGAAGAAGACCGGGGTGTTGTTGCCGACCATGTCGTAGACACCCTCGGACGTGTAGAACTTGAGCGCGAATCCTCGTGGGTCGCGCCAGGTGTCGGGACTGCCACGTTCTCCGGCCACCGTCGAGAAGCGTGCTGCCATCTCGGTTCTCACACCGGGTTGGAACAATGCCGCACTCGTGTAAGCGGATACGTCTTCGGTCGTCTCGAAGGTGCCGAAGGCGCCACTCCCCTTCGCATGGGGCTGACGTTCCGGGATTCGCTCCCGGTTGAACTGTGCCATCTGCTCGATCAGGTAGTGATCGTGCAAGACGATGGGTCCGCCGGCACCGACGGTCAGCGAGTGTTCGTCGCTCCCGGCCGGAGCACCGGAGTCGCGTGTCGTATAGGGCTGTTGATTATCGGACATGCCGCCTCCGAAAAGGTCGATGTCGTGTGGGCTGTGAGAGTCCCGGCGGCTTCAGGGCCCTGGATCCGACTGTAGACCCGTGATCGACGAGTGGTTCGGCGATCACGGCGGACGATGGTGCGAGCCCGGGCGGCACGAGTGGCTCGACACATGTCGTGCCGATGGGTGTGCGCTGCAAGTTCCCGCCTTCCCAACAGACGAGGCTGCCCATCTCGAGTCCATTGAGGAACTACCCCGGCCGACAAGAAGACCCCCTCTCCGGATACGCCGGTGAGGGGGTCTTTCTCGAGTAGCCCCGACGGGATTCGAACCCGCGCTACCGCCTTGAGAGGGCGGCGTCCTAGGCCGCTAGACGACGGGGCCCTAGAACTGAACTGAGGAACCAAGTGTAACCGGTCCGCACTGCTCTCAGCTCGCTGGGGTACCAGGACTCGAACCTAGAATGGCGGTACCAGAAACCGCTGTGTTGCCAATTACACCATACCCCAATGGTCTGCTTCTCCTTGCGGAAAACGACCGAGGAGAAGAGTATCAAAGGGTTCCCGGAACTCCACAAACGCGCAGTTCAGGCCTGGTTTTCTGCACTGACAGCGCGCGCGGCGGCGAGGCGCGCCAGGGTGCGCTCGCGTCCCAGCAGTTCCATCGACTCGAACAGTGGCGGCGAGATCGCCGCTCCGGTCACGCCGACGCGGATGGGCCCGTAGGCCTTTCGCGGCTTGAGCTCCAATCCGTCGACCAGAGCGGCACTCAGGGCGGCCTCCAGGGCCGGTGTCGTCCACTCGTTCAGGTCTGCGACCGCGGCCACCGCCGCGTCGATGACGGGCAGGGCATCGGCGCCCAGGTTCTTGGCAGCGGCCTTCTCATCGAAGACGAATGCATCCTCGGACACGTAGTAGAAGGAGATGAGTCCCCACGCGTCGGACAGGACCTGGATGCGGGTCTGCACGAGGTCGGCGAGCACGCGGAACGGCTCCTCCTCGACAGGTTCGGTCAAGTCACCGCTCGCCACCAGGAACGCCCGCAAGCGCGCCGCGAAGTCGGCCGGTTCGAGACGCCGGATGTGCTCGGCGTTGATCGCGTCGGCCTTCTTCTGGTCGAAGCGGGCCGGGTTGGCATTGACGTTGCGCACATCGAACGCAGCGATCATCTCGTCGAGCGAGAAGATGTCGTTGTCGGACGAGTATCCCCAGCCGAGCAGGGCGAGGTAGTTGAGCAGCCCCTCGGGGATGAAACCGCGATCGCGGTGATGGAAGAGGTTCGACTGCGGATCACGCTTGGAGAGCTTCTTGTTGCCCTCCCCCATCACAAACGGGAGGTGCCCGAACTCCGGGACCACCTCGGCGACACCGATGCGGATGAGAGCGCGGTACAGCGCGATCTGACGCGGGGTCGACGACAGCAGGTCTTCTCCGCGCAGGACGTGGGTGATCTTCATCGTCGCGTCGTCGACCGGATTGACCAACGTGTACAGCGGGCCACCGGAGCCGCGCGTCAGGGCGAAGTCGGGGACGGTACCGGCCTTGATGGTCGTGGTCCCGCGGACGAGGTCGTCCCACGTGATGTCCTCGTCGGGCATCCGCAGGCGCACAACGGGTGTCCGTCCTTCGGCGCGGTACTGCTCACGCTGTGCGTCGGTCAGATCGCGGTCGAAGTTGTCGTAACCGAGTTTGGGGTCGCGACCGGCAGCGCGATGCCGTTGCTCGACCTCTTCGGGAGTCGAGAAGGCCTCGTAGGCCTCGCCGGCGGCCAGGAGCTCCGCGACCACCCCGACATGGAGTTCACGGCGCTGGGACTGTCGGTAGGGCGCGTACGGCCCACCGACCTCCGGACCCTCGTCCCAGTCCAGACCGAGCCAGCGCAGCGCATCCAGGATCGCGGCGTAGGACTCCTCGGTGTCCCGAGCGGCGTCGGTGTCCTCGATGCGAAAGACGAAGGTGCCCTTGTCGTGCCGCGCCTGAGCGAAGTTGAACAGCGCCGTCCGCACCAGGCCCACATGGGGAACGCCGGTGGGCGACGGGCAGAAACGGACACGCACAGCATCAGAACCGGTCATGACGCTCAGCGTATCGAACGTCATCTCGCCTCCCGTGGGCCCGGCGGTCAGCTCGGCAACGACCCCAGGAAGTCGATGAGCAGGCGGTTCACCTCGTCGGGACGTTCGAGGTACCCGAAGTGACCCGCACGCTCGATCTCCTCGTAGCGGGCCCCGGGGATTGCCTCGGCCACCTCTCGCGCGAGATGAGCGGGCAGCGTCCGGTCGTCGGCGAAGCCGATCACGAGGGACGGACGCGAGATCCCGCGATATGCGGTCCGTCGATCCGCTTCCCGATTGTGCAGTTCGAGCTGCGCGCGGACGCCCGGGGTGATCGCCTGTGACGAGAACCCGATCACGTCGAGCCAGTCGCGCGCCGAGCGGTCGTCGTCCAGCGTGTGCCGAGAGAGATTGAGGTGCGCGGTGATCGCGGCCTGGTACTCCGCGGGCAGGGTGATCTTGTTGTCGTACAACGCGCGCTCACCCGCCGAGATCGCCTCTTGCAGAGCGGTGTTGCGTCCGTAAGTCGCGATCATCACGGCGGCCCGCACGACGTCCGGGCGCGCCAGCGCGAGCTCCTGGGTGATCCGCCCACCCAGTGAGGTACCGATCACGACGGCTGGTCCCCCACCCACGTGCTCGATCAGTGCCGCAGTGTCGGCGACCATGTCGTCGAGGGTGAATCCCTGGGCGCATTCCGACGACGGCGAGATGCCACGGTTGTCGAAGGTGACGACGCGATAGCCGGCCCGGACCAGTGCGGGCTGCTGGTTGGCCTTCCACACCCGACCGGGACTCCCGGTACCCATCACCATGACGACGAGCGGTCCGTTGCCGGCCACCTCGTAGGACAGGTCGATCCCGTTGACGCGGGCAGTCTGCGGTGCGGTCACGGCTTGTCCACCACCGGATTGCTCAGGGTGCCGATGCCCTGCACCGACACCGACACCCGCTGGCCTGCCACCATCGGACCGATCCCCTCCGGGGTGCCGGTCAGGATGACGTCACCCGGCAGCAGGGTCATCACGCGCGAGACCCACTCGATGATGTCGCCGACCGAGTGCAACAGCAGCGACGTGCGGCTCCGTTGTTTGACCTCACCGTCCAACTCGGTGGTGATCTCGAGGTCCGTGGGGTCGAGATCGGTGACGATCCACGGCCCCAGCGGGCAGAAGGTGTCGTAGCCCTTGCCCCGCGTCCATTGCCCGTCGGCCTTCTGTTGATCGCGCGCGGTGACATCGTTGGCCACGGTGTAGCCGAGGATCACATCCTTGGCGGCTGCCGCCTTGACGTCCTTGCACGGCCTGCCGATGACAACTGCGAGCTCACCCTCGTAGTCGACACGGTCGGACGACGGCGGGCGGACGATCGGCACCTCCGGCCCGATGATCGAGGTGTTCGGCTTCAGGAAGATCACCGGGTTCTCCGGCGCCTCGCCTCCCATCTCGGCGGCATGGGCGGCGTAGTTCTTGCCGATGCAGATGACTTTGCTCGCCAGGATCGGCGCCAGCACACGCACATCCGCGAGCGGCCACGACCGACCGGTGAAGGTCGGTGAGCCGAACGGGTGTTCCGCGATCTCACGCACCGTCTCGGAGCCTTCATCGCCCTCGACGGCCACGAAGGCGACGCCGTCAGGGCTGGCAATTCGTCCCAAACGCATGGCCACGACCATATCCCACATCGCGGGAGCCGACTTCGCCGACCCCGTCATCTCGTTCTACAATGTGGGCAATATGTCTCATATCGTGAGACTTGATCTCACCGGATCATCGACAGCCCGATGTCCCGGCAGCCACCGAAGGAGGAGACCGTGTCGATCACCGTCGCACCGACCACCACATTCCGACGATGGTCTATCCTCGCGTGCTCACTGCTCGCAGCGATGGCGACGACGTGCGTGGTCAGCGGCGTGGCGTTCCTCATCCCGGAACTGCAACGCGGAGGTCACATCAGCCTCGCGCACGCATCGCTGCTGGCATCGGCTCCGATGGTCGGGTTGATGCTGACGACGGTTGCCTGGGGATGGGCACTCGATCGCCGCGGCGAGCGGCGGATACTCCTGATCTCGCTGGGCGCCACCGTCGTCTGCACCGCGGCCATCGTGGCTGCCGCGGCGACCGGTCAGGATTTCGGCGTCATCGGCGCCCTGTTGCTCGTCGCGGGCGCGGCCGCGGCATCGACGAACGGAGCCAGCGGACGCATCGTGGTCGGTTGGTTTCCGCCGGAACAGCGCGGGACTGCCATGGGGGTCCGCCAGATGGCGCAGCCCCTCGGGGTCGGCGTGTGTGCGATGACGGTTCCGTCGGCATCCCAACACTTCGGTGTGGCATCAGGATTCGCGGTCTTCCTGATCGTGGCTGTGCTCGCCCTGATCGCCACGGCAGTCGCGATCGTCGACCCGCCGACAGCGGAATCCGGTGTCTCGACGCAGACCTCGTCGGGCGCCACGTCCCCGGTGTCCCGCAATCCCTACCGCGGCAACCGTTTCCTGGTCCGCGTCCATGCGGTGAGCGTGTTGCTGGTGATACCCCAGATGATCCTCTGGACGTTCGTTCCCGTCTGGCTGATCGTGGACCGAGGTTGGTCGGCCCCCGCGGCCGGCGCTCTGGTCACGGTGACCCAGGTGGTGGGTGCGCTGGGGCGGATTGCGGCCGGACGATGGTCGGACGTCTGGCGGTCGCGGATGAAGCCCATCCGGGTCATCGCGGTGGCGGCGGGCCTCACCACCGGGCTGCTGGCACTGACCGACCTGATCGACTCACCGGTCGCCATCGCCGTCATGGTCGTCGCATCGGTGGTGACCGTCGCCGACAACGGGTTGGCGTTCACCGCGATCGCCGAGTATGCGGGTCCGTCGTGGAGTGGTCGCGGACTCGCCATCCAGAACACCGCGCAGTACCTTGCCGGGTCGGCCGCCGTCCCGATCATCGGCGCCACCATCTCGGCGGTCGGTTACCCGGCCGCGTTCGCGATCGCGGCCATCGCCCCGGTCGTCGCGGCTCCGCTGGTCCCTCGTGACCGCAGCGCATCGGACTGACTCCAGGCCAGGCCGTCGAGGGCCCGGACTCGAGGCGAACGTCCGATCGTGCCGACCCGGCAGACGAATTCACCCGCCCTCCCGCACGGACTTCGGCGCGGGAGAGCGGGTGGACTACTGGCGATCTGACCCGTGGGGTCAGGACAGACGCGCGCGGATGCGGCGGCCGACTTCGGTGGTCGACAACTTCTCGTCACCGCGTTCGGCGAGGTCGGCGGCAACCGCGGCCTCGATCCGTGCAGCGGCGTCGGCCTGACCGAGGTGGTCGAGCAGCAGCGACACCGACAGGATCGCGGCGGTCGGATCCGCCTTGTCCTGACCGGCGATGTCGGGCGCACTGCCGTGGACCGGCTCGAACATCGACGGGTTGGTGCCGGTGGCGTCGATGTTGCCCGATGCCGCCAGCCCGATGCCGCCGGTGACCGCTGCGGCGATGTCGGTGATGATGTCGCCGAAGAGGTTGTCGGTGACCACGACGTCGAAGCGACCGGGATCGGTGACCAGGTAGATGGTGGCCGCATCGACGTGGCAGTAGTCGGTCGTGACGTCGGGGTACTCGGCCCCGATCTCCTCGACCGCGCGGCTCCACAGCGACCCGGCGAATGCCAACACGTTCGTCTTGTGCACGAGGGTCAGGTGCTTGCGACGTGACTGCGCACGCTCGAAGGCGTTGCGCACCACCCGCTCCACACCGAAGCGGGTGTTGACACTGACCTCGGTGGCCACCTCGTGCGGCGTACCGGCGCGGATCGCGCCACCGTTGCCGGTGTACGGCCCCTCGGTGCCTTCGCGGACCACCACGAAGTCGATGTCGGGATCGCCGGCCAGCGGCGACCGGACACCCGCGAACTTGCGCGAGGGGCGGAGGTTCACGTGATGGTCGAGCGCGAACCGCATGCGCAGTAACAGTCCTCGTTCGAGCACACCCGACGGGACCGACGGATCTCCGATGGCGCCCAGCAGGATCGCGTCATGGTCGCGAAGCGAGGCGAGATCGTCCTCGGTGAGCAACTCGCCGTTGCGGTGATAGCGACGGGCGCCGAGGTCGAACTCTGTGGTGGAGACCTCGGGGACGACGGTGCGCAACACGTCGAGCGCCTCGCCGATGACCTCGGGTCCGATGCCGTCGCCGGCGATGACTGCGAGCTTCACGACAGGTCCACCTGTTCGATCAGGGTGGCGCCGACGGCCTCGCGGATGGCGGCGACCACATCGTCGTCGAGCGCACGGTCCACACGCAGCAGAACGGTGGCGCCCGAGCCCTCGGCGTCCTGGGACAGACCGGCGGCGAGGATGTCGACGCCGGCATTGCCCAGCAGGGTGCCGATCTTGCCCAGCGAACCGGGCTGGTCGGCGTAACTGACGACGAGGTTCAGACCCTCGGCACGCAGATCGAAGTTGCGGCCGTTGATGTTGACGACCTTCTCGACCAGACGCGGGCCGCTCAAGGTGCCGGTCACGTTGTGGACCGTGCCGTCTCCGAACACGGCCTTCACGTCCACCACGCTGCGGTGGTTCGGGCTCTCGGTCGCCGTGGTGACCTCACTGGAGACACCGCGATCGGCGGCGACGCTCGGGGCGTTGACGAAGGTGATCGGGTCCTCGAGGACCGCGGAGAACAGCCCCCGGAGGGCCGACAGTCCCAGGATCTCGACGTTGTTGGCAGCCAGCTCGCCACGGACGTCGACGACGATCGACGTGGGCACCTCGGGGCTGATCGCGCCGACCAGCACGCCCAGCTTGCGGGCGACCTCGAGCCAGGGGGCCACCTCTTCGTTGACCGCACCGCCGGTGACGTTGACCGCGTCGGGGACGAAGTGACCGGCCAGCGCCAGTCGTACGCTCTTGGCGACGTCGGTGCCCGCCCGATCCTGGGCCTCGCTCGTCGATGCGCCGAGGTGCGGGGTCACCACGACCTGCGGCAGCTCGAACAGCGGCGAGTCGGTGCACGGCTCGGTCGCGTACACGTCGAGACCTGCGGCCCGGACGTGTCCGGAGTTGATGGAGTCGGCGAGGGCCTGCTCGTCGATCAATCCGCCGCGCGCGGCATTGACCAGAATGACGCCCTTCTTCGTGCGCGCCAGCTGATCGGCACCGATCAGACCGAGTGTCTCCGGCGTCTTCGGCAGGTGCACGGTGATGAAGTCGGCGCGCTCGAGCAGTTCGTCGAGGCTCACCAGCTCGATCCCCAGCTGCGCGGCGCGGGCCGCCGAGACGTAGGGGTCGTAGGCGATGATCTCGGTTTCGAAGGCGGCCAGGCGTGCGGCGACCAGTTGGCCGATCCGGCCCAGACCGACCACGCCGACCGTCTTGTCGAAGATCTCGACACCGTTGAAAGACGACCGCTTCCAGGTGTGCTCACGCAGCGTGGCGTCCGCGGCCGGGATCTGGCGGGCGGCCGACAGCAACAGGCTGATCGCGTGCTCCGCAGCGGTGTGGATGTTCGACGTCGGCGCGTTGACGACGATGACACCGCGAGCGGTCGCGGCCGGCACGTCGACATTGTCGAGGCCGACTCCTGCGCGGGCGATGATCTTCAGGTTCGGGCCTGCCTCGAGCACCTCGGCGTCGACGGTGGTCGCCGAGCGCACCAGGATCGCGTCGGCGTCCGCGACGGCTTCGAGCAGCTTCGGGCGGTCGGGACCGTCGACCCAACGCACCTCGACATCGTCACCGAGGGCCTCGACGGTGGAGGCGGCCAACTTGTCGGCGATCAGAACGACCGGACGGCCAGCAGAGGTCACTTTTGTCTCCAGACTCGGGTGGATTGACTGACAGCGGATCACAACGTCTTTTCCGGGCCTCAGCTTAGAGGTCCCTCACGCGCCACCTCGCAGCCGGTCCGCGCCGGTGACGGCGGCCGCCGCGAGGTCCGGCTGGAGTGTGACGGGCATTACCGCTACGTTGTGACGGGCATTACGGATAGGTTGCAAACGCACCCCAGGAAGATTCCGTGATCTACGGTGCCTCGGAATCGCCGGGTACGGTGTGCATGGCCCGCCGGGCCGTGGCTGTGGTGCGTCGACGAGTGGAGAGTGGATGATCAAGAAGCTGACGGTGCTGTTGGCAGTTCTGGCTGCTGCAACGGTGCTGACCGGCTGGGGGGCGAGTTCTGCTGTCGCCGCACCGGCGAAGGTGTTCCTGGGCGGTGGCTCCGGAATCCTCGTGCTGAAGGGCGGCAACTCCGCATCTGCGTGCACGCTGACCACCATCGGCCGCTCGAAGACGAACAAGCTCATCGGCATCACCGCGGGTCACTGCGGCAAGCCCGGACAGAAGGTCTACTCCGAGACCTTCCAGGATCGCGGCCAGGCCGGCGTCATCACCTATTCGGCGAGTGACCTCGACGTCGCGATCATCGAGTTCGACGCAGCCAAGGTCGTCCCGCTCCGCACCGTGCGTGGCGTGACCATCCGCACCATCGACACCCGACCGATCGGCTTCCCCACCGTGGCCTGCAAGCAGGGGCGCACGACGGGCAACACCTGCGGTCTGGCGTGGTTCTCCGAGGGCAGCGCCCACTTCTCCCAGATCTGCGTGATCGAGGGTGACTCCGGCAGCCCGGTCGTCGTCGGCGACCGCCTCATCGGAATGGTCAACGCCTACTACTTCCTCGGCTGCATCGGTCCGGAGACCGGCACCAACATCGCCCCGATCCTCAAGCGGGTCGGCTCGCTGCCGCAGTACGGCAGCTTCCGCCCGATCTGACACACACCACTCGATGATGAAGGGCCCCAGCGCTTGCGCTGGGGCCCTTCATCGTTGATCTGACTGACGACCGGTGCACGCGGTCCATTCCGCGTGTCTCCCCTGCTGACCCGACCGCCCGGGCGATTCCGTAGTCGAAGGTGTCGCTCACCGACACTTTCGACTACGTACTGGGTGAAACAACAGTGCTGAGCGACCGGGAATCAGTCCTCGTACGGGGCATCGGGGTGGCGACGGCGCCACACCTCCATCTCGAGGTAGAACTGCTCGCTCGTCCACTCCGCGATCCGACGTCGCTCGTCATCTGATATCCCGGTGGTGAGGAGCCCGCCGCGGTCCTCGAACCACTCATCGACCGCCATTCGGATGCGGCGTTCGATCTCTGCAGTACGTACTCGACCGTCAACAGCGAACAGCTCGTAATCGTCTGCGCGCCAACGTGAAGGCATGGGCGTGATCTGTTCTCTCAGACCAGGGTCACCGAGATCCGCGATTGCTGCGCGCACCTCACCAGCGGTGAGCGGGTCTCGCGACATTTCCTGCAAGACCATGATGTACTCGCTCGGCAACGGTAGCCGTGACGGGGTCGAGTCACGCATATCGGTCTGCCATCTCGACCACAGCGCCAGACCGAAGACGAGCTATCGACCGTCCGTCCGAGAGTTCTTCTCTCAGCTCTGGGTGCCGCGCGTAGAAGTCGAGGAGCCACAACATCGCGGGGGCACCTATCGACAGGTTGTCGACGCGCACACTTCGATTGTTCTCCGTCGGGCCGATCGAGACCCTGGTTCCTATGTTGCGATCGCCACGAGTCTCGATCGGGCGAACGCCCGACGCCGGCCACCTGATCGGTTCGCGACCCAGGGACCACGTCGAGATCCCTGCTTCGGACAACCGCACGGATTCGCCGAAGTTGCGGGATCTCGCGATTGTCTCCCGTGCGTAGTAGATAGCCACGATCAGTGCCGCGGCCGGATAGATCAGGCGTGCACCTTCGCCCGCAAAGGGAAAGTCCATCAAACGTCGCGGAACTCCTACCGCAAACATCAGCATGCCGGTGACAACCAAGACTGCAGAAACGAGGTCCAACACGACGAACTTCTCGTCCAGGCGGACTTGCAGCCGACGGCCCTGCAGAGTGACACCGCGCATCGGTGCACGTGACATTCGACGTAGTACCTGTGCCCTGAACAAGGCGAGGACGTCGAATCCCCAGCCTGCACTGAGCGCAAGCATCGAAACGGCTCCGTACCACTCACTCCGCGCGAGATTGAACACACCCTGCACCCCGAAGAACACAGTGAAGAGTAGGAAAATGAGTATTCCTGTAACCGCGCCGCGCCAAGGAATCGTTCGCCACGCGTGGAGGGCAGGAAATGGCTCAACGTCGTGACTCAATTCCCACACCTCTGTTCTGCCAGGAACTTTCCGATC
Organism: Gordonia soli NBRC 108243; assembly: GCF_000334455.1. Lineage (GTDB taxonomy): Bacteria > Actinomycetota > Actinomycetes > Mycobacteriales > Mycobacteriaceae > Gordonia > Gordonia soli. The sequence goes on from NZ_BANX01000002.1 coordinate 41,207, forward strand.
CCACTGGTCACCAGGCCGCCGACCATCCCGGCACCTAGTGCCTTTGCCGGTGCAAGCTCGGGCATCAGCGACATCATGAGCAGATCTCCCGTTACGCCAACTGCCGCAGTAGTCGTGGCGACGCATCTGCCATAGTCGCTCTCTGCGGTCGCGTAGTTGACTCCAGAGGACAGAACGCCAAGAACTGGGCCCAACATCTGTCCGCCGTACTTGATCGTCGCCGCTTGGTTCGCCGTCAGAATCGGATTCGTCTCGGCAATGTGTTTGGCGGTGACGTCCACCATCGTCGTACCCGCCAGTGTTTCCAGCTCGCGCGGCGTCGTAAGCGCATAGCTCACACCGTCTGCCTTCGCGGTAGCGTGGTCTTCGCCCGGCTTCTGCGTGCCTTTACCGGCCGCCGCACTGGCTGCGTGGTGCGATGTACCGGACCATGACCTGTCGGTACTCATTCTCACGACGCCGTTCTCGATGTTCGTCCCGAGTGAGGCGATCGACGCAGCACCGGTTTTGAGATTCGGTGCCACCGCTTGCGAGTCCGTCGACCCTCCATGTGTTGAAGACAGTCCGACTGGGGATCACTTCGGTTCTGCCACTCGACGCAGCTTTCCGGCGATCTCGTCGTCGGTTCCCTGGAATTCGCCTGCTGAGTTCGTGACGGCGGTGGAGAGCGAGTAATAGAAGAGCCCCAGCGAACGCAACGCTCCACGAACCACCGGCGCAGCGGTGCTCGCGGAATAGGACGTCGACGAACCGGGCATACACGTGGCGATCTCGTCCAACGTACTGGGCAACCCGGATTGCGACACCGAGGTGGACGCATCGCTCACCTTGGTGGCATAGCTCCGCAAGACCTCCGGATCGACTTCTACCCCGGTCATGAATCCCCCGTCGTATCTCAGCTCGCGTAGATCCTAGGTCACTCGATTCATTGGACGCGCGCTCGTCTGGTCCGGTTCCCGAGCGGGCGACCTCCCCTGTAGTCACCCGGCTGAAGCGTCGCTCACCGACACTTTCTACGACGGATTCACCTGCGCGCGGCTGCCCCACGAAAGGACGAGCCCCGCACCGGGAATCGGTGCGGGGCTCGTCAGCAGAGCAGTGAGATCAGGCGGTCTCGGTGATCGGCCGGTCGACCCAGCTCATCAGGTCGCGCAGCTTCTTGCCGGTGACCTCGATCGGGTGCTCGGCGTTGGCCTTGCGGAGGCCCTCGAGCTCGGTGTTGCCGTTCTCGACGTTGGCGACGAGGCGACGGGTGAACTCACCGGACTGGATGTCGGCGAGGATCGCCTTCATGCGCTCCTTGGTGTCGGCGTCGATGACGCGCGGGCCCGACAGGTAGCCACCGAACTCCGCGGTGTCGGAGACCGAGTAGTTCATGCGCGCGATGCCGCCCTCGTACATGAGGTCGACGATCAGCTTGAGCTCGTGCAGAACCTCGAAGTAGGCCATCTCCGGCGCGTAACCGGCCTCGACCATGACCTCGAAGCCCGTCTTGACCAGTTCCTCGGTGCCACCGCAGAGCACGGCCTGCTCGCCGAAGAGATCGGTCTCGGTCTCTTCCTTGAAGGTAGTCTTGATGATGCCCGCACGACCACCGCCGATGGCGCTGGCGTAGCTGAGCGCGAGGGCCTGGCCCTCACCCTTCGGGTCCTGGTCCACGGCGATCAGGCAGGGCACACCCTTGCCGTCGACGAACTGGCGACGGACGAGGTGGCCCGGGCCCTTCGGCGCGACCATGCCGACGGTGATGTTCTCCGCGGGCTTGATCAGGTCGAAGTGGATGTTGAGGCCGTGGCCGAAGAAGATGGCGTCGCCATCCTTCAGGTGCGGCTCGATCTCCTCGGTGAAGATCTTCGCCTGCGAGGTGTCCGGCGCCAGGATCATGATGACGTCGGCCCACTCGGCGGCCTCGGCGGCGCTGAGCACCTTGAGGCCCTGCTCGGCGGCCTTCTCACGCGACTTGCTGCCCTCACGCAGACCGACCGCGACCTCGACACCCGAGTCCCGGAGCGACAGTGAGTGAGCATGGCCCTGGCTGCCGTAGCCGATCACCGCGACCTTGCGACCCTGGATGATCGACAGATCGGCGTCGTCATCGTAGAACAGTTCGATCGCCACTATTACTTCCCTTCGATTTTCTGTTGCCCTCGAGAGTCGTTGCGACCCAAGGGATGTGTACTACGTGCTGTCAGCGGTTGGCCGACATGCTCTTCGGCCCCCGACCCAGCGTCACAGCCCCCGACTGCGCGATCTCGCGGATGCCGTACGGATCGAGCATCCGCAGCAGCGCCTCGAGCTTCTCCGACGTTCCGGTGGCCTCGATGGTCAGCGACTCGGGCGAGACGTCGATGACCTTGGCGCGGAACAGGTTGACCACCTCGATCACCTCGGTGCGCACCGTGGCGTCGGAGCGGACCTTGACCATCATCAGCTCGCGGGACACCGAGTTGGCCGGGTCCTGCTCGACGATCTTGATGACGTTGATCAGCTTGTTGAGCTGCTTGGTGACCTGCTCGAGCGGGAAGTCCTCGACGGAGACCATGATGGTCATCCGCGAAATGCCCTTGAGCTCGGTCGGTCCGACCGCCAGCGACTCGATGTTGAAGCCGCGACGCGAGAACAGTGCCGACACACGTGCCAGGACACCCGGGGTGTCCTCGACGAGGACGCTCAGCGTGTGGGTGGTGCTCATCGGTTGCCCTTCTCCGCAGACGCGTCGGCCGGTGCCTTCGCGACCGACTGCTCGGCGTTCATCGTCTGGTGGATCTCGACCGGGCCCGACGCCGACTCGTCGTCGTCGAACAGCGGCCGGATGTCACGGGCCGCCATGATCTCGTCGTTGCCCGTGCCTGCTGCGACCATCGGCCACACCTGCGCGTCGGCACCGACGATGAAGTCGATGACCACGGGACGGTCGTGGATCTCGCGTGCCTTGGCGATCACCTCGTCGACCTCTTCTTCGGTCTCGGCACGGAAGGCTGCACAGCCCAACGCTTCTGCGAGCTTGACGAAATCCGGGATACGGCGCGAGTGCGTCGCCAGGTCGGTGTTCGAGTACCGCTCCTCGTAGAAGAGCGTCTGCCACTGGCGGACCATGCCCAGGTTGCCGTTGTTGATGAGTGCGACCTTGATCGGGATGCCCTCGATGGCACAGGTGGCCAGTTCCTGATTGGTCATCTGGAAGCAGCCGTCACCGTCGATGGCCCAGACCTCAGTCTCGGGAGCGCCCATCTTGGCGCCCATCGCGGCGGGAACGGCGTAACCCATGGTGCCCAGACCGCCCGAGTTCAACCACGTACGCGGCTTCTCGTAGGAGATGAACTGGGCAGCCCACATCTGGTGCTGACCGACACCTGCGCAATAGACGGCGTCCGGTCCCCCGGCCTTGCCGATCGCCGAGATCACGTACTCGGGCGACAGCGAGCCGTCGGCCTGACGGTCGTAGCTCAGGGGGTACGTCGAGCGGATGCCGTCGAGGTACTTCCACCATTCGCTGATGTCGGGCGAGGTGCCGGAGGTGGCGCGCTCGTTGCGGAGCGTCTCGGTCAGGTCGGCGATGACGGCCTTGCAGTCACCGACGATCGGCACGTCGGCCACCCGGTTCTTGCCGATCTCGGCCGGATCGATGTCGGCGTGGATGACCTTGGCGTTGGGTGCGAACGACGACAGCTGACCGGTGACGCGGTCGTCGAAGCGTGCGCCGAGTGTGATCAGCAGGTCGCTGCGTTGCAATCCGGCGACCGCCGCGACGGTCCCGTGCATACCGGGCATACCCAGGTGCTGTTCATGGCTGTCGGGGAACGCTCCGCGAGCCATCAGCGTGGTGACCACCGGGATGCCGGTCAGTTCGGCCAACTCCCGGAGTTCTTCTGTCGCATTGGCCTTGATCACGCCGCCGCCGACGTAGAGCACCGGAGCGGATGCCGCGTTGATCAGTCGAGCGGCCTCGCGGACCTGTTTGCCGTGCGGCTTGGTGACCGGGCGGTATCCGGGCAGGTCGATCTGCGGCGGCCAGGAGAAGGTCGTCTGCGACTGCAGGACGTCCTTGGGGATGTCGACGAGAACCGCACCCGGGCGGCCACTCTCGGCGATGTGGAAGGCCTCAGCCATCACGCGCGGGATGTCGGCACCGTTGCTCACCAGGAAGTTGTGCTTGGTGATCGGCATCGTGATGCCGGAGATGTCGGCCTCCTGGAAGGCGTCGGTACCGATCAGCGCCTTGCCGACCTGGCCGGTGATGGCGACGACGGGCACCGAATCCATCTGGGCGTCGGCGAGCGGGGTGACCAGGTTGGTGGCGCCGGGCCCCGAGGTCGCCATGCAGACTCCGGCGCGGCCGGTGACCTGGGCGTAGCCGGTGGCGGCGTGACCCGCCCCCTGCTCGTGGCGAACCAGGACGTGACGCACCTTCTGCGAGTCGAGAAGCGGATCGTAGACGGGCAGAACCGCTCCACCAGGGATGCCGAAGACGACGTCGACGCCGAGCTCCTCGAGCGACCGGACGACCGACTGGGCACCGCTGACGCGCTCCGGCGCGACCGTGTGCTGCCCTACCGCCCGGAGGTTTCCCGCCGCCGGGGACTGGGTGCGTCCATCTCCCGTACGCGCCGCCCTGTCGGCGGCGTCGGTGCGTGCTGTTGGTGCGCTCACTGCACGATCCTCATCTTGTGTGGTCTGGTCGGTGACAAGAAAAAACCCCCGACAGCTGAGCTGTTCGAGGGTGGCGCGTCGATGCTGAGGTCTACGAAGTGACCGGTCAGGCGACGACGCGCCGGCCGATTACTACGAGAGAGTGGTTCTGCATCACGTCCACCACGGTATGACCGCGTATATCGCCTAGTCAAACTCCGGACCAATGCGTCCCACACTGTGGGAACGGGCAGGTGGACAGCATCATCGGAGCGGGTGACAGAATGGAAGCGTGTCCACGCCACCGAGTGATTCCGAGGCCTCCCCCCCTGCGGACGAGCCGCAGCCGATCGACCTCCCGCAGGAGTTCCGCGTCCAGAAGGTCGCGTACATCACCGTGTTGATGGTGCTGCTCGTCTGCGTCATCGTGGCCGGCATCTCGCTGCCGCTGCTCGGCTGGACCCTGGTTCTGCCCTTTGTCCTGGCGTGGTGGATCTGGCGTATCCGCACCGTCGTCACGGTCGACGGATTGCAGGCCGTCGGGACGTTCTCCACCCGCGACATCCCGTGGGCCGAACTGGACGGCCTCCAGTTCAAGCGCTGGGGTTCGGTGCGCGCCGTGCTCATCAACGGAACCAGTGTCCGCTTGCCCGCCATCGCATTCCAGGATCTGCCGCGGTTGTCGGCGGCGAGCGCCGGCCGCATCCCCGACCCCTACGCGACGCTGCCCGAGGACTGACCTTCTTGATCGGCGCGTCGACCCCCGACGGCGCCCCGGCCTCCGCGCGCCGCCTATCGTCCGCATGTGACGGTTCATGAGGTTCGCAGCATCGACGACCTGGTCCGCGACGGCGATCTGGGCGCCATCTCGGCAGCGGTGGCAGCGATGCCACCCGGCGACGTCGCGGCGATACTCGAACAACTCGTCCGACGCAGGCGTCCCATCGTCTTCCGTCTGCTGGCCAAGGACGCCGCCGTCGAGGTGTTCGACGATCTGAGTCCGGCCGCCCAGCGCGACCTCGTGGCCGACCTCGGCACCGCCGAGGTCGCCGACGCCTTCGACGCACTCGACCCCGACGACCGCGCCGAATTGCTGGACGAACTACCCGCGACCGTCGCCAACTCGCTGATCCAGCGACTCTCGCCACGGGAGCGTGAGCGGACGGCCACGGTCCTCGGCTTCCGGCGGGGCTCCGTCGGCCGCCGGATGAGTCCGGAATTCGTGCACGCCCACCCCGACGAGCCCGTCGGCGAAGCCCTCGAACGGGTGAAGACCCGCGGTCACGCCGCCGAGACCATCTACACCGTCCCGGTCGTCGACCGCACGCGACACCTCTGCGGGGTCGTATCGCTGCGCGACCTGCTCCTCGTCGATCAGTCCGACCCGGTGCGGGATCACCTGCGGCAGCCCATCTTCGCCCATGTCGACGACTCCGCCGAACCCACGGCCCAGCGTTGTGTCGACCGCGGCATCCTGGCGATGCCGGTGGTCGACAGCGAGGAACGCCTCGTCGGGGTGCTCACGATCGACGATGCCGTCGACATCATCGAACAGGCCAGGGACGAGGACGAGGCCCGCGCCGGAGCGCGCGAGCCCCTCGATGCCCCGTATCTCGCGTCGTCGATCTTGTCGATAACCCGCGCCCGCATCGTGTGGCTGTTCGTGCTCGCGGTGTCGGCCATCCTGACGGTCAACGTATTGGAGATCTTCGAGGGCACCCTGGAGCAGCGGGTGGCGCTCGCCCTCTTCATCCCGCTGCTGACAGGCATCGGCGGCAACACCGGATCACAGGCGGCCACCACCGTCACCAGGGCCCTCGCCGTCGACGAGGCGGCGCCGCGCGACATCGCCCGGGTCGCGGGCAAGGAGGCCAGGGTCGGCCTGACCATGGGCCTGGGACTCGGCGTGGCCGGGTTCGTCGTCGCGACACTGGTCTACGGCGTCGACATCGGCACCGTGATCGCGACGACCATCCTCGCGGTCTGCACGATGGCCGCGACGGTGGGTGGGGTCATGCCCCTGATCGCCCGGGTCATCCGCGTCGACCCCGCGGTGTTCTCGACCCCGTTCATCTCCACCTTCTGCGACGCGACCGGGCTGATCATCTACTTCCTCATCGCCCGAGCGGTCCTCGGCATCTGACGATGTCCGGCGCCGGGCGACACCGGCGGACGAATCGAGGTCGACACCGCGGAGTAGCCTGATGAGCACCGGTGGCGGCGTCATCCTCGGTGCCACCGCGCGAGGCCGATGTCCGCGGCGCGTGAACAACCTCCGCAGCCGCACGTCGACCCCATCAGTCCGACTCACCAGTGCCCGTACGCCTACCCGCGTGCGGACCATCGATCCTGATCGAGGAACCATGCCAGCCCTGAGGTCCCGCACCACGACCGTCGGCCGCGAGGCCGCCGGTGCCCGCTCGCTCTGGCGGGCGACCGGAATGACCGACGACGACTTCGGCAAGCCGATCGTCGCGATCGCGAACTCGTACACCCAGTTCGTGCCCGGTCACGTCCACCTCAAGGACGTCGGCGAGATCGTGGCGGACGCGGTGCGCGCCGCGGGCGGCGTGCCCCGTGAGTTCCACACCATCGCCGTCGACGACGGGATCGCGATGGGACACAGCGGCATGCTGTACTCGCTGCCCAGCCGCGAGATCATCTCCGACTCCGTGGAGTACATGGTCAACGCGCACACCGCCGACGCACTCGTGTGCATCTCCAACTGCGACAAGATCACCCCGGGCATGCTCAATGCCGCGATGCGTCTGAACATCCCGACCGTCTTCGTCTCCGGCGGTCCGATGGAGGCGGGCAAGGCGGTGGTGGTCGGCGACATCGTCCATCCGTCGTCGGATCTGATCACCACCATCTCGGCGTCGGCCAACAGCGACGTCGACGAGGACGCGTTGTCCGAGGTCGAGCGGTCCGCCTGTCCCACCTGCGGTTCGTGTTCGGGGATGTTCACCGCCAACTCGATGAACTGCCTCACCGAGGCGCTGGGACTCGCTCTGCCCGGCAACGGTTCCACCCTGGCCACCCACGAGGCGCGCCACGCCCTGTTCGAGCGTGCCGGTCGTGTCATCGTCGACGCCGCGACCCGCTGGTACCGCGACGACGACGAGTCGGTGTTGCCGCGCAACGTCGCGACCGCCACCGCCTTCCGCAACGCGATGGCGCTGGATGTCGCCATGGGCGGTTCCACCAACACCGTGCTGCACATCCTCGCGGCCGCGGTGGAGGGTGAGGTCGACGGCTTCGACCTGAACGTGATCGATCAGATCAGTCGAAACGTCCCGTGCCTGTCGAAGGTGTCGCCGAACTCCGACTACCACATGGAAGACGTCCACCGTGCGGGCGGAATACCGGCAATTCTCGGCGAACTCCGTCGCGCCGGCCTGGTCGACGACTCGGCGAGCACGGTCCACGCGCCGACCCTCGCCGCATTTCTGGACGACTGGGACATCCGCGGCGGCTCGCCCACCGACGAGGCGCTCGAACTCTTCCACGCCGCGCCCGGTGGTGTCCGCACCACGACACCGTTCTCGACCGCCAACCGCTGGTCGAGCCTCGACACCGACGCGGCCGGTGGCTGTATCCGTGATCTCGAGCACGCCTACACGGTCGAGGGCGGATTGTGCGTCCTGAAGGGCAACCTCGCGCCGAACGGCGCGATCCTCAAGACCGCCGGCATCGACGAGGACCTCTGGCACTTCGAAGGACCCGCTCGCGTGGTCGAGAGTCAGGAAGACGCCGTGCAGGTGATCCTCTCCAAGACCATCCAGGCCGGCGAGGTGCTCGTCGTGCGCTATGAGGGACCGTCCGGCGGCCCCGGCATGCAGGAGATGCTGCACCCGACCGCCTTCATGAAGGGCACCGGCATGGGCAAGAAGTGTGCGCTCATCACCGACGGTCGGTTCTCCGGCGGATCGTCGGGTCTGTCGGTCGGACACATGTCGCCCGAGGCCGCCGCCGGCGGGGCCATCGGACTCGTCGAGGACGGCGACCCGATCTTCATCGACGTCAAGACGCGTCAGCTCAAGGTCCTCGTCGACGACGAGGTGCTGGCCGAGCGTCGGGCGAAGATGGAGGCGTCCGAGCGTCCGTGGCAGCCCAAGGATCGCCAACGGCACGTCACCACCGCACTGCGCGCCTACGCGAAGTTGGCCACCTCGGCCGACCGTGGCGCGGTCCGGCACGTCGACTAGGTACCGCCGCTCCACACACCTCCGCCCCGCGAGGTCTCCCACCCGATCACGGGTGGTCCGACCACACGGGGCGGAGTGCTGTCCGGGGCTCTCGTGATCCGACGGGTGTCGGGATCAGCCGTTACCGGGTGAGTTGAACGGGTTGGTCCCGTTGAACACCATCCACACCGCGACCGCAGCGCCGATCCCGACGAGGAGGAGCAGCAACGATCCCCACGACGGTCGGCGCGCCCAGCCCCGCGGCGCGTCGAGTGCGATCCGACCGGGGCCGGTCAGGATGATCACCGCGGCGGCCAGCGCCAGGAGCAATTCGTACTCGATCCCGGAGCCGTTGCCGTCGGCGGCGAAGAACCACACCCCACCTGCCAGCGTCGACTTGTACGCGCCCGCGATCAGCAGCACACCCAGCGCACCCGCGGCCGCGACGGGCGTGAACAGTCCGACGACCAGGAGCACACCGCTGAGCGTCTCGGTGATGGCGCCGACGATCGCGAGGGGCCGCGCGGCGTCCGGTGTGAACCCGATCGCCGGATTCGTCGAGTTCAGCAAGAAGTCCTCGAATCCGCTGAGGCGAGGACCGTTCCACAGCCCGAAGAGCTTCTGCGCCCCGTGCGCCACGAGAATCGCGCCGACACCGACGCGGAGCAGCAACAGACCGATGTCGAGTGTGCCGCGCCGCGCGCGTCGCTCGGCGTCCTCGAGTTCGTCCTCGGCCACGCGCAGCCGACGATCCGACGGTTCGTCGTGGTCGGCCTCGTCGTACAGGTGTCGGGTCTCCGGCGAGTCGTAGGCTGCCGGGGAGTCGAATGTCGGCGCATCGAACTCGGGGGCCGCCGGTGGCAGTGGATCGCCTGCGGCGAACGCGGTGGTGGCCGTCTCGTCGGCGACGGGTTCCGCGGGGTCGGGCGCGGGTCGACGTCCCGACTTCGCGGACGTGACGGGTGCGGCGGCGGGGAACGCGACCGTCGGGTCGGCCGGGTCCTTCGGTGTCGCGGGTCCGGTCGCTCCGAATCCGGCTGCCCCCGAACCCGCCCGGGGCGGTCCTGCAGCGGGCGGACCCGCAGGGTCGCTGCCCGGCGCTGCGGGCGCGGGCACCGTCGGTGCGGTCGATCCGGCCCTCGGGCGGCCCGTTGCGGATCTGGGCGTACCGGCCGGGATGGCGGTGGTGTCGACGTCGTCCGGGTCCAGGTCGTCGAGATCGTCCACCCGGGACACACCCCGCCCCGGGTCGGTCGCGTGCCGTGCGTAGAAGGAGTCCCGATCCGCCGTCGTCGACGGCCGCCGGGTCAGTGCCTCGCCCGCCGTCGCCCGCGGGCCGCTGGGTGGGTTCTCGGCTGCCGCTCGCTCGAGCTCGCCGGCGTCGATCTCCCCGGTCGGTTCGTCGTACGGACTGGAACCGCTGGTCGCGTTCGTGTCACGTTCGCTCACATGCCCGACTCTAGAGGTTCCCGGCGCTGTGCCCGACGATCAGCGCACGGTGGGTCGTGATCGATCGCCTACTGTGGTTGGCATGATCCGCGAGCGCGACGGGCACGGTCGCACCGATGCCGGCGTACGTCGTCGCCACAGTGCGGCCGTGATCCTCGTCGCAGTGGTCGCGATGGTCCTGGCCGGGTGCGCGGACTTCACCGAGCAGGATCGCGCCAAGGACGCCGGCACCTTCAGCGCGAACAACGAGTCGATGGCGATCCGGCAGACCCCGCCGCCGCGCAGCGCGCCGACCGAGACACAGCCGCCACCCCCGCCGGGTCCCTGTGTCGATCCCGATCCCGCGGTCATCGCCACCTGCCTCGCATCGACCGGCGGCGTGCGTGCCGGTGACGACAAAGGAGACGTGACCACCGTCGCGGAACGGACCACGGGCCGGATCGTCACCACCAAACGGTATGGACCGCAACGGGTCCTGGGCACCGTTCCGGTCGACTCCTCGGGAGACGGCGGACTCGTCGACTTCGCCCTGTCCCCCACCTATGCGCAGGACCAGCTGATCTACGCCCTGGTGACGACGCCGTCGGACAACAGGATCGTGCGCCTGGCACCGGGCGACGTACCCAAGCCGATCCTCACCGGGATTCCCAAGGGCCAGACCGGGAACATGGGCGCGATGTTCTTCCGGACACCACGAGAACTGGTGGTCGCGACCGGCGATGCCGGCAATCCGGCATCCGCGGGTGACCCCGGCTCGTTGGCCGGCAAGGTGTTGCTCGTGACCGCCCTGGGGTCCGGTGACAACCCCCGACCTCGAATCCTGGCCTCCGGCTTGGGGTCCAACGTGTCGCTGTGCCCGAGCCCGACGAGCGGTTCGTTGTACATCGCCGACCAGGCACCGGCCGAGGACCGGATCCAGGTGCTCGAACGAAGCGGCCTCAAGCCGTTGTGGACCTGGCCGGACAAGCCTCAGATCGCGGGATGCGCGGTCTCGGCCGGCAGCATCTTCGTCTCCACCACCCGAACCCAGCAGATCCTCGGCATCAACGAGCCGACGCGGCAGCGGCCGACCATCTCACCGCCGACCGTCGCGCTCGAGAAGCGTTATGGCGCACTGGGGCGGATGACCGCACTCGAGAACGGCCTGATCCAGTTCGCGACCGTCAACCGCGAGAGCGGTAAGCCGGTCAGTACCGATGACCGCGTGGTCAAGTTCTTCCCGCCGTCGGCGTCCGAAGACCGCACCTGATCGGCATCCGTCGATTCGGCTGAGGTGCGTCGACGACGCATGTGACGTCGGTCGGCGACGCCGTGGGGCCGCGGACGGCTGCGACCTCAGAAGACCTCAGCCGACGAGGTCGTCACGCCAGTACCCGATTCAGCTGCAGGCGGCGATGACCAGTTCCTTGACACGGGCGGGATCTGCCTGGCCGCGCGTCGCCTTCATCACGTCGCCGACGATCTTGCCTGCTGCCGCGACCTTGCCGCCGCGGATCTTCTCGGCGATGTCGGGGTTGGCGGCCAGCGCCTCGTCGACCGCCTTCTGCAATGCGGAGTCGTCGCGGACGACCTCGAGTCCGCGGTCGGCGACGACCTGCTCGGGCTCGCCCTCGCCGTCGAGGACGCCGACGGCGACCTGTTGCGCGAGCTTGGTGGTGAGCTTGCCCTCGTCGACGAGGCCGATGATCGACGCGACCTGGGCAGGGGTGATCGTCAGGTCGGCCAGCTCGACCTCACGGCTGTTGGCCTGCTGGGCGAGGAAGGAGACCCACCAGCCGCGGGCGGCCTCGGCGCCCGCGCCGGCGTCGACGGTGGCGATGATCAGGTCGACCGCACCGACGTTGACGAGGTCGCGCATCACCTCGTCGGAGACACCCCACTCCTCCTGGATCCGGGCGCGGCGCACCCACGGCAGTTCCGGCAGCGTGGTGCCCAGCTGCTCGATCCACTCCGCGGCGGGCTGGACCGGCGGGAGATCGGGTTCCGGGAAGTACCGGTAGTCCTCGGCCGTCTCCTTGCGCCGTCCGGCCGACGTCGTGCCGTCCGTCTCGTGGTAATGCCGTGTCTCCTGGACGATCTCGCCGCCCGCGAGCAGGATGGCCGCCTGGCGGCGCATCTCGTAGGTGATCGCGACCTCGACGCTCTTCAGCGAGTTCACGTTCTTGGTCTCGGTGCGCGTACCGAACTCGGCGGCCCCCGTGGGCTTCAGCGAGACGTTGGCGTCGCAGCGCAACGATCCCTGATCCATCCGGACGTCGGAGACGTCGAGGGCTTTCAGCAGATCGCGGAGTGCGGTGACGTAGGCCCGGGCCACCTCGGGTGCGCGGGCGCCGGCACCGACGATCGGTCGGGTCACGATCTCGACCAGCGGCACACCTGCACGGTTGTAGTCCAGCAGCGAGTGGCTCGCTCCGTGGATACGTCCCGACCCGCCGATGTGCAGCGACTTACCGGTGTCCTCCTCCATGTGCGCGCGCTCGATCTCGACGCGCCACTCGGTGCCGTCGGTGAGCACGACGTCCAGGTGACCGTCGAAGGCGATGGGCTCGTCGTACTGCGAGATCTGGTAGTTCTTCGGCTGGTCCGGGTAGAAGTAGTTCTTCCGCGCGAAGACGCTGGAGGGCCGGATCGAGCAGTTCAACGCCAACCCGATGCGGATGGCGGACTCGATCGCCTTCTCGTTGGCGACCGGCAGCGATCCGGGCAACCCGATGCAGACCGGACACACCTGGGTGTTGGGATCGGCTCCGAAGGTGGTCGGGCATCCGCAGAACATCTTGGTGGCGGTGCCCAGTTCGACGTGGACCTCGAGGCCCATGACCGGGTCGAACTTCTCGATCACCTGGTCATAGTCGATGAGCTCCACGGCGGCTGCAGTCATGGCGATCAGTCTATTCGTCGGCCGACCGGGACGAGACGGGGGTGAGCCCCGCGGGCCACCTGATTCCCGGGTCACGTTCAGGGGAAACCCCGATGCCGATGCTGATCGGCGTCCGTAGCGTCGATGGAGACGAAAGGACATCGATCATGACGATCCAGACCACCGACCCCACCCGCAAGCTGATGCGTTCGCGGAGCGATTCCTGGCTCGGCGGTGTATGCGGCGGACTCGCACGGCGGTTCGGCATCGACGCCACGCTCGTGCGGGTGCTGTTCGTGCTGTCGATCCTGCTGCCTGGCCCGCAGGTACTGCTCTACCTGGTGCTGTGGCTGATCATCCCTCGCGAACCCGTTCCGGGCACCGTCGCACCGATCGCCTACCCACCCGCCGTCTGAGGCCGATGCCCTGGGGTCCGCGTCATCCGAAGATGACGCGGATCTCCTGGTACTGATCCTGGGGAACCGTCTTGTGGTTGGCGAGCGCCTCGTCGAAGCCGACCCGCACGATGTCGGTGCCGCGCAGCGCGACCATCTGGCCCCAACCGCGGTCGGCGATCAGATCGGTGGTCGCCATCCCCAGGCGGGTGGCGAGCACACGATCGAAACCGGTGGGGACACCGCCGCGTTGGATGTGCCCGAGCACGGTGGCCCTCGTCTCGATGCCGGTCCGCTCCTGGATCAACGGGGCGAGCACCTCCGCGATGCCGCCGAGTCGCGGACGGTTGAACCCGTCGAGCCCCTTGGTCGAGTGGGCGTCGGACATCTCGGGCAGCTTGAACCCCTCGGCGACCACCACCATCGGCGAACGACCGCGCTTCTTGACGCTGGTCACCCATGCACAGATCTGGTCGATGCTCTCCGGTTGCTCGGGAATGAGGATGGCGTGGGCACCGCCCGCGATCCCCGAGTAGAGCGCGATCCAGCCGGCGTGGCGCCCCATCACCTCGAGCACCATGCAGCGCTTGTGGGAGTTGCCGGTGGTCCGTAGTCGGTCGATCGCCTCGGTGGCGATCTCCACGGCCGTGTTGAAACCGAAGGTGTAGTCCGTGGCGTCGAGGTCGTTGTCGATGGTCTTGGGGACGCCGACGATGTTGATGCCGTCCTCGTACAGTCGCTTCGACGCCGATGCGGTTCCCTCACCGCCGATGGCGACCACGCCGTCGAGATCGAGCCGATCGAGGACCTTCGCGATGTTCTCCGCGCCGCCGTCGGGTTCCTGATACGGCCCGAATCGACTGGTGCCCAAGATCGTTCCGCCCTGGTGCGACAGACCGCGGACGACCGAGCGGTCGAGATCCATCACCTCGCCGTGGACGAGACCCCACCATCCGTCGCGGAACCCGACGAACTCCTGGCCGTAGACGGTCTCCCCCTTGAGCACCGCGCCGCGGATGACGGCGTTGAGGCCGGGGCAGTCGCCGCCGGAGGTGAGGATGCCGAACCGCTTGCCCATCGTCGAGAAGCCTCCCTGTCGGTCCGCCGTCGCATCCGGTAGCGGATCCGATCACTGCCCCAATCTAGTGGCCGACGGTCGCGCGCGCCGGATACCCGGGGTCCGCGCAGCAAGACGCGACACCCGAGCACGTCGATCGTGCGCTCCAGATCGTCGACCGTGCGCTCTGGATCGTTGACCGTGCGCTCTAGAGCGTTGACCGTGCGCCTCTACCTCTTCCCGGCTACAGATCAGCGCACGATGAACGAGTTCAAGCGCACGATCGACGTGCTCCGGCGCACGATGAACGAGCTCGAGCGCACGATCGACGAATCGCGGGCTACTTGAGACCGTTCTCGTAGGCGAAGACGACGGCCTGCGCGCGGTCGCGCAGCTGCAGCTTGCCGAGCACGCTGCTCACGTGCGTCTTCACGGTCTGCTCGGAGACGAACAACTCGGTCGCGATCTCCCCGTTCGACTTGCCGTCCGCAACCAGGTCGAGGACCTCTCGCTCGCGCGGGGTGAGCACGTCCGCGGCGCGGGACGGCGTCCGCCCACGGGACCGACGCGCGGTCACCTCGGTGATCAGGCGTCGGGTGATCGACGGCGCGAGCAGAGCCTCGCCTGCCGCGACCACGCGTACCGCGCGCACCAACTCCTCCGCCGGTGCGTCCTTCAGCAGGAATCCTGACGCTCCGATGCGGAGGGCCTCGTAGACGTAGTCGTCGATGTCGAAGGTGGTGAGCATCAGGACCCGGGTCTCGCGCTCGGTGCGATGTGGCCCGAGGATCTGTTCGGCGGCCCACAGTCCGTCCCGCTGAGGCATCCGGACGTCCATCAGTACGACGTCGGGCTGGAGCCGGGTGACGACCTCGACGGCCGCGACCCCGTCGGCGGCATCGCCCAGCACGGAGATGTCCTCCTGGGCGGCGAGCAACGCCGAGAACCCCTGACGCACCATGGCCTGATCATCGGCGATCACAACGGTGATGGGCACGAGGTGCAGCCTAGTGGGTACCGGGTCGGTCTCCGGCGGAGGTCGGCACTCCGGCGGACGTCGCCGACCCCTCGATCGCTGGACGGTCGCCCGACACCGTCGGCGTCTCGTCGATCATCCGGATCGTCGCCTCGCCCAGCGGGATCAGGGCCCGGACGGCGAATCCCCCGTCCGGGGTCGGACCGGCCCCGAGGGTGCCACCCACGGTCTTCGCGCGGTCGATCATCCCGGGGATACCGGCACCCCCGCCGGAGAGACCCATCGGCGCCGCGGTGGCGACCGAATTGCGCACACCGACCTCGAGACCCGCTGTGCCGTGAGCGATCACGCGAACGTCTATCCGCGAACCGGGCGCATGGCGGGTCGCGTTGGCCAGGGATTCCTGGATGATGCGGTACACCACAAGCGCGGCGGTGTCGCCGACCAGCGAATGATCCAGCTCGTCGACCAGGGTGACCTCGGCACCGGTCCGGCGCGTCGCATCGACCAGTGCCTCGATGTCGTCGAGCCCGGGATTGGGTGCAGCCGGTGCGTCACCCTCGAGCCGGAGCACGCCCAACAACTGGCGGACCTCGTTCAGCGAGGTGCGCGCAGCGCTGGCGATCTCGTCGAACTCGCCGGCAGCCTCGTCGCTCACCTCGGAGAGGCGGTAGCGGGCGGTCTGGGCCATCACCACCACCACCGACATCCGATGGGCGACGACATCGTGGAGATCTCGCGCGATCCGGGCCCGCTCCTCCAGGACGACCTTCTGCGACTCGGCGAGTTCGGTCTCCTCCGTGCGCGCGCGCAGCTGGCGACGGGAACGGACCAGGAATCGGATCAGTGCCACCACGATGGCGAGGAACGTGAGCCCGAAGGCCCAACCGAGTCCGTCGTTGCCGGGGGCCGCGAAGTAGATGACCAGACAGGTGCTGACCCAGACCACCGGCAACCAGGTCAGTGGTCCGCGGAGGTAGGTGCAGGTGGTGAGGACCAGCAGCACGATGAGATGCGTCACCTGGATCGACCAGGGCCATCCGTTGGCCGTCGGGATGATGAGGCCGATGACCTGCGCAGACACCACGGAGACAGCCCAGCCGACCGTCGGTGCGGCCCAGGCGAGCGCGAGGGGCAGGGAGGCGAACGCCGCGACCACCGGAAGCGTGTACGCAGGCAGTTCGTGGGTCAGCGGCAGGGTCGGCCAGGCAATCGAATACATGACGAGCGCGGCGAACAGGAAGAACCAGTTGACTCGCGACGAGAAGTACCGCTGAACTGCGGGATCCTGGGCAGCGGGTAACTCGGAGAGCTCTCGCATCATCGCAGAACCCGCGGCCACCACCCCTCGCCGCAGTCGGTGGGGCCGACCGTCCGCACGCCGCGATCTGTACCGTCGAAACATGTTCATCACCTCGAGCACTCACGGTAGAGGGCGCTGCCCGACGAGTCCTCATACTTCTGAGTGATCTCGTCTGTCCACCGTCGGGATGAGACCCGGGGGTCGGATCACGCCCGGATCGAGTCGAGAACCGGACCGACGGGCGATGTCCGATGAGAAGTCCGCGAGCAGTGTGACCGTCATGCGAATCCGAACCCGACTGTCCACTGCCCGTGATCTGTTGCTGTCCCTGATGCGCCGGATGCTGACCATGGCGTCCGGGTCCGTCCGTCTCCACCGCCGGGTCCATCTCTCTCCCAAGACCATCGGCACCACGTTGGCGATCATGATCGCCGGCGTCGGACTGGCGATCGGTACCGCACGCGCCGACGCCCTGCACCGCGAATCCATCGGCACCGACAGTGGCGGAACCGTCGATCGTGTCTCCGCCCACAGCCAGGAACCGCACGACGCCAGGGTGATCCGTCTCCTCACCGGCCGCCATCCGGCCGACAGCGTCGCGGCGCTGCCTGCCGACTTCGTCGCCGAGTTCGGTTATCGCCCGAGGATCGTCGACGGCTACCCGACCAACCCGACCGGAGATGGCTGCTCGTCGCCGCTCCCGATGCCCACTCACTTCGAACAACTCTGCCGCACCCACGATTTCGGCTACGACGTATTGAGACACGCTGAGCGGGCGGGGCATCCGCTCGGCGGTTGGGCGCGTCGTGACCTCGACAGAATGCTCGCCGACCGGATGCAGCGCTCGTGCACGAACAGCACCTGTGTCGCCGCCGCCGAGTCGGCGCGACTCGCGCTGGCGGTCAACACCTGGCGACAGCACGACGGACCCCCTCGACCGGAGGACACCGAGCAGATCCTCACGTCCGGCGCGGCACGCGTCTGGTCGGCGGTCACCGACGTCCGTTCCGGGGTGCCGGCGTGAGCCGGCGCCTGCCACGACACCACCCACCAACTGATCCGATCTCGGTAGGTGCTGCCGTCGGCGCGCTGATCGCGCTGTATCCCGGTGGGATGCCGCGCGAGGCGACCGTCTCCGGACTGGTCGTCGCCCTGTTCACCGCCGTGGGTACGTTATTCGGCCTGGCGTGGACGCACATCCGTTGCCGCACCGGACATCATGTCCCGAGAACCGGACAGCTGGCGCTCGGCGCAGCCGTGACCGTCGGCGCGATGAGCATCGCGACCACGCTGTGTCAGAACGTCATCCGTGGCGATCTCGGACTACCTGCTGCCGGTGTGGGGTGGTGGGCGATCACCATCGGGCCGGCCGCGATGATCGTCGCCGCGCTGGCATACGTTCCCCGGATCACCGCAGCGGTGGTCTCGATGATCGCGGCGTTGCTGGCCGGCTACGTCCCCGCGTCCACCGCCGAGTCCACCGCGCCGGCAGCGCCGTCGGCAGCATCGATGTCGTCGCCCGACGCGATCGCCGCCGCGCAGATGTCTTCGCCGGACGCCCCGGTGATCTACGGTGCACTCGACCGGCAGAGCCTCGCAGCGCGGGCGGTGGCGGTGGTGAACGAATGGCTCGACGGCGGCGGCGCCGACGACCGCGCGGTACTGCTCGCCGTCCCCACCGGGTCGGGCTGGGTCGACCGGTCGGCAGTGCACGCCTTTCAGCGACGGTTCGACGGCCGGGTCTCGACGCTGGCCCTGCAGTACGCCGACGAGTCCTCATGGCGGGCTTTCGTCCAGGATCGCGGCGGGGCGGGCCGGTCGGCGATCGCTCTACTGGACGCGCTCCGGGCCGCCCGCGACCGCGACG
Organism: Gordonia soli NBRC 108243; assembly: GCF_000334455.1. Lineage (GTDB taxonomy): Bacteria > Actinomycetota > Actinomycetes > Mycobacteriales > Mycobacteriaceae > Gordonia > Gordonia soli. The sequence goes on from NZ_BANX01000002.1 coordinate 59,930, forward strand.
CCGGACGTCGCTGGCCGCCGATCCACCTCTATGGGCAGAGCCTGGGCGCGATCGGCGCGGAGTCGGCCCGCGTCTGGGCCGACACCCATCACCCGGGCCTGGTCACCGCGACCATGCTCGCCGGTGTCCCGGGCGACACCATCGACCCGGTTCCCAGCGGATCACCGCGGACCATCGTCGCCAACCGGTCCGATCCGGTACCGCGGTGGTCACCCGCACTGCTGTGGCGGCCACCGGTGCCGCCAACCGATGCACGAGCTGTGGGTGCAACCGTGCATCGCATGCCGTGGGTGCCCGTCCTCGACTTCGTACAGACCAGCGTCGACCTGCTGGCCGCACTCGACGTCCCGGCGGGAGCCGGACATCGGTACGGCGCCGAGCAGTCGTCGACCACCTCGCTCTCGGACGGGTGAGACGCTGGTTCGACGACGCGGCCGCGTGGGTCGACACCGCTGGGTCACCGACCACGACGAGGCCGGCCGGTCGGGATGTTCGGACCGGCCGGCCTCGGCTGTCAGGTGATGGGTGTCGGCTCAGCCGACGGGGCCGCGCGCGGCCTCGTACGAGGCGCCGACGCGGTACAGCCGGTCGTCGGACAGGGCTGGAGCCATGATCTGCAATCCGACGGGCAGTCCGTCGTCGGAGAGCCCTGACGGCACCGACATCGCGCCGATGCCGGCCAGGTTGACCGGCAGGGTCGCGAGGTCGAACAGGTACATGGCCAGCGGATCGTCGACCTTCTCCCCGATCGGGAAGGCGGTGGTCGGTGTGGTCGGCGAGACCAGGACGTCGACGTTCTCGAACGCGTCGGTGAAGTCACGTGAGATCAGCGTTCGCACCTTCTGCGCTTGCCCGTAGTAGGCATCGTAGTAGCCCGACGACAGCGCGTAGGTGCCGATCATGATGCGGCGCTTGACCTCCGGGCCGAAGCCGGCCTCACGGGTCAGCGCCATGACATCCTCTGCGCTGTGACTGCCGTCGTCGCCGACGCGCAGGCCGTATCGCATCGCGTCGAAGCGCGCCAGGTTGGACGACACCTCGGACGGCAGGATCAGGTAGTAGGCCCCCAGCGCGTAGCTGAAGTGCGGGCAGGACACCTCGACGACATCGGCACCGCGAGCGGTGAGCACGTCGACCGCAGCTCGGAAGGACGCCTGCACGCCCGCCTGGTAGCCCTCGCCCTGCAGTTCCTTGACGACACCGATCCGGACGCCCGCGAGATCCTGCTCGGCTCCCGCGCGGGCGGCACCGACGACGTCGGGCACGGGCACGTCGATGGAGGTCGAGTCGCGCGGGTCGTGTCCGGCGATCACCGAATGCAGCAACGCGGTGTCGAGGACCGTTCGGCCGCAGGGACCGCCCTGGTCGAGCGATGACGCGCAGGCCACCAGGCCGTAGCGCGAGACGGTGCCGTACGTGGGCTTGACGCCGACCGTCGCGGTCACCGCAGCCGGCTGCCGGATCGATCCACCGGTGTCGGTGCCGATCGCCAGCGGCGCCTGGTAGGAGGCCAGCGCCGCGGCGCTGCCGCCACCCGAGCCACCGGGGATGCGCGTGGTGTCCCACGGGTTGCGTGTCACCTGATAAGCGGAGTTCTCGGTCGAACTGCCCATCGCGAACTCGTCCATGTTGGTCTTGCCGAGGATCGGGATGCCGGCCGCACGCAGGCGGGCGGTCACGGTCGCGTCGTACGGCGGGACCCACCCCTCGAGGATCTTCGAGCCACAGGTCGTCGGGGCGTCGACGGTGGTGAAGACGTCCTTGAGGGCGATCGGCACACCGGCCAGCGGCGAGGGCGCCTCGCCCGCGGCCACCGCGTCGTCGGCTGCCTTCGCGGCGACGAGCGCCTCGGCTCCGCTGACGTGCAGGAAGGCACCGAGTTGGTCGTCGACCTCGGCGATGCGGTCGAGATGGGCCTGGGTGACCTCTACCGACGAGACCTCACGGCTCGCGATCTTGTCGGCGAGATCTGCGGCCGACAACCCGGTCAGGTCGCCGGCGGCGCGGGGGGCGGCGGTCACTGCTCTTCTCCCAGGATCTGCGGGACGGCGAACCGATCCTGTTCCACGGCGGGTGCGCCGGACAGGGCCTGATCGGTGGTCAGTCCGGGCACCACGACGTCGGCTCGGAGTACGTTCGCGAGCTCGGCGGGATGCGCGGTGCCGGGCACCTCGTCGGCAGCGACCTCGGAGATCTGGGCGACATGCGCGAGGATCGAATCGAGCTGCCCCGCGTACTGGTCGAGTTCCTCGTCGGTCAATGCCAGCCGGGACAGCCGCGCGAGATGGGCGACCTCCTCGCGGGTGATGGCGGAGCCGGTGTCGCCGGACATGTCGATCGCTTCCTTTCTCCTGGCCGATCGATGACCCCACAAGACTAGTCGGGTACCGATGAGCATCCGCGACCGCCGACGCCGACAGTCGGCGGTAGCCGGCCCGACCCCGATCCGCGACCGGTCGATTCGTCCACCCGGACCCTCCCCCGGGTCGTACGCTGGACAGGTGATCATCGTCACCACCAACGACATTCCCGGCTACCGGATCGCGCACGTGTTCGGCGAGTGCTTCGGGCTGACCGTGCGGTCCCGCCACATCGGCTCCAACATCGGAGCCGGGTTCAAGGCGATGGCGGGCGGCGAGCTGAAGGGCATCACCTCGCTACTGCACGAGTGCCGACAGGAGGCCCTGCAGCGCCTGGCGACGGAAGCCGAGCGTCGGGGCGCGAACGGTGTGGTCGCGTTCCGGTTCGAGACCACCGAGTACGGCGGCACGGGTATCGAGGTCTGCGCCTACGGCACCGCAGTCGGCATCGAGGCGGCGCCCTGACGTGAGCGGGGTGGTCGGCGCGGTGCGACAATGGCCCGCGTGTCCTACCTCCTACGGGTTTCGCTGACCGACCGTCCCGGCAGTCTCGGTGTGCTCGCCGTGCAGCTCGGCAAGGTGGGTGCCGACATCCTGTCCCTGGAGGTGGTCGAGCGCGGTGACGGGTTCGCGGTCGACGACCTGGTCGTCGAGGTGGCCCCCGGCTCGCTCCCCGACACCCTGATCACCGCTGCCGAGAAGGTGCAGGGCGTCCACGTCGACTCGATCCGGCCGTACTCCGGTGTGCTCGACACCCATCGCGAGCTCGAGCTCGTCGATCGTGTCGCGACCGCTGGGCGCGACCGGCTTCAGGTACTGGTCGACAACGCGCCGCGAGTGCTGCGCGTCTCCTGGGCGACCGTCATCACCAGCGCCAGCGGCGGCGTGCTGCAACTCTTCGGCAGCTCCGGTGCCCCCGAGACCCCGTTGACCCGTGCCGACTGGTTGCCGATCACCCGGGCCGCTCAGCTCGATCCCGACGCCGAGTGGGTGCCGACAGCCTGGCAGGACATGGACACGCGTCTCGCGGCTGCTCCCCTCGGCTCCGGTGACCGGGCCGGCGAGCGGGCGATCCTGCTGGGACGCATCGGCGGGCCCGACTTCCGGCCGTCCGAGGTGGCCCGACTCGGCTACCTCGCGGGCATCGTCTCCACCGTCCTGCGCTCGGATTCCTGACCCACCAGCTGTTTTCGTAGTACGAAACGACTCCGGGAGTCGTTTCGTACTACAGAATCGGCACCGGTCGCGCTACGACTCGGCGCGCTCAGGGCCTTCGCCGGTCTCGAGAAGCACCTTGAAGGCGTCCTCGTCGAGGATCGGGACCCCGAGTTGTTCCGCCTTCTCGGCCTTGGACCCCGGTGACTCGCCGATGACCACGTAGTCGGTCTTCTTCGAGACCGACCCCGATGCTTTCCCGCCGCGCTGGAGGATGGCCTCTTTCGCGCCGTCGCGAGAGAAGTCCTGCAGCGATCCGGTGACGACGATGGTCTTGCCCTCGAGTGTCCGGGCGATGGACTCGTCGCGCTCGTCCTCCATGGAGACCCCTGCCGCACGCCACTTCTCGACGACGTCTCGATGCCAGTCGACAGCGAACCAGTCGTGCACACTCTGCGCCAGCGTCGCGCCGACCCCTTCAGTGGCCGCCAGTTCCTCGGCGGTGGCGTCCTGGATGCGTTGCAGCGAACCGAATTCGGTCGCCAGGGCGCGCGCGGCGGTGGGGCCGACATGACGGATCGACAGGCCGACGAGGACTCGCCACAGCGCAACCTCCTTGGCGCCGTCCAGATTGGCCAGCAGGCGTTTGCCGTTGGCCGACAGTGCGCCGTTCTTGGTGACGAACAGGTCGGTCCGGGCGAGGTCGTCGGCATTGAGCGAGAACAGATCTCCCTCGTTGGTGATCACCCCCGACGTGAGCAACGCCGTGGCCGCCTCGTAGCCGAGCGCCTCGATGTCGAAGGAACCGCGCCCGGCCAGGTGGAACAGGCGCTCCCGCAACTGCGCCGGGCACGATTCGGCGTTGGGGCATCGGATGTCGGCGTCGCTGTCCTTCTCCGGCCGCAGTGCTGTTCCGCATTCCGGGCAGTGCGTGGGCATCACGAACTCGGTCTCACTGCCGTCGCGGAGGTCGACGACGGGCCCGAGCACCTCGGGGATCACGTCGCCGGCCTTGCGGATGGTGACGGTGTCTCCGATCAGCACCTGCTTGCGCCGCACCTCGGACTCGTTGTGCAGGGTGGCGCGTGACACCGTCGACCCGGCCACCAGCACGGGTTTCAGCACAGCGAACGGGGTCACCCGACCCGTACGTCCGACACCCACCTGGATGTCGAGGAGCGTGGTGGTCGCCTCCTCGGGTGGGTACTTGTAGGCGATCGCCCATCGGGGTGCGCGGGATGTCGACCCGAGCCGACGTTGCAGGGTCACGTCGTCGACCTTGACGACGATGCCGTCGATCTCGTGTTCGACGTCGTGCCGATGCTCGCCCCAGTAGACGATCTTGTCGAGGATCTCGTCGGTGGAGGTCAACCGGGTGGTGTGCGCCGACACCGGCAGACCCCACTCTCCGAGTGCCAGGTACGCGTCGTGCAGCGACTCCGGTCGCCAGCCCTCGGTGTGTCCGATTCCGTGGCAGATCATCCGCAACCGTCGGCGGGCGGTGACCTGCGGATTCTTCTGACGCAGTGAGCCCGCGGCCGAGTTGCGCGGATTCGCGAACGGGGCCTTGCCGTCCTCCACCAGCGAGGCGTTGAGCGCCTCGAAGTCCTCCACGCGGAAGAAGACCTCACCGCGCACCTCGAGCACCGCGGGGATCGGGTAGTCGTCGGTGGCCGTGAGTCGCTGTGGGATGTCGTCGATGGTGCGCGCGTTGAGCGAGACGTCCTCACCGGTGCGACCGTCGCCACGCGTGACGCCTCGCGTCAGGACACCGTTCTCGTAGACGAGGGCCAGTGCGACGCCGTCGATCTTGAGCTCACACAGGTACGCGGTGTGGGGCCCGGTCTCGTTCTCGGTGCGATCCACCCAGGTGCGCATCTCGTCGGAGTCGAAGACGTTGTCCAACGACAACATCCGCTCCAGGTGGTCCACCGCGGTGAACGCGGTGGAGAACCCGCCGCCGACCAGCTTGGTCGGCGAATCGGCCACGGCCAGTTCGGGATGCTCGGCCTCGAGCTCCTGCAACTGACGCAGCAGGTGGTCGAACTCGCCGTCGGTGATGACGGGGGCATCCTTGACGTAGTAACGGAACTGGTGCTCGCGGATCTCGTCGGCCAGCGTCGACCACTGTTCGCGAACGGCCGCGCCCGTTCCCTGCTCTTCCACGTCGTCTGACACGTCCCGAGCCTATCGAAGCCGACCGACATCGATCCCCCGACTCGGGAGTAGCGGATCACGCGCAGCCGGCCGCGCAGCCCACTATCCTGGCCGGCATGGCCCACGAGATCATGTTCGACGACGCGGACCCGATCCTGGGCCGCGTCCGTGAGGTGGCGCTGGCACTCCCGGAAGCCACCGAGGTCGTCGCACACGGTCGCCCGACGTTCCGCTGCGGCAAGATGTTCGGCAACTACGGCGGGATGGTCAAGGGCGGTCCGCGCCACGACCAGTCGATCCTGTTCATCCCCGATGCCGCCGAACGCGAAGCGCTGCTGTCGGACGAGCGTTTCTTCCTGCCCGCCTATCTGGGCCCCTACGGCTGGCTCGGTCTGCTCCTCGAGGAGGACTCCGACTGGACCGAGGTCGGCGAGCTGCTCGACGCGAGTTACCGGTCGGTGGCGCCGAAAAGGGCGATCGCCGAACTCGACGCCCGCTGACCCACCGGACACTGCCTGCCGACGAGGTGGGGCCCGCTTCGGCCTCAGACTGCGGTCGGGTCCTCCGCGAGCGCCTGCGCGGCGCGCGCACACAATCCGAGTGCAGTAACCGACCACATCGGGGTGGCGCCGGCGAGCCCGCAGGTCGGTGTGACGATCACGTTGCGCGCCAACACCTCCCGATCGAGTCCGATCCGATCGACCAGTGCGGCCAGGCGACCGGCGACCTCGTCCGCGTGCAGCGGGCTCGACTGTTCGGTGCTGGGCACGATCCCTGCGACCAGCAGTGCCCCGCGATCGACGAGACCGCCGATGCCGTCGAGATCGGCGGTCGTCAGTGCGGTGACGTCGAGCGAGAAGCCGGCTGCGGGCAGTTGGTCGATCAGATCCCAGCGTGGGGTGTCGCAGCTGTGTACGACGACCGGATGCCCGAGCTTCTCGACGAGCCCCGAGAGCGCCTCCGCCACATCGGCCACCGGGACCGGCGGGACCGTGTCCAGACGGCTCAACGGGGTCACCCGACCGTCGATCACGGCGCCGACCGACGGTTCGTCGATCTGCACCAGGACCTCGACGCCCAGGCGACGGACCACTTCTGCTGCGTGCACACGCAGGCCCTCGGTGGTCGACTCGACGAGATCGGTCCACGCTCCGCGATCGCGGATCGCCTTGTGACCGCCCCCGGCCTCCACCGACGCGGCGAGTGTGAAAGGTCCACACGCCTGGATCTTGAACGGCCGTGCCGTGCCGATGAAACCGGCCCCGTCCCAGAGCTCTTCGATCGCGTCGAGGTCTCGGCGCAGGAGTTCGTCGGCACGTCGGCTCACCGCAGACGGACGGGCCGACAGACGGTACCCCCGGCTCGACACGTCCAGCGGGATGTCGACGAGCAGCGCGGCCATCCGGCCGATGAGATCGGCTCCCAGACCGCGGGACGGCAATTCCGGCAGGAACGCGAGATCGAGCTCTCCGGTCACGATCTCGGCGGCCTGCGTGGGCGCAACCTGCGGCATCGATCCGACACCGGTGCCCAGACCGGCGAACGGACTGCTCACGCGTCGAGGGATGCCGGGGTGGCCGGAACCGGGCTGGTCGAGCGGATCCGCCCCGAGCCGACCACCAGGTCGCCGGAGTCGGCGTCGGGCAGGTACGCGACGGCGGCCTGACCGCGGGCGACGCCGGTCAGCGGTTCGGACAGGGCGATGTCGAGGCCGGGCACACCATCGACCTCGGTCGGGGTGACCACCGCGGGTGCGAGTCCGCCGTGTGCGCGGACCTGGACCATGCATTCGATCGGCCCCTCGGGTGCGACGCCCGAGGTCCACACCGCCGGACCCGCGGTGATCCGCCAGATGTGCAGATCCTCGGCCGCGCCGACCGTCACGGTGCCCGACTCAGGATCGATCCCGGTCACGTAACGCGGCCGACCGTCGGCGGCGGGGGCGTCGATGCCGAGGCCCTTGCGCTGACCGATGGTGAAGCCGTGGACGCCCTCGTGGTCGGCCAGACGGTCACCGGTGGCACCGTCGACGACCGCACCCGGCCGGATACCGATGCGCGCCCCGAGGAAGGCACGCGTGTCGCCGGTCGGTATGAAACAGATGTCGTGGGAGTCCGGCTTGTCGGCCACGGCCAGTCCGCGATCGGCCGCCTCTGCGCGGATCTCCGACTTCGGGCTGTCGCCGACCGGGAACAGGGCCCGGGACAGCTGGTCGGCGGTCAGCACTGCCAGCACATACGACTGGTCCTTGTCGTCGTCCACGGCCCGACGCAATTCGCCGTCGACGAGCCGCGCATAGTGACCGGTCGCGAGTGCATCGAAGCCCAGCGCGATCGCTTTGTCGGCCAGAGCCGCGAACTTGATCTTCTCGTTGCAGGTCAGGCACGGATTGGGCGTCTCACCGACCGCATATGCGTCGACGAACTCGTCGATGACGTCTTCCTTGAAGCGATCTGCGAAGTCCCAAACGTAGAACGGGATACCGAGGACGTCGGCAGCCCGGCGCGCATCGTCGGCATCCTCTCGTGAGCAGCATCCGCGCGAGCCGGTGCGCAATGCGCCGGGCGCCGTCGAGAGCGCCAGGTGGACGCCGACGACGTCATGCCCCGCCTCGACCGCACGTGCCGCGGCCACCGCCGAGTCGACTCCGCCGCTCATCGCGGCCAGCACACGCATCAGTTTCCCTTCCCGGCCGGCGACGACACGAGACCGGCCGCGCGGGCCCGCTCGACCACGGGCACGATGACCTCGGCCACCGCATCCAGGTCGGCGTCGGTGGTGGTCGGCGCGAGCGAGAAGCGCAGCGAGCCGCGCGCGGTGGCGACGTCGAGGTCCATGGCGAGCAACACATGGCTTGCCTGTGCGACACCGGCGGTGCAGGCCGAACCGGTGGAGCATTCGATCCCGTTGGCGTCCAGGAGCATCAGCAGCGAGTCGCCCTCGCATCCCTCGAACGAGACGTGCACGTTGCCGGGGAGGCGGGCGTCGCCGAGTGGACCGTTGACCCGGGTGTCGGGGATGGCCAGCAGGATCTCGAAGAGCCGGTCCCGAAGGGCGGCAACGCGATCGATCGACTCGGGCAACGCGTCGACCGCCACCCGGAGTGCCGCCGCCATCGCCGACGCGCCGGCCACGTCCTGTGTGCCCGAGCGGATGTCGCGCTCGTGACCGCCACCGTGCAGCAGCGGGACACACGGCACGTCACGACGGATGAGCAGGGCGCCGACGCCTTGCGGTCCACCGAACTTGTGGGCGGCGATGCTCATGGCCGACAGCCCGCTGGCGGCGAAGTCGACCGGCAGGTGTCCGACCGCCTGGATCGCATCCGAGTGGACGGGGACACCGAACTCGGCGCCGAGTGCGGCGATCTCGGCGATCGGCTGGATCGAGCCGACCTCGTTGTTGGCCCACATCACCGAGATCAGGGCCGTCTCGTCGGCGTGCTCCGACAGTTCGGCGCGCAGGCCCGCGACCGACACCACCCCGAAGGCGTCCACCGGCAGGACGACCAACTCGGCGTCGTCCTCGTCGGCCAGCCACTGCGCGGGGTCGAGCACGGCATGGTGTTCGACCGCGGAGACGATGACGCGTCGGCGGCGTGCGTCGGCGTTGCGGCGCGCCCAGAAGATGCCCTTGACGGCGAGGTTGTCGGCCTCGGTGCCGCCGCCGGTGAAGATCACCTCGGACGGTCGGGCGCCCACCGAACCTGCGATGGCCTCGCGGGCCTCCTCGAGCCGCCGACGTGCCCACCGGCCCGACCCGTGCAGCGACGACGCGTTCCCGACGTGGGCGAACACGGCAACCATCGCCTCGGCGGCCTCGGGCACCAGGACGGTGGACGCGGCGTGGTCGAGGTAGACCGGTGCCCGGGACGGCACCGTCTCGTCAGAACGGCTGCTGGACATATGCGTCAAGGATAAACGCGACGACACCACCGACCAATTCCCGACGCCCGCCCATACGGCGACGCACCACGTCAGAGCGGGGTGTCGCCGAAGGTCAGGACCGGCTTGACCACCCGTCCCGCAGCGGCATCGGACGCCGCACGTTCGATGTCGGCGAACGGGTAGGTGGTGACCAGATCGTCGAGGGGCAACCGGCCCGCGGCATGGCGTCGTGCCAGGTCGGGGATGATCTCCTGCGGTATGACGTCACCCTCGATGACGCCGCGGATAGTCACCCCCTTGTAGAGGACGCGCATCACGTCGAAGTCGAGCCGGCGCCCGATGCCCACCAGCGCGATCGTGCCGCGCGGTTCGGCCGCCTCGATCGCGGCGTCGAGGATCTCCTGACGAGCGGTGGTGTCGATCGCGGCGTCGGCGAGACCGCCGTGACGTCCGACGACCGCGGTGGCGAGATCCTCGACCGCGGTGGGGTCGACGGTGCCGACGGCGCCGAACCGTTCAGCGAGCTCGCGGCGTGCTGTCACCGGGTCCACCGCGACGACCTGTGCGCCTGCGGCGACCCCGGCCAGCACCGCGGCGAGTCCGACACTGCCCGCGCCGTAGACGGTCAGGTTCGCTCCCGCCTCCGGTCGGAGCACGCGGGTCACGGTGCCGTAGCCGGTCTGGATGCCGCAGCCGAGCGGTGCGGCGGCGACCGGCGAGATGTCCGGCGAGATGCGGATCGCGTTGTCCTGGTGGGCGATCGCGTGGGTGGCGAAACTGGACTGGCCGAAGAAGCCGCCGTACACGGGCGCTCCGTCGCGACTCAGCGTCGGCGAGCCGTCCGGCCGTCCGGACGTGTTGAGACCGGAGGTGCAGTACGCGGGATGGTCGGCGACGCACGGGCCGCACCGCCCGCAGCTGCGGAAGGTCAGCGCCACGTGATCGCCGGGGTTCAGTGAGTCGACGTCGTCACCGACGTCGACGACCACCCCGGCACCCTCGTGACCGAAGACCTGGGGACAGCGGGCCGTGGGCCACGTCGCGCGCATCGAGAGGTCGGTGTGGCAGATCCCGACCGCCGACATCGCGACCAGGACCTCGTCGCCGCGGGGACGTGCGATCTCGATCTCGGTGATCTCGAAGGGGCCACCCGGTCGGGTGACGAGGGCGGCCTGGATTCGCACGCCCCTCAGGCCCGGTCGAGGATGAAGTAGAGGTGGCGACCGTCGACCACGGCGGCCTTGCCGTTCATGATCCCCATCAACGTGGAGTCGTCGACCTTCTTGAAGTGGTCGATCACGGCCTGCCCGTCGTAGACCATGCTCGCGGTGATCTCACCACGGAACTCGATCGACCACAGCGTCGCTTCACCCTTGCCGAGTTTCTTGTCGGAGAACAGCTTTCCGTTTTCGTCACGGCACATCAACGGCTGGACGTCGGACCGTGAGGTGAAGGTCTTGCCGTACCAACGCGCCTTCTGCAGCAGCCCGTTGGTCGGATGGCCGGTGGTGAACTCGTCGCCCTTCCACGAGCCGAAGATCTCCTCGGGGGTGACCGTCGCGAGTGCGGACCAGATGGCGTCGAGTTCGGCGTCGTCGACCACCCCGTCGACCGCGCGCAGTTCGGAGAAGCGGACGCGGGCCTGCTCGCGGGTCAGAGCTGAGGTGGCGGTCATCGGGTGCCTTCCGGTGCGGGGACGGTGCGGTCTCGGCGCGACGTCGCGTCGACGAACGATGACAACATATAGGATATTTGTTTCTTCGTCACCATCGCCGGGCCGGTCCCGCGGTCGCCCCCGCCCGGGTCAGCCCTGGGCGATGAGTGCTTCGCAGCGCCGGGACAACTCGCGGCGATCGGCGGCCGGCAACTGTAGTTCGTGGACCCGGACCTGCACGGTGAGCCCGCGCATCCGCAGCACCCGCCGCAACGTGTCGGCGGGCCCGTCGTCGCCGATGAAACCCGGTGCAGTCGTGAGTGCACCGTCGGGCCCCGTGTAGCGCACCCGGATGGGGAGCACGGGAACGCCCGCGTCGACCGCGGCCTGGAAGAAGGCCGGTCGGAACGATCCGCTGCGCCGGCCACACCAGGTGGTGCCCTCGGGGAAGACCGCGACCGAGCTGTCGCGGTGCAATTTCTCGACGGTGGTCGCGAGGATATCGGGCAGCGCGCGCAACGAGCCCCGATCGACGGTGATCACACCGAGCCGGTTCGCGAGTGTCGCGATCACCGGCATCGACGCGACGTCGGACTTCGCCACGAAGTGTGCGGGGTTGACCATCGCGATCGCCAGGATGTCGAGGTAGGAGACGTGGTTGGCGACGACGAGTCCGCGGGCCGAGCCCGGGAACGGACGGTCGTCGTCGATGTACACCGACACCCCGATCGCACTCAGCAGGGCGCGGGCGGCACGGCGCAGGTAGCGACGGCGGACGACACGCGGCGCGGGCATGACCATCAGGCCACCGAGGATCACGGCGGCCGCGACGCCGAGCAATCGGGTGATGCGGTACGCGACGAGCACCCGTCCGACACCCCGGTGGTCGCCCGGGAGGCAGTCGGCACCACAGGGACTGAGTGGGTACCAGGAATGCTGGTCCGGGCCACAAGCGCGTGGTTCGGGCCGATGGTCGGGCTCGACGGGCAGCGGCGGGACCAGCGCAACCGCAGGCCCGCGGTGATCGGGTGCGAGCAGCGCGGCCGCACCCGACTGTGTCGGTGGCAACGGCGGGGTGGCCACCGCCAGGGCCGCACTCATCGGTCGGCCTGTCCGCCGAGGCGACGGACCGCCGCGCGCAGCCGCTCGAGGTATCGGATGTCGGTCAGGGTGCGGTCGACCACGGTCAGCAGGTCGCCGACATCGAAGATCTCGTCGACGGCCGGTTCACCGCAGACCCGGGCACCGAGGCGGATGTAGCCGCGCAGCAGCGGCGGCAGCACCGCAACCGCGGGCGGCTCGATCTCGTCGAGGGTGCGTCCGTCGATGCGCGCCCGCTCCAGCGGGAAGGCCTGCCACGGCGCCTGGTGGCGATCGCGGGCGAGGTCCCGGACCCCGCGGAGCGCCTGGCCGCGCTCCCCTGCCCCCGACAGCGGGACGGAGACGCATCCCATCAGGTACTGGTAGTCGGCGTTCTCCAGGTAGTGCAGCAGCGCTGCCCACATCAGTGCGGTGACCGATCCGTCGCGGTGGGCGGTGGCAACGCATGCGCGCCCCATCTCGACCGTCTCGGCGCGGATGGGTTCGAGCTCGTACAGATCGAACTCGGTCGCGGAGTACCACCCGCCGGCGGCGATGGCGGCCGCGGGCGGCAGCAGTCGCGCACACCCGATGAGGCCGGTGTCCTCGTGGAAGACGAGCAGGTGTTCGCAGTGATCGTCGAAGGAGTCGGCGTCGAGACCGGTGGTCGGGTCACCGATCTGGTCGGAGAAGCCGTCCTCCTCGGCGAAGACCTGGTAGCGCAGCCGCTGGGCCGCCTCGATGTCGTCGGGGTCGGTGGACAACGCCACGGTGACCGGACCTGCGCGCATGATCGGACCCGGTGTGATCCGCGACGTGCTGGTGAGGACTGTCATGCCCCAGATGAAATCCAGTGCGGGCATCGCGGCGGCCACCGTGGGGTGTCGTGTCGATGCTGCGTCGATGAACAGCGACGAGATCGCGGTGAACCCGTGCCCACCAACCGGCGGCCCACCGGTGACGGTGTTCCGACGATCAGATGTCGGCTTCGTCTGACCACCGACGACGACGGCCCCCGGACCGTGGTCCGGGGGCCGTCGCGAGTTCGGCAGCGCTGGGCGCTACTTGCGCTTCTTGACCTCTTCGGTCAGCTGCGGGGCGACGTTGAACAGATCGCCGACCACACCGAAGTCGGAGATCTCGAAGATCGGCGCCTCTTCGTCCTTGTTGACGGCGACGATCGTCTTCGAGGTCTGCATGCCGGCGCGGTGCTGGATGGCGCCGGAGATGCCGAGCGCGACGTATAGCTGCGGCGAGACGGTCTTACCGGTCTGACCGACCTGGAACTGTCCCGGGTAGTAGCCGGAGTCGACCGCGGCGCGTGAGGCACCGACAGCGGCACCCAGCGAGTCGGCCAGCTCTTCGACGACCGAGAACTTGTCGGCGCTACCGACACCGCGACCACCGGAGACGACGATCGACGCCTCGGTGAGCTCGGGACGGTCGCCGCCGACGTTCGGCTCGACCTTGGTGATCTTCACCGCGTTCTCGGCAGCCGCCGGGACCTCGATGTCGACGCGCTCACCGGCGCCGGCCTGCGGTGCGGCCTCGACCGAACCGGGGCGGACCGAGAAGACCGGGGTGTCACCCTTGGCCTGGGCGTCGACGGTGAAGGCACCACCGAAGATGGAGTGGATGCCCACGCCGCCCTCGCGGACGTCGACGACGTCGGCCAGGACACCCGAGCCGAGACGCACGGCCAACCGGCCGGCGATCTCCTTGCCGTCCGCGGTGGCGGCGACGAGCACTCCCGCCGGGGTCGCCTGCTCGGCGATCTCCGAGAGCACGTCGACCTTGGGGCTGATGAGGTAGCCCGCCGCGTCGTCGGACTCGGCGACGTAGATCTTCTCGGCGCCGGCCTCCTTGAGACCGTCGATGATGCTGTCGGCTCCGCCGGGTGCGCCGACCACGACGGCCGACGGGGTGCCCAGAGCGCGGGCCGCGGTGATGAGCTCGTTGGTGACCTTCTTCAGGGCACCCTCGGGATCCTGCTCCACGAGCACGAGTACTTCAGCCATGTCTGATTCTCCTGATGTCTTTGTTCTCGCCGGATGTCTGCTGCTGGTGGAGTGCTAGATGATCTTCTGCGACACCAGGTACTCGGCGACCTTGCTGCCACCGTCGCCCTCGTCGGTGACGCGCTCACCGGCGGTCTTGGGCGGCTTCGGCGTGGAAGCGGTGACCACCGAACCGGCGTTCTCCAGGCCCACGTCGCCGGCCTCGACATCGATCTCGGCCAGGGTCACCACGGTGACCTCCTTCTTCTTGGCGGCCATGATGCCCTTGAAGGAGGGGAAGCGCGGTTCGTTGATCTTCTCGTTGACGCTGACGATCGCAGGCAGCTCGGCCTCGACGTGGAAGATGCCCTCGTCGGTCTCACGCTCGCCCTTGAGGGTCTCGCCCTCGAGGGTCAGCTTGCGCAGATGGGTGACATGCGGCAGCTCGAGGTACTCGGCGATCATCGCCGGGATCGCGCCGACGCGACCGTCGGTCGCCTCGTTGCCGGCGATGACCAGCTCGACACCCTCGACTGTGCCCAGCGCACGGGCCAGCACGTACGCGGTCTGCACCGCGTCGGAGCCGTGGAGCTGGTCATCCTTGATGTGGATCGCTTTGTCGGCACCCATCGACAGTGCCTTGCGGATCGCCTCGGTGGCGCGCTCGGGACCGGCCGACAGCACGGTCACCTCGCCCCCGTTGGCCTCCTTGATCTGCAGGGCCTCCTCGACGGCGCGCTCGTTGATCTCGTCGAGCACGGCATCGGCGGCCTCACGATCCAGCGTGTAGTCGCCATCGGACAGCTTGCGCTCGGACCACGTGTCCGGAACCTGCTTGATCAAAACGACGATGTTCGTCATGGGTCTGCGTCGACCTCCTGCATCGGGTTCAGGCAACTTACCGGCGGGTAAGGCCATGGGGTCTTCCCCACTTTAGCGCCCGCCGAAGTACCGGTGAACATCGACTACCTCACAAAACAGGCACCGATCCTTGTTCCCCACCGACCGATCGGCCGCTGCGGCGATCCATCGTCGGGGGCAGGCGGCTGCGACCGACCGATCGCACGGGCGGGACCAGCTCCGACGCAACGACGGTGGTCGCGGGTGTGCGCGGCGGCACCCGCGGACCCCGTCGCCGCGGCGGGCGACCCCTCGACCGAAGGGACGCGAACGGCCCACCGTGTCGGCGACATGGTGGGCCGTTCGATGATCTGCGAACTGTGTCGATTGGGTCCGAAGGCTCCCGGCGGGTGCCCCGGACCCGCCCGGTCAGACGCCGACGAGTTGCTGTTCGTTCGCGCGCTCGCTCGCCTCGATCTCGCGCACCAGTGGCAGCACCTTGGCACCGAAGTACTCGATCTCCTCCTGGAAGTGCAGGAACCCGCCCAGGATCAGGTCGACCCCGCGCTTGCGGTAGGCGGCGATGCGCTCCGCGATCTGCTCCGGGGTGCCGATCAGCTGTGTGCGGAAACCGTCGTTGTACTGCACGAGGTCCTCGAACGAGGAGTCCGCCCACATACCCGTCTTGTCGGACGTCGAGTTGCCCGCCTGCTGCACAGCGGAGCGGAAGCCCTCGACAGCGGGGGTGTTGGCCTTCTCGATGATCTCGCGCAGGGTGTCCCGCGCCTCCTTCTCGGTGTCGCGGGCGATGATGAACCCGTTCAGGCCGAACTTCACCTCGCGCTGGGCCTCCCGGGCGGCAGCCCGGACGTCGACGATCTGCTCGGTGACGCCGTCGTAGTCCTTGCCGTTGGAGAAGTACCAGTCGGCGTATCGACCACCGTTGGATCGCGCCGCCAGCGAGTTGCCACCCTGGAACAGCTCCGGGTTGGGGCGCTCCGGGCTGTTGAGCGGTTTCGGCTTCAGGGTGAAGTCGTGGATGCGGTAGAAGTCACCACGGAAGTCGACATCGTCCTCGGTCCAGATCTTGCGCAGGACCTGCAAGAACTCCGCGCTGCGGCGGTAGCGCTCGTCGTGCTCGAGCCACGCCTCGCCCAAGTGGGTGAACTCGTCCTTGAACCACCCGCTCACCACGTTCACCGCGAACCGGCCGTTGGAGAGATGGTCTGCGGTCGCTCCCAACTTGGCCAGCACCGCCGGCTGCCACAGACCGGGATGTACGGCGGCGATCACCTTCAGCCGTTGCGTGGCCAACAGCAGGGCGAGGCTGAAACTCGTGGACTCGTGCTGGAATTCGGCACCGTAGCTGGCCTCGTATCGGACCTGCGAGAGCGCGTACTCGAAACCGTTGTTCTCGGCCGTCTGGGCCAGCTTGACGTTGTAGTCGTAGTCCCAGCTGGTCCGCTGTTCGATCGTGCTGGTCACCAGGCCGCCACTGACGTTGGGCACCCAGTAGGCGAACTTGATCTCGTCGGATACGCGTTCGGTGGTCATGGCTGCGGTCTTCCTCTCGCTGTACACCTGTGGCCACCGGATCGATCCCGCAACCCCGACGCCGACGGCGCCGACGAGTCGGCGGACAACCCCGCCCGGTCGCGGCTGCCCGGCACCGCTGTCGTCATCCAGCTCAGCAGCGCGCCGATCGGGGGGTCAATGAATGGATCAGGGTGAGCGTAAAGATGGGCCGGACACCGGGTACTACCCTTCGTGGGATGACGGACGCACAGGGGGCAACCGACGACGCCGCGCCGCAGCTCGCGCTGACCGGCGAACGGACGGTTCCGGGCATCCCCGAGGAGAACTACTGGTTCCGCCGCCACGAGATCGCCTACACCCATGTGCAGGACCGATGCGCGGATGCGCGGGTCTTGGAGGCCGGTTCCGGCGAGGGCTACGGCGCTGCGATGCTCGCGCAGGTCGCGGCGTCGGTGACCTGCGTCGACTACGACGACGCCGCGGTTGCGCACACCCGGTCGCGGTACCCGGGTCTGGACGTCCGTCAGGGCAACCTGATCGATCTCCCCGTCGACGACGCATCGGTCGACGTGGTGGTGAACTTCCAGGTGATCGAACACCTGTGGGATCAGCCGAAATTCGTGACGGAGTGCCATCGGGCGCTGGTGCCCGGCGGCACCCTGTTGATGTCGACGCCCAATCGCATCACCTTCTCCCCCGGACGCGACACCCCGCTCAACCCGTTCCACACCCGCGAACTCGATGCAGCCGAGCTGACCGAACTGCTCACCGACGGCGGCTTCGACGTCGTCGCGATGCTCGGCGTCCACCACGGACCCCGGCTGCGTGCACTCGACGAGCGCTGGGGTGGATCGTTCATCGACGCACAGATCGACCGGGCGCTCAGCGGTCGGCCCTGGCCCGCCGATCTGGCCGCCGACGTGGCCGCCGTCGACACCGCCGACTTCGAGATCGCCGACGCGGCCGACCCTGCGGCTCCGGCGGGTATCGACGCCAGTCTCGACCTGCTCGCCGTGGCGGTCCGGCGCTGACCTCGTGACCCCGCCCCCGAAGTCCACCGACGCGGTGCCCGGCCAGTTCACCCTGGTCCTGCACTCCCATCTCCCCTGGCTGGCCAACCACGGACGCTGGCCGGTCGGCGAGGAGTGGCTGTACCAATCGTGGGCCGCCTCCTACCTCCCTGTCGCCCGCGTCCTGCGCGGACTCGCCACCGACGGCTACACCGACCAGTTGTCGTTGGGCATCACGCCGGTGCTCGCCGCACAACTCGACGACCCCCACTGTGTTGCCTCGATGTACGAGTGGTTGGCCGACTGGCAGCTCCGAGCGGCGGGTGCCGCGCAGTCGACCGATCCGGTTCGACGCGACGCCGCAGCACGCGAATTCCGTTCCGCGGCATCGGCCATCACCGACTTCGAACATCACTGGCGACATGGCGGCAGCCCGCAGATCCGCGCGTTGATCGACAGCGGGGTCATCGAACTCCTGGGCGGTCCGCTCGCTCACCCCTTCGCCCCGCTGCTCGACTCCCGGCTGCGCCGATTCTCGTTGTCCGAGGGGCTGATCGACGCACGTGCCCGCTGGGGCACCGATCCGGCCGGCATCTGGGCCCCCGAGTGCGCCTTCGCGCCCGGAATGGAGATCGAGTACGCCGCAGCAGGTGTCGGGCACTTCATGGTGGACGGGCCGACGCTGCACGGCGACACCGCACTCGGGCGACCGGTCGGCGAGACCGACGTCGTGGCTTTCGGCCGCGACCTGCCGGTGAGTTACCGGGTGTGGTCGCCGAAGTCGGGATATCCCGGCCATCCCGCCTACCGGGACTTCCACACCTACGATCACGCGACCGGTCTCAAACTTGCGCGGGTGACCGGCCGATCGGTTCCCGGCGAGGACAAGAAGCCCTACGACCCCGATCGCGTCCTCGCCGTGATCGACCGGCACGTCGACGATTTCGTCGACACCGTCCGACGCCGGTTGCGCAGCGAGTCCGACCGGCTCGGTCGTCCCGCGTTGGTCGTCGCCGCATTCGACACGGAGTTGTTCGGACACTGGTGGTTCGAGGGCCCGGTGTGGTTGGACCGACTGTTGCGCAGACTGCCCGAGGCGGGCGTCCGGGTCGGCACTCTGGCTGGGGCACGACGAGACGGTCATGTCGGTGCGGCGGTGGATCTTCCGGCGTCATCGTGGGGGTCGGGCAAGGACTGGCGAGTCTGGAACGGACCCGATGTGGAGCATCTGGTGACGCTCAATGCCGAGGTGGTCGAGACCGCGATCGACGCCGTCGCCAAGCTTCGGGACCCCGGCGGCGGACGCGATCGCGTCGCCGATCAGATCGTCCGGGAAGCCCTGATGACCGTCGCCTCCGACTGGCCGTTCATGGTGTCGAAGGATTCGGCCGCACAGTACGCTGTGCAACGTGCGCACACCCATGCGCACGCAACGCGCGAGATCAGCGATGCCGCGCTTCGCGGCCGCACCGACGTGGCGCGACGTCTCGCCGACAACTGGTTCCGCGCCGACAATCTCTTCGCCGGCCTCGACGCCCGTCGGCTGGACACGTCGGAACCGACTTCGAGGGGGGTGTGATGCGGGTCCTGATCGTCTCGTGGGAGTACCCACCCGTGGTGGTCGGCGGGCTCGGCCGCCATGTCCACCATCTCGCCACCGAATTGGCCGCGGCCGGCCACGACATCGTCATGCTCACCCGCCGTCCGTCGGGGACGGATGCACTGAGTCACCCCACCACCGACACCGTCGTCGACGGGGTGCGCGTCCTCGCGGTGGCCGAGGACCCGCCCGACTTCGACTTCGGTCGCGACATGATGACCTGGACGCTGGCGATGGGTCATTCGTTCGTCCGTGCCGGACTGACCGCATTGGCCGGACATCGCGATCCCACGGCAACCGGGTGGGCCCCCGACGTCGTCCACGCGCACGATTGGCTGGTCGCGCATCCGGCCATCGCGCTCGCGGAGTTCTTCGACGTCCCGCTGGTGTCGACGCTGCATGCCACCGAGGCAGGCAGACACAGCGGGTGGGTCAGCGGGGTCACCAACCGACAGGTGCATTCGGTCGAATGGTGGCTGGCCACCGAGTCCGACGCCGTGATCACCTGCTCGGGATCGATGCGCGACGAGGTGAACCGGCTCTTCGGCCCCGACCTCTCCGATATCCAGGTCATCCACAACGGCATCGACATCGACATCTGGCCCTTCGCCGGCCGACCGGCGCGCTCGAATCCGCCGGAACTGCTGTTCGCCGGGCGACTCGAGTACGAGAAGGGTGTGCAGGACCTGATCGCCGCGTTGCCGCGCATCCGGCGGACCCACCCCGGGACGACGGTGACCGTCGCGGGCAGCGGAACCCAGCTGGAGATGCTCGGCGAGCAGACCCGTCGCTCGCGGGTGACACGAGCGGTCCGATTCCTCGGGGCCGTCGACCATGTCGGTCTCCTGGCACTGATGCACCGATGCGATGCGATCGTGCTGCCCAGCCGGTACGAGCCGTTCGGGATCGTCGCCCTGGAGGCCGCCGCCGCCGGGATCCCGCTGGTGACTTCTACCGCGGGCGGACTCGGCGAGGCGGTCGCCGACGGCGACACCGGCCTGACCTTCGAGCCCGCGGACGTCGCCGGCCTGGCCGCAGCCGTGCGCACGACCCTCGACGATCCGGCGGCCGCCGCCGAGCGAGCGCGGCGTGCCCGGGCGCGACTCACCGTCGACTTCTCGTGGCGCGAGGTCGCCGAACGGACGGCCGGTGTGTACCTGGCCGCCAAACGGCGGGTCCGCCACCCGGTCGGCCGCCCGTCGATCCCGCTGCGTCCCCTACCTGAGCGCGATCCCAACAGCTAGGCGCGGCAGCACTTCTCGCACAGGCCGCGACCACCGCGGATCGGATCGCATCGGGTGTATCGACCGCAGTCATTCGAGGCGATGACGCGGGCGTCGTTCGCCACGCCGCGCATGTCGGATTCGGCTAGCTTGGCAGTGCACCCTGCCGCGCGCGGCCAGGGCCCGACACCACCGCGACCGAAGAGGATCACGATGCGCAGCCCCCTGTTCGACCAGGCCAACCGCGAGCGTCAGAGCACGCAGCGCTGGACCCAGCAGTCCGGCAAGATGCTCCGGGTCGGGTTCGGACCCGACGTACTGGCCGCGAAGGGGGCGATGGTCGCCTACCAGGGCCAGTTCGATTTCTCCCACGAGGGCTCCGGCAGTGTCTCCAACTTCCTGAAGAAAGCGATCACCAACGAGGGCGGTCAACTGATGCGGGTGAAGGGCCAGGGAGAGGTCTTCTTCGCCCGCCAGGCAGCCGACGTCTTCACCCTCGACCTCGAGGGAGATTCGATCACCATCAACACCTCCAGCCTGCTGGCCTTCGACGACTCGCTGCAGTGGAAGATCACCTCGATCGGCAACGCGGGCATGCTCGCCGGCGGACTGTTCAACCTCACACTGACCGGTCAGGGCACCGTCGGCGTCACCAGCGACGGCCCGCCGATGATCCTCGACTGCTCGGTGCAGCCGACCTTCGTCGATCCGCAGGCCGCGGTCTGCTGGTCGGCCAATCTCGCGCCGACCATCAAGAACGACTTCAAGATGGGTTCGTTGATCGGCCGCGGCTCCGGCGAGTCGTTCCAACTCGCCTTCCACGGACCGGGATTCGTGGTCGTCCAACCCAGCGAGGGTCCGCAGGTAGTCGGTTCCGGTCACTGACCGTCGGCGCGGGCCTCCCCCACCTCCGGCGAGCCGCTGCGGCTCAGCCGGTGGGTCGCTGGGCCTGTGCCTTCTTGCGCTCGATGTCGGCGAGCGCGCGCTCGAGTTCGGCACGTTCGGCCGCATTGGATGCCCACGCGTCCTTGCGGTTACGGACGACCTTGGCCGGTGCGCCGACCGCGATCGAGAAGTCGGGTACCACGCCACGGACGACGGCATGTGAGCCGAGCACACATCCACGTCCGACCGTGGTGTTGCGCAGCACGGAGACCTTGGCGGCGACCCAGGTGTCCGGACCGATGCGCACCGGTCCCTTGACGATCCCCTGGTCCTTGATCGGCAGCGTGATGTCGTCCATCTTGTGGTCGAAGTCGCAGATGTAGCACCAGTCGGCGATCAGCGTCGAACCACCGATCTCGAGGTCGAGGTACGAGTTGACGACGTTGTTGCATCCGAAGACCGTCTTGTCGCCGATCCGCAGACTGCCCTCGTGGCAGCGGATCGAGTTGCCGTCGCCGATGTGCACCCAGCGTCCGATCTCCATACGCGACATCTCCGGGGTCGCGTGGATCTCGACCCGGCGACCGAGGAACAGCATCCCGCGCAGCACGATGTGCGGGTTGGCCAGCCGGAACCGCGCAAGTCGGTAGTACCGCACCAAGTACCAGGGTGTGTACGCGCGATTGCGCAGCACCCAGCGCAGCGACGCCACGGTGAGGAATCGGGCCTGGGCCGGGTCCCGCCGACGGCCGGCACGGCGCCGGGATCGCAGCGAGGCGTTCCACATCGTGGTCATGACGACAAACCCTAATCGACGTGAATTCCGGGCACGATAGGCTCATCGACGGCGACTCGGCCACCCGGCCGCAGCGGTGGCCGACGACCCAGCACGACAGGAGCAGGATGGCCGTATCAGACCGGAGACGATCTCGCGTTCTCCGCATCGGTCGCGGACGTCTCGCCGTGGTGATGCTGGCCGTCGTCGGTGTCGTGATCTCGGCGTGCAGCGACGGTCACATCGACGTCCGTTCGGTCGCGAGTCCGGGCTGGTCGAGCTACGGCGGCAACGCGGCCAACTCGAACTTCGCCTACCCCACCGTGCCCGACGACCTGACACTGAGTTGGACTCGGCCCACCGGCGGTCCGGTCACCGCACCGATAACGCTCTCCAACCAGTCCAACGTCGGTGTGACGTCGACGACGGCCAACGGCTGCAACCTCCTCGTCCTCGATCCGAACTCCGGTCGCAAGAACTTCTGCAAGCGGATGCGTACCGGTGTCGAGGTCAACGCACTGCTGGTGGACCAGTTCGATCAGCCGTACATCGGCGAGGAGACCACCTTCCTGGCCTTCAACGCCGGCGGGGCGATCCGCTGGCGGATGCCGGTGATCGGGGTGCCGTTGTCGGCCAAGTTCGCAGCCCCCAACGTGGTCTCGGTGGTCACCACCCAGGGGCAGATCCTCCTGCTGGACACCCAGACCGCCGACCCGGTCGCCCCGGAGGTCCGCCTGCGCGCCGACGCCGACCCGGACAAGCCGCTGGCCGGCTTCGGTGACTGCGTGGCCAACGGCCCGCGGTGCGCGGTGCCGGCACCACCGGCCGTCGATGTCCAGCGGCAACGGCTCTACCTGAACTTCTGGCCGCAGGGGGCCATCGCCTCCCGGATCACGGCGATGGACTATGCCGCGCACAACGGTGGCCGCACTGTCCGCGAGGCGTGGCACGCGGACGTGCCGGGCGGCGTGGTCGGCGCACCGACGCTCTCGGCAGACGGCACGACCGTCTACACCTTCAGTCGACTCGGCCAGATCGTCGCCATCGACGCCGACACCGGACATACCCGCTGGACCTACGACAACGGGGGCTACGGCTTTGCTTCGATGACGGTCTCCCCCGACGGTCTGATCATCCCGACCGGTGTACTGGGCGCGCCACTGACCCTGATCGCCGATCGGGGGGATCGGGCCGAACGTCTCTGGAAGCGCGACGACCTCGCCACCGTCAGCCTCTCGACGCTGACCTCCGCGAAGACCGCCTGGACCGTCGTCCGCGACCGCGGCCGCGACTCGCTCTCGCTCATCGAGGTGTCGGCGACCGACGGCTCGACGAAACGTACGCTGGCGCTGCCTGATTCAGTGGGTTTCGCGACCGGTGTCTCGGTCTCGCCCGCCGGTCAGGTCGCATTGGCGACCAACATCGGTGAGGTCTATTTCTTCGACAGCAAGAAGAACGTCGACTGATCGTCAGATGCCCGCACATCTGGGCGGGCGGTGCACTCAGAGCGCGAGGACCTTCCCCGACAACGGGATCCGGAGTCGATCGAACAGACCTGCCTCTCGAAAGGCCCGTGCGACGGTGCCTGGCCCCTCGGTGAAGTGCAGCCAGCCCTCGGCGTGGATGGGCACGATCACCGCGTCACCGAGCAGCCGGGCGGCCGTCACCGCATCCTCAGCGGTGAGGGTGAGCGGGTCGTCGAGATCGGGCCGCCGGGCGGCACCGACGAACAACACGGCCAGATCGATCCGGCCGACCCTCCCGACGATCTCCTCGACCACGGCGACCGACGAGTTGTCGCCGGAGATGTAGACGGTCGGGATCGCGGTGCCGGACAGCACGAATCCGATCACCGGCCCACTGAGCTCCTCGGACCCGTGTAGCGCAGGCACTGCGGTGACCGTGATCGCCGGGTCGGCCGCGAGAGTGGTCGCCTCCCAGGGGGTGAGCCCGGTGACCGCGTCGATCGCGGCAGCCGCGGAGATGGTCGAGAGTGTCAGCGGAGCGCGGTCGATCAACTCTCGACCTGCGGGGTCCAGGTTGTCGGGGTGCTGGTGATGCGACAGCAGCACCACGTCGACCGGCTGGATGGACGCCGCATCGAGGGCCGGACCCGTGTACTTCGTCAGCGCACGCTCGCCGACCGGGAAGGTGCCGGGCGCGCTGAAGGTGGGATCGGTGACGACACGGACGCCACCGATCTCGATCAGTGCCGTCGGCCCGCCGACATGCAGGAAATCGATGCCGAGTGTGATCTCTGTGCTGGTCATGCCGCCAGTGTCGACCTGTGCCGACGCCACTACCAGTGGCCCGCAGGTCATTGTCCGATCAGATCGGGCCATCTATGCTCGACTGATGACGCATCGGATCGCGGTCGTGGCGTTCGACGGGATCAGCATGTTCCACCTGTCCGTTCCCCGACTCGTCTTCGGAGCCGACCATTTCGGCACCGCCGGTTATGAACTGACCGTCTGCGCGGTCGAGCCGGGCTCGCTGGCCACCTCTGCCGGTGTCCCCATCTCGGTGACCGAGGACCTCGGCGCCTTCGAGTCCGCCGACACCGTCGTCATCCCTTCGTGGGCAGACCGTCTCGAGGTTCCTGACGAACTCCTCGACGCACTGCGCGCCGCACATCGCCGTGGAGCCCGGATCGTCGGGCTCTGTTACGGCGCGCACGTCATCGCCGCAGCGGGTGTCGCGGACGGACGCGAGGTGACCACGCACTGGGATGCGGCCGAGCGGTTGAGCCGACGCTATCCCGCGGTACAGGTCCGATCCGACGTGCTGTGGACCGATCTCGGCGACGTCATCACCTCTGCCGGAACCGTCGCCAGTCTCGATTGCTGTCTCCACCTGGTGCGTCATGATCACGGTGCCACGATCGCCGCGACCGTCGCCCGCCACCTCGTGATGGCCCCCCATCGAGACGGATCGCAGGCTCAGTTCATCGCGGCCCCGGTCTCCGACAACGGTTCCGACGACCCGATCGACGCAGCGATGATCTGGGCGGACCTGCATCTGGCCGAGACATTCGATCTGGACGACTGGGCAACACACGCGCGGGTCTCGCGACGCACGTTCACCCGCCGCTTCCGGGCCCGCACCGGCGAGAGCCCCGGCGGGTGGCTGCTGGCGCGGAGACTCGATCGTGCCCGAATCCTGTTGGAGGGCACCGATCTGAGCATCGACGATGTCGCGACGTCTGCCGGATTCGGTTCCGCCGTCGCCCTACGCAGCCATTTTCGGATCGCCTTCGGCACCACTCCGACCCGACATCGACAACAGTTCGCGGGAGTCGGCGCTGCGGTCGGGACAACCCTGCCCTCGTCGCCCCGCGATTAGGATGACCCCATGACGAACAGCTCCGGACGCCATGTCGAGGCCTTCGGCCTCGCGAGCGTGGTCGAGCTGATCAACGAGTGGGGCGAGGTACCGCGCGCGGTCGCCGACGAGGCCGATGCCCCGTACCCGGAAGTGACTGCCGCCCTCCAGATCTCCGCCGACGACTTTCGATCCCGGTACGGCGCTCCGACGACGGCGGCGCTGCGGACCGCGGCCGATGCGCTCTACCCGCTGTTCGGCTCGGACGGCCCGGCCATGGTCGAGGCAATCGGACGCCTGCTCACCTCGACCGCCCTCCGCCCCGCCCTGATCGCCCGCGACGCCGACACCGTCGACGAGGTCTGGGAGTGCACGCGCGCCGCCGATCGCCTCGTGGCGGGCGCGGTGCTGTCGATCGTCGAGCACCTCCGATTCGACGGTGACGTCACACGGTTGGGCGTGTGCTCCGGCGACGACTGCGCCGATGTGTACGTCGACCTCTCGCCCGCCCGTCGGCGTCGGTTCTGTTCGGTGACCTGCCAGAACCGCAACCGTGCTCGTAGCTATCGCAGGGCTCGGGCCGAGCACGGCGACAGCTGATTCGATTGTCACGGGTTAACTCCGATGATAGCGTGACGCACGCCACGTTCGCAGTGGTCGCCTGAGCTCGTCCTACCCGGATCTACGCTGCCCGCGTGATCCGCCAGCACGATGGGAGACCGACAGACCATGATCCGCAACCGATTCACCGCCATTCTCGCGCTGACATCCGCAACCGTCGGCGTCGCGGGCATCGTCGGAGCCGGGCTCGCCACCGCCGCACCGACTCCGGTCGCCTCGACGTCACACCTGACGCCTCGGTTCTTCTCCGGCGACCCGTGGCCGTTCAGCGTGCAGGATGTCACTGTCACACGCAGCGGCGAAACCGCCACCGTGCGCAGCGGCGCGCTGTGCAACGCCTTCGTCGCGACCACCTGTCTGAACTACTCGGCTCCGGTCCGCGTGACCGTCCGGAATCTGTCGACCGGCCGAACCACCAGCGCCGACCTGACCGACCGACAGCCGACCACGGTGTCCTCCGGCCGCGGCACACTGCTGGTCACCGCCGCCGTGACCGGCTACCGCGGGCTCCCCGGCTTGTCCGTCGTCGGCTGACCCGACACGACCGACCGGCGCGGCTCGACGACCCGTGCCTGAGCTCGCCGGGTGGGGATGAGACTTCGGAGCACACCGAGACCGCGCTCGAGTTCGTCCATCGACGGTCCGCCCAGGCAGATCCGTATCCCGCTGTGCACCTGCTCCGGATCGGCCAGCATCGACTCCGGACGGGTGAGCAGGACACCCCGGCTCCTGGCCTCGTCGACGACTGCTCGTGCTGTCGGCCCCGGCAGCGGCAGGTACACGTGATAACCCGCGGTGGGCGCTCCGAAGAGGTTGCGCCCGAACGCGGTCCGAGCACGCTCGAGTCGGCGGGCTCCCTCGTCTCGGATGGCACTCCGAACCGTCTCGGCGACGCCTGCCGCCACGAGTTCGTCGAGTACCACACAGATCAGCGGCGACACCGGCAGTCCGAGGACTCGGACTGCTCGCTCCGCGCGCGTCCGGAGGGACGGCGGTACGACCAACGCGCCGACCCGGACAGCCGGGCTGAGCGCTTTGGAGGCACTGGTGACGTAGCAGGTCCGTTCCGGCGCGAGTGCGAGGAGCGTCGGCGCCGAACGCTCTTCGGACAGTGCATACACGTCGTCCTCGAGGAGCAGCGCGTCGTGGCGCCTGGCGACCCTCACCAGTTCGCGCCGACGGGCCGCTCGCATGGTGACCCCGGTGGGATTGTGCGTGGTGGGCGTGACGTAGACGAGCGGGCGACGGCCCGACCGCGCGGACGCGGTCAGCGCCGCGTCGAGCAGGTCGGGACGCATTCCCTGGTGGTCGATGGGGACACCACGTATCCCGCAGCCCACCATCCGGGCGTAGGCGAGCGCACCAGGAAACGTCACCTCCTCGGTGAGCAGCTCACCGCTGCCACCCGACGGCCATGCGACGAGCATCGCCGCCACGATCGCCTGCTGCGCCCCCTGCGTGAGGAGCAGTCGTTCGGCGTCGATCTCGAGTCCTGAGGTGGCCAGCCATCTCGCCACCGGGCGCCGATGCTCGAGCCGCCCGCCGGGCGGGCCGACAGCGGCGAGCGTCGTGGCGTCCACGCGGCGGGCCCCGGCGGCCAGGGCATCGGCGATCACCTGGTCAGCCAGCATCGGAGGTGGCGCGTTCATGTCGAGATCGATGTCGCCACCGGCTCTTTCGGGCCGGGGGCCGACGAACATCCCCCGGCCGTGCGCCCCGCGGACCAACCCGCGACGGGCCAACTCCGTGTAGGCCTTGGTGACCGTGCCCACGGCGATGCCGAGGTCCGCGGCCAGGACCCGATGTGCGGGCAGACGTTCACCCTCGTCCACCACGCCGTCCACGATGTCACGGGACAGCGCCGAGACCAGACGCTCCGCCGCCGCTCCCGGACCGTCTGCGAGCCACGGTGACCAGCCGGATCGTATACGCATCACCCCTCCGATGTCTTGAGACACTTCGCGTCGATTGACATCACTGTACTAACGTCGCGGTCCGCATCGGATGGGTCGGCGACACCGCCGACGGGAGGGAGTGGACATGGGCGTGGATCTCGCCGCGGCCGCGGGCATTGCGCTGGTGGCATTGGGCATGGTGCTGACGCCGGGGCCGAACATGATCTACCTCGTCTCCCGCAGCCTGTCCCAGGGGGTGACCGCAGGTCTGGTCTCTTTGGGGGGCACTGTGATCGGGTTCATCGTCTATATGACAATGGCCAACCTCGGTCTGGCCGCCGTGTTCGTCGTGGTCCCGTGGCTCTATGTGGCGCTGAAGGTCGCCGGCGCTGTCTATCTGCTGTATCTCGCATGGCAGGTGCTGCGTCCGGGGGGTGTCGCGGTCTTCGAGACCCGGGACCTCCCCGGGGACTCCGCGAGACGGCTCTTCGGCATGGGGCTGCTCACCAACCTCCTCAATCCGAAAGCGGCGATCATGTATGTTGCGTTGATCCCGCAGTTCATCGATCCGGCCGCCGGTCACGTCGTCGGTCAGGGCTTCGTCCTGGGCTCGATCCAGATCGCCGTGAGCTTCGTGGTCAACGCCGCCTTCATCGTCGGCGCCGGCAGCATCGCCGCATTCCTCCGCAGTCGGCCCGGATGGCTACCGTGGCAACGTCGGATCACCGGGGCGATGCTGGCCGGCATCGGCATCCACCTCCTGATCGACTCACCCGCACCCGCCACCGCGGCCGCTGCTTCCACCGCCGCGTCCGCCCTGTCGGCACAAACGAGGGCGGCCTGATGGTGGGATGGCGCCATACGGGATGCGCAGCGTCGGATTCTTGACACGTCAGCGGGTTGAGGTGTGCACAGAGCAGAGCGCGGGCCGCTCACGTGTCAGAAATCCGCTGCACCGGCCACTGCGGTGACCACCGCGGCGACCAGGATGCCCACCCCCAGAACGAGATAGACGAGGGCGGCGACTCGCGACAGACACACGGTGGGGATGCCGCGTCGACCCAGAGCCGATCCGGCGGCCCCGAAGAGCATCACGTAACAGGCGTCGATCAGCAACCCGATCACCAAAAAGGTCAGGCCGAGCGCCGTCAGTTGGATTGTGACCGAGCCGGATCCCGAGGAGACGAACTGCGGCAGGAACGCCAGGAAGAAGATCACGATCTTCGGGTTGGTGAGGTTGACGAGGAAGGCGGACGCGAAGGTGCGCCGGGAACCCGGATCGACCGCGGCGCGATCGTCGGGCGAACTCCGCCATGCCGACACAGCGAGGTAGATCAGATACAGGCCGCCGATGATCTTGATCGCGGTGAACACCATGGGCGCGTTGGCCACGACCAGACCGAGACCGCTCACGGACACCGCGGTGTGCACGCACATCGACGCCGCCATGCCGAGGGCGCCGACGAGTCCGGCTGCGCGACCGTCCCGCAACGCCACCGCACCCAGATACATGTGGTCGACGCCGGGCACCGCCGCGATCGCAACGGTCGCGGCCACGAATCCCAGATACGTGCCGATGGTCACCGCCTGCCGCCCTTCGCCCGCAGATGCTGTCACGCATAAAGCTATATCAATGCGTGACGGAGCGCCCGACGGCGACGTGCGACCGCACTCTCGGAGCGTGCTTCGGCCGATGAGCAGCGGAGGGCATCGAACGGCAGATCAGGCTCCGGCGAATCGTTTCCGGTACGCCGACGGCGACATCCCCAACCCACGTCGCAGGTGATGGCGGAGATTGTCCGGCGATCCGAGGCCGGACAGTTCGGCCACCGCGTCGACCGAATGCTCGCCTTTCTCCAGCAGCTCGCGGGCGAGGTCGACGCGCCGGTCGCGCAGCCACCCGCCCGGAGACTGCCCCGTCTCGGCCGTGAACCTCCGGCTGAACGTCCGCGAGCTCATCTGCGCGTGGCGTGCCAGATCGGACACCGTCAACGGCTCGGCGAGGTTCGTCAACGCCCACGCCCTGGTGGACGCCGTACCGGAGTCGCCGGCGTCGGGGACCACGCTGGCGATGAACTGGGCCTGCCCACCCTCCCGCCATGGCGGCACCACGCAGTGCCGGGCCGAGCAGTTGGCCACCGCTGTCCCGTGATCACGCCGGATCAGGTGCAGGCACAGGTCGATTCCGGCAGCCAGGCCGGCAGAACTGAGCCGATCCCCCTCGTCGACGAAGAGCACGGTTTCGTCGACGTCGACCGCCGGGAAGAGCCGGCGGAGGTCGTCGGCGTACTTCCAGTGCGTCGCGGCCCGCAATCCGTCGAACAGGCCGGCGGCCGCGAGGATGAACGCTCCGGTGCAGATGGAGACCATCCTCGTGTCGGGCCGCACCGAATCCAGTGCGGCCCGTACACCTTCCGGCAGTCGCCCCTCGAATCGCGCCTCCGGAGATTTCGTGCCCGGGACGATGACGGTGTCCGCCATGGCGAGCACCTCCGGCCCCGCCGCGGGGGTGATCGAGTATCCCGATGTGGTGGGCACCGGGTCGGTGGACAGTCCGCACATCACCACGTCGTACAGCTGAGTCCCGTCGGCGTCGACCGCTTCACTGAAGAGCGTCGGCGGGATGGTGGCGTCGAATCCCACGACCGGCGCGAGAATCAGGACCGCGACCACGTGCCGAGGTCGCGTCGAGACGTCCGTGTGGCCTTGCCTTCCCGTGGCATGATTTTCACGCATATTGGCGATCATGCCACTGGTTGCCCCACTCCGCCTCCGGCATGCTGACATCCGTGACGACCGAGACCGAACTGTCGACGACTTCTCGCACGCGCATCCACCGCGCGTGGATCGTGGCTGCTGTCAGCTTCGTGGCGATCTTGGGCGCGGCCGGATTCCGTGCCGTCCCCAGCGTCATGATGGACCCGTTGCACATGGAGTTCGGCTGGTCGCACGCCACCATCGGCGCGGCGATGTCGGTCAACATGGTGCTCTTCGGCGTGACCGCACCCTTCGCCGCCGCGTTGATGGATCGCTTCGGCGTGCGCCCGGTTCTCGCGGGCGCGCTCGTCCTGATCGCCGCCGGCACCGGTGTGGCCACCCTGATGACGGCGAGTTGGCAGATGCTCCTGCTGTGGGGCGTTCTGGTCGGGTTGGGGACCGGCTCCATCTCGATGGGCTTCGTCGCCACGGTGTCGACACGGTGGTTCGTCGAGAAGCGCGGGCTGGTCACCGGGATGCTCACCGCGGCGGGAGCCACGGGTCAGCTCATCTTCCTGCCCGTCGTGGCCGCGATGACCGACAGATACGGATGGCGCTGGGCATCGATCGTCGTGACACTGGCCGCCCTGGTGGTGATCCCGCTCGTGCTCCTGTTCATCCGAGATCGCCCCACCGACGTCGGCACCACCGCGTATGGGGCACCTGCGGATGCCGTCGACGCCCCCGACACCCTGCCCAACGGCACCTTCGGCGCTGCCTGGCGTGGACTGGTGCAGGGATTCCGCGTCCCTGCGTTCTGGTTGCTGGCAGGCAGTTTCGCGATCTGCGGAATGACGACCAACGGACTCATCGGGACACACTTCATCCCGGCGGCGCATGACCACGGCATGCCGACCACCGTCGCGGCGTCACTGTTGGCGACCGTCGGGATATTCGATGTCGCGGGCACCATCTTCTCGGGCTGGCTCACCGACCGCGTCGATCCGCGCATCCTGCTGGTCGTCTACTACCTCGGCCGCGGGGCCTCGCTGATGGTGTTGCCTGCCCTGCTCAGTCCGCACGCCGAGCCCAGCACGTGGGTGTTCATCGTGTTCTACGGCCTCGACTGGGTCGCCACGGTGCCGCCGACGATCGCGATCTGCCGACACTGGTTCGGCGCGTCCACACCGATCGTCTTCGGCTGGGTGTTCGCATCGCACCAGATCGGCGCAGCCGTAGCGGCTTTCGGCGCGGGCCTGGTGCGCGACGCCCACGGATCGTATGACCTGGCGTTCCTGATCGCCGCCGGGCTGTGCGCCGTCGCCGCGATCATGTGCGGTGTGATCCGACTGCCGTCCCGAACCGATACCCCGGATGGCGGCGTGACCGCGGCTCAGACCGAGCGCCCGATGCCCTAGCCCCGGACACCCGCTTCACACAGGAAGCCCACACCCCTGCGTCCGATCCGGGTGAGCACCAACGCGAGAGACCGACCGCCGCGCAACCGAAGTCGGCGACGCAACGCGTCGGGATCGACGTCGAGGCCACGAACCAGGATCTCCAGCGTCCCGCAGTCATGCTCGGCCATCAGACGGCGCAATGACTTCTCCGACACCCCGACCTGCTGCAGAATCCGGAACCCCCTCTCCCCCGGCGGGATCGCGTCACCGGTCAGGTAGGCGATCTGCGGATCGAGCTGCCGTAGACCGTGGCGATACGCGTACTGCCGGACGAGTCCGGCACGCACGACCGCGCCATCCGGGTCGATGATCCACGTCGCCGGGTCACCCGGATCGACATCGTCGGGCTCGGTGTCGGTCACCTCGTATCCGACCACGCCGTCGTCGGTGCTCCGAAGAACCGTTGCCCGGCGCTCGATGTCGTCGTCAGTGCCGGTCCACAGGCACGCTTCGCGCACACCGGCGTCGAGTGAGACGATCTGCGCCTCGCCGGTGAACCCGTGACTCTCCCGCAACGCGTCGTAATCGATCCCCGGGGCGCATTTGACGACCATCGGACGGCCGCGATAGGCCTCGAACAGATCCGGCAGCGGCGGCGTCAAGTGGTCGATCCGGAACACCCGGCCCGATCCGCTGCGCCGACCCGGGTCGGCGATCACCACGTCGGCCCGCGCCGCACCGACCGCTGCTGACCCGCCGGCAGTGCCGGGATCGAGGGCGTCTGCGACCGTGAGCGCTGCCGTCAGATCGGAGACGTCCAAGTTGTGGCGTGCCATGGCCACCCGCACAGGATCGAGGTCACTCCCGCTGACGGCGTCGAGGTCGGGATGACGGGCCAGCGCGGCCAGTTCGCCACCGATCGAACACGTCACATCGTGAACACTCGCCCCCGGCCACCGACGCGCGATGCGGTCGGCACGATTGTCGGCCACCGCGGTGGCGGTCGCCTGCTGCAGCGCGGTGTCGGTGAACAACCACCGCTGTGCGTCGCGGATCTTGCCGACGGCACGGCGACGGCAACGGACGGTGTCGACAAGGGCAGCGTCCCACGGCGCGTACCGCGACCTCAGGCGCGCGATGTCGGCGATGATCGTCGACGTCGAGAGATCCAGCGCCGCAGCATCGTCGAGTGCGGTCACACCATCCGGTGAACGCAGGAACTCGACGTCGTCGAGGGTGAAGTCATACGGCACGCGACACCGCCCGCCGTGGCCCGGTCAGGGCTTGGTGCCGGTGACGACCACGTTGTAGAAGAACTTCGGCGGCACGACGCGGCGCAGGACGTTCTCGTCCAGCCAGTTCAAGCGCTTCCAACCGTTGAAGGCGAACATGGCCCAGCCCCACCCGAGTTTGCCCGCCGGGACCGCTGCCTCGAAGGTCCGGACCGGCCAACCCAGCATCGCCGCGGACAGTTCCTCCGTTGCGGTGTCGACCTGGAGGGCGCCTGCGCGGCGGGCGATGCCGGCGAGCTCGTCCGGATCGAATGTGTGGATGTCGACGACTGCCTCCAGCGCGGCCGCACGGGACGACTCGTCGAGTTCCTCCTGCGGGCGTCGCCACGACTGCAACGGTCCGAACTTGGTCACCGTGGTCGTCGCCGCCCAGGTGGCTCGACTAATCCACCGCGCGTAGAAGTCACCGATGGTGCTCGGCTCGCCTGCGAACACGAACCGGCCGCCCGGCTTGAGCACGCGCAGTACCTCGCGCAGCGCCTGCTCGACATCCGGGATGTGATGCAGCACCGCATGACCGACCACCAGGTCGAAGGTGTTGTCCTCGTACGGGATCTTCTCCGCGTCGGCGACCCGGCCGTCGACATCCAGGCCGAGGTTCTCGGCGTTGCGCAGCGCGACCCTGACCATGCCCGGCGAGAGATCGGTGACCGACCCCTTCTTCGCAATCCCCGACTGCATGAGGTTCAACAGGAAGAATCCGGTGCCGCAGCCGAGTTCCATCGCACGCTCGTACGGCAGCGGCTGATCGGCAGCGACGGCGTCGAAACGTCCACGCGCGTAGTCGATGCATCGCTCGTCGTACGAGATCGACCACTTGTCGTCGTAGGTCTCGGCCTCCCAGTCGTGGTAAAGGACCTGCGCGAGTTTGGTGTCGCTCAGCGCTGCCTCGACCTCGGCCTCGGTGGCGTGGGGATTGGGTTCGGGGTCGGGCCCCTGGGTCGCGTTCGTGGTCATGGTTTCCTCGCCCTCGTGTGGTCGTGCAGTGCTGGGTGCCGGTGAACTGCTCGGCGCTACTTGCCGGTGAACTCTGCTTTGCCCGGGCCGTTCTCGATGAACGACTGCAGCCCGATCGCACGGTCCTCGGTGGCGAACAGCGACGCGAACTGCGCGACCTCGATCTTCAGTCCGGTGTCGAGATCGACGCCGAGGCCCTGGTCGATGGCACGCTTGGCCGCAGCCAGTGCCACCGTGGCGGCGTTGCGGAACTGGCCGGCCCACGCCAGCGCTGCGTTGTACACCTCGTCGGGCGCCACGACCTCGTCGACCAGACCGATCGCCAGGGCCTCGTCGGCGCGCACATGGCGACCGGTGAACACCAGATCCTTCGCCTTGGAAGGCCCGATGAGACGTGCGAGGCGCTGTGTACCGCCGCCACCGGGGATCACACCCAGCAGGATCTCGGGGACCCCGAGCTTGGCGTTGTCGCCCGCGATCCGACGATCGGCACCGAGCGCCACCTCGAGACCGCCGCCGAGCGCGTAACCGGTGATGGCGGCGACGGTCGGCTTCGGGATGTCGGCGATGGAGCCGAGATCGTGCTGCAACCGCCCGGCGATCTTGCTCGCCTCGGCGAAGGTCAGGTCGTTGAGCTCTTTGATGTCGGCACCCGCGGCCAGCACCTTCGGCCCGCCGTAGACCACGACGGCCTTGATGTCGTCGCGCACGGTCGCCTCTTCGGCGGCCGCCGCGAGCTCGGACTGCACCTGTCGGCTCAGCGCGTTCATGGGCGGACGATGCAGCAGGATCGTGCCCACTCCGGGATGGTCTTCGGAGGTCTCCAATGTGACGAACTCGGCCATGGTCGAAGGTTACCGGTACGTAGCAGCAGCTGAACGTGCCGGGTCAGGACCGCACAGCACTAGAGTCGACCCATGGCCGCAGCATCCGCGCAGGGTTCGCGATCCGCCGGTGACGCCGTCCAACTGACCGTCGGCGAACGGACCATCCGGTTCTCCAGCCCCGATCGGGTCTACTTCGACGAGCGGGGTGAGACCAAGCTCGACCTGGCCCAGTACTACCTGTCCGTCGGTGACGGGATAGTTCGCGCGCTGCGGGATCGGCCGTGTATGTTGCACCGCTTCCCGAAAGGTGTGAGCGGCACCAAGGTCCACCAGAAGCGGGTGCCCGCCGGAGCCCCGGACTGGCTCGAGACCACCGAGATCTGGTTCCCGCGATACGGCCGGACCGCCGACGAACTGTGTGTCACCGAACTCGGCAGCGTCATCTGGGCGGTACAGATGTCGACAATCGAGTTCCATCCCTGGAACTCCCGGCGCGCCGACCCCGAGTCGCCCGACGAATGGCGCATCGACCTCGATCCGATGCCAGACTGCTCGTGGTCGCGTATCCAGCGGGTGGCCCACGTCGTACACGAGGTCCTCGACGACCTGGGCATGCGCGGGTTCCCGAAGACATCGGGCGGTCGTGGCCTGCACATCTACGTCCGGATCCGGCCATCGTGGGGATTCCCCCAGGTGCGACGGGCCGCGCTGGCGTTCGCACACGAGGTCGAGCGTCGGGCACCGCACGACGTCACGACCACCTGGTGGCGTAAGGACCGGGACCCGTCTGCAGTCTTCGTCGACTACAACCAGAACACCCGCGACCACACGATGGCATCGGCGTACTCGGTGCGCGGCAACCAGCGTGGGACGGTGTCGGCCCCGATCCTCTGGGCCGAGGTCGACGACGTCGAACCGGACGACTTCACCATCGCCACGATGCCCGGCCGGTTCGACGAGATCGGCGACCTGCATGCGGAGATCGACGACGTCTCCTACGGGATCGAGACGCTCCTGGAGTGGGCCGATCGTGACGACATCGGCGAACCGTCGGAAGAAGAGGTCGCCGACCTCGATTCCTGAGACCCGGTCGTCGAGGGGTCGGTCGATCGGGGCTATTTGAGGATGTCGGGCGTCGGCCGTCCGCCGAATTCGGTGAGATAGGTGTCGGAACCGTCGAAGCGGATGCCGGTGAAACCACCGCCCGAGCTGACGTCCGGCTCGATCGGGGCGATCTCGTGATCGGCGGCCAGCAGGTCGGCGACCGTGTCGAAGCGGGCGACCTCGCTCAGCTGCGCCCAGGTAGGCGGCAACAGGAAGTGCTCGCCCGCAACCCATCCGTCGAGCGCTGCACGCGCCGACTCCCAGCGCGCCACCTCCGCCTCGCTGGTCTGGTCGTCGGCGTCCTGCCCCTCGGGCAGGGCGGCCAGGAAGAACCGGGTGTCGTAGCGACGCTTCTCGTTCACCGGCGTGATCCAGTGAGCGAGCGGGCGCAGCAGATCGGCGCGCAGCACGAGTCCGTTGGCCACCAGGAAGTCGGCGAAGGCCAGCGACTTGTCGACGAGTTGCTGCCGCTCGGTCGCGAGCGCGCCCGGGTCGGCGAACACTCCGTCGGAGTCGGAGGCGAGCAGCACGCCGCACTCCTCGAAGGTCTCGCGGACCGCGGCGCAGACGAGCGCCTGAGCGATGTCGGGATCGGCGTGGAATGCCTCGCCCCACCAGTCGGCGTCGGGCCCCTGCCAGGCGAGGTGGGCGTCGGCGTCGCGCTCGTCCACACCACCTCCGGGGAAGACGGTCATACCGCCGGCGAACGCCATACCCTTGACCCGCCGTTGCAGGAAGACCTCGATCCCGTGGTCGGTGTCGCGTACCAGCACCACTGTCGCCGCGTCGCGCAGCGGCGCCACCTCGGTCCCGCTCATCCGCTCGTCTCCTGCCTGCGCCGACCGCCGTGGTCGGAGCCCGGATCCGACACTATCCCCACGGGTTCCGGCTGAGATCGTCCCCCTGGTGACCTGCCGAGGGCATATTCCCCTCGGCGGGGCCTCTCGGGGCTGATCTCAGCAGAAATGGTCCCCGACGGCGCCCGCGTGCGTCTGACCGATCATGCACTCCGGAGTCGTCACCCGAACCGAACTGCTGGGCTCCGGCGAGACCGACAGCTCCATCCGCCGAGCGATCCGGAACGGAGATCTCCAGCGGGTGCGCCCCGGCTGGTTCGCGACCCCGTCCGCAGACCCTGCAGTGGTGGAAGCCGTCCGACGCGGCGGTTGCCTGAGCTGTGTCTCGGCGTTGCGCTCCCACGGTCTGTGGGTACCGCCCGGATACGACTCGGTGCACGTCCGCACATCCCGATACGCGATGGAGCGAGGCTCGACGACGTGTCACGCACCCGGTCGTCCACGCCCGGTGACCACCGCAGTCGACACGATCCCACTCGCCCTCGCGTGCGCCGCCCGGTGCATGTCGGCCGAGGACTGGATAGTCGTCTGCGATTCCGCACTCGGCCGGCAGAACTGGTCGACCGACGAGCTACGTCACCGGATGGGCACGGTGTCCGCGTCGATGGACGCACTGTTGCGCAAGTGCGACGGACGGTCCCAATCGGGCACGGAGACACTGGCTCGCGTCCGGTTCCGGGCGGCCGGGTTCCGGGTAGAGGTCCAACCGGCGATCCCCGGAGTCGGCTGGGTCGACCTCAAGATCGGACGCCTCCTCTTCGAGTGCGACAGCAAACCACACCACACCAGCCTGGAGAACTACCGCAACGATCGCCGACGGGATCGCTGCGCGCTCGTCGACGGCTGGATGACGATGCGGGTCACCTACGACGACGTGATGTATGGCTGGGAGCACATCCTGACCGATGTCCGGACCCTCACGCGAACCGACCGCCACCGGATTCGGCCGAGATCGTCCCCCTGGTGACCCGCCGAGGGCACATTCCCCTCGGCGGGAGCTCTCGGGGCTGATCTCAACAGCAGCCGAGGCGGATCCGGACCTACTCGGCAGCGCGTCGGTGTCCACCCGGGCGGCGGGCACGACGCGCGAAGAAGCGGCCGTCGATGGTGTCCAGCGCGATCTGCTGGCGGAAGGCCTTCGTGAGGTTCTCGGCGGTGAGCACCTCGCTCAGCAGTCCCTGCGCCACCACTCCCCCCTCCGACAGGATGAGTGCGTGGGTGAACCCGTTCGGGATCTCCTCGACGTGGTGGGTGATGAGGACGGTCGCGGGTGCGTCGGGGTCGGCGGCGAGTCGGGACAACCGGTCCACCAACTCCTCACGACCGCCGAGGTCGAGTCCGGCGGCGGGTTCGTCCATCAACAGGAGTTCGGGATCGGTCATCAGCGCGCGCGCGATCAGCACCCGCTTGCGCTCACCCTCCGACAACGTGCCGAACCGCCGCTCGGCGAGATGTTCGGCACCCATCGTCTCCAGGGACTCGACGGCCTGCTCACGATCGACGTCGTCGTACTGTTCGCGCCAGCGCCCGAGAACCGAGTAGCCGGCCGACACCACGACGTCGCTGACCACCTCGTCCGCGGGAACCCGTTCGGCCAGAGCAGCACTCGTCACACCGACGCGCGTCGACAACTCGCGGACCTCCACCCGACCGAGCCGCTCGGCAAGGACGAACGCGGTACCGGTCGTCGGGTACAACTCGGCCGAGGCCAGCCGCAGGAGAGTCGTCTTCCCGGCGCCGTTGGGGCCGATGACCACCCAGCGCTCGTCCAGTTCGACCTGCCAGGACAAGGGGCCGACCAGGGTGGTCCCACCCCGGACCACGGTCACATCGCGGAAGTCGATCACCAGGTCCGGATCCGAGTCGGTCACGCCCACCATCGTGCCCTACCGCCGACATGTCCGCGTACCGCGGTGGCACCAACCGGGTGCCTCGTCGACCTCTGCTCGATCCTACGGCGGCCGCGTGCTCCGACGACCTCAGGGGAATAGCCGGATGGCCGCAGACGCTGCTCTAGGACATGAGCGTTCCCCTGTCCATCCTGGATCTGGCATCCGTCGGCAAGTCCGAGACCGTCGCCGACAGTTACGCCGCCAGCGTCGATCTGGCCCAGCGCGCCGAACGGTGGGGCTATCGCCGCATCTGGTACGCCGAGCACCACAACATCCCGACCATCTCGTCCGCAGCACCGGCGGTGTTGATCGCGCACGTCGCGGCGCACACCGAATCGATCCGGCTCGGGTCCGGTGGCGTCATGTTGCCCAACCACGCGCCGCTGACCATCGCCGAGCAGTACGGCACCCTGGGGACACTGCACCCCGGACGCATCGACCTCGGACTGGGGCGGGCACCGGGTGGCGACCAGGCGACGTTCGCCGCGCTACGCCGCTCGGTCGAGGCCGCCGACCGGTTCCCACAGGACGTCCTGGAACTCCAGGCCTACCTGGCCGGCGAGAGCCGGGTCGAGGGGGTTCGCGCGATCCCTGGGGAGGGCACGCAAGTGCCGCTGTACATCCTCGGCAGCTCACTGTTCGGGGCCCAGCTCGCCGCCATCCTGGGGCTCCCGTACGCCTTCGCATCGCACTTCGCCCCGCAGGCCCTACGCGAGGCCGTCGCCATCTATCGCCGCGAGTTCCGGCCGTCGGAGCAGCTCTCCGAGCCGTATGTCATCGCCGGGGTCGGTGCCATCGTCGACGAGGACGCGGCGGTCGCGCGCGATCAGCTCCAGCACGCCCGGCGCGGTCGGGTCAACGCGCTGTTCGGTCGCGGTGGCCGCACCTTCACCGACGAGGAGGCCGACGCCATCCTGTCGATGCCGCAGGGCCGACAGGTCGACGAGATGACCAAGTACACCGGCGTCGGAACTCCGCAGGAGGTGCGTGACTACCTCGACTGGTTCGCCGGCCACGCCGACGCCGACGAGTTGATCGTCGCTTCCTTCGCGCCGGACCGCACGGTGTGGCGACAGACCTTCGCCCACCTCGCCCCCGGTGGAAGCGACGCCGACCGCGGTTCGGCGGCGGTCGACCCGGACGCCGTGGTCAGTCGCTGACGTCCAGCGCGAAGTCGGCGAAATCGAAG
Organism: Gordonia soli NBRC 108243; assembly: GCF_000334455.1. Classification (GTDB taxonomy): domain Bacteria; phylum Actinomycetota; class Actinomycetes; order Mycobacteriales; family Mycobacteriaceae; genus Gordonia; species Gordonia soli. The sequence goes on from NZ_BANX01000002.1 coordinate 100,141, forward strand.
CCGGGCACCACGATGCAGCTGACAAGTCCGGCGACGTCGTCGACGGGCCGGGCCCGCTGCCAGTGTCCGGGCGGCACCAGCGCCTGCGGCACCTGACCGCCGGCGATGTCGGGGCCGACGATCACGGTGCGTTCGAGTCGTGGTCGGCCACCGGCCCCACCGAGTTCCAGCGCGATGGGTGAACCGCGATGGTGCAGCCAGAGTTCCGTGCTGCGCACCGTGTGCCACGCCGATTCCTCGCCCGGCATGAGCAGGAAGTAGATGGACGTCCCGGCCGACCGATGCCCGGGATACCCATGAGGCAGAGCAGATTGCGGAATGGTGATCTCGCTGCGCCAGGTCTCCGCGAACCAGCCACCCTCGGGATGGGGTTCCAGGCCCAGCGGTCCAGCCCACTCCGGCAACGCCCCGGTCATCTACAGCACCTGCGCGATGACGGTCACCGAACCCGGCGCGATCTCGGTGAACCCGGCGTCCCGGATCGGCACCGACGTCCCATCGGACTCGGCGGCGAGCAACTCGGTCCAGCGCCGCGCCGACGACTCCCGCACCGCCAGTGGGCAACCCGCATCGCGCCAGCTACGCGCCTCGTTTTCGGACATCAGGCCGACCGCCAGCATCGATGCGTGCCCGACCTGGGCGGCCAGCTTCCCGACGGTCATCTCGAGATCGGGGTTCGTCCACAGGCACACCCCGGTATCGGGCTGGTCCTCCGACAGCTCCCCGGACAGGTCGGTGCCACCGATCTGCAGACGACTGATCCGCTTGTCCACGTCGCCCACCCGGCTCGGCACGATGGCGCGTGCCCACGCACCGTCGGCGTCGATCGTGACCCCGGGGACATCCTGAGCGGCGATCCAGTGCGCCCCACGTGCACGTCGGGCGATCTTTCGGATACGCGCCCCGCACCACGTGTCCATCGCCACCGACCAGGGACCGTCGGCGCCGGCCCGATCGTCCAGGCACAGGAGCGCCACCGCGCGAGCCGCGGCGACCAGCAACGCCTGCCGCGCCGGCGGATCGGCCTTCTCGATCCGTAGCACCACCTGCATCGCCTGCACATCAGCAGGATCGTCGGGATCCGAACCGCCGCCGACGTACTCGACGAGGCGCCGGTAGGTCTCCGGAAAAGGGTCGACGCCGACTCGGTCTGTCCCGGCAGAGCCGTCGGGCCCTGTTCGGTCGGGCCCTGTCCGGTCGGGCCCTGTCCGGTCGGGTCCTGTTCCGTCCGGATCCGACGTGATCGGTTCTGACACGGTCGGGCTCAGCCGAGCGGCACGCGCCGCAGGACGCCGTCGGCGGCATCGGCCGCCTCGATCTCGTCGCGCGTCACGCCCAGGATGAACAGCACGGCATCCAGGAACGGATGACTCAGTGCGGCGTCGGCGACCTCTCGCAGGGCGGGCTTCGCGTTGAACGCGATGCCGAGTCCGGCGACGGTCAGCATGTCGATGTCGTTGGCGCCGTCGCCGACCGCGATGGTCTGCTCCATCGGCACACCGACCTGATCGGCGAACGACCGCAACGCACGGGCCTTGCCTGCGCGGTCGACGATCTCGCCGACCACCCGACCGGTGAGCCGACCGTCGACGATCTCGAGGGTGTTGGCACGGACGAAGTCCAGTTCCAGTTCGTGTGCGAGCCCGTCGATGACCTGCCGGAACCCACCGGAGACGAGCCCGCAGTGGTATCCGAGTCGGTGCAGCGTCCGGATGGTGGTCCGAGCCCCGGGAGTCAGTTCCAGAGACGCGGCCACCTCGTCGAGCACGCCGGCATCGAGGCCTTCGAGTGCGGCGACGCGATGATGGAGGGAGTCGGCGAAGTCGAGCTCTCCGCGCATTGCGGCCTCGGTGACCGCTGCGACCTCGGCTTCTTTGCCCGCCTTGGCGGCGAGCATCTCGATGACCTCACCCTGGATGAGCGTCGAGTCCACGTCGAAGACGATGAGCCGCTTGGCCCGGCGCGCCAGGCCGCCGCGCTCGACCGCGATGTCCACGGCGTGATCGGATGCGACCGACGCCAACACCTTGCGCAGAGCGGCGTCGGCGGCCACGTCGTCGCGACGCACGCTCACCATCAACTCCAACCCGGTGACCGGGTAGTCGGCGATGCCGCGGATCGAGTTGATGTTGCCGCCCTGCCCGGCCAGCGCGGCTGCGACCGCGCTGAACGCCCGTGCGGTCACCGGACTGCCGAGTACGACGACCGCGTGACTGGACGGACTGCGTTCGCCGGGACCGGCACCGACCTCCACGATGACGTCGATGCCCACCGAGGCCATCGCCTGCTCGACTACGTCCTGCAGATCCTCCGGGTCGCCGGTGCACGCCACCAGCACCCCGAGCGTGAGCCGACCACGGATGACCACCTGCTCGACATCGAGCATGATGACCCGTTGGTTTGCCAACGCACCCATCAGCACGGAGGTGACACCGGGCTTGTCCGGGCCGGTGACCGTGATCAACACGGTCGTGCCCTCGGGCCGGTTCACCGTCCGCTCGGACGGTATGGGTGTGGAGCCTGGTGACTGTGAGCTGTCTGCGGCGGCCACGTCAGCTGGGGTCGCGGTCCCCGGATGCCTCATGCGAACCGGTGGTCAACGGCTCCCGTCGGGCGTCCTCGGCGACGCGACTCTCGTGGCCGTGGCCGGGTCCCGCATGCGCCTCTTCCCGCATCCGCTCGATCATGTGCGGATAGTGCAGCTCGAATGCCGGACGCTCGGAACGGATTCGGGGCAGCTCGGTGAAGTTGTGGCGCGGCGGCGGGCAGCTGGTCGCCCACTCGAGCGAGTTGCCGAAGCCCCACGGGTCGTCCACGGTCACGACCTCGCCGTAGCGGTAGCTGCGGAAGACGTTCCACAGGAACGGCAGCGTGGACAGACCGAGGATGAACGCGCCGACCGTCGACACCATGTTCAAGGTGGTGAAGCCGTCCGAGGGCAGGTAGTCGGCGTAGCGGCGCGGCATGCCCTCGTTGCCCAGCCAGTGCTGCACCAGGAACGTGGTGTGGAAACCGATGAAGGTGAGCCAGAAGTGGATCTTGCCCAGCCGCTCGTCGAGCATGCGTCCGGTCATCTTCGGGAACCAGAAGTAGATGCCCGCATAGGTGGCGAACACGATGGTTCCGAAGAGCACGTAGTGGAAGTGCGCGACCACGAAGTAACTGTCCGACAGGTGGAAGTCCAGCGGCGGGCTGGCCAACAGGACACCGGTCAGGCCACCGAACAGGAACGTCACGATGAAGCCGATCGAGAACAACATCGGTGTCTCGAAGGTTATGTGTCCCTTCCACATGGTGAACACCCAGTTGAAGAACTTCACACCGGTGGGCACTGCGATCAGGAAGGTCATGAACGAGAAGAACGGGAGCAGCACCGCACCGGTCACGTACATGTGGTGCGCCCAGACGGCCACCGACAGTGCTGCGATCGACAGCGTCGCGTAGACCAGGCCGGAATAGCCGAACAGCGGCTTACGGCTGAAGACCGGGAACACCTCGGAGACGATGCCGAAGAACGGCAGCGCGATGATGTACACCTCGGGGTGTCCGAAGAACCAGAACAGGTGCTGCCACAGGATGACGCCACCGTTGGCGGGGTCGTAGAGGTGTGCGCCGAACTGACGGTCGACCTCGAGGCCCATCAGCGCCGCGGTCAGCAGCGGGAAGGCGAGCAGGATCAACACGCTGGTGACGAGGATGTTCCAGGTGAAGATCGGCATCCGGAACATGGTCATACCCGGGGCACGCAGGCAGATGACGGTGGTGACCATGTTGACGCCACCGAGGATGGTGCCCAGACCGGAGACGGCCAGGCCCATGATCCAGAGATCGGCGCCGATGCCGGGCGAGTGGATGGCGTCGGTCAACGGGGTGTAGGCGGTCCAGCCGAAGTCGGCGGCGCCGCCCGGCGTCAGGAAGCCGGCGACCGCGATGGTCGATCCGAAGACGAACAGCCAGAATCCGAAGGCGTTCAGTCGCGGGAAGGCGACGTCGGGAGAACCGATCTGCAGCGGCAGGACGAAGTTGGCGAAACCGATGACGATCGGCGTCGCGTACATCAGCAGCATCACCGTGCCGTGCATGGTGAACAGCTGGTTGAACTGCTCGGTCGACAGGAACTGCATACCCGGATGGGCCAGCTCGCCGCGCATCAGCAGCGCCATCAGGCCGCCGATCAGGAAGAACGCGAAGCACGCGGTGATGTACATCATGCCGATCAGCTTGTGATCGGTCGTCGTGATCAGTTTGTAGAGAAACGAACCCTTCGGCTGATAGCGCTCCGGGAACGGACGCACTGGAACCACTTGCGTGGTGGGCTGGTCTACCGCGGTCACAGATCCTCCTCTTGCGCAACCACCATGAGGGCCGTCGCGGACGGGTTTCATGGGGGTCGGCACATGAACACAAACCGAGCGCTGCGTACTGATCGTAGACCCTGACACCCCTCTGAGCCGAGTGGGTCCTACGTTCTGTCGTAAGTCCGCACCGGGTGGTGGGTCCACTGCAGGTCAGTGGCCGTCGTGGGTTCGACGCGCCCGCCCTCGGACGGCCTCGCATGACGCTGCCGGACGGGGATGGCGGAGTCGGCGTCGCGTGTGCTCATCCGTCGGGTGTCCGGTGCTAGCGTGTTCGGGTGCTGAGCAGTCGTGGAAACGCCTCGAACCCGGCTCGATCGGCGCGTTCCGCGTCGACGTCCGGCCGACGTCGGACGGAGGACCTCCGGACCGTGTCCACCGCTCTCCCGACGGCCGTCGAGTCGCCGGTCGTCGGGTCGCCCGCCGCTCTCCGTGGCCACCGCCTCCCGCTCGTCCTCGTCGCCTTCACCGCGACCGCTGCGACGCTCCTGGCCGCCGGATGTTCGGGCGACGACCCGCTGACCACACCCGACGGGTCGACCATCGTCACCTCGACGACCCGGATCGCAGACGTCAACGTTGTCGCCGCCGATCGCGACACCACGCGCACCTGCCTCGCCCCGACCGCGCCGGACGACGGACAGACCGATGTGGCGCGGATCGTCGTCACCGATCCGGCCCTGCTCGACGCCGTCTGCGCACTCGGGATGGGGCCGAAGGTCACCGCTGTCACCGCTGCCGCGGGATCGGTTCCCGCCTACCTCGGCCCGCAGTTGACCTCCGTACCGACCATTGGAGCGACCCCGGATGCCTCAGCCGCCACGGCAGCGTCCCCCGACGTCGTGCTCACCTCGCCGCAGTCCGCCGCATCGGCTCGCGCCTTCTCCGATGCCCGGGTGGTCTCGGTCGCTCCCGACGCCGACTGGCAGAAGCGGTTCCAGGCGGTCGCCGACGGACTCGGCCGATCAGCAGCGGGCGAACGCCTGCTGGACGAGTTCCGCACCGAGGCGTCCAAGACCGGAGTCCGCCTCGACGCCGCACATAACCAGATCTCTCTGGTCCGGTTCGCCGGCAGCTCCGAGATGATCGCCGGCACCGACAGCTTCGCGGGCGGCATCCTGGGCATGATCGGAATTCAGCGGCCGGCACCTCAGCGGAATCCGCGGTCGTTCACCGTCACCGATCAGAACTTCAAGGACGCCGACGGCGACCTGATCTACGTCAGCTTCAACGGCCCGGAGGGTCAAGCTCACGGAGAAGAGGTGCTCCGCAGCGACCGCTGGCTCGACATGGGTGCGCCGACGTGGAAGCGGGTACTCGTCGTCGACGATGAGATCTGGTATCGCACATCAGGGCTGGCCGCCGCCTGGCTGGTCCTCAACGACGTCAAGGAGTCCATCGATGGGAACTCGGCCAACTTCTGAGCTCGCCGCACTTGCCAACACCCTGCTCGAACTGCACCAGCCCGGCAACCCTGTCGTCCTGCCGACGGTGTGGGACGCGTGGTCCGCAGCGTTGGCCGCCGATGCCGGGTTCGCCGGTCTGACGGTGGGCAGCCACCCGGTAGCCGACTCGATAGGTCGCGCCGACAACGAGGGGATGACCTTCGACGAATTGCTCACCCGGGTCCGTCAGATCACCGACGCCGTCGAGATCCCGGTCTCGGTGGACATCGAGTCCGGCTATGCCGAGTCGGCGAACCGACTCATCGACGGCCTGTTGGACGCCGGCGCGGTCGGGCTCAACATCGAGGACACCGTCCACTCGGAGAATCGCCGGCTGCGGACCGCCGAGGAGCATGCGGCGCTGATCGGCGACCTGCGTGCCGCCGCGGACGCCGCCGACGTCCCGGTCGTCATCAACGCCCGCACCGACCTCTTCATCCGCGCCGACGGTGACGACGCCGACCGGGTGGACCGTGCGATCGCCCGCTTGAAGCTCGCCGCCGAGGCCGGCGCCAGTTCGCTGTATCCGGTCGGACGGCACAGCGACGACGACCATCGTCGGCTCACCGCGGAGTTGCCGCTCCCGGTCAACGCGATCGGTGTCCCGGGCGACGACTCGCTGGCACACTTCGCCGACCTGAACGTCGCCCGGATCAGCTTCGGTCCGCTGTGGCAGGCCGCGCTGGCCGAACGCTCGAAGGAACTGCTCATTCGCTGGAGGTAGTGCTGCGGATGGGTTGAGCGGCCCATCAGACCCACGGCGGTTGTAACGGTGCGCACGCAGTCGCGGACACATCAGTGTGTACGCATGAGTGTCACCGACCAGTACCTTGCCAACAACGCCGAATACGCCGCGCAGTTCGACGGCCCGCTGCCCCTGCCGCCCAGCAAGCACGTCGCGGTCGTCGCGTGTATGGATGCGCGGCTCGACGTCTACCGAGCACTCGGCCTGCAGGAGGGCGAGGCGCATGTGATCCGCAATGCGGGAGGCGTCGTCACCGACGACGAGATCCGCTCGCTCGCGATCTCACAGCGACTGCTGGGGACCACGGAGATCATCCTCATCCACCACACCGACTGCGGCATGCTCACCTTCACCGACGACGACTTCAAGGCCGACATCCAGAAGGAGATCGGCCAGAAGCCGGCGTGGGCCGCCGAGTCGTTCTCTGATCCTGAGGACGACGTCCGTCAGTCGATCACGCGGATCGAGAACAGCCCGTTCGTCACCAAAACGTCGTCGCTGCGCGGCTTCGTCTTCGACGTCGCCACCGGAAAGCTGAACGAGGTCTCCGCGGCCTGACATCCACGACACGACCCGACGACGCGGGTCGTCACCATCTGCCGTCATCATCTGTCTTCAGAAAGGGCCCGCACGCCTTCCGGGTGTGCGGACCATTTCTGTCTCGGTCCACGCGGGTCTCAGTCGTCGGAACCCGGTCCGCATCGGTCTCGGTCCGCACCGGGTGTCGGTCGGAATCGCTAAGCTCGACCGCATGGCAGCGAACATCCCCGAGGGATACGAAGACCTGTTGGAGCGAGCGATCGTCGGCGCCCTCGCCACCGTCGGTCCCGACGGCGTCCCCAACGCGACCCCGATGTGGTTCGCGTGGGATGGCACCCATCTTCGCTTCACACACACCAAGGCGCGCAAGAAGATCAAGAATCTCCAGGAGAACGGGAACTACTCCTTCGCCATCACCGACCCGGACAACCCGTACCGGTACCTCGAGGTACGCGGCTCGCTGGATGCGGTCATCGCCGACCCGACAGGCGCTTTCTACGTCGAACTCGGCAAGCGGTACGGCAACCCCGACACCCCCACCCCGCCGGATGCCGCCGACCGCGTGATCCTGTCGCTCTCAGCGACGTACTTCGGCAAGAAGTAGGACGGACCCGATCGACGGCGCCGACCCCGACCGACGCGGCGCGGGGCCCGCTTTGCTGCCGCTGCACGCCGTGTGGCGGCCCGGCGTCGGACTGGGCGTATGGCGCGACGCATCGTCGCGTCCACCGGGGGAATCGGACCCGGCAGACACCGCAGGCGAATCCGGCTCCGGGAACGGCGCCGACGCACCCACGACCGACGATCTGCCCGCGGGCATCGCCGAGATGCTGGCGGGCCGACGCTTTCGTCGGCGTCTGCCGGTGATCGACGAGTTCGGCGGACGGACCTTCGTCGACGCTCTCACACTGGGCACACCGTCGGCGGTGGCCTTTCTCGACCTCACCCGGTCGACCCCCGTCAGTGGCGAGATCGCCTGGTACCGGCACCTTCTCGACGGCATCCGTCGCATGGTCGCCGCGGGTGCGGTCGCTCCCGGCGTCGCATCGGTGGCCGGTGAGCCGACCCTGCGGTGGCATACGATCCCCACTCCCCCGTGGCGCACCTGGTTGTCGGTGATGGCCGCGAGCGCTCCCGGTGTCGCCGAGACCAACGGCGGGGCGGCCGCCCTGGCCGACCTCACCGCCGAACTCGTCGACCACGAGACCCGGGCACGCCTGCGGGTGGGTGGCCGCCAGATCGGGACCCAGCCACCCCTCATCGCCGCTCTCCTCCCCGACGCACCGCAGGACCTGCCGATCGCCGTCGATCGCGTTGCCTCGGCAACCGCCGCCTGGACGTCGTGGAACACCGGTGTGCCCGAGCCTGATTCGGCACTGGTGCTGCGCCTCTTCGAACCCGACGACGGGACGGGCGGCCTCGACGCGGACGCGGACGACCTCGAACCGTTCGATGCCGACGCCCTCCGTTGGCGGCTACAGGTCTGCCGTCGCTCAGCCGACGGGCACATCGAACCGGTCGCCCCGCATCGCCTCGACCCACACGAACTCGACCAGATCACCAGCGGACTGGCAGATGCGCATCGCGCGTTTCCCGAACTCGGCCAGGCCGAACCGGACCACGCGAACCTCGACTACCTCTTGGACACGCGTCTGGTCGGAGCACTGTTCGACTCCGGCGCAGCAGCGCTGACCGCAGCCGGCATCGCGATGCTGTTGCCCCGCACCATCGCCGAGGTCCGCCCGACGCTCCATCTGCGAGCTCGGCCGGTCGCCACCAGCACCGCCCGGGCAGCGCTCGTCGGGCTCGCCGAGATCCGCGACTTCGAATGGCGTCTCGCGCTCGGCGACGGCCCCGGCGCCGTCGAACTGACCGAGGCCGACCTGGAGGAATTGGCCAGGCAGCGCGGTGATCTCATCCGGCTCCGCGGCGTCTGGGTGCGCGCGGAGGGGGCGGCGCTGAGCAGGGCCGCGGCGTTCGTCACCGCACAACGAGCCGCATCGACGACCGACCAGCCCGCCGACATGGGCGAGTTGTTCGGCCTCCTCACCGACGGGGCCGATCGGGTCCCGGTACCGGTGACCTCGGTGAAGGGGCTCGACTGGCTGGACCAGATCGCCGAGTCGGGTACGTTGCGGCCAGAATCGACACCGGTGCCCGCGCTCCTGGACGTCGAACTGCGCCCGTATCAGCAACGCGGCCTGGACTGGTTGGCGTACCTGTCCCGCATCGGCATCGGCGGCGTACTCGCCGACGACATGGGGCTGGGCAAGACGGTGCAGGTGATCGCGCTGCTCTGCCACGAGCGAGCCGGGGACGCGCCGCGACGGGAGCCGACGCTGATCGTCTGCCCGATGTCGGTGGTGGGCAACTGGGAACGCGAGATCGCGCGGTTCGCAGCGGATCTGCGAGTCCTGGTGCACCACGGACCGGCCCGGAACAGCAGGGCCGGTTTCGGCAGTGCGCGCGCGGATGCCGACGTCGTCATCACCACGTTCGCCATCGCCACCCGGGATCGCGAGCTGCTGTCGGCGCATCGGTGGGAGCGGATCGTCGTCGACGAGGCCCAGCACCTCAAGAATGTCGCGACGGCGGCCGCCAAGGCGGTGCGTGCCATCCCCGCCCGCCACCGGGTCGCTCTCACCGGCACCCCGGTGGAGAACCGGCTCGAGGACCTCCGGGCGGTCATCGACCTCGTGAACCCCGGGATGCTCGGTAGCGCGTCGGGATTCCGCGCGCGCTACGCCGAGCCGATCGAACGCGACCGTGATCCGCAGGCGGTGCGCCGACTGTCGGCGATCACGCGGCCGTTCGTGCTGCGCCGGGAGAAGACCGATCCCGCCATCCTTGCCGACCTGCCCGAGAAGTCGGAGATGACGGTCCGGGTGAACCTCACCGTCGAGCAGGCAGCCCTGTACCGCGCCATCATCGACGAGTTGATGGCGGCGTTGCGGGACAGCCGACAACGTGTGCTGAGACGGCGAACGGTGCTCGCTGCGCTGACCAGGTTGAAGCAGATCTGCAATCATCCGGCGCACTACCTCGCCGACGGTTCACCACTGGTGAAGCGCGGTGCCCATCGGTCGGGCAAGGTCGAGTTGCTGGCCGACATGGTGACCACCTCGATCGACGAGGGCGACCGGGTACTGGTGTTCACGCAGTTCGCCGCGTTCGGAGAGCTGTTGGCGGAGTGGCTCACCGACGAACTCGCGACGCCTGTTCCGCTGTTGCACGGCGGCGTCGGCCGACCCGACCGCGATCGGATGGTCGCCGACTTCCAACGCGACGACGGCCCCCCGGTGATGCTGGCGACCCTGAAGGCCGGGGGGACCGGGTTGAACCTGACGGCGGCGAATCACGTGGTACACGTGGATCGCTGGTGGAATCCGGCCGTCGAGGACCAGGCCACCGACCGCGCCTACCGCATCGGGCAGACACGCCGCGTACAGGTGAGTCGCTTCGTGTGTGTGGGGACCATCGAAGAACGCATCGACGACATGATCGCGGCGAAGCGCGAGTTGTCCCGCCTCACCGTCGATGCCGGCGAGTCGTGGCTCGCAGACCTCGGCGACGAGGCGCTCCTGGACCTCTTCCGACTCCGCGACGAGGCGGTGAGCGAATGAGTCCCAGCTCCTCGGCCCGCGGGCGTGGCGGATCCCGATCGCCGACACGCGGCTACGGATTGACACCGTGGTCCCGCGCATTGGTCGACGTCGTCGAACGGACGGCGACCGGTCCAGGCGGCGGGCCCGACGGTCGGCGTATCACCAAGGCGCGAAGCTACTTCCGCGATCGGCACGTCCAGGGTCTGCGCATCCTGGCCGGCCGGGTCTCGGCGTCGGTGCGGGGCAGCCAGCTCGATCCGTTCGACGTGCTGATCACGACGCGACCCGTCGATCCCGCGACGGTCGTCGAGTTGCTGCGTGCACGTGGTTCGCTCGGCGACGTCATGGCGCTGACCCGTGGCGAACAGCCGAGCGGTCTGGGCGATCTGCTCGTGCCGACCGAGAGCGCGGACGTCGAGGCCGACTGCTCCTGCCCCGACGAAGCACCCCGCTGCATCCACGTCCTCGCCGTCACCTACGAGATCGCCGCCGAGGTCGACCGCTCCCCGACCGTCATGCTCACCCTGATGGGCACCGACCTGCCGGGGTTGTTGTCGGAGATCAGCGACGTCTCGTCTGCCAGGCCCGATGTCGGCGACGGGGCCGGTGATGCCGATGCTGACGCACGGTCAGGCCGCCTCCCGAGCGTCGACTACTGGGGGACGTCGGCGAGCCTGCCGCCACTGCCCGATCCGCCGCGGATGACCCCGCTGACCGAACTCGATCCTGGCGAACTACGGAGCGCACTGCGGGCTTCCGGTGTCGCCGCCACCGACGTCGAGGAGACCATCGACCACCTCGGCGACCTCTACGACGCCCTCCACGATCCGATTTCGTAGAAGAAGTTCCCGGAAACCGGGAAGAACTTCTACGAAATCGGTGGGTGGAACCGGGCGTCGGGTGCTCGGCGTCCCATGGACATGGCCGATCGAACCGCTTTCCGTCAGCTCATCGCCCGGCACGACGGCGTCTTCTCCACATCCGAGGCGTCGGCGTGCGAGATCACCTCGTCGGCGCTGCATCGGATGGTCCGCTCCGGACTCGTGACCACCGCGGTCCGCGGTGTGTACCGCATGTCGGATCGCCCGGTCGATGCCCGGATGCGCTGCCGGATGTCGGTGCTGGCCGCGGGATCCGGCGCCGCCCTGGTCGGTGGCGCCGCAGCGTGGTGGCACGGTCTGGTGACCGTCGAACCGACGACCGTTCGCGTGATCGCACCACGCGGGCGGCACGCCGCGCCGATCGACGGCGCGCAGGTGTGGCACCGGGACGTCGACCCGCGCGACCTGACCGTCATCGACGGCCTCCGTGTTACGGGGTTACCGCTCACCGTCCTCGACGCCGCAGTCGACATCGGGGTGTCGGTGATGGACCGTGCGCTGCAACGCGGATCGGTGACGCTGATGCAGCTCGACGAGACGCAACGTCGCAACCGCGGACGTCGCGGATCGCCACGCGCTCGAGCGATGGTGGCAGCGATGTCAGAGGGTGCGCGATCGGTGGCCGAGCGTCAGGCCACCGCCCTGCTCCGATCGGCGGGGATCAGCGGATGGCGGTGCAATCACCCCACCTGCGGCTACGTGATCGACATCACGTTCCCGGATCTCAAGGTGGCCGTGGAGATCGACGGATTCGCATTCCACAGCGATCCCGTTGCATTCCAACATGATCGCCGTCGTCACAACACGCTGATCGCCAACGGATGGATCGTCGTGCACTTCACCTGGCAGGACGTCACCCAGCGCCCGCAGCAGGTCCTCGCGCACATCCGGGCGGCGCTGACACGTGCTTCGGCGGCATAGGCCCCAGATCCGTAGAAGGAGATCCCGGTTTCCGCGAACTCCTTCTACGAAATCGCGTCGTTCGGGCGAGCGGACTAGAAGTCCCAGTCCTCGTCCTCGGTGTTGACGGCCTTGCCGATGACGTACGAGCTACCCGACCCCGAGAAGAAGTCGTGGTTCTCGTCGGCGTTCGGGGAGAGTGCCGACAGGATCGCCGGGTTCACGTCGGTCTCGTCGCGCGGGAACATCGCCTCGTAGCCGAGGTTCATCAGCGCCTTGTTCGCGTTGTAGCGCAAGAACTTCTTGACGTCCTCGGACAGCCCGACCTCGTCGTAGAGCGCCTCGGTGTAGTCGCTCTCGTTGTCGTAGAGCTCGAACAGCAGCTCGAAGGTGTAGTCCTTCAGCTCCTGCCGACGCTCGGGCGACTGCACCTCGAGCCCACGCTGGTACTTGTAGCCGATGTAGTAGCCGTGCACCGCCTCGTCACGGATGATCAGGCGGATCAGGTCGGCGGTGTTGGTGAGCTTGGCCCGACTCGACCAGTACATCGGCAGGTAGAAGCCGGAGTAGAACAGGAACGACTCGAGCAGCGTCGACGCGATCTTGCGCTTGAGCGGGTCCTCGCCACGGTAGTAGTCCATGACGATCTGCGCCTTGCGCTGCAGTTGCTCGTTCTCCTCCGACCAGCGGAAGGCTTCGTCGATCTCCTTGGTGGAGCACAGGGTCGAGAAGATCGAGCTGTAGCTCTTCGCGTGCACCGACTCCATGAACGCGATGTTGGTGAGCACCGCCTCCTCGTGCGGGGTCGACGCATCGGGGATGAGCGACACCGCACCGACCGTGCCCTGGATGGTGTCGAGCAGTGTCAGGCCGGTGAAGACCCGCATCGTCAACTGCTTCTCGTACTCGGTGAGGGTGTTCCACGACGGGATGTCGTTGGACACCGGCACCTTCTCGGGCAACCAGAAGTTGCCGGTCAGGCGATCCCAGACCTCGGCGTCCTTCTCGTCGGGCACCCGGTTCCAGTTGATCGCCGACACCCGGCTGACCAACTTGATGGGCGCTCCGTCGGCGGGGCTGTGGCTTTCGGTGGACGTCATCGGTTCATCCCTTGGTGAGTACAGGTGCTGGCTGCTGGCTGGAGTACGACGCTGATCGGCTGCGCTGGTGTCACAGCATGCACGAGACGCAACCCTCGACCTCGGTGCCCTCGAGCGCGAGCTGCCGCAGTCGGATGTAGTACAGCGTCTTGATCCCCTTGCGCCACGCGTAGATCTGGGCGCGGTTCACGTCACGGGTGGTCGCGGTGTCCTTGAAGAACAGCGTGAGACTCAGGCCCTGGTCGACGTGCTGGGTGGCGGCCGCGTAGGTGTCGATGATCTTCTCGTAGCCGATCTCGTACGCGTCCTGGTAGTAGTCCAGGTTGTCGTTGGTCATGTAGGGCGCCGGGTAGTAGACGCGACCGATCTTGCCTTCCTTGCGGATCTCGACCTTCGCGGCGACCGGGTGGATCGAACTCGTCGAGTGGTTGATGTAGCTGATGGAGCCCGTCGGCGGGACCGCCTGCAGGTTCTGGTTGTAGATGCCGTCACGCTGGACGGCAGCCTTCAGCTCACGCCAATCGTCCTGGTTCGGGATGTGGATCCCGGCCTGGCCGAACAGGTCCCGGACCTTCTGGGTCTCGGGCTCCCACGTCTTCTCGGTGTACTTGTCGAAGAACTCGCCGGAGGCGTACTTCGATCGCTCGAACCCACCGAACGGCCGGCCACGCTCACGCGCGATCGCGTTCGACGCGCGCAGGGCGTGGTAGAGCACCGTGTAGAAGTAGATGTTCGTGAAGTCGACGCCCTCGTCGCTGCCGTAGTAGATCCGCTCGCGGGCCAGGTAGCCGTGCAGGTTCATCTGCCCCAGGCCGATGGCGTGGGAGTCGTCGTTGCCCTGCTGGATCGACGGGACCGACGTGATGGCCGTCTGGTCGCTGACCGCGGTGAGTCCGCGGATCGCCGTCTCGATGGTGTGCCCGAGATCGGGTGAATCCATCGTCTTGGCGATGTTCAGCGACCCCAGGTTGCACGAGATGTCCTTGCCCACATGGGAGTAGGACAGGTCGTCGTTGAACGTCGACGGCGTCGACACCTGCAGGATCTCCGAGCACAGGTTCGAGTGGGTGATCTTGCCGTCGATCGGGTTGGCCCGGTTCACGGTGTCCTCGAACATGATGTAGGGGTAACCCGACTCGAACTGCAGCTCGGCGAGGGTCTGGAAGAACTCGCGGGCCTTGATCTTGGTCTTGCGGATCCGCTTGTCCTCGACCATCTCCTGGTACTTGTCCGTCACGTTCACGTCGGCGAACGGGATCCCGTAGACGCGCTCCACGTCGTACGGGCTGAACAGGTACATGTCGTCGTTGTCCTTGGCCAGCTGGAAGGTGATGTCGGGGATCACCACGCCGAGGGACAGCGTCTTGATGCGGATCTTCTCGTCGGCGTTCTCACGCTTGGTGTCGAGGAAACGGTAGATGTCGGGGTGGTGTGCGTGCAGGTACACCGCACCGGCACCCTGACGCGCGCCGAGCTGGTTCGCGTACGAGAACGAGTCCTCGAGCAGCTTCATGATCGGGATGACACCGGAGCTCTGGTTCTCGATCTTCTTGATCGGAGCGCCGTGCTCGCGGATGTTGGAGAGCAGCAACGCGACGCCGCCGCCGCGCTTGGACAGCTGCAGAGCAGAGTTGATCGAGCGCCCGATGGACTCCATGTTGTCCTCGATGCGCAACAGGAAGCACGACACCGGCTCGCCGCGCTGCTTCTTGCCCGAGTTCAGGAAGGTCGGGGTGGCCGGCTGGAAGCGGCCCTCGATGACCTCGTCGACCAAGTTGCGCGCCAGCGCGGTGTCGCCGTCGGCCAGGGTCAGCGCGACCATGCACACGCGATCTTCGAAACGCTCCAGGTAGCGCTTCCCGTCGAAGGTCTTGAGCGTGTAGCTGGTGTAGTACTTGAACGCGCCGAGGAAGGTCGGGAACCGGAACTTCTTCGAATACGCGTGCTGGAACAGCTCTTTCACGAATTCACGGTCGTACTTTGCGAGGACCTCGGGCTCGTAGTAGTTCTCCTCGACGAGGTAGTCGAGCTTCTCGTCGAGGTCGTGGAAGAACACTGTGTTCTGGTTGACGTGTTGCAGAAAGTACTGGTGCGCGGCCTCGCGATCCTTGTCGAACTGGATCTTCCCCTCCGCGTCGTAGAGGTTGAGCATCGCGTTGAGGGCATGGAAATCGAGCTCGGCGGGCTCATGACCCGACGGACCGACATGCACTCCGGACTTGCTCGCCGATGCGGCTTCGGACACGGGGGCTGCGGTTGGCGACACGAGAACTCCTGTGGGAAAGAGAGATTGCGAGTGGGCGGTGTATGCGATGACGGTCAGGCGCGGGTGGTGAGCAGCGCCGGATCGAGGTGGTCGGGGTCGGTGAACGCGGCATCGGTACCGAAGTCGGTGACCCCGGTGCGCACTCGTTCGACGTCGTCCGGCATACCCATGAGCTCGAAACGGTAGAGATAGGGCACCCGGCACTTGCGCGAGATGATGTCGCCGGCGAGACAGAACTCCTCGCCGAAATTGGTGTTGCCTGCTGCGATCACGCCACGGATGAGTGATCGGTTGCGATCGTCGTTGAGGAAGCGGATGACCTGCTTGGGGACGTATCCGGATCGCTGACCGGTCGCCTTGCCGCCGCCGTAGGTCGGGCTGATCAACACATACGGCTCGTCGACGACGAGTCCACCGGCACCGCGACCGTCGAGAACCGGGATACGCGTGGCGCGCATGCCCAGCTTCTCGACGAATCGATGCGTGTTCTCCGACACCGAGGAGAAGTAGACGATCAGTGGAGCACGCATCAGGGCCTCCGAGGTCTGTGTCACGATCGACCTCCGTTGCTCCTGGTCAGTGCGTTGCTGCCACCCCGCGTGGACGCGGGCGACCCTGGATACCGGTTACCCGGTGAGCGATGTCGCCGAACCCGACTTCCCCATCAGGTTCGACTGGTGGCGGTGTCAGGCCGCGGTGGTCGCGAGGGCCTTGATGCGGTCAGGGCGGAAGCCCGACCAGTGGTCGTCTCCGACGACGACGACCGGCGCCTGCAGGTAGCCCAGAGCCATCACGTAGTCACGCGCCTCGTCGTCCTGACTGATGTCGACGACGTCATAGGCCAGCCCCTGCTTGTCCAGCGCCTTGTAGGTCGCGTTGCACTGCACACAGGCCGGCTTGGTGTAAACGGTGATGGCCATCGGGTCGAACTCCCTCGCTCGTTCTTCTCGTTCTCGGTTGGCACCGGCCGAGGACTCTCGTCCTCCGATTCCGGCTGTCCGGGCGGTTCCGACGGCGACTGTGAGGATCGTCCGTCGGTCTCCACCGTGTGTGCTCGGTGCGCCTGTCGGCGTGGTCGTGGCGCGGGGCCTGCCGGTGCTGCCACCGATGGTCCGAACTCCCGGAGAAGCCCGCTGTCGACCGAGGTGACCTGCACTTTTCCAACGTGAAGAAAGTGATCTGAGTCACTCACTTCCGGCGCTTCCGGAGGCCCTCGAGGAGAAGGCCGCGTTGTGCCGTGCTGGTCTCCAAAACACTACACCTAGTGGCTGACAAACAGCGCCACCACAAGAAGTTGTGAATAACATTCGTGAAAGTCGCAGGTCGCGAGGGTGCAGAATCTCGAATTCCCGCGTGTCTCGGCGTGTCGTCCCCACGGTGTCCCCAGCATCGTGCGAGGCGTCCACACGCTGTCCCACGGTTGTCCACAGACAGCAGTCGCCATCGACGACGACAGACGCCGCCGTCGATGGCCGGTGGCCACGGACGGCGGCGTCGAGCGCTCCGCGCAGGGAGCGGATCCGCGGTGGTTCACATCGCGGAGGTCCATCGCCGATGTCGGGTGTCAGCCGACATCGGGAGGTGAGATGGAGCGGTCAGGCGGGGACGGTCGCGTCGCGCACCTCGCGGGCGAGACGCTCGACCGCGGCTACGACCTGCTCGACGACGGCGGGGTCGGTGACGCCGGCCTCGCCCAGCGTCGAGCTCTGGATGCCGACGTCGATGTCCTCGACCACACGGCCACCCGCGACACCCGCCGACTTGCGGGTGTCCTCGCGGGACCAGGTGCCGGCGTACTGGCCGAGCGCGGCGCCGATCACGCCGACCGGCTTGCCGCTGATGGCGCCGTCGCCGTACGGACGGGAGAGCCAGTCGATGGCGTTCTTCAGCGCAGCCGGGATGGTGCCGTTGTACTCAGGCGTGACCAACAACACGGCGTCGGCGTCGGCCACCCGGCCGCGCAGGCGACCGACACCGGCATCGAGAACACCCTCGGTGGAGTCGGGCGCGTGGTCGGTGTCCTCGCTGTAGAACGGCAGGGTGCCCAGGTCGTCGATGATGGTGATCTGCACACCGTCGGGCGCGTTGTCTGCAGCCACCTGCGCCAACTGTCGGTTGATCGAGCCCTTGCGCAGGCTTCCCACGAGGGCGGCGATCTGAATCGCTCGATCGGACATCTGTGCTCCTTCAGGTTGAGGATGAACGAGGAATGCAACCGGACCACGGTCCGAATAATTCCCGTCGGGGTCAAGCGTTACGCTCATCACGTGTCGAACGGCCAGGAGGGGACCCGGATCCCACTGCACCTGCCCGCGAACCCGGACGGCGAGCGAGCAGACGCAGCACGAAATCGCAGGCTGCTGCTCGCAGCTGCCAAGCGGCTGATCGACACCCAGGGTGCGGCCGCCGTCACGATGGACGCGGTCGCCCGTGAGGCAGGCGTCGGCAAGGGCACCGTCTTCCGTCGATTCGGCAGTCGTACCGGGCTGATGATCGCCCTCCTCGACCACACCGAGTCCGAGATCCAACAGGCATACCTCTTCGGTCCCGAGCCCCTGGGACCCGGGGCTCCACCACTCGACCGTCTGCTCGCCTATGGTCGCGCGCGGCTGAAGCTCACCGCCGATCACCTCGACATCCTGCTCGAGGCGGGCGCCACCGGTCAGCACATGCGGCACCCGGTCGCCATGGCAGCGGCCCAGCATGTGCGAATCCTGCTGACCCAATTGGGGTTCGGACCTCGACTCGACGTCATGGTGGTGGCCGTCCAGGCACCACTGGAAGCGACCGCGGTCGAGCATCTGCTCCACGTCGTGGGACTCGACGTGCAGACCATCGGTGAGCAGTGGGAGCGGACGGTCACCACGCTGGTCGCCGGTCGCGCCGACGACTGAACCCCCTCCGCCCGGCCCGGATTCACCGTGCACCAAAGGCTGGTGCACGGGCTGCGCAACGCCGAGCATCGGTACATGCTCAGAGGACTCCGCTCCCGGAGGTCGACCACACCGACTTGGTCGACACGCTGTGCGATCGCCACGATCGGTGCCGCTCTCGCAACGGGTGCGGCCGCGCTCGGGGCGGGCGGCACCCACGCCGAGACCCTGCGTCCCGACTACTCCCAGCCGGCCAACGGGGTCGGGGTCACCGATCCCGTGACCACCCCGGACTACTCGCCGGTACAGGTGCCACGTCCGAAGATCCGGTCGACGGGGACGACCACGACCGTCACCGCGCATCCCTATCTGGCGCCCTGGGTACACGCCGCGGTACCCGTCCCGCCACGCACTGCGATCGAACTGCGCGGCGCCGCGCGCGCCACGCTGCCCGACGGTGATCGGACTCTGGTGGTCAATCCGAACGGCCACTGCCGGTTCGGCGGCCCCGATGCCACCCCCGGCACGCTCCGTGCACAGCGCCTCACCCCGATCCGGATCCACACCCCGGGCTTCGAGCTCGCCATCGAACCGACGCTGCATCGCTGACCCGACGGCCGCCTGAGCCGGCCGGTCGTCGGCTCCCGGCGCGCTCGGGTGTGCTCGGCTCAGGTTCGCTCGACGAAGCCGTCCACCCAGCCACGCACCGCGGGGACGTCGCCACCGTGATGTTCCAGCCAGCCCCACGCCCCGCCCGATGCGCCGGTCACGACGTCCAGCACCAGTTCGATTGCGGCGCGGGGAGTCCCGAGCACGGGTACATCAAGGGCGAGGTCAGCCGCGATGAGTGAGCGCTGCTGCAGGCGCGCGACGATGTGCTCGACCGCCGGACCCGTTCGCTGGTAGTCGTCGATCACGGTGTCGGCGTCGACGCCCGCGAGGGTGAGCGCGATCGCGATGACGATGCCGGTCCGATCCTTGCCCGCCGCGCAGTGGACCAACGTCGCACCGTTCGGGTCAAACAGCGACAACGCACCGGCGACCCGCTCCGGCACCTCACGCAGGATCGATCGATAGAGGTCGTCGAGCGGACGGGTCACCGGTACGGCGCCGACCTGGGCGCGGTCGTAGAGCTGATGGTTGATCACCTGCACGGGCCCCGACCACCGGCGTGGGAACGACTGCGACTCCCGACCCCCACGGAGGTCGATGACCGTGGCCGGCGGCCACCCGTCGAGGTCGGCGGGGTCGAGGTCCCCCTCGTACGGCGCATCACTGCGGAACAGTGTGCGTGAGCGGGTGCGTCCGCCGTCGGCTGTCGGGAGTCCGCCCAGGTCACGCACATTCACCAGTCCGACGGTGACATCTGGCTCGTCGACACGGCGATCGGAACGGTCGGTCGACTCGGGCGCACTCACTTCGCGGACCTCCAGGCTCGGCGATCATCGCGCGGCCGACGCAGATCACCTTCTGCCGATCCGGGGCCGCACGAGCAGTCTTTCGAGACTACAAATCCTCCGGTGGCGGGACGTCGACGAGGTGGTGACCGCCGGTTGAACTGTCGAGCCGTGCGCGTCGACTCGATCTGGGCCTGGTCAGTTCGACGGGGCCGACACCGCACGCCCCTCGTCATCGGCGCCGATGCCGTCGTGGGCCACCAGTGCCGCGGTCCGCGAGAGTGTCGGGCCGGGCGCCAGCAACGAGATCACCGACCACGGCGCCCTGGCGGGCTTCTCCCCCACCCCGAGGGTCGCCGCGGTCGCCTCGTCCGGGATACCGAAGCGGAGCCCGAGATCGGACACGTAGAAACGTGATTCGGCCCGGGGACTGTCCGGTTCGGAACCGGTCACCTGGACGTACTCGCCACTGCCCGGCGGCAGGTAGACCTGGTCGACCCCCGGCCCGTCCCCATCGGCGGACGTCACCTGCACCGGACGCGCCGACTCGGGCAACGGCAGGACCCGTCCCATGGCCAGCGAGGTGGTGGCCCGGGGATCGTCGGCCCCGCGCGACCAGGTCTGACAGATGACGGGCGCGGTGGTGGCATCGACGGTGCGTGGCTTGCGGACCGGGAACTCGCCGACCGGGAGTCGCTCGACGGTGGGTGCCGCGGCCACCGCGCCCGGCGGCACGTTACGGACCGGGGCGCTGCCGTCGCGATCGGCCAGTCGCAAAATCTCGGCGGTGACCTCGCTGATCGGCTGCACACCGTCCGCGAGCACCACGTGGTAGGCGACGGCGTCGTTGACGTCGACGGTCTTGACGACGGAGCCGACTGTCGCATCCGGAATCGGCGACGACGCACGGGCACCTCGGCGGTCGATGGTCGGCACGCGAATCGGCTCGACCTCCGGGATCGTGTTGAGCAGGCCGGCGCTGATGGCGCGCGGGGTCACGCCCTCCAGTCCGAGACCGCGCATCACCGCGACGCTCTGGGTGTCGACGGGCGCGCGGACCGCGACCGGCCGATCGTCGCGGGTGACGGTGTAGACCAGGTACGGGGTGTCGCCCGCGCTCACGTAGACCGCCTGATCCGGGGCCGGTGTGTCGATACCGCCGCCCAGGGTCGGCGCCGCGCCGATCACGCTGAGTTCGACCGACTCACCCGCGACATCGGGTGACACGGTCGAGGTGTCGCAGACCGACCAGACCGAGGTACCGGCATGCGCCGACCCGGGCAGTCCCGAGGGTGCGCCCGGGATGCCGAGCAGTGACCCGCGCGGGTAGGCCGCCAACTTGCCGTCCGAGACAGATGTCGGCGATTCGGCCTTACCCGTGATGAGGCGCGCCGATGCCAGGTTGAGGACGGGATGCAGGGTTCCGTCGACGAGTACATATGTGCCGCCGCCGTTCTTGCTCACGACGATCGACGCGTTGCCCACCGAACCCTGTGGTTTGACGAGCCCGTAGATCCCGCAGCCACCCAGTACGAGGAGCCCCAGAACGGAACCGACCAACAGTGCCCGCAACTGGGAACGCATGGGATCGTGCAGCATCCGGACGTCTCGGCGCACCAGGGCGTGTTCGAGACGACGGAGCAGGAAACGGTAGCCGTTGACCTGTGCCTTGGTCGTGAGTTGCCGGGCCATCGTCCCCTCCCCCGAGGCGTCGGTACGCGCGGAGGACCTGCCCCCGACGCCGTAGTAGCGTATCGGATACTGCATAGTGCCGTGACCTGCGGGTCCCGGCGTCGGGGACAGTGTTCGCGCCGGTTCGTGGGACGGTCGGTGGCGGACACCGGGACGGCTCGTGCCGGTCAGTGAGGGGGCAGCGTGGCGAGAACGGGAGCACAGCGCGCGGGAGCGCGAGTCGGGCGACGGCGCACCTCCATGGCGCATCGGCCCATCGGTGCCGCCGACCTCGGTCATCCCGGCGGACGTCAGGGGGATCCACCGACGGCACCCGAACCACCCCCGACGACGAACAGACGCTCCCGGCTGCCGCTGTCGACGCTGGTACTGATCGAGGTGATCCTCGCGCTCGCCCTGGTCGCCGCCACGATCTGGGGTGCCCCGATCGGCTGGCCCGCACTCGCGGTGGCACTCGTCGCCACGGTCGCGCTGCTCCGGTTCGGTAGCGGTCCGTCGCCGGCGAATCGACTCGGCCAGCGACTCGGGTTCGCATGGGCACGGTCGCGTCGAGGATCGCGTGACCTGGCCCCCGCCCCGTTCGACATCCCGGTGTCGGGGTCGGAGAACCGCGGGGCCGCTCTCGCCGGTGCCGGCGCCACCATGATCGGTGCCCGGTGGGCGGGCGACACCCTGGTCACCGTGCTGCGGGTCTCCCCGGGCACGCCCGCGCTCACCTATCTCACCCCGTCAGGCGGCACGGTCACCGACCCGAGCGGTCAGGTCATCCCCCTCGACGTCCTCGCGTCGTCGATCAATCCCTTCGACATCGAGCTGAGCTCCATAGAGGTCGTCAGCCACGGCATCCGCACCTGGGGTACCGGGGCGGCGGCGCAGACCTACCACCGCACCCTCGGGCCTCTCGCCGCGACCGCGCATCGGTCTGTCTACGTGGTCCTCCGTCTCCGCCCCCTCGACTGTGCCGACGCCGTCGCGCGGCGCGGCGGAGGCGCGACCGGGGCGCTACGGACCGCGACCATCACCACCCGCCGGGTCGCACGGCGTCTGGCCGAGCACGGCCTCGCGGCGACTCCCGTGTCGGCGGCGGAGATGACCGCTCTGACCGCGCAGTTGATCGACGGTGCCGGGACCGACGACCTCGACGAGTCCTGGGATCAGGTCACCGCAGGACCGCTTCGGATGCGGAGCGCCGCGATCGAGCCGCACGCGCTCGCCGAGGTGCTGCGCACCGTGTGGGTCAACACCGCGTTGTCGACGACGGTCACCGTCCGGCTGCGGCACGACCCGGACGGCCGACTCGAGGTCGGTGGCCTCGTCCGCTACGGCGAACTGCCCGACGCCGGACGCACCGTGGGCACCCTGCCGCCGGGCCTCACCCTGCTCGACGGACGTCAGTTCGACGCCGTCGCCGCGAGTCTGCCGATTTCCGCGCCCACCCGCCTGGACCGGCGACTACCGGTCGCGGTCGGTGACGAGGCCACCGCACTCGTCGAACAGATCACCCTCCCGGCAGGTGGCTGCGGCCAGCTGATCGGCGCCGACCACGCCGGGCGCGCGGTGTCGGCGCCGCTGATCGGGGCCGGCGTCGACTCGGTGGCCGTCGCAGCCGACATCGAACTCGTCGGCCAGCTGACGCTCCGCGCGGTCGCCATCGGGGCCGCGGTCACCGTGCACACCCACCGACCCGACCACTGGCGCCATCTCGTCTCGGCCATCGGTGACCTGCGCTCACTGGCCTTGGCGACCGACCGTGCCGACCAACGGGGCGGCTACCGGGTGCTGGTGTTCGACGGGCTCTCCGGTCCGCCGCCGGAACCGTCGACCACCCACATCACCGTGCTGCCGGCCGGGGATCCACGCGTGACCGAGGTGGTCGACGACGCGGCCATCATCATCCGACAGAATCCTCGCTCGCCCCAGGACATCTCGATCGTCACCGCGGGCGAACGAGCACAGGTGACCATGGTCGCCACCCCTGACGAATGGGGGTTCATCGGCGGGCCGCCCGAGCCGGGACCGGTGCCGTCCGGTCGGACGCTCACACCGAGTACGTACTGATCATCCGGCCGAGAGCCGCCGACCGACGTCGGGTCCGGATCAGGCCGGGCAGATCAGTAGGTGCGGATCAGGTCGCGGGGCGCTGTGGAACCAGCGCGCGGAACAGCACGGCGCGCGAGGACGTGGCCCGCACGACGACGTCGGGGTCGTCGTCCCCCAGCCAGCCGGCCTGTCCGGCGCGGATCGCCATCGGTTCTCCGACTCCGGCTCGGATCTCGACCGAACCGTTGAGGACCGCCAGGATCTGAGGTCCGGGCATGTCGAAGGAGATCGACGACGCGTGCCGCAGTCCGGTGCCGTCGAGTTCCACCCGCGACAGCCGGAACTCCGGTGCCGCGGTCAGGTAGATCCGTTCGGCGCCGACGGTCCGGATCGCCGGGGTCAGCTCCGTGGTGGGCACGGGCGTGAAGTCGAGCACGCGCAGCAGCTCGCCGACGTCGATGTGCTTGGGCGTCAGACCGCCACGTAACACGTTGTCGGAGTTGGCCATGATCTCCACGCCACTGCCCCGCAGATAGGCATGCAGGTTGCCTGCCGGGAGGTACAGACCTTCGCCGGGCTGGAGTCGGACCCGGTTCAGCAGCAGTGACGCGAGCACCCCCGGGTCGAGCGGGTAGGCCTCGCCCAGCTCGCAGACTGTCTGCAGTTCCGGCCCCCATCGACCGCCTGCCGCGAGGAGGTCCACCGCGCCGGCCAAGACCGCCGGGACGAGCGACGCCAGGATCGCCTCCGGGAGGGTCAGCCAGGTGGTGAACAAGGCGCGCAGGCCCTCGGAGTCGGGCTGTCCGGCCAACATCCCGAGGTAGGGGTCGAGGTCCGGTACCTGCAGGGCCCGGAGAAGGTCGACCGTCTCCGTCGGTTCCCGAAAACCGGCCAATGCATCGAACTCGGTCAGCGCCACGATGAGTTCGGGTTTGTGCCACGGGTCCCGGTAGTTGCGGACGGGCGAGTCGATCGGCAGTCCGGCCCGGTTCTCCCGCTCGAATCCATCGCGCGCCTGCTCCGGACTCGGATGGGCTTGCAGCGACAGCGGTTCGTCTGCCGCCAGGATCTTCAGCAGGAAGGGCAGCCGCTCACCGAAGCTCGCCACCGTCGAGATCCCCAGCGCGCCCACCGGATCGGCGTCGATGGCGTGTAACAGGTCGACCCCTGCGGCACCGATGGGCGCCACGCAGGCGGCGGGACCCGCCGGATGTGCACCGAACCAGAGTTCGGCCTCGGGGTGCGGGGACGGAACCGGCAGTCCGCGCAGCGAGGCGATCGCCGTCCGCGAACCCCACGCGTAGGGCCGGACGATGCCCTCCAACGTCCGGATCACGACTCGTACCCGACCAGCCGGAGGTAGACGGCCGCCATCTCGATGCGGAGCAACGACACCAGGTACGCGGAGAGGTCGGCGGGTGTGTCCGTCACCGACTCGTCCGGTCCGATCGGGGCGGGCGAGCTCACTTCGTCGGCCTCCGCGCCGGTGATCACCTCGATCTCCCCCAGTCCCAGAAGACGTCGGCGAGTGGTCCACTCGCGGGCCGGGGTGCTCATCACGAGTACCCGCGGTGCCGGGGACGGCGGCGGACCGTCGATCTCGGGGTCGTAGAAGATGGAGTCGGCGGTCGACGAGCCGGATCGCCGTGCGGCCTCGGCAACCAGTCGGCCGACATCGGCGGGTTCGGCTGCCGCGCTGACGATCCCACCGATCGCCAGGACGGCACGGGCGGCGCGACGCGCGGCCGCGTCCGAGGCGGGCGTGTCACCGGTCCACACCACGGGGCGGTCATCGAGACGAGCGGCCAGCAATTTGGCCCGGTTCCGGAAGCTCTCTGCCGAAGGATGATTGGTCGCCGCCTCGGCATCGAGCGTCTCGGCGATGTCGGCGATCGCCGGGGCCGACCCGGTGAACCGGACCTCGGAGAGCGCCACGAAGACCGCGAGCAGGGCGACGACGTGCCCGGCGAAGCGGAACCGCGGGTCGACGCCGACGCGCGGCGACAGATCGATCCCGTTGCCGCCGAGCGCTTCTCGTAGCGGACCCTCGAGCGGTGCGAGGATGACGATCTCGGCGCGGCGACGTCCGGCGCGCGCACCTGCGTCGGCCAGCGCCCGATCGCCTGCGTCGTCGCCGGCGAGGACGACCACGTCGAGGGGCCCGATCCAGCCCGGCAGTGTCGGAGCGGTCACGATGGGGACGTCCACCCGCGCTGCCACGGTCGCGACGACGAGGTCGACGGCGTCCCGGGCGATCGCACCGGCTCCGGTCACCACGACCACGCTGCGCGGCCGCAGCCCCGCGAGCGGTTCCAGCACGCCCTCCCGCTGCGCCTCGGACACCGATCGCACCTGCGCCCCGGCGAGGGCGACGGACTGCAGCAGACCTTCGACGTCGGCCGCGATCAGCTCCTCGACGTCGTCGAGGTCAGGTGCTCCCGTACGCATGACATCTACAGTAACCACGAACTGGCCTCCCGGAGTGGAGGGATCCGTCGATGAACCCGTTCGGACGACCAAGTCGGCTGCCCGGCGTCGGAGACGCCCGATCGGCCCGGCGTCGGAGACGCCCGATCAAGCCTGTGTAGGAGACGCCCGATCTACACCGGCTCCGGCGACGCTCAGTCGACCGGGTCGGGCAGGACGCGGAGATGGCCGCGGCGCCCCGGGCGCGGTTTCACCGGTGTCGAGCGATGTCGGGACGAGTCGTCTGCCCCGGACGGCCGGTCGGTGAAACGTCCGGCAGGCGCGCCTGCGCGATGTCGGCCGGGCGGCAGGTCATCGAGATCGTCGAACGAATCGGCGACGTACCGCTCGCGGCCACCCCCGACGACAGCTCCTGCCTCACGCACGGCCTCGGCGAGTGCGGTCAGCTCGTAGTCCTCGGCCACCGGCGCCGAGAAACCGGACTCGCTGCGCAGCATCTCCCACCCGCGCGGCACGGTGATGCGGCGGGCGTGTTCATCGCAGAGATCCCAGGAATGCGGCTCGTCGGTGGTGGCCAACGGACCGATCACCGCCGTGGACTCCGCATAGACGAAGGTGAGCGTCGCCACCGCGGAACGGGCGCAGCCGGGTCTGCAGCACTGTCGGGGGAGCTTCACGCACACGAGGTTATCGCGCGCCGCGTCCGCCATGTCGGCGACACGCTCGCACAGCGCCCCGCCAGACGCGACAGGAGCAGGTCGGGTTGCCTAGACTCTCGCCATGCGTCACGACCCGCCCGGACCCACCCGTCGCCCTGTCCGCCAGGGAGTCAATCGGGTCGGCTCCCCCGGGGTGCGTGATCGTCGGGGTCGAGGTCTGCGATCACCGCTGCTCCCGCAGGTCGTGCCTGCCCACCGGAGCCGGTCGGACGCCTTCGACGCGGTGGCGCTCGAGGCCTTCGCGGAGATCGACACCCGCTGGCACGATGAACTCGCCGGACTGGACATCGCGGTCGACGAGATCCCGCGGGTGCTGCCCCGCGATCCGGACTCGATCCAGTGGCCGGAGGAGGTGACGGCCGATGGGGCGGTGCCGCTCGCACGATTGATCCCGGCCGGCGTCGACGTCCGAGGCGCACCGACCCGGGCTCAGATCATCCTATTCCGGCGACCGCTGGAGAGTCGCGCCCGCCGCGGGGCCGACCTGCTCGAACTCGTGCACGAGGTGTTGGTCCAGCAGGTCGCGACGCATCTCGGTGTCGACGAGGACACGGTCGACCGCGGCCCGGAGTGACCACCGCACGGCTACCGGGCGATGCGAGGGCACCGACCATCGAAGGCACCGACCACCGAGGGCATCGACGCGGGTGCAACGACCCCACGCAGCCGCGGCGGTCGAGTGTCACGAGCGTCTGCGAGCGCACACATGTGGGTGCGGACGACGGCACTCGGCGGCCGGGTGGCCCGGGACGCCGACATCTGATCTCCTCGACCGGGTGCGGTCGCGGTGATCAGATGATGCCGCGCTTGAGGCGACGACGCTCCCGCTCGGAGAGTCCGCCCCAGATGCCGAATCGCTCGTCGTTGTGCAGGGCGTACTCGAGGCATTCGCCCTTCACCTCGCAGCCCTGGCAGATGCGCTTGGCCTCCCGGGTCGACCCCCCCTTCTCGGGGAAGAACGCCTCGGGGTCGGTCTGCGCACACAGGGCCCGGTCCTGCCATTGATCCTCGACGGCATCGAAGAGTTCGTCGAAACCGTCGGGCACCAGGGACAGGTGGCCGCGCGCCGCATTCGAGGCCGGAGCCTCGTGCGGCTCGGCCGGATAGGGACCGCCGAACGGCGAATCGCCAAGTACCTCAAGGCGATTGCGCACGGGGTCGGGTAGGTTCACTGGTCCTGGGAGATCACGGGGTCCATAAGGATTGCCGATCGGGTTGTCCAGAGCCATCGTCGGCGCCTCCTCATCTGAAGAATTGGTCGTGTCCGTTCATCGGGTCGACGGCTCACGCGCCGCTCCCGCCACTGCTGCCCACACCGCTGGTCGATCCTCATCGTGTCCGGGCGCTCCACCCACCGGATTCGAACAAATGATCGAAAACCTTGCGCTCCAGTGGTTCTCGATATCAAACCCGGAATGACACTGTTGTGATTACACACGGGGACGACCACTGCGGTCAAGTTAAAGCGAAAGATTCCTTAATACCACCACTCTCCGACAACTCGTCGTCTCGACACGAGCATGAGAGTCGGCCGCGGACAAAGTCACACATGGTCGATTCCCTCCCCCCGATCAGGCACCGATGGTACCGACCGGATCCGGGTGCGAGACGACGCCGACCTCGGCTCAGCGGCTCCGCCCTGCAGAGATCGCGAGAGGACCTGGACAGACGCGGCCCCGACAGCCGTTCTCGACCGCCTCGGGGCATCGCCGCGGACGCTTATCGGACATCACTAGAGTGAGTCCCGTGAAGGTGACCGTACTCGTCGGCGGTGTCGGCGGCGCCCGATTCCTCTCCGGCGTCCGAGAACTGCTCGGCCCCACGCCGTTTCCACCCCCCGTCGAGGACTCCGACGGGGCCACCCCCGCGGCGTCCGGTTCCGGGCATCAGATCACGGCGATCGTGAACGTCGGCGACGACGCCTGGATGCACGGCGTCCGCATCTGTCCCGACCTCGACACCTGCATGTACACGCTCGGCGGTGGTATCGACACCGAGCGTGGTTGGGGCCGGACGGGCGAGACCTGGCATGCCAAGGAAGAACTCGCGGCCTACGGCGCCGACCCGGACTGGTTCGGACTCGGTGATCGGGACCTGGCCACCCACCTCATCCGGACCCAGATGCTCGACGCCGGTTACCGGCTCTCGGATGTCACGGCAGCGCTGTGTCGGCGATGGCAGCCGGGCGTGCGGTTGCTGCCCGCCACCGACGACCGGCACGAGACTCACGTCGTCGTGGCGCGTCCCGGCGGCGAACCCGGTGAGCGGGTCGCCATCCACTTCCAGGAGTGGTGGGTGCGGCATCGCGCACAGATCGAGACGTTCGGGTTCGCTCAGGTGGGTTCCGACGATGCCGCCGCCGCACCCGGTGTCGCCGAGGCCATCGCCGAGGCCGACATCGTGCTGCTGGCCCCGAGCAATCCGGTGGTCAGCATCGGCGCGATCATCAGCGTGCCCGGCATCCGCGCCGCGCTGCGCACCACGTCGGCACCGGTGGTCGGGGTGTCGCCGGTGATAGACAACCGCCCGCTGCGGGGCATGGCCGACGAATGCCTGTCGGTGCTCGGCGTCGAGACCACGGCGGAGGCCATCGGCGCGCACTACGGTGCGCGGTCGGGCAACGGCATCCTCGACGGCTGGCTGATCGCGGACGGCGACCAGGCCGCGATCGAGGGGGTCCGTGTGGCGTCGGTGCCGCTGTTGATGAGCGATCCGGCGACGACCGCGCAGATGGTCCGCGACGCGTTCGCGGTCGCAGGCATCACGCCGCCGGAGCCGACCCGATGACATCGGCCGAGCTTCCCGATGAGACTGTCCAACTGGTAGGTCGTACAGATGACGGTCGTCCGGGCGCCGACCATCGGGCCCCGGAAGGGATCGAGATCCGTCCGGTGATCGGGCTCGGCGAGTTCACCGACGGCACCGACATCGCGGCCGAGATCGTCGGTGCCGCACCCTGGCTCGTCGATCGAGATGTGCTGGTGGTCACCAGCAAGATCTTCTCCAAGACCGAGGGACGGATGGTCGATGCGCCGCTCGATCCCGACGAGCGCGACGCCCTGCGCCGCCGGCTGGTCGCGGCGGAGTCGGTGCGGGTGCTCGCCCGCAAGAACCGGACGCTGATCACCGAGAACCGCAACGGTCTGGTGCAGGCCGCCGCGGGGGTGGACGGATCAAATGTCGCCACAGATCGGTTGGCGCTGCTGCCGCTCGACCCCGACGCCTCCGCCGCTCGGCTGCGCCAGGAGTTGCTCGCCCGATTCGGCCTCGACGTCGCGGTCGTCGTCACCGACACGATGGGACGAGCCTGGCGGACGGGCCAGACCGACGTCGCCATCGGCTCGTCGGGCATCGCGGTCACCCATCCGTACGACGGCACCACCGACTCGTACGGCAACCGGCTCGTCGTCACCGACATCGCCGTCGCCGACGAGATCGCCGGCGCAGCCGATCTGGTGAAGGGCAAGCTGGACGGGGTCCCGGTGGCGGTCGTACGCGGCCTGACACCCACCGACGACGGCAGTCGGGCGAGTGACCTCGTGCGACCCGCCGACGAGGATCTGTTCCGTCTCGGGACGGAGGAGGCTCTCGCGCAGGGCCGTCGGGAAGCGCTGCTCACCCGGCGGTCGGTGCGCAGCTTCGCCGACACCCCGGTGGATCCGGCCGATCTGCAGGCGGCCTTCGCCGATGCGCTCACCGCACCTGCGCCCCACCACACCCATCCGGTCCGGTTCGTGTGGGTGCGGTCCGGTGAGCGCCGAAAAGCGTTACTCGATGCGATGGGCGCACGTTGGCGCGCCGAGCTCGCGAACGACGGCAAGACCCCCGAGTCCATCGAGAAGCGCGTCGCCCGCGGACGAATCCTTTACGACGCACCGGAATTGGTGATCCCGTTCCTGGTCGCCGACGGGGCGCACGACTACCCGGATCCGGGCCGGTCGGTCCACGAGCACACCATGTTCACCGTGGCTGCTGGTGGCGCGGTGAACGCCCTGCTGGTGGCGCTGTCGGTCCGCGGGATCGGTAGCTGTTGGATCGGATCGACCATCTTCGCGCCGGAGACCACGCGTGCCGTGCTGGACCTCGACGACCAGTGGGAGCCGCTCGGCGGGATCGCGGTCGGGTACGCCGCGGACGGTGCCGGCCTCCGGGACTCGGCATCGACGGCGGGACTGGTGGTCGAGCTGTGAGCACCGCGACGCTGCGCGAGTCGTCCCGGCAGGCACTCACCGGGTGGAATCCGCCCGACCCCGAGCAGGATTCACTCCGCCACACCTATCTGGCGTTCGTCGACGCCGCTCCGGAGGCGTGTCTGCGGGCGAACGTCCCCGGACACCTCACGGCATCGACCATCGTCTTCGATGCGACCGGTACCCATGTGCTGCTGACCCTGCATCCTCGGGTCGGGCGCTGGATCCAGCTGGGCGGGCATTGCGAGGAGTCGGACGACACCATCGCCGATGCGGCACTGCGCGAGGCCCGCGAGGAGTCGGGGATCGACGATCTCGCGCTCGGGTCGGGCATCGTGCATCTGCACACCCATCCGATCACCTGCTCGCTCGGCGTACCGACCCGGCATCTCGACGTGCGGTTCGCGGCCGTCGCCCAGGCATCCGACGACGGTGCGCTGCCGGACATCCGGCGCAGCGACGAGTCAGTCGACCTCGCCTGGTGGCCGATCGACGACCTGCCCGAGAACACCGAACTGCCTGGCATACCGGACCTGATCCGGCTCGGTCTGGCTGCCGTGACGGCGCAGGACTGACACCCGGTTCGACTGTCGGGTTCCGGAGGTCGGGTCGGGACGGGCTGTCGACGCTCCGGTTGTCGGATTTCTCGTTTCCGGACCGCCGATATTCGGATTCTTGACACCTCAGCGGCCCGCACCGTGCGCAATCCACACCGCCCCCGCTCACGTGCCAAAAACCCGGGCGGCACGGCGGAACAGCCCGCAAATAACCGGCTACCGACCTACGTCGACCCGATCAGATCCGCTGGTTCTTCCCGACGGTCACGACGCCGCCGGCGCTGATGGAGAAGCGCTCACGGTCGGACTCGATGTCCACGCCGATCTGCTCGCCCTCGCCGACCACGACGTTCTTGTCGAGGATCGCGCGACGCACAACTGCGCCCTTGCCGATGCGCACGCCGGGCATCAGCACGCTCCCCTCGACGACCGCGCCGTCCTCGACCACGACGTCGGACGAGAGCACCGAGTCGGTGACGGTCGCGGCGGAGATGATGCAGCCGGACCCGACGACCGAGTCCTGAGCGGAGCCACCCTGCACGAACTTGGCGGGCGGCAGATTCAGCGACTCACCGCGGATCGGCCAGCGGCGGTTGTAGAGGTTGAACACCGGGTGCACCGACACCAGATCCATATGCGCGTCGTAGAAGGCGTCCAGGGTCCCGACATCGCGCCAGTAGCCCTTGTCGCGCTCGGTGGCGCCGGGGACCTCGTTGTCTTTGAAGTCGTAGACGAAGGCGCGGTCCCGACGGACGAAGTCGGGGATGATGTCGCCCCCCATGTCGTGATCGGAGTCGGAGTCCGCGGCGTCGGCACGCAGCGAATCGATGAGGGCCTGGGTGGTGAAGACGTAGTTGCCCATCGAGGCGAAGGTGGAGTCGGGGTCGTCAGGCGTACCGGGCGGGTCGGCGGGCTTCTCGAGGAAGCGGGTGATCCGACCCGACTCGTCGGCATCGATGCAGCCGAAGGCGGTGGCCTCGGCACGCGGGACCCGGATGCCCGCGACGGTGACGTCGGCGCCGGACTCGACATGTGCGGCGACCATCTGCGACGGGTCCATACGGTAGACGTGGTCGGCACCGAAGACGACGATGTACTCGGGCTGTTCGTCGTCGATCAGGTTCATCGACTGGAAGATCGCATCCGCACTGCCGGTGTACCAGCGCGGCCCGAGTCGCTGCTGCGCCGGGACCGGGGTGATGTATTCACCGTGGAAGCCCGACGACCACCAGGTCTGCGAGATGTGCCGGTCGAGGGAGTGGGACTTGTACTGCGTCAGCACACAGATCCGCTCGTAGCCGGCGTTGACCAGATTCGAGAGCACGAAGTCGATCAGCCGGTAGGCCCCGCCGAACGGCACCGCGGGTTTCGCCCGGTCCATCGTCAGCGGGTAGAGGCGCTTCCCCTCACCGCCGGCGAGGACGATTCCGAGCACATGCGGCTGCGATCTCACTCCCCCAACTTAACCGCCCGACCCCACCGGGGCCAGGCGAACACGGGCGGTCGCCGACTTCGCGATGCACGGCAGCTTCGGTCGGTGACACGGCTTCCCCGCGGTCCGCGATGCGAGTTACCGACAAGGTGTTTCGACCGCATCGTTGGCGCTGGCGTTGCGATGTCGATAGCGTCGGTGTCATGCGGGTGGCGATGATGACGCGGGAGTATCCGCCCGAGGTGTACGGCGGTGCCGGAGTTCACGTCACGGAACTGGTCCGGCACCTGCGGGACCTCGCGACGGTGGACGTCCACTGCATGGGCGCCGACCGCGAGACAGCACACGTGTACGCGCCCGATCCCGAACTCGCCGGCGCAAATGCGGCCATCACCACGTTGTCCGCCGACCTGCGCATGGCGGTCGGTGCCGCAGACGCCGACATCGTCCACTCGCACACCTGGTACACCGGTCTCGCCGGCCACCTGGCCGCCGAGCTCCACGGCGTCCCGCACATCCTCACCGCCCACTCGCTGGAGCCGTCCCGGCCGTGGAAGGCCGAGCAGCTCGGCGGTGGCTACCGCGTCTCGAGCTGGGTGGAACGCAACGCCGTCGAGTACGCCGACGCGGTCATCGCCGTGAGTTCGGGTATGCGCACCGACGTGTGCAACACCTATGCGCGACTCGACCCGGAGCGGGTCCACGTGGTGCGCAACGGGATCGACACCACCCAGTGGTATCCGGTCGACGAGCCGTTCGCCGGAGAGTCGACCCTCACCGCTCTCGGTGTCGACCCGGACCGGCCGATCGTCGCCTTCGTCGGACGCATCACCCGGCAGAAAGGGGTCGCGCATCTGGTCGCGGCCGCCCACCGATTCGACCCCGACATCCAGCTGGTGCTCTGCGCGGGTGCACCCGACACCCCAGAGATCGGTGCCGAGATCGAGGCCGCGGTGGACGAGTTGTCGGCCGCCCGGTCGGGCGTGTACTGGATCCGGGAGATGCTCCCGTTGCCTCGTATCCGCGAGATCTTGAGTGCCGCAACCGTCTTCGTGTGCCCCTCGGTGTACGAACCGCTGGGTATCGTCAACCTCGAGGCGATGGCGTGTTCGACCGCCGTGGTCGCATCCGAGGTCGGCGGCATCCCCGAGGTGGTCCGTGACGAGGTCACCGGCCGACTCGTCCCCTACGACCCGGTGGAGCCGCGCGCATTCGAGGAGTCGCTGGCCGACACCGTCAACGCCGTGGTCGCCGACACCGCCACCGCTGCGGCGATGGGAGCGGCCGGACGCGATCGAGCCGAAGCCGAGTTCTCGTGGGGGTCGATCGCCGAGCAGACCCTCGCGGTCTATAGATCGACCCTGCACTGAGCGATCGCCACCCACGTCGGGTCGACCCGGCGCTGAACCGCTCCGGTCCGCCGTCGCCGATCGCCGGCCGTTCGTTCCAGTGGCCTTGCTACGACACGCGACGCGCGAAGACCGCGACGGTGACATCCACTGTCACCGTCGTCGTGCCGCGTGCCGCGACGAGCTCTGCCGCGTCGCTGTCGATGTCCGGCCGGGCACGATGAAAAGCCGTCGGCCCCATCGCGACCAGGTCGGCCACCAGATCGGCGGTCACCGACGACGTACGTCGTATGCGGCGATGGTCGACCTCGACGAACTCCGAGGCCAGGTCGTCGGTCAGTTGATCGTGTTTGCCGTCGCCGATCGCCAGCATCTGCATCGGGGCTCGGAGTTCGGCGAGATGGCCGGGCTCGGGGACGACCACCGCGAGTACGCCGTCCGGTCGGAGCACCCGGACGAACTCGTCGACGTTACGTGGAGCGAACACCGAGAGGATCGCGTCGACCGATCCGGTCGCCAGCGGCAGCGCGCGCCAGATGTCGGCGACCACGGCCGCCGCGGACGGATGAGATCGCGCGATCGCCCGTGCGCACGCTTTCGACAGGTCCACACCGACACCGCGCGCTTCGATCCGGTTGCTCTCACCATTCAACCGATCGAGGCAGGCGGCCAGGTATGCGCCGGTCCCGGCGCCCGCGTCGAGGATCGTGAGGCGGTCGACGCCGGCGAGATCGAGGCCGTCCGAACCGGCCTCGCCGGCGCGTGGCAGAGTGGCGATGGAATCAGCGACCGCGTCGGCGATCTCGGTGAACAGACCCGAATCGTGGACGCGCACACGCGCAGCCACCATGTCGACGGTGTCGGAGCGCAGTCGGACGGCACGGCCGTCCAGCAGTGACACATAGCCCTGCCGGGCCACATCGAAAGAATGGGAGCGCTCACACCGCAACGAACCACCGTCGATCGCGAGCGCGTCCGCACACACCGGGCAACGCAGGGCGTCGACGACCCCGGCGAGCGCGTCGTGGGAGGTCGCTGGGCTCAGCCGGTGACCCCGCGCAGTTCTTCACCCAGCGCTGCGGCCTCGTCGGCGGTCAGCTCCACGACGAGACGCCCGCCGCCCTCGATGGGGATCCGAACGACGATCCCACGTCCCTCCTTGGCCGCTTCGAGAGGGCCATCCCCAGTACGTGGCTTCATTGCCGCCATTCTCAAATCCCTTCAGAGTTCCGCCACCCGGAGTCGAGCGACACCCCGCCGCGACCGAGACCGCAACGGTGCGGATGCGATGCCGCAGGAGTGCGGCCGAGCAGCGCTCGGACACACTGTGCCGTTGATCATGATACGTGCTGCACGATCCGTCCCCGGCGACTACGTGCCAGTCGAGCCCTCGGTGTCCGGGGCCGCCGTCGGCCGCGACGCTCCGCCGGCGGGATGCGAGGCGCCGTCGCGTGCCTGCAGATCACGCACCACCCCCCTCAGTTCGTCGAGTTCACGGGCCAGCTTCTCGAGGGCCCAGTCGACCTCGGATTGCTTGTATCCGCGTACCACCTGGGCGAAGCGCAGGCCGCGGACGTCCGCGCCGGTGATCCCTGCGCGCGGGAGTCGGGTCAGGGTGGTGGTCGGTTCCAGGGGAGGCAGGTCCTCGGCCCGGCCGAACACGAACCACACCACCGCGAACACCGCGGCCACCACCAGCGCCATGATCAGCAGGTACAACAGCAGCGTCTGCATGGACACCATGGTGGCAGACCACCCGGCCGGGATCCCCGCGGCCGGGCCGCCTGCCGGTCACATCTGTTCGCGCGGGCGCGGCGTCCGCTCCCGCGACGAAGCCGGGCGTCAGGAAGCGATCTCGTCGGCGTCGGCCGTGGCCACGACGCTGTTCATCGGGGGTCGGTCCTCGAGGTAGAGATCCGTGGTGTGCGGTGTGAACGAGCCGTCGGGCTCGGCGGTGAACTGTGTCAGCCCGACACCGGAGTCATCCAGGCCACAGCGGCGCATCAGGGTCCCGACGATCTGTCGGCTCATCACGCCCAACTCGACCAGCGGCCGGTTGCGGTGTGTGCGCACCCCCAGGTTGACCTGCGCGATGCCGGCCAATCCGTAGTTGTCGTAGGTGTCGATGAGCAGGCCGATCTCGACGCCGTAGCCGGGCGCGAACGGCACCGACGAGAGCATCTCGCGGGTCCCGGCGTACTCACCGCCCAGCGGCTGCAGGACCGCGGTGAGATCCGGCTTCTGCGACGCCAACAGCGGGCGGGCGACCAACTCGGTGACACGTCCGCCACCGTTGGCCTCCTGGGTGCCACCGGTGCGCAGCGGACGGCGGTAGTAGCCCTTCACCAGATGCACGGCCGGGTCGACCAGCAGCGGGCCCAGCATCTTGGGCACGAACATCGGGTCGGGGTCGATGAGGTCGGAGTCGACGAAGGCGATCAGGTCGCCGGTGGTGGCGGCGATCGACCGCCAGAGCACCTCGCCCTTGCCTCGGACCGGCTCGATCCCGGGCACGGCCTCCTCGCGAGAGATCACCCGTGCGCCCGCGGCGCGGGCCCGTTCGGCGGTCTCGTCGGTCGAGCCGGAGTCGAGGACGATCAGTTCGTCGACGAGCGATCCTACGAGTGGACGGATCGTCGCGATCACATCGGCGACGGTCTCCTCCTCGTTCAGCGCGGGCAGCACCACCGAGACGGTGCGGCCGTTCTTCGCGGCGACGAGCTCGTCGACGGTCCAGGTGGGCTTCTCCCAGGTGTTGGTCGACGACCACTCCTGCTCGGTACCCGGGGTGTCGGCCGCGGCGGGCCACAGGCTGGTGGGTCGGTGAGCGGTGACGGTACGGCGGGTTCGGCGATGCTGGTTGGTCATGCGAGTCCCCTGACTGTTCGGGCGGGAGGTCGTGTTCCCGCGATGGCAGCAACCATGTCGACCACACGACGGGTGGCGGCGACCTCGTGCACGCGGAAGATCCGGGCGCCGTGTGCGGCGGCCAGACTCGTCGCGGCCAAGGTTCCCTCCAACCGTTGTTCGAGATCCACCCCCAGAGTCTCCCCTACGAAATCCTTGTTGCTGAGCGCCATAAGCACTGGCCAGCCGGTATTAACAAGATCTTTCACGTGGCGTAACAAGGCGAGCCCGTGGTGGGTGTTCTTGCCGAAGTCATGGGTCGGGTCGATGACGATCGCGTCACGCGACACGCCGAGCGCGAGGGCTCGTTCGGCCGCTTGCGTCACCTCGGCGATCACATCGGCAACCACGTCGTCGTAGGCGACGCGGTGTGGTCGGGTCCGGACAGTGGCCCCACCGGTGTGCGAACACACGATCCCCGAGCCGGTCTCGGCGGCGATCCGGACCAGATCGGGGTCGGCCCCGGCCCAGGTGTCGTTGATCAGGTCTGCACCGACCGAGCACGCGCGCGCGGCGACCTCGCTGCGCCAGGTGTCGACGCTGATGAGGACGTGCGGATGCCGGTTGCGGATCCACTCGATCATGGGCACCACGCGATCGATCTCGGTGGCGGTGTCGACCTCCTCGCCCGGTCCCGCCTTGACGCCGCCGACGTCGACGATATCGGCCCCCTCGGCAACGGCACGGTCCACCCGCGCCTGGGCGCGGGTGTCGGTGAAGTCGGCGCCGCGGTCGTAGAACGAGTCGGGTGTCCGGTTGACGATGGCCATGACCAGCGCGCGGTCGGTGGCCACCGGGCGTCCGCAGAGCGTGGCGTCCATGGGTTCAGCGTAACGACGGCGGCCGAGGTGCCCGGGGTCGGCGACCCCGGGCGCGATCCGGCTCAGCCCTTGGGCACCTTGGCCGCGGCGACGTCGCCGGCGTAGTCGTCGTAGTAGTCGACGTAACCGTCACCCCGTCCCTTGAGGACGTAGACGGTGTCGTCGCCGGCATCGGAGTACCCCTGCTCACGCAATTCGACCTTGCGGTTCTTGAACGTCGAGGTCTGCTCGAGTTCGCCGACGATGCGGATGAAGAGCGGAACGGCGTAACCGGGCAGCTCGTCGTAGAGGTGCACCGCGAGCTTGGCCGGGTCGAACGAGGCCTCGTCCTTGATGGTCACCGCGGCCATGCCCGCCTTGCCGTCGGTCCCCTCGACACCGACGCCGTAGACCACCGATTGCCCGACACCGTCGTAGGAGTCCAGTGCCGACTCGACCTGGGTGGTGGCCACGTTCTCGCCCTTCCAGCGGAAGGTGTCGCCCAGACGGTCGACGAACGCGATGTGGGAGAAGCCCTGGTCGCGGACCAGATCTCCCGAGTTGAACCATGCGTCACCGTCGTCGAAGGCGTCGCGGATCACCTTCTTCTCGGTGGCCTCGGAGTCGGTGTAGCCGTCGAGCGGCACGCGGTCGCTGATCTGCGAGATCAACAGGCCGGCGCCGCCCTTGGCGACCTCGGTGAGCCGCCCCGACGAGTCGCGCTTGGGTTCGCCGTCCTCGTCGTAGTCGACGATCTTGTACGGCAGCGGGCAGAAACCGGCGGTGCGCTTGACGCTGAACGCGTTGACGAAGGCCAGGTTCAGCTCGCTGGCACCGTAGAACTCGACGATCCGGTCGATGCCGAAGCGCTCGGTGAACTCGTCCCAGATCTCCGGGCGCATGCCGTTGCCGACGGCCAGGCGGACGGAGTGCTGGCGATCGGTGGGCTTCTCCGGCTGTGCCAGCAGGTACCGGCACAGTTCGCCGATGTAACAGAACGCGGTGGCGCGGTTGAGGATCACGTCGTCCCAGAACTTCGACGCCGAGAACTGCCTGCCGATGGCGATGCACGCACCGGACGCCAGCACCGACGCGAGAGACACCGACAGCGCGTTGTTGTGATAGAGCGGCAGCGGCACGTACATGGTGTCGCTGTGGCGCAGTCGGACGGCGAGTCCACCGATCCCCGACATGCTCGCCAGCCAACGGTTGTGGCTCATCACCGACGCCTTGGGCATCCCCGTGGTGCCGGAGGTGAAGATGTAGAACGCCTTGGTCGACGCGGGCAGCGTCGCGGTCACCGACGGATCGGATTCACGCTTGCCGGTCGCCGCTTCCTCGAACGCCGCGAAGTCGTACACGTGCTCGGGCAGCGCCGACTCCGGGATCGACTCGAATGCCTCGGCGGTGTCGGGGTCGTGGATCAGGACCTTCGCACCCAGCAGCGACATGCTGTGCTCGATGACCTCGCCGCGCTGGTTGTAGTTGAGCATCCCGGCAACTGCGCCGAGCTTGACCGTCGCCAGCATCAGCAGCAAATCAGTGGGGTTGTTCTTCGACAGCAGCGCGACGACGTCGCCCTGACGGACGCCGTTCTCCGACAAGACGGCCGCGTAGCGGTTGACCCGACGGTTGGCCTCACCGTAGGTGGTGGTGCGGCCGTTGAAACGCACGAACGGACGGTCGGGATGCGATGCCGCGTGCTTCTGGAAGATGAGACCGATCGTGCGCTTGGCCTCCGGTGGCCGCCGGATCAGACCCGGTGCGTGCTTGATCATCTGTGGCGCCTCCGGCGCCATCTTCACCACGCCCCGGATGAGGTCCGCGATACCGACGCCGGTGTGGGTGTCACTGGTGGTCATTACGTGTGTTGCTCCCGCCTGTGCGACCTGCTGCGCCACAGTGCGATCGCGAGCATCTGCGCCTCCCCAGCGCTCACCCTGTGACAACGTACGTTGACAAACCTGGCCTCACCTTACCGGCCGGTAGCAAGTGCCACCGCCGTTGGCACCGAATCGCAGACCTGCAGGCGTTCCAGAGCGGTGGTCGAGACGAACCCCCTGGTGGACAGATCTCGCAGCCAGGACAGCAGCGGCGTGTAGAACTCGAAGGGGTCGAGCAGGACCACCGGCTTGTCGTGCATACCGAGGTAGCCGGCGGTCCACGTCTCGAAAAGTTCCTCGAGGGTGCCGATGCCACCGGGCAGTGCGATGAACCCGTCGGCGCGGTCGTCCATCATTTGTTTACGCTGCCGCATCGTCTCGGTGACCACGAGTTCGTCGGCCCCCAGATCGGCGACCTCACGCTCCATCAGACCGCGCGGGATGATGCCCAGCGTCCGACCGCCTGCGGCCCGCGCGGACTCGGCGAGCGCCCCCATCATCGAGACGTTGCCGCCGCCGGAGACGACCGTGTGCCCGGTCGTCGCCAACTCCCTGCCGAGGTCGGCGGCGAGGTCGGTGAACTGCTCGTCCACCGGACCCGACGCACAGTAAACGCAGATCGCGCTCATCGGGTGGCGGCCTGGCCTGCGGCGGTGATGATCGCGACGGCCTCCTCGGGATCGTCGACGATGTGCAGCAGGTCCAGGTCGTCCGGCGAGATCATCTTGCGCGCCAGTAGGACGTCGCGCATCCAGTCGACGAGCCCGGTCCAGTGATCCCGGCCGACGAGCACGATCGGGAACCGCACCACCTTCTTGGTCTGCACCAGGGTCAACGCCTCGAAGAGCTCGTCGAGTGTGCCGAATCCGCCCGGCAGACAGACGAAGGCCTGCGCGTACTTCACGAACATCGTCTTGCGCACGAAGAAGTAGCGGAAGTTCATGCCGAGATCGACCCACTGGTTGATGTGCTGCTCGAACGGCAGCTCGATGTTGAGACCGATCGACTGGGCGCCGACATCCCAGGCGCCGCGGTTGGCGGCCTCCATGGCCCCCGGACCGCCGCCGGTGATCACCGCGTACCCGGCCTCGCCGAGTGCCTTGCCGACGGCCACGGCGAGTCGGTACTCATCGCTTGCGGGGTCCAGTCGCGCCGAACCGAAGACGGTGACGGCCTGACCGACCTGACTCATCGCGTCGAAGCCCGCGACGAATTCCGACTGGATGCGCAGCACCCGCCAGGAGTCCCGCATCGTCCGCTCGCTGCGACGCGCGTCGTCACCCGGATCGACCCACTCCAACAGCCGACGATCGGTGGTCTGCGCCATCTCGTCGCGACCCCGGTGGACCCGGGTGGCGCCGATGTAGCAGACCTGGGTCTCGTCTTCCAGCGGCGGCAACCGACGACCGGAGCTCGACGGATCGGGGGCGTCGGACGTGAAGTGGGGGTCGGGGGTGGGCTTGGGGTCGGTCGACATGGAGGTCACGCTAGCAAGCTGGGGTTCGGTGATCCGCACGCTTCGATCGCGCGTCGGGAGCGCTCCTGATCCGCAGACGGTCCGTTCAGCCGGCGGGTGCGGTCAGGTAGGAGCGCAGGATGTCGGTGACGCGTCGGATCTGCGCCACCGGCACCCGCTCGTCGACGCGATGGGCGAGGTTGGGGTCCCCGGGGCCGAGGTTGACCGCGGGGATGCCGCGGGCGGAGAAGCGGGAGACGTCGGTCCAGCCGTACTTCGCACGGAACTCGCCGTCGGCCGCGGCCACCAGGGCAGCTGCCGCGGGATCGGCGAGGCCCGGCAGTGCCCCCGCCGCGGAATCGGTCACCTCGATGTCGAGCGTGCCCGCCGACAGCGGGCCCGCGAACACCTCGCGGACGTGGTCGAGCGCCTGGTCGATGCTGCGGTCCGGGGCGAAGCGGAAGTTGACGTCGATCCCGGCCTCGTCGGGGATCACGTTGCCCGCGACACCACCTCCGACGCGCACCGCCGACAGTCCCTCGCGGTACTCGCAGCCGTCGATGTCGACGCGCCGCGGACGGTAGCCGGCGAGCAGACCGAGTGCCTCGGCGAGTTTGTGGATCGCGTTGTCGCCCATCCAGGAACGCGCGGAGTGCGACCGGGTGCCGGTGGCCCGCAACCGCACGCGCAGGGTGCCCTGGCAGCCCGCCTCGATGAGACCGGCGGTCGGCTCCCCCAGGATGGCGACATCGCCGTCGAGCCACTCCGGCAGTTCGCGCTCGAGCACGCCGAGACCGTTGTACTTCGCGGCGATCTCCTCGCAGTCGTAGAAGATCAGCGTCAGGTCGGGTCCCGGGTCGGTGAGAGTCGCCGCGAGATGCAGGAACACGGCATCGCCGGACTTCATGTCCACGGTGCCGCAGCCGTGCAGCACGTCGCCTTCCGCGCCATCGGGCTCGCGGCGATGCGGGAGGTTGCCCGCCACCGGCACGGTGTCGAGGTGCCCGGCCAGCACCACTCGTCGATCGCGGCCGCGGTCGGTGCGGGCGAGCACCCGATTTCCGTGCCGGAGGATCTCGAATCCGGTGGTCTGAGCCCGCAGCGCCGCCTCGACGGCGTCGGCGATCGTCTCCTCTGAACGCGACTCACTCGCGATGTCCACCAGGGCGGCGGTGAGGTCGACGGGGTCGGCATGCAGGTCCAGGGCCGGTGTGGTCGTCACCGGTCCACCGTAGTCAACGCGGCGCGACCACCGGCCGGGGTGCCGTCTCGCCCACCGGCGGCGGATCGGACCACCTCACGTGAGTTCGGCCGCGCCGAAGGAGACCGAGAATCGTTCGCACCACAGCACGACCGCTCCGAAGCGAGCGAGGTCGGTGTCGGCGGGGATCTCATAGACCTGATCACCGCGATTGCCCTTGATCGAGCCCAGGTCCACGTGGTCGGCCCCACCGGCAGTGGTCCACCCCGCCCGACCGGCGATCACCGGGGCCGCCGACAGCCACACATGGACGTCCGGTCC
The DNA here is from genome assembly GCF_000334455.1 of Gordonia soli NBRC 108243. Lineage (GTDB taxonomy): Bacteria > Actinomycetota > Actinomycetes > Mycobacteriales > Mycobacteriaceae > Gordonia > Gordonia soli. The sequence goes on from NZ_BANX01000002.1 coordinate 143,222, forward strand.
GGTCGTGGTGTCGAGGTCCCGGATGGCCAGCACGCGGGTGCCATCGGGCTTGGAGATGACCGAAGCCTCTCCGCTGGTGTCGTGTTCGTGCGAGATGAACGTGCCCTGTTTCCGGACGATCGGACCCTGGCGCGCAGTCGGCGCACCGGGAACCGGCACCCCCGACGCCGGAGTGCTTGCCGCGACCGGGATCTCGTCGTCGACGGTCGTGTCGACGAAGACGAGCCACGGTCGGAACACCAGGGCCCCGACCACCACCACCGCCACGACGATCACGCCGGCGGCACCGGCGAACCACGGCCACCGACGACGACGTTCGGGGGGCGGTGCCACGGACGCTCGCGGTGCGGGACCGGACTGGTTCATGCGCCGACCCTAGGCGGCGACGACCGGCCACCGCGAGGGGTGTCGGCCGGTAGGAGGACGACCCGCGACGTCTCCGGTGTCAGGACGCGGAGAGGATCTTCAGCGCGAAGACGAGGGTGTCCCCCTTCTCGATGCCCGCGCTGGACTCCCCCTCCGGGTAACCGTCGGCGGGCACCATCGCCACCGCCACGGTGGAGCCGACCTTCTGGCCCGCGATCGCCTTCTGGAAGCCGGGCACGACACCGTCGAGCGAGAACTGTTCGGGCGCACCTCGGTCGTAGCTGCTGTCGAACACCGAGCCGTTGCGGCCGTTGACCCCGACGTAGCAGACACTGACGGTCGCGGTCGGCGAGACGACGGGCCCCGTTCCTTCGCGCAGGACGTGGACCTCGGTCTTGTCGGTCGCGAACGGCGTGGTCACGTCGACCTTGGGAGCGGCCTCGTCGGTCGATCCGGTGACCGCGACCTTGCCGGTGGAGCCGTCGTAGGTCCACTCGGGTGCCGCGCTGCCTGCGGCCGTCGGGCACGCCGTCGCCGACGTCGTCGAGTCACTGCCGGCTGCACTCGAGGTCGACTCCGAGGATGCGGAATCGGTCGACGAGCATGCGCTCAGGACGAGGACGCCGCAGGCGGCGAGGGCGAGCGCGAAGCGCGAGATGACCATCGCGCCAACCTAACAGACCCGCTGCCGGGCATCGGGCACACGCGGGCACGATCTCGCCAGGTCGTCGACCGTTTCCGGTCCGTTTGCCCGGTCCTCTGAGCGATGGCCGTCGAACACCTACCATCGGCGGGCATGACCACCCCGACTCCCGAGGCCGAGGCCACCCCGGGCGACGCGATCTGGAATGCCGTCCGCCCCACGCTGGTGGACCTGTGGGCGTGGCTCTACGTCGGCGTCTCCCCCGCGATCGCGTTCGCCACCGTCTACCTCAGTGTGGCGTCGACCTCCGGTGGCGGCGACTTCTGCGACCCGAGCTACGGCAGCGCTGCCGAGCGCGACGCCGACTTCCGCACCGCGACGCTGGGAATCGCCATCCCGAGCACGATCATGCTCGCGGTCGGCGCGGTGCTGATGGTCGTGATCCTCCGCAGTCGTCACCGGTTCGCGCGCTGGCGGACCGTCCGGATCGTCCTCGCGCTGCTCGCCCTCGCACTGACGATGGCCGGATACGCGTACCTGCTGGTGGTCTCCGACTTCACGTCCGACTGCGGCTGAGCGCTGTCGGCACAGACGTCGACCGACCCCCGACCCCCCGACTCCTCGGGCCGACGACGAATCCACGACCACCCCTGTCCTCGGTCGGCCCGATCGCGCAGACTGACGACGCACCCGGACTCCCGTCTCCCGTCTCGCGGGGTTCCGGCGTCGACCACGATCAGGAGGACCATGAAACTCGGACTGCAACTCGGCTACTGGGGCGCCCAGCCTGCCGACAACCACGCCGAACTCGTCGCCGCCGCCGAACGCCACGGCTTCGACAGCGTGTTCACCGCGGAGGCATGGGGTTCCGATGCCTACACCCCGCTCGCCTGGTGGGGCTCGTCGACCGAACGCGTACGTCTCGGGACATCGGTGCTGCAGCTCTCGGCGCGTACGCCGACGGCCTGTGCGATGGCGGCGCTGACCCTCGACCACCTGTCCGGTGGTCGCCACATCGTCGGACTCGGCGTGTCAGGGCCGCAGGTGGTCGAGGGGTGGTACGGCCGGCCGTTCGCGAAACCGCTCGCCCGCACCCGCGAGTACGTCGACATCATGCGTCAGGTCTGGGCTCGCGAGGCACCCGTCACCAACGACGGCCCGCACTACCCGCTCCCGTTGTCGGGCGAGGGCACGACCGGCCTCGGCAAGCCGCTGAAGCCGATCACGCATCCGCTACGCAACGACATCCCGGTCTTCCTCGGTGCCGAGGGACCGAAGAACGTCGCATTGACCGCGGAGATCGCCGACGGATGGCTGCCGCTGTTCTTCACCCCGCGTATGGCCGACACCTACAACAGCTGGCTGGACGAGGGATTCGCGCGTCCGGGTGCCCGACGCTCACGTGCTGATTTCGAGATCTGCGCCACCGCACAGATCGTGATCACCGACGACCGGGCAGGCACCCTGCCGTTCATCAAGCCCTTCCTTGCCCTGTACATGGGCGGGATGGGCAGCGAGGACACCAACTTCCACGCCGAGGTCTACCGCCGGATGGGCTACTCCGACGTGGTCGACGAGGTGACCGAGCTCTTCCGTTCGGGGCGTAAGGACGAGGCGGCGGCGATCATCCCGGACGAGGTGGTCGACGACTCCGCGATCGTCGGGACACTGGACCACGTCCGCTCCGAGGTCGCGCGCTGGGAGGCTGCCGGCGTGACCACGATGCTGGTGTCGCCGCGGAGTGCGGCCGAGGTGGAGCAGTTGGCCGGCCTGCTGTAGCCCGGCTGCGGCGGGGTCGGGTGTGCAGTACGGTCCGGGGCCGCCGGTAGGCTCTGCTGTCGTGACGACGAATGGTGCGATTGCGACCGGTATTGCCACTGTGACCGACGGAGGTGCGGCCGATCCGGGGGTCGTGCTCGACACCTGGTTCCCCGCTCCCGAGTTGAACACCGCCGACGAGTCGGCGACCTCGGTACTGTCCGGCGACGACATCCCCGCCGAGTTCCGTGATCTGGTGGGCACCGACACCGCGCGGGGCGTCAAGATCGTCGCCGTCCGCACCACGATCTCCGATCTCTCGGCGGCACCTGTGGACGCTCACGACGTGTACCTGCGGCTGCACCTGCTCTCGCACCGCCTGGTCAAGCCACACGGGCTGAGCCTCGAGGGTCAGTTCGGCCTGCTCTCCAACGTGGTCTGGACCAACCACGGTCCCTGTGCCGTGGCAGATTTCGAGTCCACCCGCACCCGCCTGCGGGCACGCGGTCCGGTGACGGTGCTCAGTGTCGACAAGTTCCCCCGCATGGTCGACTACGTCCTCCCCGGCGGTGTGCGCATCGGCGATGCCGACCGCGTCCGCCTCGGCGCCCACTTGTCGGCGGGCACCACCGTGATGCACGAGGGCTTCGTCAACTTCAATGCGGGCACTCTCGGCTCGTCGATGGTCGAGGGTCGGATCTCGGCCGGGGTCGTCGTCGGTGACGGCTCGGATGTCGGTGGCGGCGCGTCCACGATGGGCACGCTGTCCGGTGGCGGCAAGGAGATCATCTCGCTGGGCAAGCGCTGCCTGCTCGGCGCCAACTCCGGCTGCGGCATCCCGCTCGGCGACGACGTCGTCATCGAGGCGGGTCTCTACGTGACCGCGGGCACCAAGGTGACCGGTCCAGACGGATCGACCGTCAAGGCACGCGAACTGGCCGGTCAGTCGAATCTGCTGTTCCGTCGCAACAGCACCACGGGCGCGGTCGAGGTCCGCCCGTGGAAGGGCGACGGCATCGCGCTCAACGAGATCCTGCACAAGAACTGACGCCCGCGCCGCGGCCGGTCTCGACCGACCGCGGGCCCGGTCCACCGTCGACCGTGCGCTCCGAGTCGTCGACCGTGCGCTCACAGTCGTTCATCGTGCACCCGAAGTCGTTCATCGTGCGCTACGAAGCGTTCATCGTGCGCTTGATGACCACTGCGCGGCCAACCGACCGCACGATCGACGATTCCGAGCGCACGGTCAACGGTTTCGAGCGCACGATCGACGCACGGGTCCGGGATCAGACCGGGTCAGGCCAGACGCTGCGCCGCCGCGGCGATGCGCTCGTCGGTCGCGGTGAGCGCGATCCGCACGTGCTGGGTGCCCGACGGTCCGTAGAAGTCGCCGGGCGCTGCCAGGATGCCGCGCTCGGCCAGCCAGGCGACCGTGTCGCGCCCGCTCTCTCCTCGGGTGGCCCAGAGGTAGAGCCCCGCCTCGGAGTGGTCGATGGTGAATCCCGCACCGAGCACGGCGGCACGCAACACGTCCCGACGCCGCGCGTAGCGCGCACGCTGCGCGTCGACGTGGGCGTCGTCGGTGAGGGCGACGGTCATCGCCCCCTGGATCGGGAACGGGACGATCAGACCGGAATGCTTGCGGACCGCGAGCAGTTCGGCGACGAGGTCACGATCACCGGCGAGGAATCCGGCCCGGTAGGACGCCAGGTTGGAGACCTTCGACAGCGAGTGCACGGCGAGCAGCCCGGTGTGGTCGCCGTCGCTGACCCGCGGGTCGAGCACCGAGACCGCCTCGGCGTCCCAGGCCAGGCCCAGGTAACACTCGTCGGAGACCACGATGGCGCCGCGTTCACGCGCCCATCCGACGACCTTGCGCAGATGCTCGACACCGAGCACCTTGCCGGTCGGGTTGGACGGCGAGTTGATGAAGACAACTGCGGGAGTGCTCGGCCCGAGCGCGATCGTGGAGTCGGCGCGCACCGGTCGCGCACCGGCGAGCAACGCACTGACCTCGTAGGTCGGGTAGGCGACCTCGGGGATCACCACGGTCTCTCCCGGACCGACGCCGAGCGTCGACACCAGGCCGGCGATGGCCTCCTTGGTGCCGATCACCGGCAGCACCGACGATTCGTCGACGTCGCTCGCCCCGTAGCGACGGACGAGCGCACCCGCGGCCGCCTCACGCAGCGCGAGGGTGCCGACCGTCGTCGGGTAGCCAGGGAATTCCGATGCGGCGGCCAGCGCCTCCCGGATGAGCGGATCGACGGGATCGACGGGGGTGCCGACCGACAGGTCGACGATCCCGTCCGGGTGCGCGGCGGCACGGCTCTTGGCCTCCGCGATGGTGTCCCACGGGAAGTCCGGGAGCCGGCTGCTCACCCGTCGCGCTGCGCGCACGTCGTCCGCTGTGCTCACCGTGCCGCTGTCAGTCCTCTTCGGAGTTCATCGGGGGCAGCCCCTTGATGAAGGCCGCATCCAGGTCGGTCTTGCCGACCTTGCTCGCCCCACCGGGCGACCCGAGGTCGTCGAAGAAGTCGGCGTTCGCGCTGACGTACGGCTCCCACTCGTCGGGCACGTCATCCTCGTAGAAGATCGCCTCGACCGGGCACACCGGTTCACAGGCACCACAGTCGACGCATTCGTCGGGCTGGATGTAGAGCATCCGATTTCCCTCGTAGATGCAGTCCACCGGGCACTCTTCGACGCAGGCCTTGTCGAGGACGTCGACGCAAGGCTCCGCGATGATGTACGTCACCACACTCTCCTTCGCTGCACGCTCGTCGCCGGGCCCGGGTCTCGCCGCCGACCACCCGGGGCGCCGGCGTGACCACGCATGGGCTGGATGCGCGTCTGACAGACGGGTGGAGGCCAGGTCTCACCACACGAGACGATCGCATGGGAGTCCGCCTGCAAGAGTATCCGTCCTGCCGTCGGGGAAACGACAACGGGGCGCGGAAACGGCCCTGTCCGGGGCCTGCCGTAATTGAAATCACACTGCGATCAACAGTGGTCGATCCAGAGAGTGCAGGCGCATGATGTACGGCGTGATCGAAAGCGAACGACCACGCCGCATGCGGCTGGTCCAGGGAGACGGGCCGACATCGCGTCACTGTCCGAGCTGACGCATGCCTCGTCACCCCCCGATTCGCGTCGACCCCGGAGACCACAGATGACCTCCACACTCCCCTCTTCGCTGCGCACCTCGTCGTCCTTCGACGCCACGCGTGACCTGCATCTCGGCCACACCCGCCCGGCGCACCTGCCGACCCGTCTGCGGCCGGCCGACCTCCTGCGCATCACCGATCAGGGCGTCGCCGACGTCCTCGACGGGCGCTACGACGACCTCCTGCCCTCGGCGTGGGACCCGGTGCACCGCTGGTCGGCACGCCTGGAATCCGACGACGACCTCGACCTCTGGCTGATCAGCTGGACCCCGGACGAGGCGACCGACCTCCACGACCACGCGGGCTCGCTGGGCGCACTCACCGTGTTGTCCGGTTCCTTGCGCGAATACCGTTGGACCGGCAAGGATCTGCGCCTGCGGGTCCTGGACGAGGGCGATCAGGCCGCCTTCCCGCTGGGATGGGTGCACGACGTGGTGCACAATCCGGAGTGGGCACGGCAGTCCGCTTCGGCACCGACCTCCCCGACACCGAGTTCGTCGGCACCGAGTTCGTCGGCACCGATCGGCCACGTGCCCACCCTGAGCGTGCACGCCTACTCGCCACCGCTGACCGCGATGTCGTACTACGAGGTCACCGAGACCCAGAGCCTGCGACGCACGCGCACGGAGTTGACCGACCAACCCGAGTGACGGAGCGACAGCTGTGCCGACCATCGACGACATCTTGGCGCAGGCGCGCGAGCGCTTGAACCGCATCGAGGCCGACGACGTGGCCGCGGAACTCGCGAACGGCGCCATCCTGGTCGACATCCGCCCGGCAGCGCAGCGAGCTGCCGAGGGCGAGTCGTCGGCGGCCCTGGTGATCGAGCGCAACGTCCTGGAATGGCGATGTGACCCGGCGAGCGACGCGAAGATCCCGGAGGCAGTCGATCACGACGTCCGGTGGATCATCCTGTGCCAACAGGGCTACACCTCGAGTCTCGCCGCGGCGGCCCTCCAGGACCTCGGCCTGCATCGGGCCACCGATGTGATCGGCGGCTACGAAGCTCTCGCCGCCGTCGGCTCCTGACCTGCCCGATCGCCGCACGGTCCGGCGTCACCGGCGACAGTTGCTCAGGCGACCGCCGGCCACGGCCGTCCGGCCGGGATCGTGTCGGCGGCCAGGCCGGTGACCGGATCGGCCACCGCGTCGACATGACCGCGCAGTGACGGGTCGATCCAGTCGTCACCGGCCAGCACATAACGCGGCTGGGCCGTGATGCGCTCGGCCAGAACGTATCCCGACTCGGCGGTGATCTCGGCCAGGGTGTCCAGGTTGGGCCACGGCCGTTCGGGGTTCACGTGGTCGGGGGTGAGTGGCGAGACACCGCCCCAGTCGTCGATGCCCGATGCGATGAGCGCCGCACACTCCGCACGGGACACCAGGTTCGGCGGTGCCTGCACGCGCATGTCGGCGCCGAGCACCACTCGTGCGACCGCCACCGCGGCGAGGAATTCCGACATCTCGGCATCTGGGGTCGACCGCATCGCGGTGTCCGGCTTCGCGCGGAAGTTCTGGATGATCACCTCTTGGATGTGATCGTGTTCGCGCGCGATGTCGGCGATCGCGACGATGGATTCGGCTCGCTCGGTGAGGCTCTCACCGATGCCGACCAGTATGCCGGTGGTGAACGGTACCTTCTCGGCGCCCGCGTCACGGAGCACCTGCAACCGCACCAGCGGATCCTTGTCGGGACTCCCGTAGTGCGGCTGCCCCTTCTCGGTGAACAGTCGGCGAGAGGTCGTCTCGAGCATCATGCCCATCGACGGCGCCACCGGACGAAGGCGGTGGATCTCCTCCGCACTCATGACGCCGGGATTGAGGTGCGGCAGCAGCCCGGTCTCGGTCAGCACCGCCACGGCGGCCGCCCGCACGTAGTCCAGTGTCGACGAGTAGCCACGTTCGGACAACCACTCACCGGCCTGCGACCAGCGGTCCTCCGGGCGGTCGCCCAGGGTGAACAGCGCTTCCTTGCAACCGAGTCGGGCGCCCTCGCGCGCCAGACGGACCACCTCGTCGATCTCGAGGTACATGCCCTGGCCGGCGCGGGTCAGCTTGCCGGGCACGGTGACGAAGGTGCAGTAGTGGCAGCGGTCCCGGCACAACCGGGTCAACGGGATGAAGACCTTGCGCGAGTACGTGATCTGCCGGTCGCGCCCGATCGCGATCAGTCCTTCGTCGCGTAGCCGACCGGCGATGCCCTGGAGTTCGACGAGTTGTTCGCCGGACGCGGCCAGCAGCGCGGTCGCGACCTCGACGCCGATCCGGCCACCGCCGTGGGCGGCATCCAGTGCACCCCTGATACGTCCGGGGTCGATATCCGTGTCGCTCATCGATGCTCCTCCGATCGTCGGATCTGCCTGATGTGCCGTGGCTCCACCGATCTCCCGTGGCCGCCGCCGGTCGCTCGCGGCGCACCGGCGAGTACGGGGGTGGTCGCGTGGTGGGCCGATCCCGGTCGATCGGCACCCACGGTCGTCACCCGATACGGACCTGGGTCGAACACTCCGTTGCGTTCTCGGAACGAGACCGCGGTGCCCGGCCACAACAGGGTCAGCCGACCACTGCGGGGATCGACATACCAACTGCCGCAACCGGTCATCCACACCGTGGATGCGCTGCGTTCGTCGATCTCCCTGGTGTACTCCACCTCCGCCGACGCCGAGACCTCCAGCGAACTCTCGGCGTCGCGCGACAGGAAATCGACTGCGCCGAGCACGTAGTCGAGTTGGGTCTCGATCATGTAGATGGCCGAATTGTGGCCCAGCGCGGCATTCGGTCCGTCGAGCACGAACATGTTGGGGAACCCGCTGACCGAGGTCGACGCGTACGACACCATCCCGTCTGCCCAGTGGTCGGCGAGCAGCAGCCCGTCACATCCTCGGATCCGACCTGCGGCCGGCGGCCGACTGGCCTCGAATCCGGTTGCCATCACCAGGATGTCGAGATCGTAGGTGTTGCCGCTCTGCGCCCTTGCCTTGCTCTCGACCACGCTGTCGAGCGCGCTCGCCTCGAAGACGACGTCGGATCGCAGCAGCGTCGGATAGAAGTCGTCACTGAGCAGGATGCGCTTGCAGCCGATCTCGTAGTCGGGGGTGAGGATCTCCCGCAGCCGCGCATCGGGCACCTGGGCCGCGAGATGTCCGAGCGCGCGGTCGCGGATCTCGTCGATCTCGGGGTGCAACCCCAGTCGTTGCCGAAAGGCCTTGTCCGCGTCCGTGAGCAGTCGCTCTCGCAAAGCCGATGCTGCGGTGGGGTCCCGGAGCTCGTCACGCTCGTCCTCGGTGTAGACGCGGTCGTTGCGAGGTACGACGTAGGGAGCGGTCCGGCTGAACACCACCAGTTCCTCGGCGTCCGCGGCCAGGTGCGGGATCAGCTGGATCGCCGACGCCCCGGTGCCCACCACCCCGATCCGAGCTCCTGCCACGGCGACATCCGGACGCCACTGCGCGGTGTGGACGATCTCGCCGGTGAAGGAGTCCAATCCCTCGACCTCGGGCATCCGCGGCTCCGACAAGCGGCCGACCGCCATCACGAAGACACGTGCCCGGACGAGCCCGGTGCCGGTGACGAGGTACCACCGGCCGGTGTCGGCGTCCCAGTGCGCATCGAGCAGCTCGCACCGCAGCCGAATGTGCGGGTTCAGGCCTTCGTCATCGACGGTGCGCTGGAGATAGTCCCGGATGTCGGCGCCGCTGGGGAACACCGACCCCCAGTCACCGGCGGGCCGGAACGAGAACGAGTAGAGATGGGCCGGCACGTCGCAGGCGATGCCGGGATAGACGTTGTCACGCCAGGTCCCCCCGACCGCATCCGCGCGCTCGAGCAGGACGAACGATTCCCGTCCGCGGCGCGCCAGCTGAGTGGCCATGCCGATCCCGGCGAAACCGGCACCGACGATGGCGACATCGACGTCCTGGGCGTCGGGAGCGTCGGCGCGCGAGCTCACGCGCGGACCCGCGGCAACGGCAGGGTTCGATCGGCCGGAGGCGCGGTGTAGGCCGTGGTGCGCTGACGCGGTGTGCGGCCCGCACGATCGGCGATGGCGCCCACCTCGTCGAGATCGAGTTCACGGCCGGCCTCCTGACCGGCATCGGGACGGAGGAGGCCGTCGAGCAGCAGTCCACCGAGGTCGTCGGCCCCACCGCGCAGGAGCATGTCGACCGTGTCGGGTTCGACCTTGGTCCACGCGACCTGCAGGTGATCGAAGGCGCCGACCGTCATGAGTCGGGCCACGGCGTGTACCGCACGGGTCTCCCGGCGCGAGACCGTCGCTCCAGCGATCCCCGCGACCGGCGGCGGTGCGTTCTGCGGCAGCAGCGGCATCACGATCAACTCACTGAACCCTTTTGTGCTGCGCTGGATCTCGACCAACCGACGGAGGTGTCGGACCTGGTGTACCGGCGTTTCCACATGGCCGTACAACAGCGTGGCGGTCGAGAATAGTCCCGACCGGTGGGCGGTGGTGATCACCTCGACCCAGTCGTCCACCGGTGGCGCCATCCCACCGGACAGCGCCGAGCGCACCTCGTCGTCGAGGACCTGGGCGGCCGTGCCCGGGACCGAACCGAGCCCCGCGTCGCGCGCTTCGGTCAGGAAGTCGGCGACGGTGATGCCGCGGCGTGCGGCGGCATCGACGATCTCGGGCGGCCGGAAGGCGTGCAGGTGCAGGCCGGGGGCGGCGCCGTGGATGCGTCGGATGAGGTCGAGGTAGCCGTCGGCATCGGCCTCGACGGGTAGCGGACCCTGGATGCAGATCTCGGTCGCACCGAGATGCCAGGCCTCACGCGCGAGGTCCTCGACCGTCGGAGACGTCGCATCGACCACCGACGCGGTCTCCATGTTGCGATTGACGACGAAGGTCAACGCCTCGGGATCCGACACCGACCGGCGACGCGCTGCATCGGCGAGGGCTGCGAGTTCCTCGAGTTCGTCGCCGTCGGCGCCCAGCAGCGCGACCCATTCGTCGTCGGTGAGAGCCGAGGGGTCGACAGCAACGCGGCGCAGGGCCGCCCGAACGTCTGCGACCGGGGCGAGGTCGTCCCGGGCCCACTCCCGCAGGACCATCCCCTCACTCTAATCACCGACTCGACAGATCCTCGTCCGGCCCGGTGGGACACATGCTGACCTGCTCGGATTCTCTCGCAGGATGAATCGTCGAGTCGCGCGGTGGCCAGGTCCTCCGTCAGGCGGGGCGGTCGCGCCGCGGACTCGGCAACCGTCCCGACCACGACAGCGCCACCGGTACCCCGACACCGATCACCAAGAGCAGGACCGTCGGCAGGAAAGTGGTGCCCTGCGGGACGAGTGCCAGGTCGCCGCCTGGTCCCGGCATCGCACCGATGGTCAGGGCGAGCAACCACGCCACGAGTGGGGCGTACCGCAGTCCGGAGTCGGTGAACCCGGCCGCCAGCCACAGCAGCGAGGCGTTGAGCACTCCGGCGACGACGGCTGCGACCGGCCACGCGACGCCGCCGAACCGCTGGTATACGAAGGCCACCGACAGGATGCCGATGACGAGGCCGTCGACGGTCAACACCGCGAGGAGGATCTTGTCGACGAGACGCATCAGACGACCCCCGCGAACAGGTCGGTCTCCCGACTGCCGTCGGCAGGGCGGGTGCCGCCGACCAGGATGAAGTGTTCGTGGTCGGTGATCGGTTGCAGGATGTCGTTGGACAGGGCGAACTCGGTCCCCGAGGGAGCGACCGTCACCTGGGTGGCATGCGCCCGCAGCGCCTCGACCTTGCGCTCGTACACCTCGCGGATGTCGATCTCGGTGGTGATCTCGTCGTCGCGATAGCTCGGCAGGTCGTCGGGGGCGGGGAACCGCCACCCGGCGGGCACGCGATCGGCGGCTGCGGCAAGTCCCGCCCGCAGAGCCGACTGCTCGGTGACCGAGTGATAGAGCTTAATCGCCCGGCCGAGCCGGGCCTCGGCGATCGGCACGGCTTTCTCGGCGACCTCGTGGACCATCTTGTGATCGGGGTGCCCGTAGGTGCCCGCGGCGTCGTAACCGATGACGACTTGCGGTGCGATCTCGGCCAGGATCGACACGAGTGCGTCGACGGGATCGGCCTCCGGCGCGTTGACCAGCGCCCGGGGATGGTCGGCGGCGGGCGATCCGGCCATACCCGAGTCGCGCCATCGTCCGGCGCCACCGAGGAACCGCGGTCGCAACGGCAGGCGGTCGGGCGGCGACAGTGCGGCCAAGGCGCGGGTGAGTTCGAGAATCCGATACCCGCCGAGCTGATCCGCGCCACCGTCGGCGATCAGCTGTGCCCACTCATCGCCGATGACCTCGCCCTCTTCACCCAGCGTGAAGGTGACGACGACCACCTCGGTACCGGCCGCGAGCTCGGCCGCGATGACTCCCCCGGTCATGATCGACTCGTCGTCGGGGTGCGCGTGCAGCAGCACCAGACGCCGTGTCCCAGAACCGCTCCCGGCCGATGCGCTCACTCGAGTTCCCAGGACACGGCGTTGCCGAAGATCGCCACCTGGATGGGACCCGACAGCGGGACGTTGCGGACCTTCTGGGTGACGCCGACGAGCATCGAGTCCTGGTAGATCGGCAGGTACACCGACTGGGCGCTGAACAGCGGCTCGGCCTCGGTGAGGGTGCCGGTGGGGTCGGATTCGGTGAGCGCTCGACGCGCGAGGTCGATCAGGGTCGGATCGCACAGACCGGAGATGTTGCTGGCGTACGAGTCGTCGTCACCGCTGCTCGGCTGCCCCGGCGCGGCGCTGGTGGGCGTCGGCGGTGTGCTGAACGAGGGTGCCGTTCCCGGCTTCGGACGGTCGCAGTCGACCTGCGAGGCCAGTGACGCGGCCGGCGGGACACCCAGCCCCGTCCAACCGACCACCAGGTCGACGCGGGAGTTGGTCAGCGCGACGCCGTACAGCTCGTTGTTGGGCAAAGCCACAACCGCGGCCTTGATGCCTGCGCCCCGGAGTTGGTCGGCGATGTTGGCTGCCGCCGAGGTCGACTTCTGGTCGCCGCTGATCGCGCCCACGCGGACCGTCAGATCCTTGCCGTCCTTGCGGAAGGGGGCGACCCCCGACGGGAGCGGCTTGATCTCGGTGCCGTCGACGGTGGTCGGCTGGCTCGCAGAACTGGGTGCGCCGGAACTGGGAGCCGACGAACGCGGGGCGGATGAGCCGGCACCCGGATCGCGTGACGCCGACGGCTGCCCGCCGGATGCGGACGGCGTCTCGGCGGGTGCGTTCTCCTCGACCCGCTGGTATCCCGCCGACGAGAGCAGGTCGGCGACCTCACCCGGCCCGCGCCTGCGCCGGTCCACCGGGAAGTACCCGGGGTCGGTGGGTGCGAAGACGGGGTTGGCGAAGGGCGTGACGATGTCGTCACCCGCGGATGCGAACGAGACCAGCCCGGAGTCGATCAGCCCGAGTACCGCCTGCCGGACGGCGCGGTCGGACATCGTCGACGTACGGGTGTTGGCACTGACGGCGAGGGCGCGCGAGGTGGGGCTCCGCTGGGTCTCGGTGCCCGGCACCGCACCCAGCTCGGCGGCGATGGCAGGTCCACTGCCCAGCGCGGCGATGGACGAGTCGCCGGAACGGATCGACTCGACCATCTGCGGCGCCGTACCTGCTCGTCGGAGGACCACCTGATCGAGATCGGGTGGCTTCATCCAGTACCGGTCGTTGCGGACCAGACGGACCTCGTCGCGGGTCGGGTCGATGCCGACGACCGCGTAGGGTCCGGCCGACACCGGCTTGCCGCTGTCCATACCGGTCTGGAACCCGGCGGGCGCGCCACGCAGCACGTGGCTGGGCAGCAGACCGGTGAACAGTTCACGCCACGCCGGATACGGCGACGCGAAACGCACCTCGACGGTCTTGCCGCCACCGCTGGACTGCACGCCGTCGATGAGTCTGTACCCGGCGGGCGCCACCACGTTCGGCTGTCGCGACATCTGCTGCCAGAGATAGACGAAGTCGTCGCCGGTGACCGGGAGCCCGTCGGACCACTGCGCGTCGTTGTGGATCCGATAGGTGACCGTGAACGGGCTCTGTGAGGTCACCTCCGCCGAGGTCAGCAGTGCGTCCTGCTTGCGCCACTGCACACCGGTCGGTGTCGCGATCGGATCGAAGGCGCTGGGCAGCGTCATCGCTGCGATGGCGGTGGTGACCGGACTCTGATCGGCGGCGATGTGCGGGTTGAACCCGCTGCCGATCGAGTTGGTGGCCACGTAGACCGTCTTCTCGGTCGGATACTCGGTCGGGGTCGCGGGCGGCGCCGACTCCTGCACTGGCGGAGGCGGATCCGACATGCAGCCGGCCAGCACGAGCAGCGCGACCGTGCACACGACCGGCAGGAGACCACGTCGGCTCGTCGAGGCTGCCCTCGACATCGAGCGCCTACGACTCACCGACACCCCCATCGCGTCGTCCGATCCAACGCCAGCGGCGTCAGGCATTGCTACCGATCTACCCGACCGCCTGGTCGCGCGACTTGGCGCGCGAGCGCTCACGGGCGCGGGTCGATGCATCGAGATGCACCTTACGCACACGGACCACCTCGGGGGTGACCTCGACGCACTCGTCGCCGGAGCAGAACTCCATCGCACCTTCGAGGTCGAGCTGCATCGGCTTGGCCAGCGTCTCCATGACATCGGCCGAGGACTGACGCATGTTGGTCAGCTTCTTCTCGCGGGTCACGTTGATGTCGAGGTCCTCGGCACGCGGGTTGATGCCGACGACCATGCCCTCGTAGGTGTCGGCGCCGGGCTCCACGAAGAAGGTGCCGCGGTCGGCGAGCTGGATCATCGCGAACGGGGTGACCGTACCGGTCCGGTCGCTGACCAACGAGCCGGTGTGGCGGGCACGGATCTCACCCGCCCAGGAGTCGTACCCGTCGAACACGGCGTTGGCGATGCCGGTGCCGCGGGTCTCGGTGAGGAAGTCGGTGCGGAACCCGATCAGGCCGCGCGAGGGCACGATGAACTCCATCCGGACCCAACCGGTGCCGTGGTTGTTCATCTGTTCCATGCGTCCCTTGCGGGCGGCCAACAGCTGCGTGACCGCGCCGAGGTACTCCTCGGGGACGTCGACGGTCAGATGCTCGAACGGCTCCTGGACCTTGCCGTCGACCTTGCGGGTGACCACCTGCGGCTTGCCGACGGTCAGCTCGAAGCCCTCACGACGCATCTGCTCGACGAGGATGGCCAGCGCGAGCTCGCCTCGGCCCTGGACCTCCCAGGCGTCGGGGCGGCCGATGTCGAGGACACGGAGCGACACGTTGCCGATGAGTTCGGAGTCCAGGCGCGACTTCACCATGCGGGCGGTGAGCTTGTGCCCCGACACCCGGCCGGCCAGCGGCGAGCTGTTGGTGCCCACGGTGACCGAGATGGCCGGCTCGTCGACGGTGATACGCGGCAGCGGCACCGGGTTCTCGAGGTCGGCGAGGGTGTCGCCGATCATGATCTCGGGCATACCCGCGACGGCCACGATGTCGCCGGCCTGCGCGGACTCGGCGGGTGCGCGGTCGACGCCGACGGTGGCGAGCAACTCGGTGATCTTGGCGCGCTCGACAGTCGGCTCACCGTCGACCTCACGGCACCACGAGATCTGCTGCCCCTTGCGGAGGGTGCCGTTGTGGATGCGGACCAGCGCCAGGCGGCCGAGGAAGGCGGAGGCGTCGAGGTTGGTGACGTGCGCCTGCAGCGGGGCCTCGGCGTCGCCCTTGGGTGCCGGGACGTGCTGGAGCAGGACGTCGAAGAAGGGGTCGAGGTTCTCGCCCGCGGGCACCTCGCCGTCGGCGGGCTGCTCGGTGCTGGCGATACCCGCGCGACCCGATGCGTAGAGGACCGGCAGGTCCAGCGCCAGCTCGGCGGCCTGTGCGGCCTCGTCGTCCAGATCGGAGGCGAGGTCGAGGAGCAGGTCCTGACTCTCGTCGACGACCTCCTGGATGCGGGCGTCGGGACGGTCGGTCTTGTTCACCACCAGGATCACCGGCAGCGACGCGGCCAGCGCCTTGCGGAGCACGAAGCGCGTCTGGGGCAGCGGCCCCTCCGACGCGTCGACCAGCAGCACCACGCCGTCGACCATCGACAGGCCGCGCTCGACCTCACCGCCGAAGTCGGCGTGACCGGGGGTGTCGATGACGTTGATGATCACCTCGGTGCCGTCCGGCTGACGCCGGTGCACCGCGGTGTTCTTCGCGAGGATGGTGATGCCCTTCTCGCGCTCGAGGTCACCGGAGTCCATCACGCGGTCGACGAGCTCGGCGCGCTCGCCGAACACACCGGACTGACGCAGCATGGCGTCGACCAGGGTGGTCTTGCCATGGTCGACGTGCGCCACGATGGCGACGTTGCGGAATTCGGGGGCAGCGCTCACTGAGATCTACTTTCCTGCGGAGGTGGTCGGTGAGTGGACACGTCGGCATGGACGTGTCGGTGGTCGGCGGGCCGCGCCAGGCGTGCACCGACGGTCGGTCAACCCTCATAGGGTATCGGTAGGTGCGCTGAGAGCGGAATCACGCCGTGTGGAGGCCGTCGGCGGGCCTGCTAATCTGCGCCCATGGGCAAGGTGAAACCGGAGAAGGTCGGCGGACTGAAGCCCAAGAAGAAATGTTGTCGGAGTTCGACGCGCTGCGTCCGATGCCCGGTCGTCGTCCACCGGATGCGCAAGCTCGACACCTCGGACATGTCGAAGAAGCAGCTGACCAAAGCGCTGAAGAAGGCCCGCGCGGCCTGATCGTCATGCCGACCGGCGGTCGGCCGGCCGGGACGATCTCCGTCAGGCCCTTCGGGCCAGTTCCTCGATCAGGTCGGACACCCAGACGGCGTCGGCCGGGACGAGTTCTCCCTCGGACGCCATCGCCGACAGCCCGGCACCGTCCACCCAGCGGACCGCGCTGTGCTCGGTCGGCGTCGCGGTCCCCGACACCACGCGGGCGGTCAACGCGATGAGGACCAGGTCGGCGCGCAACGCGACCTCCGGGCCGATCCGTCCACCCACCTCCACGTCGATGCCCAGTTCCTCGGCCAGTTCCCGACGCAGGGCTCGCTCCGGGGTCTCCCCGACCTCGACCTTGCCGCCCGGCAGCTCCCACAACCCGGCGACCTCGGCAGGGTATCGACGCCGCGCGAGGAGCAGTGATCGGTTCTCGAGGTCGATGATCGCCCCGGCGACGACGAGTCGGACCGGGCCGGCGGCGCTCATGGGCCGATCACCGCGACACGTTCCGGGATGGCCGTGACGGCCACCCGGTCCCCGACTGCGACACCCTCGTCGCCGATGGCATCGACACCGTGCACGTCGGGAGCACCGGCATCCGCACCCGACGTTCCGAGACCGACACCGACTACGTCGGGCTCGACGTACACCCGCGGCCCCGACGGCAGCACCGCGACGCGGGCGACCACCCCGACAGAAGATGACCTGTCCCGGGCCGGATCGACACCCTCGTCGGGCACCGCCCCCGCCCGCAGCGACTCCGGGCGGAAACCGAGGTGCACGATCCCATCCGCGCGGCCGGTCACGATCTCGCCGAACGAGGTCGGCGCGACCCCGCCGACCGATTCCGCGGCGATCACCGTCGTGCAGCCGAGGAATCGGGCGGTCCACTCATCGACCGGATTGCGCCACAACATCATCGGGGCCGCCGACTGGACGATGGCCCCGTCGCGCATGACCGATACGTCGTCGGCCATCACCGCGGCCTCGGTGTGGTCGTGGGTGACCAGGATCGTCGGTGTCCCCGACTCCCGCACGATGTGCGCGATGTCGGCGGCGAGTCGATCACGCAGGCGGCGGTCGAGTGCGGCGAGTGGCTCGTCGAGCAGCAGCAGTCGGGGCCGGGGCGCGAGCGCGCGGGCCAACGCGACCCGCTGTGCCTGACCACCCGACAACTCGTCGGCCGGTCGATCCGCGAGGTCGGGCAGCGAGACGAGTTCCAACACCTCGGCGACGCGGTCGCGGATCGCCGACCGGGACCATCCGCGCATCCGCAGCCCGTACCCGACGTTCGCGGCGACCGTCCTGCCTGGAAAGAGCTGACCGTCCTGGAAGACCACCCCGAAATCGCGTCGATGCGTCGGCAGGTCCGCGAGGTCGCGACCACCGAATGTGATCCGCCCGGCGGATGGCTTCTCGAGTCCGGCGATGGCTCGCAGCAGGGTCGACTTCCCGCATCCCGACGGTCCGAGCAGCGCGGTCACGGCCGTTGCGGCGCCGTCGATCCCGGCTCCCGGACGCCAGTCGAGCCCGTCGATCACCACATCCTCGCCGTATGCGACACGAACTCCCTCGACGACCAGCATCCCGCTCTCTCCCACCTAGATCAGCCCGCCCGATCGTGGCCGGAAGATCTCCACGACGGCGATCGCCAGCGCGGTCGCGATCACGAGCAGGGTCGAGGCGGCCATCGCGGTGGCCAGGTTGTCGGCTCCGGGCCGGTTCAGCGCGGAGCCGATGAGCACGGGCAGGGTCGTGGTGTCCGCCCGCGCCAGAAAGCTGGTCGCACCGAACTCACCGAGAGCCATGACGAAGGCGAATCCGCCTGCCGCGGTCAGTGACCGGCCGATCAGCGGAAGGTCGACGGTCATGAAGACCCGCCGCGGTGACGCACCGAGCGCGGCCGCCGCGTCACGGAGTCGCGGCGACACCGACCGCAGGGCCGGCACCAGTATCCGGACGACGACGGGTATCGCGATCAACGCCTGCACACATGGGATGACCAGGGGCGATGCGGCAACGTCGGTGGGCATGGTGGCCAGCAGCAGCAGATAGCCGAAACCCAGTGTCACCGCGCTGATCCCGAGCGGGACCATGGCGACGACGTCACCGACCGCCCCGGCTGCACCCCGGGCCCGGTGCAATCCGACGGCGGCCGGCACACCGATCAGCAACGCGATCGCCATCGCTGCGGCAGCAGTGCCCACCGAGTAACCGAGCGTCTCGAGCGGCGACACCCCGTTGACCGAGGTACCGAGCGACCGGTAGCCGTCCAGGGTCCACGCACCGCCGACGCGTGGACGGACCGACCGCACCACCAAGACCGCGATCGGGCCGACCAGCACGACGGCGATCCAGGCGACGGCACCGGCGACCGGCATCCATCCCCACCCGCGTGGACGGCGACGTGCGCCGAGCCGGCCAGGGGTGCGATCGGCGACCGGGTCTCCGAAGAACCGGGTGAGCACCAGTGCAGCGATGACAACCACGATCTGCAGCATGGACAGCGCGACCGCCTCCGGGATGCGGAAGTAGCCGATCGCCTGTGTGTAGATCTCGGTCTCGAGGGTGCGTACGACGCCGTTGCCGAGGATCACGACCACACCGAAACTGGTGGAGCAGAAAAGGAACACGAGCGCGGACGCCGCACCGACCGCCGGAAGCAGGCGCGGTGCGACGACCCCGGCGAACGCCCGGAAGCGGGATGCGCCGAGCGTGCGTGCCGCTTCTTCGACACGCGGGTCGAGCGACCGCCAGGCCGCCGAGACGACGCGGACGACGACTGCGACATTGAGGAAGACGTGCGCCGCGACGATCGCCCACAGTCCCGAACCGATCCCGGTGAACCCGAGCGGACCGTCGAGCAGGGCACGGAATGCGATGCCGACCACCACGGTCGGCAACACGAAAGGGACGGTCACGAGGACGAGGAGGATGCCTGCCCCCGGGAACTCGACACGCGCGACGACCCAGACGATGGGGATCGCCACCACGACCGCGGCGACCGTCGACAGCGCGGCCTGACCGAGGGTCACCCCCAGCAGCGCGACGGCGTTCGTGCGCGAGAGCAGTTCGGCGAGGCCGACGTCGCTGCCGGTGTCGACGGCACGCCGCACCAGCGTGACGAGCGGCCAGCCGAACAGGACCGCGACGAACACCACCGGGACGGCGACCACGGCCCATCGGCCGAGGCGGGTCGCGACTGTCACCTCCCGACGGCCTCGCGCCACTGCTGGAGCCACTGCTCACGATTGGCCGCGATGTAGGTCGGCGGGAGGTTGATCGTCCACCGCGGGACCGGCGCCCTGGCCTGCCAGCCGTCGGGCAGCGGGGTATCGCGCTGCACCGGGTAGACGTACATCGAGTCGGGCAGTTCACGCTGCACCGTCTCGCTCAGCAGGAAGTCGACGAGCTTCCGCGCGCCGTCGAGGTTGCGGGTCCCCCTGAGGATCCCGACGTATTCGACCTGCCGGAAGCAGCTGTCGAGGATCGCGCTGGTTCCCGGTGTCGCGGCAGGCGACGACGCGTACGAGACCACGATCGGTTTCGCGCCCTTGCCCTCTCCGGCGCTGAACAGTTGGTTGTAAGCGATCTCCCACCCGGACACGATCGACGCGCCGTTGGCGGTGACCTTGCTCCAGTAGTCCCGCCAGCCGCGCTGGTCGGTACCGATGGTGGCGAGCAGGAATCCGAGACCCGGCGACGAGGTGGCGGGATCCAGCAACACGGCCTGGTCGCGGTACCGGGGCTCGGTCAGATCGCGGAGGCTCTGCGGCGCGGCGAGCCCGCGGTCGGAGTACCAGGAGTCGTCCACGTTCAGACAGACGTCACCGCGATCGACGGCGGTGAGCTGATCGTCGGAATCCGGGACCGCGTAGTCGGCCGATCCGTTGGCGGCCAACGGAGATCGGTAGCTCTCCAGCGCCTTCGCCTCGATCGGGCGGGAGGCAAAGGTGTTGTCGATGCCGAACACGGCATCGGCCTTCGGTGACCCGGGGGTCAGCGACACGGTCGACGCCAACTGACCGGCGTCACCGGAGCGCACCACCTTGAGGGTGAGGCCGGTTTGCTGACGGAAGGCGTCGAAGACCGAGTCGGGCAGGGTGAACGAGTCGTGGGTCAGCAGGGTGACCTCGGCTCCGGAACTGGTGTCGTCCGAACACGCGGCGAGGACGGTCGCCGCCACCGCGGCGACGGCGGCGATGACCGTGGCACCACGGAGACGGCGTCGGACGCCTCGGTGTCCACGGTCGGCGGTCGGATGGTCCTGCGGATCACGGGATCCTGTCCCGGATGGTCGCGTCGGCATCACCAGATGTCCCCTCGGTCGATCACACGTCGTGGCTTGCCCGCGTCGGTGTGGAGTCGGTCTGTCGGACGGAGTCGTCGATGGAGTCCTCTGCGATCTAACCAGGTGACCACCCGTGCGCTGCGGAGCGGCGGATCATCCGGTAACATCAGTAACAATTGTATCAACAGTCACTTCAGTCACCGTTTCGCGCAGTACGCTCCCTGGACGGCACCTGTTTGCCATGGGTGCTTACAATGATCCGACGCCCCTGCGGGGCGGGTTCTCGACTGCCCGACACGGGTCGGGTTCCACCAACCGGGAGACCGTCTTTTCGAGGTCTCGGGTCCCGCATCGGACGAGCACTTGGGGGCGTCCAGGACACGACAGCGGAGTGTGCGGCGACGACCGGCGCACACCTACGACGATAGGACTGTTGCCAGTGCGTCTCCCCCGGCCGATGAGCCAGCGTGCACGCCGATCTCACCCGTCGACCGATCGTCGCGGACGGCGCGGGATGGTCGTCACGATGACCGCATTCGCCGCCGCAGCGGCGCTCGCGATGCCGACCGCGGCCCACGCCGCACCGCAGCAGATCCCCGCGCACCCGAAGGTCGACAAGCGCACCCTCGATTCGCTGGGCGCCTTCGCGCCGGCGATCAT
Organism: Gordonia soli NBRC 108243; assembly: GCF_000334455.1. Taxonomy (GTDB): domain Bacteria; phylum Actinomycetota; class Actinomycetes; order Mycobacteriales; family Mycobacteriaceae; genus Gordonia; species Gordonia soli. Next base: position 164,814 of record NZ_BANX01000002.1, read on the forward strand.
CGGCTCGGTCGCCACCCCCGGCCCGGACGGCAAGGTCAACGCGCAGTTGCTGTCGCAGGCCAAGACCCTCGCTGCCGCGCCGGGGCTGCCGCCCCAGGCCGCGACCGCATGGAAGAAGGTCATCGACTTCCTGGGCGAACCGGGACGCCAGCAGCTCGCCCGCCAGCAGGCCGCCGAGACCAAGCCGGGCGATCCGGAGATCCCGCGGGGCCCCAAGGCTCCCAAGATCCAGGAATTCCTCTACCCGACACTCGGGTTCGGTTGCTTCGCGAACGGTTCGTTCTCGCTGGGCCGCGCGCTCCTCACCGCCGGACCGCAGGATGCGCCCGCACCAGGGCCGAAGCGCGGCGAGGCCGGGTACGTCTACACGAGCCTCGGCACCGGGCCGGCGCTGGACAACCCGGCGCGCAAGCTCTGGGTGAGCTGGCTGAACATCGACACCGGCCGCACGGGCCAGCAGCAGCTCAAGCGCAACCCGAAGATCAACGTCAAGGACGGACCGGGCACGTTCACCGGGATCGCCCGCACTGGCAAGGGTCGCATCATCTCGACCATCTACGGCGACCTGACCACCAAGACCGACAAGCGGGCCATCACCTGCACCATCGCACCGACGATCGGCGTCGCGATCGTCTGACGAGGCGTCCGCACCGCAGTCACCGAGCCCCCGGCATCGAGCTTCGATGCCGGGGGTTTCGTCATGCGCGATCCGTTGTGTGATTCGTTGCGTGCGACACCGGGCGCGAGGGCGCGAGGGCGCCGAGCCGTTTCCGCGCGTCGGTCGTCGATCTACACCCGACCACGCGTCGACCTGGGGTTTCACTCCCATCGGTCGCCTCTTGGTCGCGGCGACGTCACAGGTCGGACTCACGACTTGAGAATCGCGGACCGTTCATGCTCTCTTTTAACTTGAACACCATCTGTCACACCTGCCACACGCTATGCCGTGGGGCAGGTGTCTCGGTTCGAGGAGAGACAATGTCCAGCACTTCCCCGTTCTCACCGACCTCCCGACTCCGTCGCCGTCTGCGCGCCAGCGTCGTCGGCGTGGTCATCGGTGCCGCAGCGGCGTTCGGTCTCCCGGCCACCGCATCCGCCGAACCCGTCGCCCCGACGACGATCACCTGGCCGGCCATCCCCTTCGATTCCGAGCTCGCCGCCGCCGTGCGGATGCTGAAAGCAGCCGGTGTCGACAAGATGGCATTGTCGGCCGCGCAGGCCATCATCGGCAGCGCCGGACAGCTCTCCTCCCAGCAGGTCGCCGCGAAGGTGCCCGGTGTGCCCGTGGCCCAGAGTGATCCGCTCGCCATCCTCAAACTCCTCGGCATCCAGCCGCTTACCCCGTCGGTGGCGCCGTTCTGCCAAGCACCCACGCCGGACAACCCCCTCGGTCTGGTGACCGCCGGAGCCGGCGCGGTCCGTGGGCCATGGCCGCTGGCGAAGGAACCGGCTCTGCCGTTCCCCATCCCCGGGGTCACGCTGCCCAAGCTCAACCTCGTCGACAACGGTGAGACCGCCTACGCGTTCGTCCCCGCCACCACCGCCGGTTCCGGTACCACCGATCCCGGCAGCGTGCGCGTCGCATGGTTCAACACCACCACGCTGCAGGGCGGGTTCGCCGACCTCGCGCCGGTCGCCAAGGGACCTGTCACCGCCGCGCTCCCGCTGCTGTCCAACATCCGTCTCGCTCCGGTCAAGACCGGCAACGGCACGGTGCTGTCGGCGGTCTTCGGCAGCGTGAACAACGGCAACCGGTCCTGCTTCTTCCTCCCCGCGGTCGGCATCGTCAACGCCTGACCTCCATGCCCGATCATGCGTCGTCCCGAACCCGGCGACCCGATCGACCAGGCCACGACCCCCCACCTCACACTCCCCGGTCGAGTCCCGCGACCTCCACGGTGATCCGACGCCCCCTCTGACGAAGACAGGAACCATGACCATCCATCGCCGTGTCCCGCGCCGCCTCCCCAGGCGCCTGTTGGTCGCCGCCGTCGCCTGTGCCGTGGTCGGCGTGGCGCCGCAGGCGACCGCCGTCGCCGCACCCGACGACGCCCAGGGTGGGACGTCGACGACCTCGTCGACCACAGACGGCACGAGCGGCACGACCACGACCGGGACCGCAGGCACCGACACGACCCTGAACGACAACGCGGCTGCCGCGGTCGATCGTCGCGGCCCAGGACAGCGTGCCGGTGCGGTACACGCCAACCGCGACCTCCCCGCTCGCCGGCTCGTGGCAGGCGCGGCCAGCGGAAGCCTCTTCACCTACTGGAGCAGCGCCGCCGACGCCTCACCCCACCTGTCGACCGGAACCCTTTTCGTCCCCAAGGGCACACCACCGGCCGGCGGATGGCCGATCGTCGCGTGGGCGCACGGTTCGCGGGGTCTCGCCGATCGATGCGCACCATCGGTGCGACCGGTCAGCGAGGACACCGACCAGATCCGCGAGTGGCTCTCCCGGAAGTACGCCGTCGTCACGACCGACTACGCCGGCCTCGGAACACCCGGCACCCCGCAGTACTTCGACATCAAGGCAACCGCCAAGAACATCGTCGATGCCGTCCGAGCAGGTCGCGACGTCGGAGACCGGCTGTCCCGCAGCTGGGTTGCCGTCGGCCGGTCCCAAGGCGCCTCGGCAGCAATCGAACTGGCCCGCAGCGCCCCGAGTCTGCAGGGATCGACCCTCGACTTCAAGGGTTCGGCGGTCTCCTCGATCCCGGCGTCGCTGGACACCGTCATGACCAACCTGGGGCCGACGTCGACCGCGCTGCCGGCGGCGATCTCGTCCGACGTGCTCTACACGCTCACCGCGATCCGCAACGCCCGTCCCGACCTCAAGGTCGCCGACCTGCTCACCGACACCGGCAAGAGCTGGCTGGGCAAGGCCGCATCGACCTGCGCCGACGATCTCACCCGACAGGTGGCCGGACTCCGGATCGGCTCGCTCTTCCGCACCCCGATCGCCGAGAACCGCGCCCTGGCCGGCGAACTCGGTTCCGCGTTGGCACTCCCGACCACGGGGTTCACCCGGCCGCTGTTGCTCGCCCAGAGCATCCACGACGACGGTGTCGTGGTCCCGATGACCCTGAAGTACCTCAACGACGCCCAATTGGGTGATCGCAAGGTCACCGCGCGGACCTACCTGACGTTGACCGCCCAGCAGTCGAATGCGCTGGCCGATCAGGAGACCCGGACCTTCGTGTCGAAGTCCCTGGGACGGTGACGAGGTCCACCGCCCGCGATCGCCTGCTCGCGATCGTCGACGGTCCCGGACCGCGGACCGTCGGCGCCGCATATCTGGTCGCGGCGGCGGCAGCCACCGTCACCGGCGCGGTCTCATCGAAGTCGGTCGCCGCGGTGACCAAACCCGTCCCGTTGATCGTCCTCGGCGCCGAGATCGTCCGCGCGAGGGAGCGCCTTGCGCCGGTCGACCTCGCACTCGTCGCGTCGGCCGTCGCCTTCTCGACGGTCGGCGACCGGCTGATGCTGATCGAGGAGTTCACCGAGGAGGGGCCGGAACGAGACCGCGCGCTGAAGCGGGGAGCCGGCGTCTTCGCCGGTGCGCAACTGAGCTATTCGGCGGCGCTGTGGCGTCGCGGTGCCCGCCCCCGTTTCCGTCGGCTCCTCCCCCGGATGGCTCTGCTGGGCGAGTCGGCGACGGTGATGGCGATCCATCGCCCGGCCCTGCTGCCGGTGTTGGGCGCGTACGGCAACACCCTGGCGACGATGTCGGCACTGGCCGCCGACACCGGCGAGGTCGGGCTCCGCCGCGGCGGGTGGGCGTTCCTCGCATCCGACCTCTCGATCCTCAACCGTCGGCACCTGCTGCGCGACCGGCAATCCCGTACGGTCGCCGAGGGCTGGGTGCTCGCAACCTACTTCGCCGCCCAATGGCTGCTGGTCCGCGGCCTGCTGCGGCCGACGTCCCCTCGGTGACACCTGCGACAGACAGCAATCGAGCCGCGACGCGCTGTGCGTCGCGGCTCGATCTGTGTGGGAAGCCCTCCCGGACTGATCAGCTGCCGGGCTGGCTCTTGGCCGCCCGCATGGCCTCCAGCTCCGAGAGACGGGATGCGGCCTCCGAGTCCATGTCCTCCAGCTCGAGACCCTTGGTCTCCCGGACCTTTCGGAGCACGTAGAAGAACGACGCCGCGGCGCAGAAGGCGAAGAACCCGTAGATCCAGCCGAGCCCGACCAACTTGGTCATCTGCGGGAAGAGCATCGAGATGGTGAAGTTGGCAATCCAGTTGGCCGCGGTGCAGACGCCCAGCGCGACACCGCGGATGCTGTTGGGGAACATCTCGCCCAACATGACCCACATGACCGGCCCCCACGTCGCCGCGAAGGCGATGACGAAGAGGTTCGCGCCGATCAGGGCGATCACACCCCATGGATCAGGCAGCGTGATGTCCTCGCCCTCACCGATCTGCTGGGTGAACGCGATACACGCCAGCAGCAGGCCGATGAACATGCCGATCGAACCGGCCAGCAACAACTTCCGCCTGCCGATGCGGTCGACGAACAGGATGGCGACAAAGGTCATCGCGACGTTGATGACCGCGGTGATCACCGACGTCTTGAACGACTCACTCGTGCTGAAGCCGACCGACTCCCACAGCGTGGTGGAGTAGTAGAAGATCGCGTTGATGCCGACGAACTGCTGGAACACGGCGAGCCAGATACCCACCCACACCAGCGGATGCAGGCCGAAGGACGGTCCGGTGATGTCGCGGATCGACGATCGCGCCTCGCGTTTGACGGTGAGCTTGATCTCCTTGACCCGCTCCAGCGGGTTCTCCTCGCCGGTGACCTCCTGCAGGATGCGCGCGGCCTCGTCGTCTCGGTTGCGACCGACGAGATAGCGCGGCGACTCCGGGATCGTCAGTGCCAGCAGGCCGTACACGATCGCGGGCACCACGCCGACCAGGAACATCCACCGCCAGGCCTCCAGCCCCCACCAGAGGTTCTGCTCTGGACCACCGGCAGCATCCTGCAGCAGCGTGTCCGACAGCAGCGCCGCGAAGATGCCCAGGGTGATCGCCAGCTGTTGCATCGACGCCAGTGAGCCCCGGTACCGGGCGGGCGCTATCTCCGAGATGTAGGCGGGCGCGATCACCGAGGCGATGCCGATGCCGATGCCGCCGAGGACGCGCCAGATCAACAGGTCGGGGATGGTCTGCGTGAAGCCGGTACCGATCGAGGAGATGATGAAAAGCGCTGAGCCCAAGAGCATCACCCGCTTGCGGCCCCAGACGTCGGCGAGCCGGCCGGCGAACCACGCGCCGAGTGCACAGCCGAGCAGCGCGATCGCGACTGCGAATCCGGTGAACAGACTGCCCAGCTTGAAGTTGTCCTCGATCGAGTTGACCGCGCCGTTGATGACCGAGCTGTCGAAACCGAAGAGGAATCCGCCGACCGCGGCGGCCACCGAGACCCCGATGACCTTCGCGGTGTGCTGTTCGGCGACGTCGCGCCGTTGTATGTCAGACATGTCCGTGACCTCACTGTCCGGTTGCCCTGCGCGCCGGGGGGACGACGCTGAGATCGATCTGGTCGAGCCGTGCCTCAATCTACTCGGCCGGGTGTTCCCATCCGCGCATATCGGTACACACGTTTCGGTATCGATGTGTCGTCGTCCCGCGCGCCGAGACGGTGCGCCCCACCGGACATCGGGACGCCGCGGGCCCCACCACCAGGCCCCGGCAACGGCTGGACCGGGACCGGCTGTGGGTCAGGCGGTCGCGCGACCCGAGCAGGTCGAGTACTGCGGGTTGACCATCGGAACCCCGGCGAGGGCACCGACCTTCTGCCGGATGGTGAACGCCACCGGTCCACGACCGGGGTGCAGCACGACCCCCCACGTCAGCGACCGTCCGCGCGTGGGCACCAGCACCGACCCGGTCCGGCCGGTGGTGAGGTTCTTCCACTTCACCGTCGTCTCGGACGTGTACTCCAGGGCGCCGGGCTGACGACGGTCGGATCCGATGAGCGAGATGGCCGGTCCAGGAAGCCCATCGGCGGGGTGCTGGATACCGGTGAACACATCGACCGACACCGGAACCGGCCGATTGGTGGGCCACGGGTCCGGCACATCACACCGCACCGTCGTCGCGAGTTGGTAGTTGGAGTACTCCGGGACCGCGGTCGCGCCACCGGCAGTGACCGTGGTGACCACGGCGGCGCCGGCACAGATCGTCGCCGCGATCGCCCCCTGTCGTCGTCGCCGGGAGATCGGGGCACGTCCGGTGGCTGCGTTCGACATGGGGGCGAGTGTAGGGCTGCCTACTATGTCCTCATGGCGAAACTCCAGATTGCCCAGGACGTCGCTGCCGACGAACTGTTGTCCACCGACCCGTTCGCGCTCCTCATCGGGATGCTGCTGGACCAGCAGTTCCCGATGGAACGTGCGTTCGCCGGCCCGGCGAAGATCCGGGACCGGTTCGGCAGCATGGATCCCGAGGCGATCGCGGCAGCGGAGCCGGAGTCCTTCGCCGATCTCTGTGCCACTCCCCCGGCGATCCACCGATACGGGCGCTCGATGGCCGGCCGAGTGCAGTCGCTCGCCCAGACCGTGGTCGACGAGTATGACGGCGACACCGCGTCGATCTGGACGACGGCCACCTCGGGCAAGCAGCTCTTCGATCGCGTCCGAGCGCTCCCCGGTTTCGGCGACCAGAAGGCCAAGATCTTCACCGCGCTGCTGGCCAAGCAACTCGACGTGAAACCCAGCGGATGGACGACGGTCGTCGGCGACTACGGCAAGAAGGGCTTCCGGTCGGTGGCCGACGTCCGCGATCCGGAGTCCCTGCAGAAGGTGCGTGACTTCAAGAAAGCGGCCAAGGCGGCAGCAAAAGCCCAGGACGGCTGACATCGTGCCATTCGCCGATGGCTGATTTCGCGCGGGTACTCCCGGATGCGTCGACGGTGACCTAGGGTCGAGGCATGAACGCGTCGAAGTCCGTATCGCGCCGCACGACGACCGCTGCCGAGCACCGGGAGACCGCAGGCGTCATGCGATCTGGCGGCGCCGCGCCAGACGTGGCCGCGGCGGTTCGCGGCGTCGCCGAGGTCCCGGTCCGGATCGGCTTCGCGATCACCGGCGTGGTGCTCACCGCTGCGGAGTCCGCGGTGACCATCGCCCGGCTGACGGCCACCAGCGTGCAACAGGAGGTCGGCTCGGTGCTCGGCGTCCCGGGCAGCGAGTTGGGCGCGCGGACCCCGATGGCACTGCTCAACCACCTCGGTGAACTGCTCGGACCCGAGCGGCCGATCGGACGCGCACTCGCGGTCGGCGGACCGCTCGAACGTCTGCTGAATCCCGACGGAGTGGTGGATCGGCTCACCGCACCGGATGGCTTGCTCGAGAAGCTCACGGCGTCGGGCGGTCTACTCGACCAGATGACCCAGGAAGACGGGATCCTGGTGCGGTTGACCGCCAAGGACGGACCGCTCGACCGTCTCACGCGTCCGGGCGGAGTGGTCGATCAGTTCACCGAGAACGAGGGCATCCTGGAGAGGCTGACCTCCGAGGGAGGCATCGTCGACAAGCTCACCTCGCCGGACGGGGTGCTGGAGAAGGTGACCTCGCCCGGTGGCATCCTCGACCGTCTCGCCGACGACGGCGGCCTCCTCGACCAGTTGGTCGGTGAGGACGGTGCAGTCGAACGCGCCATCGCGCCCGGCGGACCGCTGGACCGGATCACCGAGCTGACCGAGGTCATCAGCAAGCTCGCACCGAACCTGCTGACCATGCAGGACACGGTGCACGAGTTGGCCGAGACCGTGGATCTGCTGAACCAGAGCGTCGCGCCGCTGGGTGGACTCGCCGACAAGTTGCCCAAGCGGCTCACCCGCACGCCGCGCGGGTCCGGCGGCTCCACCTCCGACGACCACCGCGAGACGTCGCGCAACGGGCACTCGTTCGAGTGAGTCGACTCGTCGAGATCTGGACCGACGACGCCGGCGAGAGTCGGTTCACCGAACGTGAACTCGAGATCGACCGCCACGCGGTGCGCACCATCCACAGCGCGGTCACCCCCGCCGGTGGCTCACTCGGCTGGCACGATGCGCCGTGCGATCAGTACGTGGTGACCCTCACCGGGACACTGCGTTTCACCACCCGCCGCGGCGAGCAGTTCGTGCTGTCTCCCGGTGATGTGTTGCTCGCCCGCGACACCACCGGCGGCGGGCACGAGTGGGAGCTGATCGACGACCAGCCGTGGACACGTCTCTACGTCGAGATCGGCGAGGCCGGATCCGGGTCCTGAGCCGAACCGCCATCCGTCCCGAGGTCTGTACATCGACGGAGTGCGCGGTCGAGGATCTGCACGTACTCATCCGGATTCGGTAGCACCGCACGCGAGGTGACCACCGAGATGGTGACGGTGTCGCCAATTCCGTGCACGCCGTGGGTCAGCCCCTGCGCAGGCGACAGGGCCGGGAATCCGGCGGTCGATGTCACCTGCCCGCCGCCCAGCGTCAGGTCGGCCGGACCGCGGTTCACCGACGACACCACCGTCACCCCGGTGACGCGATCGGGGCGGCGAACCAGGTCGAACCCGCGCAGGTCGCGATGCACCAGTGCGGCCGGTGTCCACGCTCCTGCGCGCCGCTGTGCCCGACGCAACGGCGAGTCGTCGCGGGCGCGTGCTGCCGCGATCCCGGACGCGATGAGATCCGCACGGCGCCGGAGATCTGTTGTGTCGATGTGCAGGTCGACCCCCGCGGTGCGGAAGTGATTGCGCGCCCGCGCCGATCCGGGACGGCCGATGGTCAACTCCACCGCCGATCGGGTCTGTTCGCCGAGGCCCTCCGTCAACGCGATCGAGATCGCGGTCAGGGCGGCGACGGTCACGGTCGGGAACGCCGACAGCTCTCGCCGGTCCACGACCAGGGTCCGGAGCACCCGATCTCGTCCCGGCGGGGTGTTCAACGGACTCGGCGGCACTCCGGCGAACTGCGCCGGCGAGTCACTTCGGGACACCCGATACGCACGGAGACCAGATGCCACCATGCCGGCGAGCCGCACCGGCAGCGTCAGGACACCGACGCCTGCCGCGACTGCTCGCGTAGCCGTCGCCGAGGCCCACAGGAGACGCTGTCGCGCCGACGGTCTCGACTCCATCTCGCCGGCGCCCTCGGCAGCTTCGGCGAAGAGCTCGCGCGCGATGCGTGCCGTCCGCCGACCGTCACCCAGCGCGTGCACCACCTGCAGGACGACGACCACGACCTGCTCCGTCCGATCGCGACGGGAGTCGTTCACGGGTCCGATCACGTGCAGTCGCCACGCCTCGCGACGCGGATCGAGCTGGTCGGCCTCGAGCCCGGCGACGAGATCGAGACAGTCCTGCCACCGCATCGGTTCGGCGGGGTCGACGACCCGGACCTGATCGGCGGCAGGGTGTGCACGCACCCAGTACGGACGGTCGAGATCTGCGGGTGTCTCGACGATCCGGAGACAGAGGTCGGGAACCGAGGACGCACACCGACGCAAATGCGCGGCGGTCGCCGACACGGGGACATCGGTCGCGACGAACGTGTACAGCAGGAACTGATCGGTCCGCATCCGCTCGGAGATCCAGAACGACCGCGCATCGGCGTCGGCCAGACGGTTCATCCGAACCACGCTAGTGCGCCGGGTGGTCCAGCAGGCCGGCGGCCGCAGAGATGTTCCAGCAGGCCGGAGGCCGCAGAGATTGCCCAGCAGGTCGCCGAGTACGCCCCCGACGTGCGGACGGGCCCGGGCAATCCTCCCCCGGCTCACCGGGGCCCGTCCGACGCCGACCGATCCGAAGACCGGTCAGCCTCGTCTCTTCTCCAGGTGCACCAGCGCCTGGACATGTACATCGGAACCGTCGACGGCGGTGCGGATGTCCTCGACCGCGTCGCCGACCATCGCGGCGATCTCCGGGTAGGAGTGGGTGGGTGGCGCGGTCACCGTGAGTCGGATGATCTTGCGTCCCCGGTCGTCGGTGGCGGTGGCTGCCACCCGGTCGAAGATCGTGTTCTTCCGCAGGTCGTCGGCGACCGCGGCGGCGATCAGCTTCGGCGCGATGGTCATCGCGCCGTCACCGTCGCTGCCGTCCAGCACGAGGTCGGCGACCCGGCCTGGACGGATCCGGGAGACGATCAGTCGCCATCCCCAGAGGGTGGCGATCAGCACGACACCCACCAGGACCGCAGCCCACCAATCGGTTTCGACGATCCGCCGGGGCGCGTCCGCGTCGAATCGGTCGATCCACCCGACGACCGGTTCGACGCCGGCACGCCACAGGATCGCACCGATCCCGACGACGAGCAGCAGGAGTCCGATCAGTCCGACCGAGATTCGGTGCAGTGCAGCAGGCAGACGGTTCATCGACGATCACCCCGATCCCGGGCGACAACCCGGATCTTCACGCGTGGACGACGATCGAGGTCGGCGAGCACTCCGTCGACGATCGATCTCAGGACGTCTGTGTCGACCGCGTCCGGACGTGCGGCGGTCACCGTCAGTGCCACGCGGCGTCGCCCGACGACGGTGGTCGCGTGTTCGACTCCCGGTTCGGCGAGCACAGCGGTACTGCACCGGCGCGCGACATCGCCACGTCGGGTCCACAGGACCTCGTAACCGGCCAGGCTCACATGTGTCCGCCGGCGTGGCCGGAGCGCGCTGAGCACCAAGAGCCCACCGACGAGGACCGATCCGATTGCGGCGGCCCACATCCAGTCCCACCACTGCAGTCCGGCGATCTGGACCGCCGTGGTGTGCAGCCATTCCTCTCCATCGACCCATCCGACTCGGACGAGGAGGTCGCGGACAGCCACCACGGCCAGCCCCAGGAGTGCCAGGCCCACGAACACCCCGGCCACTGCGGCCGACGGGTTCGCCGACGGCGCGTAGACCTTCTCGTCGTTGGTGTCGGCGGTCTTGCTGATGACCCCGGTCTTGTCGGCGGTCGTCTCTGCGGGTCCGGTGACCGTCTGGGCCTCGTCTCCCTGCGATTCGTGTGCCTGAGCCGTGGTCATCGGTCACCTCCGTCGGTGGTCGGCGAGGCCGGGATCTCCACATAGCCCGACGGTGAGCGGTTCCCCCGCCGGGTGGTTTCCGAGATGAGCTGCGCCACCACCACATCGACACGTCCCGGACGGATCCCGGTGAGACGGGTCAGTTCGTCGGCAACCCGCCGGCGCACCTCGCGACATACATCGGTGACCGCGCACGGCCAGTCGAGTGCAACGGTGAGGCCGACCGTCGGCGCAGTCTGCGACATGTCGACCCGCGCCTGGGGATAGTCGGTGCCGACGACGGCCCGACCGGGGACCGCGCCACCGAGTACTGACCCCAGTCCGGCCTGGTGGGCCACCACGCCGTCGACGTCCAGTGCCACGCGCGCGGCGATCTTCTCGCCCACCCGGTTCGCGATGACCACCGCTCCCCGATCGCTGGCGGCGGCCGGCGCTGCCGTGCCGACGCTGCGGGGGTCGATGTCGTCGACACCGCGTTCGACGGTGGCCGACTCAGCCACGGTTCCGGCTCCGCAACAGAGCCCCGAGATCGACTGCGCCATCGCGCTGGAGCCCCAGGGCGAGGCCGATCCCGCCGAGGAGGATCGCCAGCACGAATCCACCGAAGCCTCCGGTGGTCACCGCGATGGCGAGCAGCAGGCCCGCCAGCAGTCCGATGGTTGCGTTGTTGGTCATGATCGTTCACCTCGTGAGGTAGGGCTGGTTGCAGGGTTCTGATCGTCGGGGGCCGGCGGCAGCGGCTGCCCGGGGGCGGCGATGTCCTCGACGGTCACCGAGATCGGGAGGCCCGCGACCGCCGCCGCGGCATCCCGTGCGCGGTCGGCGATGGCCAGCAGGTCCGTCGTCGAGTCGACGACGATGTGGATCTCGCCGTCGGAATCGGTGAGCGCGACCCCACTGACCCGACCACCGGGTAGGTAGGTCGCGATCTCACCGAAGACTCCCCCGTGGAGCCCGGCGACGCCGGGCACCGCGAGGACGGCATCGGCGATCCGCTGTGCGGCCGAGTCGGCCGAACCCCCGGACGTCGCGGCGTCGTTCATCACTGCACTCGCGGTGAGTCCGTGCCGGTGGTGTCGTCCTCGCCGAAGGAGATGTCGTGGACGGTGACGTTGACCTCGGTCACCTCGAGACCGGTCATCTGCTCGATGGCGGCGATGACATTCCGTCGGATCGCCGCGGCGAGCTGGTGGATGGCGACGCCGTACTCGGCGACTATGCCGATGTCGACGGCGGCCTGCCGTTCGCCGACCTCCACCGAGATGCCCTGGGTGGTGCTGGTCGAGGTGCCGGGAACGTAGTCGCGGACCCTTCCGACGAGGCGCTCGGCGCTGCCGCCCACATCGTGTACGCCGTCGACCTCACGGGTCGCGATTCCGGCGATCTTGGCTACGACGGTGTCGGCGATGGAGGTGCGGCCCCGATCGCCGACCAGAGCGTTCTCGTTCTTCGCGAGTGCCAGGCCCTTGTTGGAACCGCTGGTCGCGGCCGCACCGGTGGTGGTGGTCTCGTCGCCCGCGGTGGTGGAAGCGGCAGTATCGGACATCTGAACTCCTTCGTTCGTCATATGCACTGCGTCGACGCCGAGGCTGTCGGCGTACCTGGTCGGCGGTCGGTGTCGTCACCGGCATCGCGATCGATGATGGTGATCGTCCATCTCCCTCGGGGCCGTCGAGCTACTTCGCGAACAGCGATGGTGTCTTGACGACCCTGTATATGGTTGGTTCGTAGTGAAGCCCGAAAGTGCACGCGAGAAGCCGAGTGAACTCGGTCACAGCCTCGATTCGGTCGCCCGCCGACGGTCGCGGCGCACCGCGGTCGGGTCCGAACCCCATCTCGCCCTGGATGAGCTGTCCGACGACGAGCTCGCCGGGGCCGCGGCCGTCGGCGACCAAGAGGCATTCGGCATCCTCGTGGCACGCATGTCGCCGATCCTGCTGCGCTACCTGCGGCGGATGGTCGACGATCCAGCGATCGCCGAGGATCTTGCGCAGGAGACCCTGCTGGACGCGTGGAAGAGCCTGCCCGATTTCGCGTTCCGGAGCACCTTCCGCACCTGGATGTTCGCCATCGCGCACCGTAGGCTGGCCGATCACCTGCGGCGCAGGAGGGACATCCCGACCGCCGACGAACGCTTTGTCGACCTGGCGGCACCCGAACCCATGCCCGCCGAGCAGGTGATCACCACGTCCCTGGTCGATGCGCTCAGGTCGGAGTTGACCGCCCTGCCCTCCACGTCGCGGTCGGTCTGGTGGCTGCGGGAGGTCGAAGGCCTGGCGCTCGTCGAGATCTCCCGGGTCCTGCAGATCTCGGTCGGCTCGGTGCGCGGACACCTCCAGCGCAGTCGCAAATACCTGTCCACACGTCTCGAACCCTGGCGGCCCGGAGCGGCACCACGTGATTACACATCTCAGGGTGAGGCGTCGGACGATCATCAGGACACACACCGGAGAGGAGCCCGAGCATGAGCGACATCTGGGTCGGCGGCGCGCACCTCGACGATGACGAACCCGACGCCACGGACGCCTGGTTGGTGTCGGCGAGCCGGGGACTCGCCGAACCCGACGACGATGTGCGCAAGTTGATCTCGCGGATCTCAGGAGGGCTCGACCGAGCTCGGCGACCGGCCCGCGACCTCGATTCGGACATCGACGGCATCACGATCAGCGACCGCGTTCTCAAACAGGTACTCGCCACGCGAATCCGCAGCGATCTCGGCAGACTGGTGGTCTTCGTCGCGGTCGACGGTGCCGGCACCGAGATGACCGCGATCCGGATCGGACTCGTCGCCCGCTATCACGACGACCTGGCGACCATGTCCGGCCGCATCCGCGATGTCACCGACGACGTCCTCGAGGAGACGCTGGGCACGCACGTGACCGCCGCCGCACGGCGGGCTATCCACATCCGCTGGCAGGACGTCTACTCGCGGGAGTGGTTGAACTGAGCCGGCATTCGCGGACGCATACCGGTCGCTGACGCGACGCGGCGGGCCCGCCCGGAGTGACCCGGGCGTGCCCGCCGCGTCGTCGTCAGTTCACGAGAGCCGGTCCACGGTCTCAGCTGCGCGCGCCGGCGCTCCACGCATAGGGAAGGTCGGCGCCGTTGAGGATGTGGTCTCCGATCGCGCGGAGCTTGAAGATCAACGGATTGTGCACAGAGATGGTGCGCGCATTGCGCCAGTGGCGATCCAGGCGCAGTCGCTCCGAGGTGATCGACGCACCACCGACCTCGAACAGTTGCGTGGTCGCATCGAGAACCGTGGTGATGACGGCGTTCTGCGCGCGTGCGACGTCGAACTCCACCTTGTCGACGGCGGCGTCGTCCTGGGCTCCGGCGGTCAGGTCGTCGAGCTGCGAGGCGATGTCGAGCACGAGGGTGCGAGCGGTGTAGGCGGCCGACGACAGTCGACCGATCACCTGCTGCACCAGCGGATCCTCGCGTGGGAGATCGGCCGAGCCGTGCGTGTAGGTGCGGGTGCGGTCCCGGACCCAGACGACGGCGTCGTCGGTGGCACGCTGCGCGATCCCGGCGAGCACGGCCAACTGCACCAGCTGGAGGTACGCGGTCGAGAACGTACGTCCCGGCTCACCGTAGCCGGGCCCGAGGAAGCGGTCCGCCGGGATGCGGACCTTGCTGAACTCGGTGGTGCCGCTCGCCGTCAGGCGCTGCCCGAAACCGTCCCAGTCGTCGTGCTGGGTGACCCCGTCGGCGTCCCCGTCCACCAGCACCGCCACGCGCTCGCAGTCCTTGTCACCGGCCACCAGGATGTGATCGGCATAGAGGCTGCCCGTCGAGTAGTACTTCGTGCCGTCGACGCGGTAGCCGTCACCGTCGGCCACGATGGTCGTCCGGTAACGATCGACCGCTCCGACTCCCGGCTCGGTGATGGCGTTGCCGACCAGGCTTCCCTCCGAGACCGCACGCAACCAGCGTTCGCGTGACGCGACGTCGGTAGACAACAGCAGGTCCTCGACGAAGAACCAGTGCACCCGCAGGGCCTGCGGGAGGTTCGATTCCGCGGCGGCGAGGTCGACGAGGAGACGGAAGAGCTGACGGATGGAGGCCCCGTAGCCGCCGAACTCGACCGGGACGCGCAACGACCCGAACTTCGCCTCCTGCAGCCAGCCGATCTCGTCGTGGGTGAGGGTGCGATCGACCTCGCGCTGCACCGCTCCCGCGGCGATCCGGGCGAAGATCGGCGCGAAGATCGCGTCCAGCTGCGCGTCGGTGTACGGCTCCGCGCCGTCTGATGCGGTGGGGGTGCCCGCGGATGCGGTGCTCGTGGGTCCGGCGGTCGCGGCGGTCGGTGTCACCGAGGGGTCCTCTCAACAGACGGTAGGTCGTCGCACAGTCTGTCCAGCCACCCCGGCACCGACCACCGTTCTACGCGCGCTGACCGAAACCGCCGATCCGCCGACGGCCGTCGTGACGGTTCCCGATCAGTCGACGCCGGGGCCCGCGTCGCGGACCTCGTTGACCCGTGACATCGCGTCGCGCAGATCGGTCAGCCACGAATCCGTGTGTTGCCCGACGAGTTTCACGCACCACGACAGTGCGTCGGCCCGGCTCCGCGCGACACCGGCGGACACCAGGATGTCGAGTACCTGGCGTTGCGGTTGACGAAGTCGGGTCATCACCGGCACCGCCAGATGGGTGAAGAGTTGTGAGCTCTCACCACATCGGACTCCCCAGGCGACCTTGCGATCGAATCGGTGCTCCGCTTCACGGGCGACCTCCATGCGGGCCGCGCGGGTCTCCTCGCGGAACCGCGCGATACGGCCGGACTCGGCCTCGCGGCGGCTCGGGTCGTCGACGTCCCCATCGGCCGACGGAGGCTCGATGGTGCCGATCACGGTGATCTCTTCGCGGTCCACCCGGATCTCGGGTGCACCGATGAACAGGTCGTCCGGCAGTCGCCCGCTGAACCACCCGGTCACGCTCTGCTCGGTGTCGGACATGGCCGCCTTCTCGATTGATTACTTGTAATAATTGATAGCACGTAATCGCGGTGTGCGCGACGGTTCCGCAGTCCCGGGCCCCGACGTCCGGCGAGCGCGGGCGAAGTGTCTTAATGGTCATGACGTTGCCGACTGTGCCGGTCGCCGATGATCACATCGGATCGCGATCGACCACTCCCCGCGGAGGCCCTGCCATGCCTGATCAGAGCGTGTCCGAGACCACCAGTCCATCGCTCGCGGACCTCGATCCGAACACCCCCGTGGTGGTCGGCGTGGGCCAGGCGTCCGAGCGGATCGGCGAGCCCGATTACGAGGGCCTTGGCGAAGCAGATCTGGCCGCGCGCGCCGTGCGTGCCGCACTCGCCGACACCGGTGTCGATCCCGACTCGGTGGCCCGACTCGTCGACACCGTCGTCGCGGTCCGATCCTTCGAGGTCTCCAGTCCCCTGTCGTCGTCGCCACTGGGACGACCCGACAACACCCCGCGAGCGGTCGCCGAGCGCGTGGGATTGCGACCAAATCGTGCGGTCACCGAGGTCGTCGGCGGCCAGAGCCCGCAGAAGCTGGTCACCGAGTTCGCCGAAGAGATCCACCGCGGCTCGTCCGACGGCGCCGTCATCGTCGGCGCCGAGGTCATCTCGACCATTCGGCATCTGATGAAAACGGTTGCGGCCGATGATCGTCCCGACTTCACCGAGACGGTCGATGGATCGCACGAAGACCGCGGCTTCGGACTGTCGGGGCTGACCAGCCTGCAGGAAGCACGTCACGGGCTCCTCGACCCGATGACCCAGTACGCCGTGCTCGAGAACGCACGCCGTCGCAAACTCGGCCGGTCCCGACACGAGCACGCTCGGTCGATGGCTGAACTGTTCGCACCGCTGTCCGCGGTGGCGGCCGACAACCCACATTCGGCGTCGCCGGTCGCGCGCACGGTCGACGAACTGACCACGGTCGACGACACCAACCGGAGGTTGGCCGACCCGTACACGCGGCTTCTCGTCGCACGCGACCAGGTCAACCAGGCGGCCGCGACCCTGGTGCTGTCGGTGCGATCCGCACGCGCACTGGGCATCTCCCCCGACCGCTGGGTGTTTCTGCACGGGCACGCCGATCTCCGCGAGAACACGCTGATGGAACGCCCCGACCTCGCCGAGGGGCCCGCCTCCGTCGCGGCGATGCGCAATGCACTGGAGATGGCCGGTGCGTCCCTCGACGAGGTCGCCGCCCTCGACATCTACAGTTGCTTCCCGATCGCCGTCGCACACGTCGCCGACGCCCTCGGACTCGCCGCCGACGACCCGCGTGGCCTGACCGTCACCGGAGGACTGCCGTTCTTCGGCGGCGCCGGCAACAACTACTCGATGCACGCCATCGCCGAGATCGTCGACCGGGCGCGGCGCTCACCGGGCAGCCTCGGCCTCGTGGCGGCCAACGGCGGGCTGTTGAGCAAGTACTCCGTGGGCATCTACTCGACGACGCCGACGGCGTGGCAATCGCCCGACAACGCATCCGCGCAGGCCGCCCTCGATGCCGTTCCCGTGGTGGAGCACCGCCGCGACGCCGACGGGTGGGCGACCGTGGAGAGCTACACGGTGATCCCGGATCGGGCCGGCGACAAAGGGATCGTGATCGCACGCCTCGATGACGGCGCGCGCTTCATCGCCACCGTGGCCGAAGGCGACGACGATCTGCTCGAGCTCCTCACCGTGGGTGACGAGCCGATCGGGACACGCGTGTACGCGCGGTCGTTTGCCCGCGGCAACCGGGTCGCGGTCTCCGAGGAGCGGATGGCCGAGTTGTTCCCGGTCGAGGCCCCACGATTCCAGGATCGGTACGAGCACCTGCAGGTCCGCCGGGACGGCCGTGTCCTGGAGGTCGTCATCGACCGGCAAGATGCGCGAAACGCTCTCAACCCGAAGGCGAATGAAGAACTCGACGCCGTCTTCGACGCCTACTTCGCCGATCCCGAGCTGTGGGTGGCGATCCTCACCGGGGCCGGCGACAAGGCGTTCTCGGCCGGCAACGACCTCACCCATCTGGCCGGGGACGCGATGATGTCGGTACCCAAGAACGGGTTCGGCGGCCTCACCTCGCGCCGTCACCTGCCGAAGCCCGTCATCGCCGCGGTCAACGGGCTCGCGCTGGGCGGTGGTCTGGAGATCGCACTCGCGTGCCACGTCATCGTCGCCGACGAGCGGGCCTCCTTCGGGCTGCCCGAGGTCCGGGTCGGACTCGCCGCCGCTGCCGGAGGTCTCGTCCGCCTGCCCGCCGCGATCTCACCCGCGCTGGCGCGGGATCTGATCCTGACCGGTCGCCGGATCGACGCCGACGAGGCGCTGCGGGTGGGGCTGGTCAGTCGCATCGCCCCACCGGGCACCTCGCTCGACCTGGCACGTGCTGTCGCACAGGAGATCCTCGCCTGCTCGCCGACCTCGGTCCGGGCATCGATCGCGGTGATGGCCGAAGCAGCCGAGATCGCCGACCCGGTGGACGCGATCGACCACACGACCTCGGTCCTCGACACCCTCTTGATCAGTCAGGACACCAACGAGGGCGTCACGGCGTTCGTCACCAAACGCGAACCGCGCTGGACCGGACGCTGATCACCGAGCAGTCGGAGTACGGTCGCCGCCGGCCGAGATCGACGACAGCGTGTCCAGCGCGGCGTCGACGGCAGCGGCGCCTGCCGGGAGCAGCGGCAGCCTGACGTCGGCGCACCGAATCCGTCGCTGTGCCGTCAGCACCGCCTTGATGACCGCGGGATTGGGTTCGGCGAAGAGCGCCGCGGCCAGCGGGGTCAGCGCGGCGGCTTGTCGGCGGGCGGGGGCGATCGGTCCGTCACGCCACGCTTCGATCAGGCCTGCGTACGCCCGCGTGGCGACCTGCCCGCCCGCCAGGATCGCCCCGTCGGCACCCAGCGCCAACATCGGACCCACGTGCAGGTCGTCGCCCGCGAGCACCGCCGTGTCGACGGGTTTCCGGCTCATGAAGGCGGTGGTGACGTCATCGACGGCACCGACCGCGTGTTTGAAGCCCGCCACATTCGGCAGTTCCGCGAGCTGTCGAAGGGTGTCGACGCTCAGCGGTCGCGCGGTCCGGTACGGCACGTGATAGACGAGGACCGGAACCGGACTGGCCGCGGCCACCTCCCGGAAGTGTTCCACGACACCGTCTTCCGACGCCCGGACGTAGTACGGGACGACGACCAGAACCGCACTCGCCCGTGGATCGACGGTCCGCACCTCATCCCGGGTCACGGCTGTGGCGTTCGTGCCCACACCGACCATGAGCGGTGCACCTCGCTCATCGCAGGCGGTGGCGCAGACGTCGACGACCAGCCGCCGCTCCTCGGTCGTCAACGAGGCGACCTCTCCGGTGGTGCCGAGGGCGACGATGCCGGACGCACCGTCGTCGAGGACCTGACCGGCCAGGTCGGCCAGAGCTGTGACATCGACCGACCCGTCCACCGCGAACGGGGTGATCAGCGGAACGTGCAGACCGGTGAGTGGCTGTCGGGTGATCGTCATGGCGTCAGCCTGGGCGTCGGCGACCATCAAGTCCAGTTCACAATCATGACGCCACACGTAAGCTGAACTGATGCTCGATGTCCGGCGCCTCCGCCTGCTGCGTGAACTGTCGCACCGCGGCACCATCGCCGCGGTGGCCGAGGCACTCGCCTACACACCGTCCGCGGTATCCCAGCAACTGACGGCACTCGAACGGGAAGCCGGTGTGGCCCTTCTGGAACGGACCGGCCGGCGCGTCCGACTCACCCCTGCGGCCGTCGGCTTGGTCCGGCATGCCGAGACGGTTCTGGCTGCACTCGCCGAGGCCGAGGCCGGATTGGCCAGAGCGCGTGCCGATGTCGTCGGTCCGTTGCGGATCGGCGTCTTCCCGAGTGCTGTCGTGGCGTTGTTGACACCGGCACTGGTGTCACTCAGCACCGACCACCCGGCAGTCGATCTCATGGTCACCGAACTCGATCCGAGTGGAGTACCCGACGCGCTGCGCGACGGCCGCCTCGACGTGGCGCTCGTCCAGGAATACGACCACGTTCCCGCGGTCGCCGACGCAGGCCTGTACACCGAGCACCTCCTCGACGAGGTCGTACACCTTGCCGACGGTGATTTGAGGTCGCCGGGCGACAGCGATCTGAGGTCGCCGGGCGACAGCGATCTGAGGTCGCCGGGCGACAGCGATCTGAGGGCGCCGGGCGACGAGACCACACCCGGCGACCTGCTCGGCAAGTACCGCGACTCCGACTGGATCGCCGGGACACCGGGCACGCTGTGCCACTCGCTCACCGTGCGCGTGTGCGAGGCAGCGGGTTTCACGCCACGAATCCGCCACCACGCCGACGACTTCGGTACCGTACTCGCGCTCGTCGGCGCCGGGCAGGGCACCGCGCTCGTCCCCGATCTCGGCATACCACGACCCGATGGTGCACGAGGTGCGCCCCCGGTCATGCTGACCCCCTTGCCGATCCGACGTCGGACTCACCTGGCGTGTCGGCGCGGAACCGAGAGCGACCCCGTGATCGCCGCGGCCCGGTCCGCACTCGGTGTCGCCGCCGCCCGGGTCGGCACCGATCCGGCCACCACCGGTCCGGCCAGCGCTGCCGCTCCCGGGCATCGCCGACGACCCGACCTGCGCTAAGCGCCGCGAGATCGGCCACGGTGGAGGACACTGATTCTCGCCGGGCGGTGTAGACGACGCCGCTCAGACGGGAGGCCGGGGAGATGACCACAGCCGACGACATCGAGGGCGGATGGTCACTGCCCCGCGGCACGATAATCCTGGTCACCGTGGCGGGGCTGGTGGTCGCGGTCGCAGGCATCAAGGCATTCTCGGGCATCGTCGGCCCGACCTTCCTCGCGTTGATGCTGACCGTCGCGGTTCACCCGATCCCGGTATGGCTGCGACGCAAGGGTGTTCCGACCTGGCTCGCCTTTGTGCTCACCCTGCTCGCGGTGTACGGAATCCTGATCGCGCTGTTCGCGTCACTGGCGTTCTCGGTCGCCCGGTTGGCGACCATCCTGCCGACGTACTCCGACAAGTTCGACACGATGGTCGACGACTTCCAGTCGTTCCTCACCTCCCACGGCGTCAGCCACGACAAGGTGCAGGACGCGCTGTCGCACATCGACACCAGCAAGATAGTCGGCGCGCTGACCGACGTGTTGCAGAGCACGGTCGGGATCGCCTCGGCTCTCGTGCTCGTCCTGACGCTGTTGCTGTTCATGGTCGCCGACGCCATCGGGTACAGCGACCGCATGGATGCGCTGCGCCGGGATCGCCCCGACATCGCCAGGGCCTTCACCTCTTTCGCGTCGGGTACCCGCAGTTACCTCTGGGTGTCGACGGTGTTCGGCTTCATCGTCGCGGTGATCGATACGGGCGCACTGTGGTTGATCGGCATCCCCCTCCCGATCCTGTGGGGACTGCTGTCGTTCATCACCAACTACATCCCCAACATCGGCTTCGTCATCGGACTCGTCCCACCGGCCCTCCTCGGGCTCCTGGACGGCGGGGTGTCGACGATGCTCCTGGTGATCGTCGTCTACAGCGTCATCAACGTCGCGATCCAGTCGATCATCCAGCCCAAGTTCGTCGGCGACGCCGTCGGCTTGTCGACGACCCTGACCTTCCTGTCACTGGTGTTCTGGGCGTGGGCGATCGGGCCGCTCGGCGCGTTGCTCGCGGTGCCGCTCACGCTGATGGCCAAGGCGCTGCTCATCGACATCGACCCGAGTACGCGGTGGGCGGATGTACTGTTGTCGGCGTCCGCGCCGAAACACCAGGGCGACAGCGCGGGCACCAGTGGTGGCGAAGAGAGCAGCGGCGGCAACAGGAGCGGCGAGGCGGCGCCCCGCGACGATTCCGGGCCCGGAACCGATCCCGACACCGGCCCGCCGGACCCGACCACCGGTGCAGGAACTACTCAGCCCACCTGAGTAGTCGCACTCATCCCCGGGACTCGCGCGGCGGCGATGCTCATCGCATGACGAATCCCGAGATCCCCCAGACCCCGACCACCGCGGCGTTCTACGCCCAAGCCGCCATCGCCTTCGGCGTCAGCCTGGCCACGTCGGTCATCGGCATCCTCTACCTCCCGCTCGATCCGTGGCAGCGCGGATTCCTCGGGATCACCCTGCTGTTCCTCACCTCGAGCACCTTCACGCTCGCCAAGGTGGTCCGCGATCGCCAGGAACAGTCCAGCGTTCGGGCCCGCCTCGACGAGGCCCGCGTCGACAAGTTGATCGCCGAACACGATCCGTACGGGAAGCTGCGCGGACGTCCCGTTCCGGCAACCCCTCCGGCCCAGGGCGGCACCCCGGTTCCCGGCGCGCAGGCCCAAGGCGCACCCTGAACCGTCGAATCGCGGAACGGCGGTGAGTCGGTCGACACGACCGGGTAGATTCGCAGACGATCATCTGATCACGCACGTTGACAGATAGGTGAGCCACTGCGATGGACATGACCTGGGCACCCGCCGACATCGCGTTCCGCGACGAGGTACGCGCCTTCCTCGACGAGAAACTGACGCCCGAACTCCGATCCGCCGGCCGCTCGGCCACCAGCGTCTACGCCGACCACGAAGCGTCGATGGCCTGGCAGGCGATCCTGCACGAACGCGGCTGGGCCGCGCCCGCGTGGCCGGTCGAGCACGGCGGCTGCGACTGGACCCAGACCCAGCACTACATCTTCAGTCGGGAGTCGGTGCTGGCCGGTGCGCCGGCGTTGTCGCCCATGGGTATCCGGATGGTGTCGCACGCCATCATCGCCTACGGCACACAGGAGCAGAAGGACTTCTTCCTCCCCGGCATCCTCTCCGGCGACGTCTTCTTCTGCCAGGGGTACTCCGAGCCGGAGTCGGGTTCCGACCTCGCGTCCCTCTCGATGTCCGCGGTCGCCGACGGTGACGACCTGGTCTGCACCGGCAGCAAGATCTGGACAACCCATGCCGCCGAGGCGAACTGGATCTTCTGTCTCGTCCGCACCTCGCGCAGCGGGAGGAAGCAGCAGGGCATCACCTTCCTGCTCATCGACATGAACTCCCCGGGTATCTCGGTGTCACCGTTGGTGATGTCGTCCGGCGAGCAGATCCAGGCGCAGGTCTTCTTCGACGACGTGCGGGTCCCGAAGGCCAACGTGCTGGGGGCGATCGACGACGGATGGACCGTCGCGAAATACCTCCTCGTGTTCGAACGCGGCGGCGGCGCCTTCGCACCCGCACTGCAGGTGATGACCGAGAACCTGGCCGCCGAGGCAGCCGACGTCACCGGGCCCGGCGGTGGGGCGCTGATCGATGATCCGCTCTTCGCCGCCCGCCTGGCGGAGGCTCGCATCCGCGCAAAGGTCCTCGAGGTCCTCGAGTACCGCGCCCTCGCGGCGATCGCCGTCGGCGACAATCCCGGCCCCCTCTCGTCGATGCTGAAGATCCTGGGCACCGAACTGAGCCAACGCATCACCGAGTTGACGTTGGAGGCGGCCGGACCGCGCGGCCGCGTGTACCAGCCTCATGCGACAGCGCCAGGTGGGCCGATCGCGCAGTACACCCCGCCGACCGACGGCTACCTCAGCGGCGAGCGATGGCAGGCGGTCGCGCCGTTGCACTACCTCAACGACCGCGCGGGATCGATCTATGCCGGCAGCAATGAGATCCAGCGCAACATCCTCGCGAAGGGAGCGCTGGGACTGTGATGAGCGACCTCTCCCCCGCCCGCGCCGATCGGAGGCTCTCCTGATGGATTTCGGTCTCACCCCCGAACAACAACTGCTGCGCGACGGCCTCGCGAAGTTCCTGGGCGCCCGCTACGACCTGACGATCAGTCGGGCGGCCGCAAAAGAGGGCGCCGGATGGCAGCCCGAGATCTGGCAGGCCTTCGCGGTGGATCTCGGCGTCCTCGGCGCGTGCCTCCCCGACGAGATCGGTGGCGCCGGTGGAGGTCCGGAAGAACTGATGGTGGTGTCGGAGGCCGTCGGACACGCGCTGGTCGTCGAGCCGTTCGTCGACGCCATCGTGCTCGGTGCGCGACTGCTGCACCGAACCGGCACCCCGTCCGCGCTCGCACTCGCGGAACGGATCGGCGAAGGCGAAGCACTGACCGCCCTGGCCGCCCTGGAGGAGGCAGGCGGCGACCGACTGAGCCATGTCGCGACGCGAGCCGACCGCGACGGCGACGAGTGGGTTGTCACCGGCGCCAAACCTGTTGTGCTGTCCGCCCCACTCGCCGACCACTTGATCGTCAGCGCTCGGACGTCGGGGGCCGAGGGCGACCGTGACGGCATCACGCTCTTCCTGGTCGACGTCGGCGAGACACCCGCAGGCTTGACCAGTCACGAGTTCCGAACCGTCGATGACCGGCGGGCCGCCGATCTCGTCTTCGACGGCGTCCGACTGCCCGCAGATGCGGCGATCGGGCCCATCGGCGGGGGGTTGCCGCTGCTCGAACGAGCCTGGGACGAAGCGACCGCCGCGGTGGTCTCCGAAGCCGTCGGGCTGATGCGCAAGGTGTTCGCCGACACGGTCGAGTACACCAAGCAGCGCAGTCAATTCGGGCAGCCGATCGGTAGCTTCCAGGCCCTGCAGCACCGGATGGTCGACATGTACCTGGAGCTCGAGCAGTCGGTGGCCGCGCAGTATCTCGCGATCCTGGCGCTCGACTCCGAACCCGCCGAACGTGCTGCGGCGGTCTCCGCGGCCAAGGCCACCATCAGTCGGGCGGCCCGGTTCATAGGCCAGAACGCCGTGCAACTCCACGGCGGCATGGGGATGACCGAGGAGTTGGCGATCGGACACTACTTCCGGCGACTGACCGTCATCGAGTACGAGTTCGGTTCGCAGGACGCCCATCTCGCGCGCTACGCCGAGTTGAGCCGGACACGCGACTGAGATCGTCCCCGAGAGCGCCTGCCGAGGGGAATGTTGCCTCGACGGGTGCTCACGGGGACGATCTCCCGGGTGACCTCACCTGGTGGCTGCGCGCCAGTCCCGGAGCATCAAGACGCCGATCGCCGCGACCGCGATCCCCCGCGGTGCCTCGTAGATGAACCCGCTCATCCCGGCGATCGCCGGGATCGGCAGGAAGAAGCCGATCATGCCGACCAGGGTGAGCACGCCGATCCACAGCGGTACAGCGCGGTTGCGGATGAGACTCGCCCCCAGCATCGCCATCCCGGCGAGCATCACCAGTCCGCCCACGGTGTTGAGCGCGGCGAATCCGGTGGTGCCGAGCATGGAGTCGTCGTCGGCGATCAGGTGGGCCGTGGCCGGATCGTGGGCAAACGGGTACGCAACGAACAACTCGACGATGAGATGGCCGGTCGCGGTGACGAGATTGCCCACGGCGTAGGCGATCACACCCACGAATCCGACGACTCCGATGCGGGGTGCGAGCCAGGCGTACATGCCGGGCAACCCGAGCAGCAGCAGCGTGGTGCCGACGGCGAGCAGAGCTTGCGCCCACGGGGCGCCCGCACCGTGGAGCGCGGCCACGGAATGACTCTCACCCGCGATGATCGGGTGAAGACTCCCACCCGCGATGCAGGCGATTCCGCCAAGTGTGAGAGCTGTGCCGGAGAGACGGCGGATGGTCGCCCAGGTGGGCGCGCCGGTGCGTCGGGCGGATCCGGTGGCGGATCGACCACCGGTTGCGTCGGATTCGGGTGCGGTGGTGCCGGTCTGAGATGCGATGTGCTGTGTCATGACGACAACGGTCGGCGCTACCGCTGGTGTTAGGCTGGTGCGATGCTGGTGCCGCTCACCGGAGACACATCACCGCAGGTGGGCGCCCTGTTCTGGTCCGTATCGTCCACCTCGGGACGGCCGTTCGGTGTCGGACGCCCATGACCGGCGAGCCGATCGTTCCCATCCGGGTCCTCGGACCCCTGACCGTCACCGGCGACGACGGCACCTCGATCGCGGTGCCCGCGCGTAAACATGCCGAACTGCTCGCCATCCTCACCGTGGAACGCACGGTGCGGTCGGCCGAACACATCGCCGATCTTCTCTGGCGCGGCCATCCGCCGGCGAGTGCGGCGGTCACCCTCCAGGGCTATGTGTCTCGCCTCCGCAAGACACTCGCCACGATCCGCGGTGTCCGGATCGACACGGAGGCCGGTGGATACGTCCTGCGATGCGGCGACGCGGGGACCGATCTCGACGTCCTCGATCGCCTGGGCCAGCAGGGGCTGACCGCGATCCGGGCCGGCGACACCGCCGGCGGCGCACGACTTCTCGACGAGGCATTGGCGCTCTGGCGGTCCGATCCGCTGCCCGAGATCGCCGACATCACCGCACTGGCACCCGACCTCGCGCGGCTGGCCGACCTGCGCGCAGACCTCACCGAATCGGCGGCCGAGGCATGGCTGTCGGCGGGCGACCCCCGACGTTCGGCCGTCCTACTGTCGGCACTGTGTCAGGTGCATCCGTATCGCGAGGCCGCAGCCCGCGGGTGGGCGCTGGCGGCACGCGCATCGGGCCGGCCCGCGGAAGCCCTCGAGATCCTGCGCGACCTCCGTCGGCGCCTGGCCGACGATCTGGGGTTGGACCCGGAACCGCGCACCGTCGAACTCGAGGCCACTCTGCTCGATCCGGGGCCACCGGTGTCTCCCACTCCGATACGGATCCCGGAGTCCCGCCTGGTCGGTCGAAGGAGAGAACTCGCGTTGCTCGCCGCAGCCCGGCATCGGGGCGCGTCGACGATGTCCGGTGTCGTGGTCACCGGCCCCTCCGGGATCGGCAAGACCGCACTGATCGACGAGGCGGTCGCGAATGGTGTGCCGCCGGCGCGAGCCGTCGGGCGCTCCTCCGGGGGCACCCGACCCTTCGACCTCATCGTCGAATTGTTCGGCGCGGGCGTACTCGGCGCCGACGCACTCACCGGCCCCGACGAGGCGGACGCCCCGCCCACACCGGTGTTGGTCGAACGGGTGATCGCCGAGGTCTCCGCGCGACGCGCCATACACGGGCGTGTCGAGCTGATCATCGATGATGCGCAGTGGGTCGACGCCGATTCCGTACGCGTCCTGGTCGCCGCCCTCACCGCCCTGCGGTCGCAGCCCGTCACGATCGTGGTGATCAGTCGCGACATCACATCACCCACCACCCGGGACCTCCGCGACGGTCTGCGTCGCTCGACTGACCTCACCGAACTCGTGGTGGGGCCCCTGGATGTCGAGGCATCGACGGCGGTGGTGCGGGGTCGGTTGGCGGGATCGGACCGCGAAGCATTCCACGTCGGGAGACCGGACGACGTCGACGCGGTCGCGATCGCCGAGGCCTCCGGCGGTAACCCGATGCTCGCCATCCACCTCGGGGATGCGGCGATCCTCGGTGACGGCAGCGTGATCGACGGGCAGCAGGGAGTCGGTGCCGACGGTCCCATCCGTGCACTCGTCGCAGATCGACTCGCCGACCTGGGGCCGAACGCACGCGAGACCGCGCTGATGATCGCCGTCTGCGGCGGCCGGGTCGACAGCGACGTCGTCGCCGAGCTCGGAGCGGCAACAGAGATCGAGACACTCCGCGTAGCCGGGTTGGTCACCGGGCCGTCGAGAACGACACAGAACGGAAGCGGTGTGGACGCAACCGGTTTCGTCCACGATTCGACGGTCGATGCGATCCTCGCCCTCCACGGCACCGCCGACCGTCGCCGGGCCCACGTCCGTGTCGCCGATGCACTGGCACAGGCGCGACCGAACGAACTGGCCGCGATCGCCATCCACCTCTCCGAAGCCGCCGACACGGCCGAGCTCGCGACCAGGGCGTCGGCCGCCTGCTGGTCCGCGGCCCGGAGTGCGCTCGGCGTCAACGCGTTCCAGAGCGCCGCCGATCTGGCCCGTCGCGGCATCGCACACGCCTCCGACGACGCCGACAACCTTCTCGCCCTGTACCGGATCGCGGGTGTCGCCGCCGCACGATTGGGTGACTTCGAGACGGCCGAGACGTCGTTCGGACGAGCAGCACAGCTGAGCCGAGACCTCGAGGACTGGAATGGGCTCGCGGAAACGGCTTTGTCGTCGACTCCGCACGGAGTCGCCGGATATTGGTCGGGTCTCGGGGTGATCCAGTCCGGCAGCACGACCACCGCGGTGGATGCACTCACCCACATCGCAAGCCTCGACGAGTCCACCGCGGCACGTCTGCAGGCCGGCGAGGCCGCACGGCGGACCGTTCTCGGGCTGCCGGGTGCCAACGAGATGCTCTA
Source organism: Gordonia soli NBRC 108243 (assembly GCF_000334455.1). GTDB lineage: Bacteria > Actinomycetota > Actinomycetes > Mycobacteriales > Mycobacteriaceae > Gordonia > Gordonia soli. The sequence goes on from NZ_BANX01000002.1 coordinate 192,997, forward strand.
TGCGGCACAGAGTCGTTCGGGGCCCGGAGCCGCCTCGTGGTGGGATGTCCGCGCGGCGGAGTTCCTCTGTCGGTGGACGCCGGGGCAGGTGCCTGATCGGCGCAAGATCGCCGGTGAACTCCACGAGTTGGCCGGCGGCGACGTCGCCCGGCAGGCGACCGCTCTCCACCTGGCGCGGGTGTGCGCACTCGAAGCCGGTGACATCCGGATGGCGCGGCGCACCTCGATCGAGTTCGCACGACTGATCACCGCGCATCGCGACACCGACCTCGAGACCATGCAGCTGTGGTGGCAGGTGATGTGGGCGCTCCTGCGCGGCGAGTACGACCTCAGCCGCTCCCTCACCGATCGTTTCGCGGCGTCGATGGGCGACCTCACCCCACGCGCCCGACTCCTCGGTGACGCATCGGTGGCGACCGGGCGGTCCATCGAACTCTGGCACCGCGGACGGCTCGCCGGGATGGTCGATCAGTTCGACACCCTCGCCGCCGATCTCGATGAGGACTTCGGCCTGGTGATCGCGATGGCGACGGCAGAGGCGGGCGATCACGACCGAGCACTGAGATCGGTCGTCGAGATGTTGGCCGACGTCGACACCTGGGAGGGCTCCCGCATCGTCGCGCGCGTGCCGCTGCTGGTGGAGACCCTGTATCTCGTCCACGACGCGGGCGGCACAAATGCCGCCGCGGCGCGCGAACAGTGCGCGCGCCTCGAGCGGTTCCAGCAGGACTGGACCACCGGGATGATCGTCCAGTGGCCCGGCCTGGTCTGTCTCGGACCAGCGTCGCTCTACCGGGGCACGGCAGGAATCATCCTGGGGCGCGACGGCGCCGACGACGACCTCGCCCGCGCCGTCCAATTGGCTCGGGACACCGGTGCCCGGCCGTACGAGGACCGCGCCGCGCGACGCCTGGCTCGTCGGTAGGCCCGCACCCGAAAACGTCGACCGTGCGCTCTGAGGCGTTCAGCGTGCATGAGGCCCGCACCAGCGGGCCCGATCAGCGCACGATCAACGACATGCAGCGCACGATCGACGCGCCCGAGCGCACAGTCGAGGTGTGACGAATCCCCCGGAATCACCGATGCCGCGGCGCGGTTGCACCCGATCGTGAACACTCCGACCTTGTTCCAGCCGACCACCCTCCGCGGACTGCAGATCCCCAACCGGATCTGGCTCGCGCCGATGTGCCAGTACAGCAGTGCGGCTGGCGACGGCGTCCCCACCGACTGGCACCTCGTCCATCTCGGTGCCCGTGCGACCGGCGGTTTCGGGCTGCTGCTCACCGAGGCCGTCGCGGTCGTACCCGAAGGGCGCATCAGTCCGGAGGACGCCGGGATCTGGAACGACCAGCAGGCCGCCGCCTGGCGTCGCGTCACCGACTTCGTGCACTCGCAGGGCGCCGTCATCGGAACCCAGCTCGCGCACGCCGGACGAAAGGCGTCCGCGTATTCGCCGTTCGCCGACGGAGAGGGAACCGTCGCCGCCGAGGACGGCGGGTGGACCACGGTGGGTCCGTCGCCGCGCGCCGCGGCCGGTCTCGCCGAGCCACGGGAACTCGGTGTCGACGAGATCGCCGACATCGTGGCCGCGTTCGCGTCGGCTGCGCGTCGGTCGATCGAGGCAGGGTTCGACCTGGTCGAGATCCACGCCGCACACGGCTATCTGCTGCACGAGTTCCTCTCGCCTCTCTCGAACGAGCGCACCGACACCTACGGCGGGCCCTTCGAGAACCGCATCCGGCTGCTCGTCGAGGTGGTCGACGCGGTCCGCGCCGCCCTCCCCGACTCCGCACCGCTGCTGGTCCGCATCTCGGCCACCGACTGGGCCGACGGTGGGTGGACTCCCGACGACAGCGCGCGCCTGGCGACAACACTCGGCGCGCACGGAGTCGACCTCGTCGACGTGTCCAGCGGCGGCAACGTGCCGGCCGACATCCCGCTCGAGCCCGGCTACCAGGTGGACTTCGCACGCTCGATCCACCGGGGGTCCGGCGTACCCACCGCGGCCGTCGGACTCATCACCGATCCCGACCAGGCCGAGAAGATCGCCGCCGACGACGACATCGCCGCGGTGTTCTTCGGTCGCGTCGCCCTGCGCGAACCGGCCTGGCCGCAACGGGCCGCGCACGAGCTCGGTCTCACCGTCGACGAGTCGCCGTACCCGCCCCAGTACACGCGGGGCGCCTGGCGCTGAGCCGCCGCGGCACCGACACCGCGCGCCCGTCAGATCGCGCACCCCGCAACCGTCGAGACACCCCTCACCCGCGCGGTCTCGGTAGCGTGGGGTCATGGCCGCGACGCGACATACCGTCCGGCTGGTGATGCCTCACCAGCTCTTCGAGTCCCACCTGGACGCCGACCGGGACACCCGATTCGTCCTCGTGGAACACGATCTCCTGTTCCGGCAGTACCGCTTTCACACGCAGAAGCTGATCCTCCACCGCGCGAGCATGCGTCGCTTCGCCGATCGACTGCGGGATCGCGGATTCGAGGTCGAGGTCATCGAAACCGACGCATCGACCACCAGCCACGAGGCGATGGTCGACACACTGCAGCGCCTGCGACCCGACAGTGTCCAGGTGTACGACGTCGTCGACGACTGGCTCGCAGGTGATCTCCTCGCGGTACTCGAGGAGGCCGGCCACCCGATGTCGGTCGAGGACTTCGCTGAGTCCCCCAATTTCTTGACCACCCGCGCGCAGGTCGACGAGCAGATGGGCAGTCGACGGCCTCGGATGCAGCACTTCTACGCCTGGCAGCGGCAACGTCTCGGCGTCCTCCTCGACGACCACGACAAGCCGGTGGGCGGTCGATGGAGCTTCGACACCGAGAACCGCAAGAAGCTGCCGAAGGGGCATCCGGTCCCCCAGCCGACGCCGCCCGAGCGGCATCCGGCCGTCGACGACGCGATCGCCTGGGTGCGTGCAGAATTCCCCGACAACCCCGGCGACCCCGACGGATTCGCCTGGCCCACCAGCCACGCCGAGGCGGCAACCGCCTACGAGCAGTTCCTGACCGACCGCTTCGCCGAGTTCGGGCCGTACGAGGACGCGGTGAGTGTCGAGCACCCCTTCGTCTTCCACTCGTTGCTCACCCCCGGCCTCAACATCGGGCTGCTCAGTCCGCGAACGATTCTGCGTCGAGCGATCGAGGTCGGCGAGCGCAACGACGTGCCGATGGCCAGTGTCGAGGGGTTCGTCCGCCAGGTGATCGGTTGGCGCGAATACATGCGTGCGTCGTACGTGACCCGCGGCCGACGTCTGCGGAGTCGCAACCACCTCGATCACCACCGGCGGCTCGACGCCGGCTGGTGGTCGGCCGAGACCGGGCTCGCGCCGGTCGATCTCGTGATCCGTCGGGTCCTGGACAACGGGTACGCCCATCACATCGAGCGACTGATGGTCCTCGGCAACGCGATGTGCCTGCTGCGCATCGATCCCGAGGAGATCTACGAGTGGTTCATGGAGATGTTCGTCGACGCCTACGACTGGGTGATGGTGCCCAATGTGTACGCGATGAGTCAGTTCGCGGCCGGCGAGGCGATCACCACGAAACCCTATGTGTCGGGCAGCAATTACCTGAAGAAGATGACCGACATCCCGACCGGCGACTGGACCGACGACTGGGACGGTCTGTACTGGACCTTCGTGCGCGACCATCGGGAGACATTCGAGGCGAACGCCCGCTCGAACTTCATGGTCCGCACCTACGATCGGATGGACACCGGCACGAAGTCGGCGCACACCCGGCGAGCCGGGCGCTGGCTCGACTGATCCTCGCCGGGCACCGGTGTCGGGCGGTGGTCAGCGAGCGGCGATGACGAGTGGTCGAGTGGTCGAGTGGTCGAGTGGTCGAGTGCACCTCACTCGACGATGTTCGCTCCCACCAACGCGATACACGCGGCGGTCGCGGCGGGAGCGATCGAACGCACCGAACGCCCCTGCTCCACCGCGGTCGCGGTGAGCTCGTTGATCCCGCCCCAGATGAGGATCGCAGTCGACCGCGACATCGGCGAGATCCCGGCCTTGCGCATCGCCGCGGTGTCGCTCAGCGCGACGAGCAGGGTGATGAGGGCCTCCATGCCGCGCAACTGGACCGGCCGCGCCGACTGCCCCAGCGCCGGGAGCTCACGGATCCAGGCCAGGGTGACCGCGGGCTGCGCATCGATGGAACCGACATACGCATCGACGGCCTGACCGATCTGCGACCTCCAGTCCGCGTCCTCATCGACTCCTGCGGCGATCGCGGCGAGCATCGCGTCGTGCACCCGTTCGAGGACCGCGACGAAGCAGGCCTGCTTGTCCTCGAAGTGTTGGTAGAACGCACGCCGCGAGGTGCGGGCCACTCGCACGATGTCGGCGACGGTGGTCTCGCGGAAGCCGCGCTCACCGAGGCAGACCACCAGTGCATCGATCAACCGCGCACGGGTCGAGGTCTCGGTGGAGGTGGATACGGACATCCCAACAGGATAGGCCCTTGCCCCCGGCGGTACGCCCGCGTACCGTCAGCAATGGTACGGCCGCGTACCACCATCTCGGAGAGGACGTCCCAGTGAGTGCCATCTCGAGCCAGACCACCAGTGCAGAGGCTGAGGAAGCCGACCCGACGGTCACCACGACCACGACCACGAGCACCGTGTCGGACCGAGGACCGTCCGATGTTCCGGCCGTCGGCTCGCTGCCACCACGGGTGGCCCTTCCGCCGCTCGTGCAGGGCGTGGGCGCAGTGGTGGACCGCCGGCGCACTCTCCAGGCGATGGCCCGCAGACACGGATCCGTCTTCACCGTCGAGTTCCCGCTGTTCGGTCGGTGCGTGGTGGTGGCCGATCCGCACCTGGCCAAGCAACTGTTCACCTCGTCCGCCGATTCGGTGCGCAACGTGAAGCCCAACCTGGGCCGAATCCTCGGCAGCGGTTCGATGTTCGCGCTCGAGGGCACCGACCATCGGCGCCGGCGCAAGCTGCTGACGCCGCCACTGCACGGCAAGCGAATGGCCCGGTACGAGCAGATCATCGTCGAAGAGGTGGAGCGCGAGACCGCATCGTGGCCCGTCGGCAAGCGCTTCGCGACGGTCGAACCGATGATGCGGATCACGCTCAACGCGATCCTGCGCGCCGTCTTCGGCGCCGAGGGTGAGGAATTCGAGGAGCTGCGCCGGATCATCCCACCGCTGGTGACCACCGGCTCCCGGATGGCGACACTGCCCGACCTGCCGTGGGTGGCACGCGCGCTCGACCCCGCACATCAGTTCGCGCGGCGACGGGAGACCTATCAACAGACGGTCGGCTCGCTCATCTCTGCCGCTCGTTCCGATCCCCGTCTCGCCGATCGCGAGGACATCCTCGCCCTGATGCTGCAGAGCACATACGACGACGGTTCCACGATGTCCGACACCGAGATCAGCGACGAACTGCTGACCCTTCTGGTAGCGGGCCACGAGACCACCGCCAACACTCTCGCCTGGGCTTTCGAACGGCTGCAACGTCATCCACAGGTGCTCGCCGACCTCGTGGCCGAGGTCGACGACGGCGGGACCGATCTGCGTCACGCGGTAATCCTCGAGACACAACGCAGCCGACCGGTCATCGATCTCGCCGGCCGTCATGTCGTCGCCGACCATCTCGATCTCGGTCCCTGGCGGATCCCGAAGGGCTACAACATCCTGGTCGGCATCTCGCTGCTCCACGACGACTCGCTCGAGTTCGCCGATCCCGAGAAATTCGATCCGGCACGCTTTCTGGGTGTCCGGCCCGGCCAGGCGTGGATTCCGTTCGGTGGCGGCACCCGGCGGTGCATCGGGGCCGCGTTCGCGACCATGGAGATGGACGTGGTGCTACGAACGGTCCTGCGTGACTTCACCGTCGAGCCGACCACCGTGCGAGCGGAGGGCTGGTACTCGCGGGGTGTCGCCTACGCGCCCCGCCGCGGTGGCCGGGTCACGCTGTGGCCGCGTGCCGCTCGCGTCAGCTGACCAACGAGATCCAATAGTCCTGGAACTCCAGGAAGATCAGGACGACGACGACCGCGTAGTACAGGATCGCGACGATCCAGCGCCATGACAGAACCGCCTGGACCGCGCGGCCGCCGATGCCGTGGAGTGCCCGCTCGGCGGCGATGACGACGATCGGCATGATGATCGTCCACACCACCATGCAGTACGGGCACAATGCATGGATCTCGTAGAGACTCTGGCTGATCAGCCAGCCCACGAATCCCAGGCCGAGCAGGGCGCCGACGAAGAGCCCGACCCAATACCACCGCGGGAGCGACACACGGGCCACCGAGAGGATGCCGGTGGTCACGACGACGCTGAACGCCGCGATGCCGATGATCGGGTTGGGGAACCCGAACACCGACGCCTGGTCGGTGACCATCACGCTGCCGCAGGACAAGATCGGATTGATGCTGCACGAGGGCACGTAGGACGGGTTGACGAGCAGTTCGAAGCGCTCGATCGTCAGCGCGGCCGCGGCCGCGAGTCCGGCGATCCCCGCGACCAGGAGTGCCCATGACCCCCCGCGGGTCGGTGTCGCTGATCCCGCGTGGGTCGATGTCGCTTCTGCGTCTGCGTCGGTCGGTGTCACTTCTGCGCCTGCGCGACAGCCGCACGCAGGCCGGCCGGTGTGACGTCCTGGACCTGGGAGTCGTTGACGAACACGGTCGGTGTGCCCTGCACGCCTTTGCCGAGTGCGGTCTGGGTGGTCGCGCGCACGCGATCGCGGTACTTACCATCGGTGATGCAGTTGGCCACGTCACCGCCGACGCCGGCGTCCTTTGCGATCTCGACGAGCCGGTCGTCGGTCAGTCCCGCACTTCCCTCGGCGGGCTGTTCGTCGAACATCGTCGTGTGCCAGGCCGGCCACTTCGCGACATCGGCCTCGGCGACGCAGTACGAGGCGTTGGCTGCGCGGCTGGAGTAGTCGGTACTGGAGGCCTTGTCCAGGATCGCGATCGTCGTGTAGTCGACAGCGACCCCCTTCTGCTGGGACAACTCGGACAGGGTGGAGCCGCTGATGGACTCGAACTGCCGACACGCCGGGCACTGCAGGTCCTCGACGACAGTGATCACGACCGGCGCGTTGGTGTCACCGAGTCGGATGGCGCCGGTGGCGGTGACGCCCGCAGGTGTGGCGGCATCGCTGGTGTCGTCGCCGGATCGACTGACCACCACGCCGACGACCACGGCCGCGACGATCACGACGATGGCCGCGACCACTCCACCCTGGATCAGGAGCCGACGCCGACGCTCGGACTTCCGGCGCTGGTCCAGCAGCTCCGCCGACTTGTTCCGCAGCGCATCCCTGTCCGTCATGTCTCTCCTGTCGATGCCCGACACTCACTCGGCGCCGTCGCGATCGACACGACGACGGGGGCTCGGTGCGGCCACCGGCCCTCGTCCACGATGCACCGTCCGCCTGAGAGCAGCCCAATAGACCCTCCGACCTGTGCATGTGCCGCTCGCCACCTCCGGTGGCCGTTCCACTCGCAACAGTTTTCACCTCTCACCCATCCGCGGCGGGGGTTCGACCGAACGACTACCGATCAGTAGCCGAACCGAGCTGGAGGACCCACCGATGAGTCACAACCCGCAGGAACGCCGCGAGGGTCGCGGCAAGCACCGCAGATCGAGCGATTGGCACCGGACATCCGCGCTGGTAGCTGCGGGTTCGGTACCTGTGATGATGGCCTTCGCGGGAGCCGGCCTGGCATCGGCGGCAACCGGCCCGGAAACCCCCGCGGCCCAGCAGCAGCCCACCGGCGACCGACACGGCGCAGGCACCCGCACGGCCCCGAAGGCCGGCCCCCTCGCCGCCGTCGACCCGGGCAAGCTCCACGCCCCCCGCCCGGTCGCACCGGTCAAGCCGATCCAGGCCCCGACCGGCCAGGTTCGCATCGGCGAGGTCCAGGCTCCGACTCCCCAGTGGCTCCCGCCGCAGCAGACCAAGCAGGTCAACGACGCTGCCGCGCAGGCCGAGGCGCAGGTCGCGACCTTCGGCGAATCGGTGGGCCTCGACCCGTCCCGCGCGGATCGGGTCGCCGAGACCACCGTCGGCGACGCGGCCGTCGGTGCCGCGATCGCCACCGGCACCGTGGGTGCACCGTTGGCTGCCGCAGGTGCCCTGGTCGGCGGTGTCGCCGGACTCGTCGCGGGCGTTCCGTTCCTGCCCGCCGGCTTGGTCGTCGGACCGCCCGTCGGCGCGGCCATCGGTGCCGCCGTGACCGCTGCACCGTTCACCGCGCTCGGTGCGGGTGTCGGCGCAGGCGTGGGCGCAGCTCGCGGACTCGCCGAGCCGCCGCACCGCTGAGTCACTCGCGCGCCCGGTGCCCCGTGCCGGGCGCGCGAGTCTCGAACAGTTGCTGACCGCGTCTGTTCCGACGCCCTACCGGGCGTCCCCTGACTGGCCGGTCCCGCGCTGAATCCCGACAGCAACGGATCGGTTCAGATGATCCCGGCACGGCGCCCTCCCCGGGGTGCCGTGCCGGGGTTGACCTCTTTCCACGCCGGGTACGCGCGGGTCGATGCCGATCCATGAGACCGACCAGCCCGATCCGACCGACAGCAGCGCGCCCGCGGTGGCCGATGCCGCCGAGCAGTCCGCGCCGGGTCCCACGGCCGCCGACACGTACACCGACACCTTCGCCGTCCGGATCATCGCCGATCCCGGTCCCCCGACCACGTCGGTCGAGCGCATTCGTGATCGGTTGACCGATCGGCTGTCCGCGGAGGCGGGCGTCTCCTCGCTCGGTGTGGTCAGCGAACCGCTCACGCTCGGCCCCGACGGTGCACTGCTGGTTCCCGAGTTGGTCGAGCGGACCCGCGACGACTCGTCGGCCGTCGTCGTCGTGACCGAGTTCCCCCGCATGCAGAACGGCCGTGGACTGGTCCTCGAGGTCGACCACCGGACCTCGACGGTCCTGGTGTCGTTGCCCGCCCTGGGCCTCGACCTGGCCCGACAGCTGGCCTCCGTCATCGTCGCCGGAGTACGACGTCTCCGGGATCCGACCGCACCCTCGTCGGTCCGTGGAAGCAGTTGGCGCAGTGGCGATGACGGACCGGACGGACACCCGGTGGGCGGATCGTCGACGAGCGCGAACGAGCGTCACACCGAATTCCTGACCTCCGACCGGATACTCGGCCGGGTCCGGATGGTCGCCGGGATGGTGCGCGGCAATCGGCCCTGGCGCCTGATCCCCACCTTGACCGGACTCATGGCCGCGGCGGCCGCAACGGCCAGCTTCGGCGTCTTCTACTCATCCATCTGGTCGATGGCCAACGCTCTCAGTCCTTTTCGTCTTGCAGTCCTCTCCGCGCTGTCGATGACGGTGATGACCGTGTGGCTGATCGCCAACAACCGACTCTGGGAGCGCCGTGGCGCACTGCCCCGTCTCCGCGCGCGTCTCTACAACGCCGCGACCGCGAGCACCGTTCTGCTCAACGCCGTGTTCCTCTACGCCGGATTGTTCATCGGCACGCTCGCCGCGTCCTTCGCAGTCATCGACGACGGCTATCTTGCACAACAACTCTCGATCGATTCGGCAGGCGTAAAGAACTACGTCATGCTCGCCTGGCTCGCGACCACGATGGGGATGGTGGCCGGCGCGGTCGGCTCGAGCGCAGACAGCTACGAGGACATCCTGCACGCCACCTATGGCTATCGGGAACGCGCACGTCGACGCCGCGAAGAGGAGCGCCAGCGCGACATCGAAGCAGCACGCGAACCACGCTGAAGGAGGAGATCCCATCATGGCACGGGCGCAGGCACGGGCACGCGACACCGAGATCGTCCGCACACTCATCAACCGGGCCGGGCGCACGTACGCCGACGAGGCCGGTATCACGCTGAAGAACACCCCGGCGCCGCTCTTCCGACTGCTGGTGCTCACGTCACTGTTGAGTGCGCGGATCTCCGCGGACATCGCGGTCGCAGCCGCCCGAGAACTGTTCGCCGCGGGCTACCGAACCCCGGAGAAGATGGCCGAATCCACCTGGCAGGATCGCGTCGACGCGCTCGGGCGCGGCCACTACGTCCGGTACGACGAGAGCACTGCCACACAGCTCGGTGAGACCGCGCAGGCGGTTCTCGACGACTATCGGGGCGATCTGCGACTGCTCGGTGAGAGCGCAGAGCACCGACCTTCCGCGGCGGCCGACCTGATCAGGCGATTCCCTGGGATCGGCCCGGTCGGAGCAGACATCTTCCTGCGTGAGGTCCAGGACGTGTGGGACTGGGTGGCACCGTACTTCGACGAGCGGGCGCTGAGCACCGCAGACGAACTCGGGCTACCGAAGGATCCCTTTGCGTTGGCCGACCTCGCCGACGGCGCTCCCGCGGCACTGGCGGCGGCACTCGTGCGGGCATCGCTGGACGACGAACTCCGCGCCGACTTCATGGGCCGAACAGCAGGCACGGTCGAGTCCACCTGACCGAGCCACGTTCGACAGCGGTGAACGACATCACATTCCGGGAGTGTCCTTCGTCACCGTGAATCGGATTCGCGATGCCGTGGATGGCGTCGCGACACGCCGCGATGCGCTGGGCAGACGCGGTCGGCGAGCACCGTTATCCACCCGTGACCAGAAGTCGCGAGGTCAACAGGGCGATGTGACCATCTCGTGATGAATTCGTAGAGTCGCTGGCGGTCCGATATCAGCCACCCGAACCACACACTCGACGGGGTGGCGGAGGAGGAACGATGACCACGAACCTGAAGAAACTCACCGTCCGCGCCGGCATCGTCGGAGCACTGGCGATCGCACCGTTCGCAGCCGCGACCGCCACGGCATCGGCCGACACCGGCCACAACTGGGACGCTGTCGCACAGTGCGAGAGCGGCGGCAACTGGGCGATCAACACGGGCAACGGCTACTACGGCGGCCTGCAGTTCACCCAGAGCACCTGGTCGGCGAACGGCGGCTCGGGCAGCCCGGCCAACGCTTCGCGCGAGGAGCAGATCCGCGTCGCGGAGAACGTGCTCGCATCGCAGGGCCCGGGCGCATGGCCCGTCTGCGGCTCGAACCTCTGAGCCTGACGAGAACCTGCCCCGTCAGCGTCGGCCCACAGCGGTCGACGATCAGAGGGGTCCGGGATGTCGGGGGCGGGATGTCGGCGCGATCAGCGCAGAGAGAACGACATCCCGGGCCTCGACCCCGCCATACGACGATCGGCGCGGGAGCGATATGTATCGCTCCCGCGCCGATCTCGTCCCGGGGTCACCGGCGAACACGCGGCCTGGCCAGTCGCCCAGGTGTCGCGCTCAGGCTTCGGGTGAGTCCTCTTCGTCCAACGCACTGACCGCTATCCCATAGGGCAGGAACCTGACCTTGCGGCGCGGATCGGTGTTGTGCTGGTTGGCGCGCAATGCCTCCACCTCGCCGGAGTAGACCTGCTCCACGCGAGCTCCGCCGTCGTCGTCGACCACGAAGATCGCCCAGACCCCGCTCCCCGCCTCGCCGGTCGTCTCCGGCTGCGGTTGCGGGCGCGTCCGGCGTGTCGCATCGTCGAAGATCACCGACCACGGACTGCCGGTACCGGGAGAGTCGAAGAACTTCCCCACGACATCGCGGAGTCCCTCGCCGGCTTCCCGTGCGAATCGATCGAAGTCCTCGGGATCGAGACCGAAGGGTCCGTTGCTGCCGGCCATGGCGTCCTCCTCTGGATCCGACCGCACGTCGCGGTCGCAACCCAGTGTCCTCACGATTCACCGATCGCGCCACCGGCGGTGCTCGCTGCGCAGTGTGGCGCCGACCAGACCGTCCCGGTCAGCAACACCAGACCGTCCCGGTCAGCGTCCCGAGCGGGCGCCCTGGGCCTCGGACCGACGCCCACCCGACCGGTTCTGACCACCACCGCGACGGGCACCCGTGTGCTCGCTGCGCGATGCACCACCGCGGGATGCGCCGGAACGGCCGCCACCGGTGCGGGCGGAGCCATCGCGTCCCGACCCGCCCTGTGCGCTGCGACCGGCCCCCTGCGCGGCACCGCCACGGCCGAACCGCTCTGTCCGCGTTCGCGACGCGCGGCACCGCACGGCGAACGCGCGTCCGGAGCCACCCTGTCCGGTTCCTCGCGCCGGTCCGCGACCACCTGCACGCCCGCCACCCGGCCGACGGCTGCCGCCCGAGCCGGACGACGCAGGAGCAGGCGCGCTGGGCGCGACGTGCGGGGCGCGCTCGCCGACGAGTGCGCCGACAGATGCCGAGCCGGCGGTCACCTGCTCGGGTCGCACCGAGATGCCTGCCTTGCGCAGCAACCCGTTGAGGTCCTTGCGCTGGTCCGGCTGGCAGATGGTGACGACGTCACCGGCGCTGCCCGCGCGGGCCGTGCGGCCCGAGCGGTGCAGGTACGCCTTGTGTTCCGCGGGCGGGTCGACGTGCACGACGAGCGCCACGTCGTCGACGTGCACGCCACGGGCCGCGATGTCGGTGGCCACCAGCACGCGCACCGAGCCGTCACCGAAGGCGGCGAGATTGCGGTCGCGCTGCGGCTGGCTGAGGTTGCCGTGGAGATCGACGGCCGGGATGCCGTCCGCGGTGAGCTTCCGGGCCCACTTGCGAGCCTGGTGCTTGGTGCGGGTGAACAGGATCCGGCGGCCGACGCCGGAGGCGAGCGTCTGCACCAACTCCGTCTTCTGGCCGGTGTCGGCGACCTCGAACACGTGGTGCGTCATCTGCGCGACCGGCGAGTTCTCCTCGTCCACGGAATGGACCGTCGGATCGTCGAGAAAGCGGCGGACGAGCTTGTCGACGCCGTTGTCCAGGGTGGCCGAGAAGAGCAGGCGCTGACCGTCGGCGGGGGTGGCGGCCATGATCTTGGTGACCACGGGCAAGAAACCCAGGTCGGCCATGTGGTCGGCCTCGTCGAGAACCGTGATCTCCACGGAGTCGAGGCGGACGATGCCCTGGCGCATCAGGTCGTCGAGGCGGCCGGGGCACGCGACCACGATGTCGGCGCCACGGCGCAGCGCCGCTTCCTGTCGCGCCTGCTTGACGCCGCCGAAGATGGTGGTGACGACCAGTCCGGCGGCCTCGGCCAGCGGGGTCACGGTTGCGGCGATCTGGGTCGCCAGCTCGCGCGTCGGGGCGAGCACCAGACCGGTGGGTGCACCGGCCTTGCGGTCGACGGCCAGTTCGGCCAGACCGGCGACCAGCGGGATGCTGAAAGCCAGCGTCTTGCCGGAGCCGGTCTTGCCGCGTCCCAGGACGTCTGCGCCGTCGAGGGTGTCCGGCAGCGTTGCGGCCTGGATCGGGAACGGCTCTGTCTTTCCTTCGGCGGTAAGGGCTCTCACGATGGGAGCGGGCACGCCGAGGGATTCGAATGTGGTTGTCATGGGGACCTTTCGAGCAGGTGATCACCACGGCACTTCGCAAGTGCGGTCGATGATCGGGTGGCGAAGGCGCGGGTGCGCGCATTCGTTCGCCGTACGAAGACATCTCGTCGATCTCCGGGTTCGCCCGGGATGCGAGGGAAGAAGCGTTCTACGACGCGTGACACCGCCACGAGGCGGGTCCATCGAGGTTCACGGTACACGCCGGATCCGGCGCCTGTCATTTCGCCGGGCGGGCGGGTCACACCTGCGCCACAATGGATGCGACGCAGGTCACAGGCTTCTATCGTGTGCTGACCGGGTCCGGTGCCGGCGACGGGCGAGACGGCTTCGCTTCCGCCTCGGGGTGCAGTGACCGGTGTGGTGCGGGGTTTCACGAGAGCAGGTCCGGGCTATTCGATGCCCTGAGCAACGACGAGCGGCTCCGAGCGACGACGGCGACGCCGAGCACGGTGACGAACAGCTCCGAGCGACGACGAGGGGAGAACGGTTGAGCACCGACGTGAGCGAGACGACGGCCGCCCTCGGACGCAGTCGCGCTCGCAGGCTGCCGACGGCACGGGGTCCCCTGTCCCGCATCGTCCTCGAGCTCCTGAACTCCGCCGAGGTCGCCGCAGACGACCACCGAGTGGACATACCGGCCCTGGACGACGTCGACCCCTACGGTGACGATCTACAACTGGCTCTGGCCGTCTGCTACGAACTGCACTACGTGGGCTTCGTCGATGTCGACGGGCGATGGGAGTGGCACCCGGGCCTCTTGGCCGTGCGAGCCGCTCTCGAACGCCACTTCCTGGCCGCGCTTCGTCGCGATGTGCCGCAATCGGGACCGTCGGACACCGCCGCTGCGGAGATGGACGAGCTGAGCTACTTCTCGCCCGACGGCGACGGGGGGTCGTACCACCTTCGCGACGTCGGCACCTGGGACCAGTTCCGGCAGATGTTCGCGCTGCGATCGATCTATCACCTCAAGGAAGCCGATCCCCATGCATGGGCGATCCCGCGGTTGCGCGGTCAGTCGAAGGCGGCCTTCGTCGCCGTCGAGTTCGACGAGTTCGGCGGTGGCAGAGGAGCCGCCGTACACCAGGAACTCTTCGCCGACCTGCTGCTCGCCGCCGACCTGAGTGCCGACTACCTCGGATACCTCGACGAGGTGCCGGCGGTGGCCCTCACGCCCGTCAATCTGATGTCGTTCTTCGGCCTGCATCGCCGCCATCGCGGTGCGGCCGTCGGCCATCTCGCCGCCACCGAGATCACGTCGTCGCCGGGGTCGCAGCGGCTGCTGGCCGGGTTGGAGCGGCTCGACGCCCCCGCCGCATGCCGGCATTTCTACGCTGAACACGTGGAAGCCGACGCCGTCCACGAGCAGATCTTGCGCACCGACGTGGTCGGCGATCTCGTGCGCACCGAGCCCGACCTCGAACTCGACGTCATCTTCGGAATCCGCGCATTCCTGTTCGTGGAGGACGCTCTCGAACGTCATGTGCTGTCTGCGTGGCGTCGCGGTGACAGCGCGATCCCGGCGGCTCGCCTCTGACGATCGCGGTCGGAGGATCAGTCCGACCGACGCCGACGCTTGCGATGGCTGGTGTCGCACAGTGGGTAGTTTCTGCTACGGCCGCACGCACAGATCGCCACCATGAATCGGTCGGACTGCACGCGTGTGCCATCCGGTAGCTCGATGTCGACCGGGCCCTCGACGAGCACCGGCCCGCCCTTGACCACCCGAACCGCTCTGGCGCGGTCGGTCATCGGCCCGCAGGGACGCGAATGTCCGCGTCAGCCGCGGATTCCGGTGCGCGGGCGGCGATCGCGACCAGCGTCTCGATCCGACGTCCTCTCTCCAGCATGCCGCGCCCCTCGAACCAACCGGCCCGCGCACTCATGACCGGTCCGAACGGGATGGTCCGTTCGGCGACGACTTCAGCGCAGAGCCCACCGGCCGTCAACGAGCCGAGTGTGGCTGTGGCATCGGAGAACTCGGAGTGCACGAGAAGCAGCGAACCACCGGGGGCGAGTAGTGCCGGTGCGTGGGCACAGACCACGTCGAGTACGGCACGACCGTCGGCCCCTGCATCCCAGGCGTGTGTCGGTCCGCCGGGATGCAGCGCCGAGTTGCGCGACGCCGGGGTCGGTACATACGGCGGGTTGCAGGTCACCAGATCGAAGGTACCGGTCAGTGCGGACAGATCACCGCAGGTCAGCGAGACATGCTGTCCGGCAGCGACTGCGGCCGCTCGTGCGTACTCGACGGCCGCGGCGGAGAGATCCACCGCGTGCACCGTATCGGCACCCAGTCGGGCCGCGGCGATGGCGACTGCACCGCTACCGGTACAGAGGTCGACGACGCGCGATCCGCGCGCACGGCCGCTGGCTCGCATCGTCTCGATGAGCAGCGCGGTGTCTTCCTGCGGCAGATAGACGTCCGGCGACGACGTTCGTGTCGGCAGTCGCGTCGACGTGACCGTCACAGACGCGCCCGCCTCGTCATACCCTCGCCGGTCCTGATGGTCACGAGATCGTCCACGAGCACCCTTTCGCCACGGTCCGGCCGGAAGGTCGGTTCCACTCCTCGCATCGTTCCCTGGCCTCCGCCATCTGAAACTCTGCTGCGCAGGGGACCGTCCACCGTCCCGCGACCAAAAACATACCGACCGGTTGAAAAAAACAAACCACTCGGTATATTCTCGGTCCATGCCTGCCGACCCCACCACTCCCAAGGGGGCCGCGACCCGCGCCCGGCTGCTGGCGGTCGCCGCCGATGTGTTCGCCGAGAAGGGCTATGCCGCCACCAGCTTCAGCGAGTTGATCGCGTCGTCCGGGCTCACCAAGGGCGCGTTCTACTTCTATTTCCCGTCGAAGGCAGCTCTCGCGGCCGCTGTCATCGAGGACCAGGAACGCCGTTGGACCGACTCCGTGCGCGAACGGGTCACCGGCCACGACTCCCCCACCGAACAGCTCGCCGACGTGATGCCCGCGATGCTCGACCTCCTCGCGGAGCGTCCGGGTGCCTGGAGCGCGATCCGACTCACGCGCGAACTGGCCGGCACCGACGTGCTCCCCGACCCGCGCGAGACCAGGGTCGAACCGTGGATCTCGTTGCTGGTCGGCATCATCCGCGCGGGTCAGCATGCCGGCCGGATGCGCGCCGACCTCGACGCCGAGGAGATCGCGCGGGTTCTCGTCGCCGCTTTCGACGGCATCAAGGCCTCGGTCGACGCCACCGCACCCGACCGTCGGCACGCCGAACTGGAGCGGTACACCCGCGTTCTCGAACTCCTCGCCCTCGGCGGACTGATCTCCGCCGACCCATCCGTTCCACCCCAGCACCCCACCGAAACCGGCTCGACCGACCACCAGGAGTGACGTCATGGAGTACCGCAATCGCACAGCCCTCATCACCGGCGCCAGCTCGGGCATCGGTGCCGAATTCGCCCGTGTGCTCGGACAGCGCGGCGCCGACCTGGTGCTCGTCGCTCGCAGCCGCGACCGACTCGACTCCCTCGCACAGGAGGTCCGGTCCGCCCATGGCGTACGTGCCGACGTCGTCGTCGCCGACCTCTCCCTCCCGCGAGCATCCGACGACCTGGTCGCCTCGGTGGCAGCGCTCGGCGTGGAGGTCGACATCCTGATCAACAACGCCGGCTTCGGCACGCACGGCGCACTCGCCGACGCCGATCCCGCGCGGATCAGGGACGAGGTGTCGCTCAACGTCGGGGCCCTCACCGATCTGACCACCGCCTACCTCCCCCAGATGACCCGCAGGGGTGCCGGGGTGATCGTCAACGTCGCGAGTACCGCAGGCTTCCAACCGGTTCCGCAGATGGCGGTCTACGCGGCGACCAAGGCCTACGTGCTGTCACTGTCGGAGGCGCTGTGGTGGGAGGGCAAGAAGAACGGTGTCTCGGTGCTCGCGTTGTGCCCCGGCCCGACCGACACCGAGTTCTTCGAGATCGTCGGCACCGACGATGCCGCCGTCGGCGCACGACGGACCGCGGCGCAGGTCGTCGAGACCGCGCTCCGAGGTCTCGACCGTGGCGCGCCGAGTGTCGTCGACGGACTCGCGAACAGGATCAGCGCGGTGTCGTCGCGATTCGCTCCACGTCGGGTCGTGCTGGCGATCGCGGCCCGCGCGGTGGGCGCGTCGAAGTGACCTGCTCCTCGCCGACGATCCGCCGGTCGGCGATCTGACCCGCCGCCTCCAGTCCCCCGCTCGTCAGTCTCCCCGCACCCAGTCCAGCAGCGCGTCCACCGGCCAGGTCGTGACGATGCGGTCGTCCGGGATGCCCAACCGTTCCGCACGTTCGGCTCCCAGCGCGGTGAAACCCAGTTGACCGGGCGCGTGCGCATCGGAATCGATGGCGAACAGGCAGCCGACCTCGAGTGCGATCGCGATCAGGTCGTCGGGCGGATCGACACGTTCGGGGCGTGAGTTGATCTCGACGGCCGTAGCGGAGTCGGCGCACGCCGAGAACACCTCGCGCGCATCGAAGGTCGACTGCTCACGGGCCCCACTTCCACTCGACACCCGGCGGCCCGTGCAGTGGCCGAGCACATTCACGCGCGGGTCGCGCGCGGCCGCGACCATCCGCCGGGTCATCGGGGCGGCGTCCATCGCGAGTTTCGAATGCACCGACGCAGTGACGATGTCGAGCCGTGCCAGCATCTCGTCCGACTGGTCCAGCGAGCCGTCGTCGAGGATGTCGACCTCGATCCCGGCGAGCACCCGGATGCCGCCCTCGTGCTGTGCGTCGACATCGGCGATCTCCCGGATCTGCCGATCGAGTCGTTCCGCGCTGAGACCGTTGGCCACTGTCAGACGCGGCGAGTGATCGGTGATGGCAAGCCACGAATGGCCGAACGCGACTGCTGCGTCGACCATCTCGTCGATCGGTGCGCCGCCGTCGCTCCAGTCCGTGTGCGAGTGCAGATCACCCCGGAGAGCCGCGTAGAGACGGTCGCCGCCGTCGGCGATACTCGCCGGTGCCGAATCCTGCAGGTCGGACAGGTAGGCGGGGATCCGGCCGGCCACCGCCTCGGTGATCACCGTCGCCGTCGTCGCGCCGATCCCCCGTAACGAACCGAGGGTCTTCGCCGCCGCACGCTCGGCGAGCTCATCCGGTCCGACCGCTGCTGCCGCGGCCGCGGCCCGGCGGAACGCCTCGACCCGGTAGGTGCTCTGCCGACCACGCTCGAGCAACCATGCGATCCGGGTCAGCGCGGTGACCGGATCGATCGGTGCGTCCAGCGGGCGCAACGTCCTCATCGGCGCCGCGTGTGCCCATCGTCGGCGTCCGCGGGTTCCGCGGCGGCGAGGCGTTCGTGGAGACGGGTACGGACGTCGTCGGCATCGTAGGAGTTGCGCTGTCGCTGATCCCGGGCGACGACCGCCCCGCCTGCCGCCACGCCGACCGCTCCGGCCAGACCGAGCCATTTCCACGCGTTGTGCATGCGCCCGAGGATAGTTCCTGCATTACCCTTCATCCGTGCGCTCAGGCAGAGATGTGTCCGCCGCCGGTCCGCGCGGCGGCATCGGACTGGACGAAGCCCTCGATGTCACACGGACCGGTGACGTGTGGCTGTTCCGCGGCCGGTCCGGACCGGACCGGGCCATCCGGACGCTGACCAACGCCCCCGTCAACCACGTCGCGATGACCGTGGCCATCGACGATCTGCCTCCTCTGCTGTGGCATGCCGAGCTCGGGGATCGGCTCACCGACGTGTGGACCGGCACCCGTCATCGCGGCGTCCAGCTGCACGATGCGCGCGAGGCCGTGCTGCAGTGGGCGGAGCGGTACGGGCAGGATTGCTGGCTGCGCCAGCTGACCCCGGAGGTGTCGACCGAGCAGGAGGACGCTCTCCTGAAGGTCATCGCCCGCCTCGACGGCACACCTTTCCCGTCGACCGCGCGTCTGGCCGGCCGCTGGTTCCGTGGTCGTGTGCCGACCGGTCTCGATGTCGTCCGTGGGGTGCCCTTTCTCGATCGCCTCGCCCGCGAGCGACGGGCGGAGAAACGTGCCGACGTCGCGAGCCTGCAGGCCGCGTACTGCGCCGAGGTGGTGGCGATCACCTACGCGGAGATCGGCCTGATCCATGACGACAAGAACTCGAACTGGTTCGACCCGGGACGATTCTGGAGCGGTGACGAACTTCCGTTGACACATGACTTCCGTCTCAACGAGGAGATCACGGTCAACCCGTGACCGCTGTGTTCAACCGGTCGAGGCGGTATCGGATCAGGAATCGGCGCGCGGTCGGATGCCCTCGACCGCGAGGGCGAGGAGTCGACGGGACTCGACACACGACTCCCCGAGTGCCACCATGTTGGCGAGGGTGAACACCTCGTCGACCGTCAGGTCCGCTCTGATCTCGCCGGCCTCTTGCGCCGACGCCAACAGTCCCGCCCCCACGTTCCGCAGATCGGAACAGCTGGTGAAGAGCGGACTCTCCCGATCGCGGGCCGCAGCCGTGATGACCTCCGGCAGCCCCTGATAGCTCGCCACGTGCCGCGACAGCGCGGCCAGCCAGTCGATCAGCTTCTCTCCGGGGCCGCTCGCCCCTCCTTCGCCGACGCCAGAGTCGCGATCGCCGAATTCGAGCAACCGTCCGGTCTCCTGCCGCATCGCAGCCGCGATGAGCGTCTCGCGGGTCGGGAAATGCCGGTACAGCGTCCCGGGGCCGACTCCGGCCCGCTTCGCGATCTCGTCCAGTGAGGCATCGATCCCACTCTCACGGAACGCCTCGGCCGCGGTCGACACGATCTTGTCGTAGTTCCGCCGGGCATCGGCTCGCATCGGTTTGACCGGGGCGGACGCGCTGGTCATGACACCTCCTGGCTCAGAAGAGCACACAAGTCTTGAAAACGGAGCCAATCTCCGCTTTCATGTAAACGGAGTCGCTCTCCATTTGGAGGGCTTCTCCACTTATCCACCACTTTAACCGCATCGAAGACTCCCAGGGGGTAGTCGTGACCGAGTTGTCCCACCGAGCCGGTCGGCCGGAAGCCGATCCCGGACCGAATGCATCCCATCCCGCACACAACGACATCGACTCCATGGACAGACGGACGTGGATCGGACTCGCCGTGGTGGTGGCGAGTCAGCTGATGATCATCCTCGACGGCACGATCGTCACCGTGGCATTGCCACGCATCCGCGACGACCTGGGATTCAGCGAGGTCTCGCAGTCCTGGGTGATGAACGCGTACGTTCTTGCCGTCGGCGGACTGCTACTGCTCGGCGGCCGCCTCGGCGATCTCATCGGTCGTCGACGTGCGCTTCTCTACGGGATCGCCGTGTTCACCGCTGCCTCTCTCCTGGGCGGACTGGCCGTCAACGCGCAGATGCTGTTGGCGGCGCGCATCCTGCAGGGTGTCGGTGCCGCCCTCGCCGCACCGACCGCACTCGGTCTGATCGTCGCCAACTTCCCGGCCGGCCCGGCGAGATCCCGCGCGATCAGTTGGTTCTCGTTGGGGGCCGCTTCCGGCGGCGCCATCGGCCTGCTCCTCGGTGGGGTGCTCACCGAGCAACTGTCGTGGCACTGGGTCATGCTGGTCAACGTCCCGATCGGTCTCGCGATCCTGGCGCTGGCCCCGCTGACCGTGGACGAGACCGACCGGCAGCGTGGACATCTCGGGATCGCCGACACAGTGTTGTCGGCCACCGGTGTCAGCGCGGTGGTCTACGGCTTCATCCGAGCATCCGAGCAATCGTGGTCCGATCCGGCGACGTTGGTCTCACTGACAGTCGGGGTCATCGCTCTCGCGGGCTTCACCATCCGGCAGCGTAGGTCCACTCATCCGCTGCTCCCGCCGCGTCTGGTGAACACCCTGCCCAAGGTCGCGCCGTACCTGGTCATGCTGCTGCTGCCCGGCGCGATGATGGGGATGTTCACCTTCACCACGCTGCATCTGCAGGACGTGTTGCGCTACAGCGTGATCGCGTCAGGATTCGCCTTCCTCCCGTTCATGGCACTCAACATCGGGCTGACCGTTTCCGGTGTCACTGCGCGGCTCGTCGCACGATTCGGTGCGGCGCGCATCTTGCTGGTCGGCCTGTTCCTGGCGATCGTCGGACTGCTGTGGCTGTCGCGGATCGGCCCCGACTCGTCGTTCCTGGTCGACATCCTGGCGCCATCGATGGTGATGGGCGCAGGCATCGGACTGTCGATCGTGCCGGCCAACGTCCTGGTGGTCGACAATTCACCGGAGGCTGACACCGGTGCGGCATCCGGGTTGATGCAGGCGCTGCTGCAGGTCGGCGGCGCTCTCGGCCTGGCAACGCTGATGACAGTGTTCGGCCCACTGCAGCGCGAGGACCCGTCGGGGACGGCGACCGGGACGACAATCCTGGTGGCGTCGGCGTTCGCCGGCGTCGCCTTCGTCGCGTTGGCGATCGCGACCTTTCGAGTTGCTCGCCGTCCCTGACCGACCGGCCTGGTCCCGGTGGTCGGCGTGCGGCCGATCGCCGGGACCCGAGACGCCCCTCCCCGCGCCGACTCCGTCGGCGATCGACGTGGCTCAGTCCAGGGTTGCGCGGAGTCGGGCGATCTCGGCGGCGAGTTCGGCGCGCACGGCGTCGTGCCGGGGGCCGAGTTGCGTTTCCGGGTCGCGCCATTGAGCTGGGTCCCGGAGCCACACCGGCATCCCGACCAGATGCGCTGGCTCCCAGTCGTATCGCGGCCAGATGTGGGCGTGGAGGAACGCGTGCGTGTTCCCCAGGATCTCCACGTTGGTCCGTCGGAATGCGGGATCCCGATCGCCGCACACGGTCGTCACCGCGGCCGCCACGAGGTCCACGTCGGCCAGGAACGCCAGTCGGTCGGGTCGCGGGAGATCGGTGAGCCGATCGATGCCCGGCGTCTTCGTCAGTGCCAGAGAGTATCCCGGCAGGAACTGGGCGTCACCGATCACCGCGAACGCGGCCTCGAGTTCGGCGATCACGGTCGGGTTGGTGCCACGGATCGCCGAACCTATCCGATCTGCTCGCCAGTCCTCGACCATGTCTCCCCCTGTCCTGACCGCGTGAATCGAGCCTATCGGAGCCATCCGAGATCGGAGGCCACGCACTGCAAGGATCGAAGCATTCTCGCGTATCCCGACTGCGGCATCGCACCTCCCACGCCTTCGGTCTGGGTCAGGCTACTCCGGGACCGACGACACCCGGGTCGGTGACCGCTCAGGAGTGTGCGTACGCGCCGTCGGCGATGTCCTGCAACAGGGTTGGACCAGTTGGGTTCCAGCCGAGCAGTTCGCGGGTCTGATCGCTCGTGCCGGTCATCTCCAGGCCGAAGAAGGCTCCGATGAAACCGAAGTGGTCGACCGCATCCTCCGGCGCCACCGCGGTGACCGGGACGTCGAGTGAGCGCCCGATCGCCTCTGCGATCTCCCGCGACCCGACCGACTCGGCGGCCGCGTGCACCCGGGTCCCACCGGGTGCGTTCTCCATCGCCGTCCGCACCAGGTGCGCGGCATCCGATCGGTGCACCGCCGACCAGGCGGTGGAGCCGTCCCCGACGTACGCCGAGACCCCGTGTCGTTTGGCCGCCGCGACGATGTACGAGATGAAACCGTGGTCACCCATTCCGTGCACCGTGGGCGCGAACCGCGCGGCGATCACGCGCACGCCACGGTCGGCGTATTCGAGCGCCAGATTCTCTGCGCCGCCGCGCAGCGAGTCGACGCCGACGAACGGTGACGGATCGGACTCGCTTCCCGGACCGTCCGGCCGGAGGCGGGCGAGGCCGCTCGCGACGACCAGTGGCCTGTCCGTGCCGACGAGTGCATCCGACAGCGTCTGCACGGCATAACGTTCGGCACGGTTGGACGCGGACATGTCGGCCCAGTCGTGCTTGTTCGCCAGGTGGACGACCGCCTCGGACTCCTTCGCCCCGCGGGCCAACGCATCGAGATCGTCCAGGTCTCCGCGCAGCACCTCGACTCCCTTGGCATCGAGTGCGACGGCCGACGCATCGGAGCGCGCGAGCCCGGTCACCTGATGTCCGGCGCTCAGCAAGTCGTCGACGGTCGCGGACCCGATCCACCCACTCGCTCCGGTCACGAATACGCGCATAGTCATTACCTCCTGTTTCGGCGTCCACCCACGGCGGTCGATGTCAGCAACTGACGTCAGTTACTGACATAAGCGACGCTACGCCCGACGTCAGAAACTGTCACGTAAAATCTGGCGGCATGGCCAGATGGACACCGGGCGCGCGGGAACGCCTACAGCAGGCAGCTCTCGATCTGTTCGCCACGCACGGCTACGACAAGGTGACCGTGGCCGAGATCGCCGAGGCCGCGGGCGTCACCGAACGGACCTTCTTCCGTCACTTCGACGTCAAACGTGAAGTCCTCTTCATCGGCCAAGACGAGTTCGCCGGCGCATTCCTCACACCCATCGGCGACCTCCCCGACGAACAGACCGACCCGGGCACGATCGTGCTGGCCGCCCTCGCCGGTGCGTGCGACTTCTTCCCCGACGACCGCCGACCGTTCTCCCGCGCACGCGACGCGATCATCGACGCCGAACCCGCCCTGCAGGAGCGCGAACTGCTCAAACTCGCCGGCCTGACCGACTCTCTCACGAGAGCGATGTCGGTCCGGGGGATCGATCCCCAGCGCGCGCGGCTGGCCGCCGAGACCGCCACCGTCGCCTTCCGCACCACATTCGCAACCTGGATCGCCGACGGCGAGAATCGTTCTTTCCGTGCGGTCCTCGACTCGGTGCTGGCCGACCTGACCGTGCTCGCCGACGGAATGGCGGCCCACCCCCCGATTTCGTAGAAGAAATTCCCGGATTCCGGAAACTTCTTCTACGGATCCGCGCCGCGTGAGGGCCGCCTACTCCCGATTGACGGCCACCGCCGCCTGGACCAGCGCGACGAATGCCTCGGGGTCGAGGACGTCCGACTCCTTCAGGTCGATCGCACGGCGGGTGCCCGCGTCGAGACTCGCGTTGAACACCTTCGCCGGGTCGGGCAACGACGCCCCCTTGGCGAACGTCACCTTGATCTTGTCCTTGTACGTCTCAAGCGTGAGGACGAGGCCGTCCAGTGAGAACGTCGGCACCCCATCGGGATTGGACGGCTTCCGCCACTTGACCTCTTCGGTGATATCCGGTTCGGCACGGACGATCAGTGACCGCACCTCGTCCACCCTGGTGGCCCGCCAGTCGTTGCTCATGGGATCACGGTAGTCCTCGCACCGTTCGATCTCACGAGTTCTGACGCGTATCGGAATCAACGCCGCACGTATCGCAGCTGGGCCACACCGTCGTCGAAGACCCGATGCTCGACGAGGCGGAGATCGAGGCGGACATCCGCGGGGATTGCACGGAGCCCGGTGCCGATCACCGTCGGCACCACGAAGAACTGGAACTCCTGGACGAGACCGGCGCGGATGGCATCGGCGGCCACCGTCGGGCCGAATATCTCCACGATGCCGCGCGCCCCGTCCACGATTCGACGCAACTCGTCCAGCTCGAGAGTCGACACCAAGCGGTCCCCTTCCGCTCCGAGATCGTTCGGCCCCAACGTCGATGACACGACGATCTTGTCGAGCCCCTGCCAGCGGCGCGCGAACTCCTGCTCCGCGGGTGTCCACTGCTCGTCGGCCGGCTGAGCGTTCCAATATTGCATCAGCGCATAGGTTCTGCGACCGAGGACCTCGGTCGAGGTCGCAGCCATCCGTTCGACATGGACATCGAACAGCTCAGCACTCGGCGCCGCCCACTGGAAATCTCCTGCGGCGTCGGCGACGAAGCCGTCGAGAGACATCGTCGCGCCATAACTCAGGGTTCCCATTGCCGCAGACCTCCGTATCCGGCTCGGACTCCGTCGGACGCGACGGCCGGTGCGACACATCCGCTGGTGTCGAACCCTACGGACACCGGCGCACGACCACCGCCGATGAGCCGAACAGCCGACCCGACAGCCGCTTTCGCGGCGTGCAGTCCTACCCGTCCGACGTGTCAGGCGGGTTCGCGCATCACACCGACATGTCGGACGATGCCGGAGATCTTCGGGAGTTCCTTGACCGCCGACCACGTGCGCAGACCGTCGCGGCTGTCGGAGTAGAGGTACTTGCCGCGGGTGTAGGCGTCGAAATACAGGCGCCAGACACCGTTGGGCAACTGGATCGCGGTGGGCCCCTCCACGAATGAGCCCCATCGGCCGGGAGCGACGAAGCGATACGGTCCGATCAGAGCCGGCGCGACGGCATGCTGGATGTACTTGTGCGTCTCGTTCTTGGTGAACGCGTGATACATCCCGCCCACCTTCACGATGCTCGTGTCGATGTGGTCGGCGCCGATGCCGATCAGCGGCACGGGCGGGCTCCAGGTCCGCAACCACGGATCGAGCGCGGTCATCACATACGGGACGAAGCCACCGCCGGTGGACATCGACAGGATGACGCTGACACGTCCGCCGTCGACAAACCACTCGGGCGCCCACGCCTTGGTGGTGAACGGCGACAGGGACGGACCGTCACTCGAGCCTGCCGATCCGGACGAACCGGGACCGCTCGACGAGCCGCCGAGCAGACCCTTGCCGTCACCGGTGCCCGGTAAGAGGGCGCAGCACAACGGAACCGGCCAGTTGCCCTGCGGTGTCCAGGTGATGCGGTCGCGACTACGGGCGAAGCCGATGTTCGCACCGTTTCCGGTGGTGTAGGTGATGTAGTAGTACCCGTCGGTGTGGTGGAAGATGCTCGCATCGCGCACCCGTCCCGCCGGCGGTCGGTATCCCGACTTGCGAACCAGGCGGAAGTTCGTCCCGTCGCCCGACGTGTAGATGTCCATGTCGCGGTCGCTGGCGCTGCTGAAGGCCACCATCGTGTACCGCCAGCCCGACGAGGGCGCTGCGGCGACAGATCCCGCCGTCGACACCAGAAGGGCGACGACGGCGAGAATGGCAACGGCGATGACGGAGAAGAATCCCCGCTTCCTGAGGTTCACCGATGCAGTATCCACCACCGCGCGTCCGGTGTATAGAAGGTGTGCGGTTCGGGACTGCGTCGGACTCTGTCCGCGGGGCCGGCGTGTCGACGCGGGTGAACCGACACCCGCGTGAGCGGGATCAGCCCGCGGACGCATGGGTCACCGACCGATCACTGACCCGAGACCCGGACCAACCGCAGCGTCGCCGCCGCAGCGTCGTCACCGACCATCCGCGACGTCGAGCCACCGTCGCCGTACTTCGCGCGGTAGGCATCGTCGACCGCGTCCCGCAGCTCGGTCGTCCCGGCTCCGATGTCCTCGATCCGCACACCGACCTCGACACCGGGAACGCGGACCCGAGCACGCTCACCACGTACCGCGTCGCCGAACCAGCCGGTTTCGCGGCGGTACCAGGTACGGACGTAGACCTCGCTGTCGGCACATACGGCCCAGATCGGCGTCCACGGCCGCACGCTGTCGTCGGCGCGAGGAACGGCGATCTCGAGCTCGCGCGCGGCATCGATGGCCGCCAACTCCTCCGGTGTCCAGGACATCGACGATCACCCTCCTCGCGGCTTCAGCTGCAGTACTTGGTCAACAGTTCCCGCGGGAGGTGGCATGCGCTGTCGGGCACGCGCGCGAGCCGATCCTGGTGCTCGTCGGCGCTGCGCACGTAGTTGCCCAATGGCAGCACCTCGACCGCGATGCGATCGGCGTCGTCTCGCGCGCCGATGAACGCCCGCGCCTGGTCGAGATGAGACGGATCGTCGGAGTACACACCGGTGCGGTACTTCTCGCCCACATCCGGCCCTTGCCGGTTCACGCTGTACGGGTCGATGATCTCGAAGAGATAGGCCATCAACTGCTCGACGCCGACGACTGTCGGATCGAACCGGGTGCGAACGCATTCCGCATACCCGTCGTAGTCTCCGTCGAGCGACCGGCTGTTGCCGTTGACCCGCCCGGCCTCGGTGAACGTGACCCCCGGCAATGTCGTGACGAATGCCTGGACGCCCCAGAGGCAGCCGCCTGCGAGATAGATCTCGTCGGTCTCGCACTGTTCATCCATATGTCCACGGTACGGCCCGGCAGTCATCGCCGATCAGACGTCGAACCGGACTCCGCACCACTGCGCGGTCGAACGACTCGTTTTGCCGTGCTACGCGCTCACGGTTGGCAATCGGATCAGGGTCCGCCACTGCCTGATCCTCCCGGACGAAGTCGCCTGATCCCCGAACAAGAGTCAATCCATCCCGCGTTTGCCCGGCGTCCAGAACGGTTTGGTGACGATGCTGCGACGGTTCCAACCTCGGTCGCGCACGAGGAAAGCACGCACCATCTGGATCGTTCGGGCTTCGCCCGCGAGATAGGCGGCACCACCGTCGGGATCAGGGAGGTCGAGGGCTGCGATCGCGTCGACCATGTCGGTGCTCGATGCCGCCGAGCGACCGTCGCGGTTCACACGCGTCAATTCCCTCGGCAGTTCGATGTGGTCGCCAACGGTGTTCGCCTGATGGACGCCGACGACCGGCACCTCCGGGTCGATCTCGCGCAGCAACGATCCGAATCCAGGTGCCGCCGTCTCCTCGCCGGCGAACAGGTACCAGGTGGCGTCGGGCCGGCGCTTCAATCCGCGAGTGTCGCGGAAGAATGCGGCGTAATCGCCTGTCTTCACCGTGTTCAGCCACTGCAGGCCCGGCCCGTCCGGCGACTTCCGGTCGTAGACGATGACGTCGAGCCAACCTTGCACCGGGTCGCTGTCCCAGATGCTGAAACACCGCAATGTCACGATCGATGACATCCGCATACGGATGTGGTCCCCGGGGTTCCATTCGTAGCCGACGAGTTTCGGTCCCTCCATCCGGATGCGCGTGGATGTCGGCGCGAGGTGGTCGATGTGGGTGACCCGGCCGCCGCTGAGCAGCATTCGCCCGAGATCGAATCGCGCGCCGGTGTCAGTGGTGGCCATGAGCGTCTCCTCCGAAGTTAGGGTCACCTAATGTTACGGTGTACCAAATGCGCATGGCGGACCATCAGTACCCCGAAACTGCCACCCGTCTCGGTGCCTCACCGATCCTGAGCATCGCGCACGGGGCGGTTGCGCCGGCGATGAAATTGCCGGCCGCACACTCCCATCCTGAGCCGTTGCTCATGGGCACGGCGACGGCGACGGTCACCGTCACAGCCGGCGACCGGGACTGGCTGGTGCCTCCTGGCTACGGCCTGTGGATCCCGGGCAACGTCGAGCATTCGGGCGAGATCCTGCGGCGGGGTGAGGGTTTCACGCTCGTTTTCGCAGCCGACCGCTCCCCGATCGACTGGCCAGAGCCGACCGGTGTGATCGTCGGCCCGCTCCTGCGTGAGCTCATCGATCATCTACAGCGAATCGAACACAACGATCCGACGAGGCCGGCCGCGGAGAGCCTGCTGTTCGCGCTACTCCGACCGGCATCGTCACATGACCTGCGTCTCATCATGCCGACCGATCCACGAATACGGCCCATCGCCGAACAACTCGTCGCCGACCCGGCCGACGACCGCGGCGTCGACGCGTGGGCCGCCGAAGTCCACGTCGGCGCACGCACCCTGTCCCGGTTGTTCGCCGCCGAGACGGGCCTGCCCTTTGCTCGATGGCGCACCTACGCGCGCGTCCATGCAGCCATCGGCCTACTCGTCGGCGGCGACCCTGTCGGCGCCGTCGCCCGCGCGGTCGGCTACCGCAAGACCAGTGCGTTCATCGCCGCATTCAGCCGGGTGACCGGCCACACGCCTGGCACCTACCGGGACGCGAATCGACCGGAATCGAATCAGACGTTGAACCGGAACTCCACCACGTCCCCGTCAGCCATGACGTAGTCCTTGCCCTCCATGCGCACCTTGCCCGCGGCCTTGGCCGCAGCCATCGTGCCCGCGGAGTCGAGGTCACCGAACGAGACGATCTCGGCCTTGATGAAGCCTTTCTCGAAGTCGGTGTGGATCACGCCGGCCGCCTTGGGGGCGGTGTCGCCCTGGTGGATGGTCCAGGCGCGGGACTCCTTGGGCCCTGCAGTCAGGTAGGTCTGCAGACCCAGAGTGTGGAACCCGGCCCGCGCGAGAGACCGCAGCCCCGGCTCGGTCTGGCCGATCGAGTCGAGCAATTCTTGCGCGTCCTCTTCCTCGAGTTCGAGGAGTTCGCTCTCCACCTTGGCGTCGAGGAAGACGGCATCGGCGGGGGCGATCGCGGCACGCAGCTCGTCCTTGCGAGCCTCGTCGGTCAACACCGACTCATCGGCGTTGAACACGTAGAGAAACGGCTTGGCGGTCATCAGGTGCAGCTCGCGCACGGCACCGAGGTCGAACGAATCCTTCTGCGAGAACAGGGTCTTGCCCTCGTTGAGGATCTCCTGCGCCTTCTGCGTTGCGGCGACCGTTTCGGCGAGATCTTTGTTCTTGCGCGCGTCCTTCTCCAGCCGCGGCAGCGCCTTCTCGATGGTCTGGAGGTCGGCCAGGATCAGCTCGGTCTCGATGACCCCGATGTCGGAGAAGGGATCGACCCGACCATCGACGTGCACCACGTCGTCGTCGGCGAACACGCGCACGACCTGACAGATGGCGTCGGCCTCGCGGATGTTGGCGAGGAACTGGTTGCCCATCCCCTCGCCTTCGGACGCACCCTTCACGATGCCGGCGATGTCCACGAAGGAGACCGTCGCGGGCAGGATGCGCTCACTGGAGAAGATCTCCGCGAGTCGATCGAGGCGCGGATCGGGCAGCTCGACCACGCCGACGTTGGGCTCGATGGTGGCGAACGGGTAGTTCGCGGCCAGCACGTCGTTCCGGGTCAGGGCATTGAACAGGGTGGACTTGCCGACATTCGGCAGTCCGACGATTCCGAGGGTGAGACTCACGACCGCCCAGTCTATCGGTCGGTGTCGCCGCCCTCGTCGGCCTTCCCCGGTACGTCGCCTGAGGCGCCCGCAGGCGCATCAGTCGCGTCACCGGCAGGCTCGTCAGGGTCGTCGACGACGACCGTGGCCACCACCTCGTTCGACGAGGCACCAGCGGGGCGGGTACCCGCGTCCGACGCGCCCCCGGACGGCGACTTGTCGGGAACCCCGACCTGCTCGGAGACCTCGGTACCCGCCGGCGGCAATCGTTCGCCTGCGCGCTCGGCGATCTGCTCGTTCAGGTACCGCAACATCACGGTGAGAGCGGACGCCGCGGGTACCGCCAGGAAAGCGCCGGTGATCCCGAACAAAGTGCCGCCCAACGTCACCGCGAGCAGCACGATCACCGCGTGCAGTTCCATCGCCTTCGACTGCAACCACGGCTGCAGCACGTTGCCCTCCAACTGCTGCACCGCGAGAATTATGCCGAGCACGATGAGCGCCGTGGTCAGACCGTTGGACACCAGGGCGATCAACACGGCGAGCGCACCGGCGACGAACGCGCCGACGATGGGGATGAAACCGCCGAGGAAGGTGATCACCATCAGGACGCCGGCAAGCGGCACCTGCAGGATGAACAGCCCGGCGCCGATCAGCGCCGCATCGACGAAGCTCACGATCGCCTGAGTGCGGATGAACCCGCCGAGCGCATTCCACATGCGCTGCAGGACCTCGCTGACGTGTGCGCCCGACGGATGCCCGACGGTCCGGTTCAGCCACGGGACGAACTTCGGCCCGTCCTTGAGGAAGAAGAACACCAGCACCACGGTCATGAACAGGGTGATCAGCATGGACGTCGCGGTCCCGACTCCGCTGAACACACCGGCCGCGATGGTCGATGCACTCGACTGCAAGCGCCCGGTGATGGTCTCCACGATGTTGTCGAGCTGGTCGTCCTTGACGTTCAGCGGCGGACCCTGAATCCAGTCCTGCAACCTCCGGACACCGTCCGTCGCCCGTGCCGCGAGTTCTGGCGCCTGGTCGACGATCGAGGGGACGATCAGCGCGATGACACCGGCGAGCACGCCGATGCCGACGAGCATCATCACCAGAGATGCTGCCGCGGCAGGAACCCCACGGTTACGCATCCACCGCACCGGCGGCCAGAGCACCGTGCACACGATGACGGCGAAGAGCACCGGCAGCAGGACGACCCAGAGCTTGCCGAGCACCCAGAACAGCACCCACAGGGCGGCCGCGACCAGGACGACCTGTAGACCGACCACCGAACTCGACCGCAACCCGGCCAGGAACACCTGGGCGCGACTGGGATAGGTACGTGCCGACACGGACGATTCGACGGTGCCCTCCGCGGGCTTGCCGCCCAACGCTTCTGTCACATCACGATCTTCACACATCCGACATCGTGAAGCTCGAATCCGATGCGAAGTGCCGCCGCGCCTCCGTGCGGACGGGCGAGTTCAGCGTCGGCGAAGCTTCCGCTCGAGGTAGCGCGCTAGTTCGTTGATCGCCTCGAGCTCGATCATCATGGGCGACACCGGGTCGGCGGCACGCGGGCCGCATCCCGCGGGCTGGTGCGCTGGGGCTGCTCCGCCCGTCGGTGTCAGAGGTCCGGCTCCGGGAAGTGCATCCGTAGGTGCCGACTCGGCGGCGTTCCGGGCGCCGTCGGCGCAGGCGTCTCGGATGGTCTCCGGACCGTAGAGACCCATCATGATCTCCAGACCCCAGGCCGGGAACTCGTGCAGGGCGGCTTCGCGGTTCCGACCTCGTCGTCGGTCACCCACCGGTGTGCTCATGGCCTCATGGTGCCACCGAGTGTTATCTACGTCACTCGAATCGCCCGATCAGCGGGACAGACGGTGATGTCCGATACCCGCCAGAATTTGTCGGCGAGGCCTGTCATCGTGGAGCCATGAGTATCGCAGCAGACGCCGACCGGGCGCTCGACTTCGACTGGTGCTACCGCGCGGTCAAGGCCCGCGACACCCGTTTCGACGGCCAGTTCATCGTTGCGGTGCACACCACCGGGATCTATTGCCGACCGTCCTGCCCGGCCCAGACACCCCGAGCGGAGAACGTGCACTTCGTCTTGACGGCCGCGACCGCGCAGGCCGAGGGCTTCCGTGCCTGTCGACGCTGCCTGCCCGATGCCGTGCCCGGCTCTCCGCGGTGGAATGCGGGCGCCGACCTCTCGTCCCGCGCGATGCGACTGATCGGGGACGGAGTCGTCGAGCGTGACGGCGTCGACGGACTCGCCGAACATCTCGGGTACTCGGCGCGGCACCTGACCCGCGTCCTCACCGCCGAGCTGGGGGCCGGTCCGCTGGCCCTGGCGCGCGCTCATCGGGCAACCAACGCGCGGACTCTCATCCAGTGCACCTCGATGCCGATGACCGACATCGCGTTCGCCGCCGGGTTCTCGAGCGTGCGACAGTTCAACGACACCATCCGCGACGTGTTCGCCTTGACACCCACCCGACTGCGGGCGTTGCGGCCCAAGGGCTCGACGGCGACGCCGCCGGGTGCCCCGGGCACTCCGCTCACCCTGCGTCTCGCACACCGCAAGCCGTTGCATTCGCGGTGGTTGCACTGGTTCCTGTCGGCGCATCAGGTCGACGGACTCGAAGAGGTGACGATCGACGACGAGACCGGCTGGCGCTCCCGTCGCGTGCTCGACCTCCCCCACGGTCCGGCGCTGGTCACGGCGACACCGGCCGACGGGCACCTGCAGGTGGAGTTCGCCCATCTCGACATGCGGGACCTCGGCGTGGCGGTGAACCGTATCCGCCGGCTGTTCGA
This sequence comes from Gordonia soli NBRC 108243, assembly GCF_000334455.1. Lineage (GTDB taxonomy): Bacteria > Actinomycetota > Actinomycetes > Mycobacteriales > Mycobacteriaceae > Gordonia > Gordonia soli. Next base: position 225,946 of record NZ_BANX01000002.1, read on the forward strand.
CCTGGACGCCGACACCGCGGCCGCCGACGAGGCACTCGCGACCGATCCCGCACTCGGACCGCTCGTCGCCGCTGCACCCGGTCTGCGAGTTCCGGGCAGCGTCGACCCCGCCGAGACCTTGATCCGGACGATGATCGGTCAGCAGATCAGCGTCAAGGCCGCTCGACACCACGTGAACCGGTTGATCACCGAACTCGGTGCACCGATCGACTGGGCCGACGATCCGGGCTGGCGCAGGTTCCCCACCCCGGCTGTCATCGCCGAACACGGGGCCTCGGTACTCACCGGCCCTCGACGCCGGATCGAGTCGATCGTCGGCGCCGCCGGCAGACTCGCCGACGGTCGGTTGGAACTGCATCCGGGTCTGGCTGCGTCAGATATGCGTGCCACCTTGATGGAACAGCCCGGGATCGGCGCGTGGACGGCGGATTACGTCGCCATGCGGGTCACGGGGGACCCCGACATCCTGCTCGACCGAGACCTGGTCATCCGGCAGTCCGCGGATGCCCTCGGAATCGACCTCGACCACGACACACGCCGGTGGGCGCCATGGCGCTCCTACGCATCGATGTACCTGTGGCACCACCGCCTGTCCGCCGCGGACCCGATCCTGCAGCCGTCGGGGACCGTGCGGGCAGCAGACCAGACCACGAGCGATGCACCGATGACGCCCGAGGACGCGACCGTCGTGGCCGCCCTCGATCCGGATGCCCGGATCGTATGAGCCACACTGCCGCTCGCTTCACGACCCCAAACCGTCCACCTGAACCGAGGAGCACCCCGATGTCCGTGACCGACCTGGTCCCGCCCACCGAACAACCGCGCGGCACCACCCCGCAGCCGCCCACCGAGCGCCGCGGATCACGTTCCGCCGCATCACCCACCACCGTCGCGCGATGGTCGACCGTCAGCACCCCCAGCGGACCGTTCACCGCGGTGGTCGACGAGGACTCGGTGGTCCTCGCCTCGGGTTGGACCGACGATCCCGACTACCTCGTCGCCCTGGTCCACCCGACCCTTCGTCCCGGATCGCTCGAGCAGATCGCCTCGCTGGGCGAGATCACCGACGCCGTGATCGCCTACTACGACGGTGATCTCACCGCGATCGACGATGTGGCCGTACGTCAGCAGTCGGGCGATTTCCTGGTCCACGCCTGGGATGTCCTCCGCACGGTGCCCGCCGGCGAGCCGGTCAGTTACACACAGTTCGCCGAGCGGGCCGGCCGTCCCGCTGCGGTTCGCGGGGCCGCGTCGGCGTGCGCACGCAACGCCGCCGCCCTGTTCGTGCCCTGCCACCGGGTGTTGCGCGGCGACGGCGGCCTCGGCGGGTTCCGGTACGGACTCGAGGTGAAGCGGCACCTCCTGGCCCACGAATCACCCCAGGTCGACTCCCCCGACCGAGGATTCGCCGACTGAGGGGTTTCGCCGGACTGTCGGACCCGCCGGGCACCATCGCATGTATGAACGCAGCAATGGTCGGCGGGCTGGCACTCGCGCTGATCGCGGGGATCGCAATCGGCTGGCTGGCGCACACCGCTCGCAATGCCGGCGAGCTGGCGGCCGCTCGCGGTGAAGCCGACGCGATGAGGGCGTCCCACGACCTCGCCGCCCGCTCACTCGCGGCAGTCGGTGAAGATGTCGCCCGGCGGCAGTCGTCGGTGATCGGTGCACATGTGTCGACCATCGTCGATCCGCTTCGAAACGGGTTGTCACAGCTGGGCGAAGAACTGCGCCGAGTCGAGCATCACCGGGTCAGCGCCTACGCGGGCCTGGCCGAGCAGGTCCGCGGGATGCAGGTCGCATCGAGTCAACTCAACGAACAGACCCGACAACTGACCAACGCCCTGCACACCCCGCACGTCCGAGGTCGATGGGGCGAGCTGCAACTCGAACGGGTCGTCGAGCTCGCCGGCATGACCAGGCATTGTGATTTCAGCACCCAGGTGTCGGCACGGGCCGGATCCTCATCGGGCAGCGAGCGCGGCGGTGTCCGGCCGGATCTGGTGGTCCATCTCGCCGGTGGCCGCGACATCGTGGTCGATGCCAAAGTGCCTCTGCACGCCTACCTCGCCGCGATCTCGGCGACCGATCCCGAGGTCGAGACCGCGCGACTCCGCGAACACGCCAAGGCGATGCGCGCGCACGTCCACCGACTGTCCGCCAAGGACTACCCCGCCGCTTTCGACAACACGCCGGAACTCGTCGTCCTTTTCGTGCCCAGCGATCCGGTGCTCGAGGCGGCGTCGCGGATGGACGGCGACCTGCTCGAGTTCGCATTCGCCAACGACATCGTCCTCGCCACACCGTCGACGCTGATGGCCCTCCTGCGGACCGTCGCATTGGGCTGGCGACACGATGCGATGGCCCGCGACGCCGCGGTGATTCACGAGCTGGGCACAGAACTCCACCACCGCCTCGGCACCGTCCTCGGGCACGTCGACCGGCTCGGTGGCTCGCTTCGCCGCACTGTCGAGGCCTACAACTCGACAGTCGGCGCGGTCGACGCACGTCTGGGCGTGACCGCACGCAAACTCGCCGACCTCGAGGCCCTCGGCGACCTCTCCGACGTGTCACGGCCGACCCTCGTCGACGATGTCGTCCGACATGCGACGCCGCCCGCGGACCCACCTGCCGAGTCACCCCCCGTGACGGAACAGCGCAACATGAACGGCCGGTTCGCCGAGATCGGCGATCCACCCGGTACCGTCTAGATGTGCCCTTTGCCCTCCGTACCCGTTCCGCGGTACCTCCCAACGAGCAGTCGGTTCTCCCGACGCTGCGTGGTCTGCCCTGGTGGGGAGCGGTGTTGCTGGCGACGATCGTCACCGCTGTCGGTGCCGCCGTCGACGCGAACAACAGCAATGGCCTCGGTGCCATCTACAAGTTCTGCTATCTGGTGGGCTGTGTGGCGGCCGCATTGTTGGTCCGCCGACGCGCGTTGTTCACCGCAGCCGCCCAACCGCCGCTCATCGCATTCCTCGTCGGCATCATCACGCTCTACGGCCTCAACGCCGATCAGGCGTCGTCCGGGATCAAGAGCCTCATCTTCAAGGTGCTGCTCCCCATCGCCGACGGTTTTCCCTGGATGGCCGTGACCTTCATCGTCACGCTGCTCCTCGTCCTCGGTCGCTGGTACCTCACCCGACAGCCGGGCGAGAAGTTCAGCCTGCGCTATCCGAAGCCGCGGCCGGACAACGAGGCGTCGGGCAGACGAGCGTCGGGTGAACGGACGCCGGGTAAGCGGCGATCCGCGACCACGCCCTCGCACTCGCGCGGCACCAAGGCGGCGAAGCGGGACGATGATCCGAACGATGGCGATCCTCAGTCGGCGCCGCGCCGCCGGCGAGCAGATCCCTCCGATGCGCCGCGCCGCCGCCGCACCGATGCCGGCGACGCCGGTCGTGACACGACGAGCCGCGGCGATGCACCTCGGACCCGACGCGCACGCACCGAACGACCCGCCGGCGAGGCGGGATCGGCGACCCCGCCTCCGACACGTCGGCGCACCGCAGGTGACGTGCGCAGGGCCGCAGGTGACTCGGCCTCCGGTACCGGTGGCACATCGAGCGGACCGAGTTCGTCTCGTCAGGCACGGCCCCGACCGGACTCGACGATCGCCTCCACGACGGCATCGGCCGAACGCGGTAGCGCCCCCGCACCGGCTGCGTCCGGCTCCACCGGAACGCAGTCGACGAGGTCCCGCAACCGCGCGTGAGCCGACCGGCCCGGACTCGATCAGCCTGGTGCCACCACAGATCGGCCGACGAGATCGGCGTCGCGCAACCATGTGCCGAGCTCACGGGCGGCGGCGTCGACGAACGTCGGCCATTCCATGGCTGCTTCGTCGGCACTGTCGCTGACCACCTTCACCAGGCGGCAGGGCACCCCGAATTCGGCGCTCACGTGGGCGATGGCGCAGCCTTCCATGTCGACGAGATCTGCGCGCCGGGCGAGTTCGTCACGTCGGATCGGATCGGCGACGAAGGTGTCCCCCGATGCCAGAACTGTGCCGTCACCATCGGGCAGCGTCCAGCTGTCGACCACCGGGTATCCCATGGCGGTGAGTTCAGCGCTGCTGATGTCGTGCTCGATCACCGTGGACGGCACGAACAGCCCGCTGTGGTGTGCGTGCAGGGCGCCGGCCGTACCGATGTTGACGACGAGATCGACCGGCGGCCCGTCGGACAACGCACGTGTGAGTGCGATGGCCGTGGAGACCTTGCCGATCCCGGTGATCAGCAGGCGGGTTCCGTCGGGGACGTGCTTCGCCTCCGAGCGGGTGGCGGACACGACGAGGACGGACTGATCGTTGCTCACAGATGTCGATTATCCAGCCGCGCGCAGCGTCTCGCGCGCGGCCTGCCCCAGGGCCTTCCCATACGACGGCCCGTGACCGGCCGCGTGCACCGCAAGCGGGTGCAACTGATGCAGCGGCACCCGATCCTGCCATCCCGCACGAAGTGGGGTCTCGGCGTCATAGGAGTCGATGATCGTGCCGAGGAGCGGACACCCGAACAGTGCGAGCATGGCGAGGTCGGTCTCGCGGTGTCCACCGTGCGCCGCCGGGTCGATCAGCACGACACCGGCCGGCGTCCAGAGCACGTTCCCAGTCCACAGGTCGCCGTGCAGCCGTGCCGGCGGCTCGTCGTCATCGAAGGCTCCGCCGGCGATCACGACGCACGCATCACGGACCGCGGACTCGTCGACAGCGGTGAGATTGCCGGCCCGACATGCGGGTTCCAGATACGGCTCCACGCGCTCGGCGGCATAGAACTCCCCCCAACGAGAATGAGTTCGACTGCTCAGGGCGCGTTCGCCGATGAACTGCCTGCCGGTGTGCCCCTCGGGCGCCGAACCGAACCGGTCCGCACCGGCGACGTGCATCCGGGCCAGCTCACGACCGAACCGGCTCGCGGCATCATCTGTCGGCGCAGCCGATTCCAGTCGGTCGAGTTCGATGTGGTGCGCACCGACCGTACGCACCCCAACCACCGGTCCCCCACCCGCCGCGAGCCAGCGAAGGCCGGCCGCCTCTGCAGCGAAGAAGTCGGGGTCGACGTCGCTGCGGTCCTTGCGGAAGGTCGAGACCGCCATCACCGCCTGGACGCGGCGTCGACCTCGGCGGTGGCCGCACTGACCCGGGCCAGTCGGCTGAACCGGTCGTTGGCCACCCGCATCGCGATCTCGTACGGCAGGGCGAACTTTCGTGCCCACCAGTAACCGAATCGGATGTCGAAGGACGTGTAGACGAGGAAGCGGTTCTTGCGGACTCCGGTGAGGATCGCCGACGCGGCCTTCTCGGGAGCGATGGCCGCCTTCTCGAAATGCCCGACGGCCGCTTTGATCCGGGGATTGTCACGGTCGACGCCGGCGATCTCGACGGTGCCGACGAGCGGCGTCTTGACAGCGCCCGGGCACACCAACGAGACGCCGATCTTGTGCTGGCGCAGATCGAATCGCAGTACCTCGGAGACCCCCCGGATTCCGAACTTGCTCGCACTGTAGGCGGCGTGCCACGGCAACGCGAGCAGACCGGCAGCCGACGACACGTTCACCAGGTGGCCGCCGGTCCCGCGACGGACCATCTGCGGCACAAAGGATTCGATGATGTGGATCGGACCCATCAGGTTGACGTCCACCATCTGCCGCCAATGCCGGTGCTCGAGGTTCTCGACCGTCCCCCACGCCGACACGCCGGCGATGTTCATCACCACGTCCATCACACCGACCTCGGCGTCGACCTCCCGCGCGAACGCGGCGACCCACTCGTAATCGGAGACATCACCGGCTCGGTGGTAGAGGACGTCGCCTCCCGCCGCGGCGATCTCGCCGACCGCCGCCTCCAACGGATCGGCGTGCAGGTCGGTGAGCACCAGACGCGCGCCGTTGCGAGCGGCGGCCAACGCGGTGGCCTTGCCGATACCGCTCGCGGCACCGGTGATCAGCACCACCCGCCCCCGCAGCGACGGCACCGGTGTGTCCATGACGATCAGATCTCGCAGCCCCATGAGGCCAACCCTAGACGTCGGGCGCCCACTCGATGGTCACCTTGCCGCCTACGAGTGCGGTCAGCCGATCGGCAGCTTGCCGCCGAACAGCCCGTAGATCACCTGGAGCATCGCCTTGAGGATCTGCGCCGAGACATCCTGTCCCTGGCTGCTCAGCAGAGCCAAGATCACCTTCGGATCCTTCGAGTCGATCAGCTGCTGCACGAACGGGAGCACGGTCGCGAGACCGTCGTCTGCAGTGCTGTCGTCGGTTCCGGGGGTCGATGTCCCGGGCTGGCTCGCGGTGCCGGGTGTGGTCGACGACGGCGGCGTGGTCCCGGAGGCGACCGGCCCCCGGACGTAGCCGAGGATGCCCTGCGTGACGGCCATCGCGTACTTGAGCTGACCGTCCTTCTTGCTCAACGCATCAGCCTCGCCTGGGTTGGAGAGATTGCCCAGTTCGAGGAACACGGCGGGGACCTTGGTCAGGTTGACCGCTGCGATGTCCGATCGCGTCTGGATGCCGTTGTTGACGCCGGCATAGTTCGCCGACGGGAAGCCCGCCTTGACGAAAGCGTCCCGCATCGTCTCGGATGCCTTGCGGCCCTCGCTCGACTGCACACGGCTGACCGTGGCGTCCGGCACCGGGAGCTTGGGCACGATCAGGTGGAAGCCCTTCTTGGCGTTGTCGGCGCCGCGTGTCGTCGAGTCGGCGTGCAGACTGACCGCCACCGCAGCACCGGACCTGCTCGCCGCAGCGGCACGCTGGTCGACGCAGCCACCCCAGCCGCGATCGTCGGGCCGGCTCAGCACGACGCGCGCCCCTTGACTCTCGAGGCCCGCCTTGACCAGCTGGGTGATCTCCCAGTTGACCGTGTGCTCTTGTGCGCCGTTGACGCCGGTCGCCCCTGTGGTCTGGCAGTCCTTCTTGCCGCCCCGACCATCGGGTACCTGCGCATCGAGCCGATGACCGGCCGCGCTGGCCTGATGGCCGGGATCGAGGAAGACGGTCTTGCCCGCCAACGCCGTGCCCGCGGGCGCGGGAGCAGGGGCCGGCGCAGCCGTCGCGGGCGCACCGACGGCGAGGGCGGAGCCGGCGACCACGGCGAGGGCGGTGAGCATGCCGGCGGACCGGACTCGAAGAGGTCGTTTCTGGTTCATAGCTGTCGGGCAGACGCGCGTTCCCCTACGCATCCGCCACGCTCCTTCCATCGCGCAACTCTGGCCACATTAGTCACAGTGGCCTCAAGTGAAACACCCGTCGGCGACTTTGGGAAGTTCGCGAACTGGGACGACGCAATCGTTAGCCAGCCGTGACGTCGCGTTCAGCCCGCGTCGGGCAGGTGGCGCGTGATGCTGAGGATTCCGTGCTCGTCCGTTGTGTCGGTCCTGCGAACCGCCTCCGACAGTCGCCGACGCACGTCGTCGGCATCGAGTCCGGTGCCGATGACCACTAGCGCGGTGGACGGCTGCTCCCCGCGCCACGGACCACGGTCGACGCGCACGAATCCGCCGACGGCGTGGACCACGTAGCGCTGCCGATGCCCCGGTAGGTCGAACGAGACCACCCCCTTGATCCGGTAGCTGCCGACCGGGGGGCGTTCGAGGACGGCGGCGAGTGCTCGCGGGTCCATCGGCTCGGCGCTGGTGAACTCGACAGACGTGTACGCGGCGTGGAGGTGGCCGGAGTGGTCACCCTCGCTGTCGGCGCCGTCTCCGGCCGAGTGGTCGTGCGCGATCTCTTCGACGAGTTCGTCGAGCGTCAGTTGCCGCGGACCGACGTCGTCGGGGATGACGCGTTCCACGGGATCGAACAGCACAGCGGGATCGAGCGCGCCGTCGATCGTGACGACCCGCGGCGCGGTCGGGTTGACCGACCGCACCAAGTCGCCGACACGCTCCAGCTCCGGCGGCTCGACCAGATCGGCCTTGTTGACGACGATGAGGTCAGCGACCGAGACGTGGTGGTCGATCTCGGGATGGCGATCTCGGACCATCGAGACCGATACGGCGTCGACGACGTAGACGAGTCCGCCGTATCGGATCCGAGCGTCGGCGATCGCGGTGACCATCCGGATCAACGTCCGCGGCTCCGCGATCCCGCTCGCCTCGATCACGACGGCGTCGATTCCGGCGCGGGGACGCGTCAGTCGGAGCAGCGTGTCTTCGAGCCCGTCCGCGTCCACGGAACAACATATGCAACCGTTACCCAAGTTGACGGTTCCGTCCGCCTGACCCGCGATCAACAAAGCGTCTATGTTGATTGCTCCGAAATCATTGATTAAAACTCCGATGCGCATTCTTGAAGTACGCAGCAGATGATTGAGCAAGGTGGTCTTTCCGGAACCGAGGAATCCCGCGAGCACGATCACCGGAACCCCCGACGGCGTCATCTCGGGTCACTCACTGCCGACGCGAACGGCGTGTCCGGATGTTCCCTTTCGAGTCCTTTGAGACAACCGTCACAGATGACCGCGAGCTCGCGACCGAGTTCGTCCGGGTAATTCGCGACGAGGTTGGTCGCCCGACCACATTCCGAGCAGCGGCCGACGAGCTCGGTGTGGTCGGAGAAGTCCACCGACATACGTTTGTCGAACACGTACATCGACCCCGACCACAAGCCGTCGTCGCCGTACTCCGCGCCGTAGGCGGCGATACCGCCGTCGAGTTGATACACCTCACCGAAGCCCCTCGAGCGCATCAGCGCGCTGAGCACCTCGCACCGCACACCGCCCGTGCAGTAGGTGACCACCGGGCGCCCCTTCAGATGGTCCAACGCCCCGCTGTCGAGGATGGGCACGAAATCACGCGTGGTCGCGGCGCCCGTCGTCACCGCTCCGGCGAAGTGACCGATCTGAGCCTCCACCTGGTTGCGACCGTCCAGGAAGACGACGTCGTCACCGCGTTCCGTGACGAGTTCGTGCAGTTCGCGCGGGCTGAGTCGGGTTCCGGTGCCGACCACTCCGTCAGCGTCCACGGTCACCTCGTCCGGGACACCGAAGGTGACCACCTCCGCCCGGGTGCGCACCGACAGCCGGGGGAAGTCGTCGCCAGTGCCGGTCGACCAGGTCGGGGTCAGCTTCGCGAACGCCGGATACGACCTCGTCGTGGTGACGTACCGTTTCACCGGACCCAACTCACCGCCGACGGTGACGTTGATGCCGTGCCCCGACACGATGATGCGCCCGCGGAGTCCCAGTGCGTCGCACACCGCGTACTGCCAGAGGCGGATGGCCTCGGGGTCGGGCAGCGGGGCGAACACGTAGAACGAGACGATCTTGGGGGTCGACACAGTGCAAGCGTACGGACCACGGCGGCGCGGTTCGGCATGGCTGTTGACCGCCGTCGCCCTGCTGGTACCGGCCTTCTCGGCCCTGGCGGGCTGTTCACTCGCGAACGACCCGAAACCGTCACAGATCGTGTTGCCCCCCACCGACGACGTATCGACCGAGACCGCGGTGCCGACGACCTCGGAGGCGAGCGAGCCGACGGACGACAACACTGTCTCGCTGCCGTCCTGGTCCATCGGTCGGGTGATCGCCAGCGCACCGCGGGAGGACAACTCCCTGTTCCGTCGTGGTGCCACCGCACCCGATTCGCCGCCCCAGGATTCCTCGGGATTCCACTTCTCCACACCGGATCGCCGGACGTCGTGTTCGACCGGCACAAACGGCACCTCCTCGCTCGTGTGCCGGATGGATCGCGATGTCGCACGCCCGATTCCGCGCCCGTCGCTCGAGCCCTCGTCGTGCCGTTGGTCGAGCACGCTGGTCGTCCTCGACTCTGACGGACCCGAGCGCGGGGCCTGCGCGAATCGCTCCCCCGTCCTCTACCGCAGCGCCATCGTCGAGTACGGGAACACGATCACCGTCTCCCGCTTCTCATGCCTGAGCGAGTCGGTGGGGCTGTACTGCATCGAGTCCGGATCCCGTTCCGGATTCGCCATTACCCCGACCGGTTATCGGGTGATCGATGCCGAGGACCGCGCTCCGACGTCACTGCTGGGCGGCGCGACCGGCGATTCCACAGATGATCCGATGAACCGCAGCGATGAACCTTCCGACACGGATTCGGATTCAGTTCCCACTTCATGACCTGCAGCATTCTTTGCGGATTTCACATACCTCTAGGAATGGTGCACCTTCTCAGTCATTCCTTAATTGGATGTGTATATGATGTCCTCGACAGGGGGGGTCAGACATCTCGTGCGCGAACGGTCGCGCGAGTCCGCTCTGAGGTCAGAACAGGGAGTACACCATGGCACGAAAAGAAATCGTTCAGGTCATCGACGACATCGACGGCAAAGTCCTCGACGAATTCGAGACCGTCAAGTGGAGCCTGGACGGCAAGACATACGAGTTCGACACGTCCTCGAAGCACGCCCAGCAGTTCCGCGACTCGCTGTCCAAGTACGTGGAGGTCTCCCGGGCAACATCGCGCTCGCCCAAGCGCGTGACCGTGACCAACGGCGCCGGACGCAGCAAGGACCAGACCCAGGCCATCCGCCAGTGGGCCCAGAAGAACGGCCACGACGTCAGTGACCGCGGCCGCATCCCGCGCGCCGTGATCGAGGCCTTCGAAGAGGCGCACTGACCTCACAGCGGCGACACCCGCGGGGGGCCTGTCACGACCACATACGCCGACAGGGCCCGGATCCATTCGGATCCGGGCCCTGTCGGCGTATGTGCAGCCGTGTGCGTCCTGTCCCCTCAGCCGGCCAGCGGCACTCGGCCTTCGCCCCGCACGTCGGCAGGCAGGTCGTCGGTCGGATGGCCGAGTCCGAGGTGCTCGCGCAGCGTCCTGCCCCGGTACTCGCGTCGGAACAGTCCGCGACGCTGCAACTCCGGCACCACCTGATCGACGAAGTCGTTGAAGGTACCGGGTGACTGCGCGGTCGAGACGATGAACCCGTCCGCCTCTCCCCCGGTGAACGACTCCTCGATCTGGTCGGCCACATCGGATGCGGTGCCCACGAACTGAGGCAGCAGAACCCCCTCGGCGTAGAGCCGGCCGATGTCGCGCAACGTCAGCTCGTCCCGCTCGCTGAGGCGCCGGGCGACGTCGAAGAGCCCCTGCGTGCCCGACACCTGCACGTCTTCCAACGGCGCGTCCAGGTCGTACCCGGAGAAGTCGTGGTCGGTGTGCACCGACAACGTGATCAATCCCGACACCGGGTCGGCGAGTTCGTTGTGGAAGGCCTGCTTCTCGCGTGCAATGGACTCTGTCTCGCCGATGAAGGGGATGAAGGAGGGGAAGATCTTCACGTGGTCGGGATTGCGCCCGTGGTTGTCGGCGCGTGACTTCACGTCGTCGTAGTAGGCGCGCCGTCCCTCCGGTGTCGGATCGATCTCGAAGATCGCCTCGGCCCATCGAGCCGCGAAATCCTTTCCGCGGCTCGAGGACCCGGCCTGGATCAGAACCGGTCGATGCTGGGGCGAACGCGGCTGGTTGAGCGGGCCGCGGGTCCGGTAGTACTCACCCTCGTGGTCGACGGCACGGACCTTCGTCGGGTCGGCCCAGACTCCGGTTCCCTTGTCCGCGACGACCGCGTCCTCGTCCCAGCTCGACCACAGTTTGACTGCTGTCTGCACGAATTCCTCGGCGCGGGCGTACCGTTCGTCGTGGGCGACGTGTTGATCGAACCCGAAGTTCTGCGCCTCGGCCTGTGACAGCGAGGTCACGATGTTCCAGGCGATTCGTCCACGGGTCAGATGGTCGAGCGAACCGAACAGGCGCGCCACCTCATAGGGGTGGAAATAGGTCGCGGACTTGGTGACCGCGACGCCCAGATGGGTGGTCACGGCCGCGATGCTCGCCGCAACCAGACTCGGATCGATGGTGGCGGCCGCCTGCGTCCCCCGACGCAGCGGCTCGGTCTGGTCGGCACCGAATCGGATCGGCGCGGCGAGCAGATCGGCGAAGAAGGCGAAGTCGAAGAGTCCGCGCTCCAGGATGCGGCCGACACGGTGGTAATAGTCCGGGCCGAAATAGTCGGTCTCCGATCCAGGGTGCCGCCAGGCGGCGTGCGAGTGGGTCACCGGTGATGCGATCAGGAATCCGCCGAGATGAAGTTCACGGGTCATGGAGAGTACGTCCTCACTGTCGGGTGAGGGCGAGTCAACCGGGAGGCGTTCGCAGCGAACAGGCTTCGACTCCTGATGATCGGAAGCCCAGCGCCGAGGCGGGACGCCGCGGTGCACGACCGCGGCGGTCAGAGCAACCAGACGAGCAGGCCGATGATCACAGCCCAGAGCACCACCGAGATCGCGAGGCCGATGAGGATCCCGCGAAGCGCCCGGGAACCCTCGGCCCGGTCACGGTCGGTGCGCCGCTGAGCAGTCAACCTCATGATGGCTGGGAGTTTAGATGATCCTCCAGCTCGAAGGGCTGCGGTGACGAAACCGCTTGCGCCGGTCCCGGTACCGACGACGACTCGTCGGCCCGATCACCCTGGCACGGCCGGTGCGGTTCGGATCACTTCCGCTCGAGGACCACGACGGGGATCTCCCGGGACGTCTTGGCCTGGTAGTCGTCATAGTCCGGCCAGACCTCGACCATCCGGGCCCACGCCTCCGGCTTCTCGTCGGGGGTCGCGACCCGCGCTCGCGCCGAAAAGCGATCCCCCTTGATCTGCACCTCGACGTCGGGATCGGATTCGAGGTTCAGGAACCAGGCCGGCGGCTGATCGGTGCCGCCCTTGGATGCGACGACCAGATAGGCGTTGTCGCCCCAGTCGCGGTAGATGAGCGCGTGCCGGCGCTCGGTGCCCGACTTCCGGCCCTTCGTGAACAGGATCAGGATGTGGGTCCCGTTCCACTCGTACCCTTCCGCACCGTCGGTCTCCAGGTAACGCTCGACGTGCGGATCTCCGTGCAATTCGTCTGCTGCTGCCACGGGATCCAGAGTGCCAGCCGAGGTCGATCGTGTCCCGCGACCCGCGTCGTCGGACGCCGTCGATAGTTCACCCTTTTATGAATTCAGAAATCGATGTACTATTTCGCTCCATGGAGACGGTCCTGGTCACCCAACGAGATGCCCTCACGCGCTTCGGTTACGCACTGTCCGACTCGACCCGGACGCAGGTTCTGCTGTGTTTACGTACCGGGGCGGCCTACCCATCCGACCTCGCCGACACCATCGGCGTTTCCCGTCAGACGTTGTCCAACCACCTCGCCTGCCTGCGCGGCTGCGGCTTGGTGAGCGCCATCGCCGAGGGCCGGCGAACCCGTTACGAGCTCGCCGACCCCACCATCGGCACCGTGCTCGATGACATGTTGGGACTGGTACTCGCGATCGACCCGGCCTGTTGCGCCGATTCCGACGACCGCGGCTGCTGCTGATGTCCGCCGACCTCGGGCTCCCCTCGCCCCGAGGTGTCCCCCGCGTCGACGACACCCGCCGCCGGACATTGCAGCGCCGAATCCGCTGGTTCGTGACGGGGACCATCACCTACAACGTCATCGAGGCCGTTGTCGCGATCTCCGAGGGAGCACGCGTCTCGTCGGGAGCCCTCATCGGCTTCGGACTCGACTCCGTGATCGAGGTGTCCTCGGCCGCAGCAGTGGCCTGGCAGTTCGCCGGCCGAGACCCTGAACGCCGGGAGAAGGTCGCGCTGCGCATCATCGCGGTCTCGTTCCTCGCACTGGCCGTGTACGTGAGCGTCGACTCGGTGCGTTCGCTGACCGGTATCGGCGATCCGGCGCGCCACTCGACGATCGGGATCATGCTGGCCGCCGTCAGCCTCGCGATCATGCCTGCCCTGTCCTGGGCCGAACGTCGAGCGGGACGCGAACTCGGCTCGCGGTCGGCGGTCGCCGACTCGAAGCAGACCTTGCTGTGCACCTATTTGTCGGCGATTCTGCTCGTCGGATTGGTGGTCAACTGGTTGGTGGGCTGGTCCTGGGCCGATCCCGTTGCGGCACTGGTGATCGCGGCGGTCGCCGCACGAGAAGGAGTCGCCGCGTGGCGCGGCGACGTGTGTTGCGCACCGATCGACGGTGCACCAGCAGGATGCTGCGAGTCCGTCGGTGGCGCATCATAGGGTGAGCATGCGGAGGCTGAGAGAGGCCGCCGATGCACGAGGTCTTCCCGACCCAATGTCCCAACGGTCACGAACTCGGCCCCAACCGCATCCTGGTCGGTTGGGACAACACACACCTACCCCATCCGTGTCGGCTCTACGTGTGCCGCGCGTGTGATGCGAGGATGCACGACGAGTCGATCAGCCGTCCCCCTCGGGACCCGGGGATCGGTTGAGCCACATCAGGGTTCGGCTGGTCGAGCGTGTCACCTGCCGCGATCAGAGATACTCCACCACGGAGTATGCGAGCAACGCGACCGCCACCACCACGAGGAGGACCGAGGCGACTCTCGCGATTCGCGCCGGTCCGACGCGGGCGATGACCGGCCGCAGCAAATACGCCAGGAGCACCCACCAGATAATCCCGATCACCACGTCGACCACCGTGAGGACGAGCATCTGCGGCCAGACGGCCGAGCCGGTGTCGACGAATTGTGGTGCCACGGCGACGAAGAAGACGATCACCTTCGGGTTGGTCAGGTTGGTGACGAATGCCTGTCGCCATCCCGTCGGACCGACCTCCGCGTCGGCACCACGACGTCGGAGTCCGCTGATGCCGAGATATCCGATGTAGATAGCACCGGCGACCTGGATGGCCAGCAACGCCCATGGCGCCGCCGCGACCACTGCGGAGACGCCGACGGTCGCCAGCAGCCCGTGCACCAACAGGCCCGCCTGCGTGCCCAGACCGGTGATCGCGCCGTGTCGCGCCGACATCGTCGCACCGCGCACCACGATGAGCCAGTCGGGGCCGGGCACCAGGTAGGCGACGAGTGCGACCCCCACGAAGCCCGCGAGCAGGGTGAACTGCACCAGGGCTCAGAGCCTTTCGGTCACCAGCTGCGGATGCGCTGCGGATGGATGCGGATCAGCGTCGAGTACGTGTCGCGGAACTCGTCCGGCGACTGTGAGATGGCGACGAATCCGTCGGTGTACTTGGCGGTGAACTCCGATCACTCGGCCGGATTCGGCCCGTCGGGGTCGATGCGTGCGCGGGCGGTCAGCACGGCGACGTCACCGCCCGACGAACTCGAGTTCAGGTTCAGAGCCACGCGATCGTTCTCACCTATGTTGCGCAGCTTCGGTGTGTCGGGCCGGCTGAACACGAGCACCTCGTCGTCTGACCACAGGAACCAGACCGGGGTCGGCACCGGCCTGCCGTCGGTGTCGACGGTGGTCAACCAGATGACCTGCTCGTCGGCTACGCGCTCTGCTACACGGGGAGAGATCTCGATGGACGACATGCGGCGTACAACGCGTTCCGCACGCGACCGATTCCGTGTTCGCCGGAGCTGACTAGAGTCGAGGCGACCGACCATCGATCGAACGCGAGGACATGGTGAGCAACAAGCGCTCGTCCACGGGGGCGTCGCCCTCCAAGTACCAGACCCGGACGACCTCGTCGAGGTCCACCTACGTGCTGGCCGGCGTGGCCATCATCGCCGTCGCGGCCCTGGTGATCGGTGGCGTGATCTGGAACAGCAATCGCGACAAGGGCGGGGTCGACGAAGCCGTGCTCTCGCAGAACGCCGCGCTGATCATCGGCGATGCCGCGGCCCCTCGGACGATCGACGTGTTCGAGGACTTCAGCTGCCCGGTCTGCAAGGAGTTCGAGCAGCAGTCGGGTCAGGCGATCGGACAGGCGATCACCGACGGCAAGCTGCGCATTCGCTATCACATGCTGAATTTCCTGGACAAGCGTTCGGCCTCCGGCGACTACTCGTCCCGCGCAGCGGGAGCGGCACAGTGTGTCGGCGAGGCGGGCGACAAGGACGTCTTCCTCAAGTTCCACAGCGCACTGTTCGCCGCGCAGCCCGAGGAGGGCGGCGACACCGACCTGTCGAATACCGACCTCGCCCGCATCGCCGGCGAGCAGGGTGCGAACGCCGCCACCCAGAAGTGCATCACCGATGGCGCATCGCTCGAGACCGCCAAGAATGCGGCCGACGAGTCGGAGAACCAGTTGTCCAAGGCGACCGGCGGCCAGGTCGGCACCCCCACCGTCCTGTCGGCCGGCGCACCGGTGAACGGCATCCTCGACGGCACCGGCTGGCTGGACAAGCTGCTGGCGCAGAAGGACGGCAGCTAGTCACTCAGAGCTCGGCGACCTGGCCGTTCTCCACCCGCCAGGCGCGGTTCGTGCGGACCTTCGCGAGCATGCGCCGGTCGTGGGTGACCAGCAGCAGGACTCCGTCGTACGACTCCAAGGCCGATTCGAGTTGCTCGATGGCGGGGAGATCCAGGTGGTTGGTCGGCTCGTCGAGGACGAGCACATTGGTTCCGCGGGCCTGCAGCAGCGCCAACGCGGCTCTGGTCCGCTCACCGGGCGAGAGTTCGCCGACCGGACGGCCGACGTGGTCGGCCCGCAACCCGAATTTCGCGAGGAGCGTGCGCACCTCGGCCGAGGTGAAGTCGGGAACGAGTTCTCCGAACCGGTCGGCGAGTTCGGCCGATCCCACGAACTGTCCGCGTGCCTGATCGATCTCACCGATCGCCACAGTGGCTCCGAGGTGCGCGGTCCCGGCATCAGGCGTGATCCGCCCCAACAACAATGCGAGGAGCGTCGACTTCCCGGCTCCGTTCGCTCCGGTGATGCCGATGCGATCGCCCGCGTCCACCTGTAACGACAGCGGGCCGAGGGTGAACTCGCCGTGGTGCACGACCGCGTCGTTGAGGGTCGCCACCACCGAACTCGACCGCGGCGCAGTGCCGATGGTGAACTCGAGAACCCACTCTTTCCGCGGTTCGACGACCTCGTCGAGTCGGGCGATCCGACTCTCCATCTGACGGACCTTCTGAGCTTGCTTCTCGCTCGACTCGGTCGCCGCGCGGCGACGGATCTTGTCGTTGTCGGGAGCCTTGCGCATGGCGTTGCGGACGCCCTGGCTCGACCACTCACGTTGCGTCCGTGCGCGAGCGACGAGATCGGCCTTCTTGTCGGCGAACTCCTCGTACTCCTCGCGCCGATGCCGTCGGGCGATCTCACGCTCTTCGAGGTAGCTCTCGTAGCCGCCGCCGAACACGGTGTTGGTGTGCTGCGCCAGATCGAGTTCGACCACGCGGGTCACGCTACGCGCCAAGAATTCTCGATCATGGCTGACCAACACCACCCCGCCGCGCATCCCGCGCACCAGATTCTCGAGCCGAGTCAGACCGTCGAGATCGAGATCGTTGGTCGGCTCGTCGAGCAGGACGATGTCGAACCGCGAACACAGGAGCGCGGCCAGGCCGACACGTGCAGCCTGCCCCCCGGACAGCGTGGTCATCAACGCCGACTCCGGCGCGACGGTCCCGACATCCAGGCCGAGGTCGGCCAGCACCCCGGGCAGCCGATCGTCGAGATCTGCGGCGCCGGTGGCCATCCAATGATCGAGCGCCGCGGCGTAGAGGTCGGCCGGATCGTCGGCGCCCGGTCGGGGCTGCGGATCGGCGAGGGCGTCTGCGGCGGCGTCCATCGCCGCGGTCGCTGCGGCGCACCCGGTCCGACGGGCGACGTACTGTCCGACGGTTTCGCCGGGGACCCGCTCGTGTTCCTGCGGCAGCCAGCCGACAAAGGCGTCTGCCGGCGATCGACTGACCGTGCCCTCCAGCGAGGCCAGCTCACCCGCGAGGATCCGCAGCAATGTCGACTTCCCGGCGCCGTTGGCTCCGACGACTCCGACGACGTCACCGGGAGCGACGGTGAGATCGAGATGGTCGAAGAGAACGCGGTGCGCGTACCCGCCGGCGACGTCCTTGGCGACGAGAGTGGCGGTCATGCGATCATCCTCGCACGCTGGGCTGACGCTCTGTGCCGACCGTCGGGTCAGCCGTAGCTCACCACCAGCGGCGCATGGTCGGACAGCCGTTGATCCGGCGACGGCTCCTTGTCCACGACCACTGCCGACGCGAGGCGGGCGAGGCCGGGGGTCGCCAGTTGGTGATCCACCCGCCACCCGACGTCCTTGACGAATGACTGTCCCGCCCAACTCCACCAGGTGAGAGGTCCAGGGGCTTCGCCGTGTGTCTGCCGCACCACGTCCACCAGTCGGCGACTGCCCAGTATCGAGTCGAACCACTCGCGGTCTTCCGGCAGGAACCCGTCCATGGTCCGTGCGGCGCGCCAATTGGTCACGTCGTACTGCGTGTGTGCGATGTT
Source organism: Gordonia soli NBRC 108243 (assembly GCF_000334455.1). Classification (GTDB taxonomy): domain Bacteria; phylum Actinomycetota; class Actinomycetes; order Mycobacteriales; family Mycobacteriaceae; genus Gordonia; species Gordonia soli. Next base: position 244,151 of record NZ_BANX01000002.1, read on the forward strand.
CAGATCTCCGGCGAGGAGGAACTCCCGTCCTGCGCGTCGTGCAGCGAGACGGCTCCGGTCGAGCTCACGCGCGAATCCGGTGAGGAATCGCCGCTTGCGGTCGTACTTCGCTCCGCCGTCGGGCTGTTCGCGCATCGATCCTGGACGCTGCCGATCCGCCGGCAGTCCGCCTTTCGGGAGGTACAGACTCGCCACCGTCACCGGACGGTCGGCCAGATCGACCTCGATATAGCGTCCAGCCGCGGCGAACTCGGCGAGTCCACGTGCCCTCGGCGGGTGACTCACCCATGAACGCACCGCTGCCGCAGGCGTTCTCGTCAACACGGCCACCCCGTTGCGCCCGGCGACCGATCCGACGTCGGCCGCCACCGAATAGCCGGGGAACTCCCCTAGTTCGGATGCCGGACACCGCAGTTCTTGCAGCGCGATCACGTCGGCCGCCCGCGTCTGCAGCCATTGGTCGAAGCCTCGGCGACGCGCGGCCCGGATGCCGTTCACGTTGAAGGAGGCAACGGTAAAGGCGGACACGGTGAAGGTGGGGTCGGTCGGCGCATCCATGTCCACGATGGTGCCGTACGGGTGTCCGTCGATCCGTAGCCCGCCCCTCGTGCGCGTGGGTCGGTCACCTGGCCGAGATGTCCGCGTCGCAGCGAGAGATCATCGCGGGCGCTGCGTGGCGTCCCGTTGCTCTCCGAGAAGTATCTGCGCCAATGTGACCGCGTCGTCGAAGATGCTCATGTGCTGGGCACCGGCTCGAACGATGAACTCCGAGTCCGGAATACGACGATGCATCGACTCCATCGAGGCGACATCGGACACCGTGTCGAGTTCGGCGGCGACCACTGTCACCGGACACGTGATCGACGCTGTGCGTGGTGAACAGTCGAAGTGCGCGATCGCGCGCAGCGCCGACGCCCAGGACGCTCGATCGGCACTGGTCACCGCATCACGCGCATACCGGACGACCGGCCCGTCGTCTCGCACTTCGGCTGGGCTGAACCAGCGTCGGAAAGTGCCGTCGACATCGACGGCGCCGGCTTCGATGGCGGCGGCTGCCGCGTCGAACGCCGGGAAGGGCGTGTCCCGGGTGCACAACAGGGTGAGGCGCGAGACAAGATCGGGCCGCGCGATCGCGAGTTCGAGTGCGACTTGCCCGCCGAACGAATGGCCCACCACATGCCAGGGTGCGTCGGGTGCAGCCGACTCCGCGATGTCGGCGGCAAGCTGCGCCTGCAGATCGGCACCCATGTAGCCGGCCGGAGGTGCGATCTCGGGGGTGATCACGTGCCCGGTCTCGGACAGTTCGGCCCGCGCGCCGTCCCACACCGCCGCCGACAGCGGCGTCCCCGGGAGGAGTAGCCAGGTCGGGGAATCGGCTGTCGCCACCGTCACTCCCGCCTCGCGTCGATATCGGACGGGCGTTGCACCACGGCGCGAGGACGAGCGTCACCGCAGCGCATGGGGCCATCCTACGGCGGGCAGATCGCCAGAGGGGCTGGATGTCGATGTCCGGTGAGACGGTGAGGTCGCATCGCGCTGGTCGGCGTCGGCCCCGTCGAGATAACCGACGAGTTCGTTCGCCTGACCAGGGCGGTAGCGGCATTGCCGACCGGCCAGACACTGGCCGTCAAATCATCCGCGCGGTCGTCCATCCACAGTCGTCGACGATTTCGCCGACCTATCCTCGACACAGCAGTCAGTTGATGTCCGCATCGACGGCGAGCACACCGCACATCTGCACCGCTGGGCGATCGCCACCGATGCCGGCGGACTCATCTTCGCCGACGACCCGCAGGTGCGCACGCTCCCAGCCACCCCCGAAAACTGACCGCACACCTCGTCCGAGAATGCTCTACGACCACGCGCGTCGTCGAGGGGCAGTCGACCATCAACGAGCCACCGTGTACCCCAGCGCTGCGAATCCCCGGTCGTGGTCCGTCTCGTCCCACACCCGACCGACGATGACCTGGTTGATACGGCCTGGCCGCTTGCGATCGTGGTGGAGCACCCCGTGCCGGTCGGCGCGCCACACCGCGAAACAGTCACCCATCGCCGCGCGTGCGGCGAACGCCACCACATAGGCACAACCATGCAGTGGCGGGTCAAGGTGGTAAACGCTCGGGACCTCGCCGAAGCTCCATCGCACATCCCGACCGTCGACGCGTCGCGCACGGATCTCCATCAATTGAGCTATCGCCATCGTGCTCATCTCACCTTCAGGTCTATGCATCCCCCGACCCGGGCAGGTGGTGTTCCACTCGTCGACCCTTATCGGCCCGCCAGCCCCGACTCGTGCCGAAGCCCTCGGGCTAACACCCGCATGGAACTCGCAGCGACGATACTTGCCTTTACGAAGGTGAACAACCAATCTACGATCGTTCGCGGGGTGCGCGTGTTCCACGCCGTCCTCGCGTACCTCACGAGGGCGCGTCATCTCCCTGAGCCGAACCGGCCGACCCCGAAGGTGGCGCACCCTCCCCGTATTGAGGGGTGTGCCTCCAAGGGGCGGCCTACCACCAGGATGTGCCGCCCTTTGGGGGCGCTTGACTGAGCATTGCCCGTGTTCACCTGTTCAGATGACATCATCAACTGCTGAGGGTGGCTACGGTATCGAATGGTGCCCACGTGGCCGGCCGCGCGTCGCGTTGGGGGACAGGCTGTCGCCCGGAGCGTGGGCACCCTTCGGAAAGTTCTTCGCAGCGCATAGGATTCGATGTAGTCCGCGCTCCTCCCCCCTTGCGCGGGCGAGGTGCCACCGCCTGATCTCATCCCCTCCCCCGGATGTGGCGGTGGCATCGCCGACTCGTATCGCCCGCGGCGACGCGCAGTGCGGCTCCGTAGAGCAGCGTCTCAGCGTCGGGATCTGGACGTCGATTTTGCCGACGATGCCCTGGATGGGTTCGACGATGCCCTGGATGGGTTCTGTGGTGGCGATACCGCCGGCCGGGGCCGGGCGGTGGCTAGTGGTCAAAGGTTGCAGGAGAACTCGGTGCTGCGGGTCAGGTCGACATTGACCGCGCGTGTGCCCACGGAGACAATCGGTGCATCCGTCTTGCGATACGCGTCGCCGTCGAGATGGGGCGAGATGGAAAGGGGCGCAGCAGGCACCCGAATTATGATCTCGGGGAGGAGTGACATCGATGAAGTACGGGTATGACGAACTCGACCTGCACGGAGAGCGCGTTGCGTATCGCGACGTGGGCACCGGTGACGTTCTACTGCTTATCCACGGTATGGCAGGCAGTTCGGCGACCTGGGACGCCATCACCGCGCCGCTGTCGAAAAATCATCGAGTGATTACGCCTGATTTGCCAGGGCACGGTGAGTCGGGCAAGCCACGCGGGGACTATTCACTGGGGGCCTTCGCTGCATTTCTGCGTGATCTTCTCGACGAACTCGATGTACGTACGGCGACCGCCGTCGGCCAATCCTTAGGGGGCGGGATAGCCATGCAGTTCGCATATCAGCATCCCGACCGATGTGGGCGGCTTGTCCTTATCGGGAGCGGGGGCCTCGGCCCAGACGTCAGCTGGATACTTCGCCTCCTCGCGGCGCCGGGAGCCGAGCTGGTCCTGCCGGTCATCGCGCCAGCCCCGATTCTGCGGGTGGGCGCCAAAGTTCGGTCCTGGGCATCGTCAGCCGGTATTCGCTCGCCGCGAGCAGACCAAACTTGGCGGGCGTATTCCTCTCTAGCCGACGGCGATACACGCCGAGCATTCCTCCGGACGCTGAGATCGGTAGTCGACCACCGTGGTCAAGCAGTCAGCGCGCTCAATCGGCTATATCTCAATGACGGACTGCCGACCCAACTGATCTGGGGCGACAAAGACAACATCATTCCCGTCGAGCACGGGATCGCAGCACACGACGCTCTCCCTGGCAGTCGCCTCGAGGTTCTGCCCGGGATCGGTCACTATCCTCACGTCGAGGAGCCAGACAAGGTCATCGGGATCCTCGAAGATTTTCTGGCCTCCGAGCCAGCCCACTCCCGCTACCTCGGGTGACTTGTCACGACCGGGTTGCCAGCGCCAAGCCAGTTGTGAACTCAGGGAGAGGTCGGTGTTCGGGCTTCGGGTCCAGTTTCGCGCCGGACTCTTGAGTGCGGACCGCCCAGACCATGGATCGAAGACGACACAATAGAGACACCCGTTGACATACCCCGACGGTATACGTTCACAAGGAGCAGTTTGTCGACGCGAATCCGTTCGATTCCATCGGCCGGCGTCGCGTAACAGGTGACAGCAACCTCGAATCTCCTACCTGTGGAAGTGCCATTTACTGTGCCTGAATGAAGCTCACGTGTCTCGCGGAAGCCTAGCGAGGAATTATCGGTGTGATGTCTCTGCTGCTGGAGTGTGCTCGAACCTGATGAGCTTCTGTTCCTGTGCGTGGCGAAAAGAACGGCGTTCTTCTGACTGTCTGCTGTGCGCGTGTTCGATAAGAAAGTTGTGTAGAGACCCGAGTCGCCGCACGGCGCGCAATGCGCTGGTTGCCGGCACCGGCAGCGTCGCGAGCTGTTCCCAAGAAATGTCACCGGGAGCCCGGGCAGTCAACGAATGAGGCACCGCACGTCTTTGTGCCCGACCCCGAGCGGCCAGACCAGGGAACACCACACGCTCACCGACGCGCCGGCCTTGCCCGTCGTCAGCGGATTGGCGGACCACTCCACTGCCCTGTCCTCACAAAGAGCTGACGGCCGACTATCCAGGCGCATTCACGACCGACCAAACAACGCCTCGTCAATGGCGTGACGTGCTGCGGGTGGCACACCCGATACGCCGCAATGGTTACCTCATCGACCTCGAGACAATGACTCCCGGCCCCGGGACCGGAGGTCGCCGCCTAGCTGATTACCAGATCACGAGCTGCTTGGGGCCATCTGTGGTCAGACGCCCGCCCCGGTATCGCTACCGGCTCTGGCCAGAGTCGGGCTTTCCCGAGGCGCCACCTGGGCTCTGAGCGCTTGTGTCGCCAACTGACTCCTGCCGATAAGTCAGCACGGTTCTATTCGTCGCGGCTTCTCGGGCAGGGAGTGCCGGTACGCATATTGGATGAGGCCCCACCGATGACGGCGTCGAGGTTCTCGCGAGCAGCGGAGAGGTCCGCGATGCGCCCGTCGAGGCGGTCGCGTTCGGCGGCGAGGCGCTGGAGAAGCTCGGCGGTGGCCTTGCCGTCGATAACACAGGTTGTCAGTTCGGCGATGGCCTTGCTGTTCAGACCGGCCGCGTACAGCTGACGGATGAGGCGTATCCGGTCGACGGCACCGTCGGCGTAACGACGCTGACCGCCGCCGCTGCGCTCGGCGGTGATCAAATTTTGCTCCTCGTAGTAGCGCAGTGCTCGCGTAGATACGCCTGCACGGTGCGCCAGCTCACCGATCCGCATTCGCGCTTACCTCCTTCATGTGCGACCCATCACACGCAGTTGCCTTTCACGTCAACGTCAAGTTTTACGGTAGGCGCGTTCCCAGGCCAGGCCAGGGCAGTGTCCGGGCCTTCATCGATTCTGCCTCGCTCGACGACCAGATTTGGACAAGTCCGGCCATCTCAACGCCGGACGCCCCGGCTGTCCCTGTCGGGTCTACCTTGTGAAAGGAGCAGACATGACCGTATACGCCACTACCGGCCTTTCCGGGCCCACCCTCACTACGACCGTGTCGGTCAAGCCAGTCGCGTTAAAGGCACCCAGACGCGGTGAAGATCTCCACGTCCGCGTCACCGCCCCCACGACCGGCACCCTTCTGCCCGTGGTGCTGTTCGCCCACGGGTTCGGCTCGAACCTGGACGGCTACGCCCCCTTGGTCGATCACTGGGCATCTGGTGGCTTCGTCGTCATTCAGGCCACCCACCTGGACTCAAACCGATTCGTCCTGCCCGACAACGACCCTCGCAGGGCCCGGATGTGGCGGCATCGTGTGCAGGACATGGAACACATCCTCGACGAGTTGTCCACGCTAGAGGCTGCTGTACCGGGCTTGCCGGGCCGAATGGATCACGGCCGCATCGTCGCGGCCGGGCACTCCTTCGGCGGTCAGACCGCCGGCATCCTGGTCGGTCTCCGGGTCAAAGATCCAGAGACCGGCGCCGCCGCCGATCTATCCGATGCTCGGGTTGCGGCCAGCATCCAACTGGCCACCGCGGGCAGAGGAGGTGATGAGCTGACTCCGTTTGCGCACGACAACCTTCCCTGGCTGCGCGATCAAGACTTCTCTCACATCAGCGCTCCCGGCCTCGTCGTCGCAGGAGACAACGACGACCTCCCGCTCTCCACCCGAGGCCCGTCCTGGACCACCGACCCCTACACACTCAGTGGTAGCAACAATAAGAGCCTCCTGACCGTTCGCGGTGGCGAGCACTTCCTCGGCGGCATCTCCGGCTACCGATCTTCCGAGACCACCGATGAGAACCCCGACCGTGTCGCGCTCGTCCAACACACCACACTCGCCTACCTCCGACACGTCACCGGAATCGACCACACCGACTGGATCCGCGCCCACACCGTGCTCACGACCAGCCACCCACTCGGACACCTCGAATCCGAGTAGCTTGCACTAGCTGGGCCCATGTGTCCGCATGCCGCCGGGGGTTCGGACGAAAGTCTGCACACGATTTCGGGTGTGCGCACGATTAGCGCTCACATCTCGCTGCTTTGCACTGCGAGGTGGCGCGATGGTCACCCCAGGAAAGCGTGCGGTTGCAGCCTTTCCTGCACACTGCGGCGAAGTCTCACGTGTCTTCGCCTGCTGTGTCATCGCGCTTACGTTGTTCTCGGGCGGTCTGGCGTTGTTGTTCTGCGCGGTCGCGTAGTTGCTGGAGGAATTCGCGGTCGGCGTCAGCGTCGGTGGGGATGTAGCGGCCGGGGCGGTCGTATTCGGGGAATTCGCTGGCGGCGCCGGCGTGGTGGTTTCGGGGTCGCTCGTCGGCACTGGGGCGTCCGAAGGCCAGCCATATGAGCGCGCCGAGGAGGGGGAAAATGACGACGAGGGCGACCCAGGCGAGTTTGGGCATCCCGCGAACGAGTGCGTCGTCGGTGTTGATGATGTCGATGAGGGCGATCACCAGGATGACTAGGTAGATTATGCCGAGGTAGGGCACCGTCTCAGTTCTCCTTTTCTTACGCGTGGCGCCGATCAATGGTCTGGTGAACCGTACGCGTGGGCGCGCTGCGGCCACGTGGTTTCTGCTACACGACGATCGGTGGGTCGACGTGATGTGTTACGACGGCGTCCTCGGTCGACTATCGGATACGGATGACGGGTGGGGTGGCAGTGAGTTGCTGAGTCCTATGGCTGTGATTTCTCCACACTTGTTGAATTTGCGTGGGGATACCGACCAGTAGGAAGGGCATGAGCCAGGCAGTCGGTTGGCTGAAGGGCGCGTAGGCGTAGTCGGGCTGATGCATCAATTCGGTGGGCTCGACTAATGGTGCGGTGTGGTGGGGTCGGTGTGGGTTTGTGTGCGGCGCTGCCATTGGTCGGCTGCGGGGCCTGGGTATAGCCGCGGGGCGTCGGTGTGGTTGATTTCGCCGCAGGTGCGGCAGCGCAGTTGGCGTCGGAGCAGAAGGTTGCGCAGGCGGAGGCGTGCCTTCGTGCGGTGGGTGGTGAAGTCGGTGGCTGCGCAACTCCAGCACCGGTAGTGGCCGTCGTCGTCGATGTGTATCTGGGTCATCGGCGGTCGCCTCGATGCGGATATGGTGCGCGCTTGTGGTGTGACTCTTGTGTGACGCTGCCAGTTGGCCTTCCGGTGGTGGCGTGAGCGGCTGTGATGGGCACGGTCGAATCTCCGTGGGGTCGTCGGGGATCGGACGGTTAGTCGGGGGAGGCGCGCCACCTTTGAGCGGGGGATGGCGGCGCGCCTCGGCTCGCTGGTGCCAGGAGTGGTGCAGCCAGCGGGCAATTGGACATATCGAGCGGTGGTGTCAGTTCGTTACCGGGTCGCGCATACCGCCACCGGCGTGTGCGCGTCCCGTTGGGAGCAGTGGTGCCGCCGGCCCATGCAGTGCAGGAGTCGACCCCCCACACCTCAAGCCGAGGTGGTAAGCGACCGCACAACGATGTGCCTAAGTTCGCGAACGAACGCAGAACGCCCGGAATGCACTATCTATAACTCGCGGTGTTGTGTGTTACCGTCGGTACCACGTCCTCGGCTCTGGCTCCCCAAGTCGACGAGGTCGAGAGGCGCCCGCTCTGGCTTTCTCCCCGGGAGCCCGGCGGGGCCTCGCTCTCAAGGGCTGCCAAGCCTCGCCGTCGATGACGCCAAACCGTGCTCGGCCACCTGCACCGATCGAGTACCAAACCATCACGACCTCAGCAGCCCCAGGCTGTTAACCACTGGCACTGCAATCGTGCAGCATCTCGCAGACGTCAACCGACAACGGCGCCGATGGGCCGACCTCGCGATGAACGACGCCGTACCACTCGATATCGGCGAAGAAGAGCAAGCCAAGCTCGCAAAAAGGCTGTCGCAACTGACCATGCAACGCCAGAACCCGACCGAGACCGACGCCGATCATGCCCGGACGGTGGAGCGGGCCTCGGCGCTCATTGAGCGGTGCGGGGACGCATACGCCGCATCCCCCCCCCACAGAACCGGCGCGAACTCAATCAGGCGTGCTTCGAACGGATTGTCGTCGACGTCGATGACGACGCACCGGTCGTCGCGTCCACCGATGTCACCGAGACGGTCGAAATTCTGTCAACGGCCCAGGTCACGACGCCCAGAGAAACGGGTGACCAAACCGAGATGACCTTCACGACGTATTCGACCGTGAAGGGTTCGATCATCGCCTCTTTGGTGGAGCTAAGGGGACTCGAACCCCTGACCCCCACACTGCCAGTGTGGTGCGCTACCAGCTGCGCCATAGCCCCGTGTGAAGTTGTCCGTCGGTCACCCGACGTTCGCGCCCTGTTGGCAGGGCATCAGCGAAATTACACCATCGTCGCGGGGCAAACCAAATCCCCAGCAGTCGAGCAGGGAGTACGCGTGACCTTTGTCGGCGTGCCTGTTGTTAGTAGTTAGTGACTGGTAACTTATCGCCATGGCCGAACGCATGAGCGGTGCACAGCGCCGGGAGCAGGTCCTGTCCATCGCGGCCGAGGAGTTCGCGACCCATGGTCTGCACGGTGCATCGACGGAGGCCGTCGCACGCGAGGCCGGCATCACGCAGGCGTACGTGTTCCGGATCTTCGGAACCAAGAAGGCACTCTTCCTCGAACTGGTCCGAGCCGCGTTCGGGCGGGTCGCCGACGGGATGCGCAGAGCCGGCGAGGGGTCGACCGGGCTCGATGCACTGTCGGCGATGGGCGCGCAGTATTACGACCTGCTGGCCGACCGGACAGCGCTACTCCTCCAGCTCCAGGGCTTTGCGGCGTGCGGCGATCCGGAGGTTCGTGACGTGGTGCGCGACTGTTTCGGACAGTTGTGGGGCACCACCGCAGACGGCACCGGGCTCGATCCGGTCACGGTGAAATCGTTCCTGGCGTTCGGGATGCTGCTCAACGCCGGCGCAGCATTGGACGTCGATCAGGTCGACGAGACCTGGGCCGAGGGGGTGCGCACCCGCATCCAACCGGATCTGTTCGCGCACATCACGACGGACACCAATCGATGACTTCGGCCGCGACGGCGACGACACCTCGCAGCGACCGCCGACTCAGCGTCGGCCTGATCAGCACGGCGGTCGCGGGGGCCGTCATCGGGAGCGTCGGTGCGCCGCTGATCACGCCCGTGGCGACGGGATTCCACGTCTCTCTCGCCGCCGCCCAGTGGACGTTGACCATCACCCTGTTGACCGGCGCGATCGCCGGACCGGTCCTGGGCAGGCTCGGCGGCGGACCGCATCGTCGAACCGCGATCCTGACAACCCTCGGATCGGTGACGGCGGGCGGAGTGCTGACGGTCCTCCCACTCCCCTTCGCCGTCTTGCTGATCGGGAGAGCACTGCAGGGTCTCGGCATCGCGGTCGTAGCCCTCCTGATGAGCGTCGCCCGAACACATCTACCGAAGGCACGGTCGGCGTCGACGATCGCCGCACTGTCGGTCGCATCCACGGTCGGCATAGGCGTCGGGTATCCCTTCATCGCCTTCGTCGATCAGCTCGCCGGTCTGCGTGCCGCTTACGGCGCTGGCCTGGCCCTCTCTGCAGCTGCGCTCGTGATCGCTTGGCGCACCGTGCCGGCGGAGGCGCCGGGCCCTCGACCGCGGGTCGACGCGGCAGGCGCGATCCTGCTGGCCATCGGAACCCTGGGTGTGCTCGTGACGATCGCCGAGCCGGCCATTTGGCAACCTGCGTGGGTCGCGGGCGCACTCCTCGTCGGGGCGGCGATCATCCTGGCGGTCTGGGCGTTCGTCGAACTCCGCACGACCACGCCGCTCGTCGATCTCCGACTTCTCGCTCACGGTCCGGTACTCCGCGCGAACCTCGCGATGCTGGTCGCCGGGGTGGGCCTGTATCTGCTGTTCAGCATTGTCACCCGCTACGTGCAGACCCCCGCCGACGCCGGCTACGGATTCGCGCTACCGGGTGTCGCGGCCGGTGCGGCGCTGATCCCGTTCTCGCTCTTCGGCTTCGCGGCCGGCACGCTGCTCCCCCGTTTCGTCGCCCGGGTCGGTGCGCGCGGGACGTATGCGTCCGCGATCGTGATCGCGGTGCTGGCCGCGGTCCTGTTCGCCGTCGGCAGCGAGTCGCTGGTGGTCGTACTCGTCGCGATCGCCGTGCTCGGGTTCGCCGTCGGCGGGGTCTCCGCGGTGATGCCCCAGCTGGTCCTCGTCGGTGCCTCCGACACCGAGACGGCCAGCGTGCTGTCCATCAACCAGATCGTCCGCAGCGTCGGCTTCAGCGCCGGCAGCGCCACCGCAGGCTTTCTCCTCGCCGCCGCGACCCCGTCTGGGACGGTCCTGCCCAGTCCGTCCGGCTACACCGCCACCGCACTCTGGGCCATCCCGCCGCTCGTCGCGAGCGCGCTCGTCATCGTGATCGGGCGGCCGCCGTCGGGATAGGGTCGACGACGATGACAGCGCTGCGGATGGCCTCGGTGGTGACGGTGGTCTGCGCTGCGCTGGTGAGCGGATGGTCGGTGACCAGCTCGTTTCTCAACGGTGTCGTCCAGGTCGGCGGTTCGCCGTGGTTCGAGTGGTTGGTCGTCATCCCGACCATCATCGGCTTGCCGGTGGCACTCGGGGCCGCGGTGTCGGTGCCGTTCCTGTGGGGTCGCCGACGTCTGACCCGCGCAGGCGACGTCGTCATCGCCCTCGGCCAGGTGCTGACGATCACCCTGGCCGCCCTCGCCGTATTCGCCCTGAACCTCCCCGGGGCCACCGGGTGGGAATTACTCCTGCTGGGTCCGGCTTTCGTGGTCGGTCAGTTGATCGTTGCGGTCGGACTCGCGCGTGGAATCCTCGCCCGTCGGGCACCACCGGTGGAGCGGCCCGAGTCCTAGCGCGATCCGAAATCGATCCGTCGTCGCTACGATCACGACCGTGACGGATGAGACGCCCCACCTCGACGGCACCGGCGCCGACGAGGTCGGCCACACCCATGCCGACGTGTCCGGCGGCCGGCTACGGGCCGCGACGTTCGGCGCAATGGACGGACTGGTCACCAACATCAGTCTGGTGGCGGGTGTCGGCGGTGCAGGCGCCTCCGCGCACACCATCGTGCTCAGCGGTGTCGCGGGCCTCGTGGCAGGCGCATTCTCGATGGCGCTGGGTGAGTTCACCTCTGTGTCGACGCAGAACGAGCAGGTGGACGCCGAGGTCCTCGTGGAGCGCCGCGAGTTCAGCATCCACCCGCAGGCCGAGCTCGACGAATTGATCGAGACGTTGCAGGGCATGGGGCTGACGGAAGACACCGCGCGCCAGGCCGCCGACGAGATCCACGCGGACACCGACGGCGCCGTCAACTTCCACCTCACCCAGGAGCTCGGGGTCGATCCACGTGAACAACCGTCGCCGTGGGTCGCGGCGATCTCGTCGTTCGTGATGTTCTCGATCGGCGCGATCCTGCCGCTGATCCCCTACCTGCTCGGGTTCTCGTCACTGGCAGCCGGTCTCGTCGTCGGCGGGGCGGGGCTGCTCGTCGCCGGCGGTCTCGCCGCCCGCCTCACCCGACACCCGGTCTGGCGAGGGGCATTGCGTCAGCTCGCCTTCGGAGCCATCGCCGCCGCGGCGACCTACCTGGTCGGCTGGCTCATCGGCGCCCCGATCGGCTGATCACCCCGCGAATCGGTAGAGCGAGCTCCCGGATTCCGGGAACTTCTTCTACGGACTCGCCTCGTTCAGGACATTGTCGACGAGTTCCTGCGCCTCCCCCTGCACAGTCGCGAGATGCTCGGCGCCCTTGAAGGATTCGGCATATATCTTGTACACGTCCTCGGTACCCGACGGTCGCGCGGCGAACCATGCGTTCTCGGTGGTCACCTTCAGGCCGCCGATGGCCGCGCCGTTGCCCGGGGCATGCGTGAGCACCGCCGTGATCTCCTCCCCCGCGAGCTGCGTCGCCGACACCTGGTCGGCCGAGAGGTCGGCGAGCACGGCCTTCTGCGCGCGCGTGGCCGGCGCATCGGTTCGCGCATAGGAGGTCTCGCCGTACTGCTCGGCGAGTTCGCGGTACCGCTGCGTCGGGGTCTTGCCGGTGACCGCCAGGATCTCGGAAGCCAGGAGCGCCATGATGATCCCGTCCTTGTCCGTGGACCACGGCGCGCCGTCGAAGGTCAGGAACGACGCCCCTGCGCTCTCCTCACCGCCGAAGGCGATGCTGCCGTCGAGGAGTCCGTCGACGAACCACTTGAATCCGACGGGCACCTCGAGGAGTCGGCGTCCGATGCCTGTGACGACGCGATCGATCAGCGACGAGCTGACCAGAGTCTTCCCGACCGCCGCATCGGCCGACCATCCGGGACGATGCGTGAACAGGTAGTCGATCGCCACGGCCAGATAGTGATTCGGGTTCATCAGCCCGCCGTCGGGCGTGACGATGCCGTGGCGATCCGAGTCGGCATCGTTGCCGGTCGCGATGTCATATGTGTCGCGCACCTCGATCAGCGACGCCATCGCGTTCGGCGACGAGCAGTCCATCCGGATCTTGCCGTCCGTGTCGAGGGTCATGAAGCCGAAGGTCGGGTCCACGGTCGGGTTCACCACGGTGAGGTTCTCGAGGTTGTACCGGAACCCGATCTGCGCCCAATACCCCACGGACGCACCGCCGAGCGGGTCTGCGCCGATACGTACGCCCGCGTCACGGATGGCGGTCATGTCGACGACGTCACCGAGATGGTCGACGTAGTCGGCGATGAACGAGTACTCCTGGACGAGATCGCTGCGGCGGGCGGTCTCGAACGGCACGCGCCGGACGCCGTCGAGTCCCGCTGCCAGCAACTCGTTGGCACGACGCGCGACCACCGACGTGATCGATGTGTCGGCCGGGCCCCCACTCGGTGGGTTGTACTTGAAGCCGCCGTCACGCGGCGGATTGTGCGACGGGGTCACCACGATGCCGTCGGCGAGCACGCCCGGATGGTCGCGGTTGAACACGAGGATCGCCCGGCTGACCGCCGGGGTCGGCGTGAAGCCGTCGTTCTCGGCGGTCAACACCGTGACGTCGTTGGCGACGAGCACCTCGATGGCACTGCGCCATGCGGGGATCGACAGGGCGTGGGTGTCGAACCCGATGAACAGGGGCCCGGTGATACCCGCACCCGCCCGGTACTCGACGATGGCCTGCGTCGTGGCGAGGATGTGCGCTTGGTTGAACGCCGTGTCCAGGCTCGAACCGCGATGTCCGGAGGTCCCGAAGAGGACCTGCTGCAACGGATCCGACGCGTCGGGGGTGCGATCGTAATACGCGCTCTCCACCGCGCTCACGTCGATCAGGTCGTCGGGTCGGGCCGGTTGTCCTGCGCGTGGGTGGGCCATGCAGCCGATTCTGCCACCCCGCGAGCCATCCGGACGGGGCCCGCCGCCGAACAGTTACTGTCGGAGATGACAGCCGTACGACGGAGGACCGCGAGCGATGCGACCGTGCACACGATCGACGGGTGGCACGCGCCCCATGGCGCCGACCACCCACCCCACGCCTCGATCCATCAGTGGTCGTCCGTGCTGAAGCGTGCGCCGCGATCGCCGGAACTGCTGGTACTGGTGTTGCCCGGCGGCACCGACGAGAGCACCGAACCGTTCCGTCCGTGGCAACCCTCTGCTCTGCGCATGTACCCGTTCACCTGGTCGATCGCAGTCCGATTCGGTCGAGCCGTGTCGGTACGACAGGTGCGCTACGGCGTCTACGGATGGAACGGCGACGAGGCCAGTCCACTCCCCTACGCGCGCGAAGCTCTCGAATCGCTCACCGCGCGCCATCCCGGCGTGCCGGTGGTCGTCGTCGGACATTCGATGGGCGGCCGCGTCGCCGCACATCTGGCGGCCGACCATCGAGTGGTCGGCGTGCTGGCGCTGGCACCCTGGTGGCAGTTCGCTGACTGGCGGGAGATCCGCGACGGGGTCCGGGTCATGGCCATCCACGGATCAGCCGATCGACGGACGTACCCGGACCGCACCGAGAAGGGCATCCGCGAACTGTCCGAACGTGGTGTGCGCGCGACCTACGTCTCGGTGCCCGACGGCGAGCACGCGATGCTCGACCACGTCGGCTTGTGGCAAGGTGCCGCGCTCGACTTCGTCGCCACGGTCCTCGCCGACGTCCGCACCCGCTGAGCCGACACGTCCGCTACCGGTGACGCCCGCTCACCGAGCCGGCAGGAACCCGTCGTCGACGACGGTCCGATTCAGCGCCGCCGCGACCCGCTCGCCGATGTGCGTGCCGGTCATCTCGCACTCCGATGGCCGATCCCGCGGGCAATCCAACATGTGGTCGAGAACCGCTCGAGCGCGGGTCAACTCGGCGATGCGAGCCGTCAGCCGGTCACGAGCCCCGGTGACGATCTCGCGCCGGGTGGCGGCGGTCTCGCTCGCGATGACGGCCTTGGTCTCCGCGATCGACAACATCCCGTCGTCTCGCCACAACTGCAGATACGCGAGGTCGCGGAGCGCGGACCGGTCGTAGTAGCGGACGCGCCCACGCCGGGAAGTCGGCGCCAGCAATCCGACCTCCTCGTAGTACCGCAGGGCCGACACCGCCAGCCCGAAGGCGGCCGCCACCTCGCTGATCGAGTACCCCGCGTCGTCCATCGCATCCCACCGCCTTGCGCTCAAGTCCACTTGAGAAACCAGTCTTAGGGCAGCCTAACTCGGAAATGGGGTTCGATGTCCACCACTGCACTTCGGTCCCGCGCACCGCTCGCCTCCGGCGGCATCGCGCTGGTGATCGGATTCGTCGCGGTCAGTCTCAACAGCAGGGTCGCCTTCGGCCAGATCGGCCCGCTCGCGCCGGTCGCAGGCTTCGACAGCTGGATCGTCACGTCGATGGGGATGATCCCGCCGTTGCTGATGGGCCTGTGCGCACCGTTCACGCCCGCCCTGCGCCGACGATTCGGCGACGGGCCGTCCCTGGTCGCCGCGAGTGTCGTCATCCTGCTCGGTTGCGTCGTCCGCGTCGTCGGCATCGGCGGTCTGCTGTTCGGTACCGCTGTCGTCGCCGCGGCGACGTCGGTGATCAACGTCCTGATCCCGGTCGTCGTACGGACGCGGTTCCCCGCCTCGCGCACCGGGGTGATGATGGGCGTGTACGCGCTCTCGATGGGAGCCGGGTCAGCCGTCACGGCTGCGCTGATGGTGCCCGTGACCCGCGCGACCGGATCGTGGACGGCCGCGGTGGCCGTCGCGATCGTGCCCGCCGCCATCGCGGCCGCCACCATCGCGCCGCAGTTCCGCGCTCCCGGCGCACCGAAGGTCGCCGACCACAGCAGGTTCCGACCACACCGCACAGCGGTCGGCTGGAGTCTGCTGTGCTTCTTCGGCATCCAAACCCTGGTGTTCTACGCGATCCTGGCGTGGCTGCCGTCGATCGTCGTCGACCACGGCGGGACCGTCGGAGCAGCGGGTACGGGGCAGGCCGTCTTCATCGTCGGAATCGGCATCGGCGGCTTCCTGGCGCCCGCTGTCGCGGGATTCGCCACCGATCAGCGCGGCCACATCCTCGGGGTGATCGTCGTCTGCGCACTCGGCGTCGTCGGGGTGTTGGCGGCACACGGTGCGATCCTGATGCTGATGGCACTCGTGTTGGGCGCCGGGGTCGGTGCCGGACAGTCGATGCCGGGCATGCTGTTCGCGTTGCGCGGCAAGGAACCGGACCGCATCGCGGCGTTGTCGACCTTCGCCCAGACCGGTGGCTACGTGCTGGCCGCCGGCGGACCATTGGCCATGTCGGCGCTGCACACCGCGACGCACTCCTGGACCTGGCCGCTGGTGGCAGTCCTGGTGCTGTTCGCCGTCAACGCCGTCGGGAGCCGACGAGCCGGGCACGACGGCCGTGATGGCCAACAGGTGGTTGTCGAGTCGCCGCGCGACGCACGCAGCTGACCCGCACACGACGAACGCCCCGTCCGGATCGGACGGGGCGTTCGCTGTCACTCGTGGAGCTGCCGGGAATTGAACCCGGGTCCTCCGTCGAGTTGGCGGGGCTTCTCCGTGTGCAGTTCGCTATGCCTCTACTCGGATCTCCCGGTCACGCGAACAAGCCGAGATGACGATCCCAGTCGCTGTTTGATGTTCCGATGTCGTCCGCGACCGACGACACCGGTGAGCTCCCGAAGATGATGCCGGCTACCGGGCTGGGAGCATGCCCGGGCCGACAGACTAGCTCTGCTGTCAGGCAGCGAGAGCGTAGTCGCGCTGATTCTTATCGGCGCTTAATTGGTTGCTGCGACGCTCACGGTGGTCTCCAGCCTGCACCGACACGCTTCCCCCGCCTCGGCGTACAGAGTCGAAACCGATCAGCCCCGAGGTGGGTGCCCTCCGCTTACGCGGCGGACTGTTCATTCTAACAACCCGAAGCGGACACTTCATCCCGGTTTCTGTGGGACCGATTCTCAGGCGATCTGCAGCAGCGCCGTGTCGCCCGCGCGGACCGACACCGAGAGGGCGCCCTTCGCGGCGTCGTACCGCTTGCCCGTCCAGGCGTCGACGGCGGAGACCGTGGCATCGCCCGACAATCCGAGGCTGCTCAGCGTCACCGTCATCAGTCGTCGGCGGTCACCGCGGTTGGTCATCGACACCACCAGCCCCTTGTCGCCGATGGCTCGTGTCCAGATCTCCCGGTTGTCGCCGATCGGCGCACCGGCCGTCACCCGCTGGTCCTGGTCGATCGCGATCACCGCCGGGTTCCGCAGGATCGCGCGGACGGTCGGCGTCATGGTGGTGAGATCGTTGCCCGCCATCAGCGGCGCGGCCATCATCGCCCACATCGACATCTGGGTGCGCTGCTGCGCGTCGGTGAGCGGACCCGCGACACCGACCTCCAGCATGTCCGGGTCGAGAAAGGCCCCCGCCTGCACCCGCGAGGTCAGTGGTCCCGCAGCATCGATGACGTCAAGCACCCCCTGCGAACCCGACGAACCACCACCGTTCGACCACGCCGAAGCGATGTCGTTGGTGAAGCGGGTCATGGTCGCGACACCGCCCCAGTCGTGTGCTGCACCGGGCACGGTGTCGTCGCCCCCCACGGCCACACCGCTGTTCGGATTGATGCTGTAGACGATCGGACGCCCCGTGTCGCGCAACGCGTTCCGCATCGTCACGAAGGCGTCGACCTGTCGATCGTGGTCGGCGTCGACTGAGCACCAGTCGTACTTGAGGAAGTCGACCTGCCATGCGGCGAAGGTGTCGGCATCGGTCTTCTCGTGTCCGCGACTGCCGGTCGCACCGGGACGCTGACCCAACAGTTGCGTGCAGGTCCGATCAGATGCGCCCGAGTACAGCCCGAACTTGAGGCCGCGCTCGTGCAGGTAGGCGCCGAGTGCGGCCATGCCGGACGGGAAGCGCTCGCGGTCGGCCTGCAACGTCCCGTCCGACGCGCGATCGGTCGCCGACCAGCAATCGTCGACGACGACATAGTCGTAGCCGGAATCGCGCATCCCCGACGACACCAGGGCGTCGGCCTGCGCTCGGACGATCTTCTCGGTGACGTTGCAACCGAAGGTGTTCCAACTGTTCCACCCCATCGGCGGAGTGTTCGGCACCCCGCCGACCGCGGGCGGATCACCACCGAGGCGATCGTCGTCGCGAGCGGCACAACCGCCGACGAGGAGACCGACCACCAGGACGAGCGACAGGATCGACCAGCGTGCGCCTGGCACAGCCACTACATGCCCTTGACGCGCCGACCGACCTCGCGCTCGACCTCGCGCTGCGCGGTCCGCCGGGCCAGATCCTGGCGCTTGTCATGCGCCTGCTTGCCGCGTGCCAGCGCGAGCTCGACCTTCACCTTGCCGTCGTTGAAGTACAACGAGAGCGGCACCAGTGTGAGATTGCCGTCCCGGATCTTGCCGATCAGATTGTCGATCTCCCGACGGTGCATGAGCAGCTTGCGATTCCGGCGCGGCGCGTGGTTGGTCCAGGTCCCGTTGCCGTACTCGGGGATGTTCAGCCCACGCAGCCAGATCTCGCCGTCGTCGACGGTCGCGAACGACTCCACGATCGACGCCTTGCCCTCGCGCAGACTCTTCACCTCGGTGCCCAACAGGGCGATCCCCGCCTCGTAGGTGTCGAGGATGGCATAGTTGTGCCGCGCCTTACGGTTCTGTGCGATCACCGCACGGCCCTTCTCTTTCGCCATCTCACACCTCCTGCTTG
>NZ_BANX01000001.1 GCF_000334455.1 Gordonia soli NBRC 108243
AGGCGAACCGAATCGAATCTGTTGAGACCGTTGCGCCGTGAGGACGACTTCTGATCTGCAGTGAACGATGCCCTACTCGACACTAGCCGATCACCATGAGGTGGCGGAGACAACCTCTCGGAGGCTGGCAGGTCTGACCGCACGCCTGAGCGCGATCAGTCGACACCCACCGCACGATCAACTGCTTACAGCGCACGGTCGGCGACTTCGGGCGCACGATCAACACTTTCGAGCGCACGGTCGGCGACTTCGGGCGCACGATCAACGAATCAGAGCGCACGATCGACGAGAACGCCCTCGTACGAATCCGATTCGTACGAGGGCGTTCTCGAGGTCAGGTCGTGATGGGCGGCCGTTCAGCTCAGTAGCGGTAGTGCTCCGGCTTGTACGGACCCTCGACGTCGACATTGATGTACTCGGCCTGCTCCTTGGTCAGCTTGGTGAGCGAGCCGCCCAGCGCCTCCACGTGGATGCGGGCGACCTTCTCGTCCAGGTGCTTCGGGAGTCGGTAGACCTCGTTGTCGTACTGCTCGTTCTTGGTCCACAGCTCGATCTGCGCGATGACCTGGTTGGAGAAGCTGTTGCTCATCACGAAGGACGGGTGGCCGGTCGCGTTGCCCAGGTTGAGGAGTCGGCCCTCGCTCAGGACGAGGATCGACTTGCCGTTCTCGAACACCCACTGGTCGACCTGCGGCTTGATGTTGATCCGCTTCGAGCCCGAGCGCTCGAGGCCGGCCATGTCGATCTCGTTGTCGAAGTGGCCGATGTTGCCCAGGATGGCCTTGTCCTTCATCTGCTGCATGTGGGCGTAGGTGATGATGCCGAGGTTGCCGGTCGAAGTGATGACGATGTCGGCGTCGGCGATCGCCTGCTCGACGGTGACGACGTCGAAGCCGTCCATCAGCGCCTGCAGCGCGTTGATCGGGTCGATCTCGGTGACCTGCACGCGCGCGCCCTGGCCGGCCAGCGACTCCGCGCAGCCCTTGCCCACGTCGCCGTACCCGCAGATGAGGACCTTCTTGCCACCGATGAGAACGTCGGTGCCGCGGTTGATGCCGTCGATCAGCGAGTGGCGGGTGCCGTACTTGTTGTCGAACTTGCTCTTGGTGACCGAGTCGTTGACGTTGATCGCCGGGAAGGCGAGGTCGCCGGCGGCAGCGAACTGGTACAGCCGCAACACACCCGTGGTGGTCTCCTCGGTGACGCCCTGCACCGACTCGGCGATGGTCGTCCACTTGGTCTTGTCGTCCTCGAAACGGCTGCGCAGCAGGTCGAGGAAGACCTTGTACTCGGCGGAGTGGTCGTCGTCCGCGGGCGGCACCACGCCGGCCTTCTCGAACTCGGCGCCCCGCAGGACGAGCATGGTGGCGTCGCCACCATCGTCCAGGATCATGTTGGGGGCGCTGTGACCCTTCGACCCGCTCGCTTCGCTCCCGGCGTCGGCCGGCCACGTGAGCATCTGCTCGGCGGCCCACCAGTACTCCTCGAGGGTCTCGCCCTTCCACGCGAACACCGGGACGCCCTTGGGCTCGTCGACGGTGCCGTGCGGGCCGACGACGATCGCGGCGGCTGCGTGGTCCTGCGTCGAGAAGATGTTGCACGATGCCCAACGCACCTCGGCGCCGAGCGAGACCAGCGTCTCGATCAGGACAGCCGTCTGGACCGTCATGTGCAGCGAACCCGAGATGCGCGCGCCCTTGAGCGGCAGGACCTCGGCGTACTCGCGGCGGAGCGAGATCAGGCCCGGCATCTCGTGTTCGGCGAGTTCGATCTCCTTGCGGCCGAACTCGGCCAGCGACAGATCCGCGACCTTGAAATCGATCCCGTTACGGCTGTCGGCCTGTGGTGCGGAGTTCGCCACCGTGGTCATCTGATCCCCTTCGTCGTGGACGGCGCGCGCCACCGCGTCGCAGTCTTCTGCTGTGCTCGGACCCAAGGCTATCGGACCGGTGAGACGGCCGATCGGGGCGTCGGCCGGGGATGCGCCGACGCCCCCGGACGCCTACTCGCCGTCGGTCGTCCCGGTCGTGTTCGATGCTCCTGCGGCCGAACCGGCAGACGCCCCCGCGCCCTCGACGGACGGGACCTCGCCGCGCTCGCGCCGGCCGACCATCGAATGGCGCTGGCTGTACAGGAAGTAGACCGCCACACCGATGACCATCCAGATTCCGAAGCGGATCCAGGTCAGTGCCGACAGGTTCAGCATCAGCCAGATGCACGCGATGATCGCGAGCACCGGGATGATCGGTCCGCCAGGAACGGTGAAACCGCGCTTGAGGTCTGGACGTGTACGCCGCAGCACGACGACGCCACCGGCGACGACGACGAACGCGAACAGGGTCCCGACGTTGACCATCTCCTCGAGCTTGTCGATCGGGAAGAAGCCCGCGACGATCGCGACCACGACACCGACGAGTGCGGTGATCCGCGCAGGCGTGCCGAACCGCGGGCTGGTCTTGGCCAGACCTCGCGGCATCAGTCCGTCGCGGCACATGGCGAACAGGACTCGCGACTGCCCGAGCATCAGCACCATCACGACGGTGGTCAGACCCGCGAGCGCACCGATCGAGATGATCTTCTCCGCCCACGTCACGCCGTTCAGGGCGAACGCATCCGCGAGGTTCTTCGCGTCGTCGCCGTCGGTCGCGAGTTGCTTGTAGTTGACCATGCCGGTGACCACGATCGTGACCAGCACGTACAGGACCGTTACGATCGCCAGCGATCCCAGGATGCCGCGCGGGATGTCGCGCTTGGGGTTCTCGGTCTCCTCCGCGGTGGTGGCAACGACGTCGAAACCGATGAACGCGAAGAACACGATCGACGCGGCGGCCAGGACGCCGTACCAGCCGTATGAACTGTCACCACCACCGGTGATGAGCGAGAAGAGCGTCGAATCGACCGACTTCTCGGTGTCTCCGCCGGTCTCGGCGGGCGGCACCAATGGGGAATAGTTGGCGGCCTTCACATAGAAGAATCCGACGACGATGACCAGCAGCACGACGGCGACCTTGATCGCGGTGATGATGCCACTCACCCGCGACGACAGTTTGGTTCCCAGGATCAACAGGGTCGTGACCACGGCGACGATGAGGATCGCACCCCAGTCCACCTTGAGGCCGCCAATCTCGACGGTGCCGCCGGCGAAGCCGAAGACGTTGCCGAGGTAACTCGACCAGCCCTTGGAGACCACGGATGCACCGACCGCGAACTCGAGGATGAGGTCCCAACCGAGGATCCACGCGAGGAACTCTCCGAACGTGGCGTAGCCGAAGGTGTACGCAGATCCGGCCACCGGAACAGTGGATGCGAACTCCGCATAGCAGAGTGCGGCCAGCGCACAGGCGATCGCCGCCATCACGAACGAGATCGAGATCGCCGGTCCTGCTTTGTCACCTGCGGTGGACGCGGTGATCGTGAAGATGCCGGCGCCGATGACGACGGACACGCCGAAGACGATCAGATCCCGGTAGGTCAGGTTCTTGCGTAACTGGTGACCGGGTTCGTCGGTGTCGGCCATCGATTGCTCGATGGATTTCGTCCGGGTCAGTGGGTTTGCCATCGTGGGCCCTCCTCCGCCGGACCCGCCTGGACCCGACCTCGCGCTCGCGGATGAACGATTGCAGTCGCGCCTGCCAACGCTATCGGAGAAAGACTGAACCGCGAGTCGAATCCGAGCAGGCGGTCAGCCGGCGGTGCATCAGGACGGGGTCGACG
Organism: Gordonia soli NBRC 108243; assembly: GCF_000334455.1. Classification (GTDB taxonomy): domain Bacteria; phylum Actinomycetota; class Actinomycetes; order Mycobacteriales; family Mycobacteriaceae; genus Gordonia; species Gordonia soli. Next base: position 3,715 of record NZ_BANX01000001.1, read on the forward strand.
AACGGTCCAGGTCCGGCTCGAGGTAGATGACCCGCGCCTGCGGGAGCGCGGCGCGGACCCGCGCCTCGGCAGAGTCGATGGCTGCGGCCACGGCGGCTACGTCGGTCTTCGGCGGGATCGCGATCTTGGCCGCCACCAACAGTTCCTCCGGGCCGAGGTACTGGGTACGCAGGTGGATGACGCGGTCGACGCCCTCGCCCACCAGCGCCGACTGCAGGGCGGTCTCCTCGTCCTCGGTGGCGCCCTCGCCGATCAGGAGGCTCTTCATCTCCACGATCAGGATCACGGCGATGATCCCCAGCAGCACACCGATGCACAGGGTGCCGACACCGTCCCAGATCGCGTTGCCGGTCAGCCACGTGAGGCCGACGCCCCCCAGGGCGAGGAGCAGACCGACCAGTGCGCCGGTGTCCTCGAGCAACACCACCGGGAGCTCCGGCGACCGCGAGTTGCGGATGAATCGCCACCAGCTGGCAGAACCCTTGAGCGGCTTGGACTCCCGGAAGGCGGTACGGAAGCTGTACCCCTCGAGCGCGATGGCCACCACCAGGATGACGACCGCGACGATGGGCGACTCGAGGCCGTGGTCGTGGGCGTGCCTGATCTTCTCGACGCCCTCGTAGATCGCGAAGAGCGAGCCGAGGGTGAACAACACCAACGCGACGATGAAGGAGTAGAAGTACCGGCTGCGCCCATAGCCGAAGGGATGCAGTCGATCCGCGGCCTTGGCGGCCCGACGTTGACCGAGGAGCAGCAAACCCTGGTTCGAGGTGTCGGCGACCGAGTGCACGGCCTCGGCGAGCATCGACGACGACCCGGTGATCAGGAAGCCGACGAACTTGGCCAACGCGATCCCGGCGTTCGCCAGCAACGCGGCGATGATCGCCCTCTTGGATCCCTCCACCGACACGGTCCGCTCCTGTCCCTGTTCGTCTGCCGCTGTTCGTGCTCGCCGCTGTTCGTACACAGCGGGCGGAGCAGTGGTCTGCCGGGCGGACTCTAACCCATCATGGCCCGATCGACATCTACCCGCGAGACGAATCGGCCCGCCCGCCGGTAGCCGGTGGGCGGGCCGATTCACCTCTGCGAGGTGGTACTAGGCCGAGTACATCCGGCCGATGCGCGTGTCGGTCTCGCGCATCAGGTCGCCGGCGTTGCCGACGCCCTTGCCCAGTCCGAGCAGCTGCTCGCGGGCCTCCATGAACACACGGTCCCAGTTGTTCTGGGACTCCTGGTAGGACACCGAGGCGCCGGAGTCCCAGCTCCCCTTCAGTCCTTCCACGGTGCGCTTGAGCTCGTCGGAGAGATCTCCGAGTCGCTTGAAGTGGTTGTTCAGGTCACCGGACAGGGTCTGGATACCGGCGAAGTTGTAGTTGATCGTGCCGTCGGCCATGAGAGGTCTCCTCGGTCGAGTTGAAGTGGTGGTCGGTCGGTCAGAGGCGGAGCAGGCCGCCGCCGGTGCTCTGCGCGACCGTCTGAGCCGACTGGTTGTCGTCCTCGTCGTAGGAGTTGAAGGAGACGCCCAGCTTCGACGCGATGTCGTCGAGCGCGGTCTGCAGCTTGGTCGCCGAGCCACTCCAGTCGGCGTGGGTGTTCACGAAGGCCACCTTGGCCTTGCCCGCCCAGTTGGCCGGGTCGGCACCGTTGTCGGCTGCAGCCTGGATCTGCTTGATGATCCCTTGCATCTCGTTGACGATGTTGTCGACCTTGGCCTTCCCTTGGAGACCGCCTGCAACATCGACATTCACCGAACCTGTACCGCTCATAGATGTCCTCCTGTGTTACGGCACCGCTCGGTGCCCGATGTCGGTATCCGCGACACAGATACCCTGATTCCCGCCCCGGCCGGTGTCATGGCATCCACCGCCCCTCGGGCACGGTCTCGATCAGCAGGCCGACTGCCTGCGCGATTCGATGACCGGTGCCCGGCGAGAGGGTGGTCCACACCCGTCCGTCCGGAGACCTACTGGGACTGGCGACGATTCGACCCCGATCGGTGTCGAGAACTGCCAGTGCTCCAGAAGACTGAGTGGAGATCCCGTCTGCGGACGACACCGCGACGATCTCCGTGCGTGCTCGGCACGATGCCAACGCGGCGCCGACGAGTCCTGCCTCGACCGGACCCGCACCGACCGCGTGCAGCGCGTCGGCGGTGTCGTTCGGTCCCTGGCACCGTGCGAGCCGGTCGGCGATCTCGCCTGCCGGCGCACTGATCCCGACGAAATCGGGCACCGGCGCGTCGCCGAGCCGGCGTCGGACGATCGCGCCGAGGTCGGCGGTACCGGTGACCAACTGTCCGCCGATCTCGACCGTGTCGCCGCGCCGGACGGCGACCGCATGATCGAAGCCGTTGCGTGCCACGCACATGCGCCACGAGTCGGTCTCACTGAACGTGCGTACCTCGAGGAGACGCTCGGGCGTCGACAACACCCGCAGGGCGGTGGCCAACCAGGTTGCCGGCTCTCCGTCGGCCAGCAGCCCGGTCGTCGCGATCTCCTGATCGGCCCGTCGCGCAGCGGCGAGAGCGGTCACGGCGTCGTCGTACCGGGGGCGCAATCCGAGAACCACCGGCCAGGTCTGCACCCCGCATCGCTCACCGAGGCGTTGCAGGACATCGGTGTCGAGCACCAGCGTCCGTTCGTCGGTCCGGGTCATCATCGCCCACCCCCCGACGATCCGAGAGACAAGGTCTCGGTGACATAGGGCGACGTCGGCGGCTGGTCGGCGACCGGCGTAACGGCGTGGTCGGCGACCGGTGTGGCCGCCACTGCGATGTCGGCCCAGGTGCGCGGCTCGTCATCCGACAGCGACTCGCCCGCCAGCGATTCCGTCGGAGCCGGGGCGGACTCGTCGGCGGCGCCGGCCATCTTCACCTGGACGGTGCGTTCGTTGGCGGCGACGACGCCATGCATGGGCATCGGCGGCGGCACGGCTCCGGTCGCCGCCGGGGCGGCCACGGGTGTCGGGCCGGGGACGACCGCTGCTGGGGCAGCACCGGCCACCATCGTCGGTGCGTACCGTGTTTTCTCCGCTGCCTGCGTGTACGAGCCCGCCCACATCGGACCGATCGCCGGCGAGACCGCAGGCGTCGGCGACGGCGTGGGGGCGACAGCGGCACGAGCAGCTGCCTCGCGGGCAGCCTGCTCGACGGAGAGTGCATGTCCGGAAACAAGGTTCGGTGCTGCGAGACCGGTGCCCCACGGCGTGCCGACCGGCTCGGTGGCACTCTCGTAGGTCTGCATCACGCGCGATGCACGTGCCTGCTGCTCGTGGATCGCCCGTTCGACGTGGGCTGCGGCACCGCCGAGTGCCGGCGCGACGGCCGAAGCAGCCGTGGCGATCTCGCGCATCTTCTCCGCGAGGTCGACCTCGGCGATGTTCGGCATCGACAAGCGTGCGACCGTGATGGCCGCCGCCTGGCTCTCCGAGCGGGCTGCATTGCGCCCAGCCTCTGCTGCGATCTCTCCGAACCAGGGCGCCAGCCGAGTGAGCTTCTCGAAAGCCGCACTGGCATGGACCGATTCCCAGCTCGTCGCGAGACGCGCGAGGATCGCAGAGTACTCGACCCCGGCGGCGGCCAGCTCCCGGCCCAGCCCGGCCCACGCCGCCCCGGCCTCGGCCAACGGGGCCGGGCCGGCACCTGCCGCGAGGTCGGCGGCGAGACGTTCGGTGGTGCGGGCGTCCCACACGACTCCGGTGAATCCGGTCATCTCGTCTCCTCTCGCTGATCAGGTGACCCGGTCGGGTCGGTGTGCTGGTGGATGTGCGGCTGGTGCGGTTCAGGCGGTGTGGCTCACGCGGAGTCGGTCAGATCTTGAAGGCTGCCGACACCTCGTCGTCGGCGGCATCGACACCCGTTGCCTGCGACCTCAGGATGGCGGCGATCTTGCGCAACTCGCGGACACCGTCGGCGGCGTCCTTGCCGAATCCATCTGCGACCGTGGTGAAGGAGGTCGCCGAAGCGGTCGAGACCTCGTCACGGCCCGCCGACGGAACGCGGAGCCTCTCCGCAGCGCCGTGGAGCGTCGATGCCAGCCGGTCGGCGAGCTTGTCCAGATCGGCTGCCGCAGAGACCAGTTCGGTCGGGTTGACGCTGAGGTTGGCGTCGGCCATGGCTGCTTCCTCTTTCTCGGGTGCTGGTGCGGATCGTGTTGCTCGGGGCGGTGTTGCTCGGGATGGTGCTGTCTGGGTCAGGTGCGGGCGGCGTCCCCGGCGGGCGGGCCCAGTCTCAGTTCGATGTCCGGCGCCGGCTCGGACTCGGCCGGCTCGTCATGACCGAGCACCGGGGGCGCGACGTCGGGTACCTCACCCACGACCTGCTGGCCGTGGTCCTGGGTGACGAGATAGTCCGGCACCTCGTGCTGTTCATCTGACGCACCGGCGCCCCGTGCGGCTCCCGCACCGGACATCGGGGCCATGGAACCCGGCATCGGAGCCGCCGTGGTGACCGACGGACGGGTCGACTGCGACGGACCGAAGCCCGCAGGTTCGGTCGCACCGGCGACGCCGGAGACCGCAGGACGACCGGCGAGCTGCGTCGCCATGCCCCCGATGCCGCCGAGGGCTCCGATCCCGCCGGCGCCACCTTTGCCTCCACCGCCGCCACCGCCACCGCCGTCGGGGCCACGATGTGGGCCGGGCGTGGTGGTCGGGACACCTGTGACGGTGTCGGGCTGGTTGATGCCGAGCATGGTGCTGACCGGCTTCGCGATCATCGAAGGCAGTTCGGTCACCGACGAGACGGCCGGGGTCACCGACTCCAAGACAGTGTTGGCGACCGCGAACGGAGATTGCGCGGCGCCGGCACCACCGGGAGCTCCCGTCACTTTGACCGGCGCGCCGTTGGCGGTCATGTGCGTCGTCGGTGCGAGCAACTGGGCGCGTGTCGCTGCCACGGCCGTGGTCGCCTCGGCGAGGCCGGACGAGGCGAAGCCGACCGCCATTCCCTGCCCAATCGGTGTCATGATGATCGGGATCGTGCCGGTGATCAGCGCGATGGTCTTGCCGATGATCGCCTGCACCGCAGCCAGTCCCGCGCCGACGATCCCGGCGGCCGCGTTGATGTCGAACGAGATCCCGGTCCCCTGTGTGGAGAGCACGGCGGTGTCGGCGCCTGCCTGGGCGCTCTTGCCCGCGGCAGCGATCGACGACTGCCCCATCCACAGCTGATCGGCGGCCTTCACCGCGCCGGTACCCATCTGCATACTCGTGTTGAGCACCTCGGACAGGCCCGAGAAGATCTGCGACGGATCGAAATCCGCCCCCGAGAGATTGCCCGTGCCGAACCCGCCGAGCAGATCTGTGAGCGGCTTGATGAGCAGGTCGAGGTTGATCGGAGGCAGCGGCGGCAAGCCGGGGAGCGGAGGCAGCGCGGGCAGCTGCGGAAGCGGCGGCAGGCCCAGGCCGTTCAGCACGTCGGCCACGGGGGTGTCCAGGATGGGCCCCAGCGGCGACGCGTTGATCATGTCCTGCACCGACATCTCGGTCAGTGCGGGAATCGAGGGTTCGGGGCTCACAGCACCGAACGGATCGCGGCACCGCTGCCGCCGTCGTTGCCCTCGAAGTCACTCAGCCCCGACAGCGTGGTGGCCGCGGTGCCGGCGTGGACAGCGGCGAGGCTGCCGACCGAGAACAGATGATTGGCCTGTGCGGCGATGAAAGAGGCGAGGAACTCCTGGCCGATGACCCCGAACACCGGCACCATCACGGCGGTGTTTGCTGCCGCATTGATGGATCCGGCGGCGGCGACCGCGGAGGCCATCGCGGCATGGGTCGACCCGAATGCTGTCAGCACCTCGGGTGCAACGGTCACCTTCTCCATGCTGTCCCCTCTTCTCTCGTCATCTCGTCGCTCTCTCCACAGTCGGACGCAGCGACGAGGGTTTCGGTTCCACCGGTCGCCATCGGGTTTCGCGGGTCATCCGCCGGGGCGGGAGTCGAGCAGTTCGGCGAACGACTCGTTGAACTCCTCGGTGATGTGTGCTCGCCGCGCGAATGCGCGTTGCGCAGCCAGTGCGGCTGTCGAGACGATCTGATGTCCGAGTCCATCGGTTCCGAGATCGTTCGCGCCCGGCGCGAGCCACAGTCCGGTCAGTGCACCGACACCGTCGACCTCGACGGTCACCAGGTCATCCGCGGAGGTCTCGCGAACCGAGATCGCCTTCAACTTCTCGTCGAGTTCGGCCAGTCCGTTGAGCTGTGCATTGGCTCGCGCCTCGAGTTCGTCCATCGCCCACGACATCACAGCCCCCTCAGACCCGACGCAGCCACGACGTCGGCGCATCGACCTCGTGGTCGTCGAGTTGTTCGGCACGGGCCAGATCGTCGGCGGTCGGGAGTCGCATCGCATCGACGACGTCGCGGGTCACCCCGGATGCGACGAGCTGATCGCGCAGCGCGATGCCCGCGGCCATCGCCGATTGACGGCACAGTCGGAAGATCTCGGCGCCGAGCACGGCGGGATCCTTGTCGAGCTGCGAGCGATCCAGACGGATGTGGGTCGGCAGTCCCTGCGCGGTGGTGGTGACCGTGATCCCGCCCGAGCGCGAACTCGCCTGAGATCCGCGGAAAGCGGCCGCACCATCGAATTCGACACCGACACCAGCAGTGGTCGATTCCACGCCGTCAGGAATGCGGTTTCCGAATGACGAACGACTTTCAGACGACATACTCTTCACCCCCCTCACGCCAGTTATGACGCCACCCGGACCACTTCGGTTCCATCGGCTCGTACCCCAATGTCAACGGCCGATTGTCGACGGCGGATCGATCACCTACGGACCAGCCCGCTGAGCAGCAGAAATGCGGTCGCACACCCCGCTGCGCGTCGACGCGTCCATGATCTTGCCATACCCGATGGACACCGACCAGGCAGGAAAGGAGAACCACTCGTTCGGGCGAATAAGGAATCGACGCGGGATGTGCGTGCGTCACCGTCGCAGAATTCAGCGCGATCGGGTATCGGTCGACGACGGTACCCGGAGAGCCGACAGATCCCGCCGGATGCGGTCACCCGACGGCGCGCACCAGACCGACAGCACCCCGGCGCACAGCCTGCTCGTCGAGTCGTTCGGGCGGCCCCTCCCACGCGCCCAACGCCCGGGACCGTCGGAACCAGAACTGCGCGTCGTGTTCCCAGGTGAAGCCGATGCCGCCGAGGACCTGCACCAGGGTCGCCGCCCCGGCGGTGGCGGCGCGGGCAGCCGCGGCCGCCGCCAGCGGCGCCCACGCGGGGAGGGTCTCGGTACCGTCGGGACCCTGGAGACCCCCGGAATCGTCCGGAATACACCGATCTGCCGCCGCAACAGCTCGCTGTGCGAGCGCGGACGCCTTCTCCACTGCGACGACATCGGTGGCCAATCGATGGGAGATCGCCTGGTTGACCCCGATCGGCCGTCCGAACTGCACCCGCTCGCGGGCGTACGCGGCGCCGGCGCGAGCACACGCGCGGGCGACACCCAGTTGCTCCGCGGCGACGAGCACCGAGGCGAGATCTGCTGCGTGCGAACGCGAGGACATCCTTCCCACGACGGTCGCCCGCACATGGTCGAGCAGCACCCGCGCATGTCCTCGGCCCGGGTCCATCGAGGCCACCGACTCGAGACGGCATCCGGTGCCGCACGGATCGACTCGGAGCAGGTGTCCGTCATCCGCGACCAGGAGCAGGTGATGCGCACCGATGACGTCGGGAACAGCCGGCAGGTCGGCCGAGACCCGCACCCCTGGCCCCGAGCCGCCATCGAGCACCGCGACAGCATCACCTGGTCGCACCGCGACAGCATCACCTGGTCGCACCGCGACAGCCACGACCTCGGAGCGCTCCGCGACGCCGACGTACAGCTCGCGCACCATCTCGGCGGAGACGGCGTCGGTCAGGCAGTCGATGGACGGAGACGCTCCGGACGACGCACGACCCCGTCCACCCGCACGCAGCAACAAGAGCCCCAGCAGGGTCGACCGCACCGGCGCCGGACTGACCGCGCCACCGGCGATCTCAACGACCACCGCAGCATGGTGCGCCGACAGCCCGAGGCCCCCGAATCCCGGCGGCACCACCAGTCCCCCGACGCCGAGGTCACCGCTCAGCAGGCCCCAGCGGCGATCGTCCCAGCGGTCGGCCACCCCGTCGGCGATCGCGCGCGTCTCCGAGACCGCCGTGCCATCGGCGAAGAACTCCTCGACCGCGGCCCGCAGCTCGTGCACCGACAGCTCGACGGTCATGTCACCTCCATCTGGTCGACCGGCTCGCGACCCTTGCCTCGACGTAAAACTAAATCTAACATCAGATTCAGTTCTGGCCTGCAATCTCGCGAACCGGCCGATCACCACGACCGATGACCGTCGACATCTGGAGTGACAATGGCGATGAAGACCCGGGCCGACTATCTGGCGTCGCTCGCCGACGGCCGGCGGTTGTTCGCCGACGGCGTCGAGGTCGGTCCCGACGATCTCTTCACCAATCCGCAATTCGCACAGTCGATCCGGCTCGTCGCAGACGGCTACGACAAGCACTACCGGCCGGGCGCGGAAGCCAGCGGACCGTACTTCACGATCCCGACGACGATCCCCGAGCTGCGGGAGACGCTGGCCGATCTCCTCGGATGGGACATGGTCACGGTGACCACCTCGCAGGGACTCCTCGCATTGCTCACCGCTGCGGCCAGGATACGCGCGGGTCTGCCCGAGCACGCCGATCGAATCGAGCGATACTTCCGCTGGTGCCGGGAGAACGACGTCCGCTGCGTGCAAGCGATCACCGACGCGAAGGGCAATCGCAAACTGCCACCGTCCAAACAGGACGACCCCGACCTCTACACCCGAATCGTCGAGCGCCGCCCCGACGGAATCGTCATCCGCGGAGCCAAACTGCACATCTCCTCGGCGGCCATCTCCCACGAACTCGTGGTGATGCCGACGAAGAACATGAAGCCCGGTGAGGAGGACTGGGCCGTGGCCTGCGGCGTACCGGTGAACGCGCCGGGCGTCCGCATCGTGAACACCAGCTACGCACCCCGCGACCGCGAGGACGACTTCCCGATCAGCCGCGAGCACAACATGCCCGAAGGGTTCATCGTCTTCGACGACGTCTTCGTCCCGAACGAGCGCGTCTTCCTCGACGGTCAGACCGAGCACTCGGCGACCTTCGCGCATGCCCTCGGTCTGTGGGAGAGGCTCGGCGGCACAGCCCATCTGGCCGAACAGGGCGACATCATGGTCGGCCTGGCACAACTCATCGCGGAGGCCAACGGCACCGACACCGTCTCGCACGTCCGCGAGAAGATCGCGGAGATGGTCATCTATGCCACGCTCGTACACGCGGGGTTGGAGGCGGCGATCACGAACGCCGAACCCTCGCCTGAGGGCTGGATGTTCCCGAGTGAGCTCTACACCAACGCGGCCAAGCACTATGGCGCTGCGGAGTACAGCCGGATGATCCGACACCTGCACGACATCGGCGGGGGCGCGATCCTCACCGCGCCGTCGGTCGCCGACTTCCGCAGTGCCGAGGTCGGCTCCTACGTCGCGAAGTACATGCGCACGATGGACGGGGTGGACGGCGAGTACCGGGCCCGTCTCTTCCATGCCATCCGCGACCTGACCGCGGACGCCTACGGCGGGTGGAACCTGGTCACGATGCTGCAGTCCGGCGGCGGTCTGTACGCGCAACGTCTGGTGGCCCGCAAGCACTTCGACATGGATCGGGCGAAACGACTGGCACTCGCCGAGGCCCGCATGCCCGCCCACCTCGTCGCCGCCGGCGGCGAGAGCCGATCGTGACCACCCTGCTCGACGCGGTCGACGTCGACGCCACAGTCGCAGCACTGGAGCGTCGCTTCGCCGCGAGCTCGCCGGAGGTCACCGGAGACGCGGCATGCGACCGGATCTCCGCCATCGAGGAGACCACCGAGGGCACCGCGCGACGACTCGGTTCCGCACAGGCGGTACAACGCGCCCTGTTCGATGCCGGCCTCGCCAACCCCTCCGGACCTCCCGAACTCGGCGGTCGGGGGCTGGATTCGGGCGCGGCGCATCGTGTCCGGGAGATGGTCGCGTCCGCTGACCTCCCCGACCGCGCGATGTTGTTCGTCGGACTCCACATCGTCGGCGCGGCAATCGCCCGACACGGGTCCGACGATCTCGTCGACCTCGTCCTTCCGGGCCTGTACCGCGGTGACACGGTGGGCTGTCAGCTGTTCTCCGAACCCGGTGCCGGCTCGGACCTGGCCTCGGTCTCCACCCGCGCGCGACGGGACGGAGACCACTGGGTGGTCCGTGGACAGAAGGTGTGGACATCGCACGCACACGTCGCGGACTGGGGAGAGGCGTTGGTGCGCACCGACTCAGTCGACGACGGCGGCACCGGCGGCAGCGACCCTGCTGGCAAACACACCCGACTGACGATGCTGCTGGTCGACATGCACGCACCCGGGGTCACGGTACGCCCGCTGCGACAGATGACCGGATCGGCCGCGTTCAACGAGGTGTTCCTCGACGACGTCGTGGTTCCCGACACCCACCGCATCGGCGAGGTCGGCGGGGGCTGGGCGATCGCGAGGACCAGTTTGTCGGCCGAGCGCGCCATGATGGGCACCCTCGAGGGCCCGCTCACTCGTCGGGTCGTCGACCGGATCGTCGGTCTGGTCGACGACAACCACGCGGCCGACGAGCCCGCACTGCGTGCACCCATCGCCCGGATGGTCGCGGCTGTGGCCGCCGTCGACGCCCTGTCCGAGCGGGAACCCGACGACTGGGATCCGTCGATCAGAGCGGTCGCCGGACCCGTTCACAAGTTGCTGATGACCGAGGCACTCGACGCCATCGCCGACCTCGCCATCGCGATCCTCGGCAGTCGTGCCGTGGCCGACGACGGCGCACCCGACGGCTTCGCGTGGTCCGAATTCGTGCTCAGCACACCGGGTCTGCACCTCGCCGGTGGGACCGACGAGATCCAGCGCAGCATGATCGCGCAACGCGGCCTCGGCCTGCCCAGGGATCGCGAGCCGGGCTGACGGCCCACCCCCCTGGCGGTTCACCACCGCAAGCATTCGCCCCGTCCGCAACCACCACACATCCGAAGGAGAGTCATGGAGTCGTTCATCCATCTGCGCCGGGGTACCACCCCGCACCGCGTGCACGCCGACCTGGACGGACTCAAGGACGACGAACTCGGCCGAGGCGGCTTCAGCGGCCGGACCGCACACCTCTACCACCGCAACGATCCGGCCGCGTTCCGCGCCGTGGGACCGTTGCAGCCCTCCGATGTCTCGTGTCTGGCGCTGACGCCCACGGACCTCGACGATCCGGCGGGCGAGCCGCTGTTGCTCTTCTCCAACGAGGACTGCCGGATCCGGCTCAGCCGACGCACCGCGGAGATGCCGTTCCACGTTCGATGGCTCGACGGCGACATGCTGATGTTCGTCCACCAGGGCACCGGCCGGTTCGAGACGGAGTTCGGGCCGCTGCAGTACCGTCCCGGCGACTACGTCTACATCCCCAAGGCGACGACCCACCGGCAGATACCCGACGACGGCGGATCGGTGATCCTGCTGATCGAGGCGACCGACGACTTCCGTGTGCCGCGCGACCCCTACCTCGGCAGACATTTCCCGTTCGACTCCGCGCAGGTGGTGGTCCCGGAGCCCGAGCCGGTCGACGACGACGGCCGCGACGAATACGAGGTGCGGCTGTACCACGAGGGCGGACCGACCTCGATCTTCTACCCGCACCACCCGATCGACGTCGAGGGCTGGCGTGGCGACAACTTCCCCTTCACCTTCAACATCGCCGACTACACCCCGCTGGGCTCCGATCGTGTGCACCTGCCCCCGACCGTCCACCTGTTCATGCAGGCCACCGGCGTGTACGTGATGAACTTCCTCCCCCGTCCGGCCGAGGGTGAGGCCGGCACCGAGCGGGTGCCCTGGTATCACCGCAACGTCGACTTCGACGAGATCGCTTTCTATCACGGCGGCTCGGTCTTCGGGATCGACATGCCGGCGGCGATGATCTCGCATGCTCCGCAGGGCGTTCACCACGGAGTTCCGGAAAGAGCGCGAGAACGCGCCCGACGACTGCACGACAAGGAATCATGGGTGCGGTGGGAGATCATCGCGATCGACACCCGTCGACGCCTGACCCCGAGCCCGGCCGTGCTCGACGCGTCGGGTGCCACCTGACAACCCCGCATCGACACCCCCTCCCCCCACCTACCGAGGAGTCCCCAATGAAACGTCTGGTCTTCGAGCCCGAACACGAGCAGCTGCGTGCCACGGCCAAGGAGTTCATCGCCCGCGAGGTCGCGCCGTATGCAGATCAATGGATCGCCGACGGCCAGGTCGACCGCGAGGTCTACAAGAAGGCCGGCGATGCCGGTCTCATCGGGTTCAACATGCCCGAGGAATACGGCGGCGGTGGCGCCGGGGACGACTTCCGGTTCAACGCCGTGGTGGTCGAGGAGTTCGCCAGATTCGGTGGCGCGGCCCCCGGCCTGAGCCTGCAGAACGACGTCGTGGCACCGTATTTCGCCAACCTCGCCAACTCCGAACAGCTCACGCGGTGGATGCCGGGCATCGCCTCCGGCGAGACCATCCTCGCCGTGGCCATGAGCGAGCCCGGCGCCGGCAGCGACCTCGCCGGCATCAAGACCGCCGCCCGCGAGGACGGCGACCACTACATCGTCAACGGTTCCAAGACCTTCATCTCGGCAGGCATCAACTCCGACCTCGTCGTGGTGGTGTGCCGCACCAACCCCGACCCAGCCGCGGGACACAAGGCGTTCTCGTTGCTCGTGGTCGAGCGCGGCATGGACGGGTTCGAACGCGGCCGCAAACTCGACAAGATGGGTCTCAAGGCCCAGGACACCGCCGAACTCCACTTCACCGACGTCCGCGTCCCCAAGGAGAACGTCCTCGGCGAGGTCGACAAGGGCTTTTACCACCTGATGCAGAACCTGCCCTCGGAGCGACTGTCCATCGGCATCTCCGCGATCGCCGGCGCCCGCGCGGTCTTCGACGAGACCATCACCTACGCCACCGACCGCAAGGCCTTCGGCCGGTCCATCGGGTCGTTCCAGGCCAACCGGTTCACCATCGCCGAGCTGGCCACCGAACTCGACATCGCACAGCAGTACATCGACCGCTGCCTGCAGGCCGTCGTCGACGGCGAGTTCACCGCAGTCGACGCCGCCAAGAACAAGTGGTGGTGTACCGAGCTCGCGAAGAAGGTGATCGACCGCTGCCTGCAGCTACACGGCGGCTACGGCTACATGAACGAGTACCGGGTCAGTCGCGCGTACACCGATTCCCGCATCCAGACGATCTTCGGAGGCACCACCGAGATCATGAAGGACATCATCGGCCGCGACCTCGGATTCTGACCCGGAGAACCGGAGAACCAGATGACAGCCACAACCCCGACCGCGACTAGCACTGAGTCCGTGCGATACGCCTACGACCGGGTCCCGTACCTGGTGGTCTTCGACGACACGTCCCGACACCGCGACACCTACGGTGGACCGGGTGGGATCGTCGCGTTGGAATGCCACCTGCTGCGGCCCGAACGTGCCTCGGACACGGTGCTGCTGTTCATGCACCCGATCGGCGGCGGCGCCTATCTGCCGATGATGAACGGGCTGGCGCGGGCCGGTCATCACGTCATCTATGCGAACAGCCGCTACCGCGGCGACGACTCGGCACTGCTGATGGAGAAGGTGGCCGAGGACCTGGGTGCAGCTGTCCGGGACGCGAAGGAGCGCCTCGGATACGAGCGGGTGGTGCTGGCCGGGTGGAGCGGCGGCGGTTCGCTGTCCGTGTTCTACCAGTCCCAGGCCGAACATCCGACGGTGAGGTCGAGCCCGGCGGGCACCGGCCCCGACCTCACCGCACTCGGTCTGATCCCGGCGGACGGACTCCTGTTGCTCGCCGCCCACGTCAGTCGGCACGGGACGCTCACCGAGTGGCTGGACGCGTCGATCCTCGACGAGTCGGACCCCACGGTCCGCGACCGCGAACTCGACCTCTACGACCCCGAGAACCCGAACCAGCCACCGTATTCCGACGATTTCGTGCAGCGGTACCGAGCAGCGCAGATCGCTCGTAACCGTCGGATCACCGCGTGGGTCGAGTCGAAACTCGAGGAACTGGCGGCGGCCGGACGACCCGATGACGAGTTCGCGTTCGTGGTGCACGGGACGATGGCGGATCCGCGCTGGCTCGACCCTGCGGTCGATCCCAACGAACGGGAGCCGGGCACCTGCTACCTCGGGGATCCGCAGACGGTCAACATGGGCCCGGTCGGCCTGGCGCGCTTCTGCACCCTGCGCGGTTGGCTGTCCCAGTGGAGTTACGACCATGCCAACGCCGACGGTGTGCGGTGCGGTCGGGACGTCAGCGTGCCCGCCCTGGTGATCGGCAACCTGGCCGATGACGCCTGCACACCCAGCCACACCCGCCGGCTGTTCGACGCGTTGGGTTCGGCCGACAAACAGATCCACGAGATCCCCGGTGCCACCCACTATTACGCCGGACGCGAGCAGCGCCCACAACTCGCCGAAGCGGTGGCGACGGTGTCGGAGTGGCTCACCGGGCACGGGTTCGCGACACTGGACCGATGAGCGACTCCCCCGCATCCGCACCGGCGGACGAGACGCGGGTTCCCGACGGCGCCCTCGACGGTGTGCGCGTCCTCGAACTCGGCACCCTGATCGCCGGGCCCTTTGCCGGCCGGTTGCTCGGCGACATGGGCGCCGAGGTCATCAAGATCGAGCCGCCCGACGCTCCCGACCCCATCCGGACCTGGGGGCAGGCCGAGCGCGACGGACACCGGTTCCACTGGACCGTCCACGCGCGCAACAAGAAGGCGATCACCCTCGACCTGCGCTCCGACGCAGGTCGGGGTCTGTTCCTGGATCTCGTGGACATCGCCGACATCGTCGTCGAGAACTTCCGCCCGGGCACTCTGGAACGCTGGGGTCTCGGCTATGAGGTTCTGCGGGAACGGAATCGGGGCATCATCCTGGTGCGCGTGTCGGGGTACGGACAGACCGGACCGTCGGCGCAGCGCGCCGGGTACGCCTCGGTTGCCGAGGCCGAGAGCGGTTTCCGTCACCTCAACGGCTATCCGGGCGATGCCCCACCGCGGCTCGCGCTGTCCATCGGCGACACCCTGGCCGGGATGTTCGCCGCCCAGGGCGCGCTCGCGGCGCTCTACCGGCGCACCGTCACCGGTGAAGGGCAGGTGGTCGACACGGCGTTGACCGAAGCCTGTGTCGCCGTACAGGAGTCGACGATTCCCGACTACGACGTCGGCGGGGTCGTCCGCGGACCGTCGGGCACCCGACTCGAGGGCATCGCGCCCTCCAACCTGTACCAGGCAGCCGACGGGACCCGGCTGGTCATCGCGGCCAATCAGGACACCGTCTTCCGACGCCTGTGTGGTGCCATGGGACGTCCGGAGTTGGCGACCGACCCGCGGTTCGTCGACCATCGGGCGCGCGGCATCCATCAGGACGAGATCGACACCATCATCGGCGACTGGGCGGCCACCCTGCCCAGCGAGGACCTGATCGAGTTGCTCGGCGCAGCCGGTGTGGTCGTCGGGCCGGTGAACACGGTCGCCGACGTCGTCCGCGACCCACAGATGCTGGCGCGGGACATGATCGTCCCGCATCACGACGAACGCATCGACGCGCCCGTACTCGGCCCCGGCATCGTGCCGAAGCTGTCGGCGACCCCGGGCAGTGTGCGGTCCGCCGGACCGCCGCGACCCGGATGTCACAACGAGGAGGTCTACCGCGGCCTGCTCGGACTCGACGACGGTGCCCTGGGCGAGTTGCACGATGCGAAGGTCATCTGATGACGCCGGATCTCGGCCCCGGCCTCCCCGCCCGCGTGACCGTTCGCGAGGTGTCGCTGCGTGACGGCCTGCAGATCGAGGCCCCGGTCCCGTTGGCGAGCAAGATCCGACTGCTCGAGGCAGTGGTCGCCGCGGGGGTACCCGAGGTCGAGGTCACGGCCTTCGTCTCACCGTCCAAGGTCCCCGCACTCGCCGACGCCGCCGAACTCGCCGTCCAGCTGCACCGGTTTCCCGACACCGCGTTCTCCGCTCTCGTGGCCAGCGCGAACGGTGCCCGACGTGCCGCGGACGCCGGCCTGGATGCCGTCGAGTACGTGGTGTCGGCGGCAGACGGTCACAGTCGCGCGAACGTCGGCCGGTCGACCGGCGAGGCGATCGCGCTGATCGACGAGATCGTCGCGATCGGACGGGAGCGCGCGATGTCGGTGGAGGTGATCGTGGCGACCGCCTGGGATTGTCCGTTCGACGGTCCCACCGACCCCGAGCGCACCCTCGACGTCGTGCGTGCGGCGGTGGGTGCCGGTGCCGACCGGATCGCCGTCGCCGACACCATCGGGACCACCACACCCCGACGAACAGCCGATCTGCTCACCGCGGTCCGGGAGATCACCGGAACATTGCCGCTGGGCGCGCACTTCCACGACACCCGGGGCGCCGGGCTGGCGAGTGCCTGGGCCGCGGTGTCGGTGGGGGTCGACCGGCTCGACGCGTCGGCGGGCGGACTCGGCGGATGTCCGTTCGCCCCCGGGGCGAGCGGCAACATCGCCACCGAGGATCTCGTCTACCTGCTCCGTGACAGCGGGGTCGAGACCGGGATCGACCTCTCGGCCGCCATCGACGCAGCCGTGGTCGCCGGAGACGTGGTCGGCCACGATCTGCCCGGTAGCTTGGTGCGCGCGGGCGATCGCGCGCGCTGACCAGACGCGAGGACCGGAGAGGAGCAGCGCCGTGGTTGTCACACCGAAGGGTCGACGGACCGAGGCGGCGTTCCATGACGCCGCGCGGCAGGTGTTCGCCGAGAAGGGCTACCTGAACGCCAAGATCGCCGACATCGCCGAGCGGGCCGGGCGGTCGACCGGGTCGTTCTACAACTATTACGACAACAAGCAGCAACTCCTCGAAGCGCTGCTGCAGGGTTTCGGTGAGGCCGTGATGGACCGCACACGGGCCCAGTTGACGTCCGACCCGGCCTCGAACATCGAGCAGGCGGTGCGCGTCTACCTCAGTACCTACCGCGAGTATCTGCCGGAGATGATCGCGGCCTTCCAGATGTCGATGACCGACGAGCAGTTCGCCCAGTGGTGGCGTCGTCGGCGGGCCGACGGCATCGGCGCGGTGATGGACGTGGTGCGTTCGGTCGAGAAGCGCGGTCTCCCAGTGGATCTCGACCACGGAGTGTTCGCCTCGGCGATGGTCTCGATGCTCGAGTCCTTCTGCTGGACGTGGTTCGTCGCAGGCGGTGACGAACACAGCGGTAGTCACGACGACGAGGTCGCGGTGGCGACGTTGTCCGAGATCTGGCGGCGCGCGCTCTACAACGGTCGGTGACCGGCCCGGTCGGTCGGGCGCAGACAGGCTCCGCGGACTGCGCATCGCGAACACCTGGGTAGACTCCACCCTGGTCACAGCCGAGCCACAGGGGGATGTTTCCGCATGACTTATGACGATCCCGAGGGTTCTCGCGACGCCGATGCGCCGAATCCGGCGTCACCGCCATGGCTGCAGTTCGCGAATCCGACCCCGGACGATGCATCGGACGAGCCGTCGCCGACCAGGGGGTCGGGCGCGCTGTCGGCCGACGCGCTCGGTGACGACCTGCCAGAGGACTCGCCGCAATCCCGGTTCGCGGATGCCCAGTACGCCGAACCTCACAGTTCTGGGCCCCAGAGTTCTGGAGCCCAGGGTTCAGGACTCCAGGGTCCGAGCCCGTTCGCCACACCCCAGTACTCACCCGACCAGTACTCGCCTGATCAATACGCGCCGGACCAATACGCCCAGCCGAACCAGCAGTTCGCGCCGCCGCAGTACTCCCCTGGTCAGCCGGGCCCCGGTCAGTCCGGTCCCGGGCAACCGGCTCCCGACCAGTTCGCGCAGCCGCTGTACGCGCCCAATCCGTACCCCGCAGGTCCTCAGGGTCCGGGCCCCCAGAACCCGGGCCCGCAGATCCCGGGCCCGCACAACGCCGGCCCCCAGTACGGCGATCCGCGGTATGGCGGGATGCCGGGGGCCACGCAGCCCGGCGGTCCCGGACTCGACGAGGTCGCCCTGATCCGCAAGGCTCGGCGGGCCCCCAGCCGCGGCTGGCGGCGAGCGGTCCACACGTTGTCGGCCGGTGCGATCAACCCCGGTGAGGCACCCAGCGACATCCAGTACCAGCAGTTGCTCGAGCGGGTGAACCGGCCGGTCCGGGGCGACTACCGCATCGCGGTGCTGTCCCTCAAGGGCGGTGTCGGCAAGACCACCACCACCGTCGGACTCGGATCGACCTTCGCGTCTCTGCGAGGCGATCGTGTCATCGCGGTCGACGCCAACCCCGACCTCGGGACGCTGGCGCAGCGCATCCCGCAGCAGACCCGGTCGACGGTTCGCGACCTGCTCGCCGACGACAACGTCTACCGCTACTCCGATGTCCGCGCGCACACCTCCCAGGCACCGTCGCGTCTCGAGGTCCTCGCCTCCGAACGCGACCCGGCCATGGCCGAGGCGTTCAACGAGGAGGAGTACCGCGGCGTCATCCGGATCCTGCAGCGGTTCTACAACATCATCATCACCGACTGCGGTACCGGACTGAGCCATTCGGCGATGAACGGTGTACTCGACCTCGCCAATGCGATCATCCTGGTGAGCTCCCCCGCACTCGACGGTGCCCGCAGTGCCGGCGCGACCCTGGACTGGCTCGAGGCCCACGGGTTCGGCCACCTGGTGTCCCGTGCGGTGGTGGTGCTCAGCGCCTCACGGCCGGGATCGTCGACCATCGACACCGAACAACTCGGCCAGCACTTCCTCACCCGCTGCCGGGCCGTACACACGGTGCCGTTCGACGATCACCTCTCCGAGGGAGCCGACGTCGACCTCGATCTGGTCGGCAAGCAGACCCGGCGGTCGTTCGTGGAGCTCGCGGCGACCATCGCCGACGACTTCTCCGGCACGAACATGCGTCGGGACGAGCCGTTCCTGGGGTGAGGTCTCTGGGGTGAGGCCGAACGCTGTCGTCCCGCCTCAGACCTGGGCGTCGGACGCCTGATCCGTGGTGTCCTCGGCTGCCGTCTCCCCGCGCTGCGCCCGCAGCTTCCGCCACCGCACGATCAGATGGATGCCCATCGGGATCACCACGGTCAGCACCGACGCGATGATGATGATGTCGATGTTGTCGCGGATGATCGCGACGTGCCCGAGGAAGTAGCCGAGCACCATGATCCCGGCGGCCCAGGTGAAACTGCCCAGGATGCTGAAGAGGGTGAACACCCGGTACGGCATACCGGTGAACCCCGCGACCAGCGGTGTCAGCGTGCGGACGATGCCGATGAACCGCGCGAAGAACACCGTCAGCGCGCCGTACTTCTCGAAGTAGCGGTGGGTGCGTTCCAGCGGCTCCGGGCCGATGAGCCGCATCAGCCGGCCCTCCAGCACGCTCGAACCAAGACGTCGGCCGATGAAGTACCCGCATTGGTCGCCCAGGATCGCCGCGATCGGCACCGTCACACAGAGCAGCCAGAGTGGGGCGAACGGATCCGGCTGCGCAGCAAAGATTCCCGCGGTGAACAACACCGAGTCGCCGGGAAAGATGAAGCCGATCAGAATGCCGGTCTCGACGAACATCAGTACACAGAGACCGATCAGTCCCCCGGTCGCGAGAAATGAGTCGATGTCGAACGGGTTCACCGGATCCAGCGTAGAGAACCGCACGGGTCCCGACATCCACGCACGACCGCCATGCGGGTGGAACCCCGAGGTGTTCATGCGATGGTCATGTCCGGCGGACGGCGCACATCTGGGGTTTACTCGCAGTGGGGCGGTTCGGCCCCGACCCGACCTGTGAGGAGATCCTCGTGCCCGTCGTCCACGACCGCGCTGCGTTGCGTTCGGTCACCGACACCGAGATCCGTCTCGCCGAGCACACCATCCACGGGTATCGCCGCGCCTATCGCATCGCCGGTAGCGGCCCGGCGATCCTGCTGGTCCACGGCATCGGCGACAACTCGTCGACCTGGAACGACGTCATCCCGCTGCTCGCGCAGCACTACACGGTGATCGCACCTGATCTGCTCGGCCACGGGCGATCCGACAAACCCCGTGCCGACTACTCGGTCGCGGCGTTCGCCAACGGGATGCGCGACCTCCTGGTCGTACTGGGCCACACCAAGGTGACGGTGGTCGGGCACTCGCTCGGCGGCGGGGTCGCGATGCAGTTCTGCTACCAGTTCCCGAGGTTCGTCGAGCGGCTCGTGCTGGTGGCGACCGGCGGCGTGACCCGCGAGGTCAATCCCGCGCTGCGAATCGTGTCCATGCCGGTCGCCAACGAGGCATTACGACTCCTCCGCGTGCCCGGCGTCCTCCCGGGACTCCGGCAGATCACGCGCGCTCTCGATGCGATCCCCTCGGCGCCCGCACTGCCTGATGCGATCTCGCCACGCCGGTTCATCAAGGACCACGACGACCTCCTGCGGGTACTCGCCGACCTGGCCGATCCGACCGCATCGGCCGCGTTCCTGCGGACGCTACGGGCGGTGGTCGACTGGCGGGGGCAGGCCGTCACGATGATGGACCGCTGCTACCTGACCGAGCGACTACCGGTGCTGGTGGTGTGGGGCGACGAGGACTCGGTGATCCCCTACGCCCACGCACAGATCGCCCATGCCGCGATCGGTCACTCCGAGCTCGAGACCTTCTCCGGTTCCGGCCATTTCCCGTTCCGCGACGATCCGGAGAGGTTCGCCAGGGTGATCATCGACTTCCTGCATCGGACCGAGCCCAACACCTTCGACCCGCAGGTGTGGCAACGCCTGCTCTCCGATGGTCGGAGCAGTGACGACCTCGAGGGCGACGATGCGACGGTCGAAGCGGTCCTCGACGCCATCGACGACGAGCGCAGTGCGACCTGACCTGGTGAGTCGCCGCCACCTCATCGTGCGATGATGTGCGCATGAGCTACCCCGGACACCCGGACCAGAACCCGGATCCCTACGGCAACCAGGGCCACGGCCAGGGACAGCAGCCCGGTTACCCCCAGTCGGGGTACCAGCAGCCCGGCTACCCGCAACAGGGGTACGGGCAGCAGGGATACCAGCAGCCCGGCTACCCGCAGCAGGGGTACCAACAGCCAGGTTTCCAGCAGCCCGGTCAACCCCAGCCGTATGCCGCGTACGGCGGCTACCCCGGTGCGCCGGATGCCGGTGCCCCCTACGGTCGGGACCCGCTGAGTGGCGAGCCGTTGTCGGACAAGTCGAAGCTCACCGCCGGCCTGTTGCAGATCTTCCTCGGCACCTTCGGCGTCGGCCGTTTCTACATCGGCGACAACACCATCGGCGGAATCCAGCTCGGACTGACTATCGTCGGGTTCGTGACAGCGATCTTTCTGATCGGTCTGCCGATCCTGCTCGGCGTCAGCATCTGGGCGCTGGTCGACGGCATAATGATGCTCACCGGCTCGGTGCGCGACGCCAACGGACTGCAACTGCGAAGCTGAACGGGCCGGGGGGCACCACGTCATGACCTATCTGAACCAGGGCCTTCCGGGGCACGAGCCGCCGCTCGTCGTGATCGGTGACATCACCTGTACCCAGACTCATGTCATCACCCCGTCGGGTACCTTCCCGATCGTCGGCAGCCAATGGGCGGTCACCGACATGTCGGTGACCACGGAGCGTATGTCGCAGGTCGGTCTGGTGCTCGCGCTGGTCGGCTTCTTCCTGGTCTGCTTCCTCAGCCTGTTGTTCTTGCTGATGAAGGACCGGCAGACCACCGGCTACGTACAGGTCACCGTGTGGGGCGGCGGCATCACGCATGTCGCGAACATCCCGGCCTTCTCGCCGGTCACCATGCCCGACATCTCCAACCGGGTCGCCTACGCACGCTCACTGGCCGGGCTCGCCTGACGGCCCAGACGCCGCAGCCTCAGACCCCGGGGCATCAGCCCCCGCAGCATCCGCCGGTGCTCGCATCGCCAGAGCGCACGTCCCGGGTGACGATGTTGCGTGCCGCGAGATCGGCCGCGTCCGGATAGTCGACGGCCACCAGGCTCAGTCCGCGCGCCTCCGCGACGGTGACGGCGCTGCTGCGCGCGCGCTCGTCCAACAGTCCGCGACACCACTCGACCGATCGCCGACCGTCGCCGACCGCGCCCACGGCACCGACGAGCGAACGCACCATCGACCAGCAGAACGCGTCCGCGGTGACCTCACCGATCAGGACGCCGTCGTCGGCGCGATGCCACGCGAACCGTTGCAGATCGCGGATGGTGGTCGCACCGTCGCGACGGCGACAGAACGCCGCGAAGTCGTTGAGTCCCACCAGCGTTGCGGACGCCGCGTTGAGGGCGTCGAGGTCGAGGGGGCGAGACCAGGCCGCGGTGATGCGGGCAACCGTGGGCTCGGCACCCCAGGCGGCATCGGTGAGCCGATAGCGATAGTGCCTGCGCAGCGCCGAGAACCGCGCATCGAAATCCTCGGACACCTCGATGATCTGCTTGACCCGCACGTCGTCGGGCAGCATCTTCGCGAGGCGTCCGACGAGACGTGCCGGGTCACCGCCGATCGACCGGGTGTCCAGCGCAGCCCGCGGGATGTCGGTGTGGGCGACCTGACCTTCGGCATGGACTCCGGCGTCGGTGCGGCCGGCGACAGTCAGCCGGACCGGTGCACGCAACACCGTCGTCAGCGCGGTCTCGACGGTCTCGACGACCGTCCGCTGCCCGATCTGACGTGCCCAGCCGGCAAATGCGGTCCCGTCGTAGCCGATGTCGAACCGCAAACGACAGGACCCGCCGTCCCCGATGGGGGCGGCGGGTCCCGAGGACTGATCGTCGATCAGTCGTCTGCCTTCTTGGTGTCGGCGTCCTCGACGATCTCGGTGGCGCTCTCCGCCGTCGTCTCGTCGGTGAGGCCCTCGGCGACCGCGTCGGCGTTCTCGACCGCGGCGTCGGACGCCTCGGCCTCGACAGCCTCGACGACGTTGTCGTCTGCAGGCGCGTCGGCGGTGGTGTCGTCAGCGGTGGTGTCGTCAGCGGTGGTGTCGGCGGCCTTGGCCTCGCTGGCCTTCTTGGAGGCGGCCGCGCGGGTGGCGCGGGTGGCCTCGTTGGACGCGGTGTTCTCGCGCACCAGCTCGATCACGGCCATGGGGGCGTTGTCACCCTTGCGCGGCAGCGTCTTGATGATGCGGGTGTATCCGCCGTTGCGATCGGCGAAGAACGGGCCGATCTCGTCGAACAGCGCGTGCACGATGTCCTTGTCGCGGATCACCTTGAGCACCTCGCGCCGGTTGGCCAGCGAGCCGGCCTTGGCGTGGGTGATCAGCTTCTCGGCGTACGGGCGCAGGCGCTTGGCCTTCGCCTCGGTCGTGGTGATCCGACCGTGCTCGAAGAGCGACGTGGCGAGGTTCGCCAGGATCGCCTTCTGGTGGCTGGCCGAGCCGCCGAGACGGGCACCCTTGGTGGGCTTGGGCATTGTCTTCTCCTAGAAGAAACTCACGATCTCTCGACCGGGAGTCGGGGTTGGGCGACAGCCTTACAGCTGCTCGGTTTCAGCGAAATCCTCACCGGAGTCGCCGTCGAACGACGACGCCTCGTCCGACCACGTGCCGGTGGCCGGGTCGTAACCGGCGACCTGCGACGGGTCGAAGCTGGCCGGGCTGTCCTTGAGGGACAGTCCGAGCGCGTGCAGCTTGACCTTGACCTCGTCGATCGACTTCTGACCGAAGTTGCGGATGTCCAGCAGGTCCGACTCGGTCCGTGCCACCAGCTCGCCGACGGTGTGGACACCCTCGCGCTTCAGGCAGTTGTAGGACCGGACGGTCAGCTCGAGATCCTCGATCGGCAGGCTGAACGACGCGATGTGGTCGGCCTCGGCCGGCGACGGCCCGATCTCGATGCCCTCGGCCTCGACGTTGAGTTCCCGGGCGAGCCCGAAGAGCTCCACCAGGGTCTTGCCCGCCGACGCCAACGCGTCACGCGCGCTGATCGAGTTCTTGGTCTCCACATCGAGCACCAGACGGTCGAAGTCGGTGCGCTGCTCGACACGGGTCGCCTCGACCTTGTAGGTCACCTTGAGCACCGGCGAGTAGATCGAGTCGACCGGAATACGGCCGATCTCGGCACCCGACGCCTTGTTCTGCACGGCCGGGACGTAGCCACGACCCCGCTCGACGACGAGCTCGATCTCGAGCTTGCCCTTGTCGTTCAGGGTGGCGATGTGCAGATCGGGGTTGTGCACGGTGACACCGGCCGGGGGCACGATGTCGGCACCGGTCACGGCACCCGGTCCCTGCTTGCGGACGTACATGGTCACCGGCTCGTCCTCTTCGGAGCTCACCACGAGGCCCTTGAGGTTCAGGATGATGTCGGTGACATCCTCCTTCACGCCCGGGACGGTGGTGAACTCGTGGAGCACGCCGTCGATACGGATGCTGGTGATCGCCGCGCCCGGGATGGACGACAGCAGAGTACGGCGCAGCGAGTTACCGAGGGTGTAGCCGAAGCCGGGCTCGAGCGGTTCGATGACGAACTTGGACCGGTCGTCGGCGAGGATCTCCTCGGTCAGGGTGGGTCGCTGTGAGATGAGCATTTCTGTTTCTCCTTTGGCCGACCGCTATATGACGGCCTCGAGGGTGAACCGAGCAGCGTGAGCTGCCGGAGGATTACTTCGAGTAGAACTCGACGATGAGCTGCTCCTGCAGGGGCACGTCGATCTGCGCACGCTCGGGCACCTTGTGCACGAGGATGCGGAGGGTCGACGGGACCACCTGCAGCCAACCCGGGACCGGACGATCGCCGAGGAGCTCCTTGGCGATCTGGAACGGGACGGTCTGCAGCGACTTCGGCCGGACATCGATGATGTCGTACTGGCTGACGCGGTAGCTGGGCACGTCGACCTTCACACCGTTGACGGTGAAGTGGCCGTGGCTGACCAGCTGGCGGGCCTGACGACGGGTCCGGGCGATGCCGGAGCGGTACACGACGTTGTCCAGACGCGTCTCGAGGATCTGCAGCAACTCGTCACCGGTCTTGCCGTTGCGACGGTTGGCTTCCTCGTAGTAGCGACGGAACTGCTTCTCCAGGACGCCGTAGGTGAAGCGGGCCTTCTGCTTCTCCTGCAGCTGGAGCAGGTACTCGCTCTCCTTGATCCGCGCGCGGCCGTGCTGGCCGGGCGGGTAGGGGCGACGTTCGAACGCCTGATCGCCGCCGATGAGATCGACGCGAAGACGACGGGACTTCTTGGTGGCGGGGCCGGTATAACGAGCCATTGCTTACTGTTCCTCCCTTTCCCGCTAGACCCGACGCCGCTTGGGCGGACGGCAACCGTTGTGCGGCTGCGGGGTGACATCAGAGATGGTGCCGACCTCGAGACCGGCGGCCTGCAGCGACCGGATCGCGGTCTCACGACCCGAACCCGGTCCCTTGACGAACACGTCGACCTTCTTGACGCCGTGCTCCTGGGCCTTGCGGGCAGCGTTCTCGGCTGCGAGCTGCGCCGCGAACGGCGTGCTCTTACGCGAGCCCTTGAAGCCCACGTGGCCCGACGAGGCCCAGCTGATCACGTTCCCGTTGGGGTCGCTGATCGAGACGATGGTGTTGTTGAACGTCGACTTGATGTGTGCATTGCCGTGCGGGACGTTCTTCTTATCGCGACGGCGAGTGCCCTTCTTGGGGCCTGCGCTACGTGACTTCGGAGGCATTACTTCTTCTTCCCGGCGATGGTCTTCTTCGGGCCCTTACGAGTACGGGCATTGGTCTTGGTGCGCTGTCCGCGGACGGGCAGGCCACGACGGTGGCGCAGACCCTGGTAGCAGCCGATCTCGATCTTGCGACGGATGTCGGCCTGGACCTCGCGGCGCAGGTCACCCTCGACCTTCACCGAGCTCTCGATGTACTCACGCAGCTTCGCGACGTCAGCGTCGGTCAGATCCTTGGCGCGGAGATCGGCGCTCAGACCGGTCCCCTCCAGGATCTCCTTGGAGGTGGTACGCCCAACTCCATAGATGTAGGTCAGTGCGATCTCCAGCCGCTTCTCGCGGGGGAGATCCACACCAGCAACACGTGCCATGTGGCGGATTCCTTTTCGTTCTCAGAGGTCTTCTCCCAGTCCGCCCCGAACGCTGTCGGGCTCCGGCCTCTGATCCGGAGGTAGGCGTGGACTCGTGTGTCCGCGCTGGTGTTGGGAGGGCTTCAGATGCTGTGGCGACCAGTCCGGTGGTGGCCGGCGCCGCAGCGGTGTTCAGTTGTCGGTATTCGGTTGTCGTCACTCGATCTCAAGCGACCTGATCGGTGTGGATCAGCCCTGACGCTGCTTGTGACGCAGGTTCTCGCAGATCACCATGACCCGACCGTTGCGGCGGATCACCTTGCACTTCTCACAGATCGGCTTGACGCTCGGCTGCACCTTCACGTCAATCTCTCCTGCTCATCGACCCGCGCGCACGACGCAGCGCCATGCCCACGGGTGTCGGGTTCCCCGAACTGTTGTCCGGGAGGTCTTACTTGTATCGGTAAACGATCCGGCCACGAGCGAGGTCGTAGGGCGAGAGTTCCACGACGACCCGGTCCTCGGGCAGGATGCGGATGTAGTGCTGTCGCATCTTGCCGCTGATGTGGGCGAGAACCTTGTGACCGTTCTCCAGCTCGATGCGAAACATCGCATTCGGCAGGGGTTCGACCACGCGACCCTCGACCTCGATGGCCCCGTCTTTCTTCGCCATGTCCTCCGCGATCCTGGCTGGCGTTCGGCGTGCCGAACAGTCCGGTGGACTGCGGACACGGTGGACGCGAAGCCGGGTTGACTCAGTGTTTATCCGTTAGGGTGATGGCACCTACCGGGACCGGAGCGAACATCGATCGGATCGGGACCCGGTCGATGACACGCGCAGATACCGGCGCGCGATGCGCACCGACGGTCCATGTTACGCGAACAGCCGCGAGCAGTCCAAATGCGCGTCAGACCCCGTCTGTGCTGCTCAGCTGGGCTGCTCAACCGGACCCTCAGCTGCCCTGCCTGGCGAGGCCGGCGCCCACCCGGTGGTCGAAGAGCCAGCGCTGCGAGCGATCGGTCACCACATGGGCGAAGACCTGGCGCATCGCGAACTCCGAGACGACCCTTCCCACGCGGCCGGGCGTCTTGGCACTGCTGGATCGTGCGCCGACCGCCACCACCTTCTCCACCCGCTTGCGGCGTGCGGCCTCGAAACCCGCGAACGCCGCCTGCGGGTCGGGTGCCACGGCCAGCTTCTCGGCGAGCACGACCGCGTCCTCGAGCGCCATCGACGCCCCTTGCCCGGAGCTCGGCGCCGGCGCGTGGATGGCGTCACCGATCAGCACGATCCGGTCGCGGTGCCAGATCGGGACCGACGCCAGGTCGTGGGTGTTGTCGGCGGCCAGCTCGACCTCCCCGGCCGCGATGAGGTCGGCGAAGGGACCGACGTCGGGGCGGGCGAGATCGACGAGCATCTCGCGCCACCGGTCCGCCGGCGTCGATGCACGCTCGGCTCCCGACACCGGCTCTCGGGGCACGTTGGCGAACCACACCACATCCCCCGAGGGGGTGGGCAGAGCGCCGAAGAACGCCCGCCGACCGAAGACGAACGTCCACGACCCGGGCGAGAGTTCTGTCGCGGGCACCGCATCTGCGCGCGTGACGCCGCCGAAGTTCACCAGACCGACGTACCGACCGGCCGGCGCATCCGGGTCGACGGCCCCGCGGACCACCGAGGAGATGCCGTCGGCCCCGACCACGAGGTCACCGTCGATCCGGCGCCCGTCCGCCAGGCCCAGCGACGCATCGCTCGGCGAACCCGTGACCGCGACGACCCCGACTCCGTCGACCACCTCCACCCCACGCTCGCGCGCCGCGTCCAGTAGCGCGGCCGCCAACTCCGGCCGCCGGAACGACAGCGCCGGGGTGCCGCCGGGCGTCCCGTCGTCGAGCGGGGCACCGAGTCCCAACTCCCCCAGCAGACGTCCCGTCGCACCGACCATCCGATTGGTCCGGGTCGGCACCCCGAGATGGCGGACCTCGTCGAGGACGCCGATCGCAGCGAGTGCGGCGAGGCCATTCGGCGTGATGGTGAACCACGACCCGCCCCGCCGGCGTTCCGGCGTCGAACGCTCGACCACCACCACATCCATCCCGATGGTCCGCAACGCCGTCGCCGACGCCGGACCCGCGATTCCGCCGCCGACCACCAGTGCGCGCATGGCACAATCCTTTCGTACGAAAAACGTATGTTTCGATCATCGTTAGATTCGATGATCGAATCATTCGGATATCGAAAGGAAAGCACGGTGGTACGCACCCGTCAAGAGGCCGTCGGCGAGGTCGGCCGGGCCCTACAGCGGTACCAGCGGACCGTGCAGGCCTTCGACGACGCGGTCGGTCGTGCACTCGGCGTCGGCGCCGCCGACCTGCGCTGCCTCGACGTGCTCAGTGAGAGTCCGCGCACAGCAGGCGAGCTCGCGGTGGCGGCCGGGTTGCGCCCGGCCGCTACGACCGCCCTGATCGACCGCCTTGCCGAACGCGGGCTCGTACGTCGCTCACCGTCGCCGACCGACCGTCGGCGCGTGATGGTCGAGCTCACCGATTCCGGGCGCGACCGGGTCTGGTCTGCGTACGGACCGATGGTCGTGGAGGGTCAGGGTCTGTTCGACGACACGACGATCGCCGAGCTCGATCGACTCGCGACATTGCTGGCCGACATGACCGCCCTCACCGAGCGCCACCGGGCGCGGGTCGAGGACGCACCACGCGACGAGACGGGACCGACCACATGAGCGCACCGCTGGAAGCATGGTCCGACTTCAACGTCGCGGTGGCGAGCGCCAGCGGAGCCCTGGCCGGTCTGTTGATCGTGGCGATGTCGGTCAACATCGAGAAGATCCTCGCCGCGCGGGGTGGCACCGCGCGCAGTGCGACCGCGATCGCGTCACTCGCGATCGGCCTGCTCGCCACCTGCCTGTGCCTGGTGCCGAACCAACCTCTGTGGGCTCTGGGTGCGGAGATCCTCGGCGGGACGGTGCTACTGGCCGTCTACGCCTGCTCCGCGGTGCGTTACATCGTCACCGACCGCACCCAACCGTGGCACCTGATGCCCGTCAAGGTCGTCCTCGCGGTCGCGCCGCTCGCGCTGTTCGTCATCGGTGGTGTGGCCCTGATCGTCACCGACTCGCCTGGTGGCTACGGCTGGGTCGCGGCGGGCGCCGTGATGGCGATGCTCAGCGGCGTCGCCTTCTCCTGGATCGCACTCGTCGAGTTCCTGCGGTAGTTCATCGCCGACCCAAGTCAGCGCGCCGCAAGGGTGTCGTCGATCCAATCCAGGACCCGACGGTTGAGCAGCGTGCGATTGGTCATCTCGCAGTGCTCACCCGCCCCCTCGGCGGCGGTGAACCGGATCAGCGTCGCCTTCTCCCCCACCGCGGCGACCAGGGTCTCCGCTCCCTTGCCCAGGATGTCGTTCTCCGCGGAGGTCGCCAGCAACGGGCAGGAGATCGATGACGCGACGTCCGAGATCCGATACTGCAACGAGGTCTCGATGAACGAGCGCAGATCGTCGACACCGTTCACCCAGAAGCCACGGTTCTCGATGCGCCACCGCATCGACGCATTGGACTCGATCATCGACTTCATCCCGTCGATGATCGACTGATCGATCTTCGACGGATCGGCCACCGCATCCGACGGGGCGCCCATCGCCTCGGCGAAGGCGCTCATCGCATCTCCGACGTCCCATGCACCCGGGTCGGCGACCACGGCCGCGAGCCGATGCTCTCCCGATGCGCCGCGTGGGGCGAGGTAGCCACCGAGACTCCACCCGCTGAGCACGATCGAGTCGGCGTCGACGATCGGCG
The DNA here is from genome assembly GCF_000334455.1 of Gordonia soli NBRC 108243. Lineage (GTDB taxonomy): Bacteria > Actinomycetota > Actinomycetes > Mycobacteriales > Mycobacteriaceae > Gordonia > Gordonia soli. The sequence continues at coordinate 33,614 of NZ_BANX01000001.1, forward strand.
AGGTCACCGCGAAGTCGACGACCGCCGAGATGACGGTCTCCCAGTCGGGACGCATCGGTATCCCCTGCTTGTACAACAGTTCTCCCTGCCCGGGACCGTCGAAGAGCAGGACGTGGTAGCCACGGCGCAGTGCGGCGACCGCCGATGCGAAGTACATGTCGGTGATGGTCGCGTCGTATCCGTTGGTGAGGATGATCAGCGGCCGCTTCGTGTCCGCGTGGCCATCGGCTGCAACGAGATAGCCCGGCAGCGTGGTGTCCTCGAACGGGATGCGCACCGGCTGCACCGGCGCGTCACCGAGGGCCAGTCCGGCGTCGAACATCGCGACCTGCTTGTCGAAGGCCGCCACCAGCCGAGCGTCGACCGGCGATCCGTAGAGCGGGTGGTATGCCGCCGCGTACGCGACGCTGGCCTTGAGGAAGAGCTCTCGGGCCGAGTCGCCATGTCCACTCGTCGAAGCGGAGTCGGCGTCTGCGGCGAGACGGTCGCCCAGTGCGACCCACGCCGCGTAGAACGCGCTGTCGTCTCCACCCCCGACGGCCTCGGCGACCGCTTGGATCTCGCCGAAATCGGCGCCGCCGTAGGGGATGTAGGCCAGGGCCCACGTGCCGAACTCGTCGTGCTGGTCGTTCTGGAAGAGCAGGGTCATCGATCCGCCTCTCGCGATGCACCCACGTGGGCTGTGCTCATGACTATGGCAAAGATCGGGTGGCGCGGCACGGCGTTTCCGGTCATGGGCTTTCCAGCACTGTGCTGGCACAATGCCTTTCCATGGTCGCGTTCCTCATCCGCACCGCCTTCACCGCCGTCGCGCTGTGGGTGGCCACTCTCATCGTTCCCGGGCTCGACTTCGTCGGCGGATCGGGAACCGCACAGAAGGTCGGCATCGTCGTCGTGGTGGCGCTGATCTTCGGTGTCGTCAACGCGATCGTGAAGCCGATCGTCCAGATCCTGTCGATCCCGCTCTACATCCTCACGCTCGGTCTGATCCACATCGTGATCAACGCGTTCATGCTCGAGATCACCGCGTGGATCACCCGCAACACCACCCACTGGGGTCTCGAGGTCGAGAGTTTCTTCTGGTCGGCGATCCTCGGTGCGATCGTGGTGTCCATCGTCAGTTGGGCTCTGGCGCTGCTGCTGAAGGAGCCGGTGGAGTGAGCCCGCGTCGACTGGCCCTCGCCGCCGGAGCCGTCGCGGCACTCCTGCTCGGGGTGACCGCCTGTGGCGACGACGGTGACAGCGGTGACAAGCCGCGCACGGTCACCGTGGTCGGCTCGGGCGAGGTGACCGGGACCCCGGACACCCTGCGCGCCGACATCGGCGTCGAGGCGACCGGCTCCGACGTCTCGTCGGCCTTGAACGCGGCCAACACAGAGGTCGGGAAGATCACCGACGCCGTGGTGGCGGCCGGGGTCGATCGCAAGGACGTCCAGACCCAGCAGGTGTCGCTCAACCCGCAGTACACCGGGACATCGCCGGGTGGCGCGCCTCAGATCTCCGGGTATCAGGCGACCAACACCGTTCGCGTCACGATCCGGGACATCCCCAAGGCGTCCAACGTGCTCGCCAAGGCGGCAGATGCCGGCGGCGACGACACCCGGATCAGCAACGTGTCCTTCGCCATCGACGACGACTCCGACCTGCTCGAACAGGCCCGGAAAGCGGCCTTCGACGATGCCCGCGGTCGCGCCGAGCAGTACGCGGGTCTGGCAGGCGACTCGTTGGGCAAGGTCATCACCATCAACGAGACGACCAGCGGTCAGGATCAGCCCGCAGCCCAGACGCTGCAACGTGATTCGAGCGCGGCCTCGTCGCCGGTGCCGATCGAGCCGGGCGAGCAGACCCTGCGTTTCACCGTCACGGTCACCTACGGCCTGAAATAGCGGCAGTTCGGGGTCAGCCGCTCTTCCACGCCGACCAGAGTCGCGCGTACCGACCACCTGCTGCGACGAGCTGATCGTGGGTTCCCTGCTCGAGGACCCGGCCGTCCTCGAGGACGACGACCCGGTCGGCCGCGACGGCCTGTGTCAGTCGGTGCGCGACCACCAGCGTGGTGCGGCCATCGGTGGCCGCCAGCGCCGCGGACTCGAGATCCCGTGCCCCCGAGCTGCCTGCCTCGGCGGTCGCCTCGTCGAGCACCGCGATGGCCGGATCTGCGAGGACCAGACGGGCCAGCGCCAACTGCTGCGCCTGCGCCGACGTCACGTCGTGTCCGCCCTCGCCGACGATGGTGTCCATGCCGTCGGGCAGATGGTCCACCCAGTCGTCCGCGCCGACCGTCTCGAGCGCCGCGCGTACGGCATCCCGATCAGCTGTCGGGGCGGCCAGCCGCAGGTCCTCGACGAGCGGTCCCGCGAACACGTGCACCTCCTGGCTGACGATCGCGATGTGCCGACGCATCTCGTCGGCCCCGAGCTCGGCCAGCGTGGTCCCGCCGATCCGCACCGTGCCCGACGTCGGGTCGATCGATCCGGCCGCGATCGCTGCGATGGTCGACTTCCCCGCACCGGTGGACCCGACCAATGCGACGGTCTCGCCCGCACCGACGGTGAGGTCGATCCCGTGCAGCACCTCGTGCGCACGCGGCGAACCGTCGTCCGGATCTGAGGTGTTTCGCTCGTAGGAATGACGCAGCCCGATCACGTCGAGAGTCGAACCCGACGGGCTACGGCCGGTACCGACGACGCGCTCGCCGGGCATGTCGATGACCCCGACGAGACGAGCGAGGCTGGCGCCCGCCGACTGGACGTCGTCGAAGGACATCATCAGCATCCCGATGGGGTTGAACAGTCGGTGGAACAGCAGCGCCGCCGTCGTCACCTGACCGACGGTGACGGTGCCCGCGGTGAGGTCGCTGCCGTCCACGAACAGGAATCCCGCCGCGAGGATCACCGACAACCCGACGCATTCGGCCCGGTTGCTGCGGGAACCGAATCTCGTCAACAGCCCGAAGACGCGGATGCTGATGTCGCGGGAGACACCCGACGCGGCGTCGATCTCGGCGAGATGCGCCTCCTCGAGACCGTAGGCGCGCACCGTTCGCGATCCCCGCATGCTGCTGATCAGCGCCTCCGACCGTCGGCCCATCGCGACACGCTCAGCGGCATAGAGCGGACCGGACCGCGGCAGGTACCAGCGCAGGGCGAGTACGTACATCGGCAACGCGACGAGACCTGCGAGTCCGAGCCGCCAGTCGAGACCGAGCATCGCGACCACGCTCAGCACGACCAGCAGCAGCGCCGAGACGATGTTGGGGATGACCTCGCCCACGGACTTGGCCATCACGGCGACATCGTCACCCACCCGCGAGAGCAGGTCGCCCTTGCCGACGTTCTCGAGCGTGCTGATCGGCAGGTGCAGCGCCCGGCGCAGCACCCTCTCCCGGAGCGACGCGAGGATGCCCTCACCGAGTCGGCTGATCAGGTAGGTGCTCAGTGCGGTGAATACACCACCGACCAGCGCAGCCGCCGCGATCACCACGACCACCGTGACGATCGTGGAGGTCGGGGCCCGCTCGGTGACGCGGTCGACGAGCACGCCGAAGACGTAGACCGGGATCACCGACATCGCCGCGGCCACCGCGCCGACGAGGATCGTCACCGCGGTCAGCCACGGTCGTCGTCGCAGTTCGTTCGCGAGGAAGACCCCGGAGCGTCGACCGGTGGCGATCGGCAGCAGCTCGGCTGCGGGACCGGTCATCGGGGCATCGGTCATCGGGGCATCGGTCACCGGAGCACCACCTCTGCGTAGCGCCGGTCGCCGTCGGCCAGCTGACGGTGGGTGCCCTCGGTGACCACGCGACCGTCGTCGACCACCACCACACGGTCGGTGACGGCAAGCAACGCCGGACTCGTGGTGATCAGGATCGTGGTGTTCAGGCGTGTGGTGTACGAGCCTGTGGTGTTCGAGCCTGTGGTGTTCGAGCCTGTGGTGTGCGGGTGTCCGCCACCGTGCCGGACGTCGCGGATCCCGGCGGCAACGGAGTGCTCGGTCACGGCATCGACTGCGGTGGTCGGGTCGTGCAGGACCAGGACCGGCGGCGCGGCAGCCAGGGCTCGCGCAAGCGCGACGCGCTGACGCTGCCCTCCGGACAGGCTCGCTCCGCGGTCGGTGATGACGTGTTCGAGTCCGTCGTCGTGCAACGCCACGACGTCGCTCGTCGCCGATGCCGCCAGATAGGGGTCGAGGTCACGGCCGTCGTCGGCGCGCGCGGTGATGTTGGAGCGGAGACTGCCGGCGAACAGGTCGGTGAGATGGGGCTCGACGAGCACCGAGCGTCGGAGTCCGGCGAGATCGAGGTCGCGGACCGGGATCCCGCCGACGGCGACGATGCCGTCGTAGTCGTCGACGGACACCTGTCCCGACAGGATCCGGGCCAGCGCCTCACCGTCCTGCGCGCGCAGTGGAACGATGCCCAGCACCTCGCCGGGGGCCGCCGACAGGTCCATGCCGGCCAGCGACCGATAGCTGACGCCCTTCACGGCGATGTCCGTGGTGGTCGGGACGGTCGACCCGCTGTCGGGAAGAGCATGCTCGGCGCCCAACACCATGGCGAGGCGGTCGGCCGAACCCCGGACGACGGCGGCGATCCCCGGCAGACGGGACATCGTGGTCAGGGGTTCGATGATGAACTGCGACAGGCCGACCACGGCGATCAGCTCACCGATCGAGATGCGTCCCTCCAGGGCGAACCACCCGGCCATACCCGCGACACCGGCGGCCAGCAGCGCGCTGATGGTCGTCGACACACCCTGGTAGACGCTGTTGGCACGTGCCATCGCGAGCGTCGCATCCAACGCGGACCGGCTCGACGCGGCGAACCGCGCCGAGGCGGCCCCCTCGGCGCCGATGCCGCGCAGCGGTCGCACACCGCTGACGAGATCGGTCGCCATCCCCGACACCGCTGCCACACGAGCCTGCTGTTCGGTGGCGCGGACGGTGAGCAAGGGCGCTACCCGGTGCAGCAGGTACATGATCAGCGGAGTGGCGACGAGTACCGCGACGCCGAGCGGGATGTCGACGACGAGCAGTGCGACCGCGCACACCACCGTGGCCGTGACCGCTGCAGCGGTCCGCGCGACGACGTCGAGGATCCAGGACGTCTTCTCGGCGTCGGAAGTGGAGACGGTCAGCAGTTCGCCCGACACCAGGTCGGTGCGGACCCCACGTGGGTGCAGCACCCGACCGGCCACCTCGACGCGCATGGCGTGGGCCTCGCGCTGGATTGCGACGACGATGATGCGGGCACCGAACCGATAGGCGTAGGACAGCACGACGAACAGAGCCGCCAGTGCGACGAGCGAGATCACCATGGCCCGGAGGTCACCGGTCTCGACGGCCCGACCGATGATGACGCCGATAGCCACCGGGACCATCGCCTCGCAGAACTGGTGCACACAGAACAACGCCGATGATGCGATCAGCCGACCGCGTTGGCGGGTCATCGTGCGCTTGAGCACCGCACCGCCGGTGACCGCCGGCCCCTCTGCTGACATGGGGGCCAGCCTAATGACGAGGCGATGGCCCGACCCTCGGCACCGGCCTTCAGGCGGCGGTGATGATCTCTCGCAAGGGTCCGACCGGATCACCGTCGCCCAGGACCTGGATGGCGACGTGGTCGGCGCCCGCGGTCAGGTGCGCGTCGACCTGGGCACGCACGCTCGCAGCGTCACCGTGGGCGACCAGTGCGTCGATGAGTGCGTCGCTGCCGCCGTTCTCGATGTCGGCGTCGGTCCAGCCGAGTCTCTTGAGGTTGCTGACGTAATTGGTCAGGTGCAGATACGGCTGGTCCACCGGCGGCCGACCGACCGCGCGTGCCGCCGCGGCGTCGGTGTCGACGACGACCTTGTGCTCGGGGGCCAGGAGGACACCGTCACCGAGTTCGGTCCGTGCGATCTCGGTGTGCGCCGGTGGCGTCAGATAGGGGTGCGCGCCGAGCGCGCGGTTCGCCGACAGTCGGAGCATCCGCGGCCCGAGGGCGGCCAGCAGTCGACGTTCGGTCGGCACGTTCTTCTCGTCGAGGACGTCGAGGTATGCGCTCACCGCGTCGTAGGGCTTCTGATACTCCGCGGTGGCCTCCGGATGGCCGGCGCCGACACCGAGATAGAAGCGACCCGGGAAATCGGCCTCCAACTCGTGGAATTCGTCGGCGATGGCGGCGGCGTCGGTGTTCCAGATGTTCACGATGCCGGTCGCGACGGTGATGTTCTCGGTCGCGTCGAGGACCTTGCGTACCGGTCGGAGGTGCTCGGGAGACCCGCCCAGCCAGATCGTGCCGTAGCCCAGTTCCTCGATGGCCCGTGCCTGGTCCGGGGAGAACTTCCCGAACCAGCCCCACGTGCCATGGGTGCCGAAGCGTGCGATGTGCGCGGCCCGATCGGCCGCGCCTGAGTTGTCGGTGCTCGTGGTCTCGGTGCTCGTGGTGTCGGGGGTGGGAGCCATGTCCCAGGCAACCGGGGTGTCGGAAACCGTATTCCCGATGCGGTCCCACCGCCCGCCGAGAACTCGCCCGACATCGGCTCATCGAGCGCGAAAGTGTTGGCCCCGAGCGTAACCCGACGGGAAGGTGGACCCGTGCCTGCGAATCCACCGTCTCTGCATCTGAACGCCTTCATCTATCCGGCGGGTCACCACGAGGCGGCCTGGCGACATCCGCTCTCGCAGCCGGAGCGGATCTTCGACGCCGACTACTACCACCAGATCGCGCAGACGGCGGAGGCCGCGCACTTCGACGCGATCTTCTTCGCCGACGGTCCGGTCCTCCATTCAGGTCCCCAGCACAGCACCGCAGGCCGGCTCGAGCCGATCTCGTTGCTCACCAGCATCGCCGGTGCCACGAGCCGGATCGGTCTGATCGCCACGGCGTCGACGACCTATTACGAGCCGTACAACCTCGCCCGGTTGTTCTCGACCCTCGATCACCTCTCGAAGGGTCGCGCGGGCTGGAACATCGTCACCACCGCGCACGACGCGGCGGCCGAGAACTTCGGTCTGTCGGGGCATCCGGATCCGGCACTCCGCTACGACCGCGCTCGTGAGTTCGTCGACGCCACCCTCCGCCTCTGGGACAGCTGGGAGGACGACGCGCTCGTCCTGGATCGCGCGAACGGTGTGTACGCGGACGCCGAGAAGATCCACCGCGCCGAGTTCGTGGGCAAACATCTGCAGGTGCGCGGCGCGTTCACGGCCCCGCGCACCGCGCAGGGCCATCCGGTACTGGTCCAGGCCGGTGCATCCAACGACGGTCGGGCGTTCGCGGCGCAGTACGCCGAGGCGATCTTCACCGCGCATCAGACGCTCGAGCACGGTCGGGCTTTCTACTCCGACATCAAGTCGCGGGCCGCCGCACTCGGTCGCAACCCCGACCATGTGGTCGTCCTCCCGGGGCTCAGCCCCTTCATCGCCGACACCGAGACAGCCGCCACGGAGCTCGAGCGGGAGTTCGACGAGCTCACCGTGCCCGCCTTCGGCATCGCGCAGTTGCAGGCACTGACGGCCGTCGACCTGTCGACGTACGAGTTGGACGCACCGCTGCCGGTGAACGTCTTCGGCGACTCCGGCGACGTCACCGACAACCAGCGGAGCCGGGCACAGGTCGTCGCGGGCATCGTGACGCGCGAACAACCGACGCTGCGACAGCTGCTGCACCGTCTGGCCGGCGCGCGCGGACATCGGGTTTTCGCCGGGACGCCGGAACAGGTCGCCGACACCATCGAGGAGTGGTTCACCACCGGGGCCGCCGACGGCTTCAACGTGATGCCGCCGTACTACCCGGGCGGACTCGAGGTCTTCACCGAGCACGTGGTCCCGATCCTGCAGCGGCGCGGACTGTTCCGCACCGAGTACACCGGGACCACCCTCCGTGACCACCTCGGCCTCCCCCGGCCGGACAGCCGCTTCAGCGATCCCGCGACCGAGTCGCACGCGAGCTGAACGGGTCCCACTCGACCCCGCTGCGGCGCCGTGGGTTCATGCTGGGGGCATGGGGCGCGAATCATGAGGGCGGTTCTCCAACGGGTGACGGAGGCGTCGGTGGCGGTCGACGACCGGATCGTCGGAGCGCTCGACATCCCCGACGGTTGCCACGGACTGGTCGCCCTCGTCGGGGTGACCCACGAGGACACGGCCGCCGACGCGGAGAAGCTCGCGGACAAGATCTGGCGGTTGCGCATCCTCGACGGTGAGCGGTCGGCCGCCGACCTCGACGCCCCGATCCTGGTCATCAGCCAGTTCACGCTGTACGCCAACACCGCCAAGGGCCGGCGCCCCAGTTGGAACGCTGCGGCGCCCGGACCGACCGCTGCGCCGCTGGTCGATGCGGTGGTCGCGTCACTGCGTGCAGCCGGCGCGACAGTGGCGACCGGCGAGTTCGGCGCCCACATGCGCGTCTCACTGGTCAACGACGGTCCGGTCACCATCCAGCTCGAGGTCTAGCCCTGCTGGAGGTCTGGCCCTGCTCGAGGTCTGGCACTGCCGGGGATGCCGACCGGCGAGTAGCGTGAGGCCATGGGACGCATCACGGCTCGACGACGGGTCACCAGGATCCGCCGCGGCGACGATGCCGTTCCTGCGCTCGTCTCCACCCGAGCGGATCTGTTGGCCGTCGAGGAGCCGCTCGAGATCCGGGTCGACGGCGTCACGCTGACGGTCACGATGCGGACCCCGGGCCACGATGTCGAACTCGCCACCGGACTCCTGTTGGCCGAGGGCATCATCGGCGCGGCCGACGACCTGGTCACCGCACGCTATTGCGCCGGGACCGACGCCGACGGCGCCAACACCTACAACGTCCTCGACGTGAACCTGGCATCGTCGGCACCGCCGTTCGATCCATCGATCGCACGCCACCTCACCACCACCAGCGCGTGCGGGATCTGTGGCACCACGAGCATCGACGCCGTACGTGCGCGATCGACCCACGACCCCGGCACCGATCCGATGCAGGTCGACGTCGACACCTTGCTCGCACTGCCGGATCGCCTCCGCGCCGGCCAAGCGGTGTTCGACAAGACCGGCGGACTCCACGCCGCGGCGCTGTTCGATGCCGGAACGGATGGCGGTGGTCTCGATCCCCTCGTGCTGCGCGAGGACATCGGTCGGCACAACGCGGTCGACAAGGTCATCGGCTGGGCCGCGCAACAGGGTCTCCTCCCACTGACCGGACACATCCTCCAGGTGTCCGGGCGCGCGAGCTTCGAGCTCGTCCAGAAGGCCGCCATGGCAGGCGTTCCCGTGTTGTCGGCGGTGTCGGCGCCGTCCTCGCTGGCGGCCGAGCTGGCCTCGGAGGTGGGTATGACGTTGGCCGGCTTCGTCCGGGACGACTCACTGGTGCTCTACTCTCGCGCCGACCGCGTGCACGTCCCTGTCGGCAATCCGACCCCGGCCGGGTAGCAGCACAGCCACCGGGTCGGAGGTACCTCGACCTGCAGTACAGCGGACCGCGAATCCGGCAAACTGCGCGCGCATCGACCGGTCTGCTGCAACACTTGCTCGATGGATGCCCAGCAGATCCGGTCGGCCTTCCTCCAACTCGTCGCCGAACGCGGCCACACGGTGATCGACCGCGCATCGCTGGTGCCGCGTGACGATCCGACCACCCTGTTCACCGGCAGCGGCATGCAGCCGTTGCTGCCCTATCTCCTCGGCGAGCCGCACCCGGCGGGCACCCGGCTCGCCGACGTGCAGCCCTGTGTCCGCGCACAGGACATCGAGGAAGTCGGCGACAACCGGCACACCACGTTCTTCGAGATGCTCGGGAACTGGAGCCTGGGTGACTATTTCAAGGCCGAGCAGATCCCGATGTTCTGGCACTTCCTGGTCGATGTCGTCGGGCTCGATCCGGAGCGCATCTATGTGAGCGTGTTCACCGGCGACCCGGAGCACGACATCCCGCGCGATGACGAGAGTGCCGACATCTGGACCGAGTTGTTCACCGCCGCGGGCGTTTCGGCGGACCGCGTGGAACTGCTCACCGAGGAGCACGGCAACGAGGTGGGCAACCAAGGAGCACGCATCGCGTTCTACCAGGACAAGAACTGGTGGTCGCGCGGCGGCGGCCCCGACCAGATGATCGTCGGCGACCCCGGCGGCCCCGACTCCGAGGTCTTCTACTACTTCCCGCAGGTGGAGCACGACACCGCCTTCGGCCGCTACCCGCACCAGAACTCCGACGGTGGCCAATATCTCGAGATCGGCAACTCGGTCTTCATGCAATACCGACGCACCGGCGGTGACGGAGTGGCACCAGGCTTCGCCGAGTTGCCGCACCGCAACGTCGATTACGGCGGCGGGTTGGAACGGATCGCCGCCGCCGCGATCGACAGCCCCGACGTCTTCCGGATCAGTCTCCTGTGGCCGGTGGTCGCCGAGTTGGAGCGGCTGTCGGGAAAGTCGTACGACGATGCGACGCATGCGATGCGGATCGTCACCGACCACGTGCGCGGAGCGGTGTTCCTGGCCGCGGACGGTGTGGTCCCCAGCAACAAGGAGGCCGGCTATGTCATGCGACGACTTCTCCGGCGCGCCATTCGATTCGCCGCCGAGCTGGGTGTGGAGAACAACGTCCTGACACCGCTGGTCGACGTGATCGCCGACCTGTACGCCGATGCCTACCCGGAGGTCGGCGAGAAGCGCGAGACCATCACCAAGGTGCTGCAGAAGGAGGAGCGCGCCTTCCGCCGCACGCTCAACAAGGGGCTACGCGAGCTGAGGCACATCGCGAAAGAACAGCGCACCATCACCGGTGACGACTTCTTCACCCTCAACGACACGTTCGGCTTTCCCGTCGAGCTCAGCACGGAAGAGGCAGGCCGCCAAGGACTATCGATCAGCTCCGACTGGCGTGCCGAGTTCGACGCCCGCCGCGAGGAGCAGCGCGCACGGTCGCAGGCCGCGACGAAGCTCGGTGCGCACGACTGAGCGTCGTCTGACGCATCACGCGGTCCTGACGTCGCGCTGTCATCGTGGGTAGGTGGTGTGGGTTCGGCCGGTGGCGTGATGTCGCCAGGTGATGGTGCGGTCGTGGTTCATGGTGGGTGTCCAGTGGCCGATGTGTTTGCGGTGGTGGTCGGGTGTGCACAGGGGTGCGATGTTTTCGGGCACGGTCCAGCCGCCTGCGACCGGGCTGGTGTGGTCGAAGGGCACGAGGTGGTCGAGTTCGCACTCGTGGGCGGGTGTGTCGCAGAACGGGTATCGGCATCGGTGGTCGGTGGTCGGTGGCGAGGATGTGTGCGCGCAGGGCCTGCGGTGGGTGCGTAGGTGAGAGCGCCCGGTGGTGGGTGGGCGTGGCCGCCGTGGCCGATGGGGTCGATCGGCGGCGAATCGGTGGTGGCGGGGATGTGCAGGGGTGTGTGGACGGCGATGAACCCGGGATGGGTGAGTAGGTGCGCAGCGTGTGCGGGGGTGATCGAGCCGTGTCCGCGTAGGCGGGCGTGCGCGGTCACCACGGCCGGAGTTTCGATGTCGGGGGTGCTGGTGGGGAGGACCACGACCTGAGGTGCTGGGGGTGTGAGTTCGGGGGGTGTCGGTGCTGTTGCCTTGTCTGGCGCGTGGGTATCGGGTGCGCTGCGTCGTGTGCAGGTGAGGTCGGTGCAAGTGCAGTGCAGGTGGGCGCCGGGAGTGCCGAGGAGTTCGGCGAGGGCGGCGACGCGCTGCTGACCGGTGGTGCGGGGATCGGACCGACAGATACGGGTGGCCAGCAGGGTGGTGATCTGGTGGCGGAGGTGGGCGGCGTGGTCGGCGGGGACGCAGGCGTCGATGGTGGCGTGGCCGTGGGCATCTGCGGTGATGGTGAGGTTCTGGTTGTGGTCGGCGAACTCGGCGCGCACCTGTTCGGCGAGGTCGGGATCGAGGTCGATGACGAGGGCGTCGAGTTGATCGCGCAGGGCGGGATCGGTGACCCGGCGGGCGGCGAGGTCGATGGCGATGGATTGGGCACGGTCGCGATCAGGGCCGGCGGGCAGGACGGTGAGGGCGTGGGCGATGGTGGACGCACGGTGGAAGCTGTAGCCGCCGGCGAGGAACCGGGCGTGGATGCGCGGAAGTTGCAGGAGCAGGGTGGCCAGTTCGATCCACCGTCCGGCCATCGATCGGGACACCCCTAATTGCAGGGACACCTCCCCGACGGCTGTTTTGTCGGCGACGTTGCCGACCCCGGGGTGCAGCGGCCTATCCGGGTCGGGGTGAGCATACGGTCGAACACCGCGAGCCCGATCCGATAGGCCAGCATCACCTTTCGCGCACCCGCTCGGCGTTCCAGGCGTTGAGCTTCTCGTCCGGCGTCGCCGAGATCGGTGTCCGCATCGCCACCGAGAGCCGAGTCGAGACAGAGGTCGTCAGCATCGAGCACCGTCGCAGCACCGGCGCCACGGTCGGGATCGCTGAACATCGGGAATGTCCCCTCGCTGATGAGATGAACTGACAGACACCACGATCGTCATCACCGACACCACACGGGTGTCACCATCATCAGCGGCACAACCTGCATCACTGCAACTTTCAACCACCATAACCCCACCCCCCGACAAGACCGTCACGCCGACTGCGTCGGCCTCACAACTCCCCGATCCGACTCCGGCTGCCCACCCGATGATCCGCCCATACTGCGATCCCATCGGAGAGCATCGGGGACATGAAGCCGTCAGCATCACCCCATGGCCAGGCGATCCGGGCACGTGCCACCTGATCCTGGACAAGGTAGGCCATCGACGCGACAATGGCCTCCTCGTCGGCGTCGAGTGCCGCACCACCACCGGACGCACCGAGCCCATCAGCGGCCCTGCCGGTGGCGGTGACGTCACTGAGCAGGAACACGACGCCTGTGTGATCGTCGTACTCCGCGACCCAGCGAATGTGCGCGATCGAACCGTTGTACTGCCGCACGTGCAGGTCGTGAGCGACGCGCCCGAGGGCGTCGGCGAATACGACCGGGAGATCCGACGAGTCGAGAGCCAGGCCATCGCGCGGAGTCCACGCTGCCGAGAGCACCGTCTCCCACCCCATCATCGAGCCCACTCCCCCACCATCGCAGGTCGTCAGCCAAACGACGGCCCGAAACGCCCCCCGGCGAGTTCCCGGTGGATGTCAGCACCGCGACCTCATCTCGTTCCCGCGGCTTCGACCGAGGTCGCGGAAACGAAACGAGGTCGCGTAAGGCGCGGACGACCCGCTACTCGCTCCGCGTTGACGCCGCGAGCCGCACGAGCTGGCCCGGCGTCGCGTCCGGCAGATAGGCCCGACTGATCGCCAGGCCGATGCGCGGCAGATCGCTCTCGTCACGGAACGACAGGAACACCGGCTCGTACCGCGGGTTGAACTTCTTCTTGAACGCGTGCAGCGAGCGGAAACCGTAGAACGGCTCCATCGCCGCCCCCAGGCTGTCGAGTACCCGGTCCATCCGCTCTGCCTCGGCGGCGTCGTCGCTGCGGGCCAGAGGCGCACCCGACAACGACAGGAACTGCGCCCCTTCGTCTTTGAACGCCAGCGCGGACGATCCGATCAGATACTCGATGACCGGGCCGAACCCGTCCGACCGACGGCGCATCACGTCGAGGGTCCACCCGCGCACGACCGGGGTCCCGCTACCGTCGGCGGGTGCGTACACCGGGAGCCACGACAGCACGCCGTGAACACTCCCACTCTCGTCGAGTGCCAGCGCCACGCGGACCTCGGGATCGAGCGCTTCGTCGACGCTGCCGAGCGTGAAACCCATCTCCGGCAAGCCCTTGTCGCCCACCCATTCCTCGGAGATGGCACGGACCTGTGACTTGATGGAGAAGGGTTCGTCGGCGAGCGCCACCAGGCGGAAGGTGATGTTCTCCTTCTTGGCCTTGTTGAGCGCCGACCGTACCCCCTGCCACGGCTTGCCCTTGAACGCCAGCTCCGGGAGATCGACGATGGTGTCCTCGGCGATCTGCACGCTGCGCCAACCGAGGTCGTCGGCGATCCGGGCGGTCGCCTCCCCCACCGAGAACCAGCACGGCGTCTTGCCGCTGCGCTCGGCGAAGTCGACGAAGTTGCGTACCGTTCCCCGGAGATCCTCGGATGCGCACACCGGATCCGCCAGCGCGAGCAGCGTTCCCATGTGTCGCTGATAGGCGACCGCACCGCTCCCGTTCTCCGCGAACAGGTATTCGTTACCCGGCCAGGTGATCATCCACGACATGGTCCCGCCACCATGCGTGTGCAGCAGGTCCTTGACCTGCGCCACCGGATCACCACCGTCGTCACCGCTGCGCTTGATGCGCCACGGTGTGGCGAAAGCGAAGCGGCCCGGGATCAGGATGGCCAGCACCACCACCCACAGCAGCGTGGTACCGACAGTCACGCCGCCCTCGCTGTCGAAGTCGGTGAAGGCGACCAGGATGACGACGAGGACGGTCACGACCACGTTGAGGAGGCCCAGCACAACCGCCACCCACCATGCCCACCGCCGGCCACGACGGAGTTGATCGGCGATCAGCAGATTGATGACCAGCACGATGAGCATCGTGTAGACGGATTCGTCGTTCCCGTCCGTCGGTCCGAGGGGGCCACTGCCCGGGAAGAAGAACACGAGCAGGTTGGCACCGGCGATGATCAGCACCCCCGCGCAACCCAGCATCCGGACCTCGCGACGTGTGCGCGGCAGGTAGCCGTGCTCGCGGGTGCTGAACCAGCGCTCGCCGATCGGCAGCATGATGATCGTCGCGAGAACGTACTGCAGTGTCCCGAACGTCCCCTCGAACAAGAACGTGATGGCCACGACCGCACCCAGGAACACCCGAACACGCAGTCGCCACGGTGATCTCAATGTCGCCGATGCCACGGCGACCGCCGCGACCACCATCGTGATGGTCCCCGCGCCACGCGTCCGCGCCAGGTGATCGGCCCACTCCCATGAGGTGAAGTCGCGACTGAAGAACCAGACCAGCAGCACCGAGAGCAGTTCGGCGATGATCTTGCCCCCGAAGGCCACGACGACGACCCGCGCGGTACCCAACCGCCACTCGGCCCAGCCGATCCCGACGGCGATGAGCAGCAACGCGATCAGATATTTGCCCGGACTCGGCTCGAAGACGGTGCTCGTGACGATGGTCCACCACTTGCCCTCCTCCAGCGCAGGCAGCCCGAAGGCCACATCGTGATACCAGGACAGGTGCGACGTGTGCCGCCAGAACGATCCCGTCGACAACCCGATCACGAACACCACCAGCCAGAGCGCGATGGTGAACGGGACGGCGGTGATCGCAGCCCGGACGCCGCGTAGCCGGTCGGCGACCTTCGGGGTCGCCTCGGGAGTCGGTTCGATGGTGGTGGATGTCATCCGGGGATTCCCAATCGTCGTGCGAGCCAGGGCAACTGTTGTTTCAGCGAGGCCGACCACACCGCGAAGGTGTGCCCACCGGGAACCTCGGAGTAGTGCACGTCCATGCCGGCCTTCCGCGCCGCCTCGTACGTGGTCTTCACACCCGGCTTGTACTCCCCGTCCGAACTGCCGACGGTGAACGCACCCGCCGAACCGGGGAACTTCCGGGTGGCCATCAGATCCATCGGATTCACCGCGCGGAATGCCGCGGCATCTCCACCGAAGGCGATGTCGATGGTGCGCTTACGATCTCCCAACGTCGGCTCGAGCTGACCCGACATGTCGAGGAAGGTCGGGTACTCGGTCGGATAGTTCGTCGCGAGTTGCAGCGCACACGTCCCGCCGTACGACAACCCGCCCGCAGACCAGTGTCGACGATCGGTGTCGGCGGCGGTGATCTCCGATGCGGCCCAGGCGCCGACGTCGGCCGTCAGATATGTCCCGACCTCACCGAGGCGCGAGTTCATGCAGAGCGGATTGCCCAGTTCTGTGCCGGTGCCGTCGGCCACGATGACGATCGGGGTCAGTCCGTGGTGTGCGCGGGCGAAGGCGTCCATCGTGTTCACCAGTTGCCCACCGAGCAGCCAGTCGTCGGGTGAGCCGGGTTGTCCGGCCAGGAGGACGAGCACGGGCAACCGGGGAGCGGGGCTGGTGAAGATCGCGGGCGGTAGATAGACCTTGGCCGGTCGCGCCGTGAAGCGTGACTTCGTCGGCGGTATCGTAGCCGTCAGGATCGCACCGCCGGCGGGCATCTCGGACGGCTTGTGCCACTGGTCGATCGGGACGACCTTCAGATCGTCGCGATCGAGCTCGGACAACGAGACCGACCGTGCGCCGACGTCACCTGCGAGCGCCCCGACCGTCGGGTACGAGGCGTAGGAGATGTTGATGTGCGCGAGTCCGAGGGCGATGGCGAGAATTCCGGCGATCACGGTGACGACCCGACCGGCGATTCCGGGTCCGACGATCAACCGCGCGATCACGAGCACGACACCGAGAACTGCGACGCCGCCCCAGGCGTAGACCTTGAGCGGGATCGGTTCCGGGAACGGACGCCACACCTTCTCCACGACGAAGTACGCGGCCACGGTCAGCGCCGCCGACACCGCGACCGCGATCGGCACCACGACGAGCAGGTAGCGCTTGCGTGGCAAGAGGATCAACCAGGCGAAGCCCAGGACACCGGCCACCGTCACCCCGAGGGGAACCCATCCGTCGATGATGGACAGTTGCGCGGCATCACCCATCGTCCTGGCCCTTCGCAGGAGGAAACCTGGACGTCAGATTAGCAACAGTTACGCGATATGGACCGTCAATGAACACTCTGGTCAGGCGTTGCGAGAAATCGACTTCGCACGCGAATCATGCGCCAGGCGAACGGATCACGAATCCAGGACATCAGCCGACAAATGATGTGTGAGAAATGCGCGAGCGATTCGACGAAACAGCGTCTGAATGACAGGTGAGAATCGGCGAAATGACGGGATGAACCCTACTCAGAAGTGACGCACACCGACGGAGGAGAACAAAGCATGCCCGATCAGGCTGTAGTGGAGGACATACGGATCGAACGTATCAAGGGCACCCCATCCGGCGCATCCCCCTCGATCTCTCAGCGAGACCACCTGATCGTAAGACACGATTCGTCGTCGTGTCGCCGTTTCGACACTTTTCGGACAGAACCGACCCGGAATCGCTGGTGGAACCGATCAGCTGCGCGGTCGGACGGTGAGGATGCGAGGACCGTCCTCGGTCACGGCGACGGTGTGTTCCCAGTGCGCCGCCCGGCTGCCGTCGTCGGTGACCACGGTCCAATCGTCGTCCAAGACGGTCGTCTCGGTGGTACCGAGGGTGAGCATCGGCTCGATCGCAAGTGTCGAACCGACCACGAGTACCGGTCCGCGGTTGGGTTTGCCCTCGTTGGCCAGGAACGGCTCGAGGTGCATCTCCCGACCGATGCCGTGTCCGCCGTATCCGGACACGATGCCGAAGGAGCGTCCGAACTTCTGCTCGGCGGCCTTGGTGCCGTTCTCGATGGCGTGCGAGATGTCGGTCAGCCGCGCGCCGTCGACCATCGCCGCGATACCTGCCTCCAGTGAGATCCGGGTGGCATCGCTGAGTTCGGCATCCGCGGTGGACAACTCGCCGACACCGAAGGACCACGCCGAGTCACCGTGCCATCCGTCGAGGATCGCACCGCAGTCGATGGATACGAGGTCGCCCTCGGCGAGCACCACGTCCGCGGACGGGATGCCGTGGACGACCACGTCGTTGACCGAGCTGCAGATCGACCCGGGGAAGCCGTGATAGCCCTTGAACGAGGGCACCGCACCGGCTTCACGGATCACCGTCTCGGCGACCTCGTCGAGTTCCAAGGTGCTGACCCCCGGCACGGACGCCGCGCGGACGGCCACGAGAGCGGCGCCGACGATGGCGCCGGCCTCGCTCATGGCCTCGAGCTCACCCGGCGACCTGAAAGGCACCGGTTTCGGCTTACGAAATCCCATGGCAGGACGCCGGTGTACGGCTCAGGACTCCCGGACGGCCGCGAGCGCGCCGAGCACGCGCTGATGGACGTCCTGGACGTCGCCGACGGCGTCGATGGTCTGCACCTGGTCGGCGTAGTACTCCAGCAGCGGAGCGGTCTCCTTGGTGTAGACCGCGAGCCGGTTGCGGATCACGTCCTCGGTGTCGTCGGCGCGGCCGCGGGCGAGCATGCGCTCGACCACGACGTCGGCATCGACGACGAAGGACAGGACGGCATCCAGCGAGTGCTCCGAGGACGCGAGGATCTCGGCCAGCGCGTCACCCTGCTCGGTCGAGCGGGGGAAGCCGTCGAGGATGAACCCCTTGACCGCGTCCGGTTCGACGATCCGGGCACGGACCATGTCGACGGTGATCTCGGACGGGACCAGGTCACCGGCATCGAGGTAACGCTTGGCCTCGATGCCGACCGCGGTTCCCTGCGAGATGTTGGCGCGGAAGAGGTCTCCGGTGGAGATGTGCGGGATGCCGAGAGCTTCGGACAGAAGTTCGGCCTGCGTACCCTTGCCGGCGCCGGGGGGCCCGAGAATGACCAGTCTCACTTAAGGAATCCTTCGTACTTACGTTGCATCAATTGACTGTTGACCTGCTTCATCGTGTCCAGACCCACGCCGACCATGATCAACACGGCCGTGCCCCCAAATGGCAGGTTCTGGACGCCGCCGCTGTTACCGATCTCGAGGAAGAGGTTCGGCAGGACGGCGATGATGCCCAGATAGATCGACCCCGGCAGGGTGATGCGGCTCAGCACATACCCCAGGTAGTCGGCGGTCGGCTGCCCCGGACGGATGCCCGGGATGAAGCCGCCGTATTTCTTCATGTCGTCCGCGCGCTCCTCCGGGTTGAAGGTGACCGCGACGTAGAAGTAGGTGAAGAAGATGATCATCAGGAAGTAGACGAGGATGTACACCCAGCTGCTGGGGTCCGTCAGGTACTGACTGATGTATCGCTGCCACGTCGACTGCTCGCCCTGATCGGAGCCCTGCGTCAGCTGCAGGATGAGTTGCGGCAGGTAGAGCAGTGACGACGCGAAGATGACCGGGATGACGCCGGCCTGGTTGACCTTGAGCGGCAGATAGGTCGACGATCCGCCGTACATCTTGCGGCCCACCATGCGTTTCGCATACTGCACCGGGATTCGGCGTTGCCCCTGCTCGATGAACACCACGCCTGCCACGATGAGCAGCGCCGCAACACAGACCAGGCCGAACACCAGTCCACCACGGGTGTCGAGGATCGTCTTCCCCTCGGCAGGGATGCGGGCCGCGATACCGGCGAAGATCAGCAGCGACATGCCGTTGCCGATGCCGCGCTCTGTGATGAGCTCGCCGAACCACATGACCACACAGGCTCCGGCGGTCATCACGAGCACGATGATCGCCAGCCCGAAGATGGACTGGTCGTTGAGGATCTGCTGCGACGTGGAGCAATCCTGGAGGAGCTGCCCGCGGTCGGCGAGAGCCACGATGCCGGTCGACTGGAGCAGCGCCAGCGCCACCGTGAGGTAGCGGGTGTACTGCGTCATCTTCGCCTGGCCGGACTGGCCCTCCTTGCGCAACTGCTCGAAGCGCGGGATGACGACGGTCAGCAACTGCACGATGATGCTGGCCGTGATGTACGGCATGATGCCGATCGCGAAGACCGACAGCTGCAGCAGTGCGCCGCCGGAGAACATGTTGATCAGCGAGTAGATGTTCGCCGAATCACCGCGGGAGACCTCGTCGAGACACTGACGGACCGCTTGGTAGTCGACACCCGGCGACGGGATCGTCGCACCGAGGCGGTAGAGGATGACGATGCCGATGACGAAGAGGATCTTCTTCCTCAGATCGGGCGTCCGGAAGGCCGCGACGACGGGGGAAAGCACTAACTCCTCCTTGGGACGACCACGCGGAGGATTTCCGGCCCCCACGTGCTCGGTCAATCGACGATGATCGAGAACAGCCTCACGACAACGGTTGAACTCTAACAGTCACGCCATCGTGCCTGATCTGAGGCGGTGTGCCCGTGCAACAGGTCCCTGACGACGTCGGTCCGTGCGGGCGGCCCCGACCCCGACGAGGTCGGATCCGCCCACACGGACACGGCGAAACTAGAGCTCGGTGGCGCTGCCACCGGCAGCGGTGATCTTCTCCTTGGCCGAGGCGGTGAACTTGTTGGCGGTGATGTCGACCTTGACCGACAGGTCACCGTCGCCGAGCACCTTGACCAACTGGTTCTTGCGGACGGCGCCGGCGGAGACGAGCTCGTCCACGCCGATGGTGCCACCCTGCGGGAAGAGCCGCGAGATGTCGCCGACGTTGACGACCTGGTACTCGATCCGGTTGCGGTTGGTGAAGCCCTTGAGCTTCGGCAGCCGCATGTGGATCGGCATCTGGCCACCCTCGAAGGCGGCGGGCACGTTCTTACGCGCCTTGGTGCCCTTGGTGCCGCGACCCGCGGTCTTACCCTTGGAGCCCTCGCCGCGACCGACGCGCGTCTTCTCGGTCTTCGACCCCGGTGCGGGGCGAAGATGATGGAGCTTGATGGTCATTGCGTCATACCTCTTCGACTGTCACGAGGTGGCGAACCGCATTGATCAGGCCGCGGTTGCCGGGAGTGTCCTCGCGGGTGACCGTCTTGCGGATGCCCTTGAGTCCCAGGGTCCGCAGGCTGTCACGCTGGTTGCTCTTGGTCCCGATGGTGCTCTTGATCTGTGTGATCTTCAGCTGTGCCATGTCAGGCTCCCTGTCCGGCACGGGCGCGCAACATACCTGCCGGCGCCACGTCCTCGATCGGAAGACCGCGGCGGGCCGCGACCTCTTCGGGGCGCTGGAGCAGCTTGAGCGCGGCCACGGTCGCATGCACGACGTTGATCGCGTTGTCGCTGCCCAGGCTCTTGGCGAGCACATCGTGCACGCCTGCGCACTCGAGCACGGCACGCACCGCGCCACCGGCGATCACACCGGTACCCGGGCTGGCCGGACGCAGCAGGACGACGCCGGCTGCGGCCTCACCCTGAACCGGGTGGGTCACGGTGCCGCCGATGAGCGGGACGCGGAAGAAGTTCTTCCGAGCCTCCTCGACGCCCTTCTGGATCGCGGCCGGGACTTCCTTGGCCTTGCCGTAGCCGACGCCCACGAGGCCCTGGCCGTCGCCGACGACGACGAGCGCGGTGAAGGAGAACCGACGTCCACCCTTCACGACCTTGGAGACGCGGTTGATGGCTACGACGCGCTCGAGCTGGTTGCGGTCCTGATCGCGTCCTCCGCGATCTCCACCGCGACGGTCACGGCCGCCGCCACCGCGACGATCGCCGCCGCGCTGGTCGTTGCCGCCACCGGCGTTTGCATTTGCGTTGTCGTTTCCGGCGGGTCCGTTTCCGCCGTCACGTTGACGTCCGGGCATCAGAGGTTCCCTCCGGTCATGTGGGTAATGCTGTCAAAAGTGGTCATCAGAACTTCAGCCCTCCCTCGCGGGCGGCATCGGCGAGCGCGGCGATACGGCCGTGGTACTCCTTGCCACCACGGTCGAACACGACGGCGTCGACGCCTGCGGACTTGGCGCGGGCGGCGATCAGCTCGCCGACCTTGCGCGCCTGCTCCGACTTGTCGCCGCCGGCTGCCCGCACGTCGGCCTCGATCGACGACGCGGCGGCCAGCGTCTTGCCGGCCAGGTCGTCGATGAGCTGCACGTGGATGTGGCGCGAGCTGCGCTTGACGGCCAGACGGGGCCGCTCGGGCGTTCCGTTGATCTTCTTGCGCAGACGGAAGTGACGACGGGTGGTCGCCGTGCGTCGGCGGGTGGAGACGTCCTTGCCCACCGGAAGGCGCTTGGTGGTTGCTGTTTCACTCATGGCTTACTTACCCGTCTTTCCGACCTTGCGGCGGATCTGCTCACCCTCGTAGCGAATGCCCTTGCCCTTGTACGGGTCCGGGCGACGCAGGCGGCGGATGTTCGCCGAGATCTGGCCGACTTGCTGCTTGTCGATACCCGACACCGAGAACTTGGTCGGCGACTCGACGGCAAAGGAGATGCCCTCGGGAGCCTCGATCGGCACGGGATGGCTGTAACCGAGGGCGAACTCGAGGTCCTTGCCCTTCGCCTGGACGCGGTAACCGACGCCGAAGATCTCCATCTTGGTCGTGTAACCCTGGGTCACACCGACCACCAGGTTGTTGACCAGCGAGCGGGAGAGACCGTGCAACGCACGGCTCTTGCGCTCGTCGTTGGGCCGACTGACGACAACGGCGTTGTCCTCCTTGGCCACGGTGATGGGCTCGGAGACAGTGAGGCTCAGTTCCCCCTTGGGGCCCTTGACCTTCACGTGCTGGCCGTCGACGGTGACGTCGACGCCGGCCGGGATCTCGATGGGGTTCTTACCAATACGCGACATTGTGAGACTCCCCTACCAGACGTAAGCGAGGACTTCGCCGCCCACGCCCTGGTTGGCTGCCTGGCGGTCGGTGAGCAGGCCGGACGACGTGGAGATGATGGCCACGCCGAGGCCGCCCAGCACCTTGGGCAGGTTGGTGGACTTTGCGTACACACGCAGACCCGGCTTGGAGACGCGTCGCAGACCAGCGATGCTGCGCTCCCGGCTGGGGCCGTACTTGAGGGCGACGACGAGGCTCTTGCCGACCTCTGCGTCCTCCGTGCGGTAGTCGGTGATGTAACCCTCGCGCTTGAGGATCTCAGCGATGTTCACCTTGATCTTCGACGAGGGAAGGGTCACCTCGTCGTGGTACGCCGAGTTGGCGTTGCGCAGACGGGTCAAGAAGTCTGCGATCGGATCAGTCATGGTCATGGTTGACCGGCAACCTTTCTCGTGGCGGTTCCCATACAGCGCAGTCCGGGGGATTCTCATCCCCTGGCCTCCGGTGGGCCTTCCACGAAGCGATTAGATTGGAAAAGGTTCTCGCCGTCGATGCCATCGGTTTGTCACCGGCACCGCCGACTGTTCAGTTGTGAGTGGTCGGCCTGGCACACACCGGTGCGCAGGCAACCGGTCTAGTGTAGAGAACCCGCGGCGCAGACCCAAATCGGCGCTGGTCGGACCCCTCGATCTGCGACCGGGAGTCGCCCACCACGGGTGTCAGGTCAGTCGCAGGTCGGTGCGCGAGGTCGGGACGACGTCGAGATGACGGTCGGCCCCGAACCGCGACACGCTGGTCAGCATCCTGTTCATCCGATCCTCCAGTTCGGCGTGGTCGCCACCGCTGCCGTAGAAGGCGTGCATGTCATGCACTGCCGCCGTCGGGAACAACTCTTCCACGATGGCGTCGACGTGTGGGGTCTCCGCGGTCAGCACGTCGTCGACGATGTTCTGGACATAGCCGAAGGTCGCCTGCGTCGCGATCGCGACCGGCGTGTGGTCATCGAGCCACCGTCGACGCCACTCCTCGTATCCCAGGTCGGGGGGACGCCGCAGGAAGGCGACGTTCGCCAACGCCTCCACGCGACCCCCGCCGTCGGGAAGTCCGGGGTCCAGCGGCACCCGTTCGCTGACGCTCCATCCGACGATGTCGGCAGTGTCGGCCACGTCAGCGATGTCGGCGACGGCGCGACGGACGGCCTCGACGACGGACGGCCCGCTCGGCTCTCCCACCACGGGGTCCGTCCAGACCGAGATCACCGCCACGACCGGCGGGACCATCTCGTCGATACGCAGCGCGCCGACGACCGCGTCGTCGGAGACGTTGAGTTGCAACCGGGTGGCACCCGCGGAGACCAGCTCGGACCGTAGGCGGTCGGCATCCAGCGCAGGTACCCCCGTCTCGCTGCGCACCGCGAACACCAGCTTTCCCATCGACCGCTCCTCTTCTCCCCTAGTCGTCCCCGCGGCTCGCCGTCCGACTCCTCGGCTCGGCGGCTCGTCTGCTCGTCGGCTCGGCGACCTGTTCCGCATCGCGAAGCTAACGCGCGGTCGGGCACACGGTGGGAAGATGTCGGATTTGTCGGCATCATCGGGTGATGAGCCGCCACCGGATCGACCGACGCCACTTCCTCGCCCTCGGTGTCGCCGGCGGTGCAGCTGCCCTGGTGAGCGCATGCGCCGGTGACGATGCGCGCACCACCTCCGGCCAGGCCTCATCGACCGACGCCGGCGGTGGCAGTGGTGTGCACACGATCGCCACCGGGCTGTACGTGCCGTGGGGTATCGCGTTCCTGCGGCACGGCACCGCGTTGGTGTCACAGCGAGACGAGGCGAGCATCGTCGCGATCGCGCCGGACGGATCGAAGCGGATCGTCGGCGACGTCGCCGGGGTCGCCCCGCGTGGCGAAGGCGGACTGCAGGGCATCGCGATGGCGCCCGGCGACGAATCGGTGGTGTTCGCGTACTACACCACCGACACCGACAACCGCGTGGCGACGATGACCTTCGACGGTGAGCGTCTCGGCGCGCCCCGACCGATCCTCACCGGCCTCGACGCCGCATACAACCACCACGGTGGAGCCCTGCTGTTCGATCGCGACGGCAGCCTGTTCGTCTCGGTTGGCGATGCCGCCCAGGCCGACGTCGCCCAGGACACTGCTGCACTCAACGGCTCGATCCTGCGGATCGACCGCACGGGTCGGCCGTGGCCGGGCAACCCGTTCGGCAACGAGATCTGGTCGTACGGACACCGCAACGTCGAGGGGATGGCGTTCGACGCGGCCGGCGGTCTGTGGGCGACCGAGTTCGGGGCCAACAGCACCGACGAGTTGAACCTGATCCGCCGGGGCGGCAACTACGGGTGGCCACGATTCGAGGGCGACTCCGACGCCCCCGACGTGATCGCCCCCGAGGTCACCTGGACCACCGAGGAGGCCTCGCCCGCCGGCCTGGCGATCGTCGGTGAACGCGCGTACATGGGTGCACTGCGCGGCGAACGCCTGTGGCAGATCCCGCTGGCCCGCACGTCGACCGGCAGTCCGGCGGCCCGCTACGTCGGCGAGTACGGACGCATCCGCGCCGTCGCCGCGGCACCCGATGGCTCACTGTGGTTCGGCACCAGCAACACCGACGGGCGCGGCCGCGCCAGCGCCGACGACGATCAGATCCTGCGCATCACCGTGTGAGTTACGACGAAGCGACAGCGCGACCGTCTCACGCCGTGGACACGGCCTGCCCCATCCGGGTCCAGCAAGCACCCTCACCGGCGTGATGGGACGAAGCAGACGTGCGTGCGGTTGTCCGTGACGGCCGGGCGGCGGGGACGTTTTCCCGGTACACCTGCCCGCCGACCAGGAGTCGGCGTGCAGGTCGAGATGAACCGGATGGCGAAGCAGCGAGTTCCGGGATTCGTGATTTTCGGCTCGTGCTCGCGCGACTCCGGTTACGGTCTCGCCATGAGATCGCACACTCGCCGATGACACGAGCGTGGTAACCGCTGCCGCTGCGATGATCTTCGCAGGCGCCGTATGCATCATCGCCGCGTACGCGACGCTCGGCTTGATGCGGGGGCTGCCACGGAGCAGCCGTCTCGTCGGCCGAGCGCGTCGAATCCGTGCACTTGCCCTCTCCGGCGCGGCCGGCGCTGCAGCCGTCGTCGCGCTCGCCTTCGATGCACT
This sequence comes from Gordonia soli NBRC 108243, assembly GCF_000334455.1. Classification (GTDB taxonomy): domain Bacteria; phylum Actinomycetota; class Actinomycetes; order Mycobacteriales; family Mycobacteriaceae; genus Gordonia; species Gordonia soli. Next base: position 59,037 of record NZ_BANX01000001.1, read on the forward strand.
TGGCACGACAACCTGGTTGTGCGCCGCACTCATCCTCGTATCAGCCGCACTCATGGTCTACACGGCGCTCACCGCGGCGCCCTGACCGTTCGGAGGGATGCGGATCTCCGTGACGCCACGGCCGCCACGGATTCCGGCATCGACTCACCGTGTCCGCACATCGCCTCCACCGGTGACCCGAACCGGACCGCACGCCGAGACTCTCGACGGCCGACCGGTGACACATCACAGTGAAATCATCGCGCACAACATCTCGCGGCACTCTGGAGTCAACGTCGGCCATACGCGTCCGTCGTATCCCGACAGTGGCCGTCTCTTTGGACGATACGAATGAATCGTCACCATCGGATTGGCGCCGTGCTGCACAATGCAATCGACACATGACGGACTATCGCCAGCTGCGCACTCGCCAGTGTGACGCCGCAAAGGAAAAGCGGTATTGCGCACTGCGCGGAATACCGCTGTCGATTGACTCGACATTTCCAGGAGCAAACAGAAAGAGGTCTGCGTCAATGCGCCGATCAGGATAGCCTTTCGTCCGAAAGAACGATTGTGTCGGCAGACTCACGCGCAGAAACCACGGAAGTGAGGACTAGTGCCCGAACGTCCATCCCTCTTTCGCGTCATTGTCGTAGCCGCACTGGTGGTGTCGTTATCCTGCACGGGCGGGGCAGTCTCGGCTGCAGCCCCCACCGACCCCGTGCCCCAACAGAGCTTCCAGTCGATCGGAACCGCTCCCGATGCCGCCTTCTCTTCCTATCGTTCGGAGTACAGCGTCGTCTTGCCGGTTTCGCCGGGGATCACCCCCACTCGGATAAGCGGAACCACGCAACTCCCACCGGGGGTGGTCGGCGGGTACATCGATGTCTACGACGGCGAACGACTCCTCTCCCGAACGTCTGTGCCCAACGTTCCCAGCACCGGCATATCCCTGCCGTTGGTGGGTGTCGAGGTCGAGAACAACGCGATCGACATCACGCTGCGCGCGTTCCTCTCGGTCGCGGGTATCTGCCAGTTCGACAGCCAGACGCCGTTTCGACTCGTCGACCTCGGGGTGAGCTATCAGGGGCGACCCGCTGTCCCGACCACGGTTGCCGACTTCCTCCCACCGATCCTCGATGTCCTGGACGTCTTCGTTCCGCAGGCCCCTTCGCCCGCGGAAGGCTCAGCAGCCGTCGAACTGGCCGCGGCCGTGGTTGCTCGCTACGGGACCGCGACCGTCGACATCCGTGTTCGAGCTCTTCAGGCAGGGCGCGAGGAGCCCACCTCGGACTTCGCGCCGACCGAACGCCACATCGTCATCCGAGAAGACGCCGAGCCGGGCCTGCACCTCGAGAGCGGTCGATTCGGCCCCTACCTGATCTTGGGCGGGATCGGTCAACAACTACTTGCCCAGACTGCGCTTCTGACGTCGCAGCTCGAACAGATCGCGCTGACCTCGAGCGCGATCGCCGGACCGTCTGGTCCGGCACCCGAGTTGACTCCGCGCGCGACCACGCTCGCCGACCTCGGGGTCGGTGATCTCGACGTGGTTGCCGAGTCGCGACCGACCGTGAGTTTCGGCGTCGATCAGACCCGGCTCGGCAGGCCGGCGAAGAATGTTCGCGTGGAACTACGAGGGAGTTACACACCACCGCCAGAAGGCTCAGGTGGCCGACTCGCGGTGCGTGTCGGAGACACGGTGACAGACTCGTGGCCCACCGATCGGTCCGGGAACTTCGATCGGTGGCTCACCATTCCAGATCGCCTGCTCGAACGGTACACACAGGTTTCTGTCACCGTGGAGCGCGGCGACGACAACGGCGGGTGCGGACAAGGACAACGGACGTCGTTGTCCCTGGATTCGTCGAGTCCTCTCACCTTCGACAATGCAGATCCTCCACTTCCACCGGGATTGGGTTCGATACCCCAATCTCTGCAACCTCGCATCAGCCTGGGATGGTCGGTCGGCGACTTCGCAGATGTGGCGCGCGGGGTGGAGATCGTCTCGGGACTGCAGCGGATGACATCCGTACCGCTCGGGATCGACGTGCTGCCATTCCCAGACGCGAAATCATCTGGCCAGGGAACCATTCTGATAGACGCCCGAGGAGACGAGGCTCAGGATCTGCCACTGCCGGTGAGAGCCGACGGTGACACTGTGACCGTCACCGGCGACGGCGCGCCGAACACCCTCACGCTACAGCCCCAATTGCGCTTCGGAGCTCTGCAGGTTTATCGAGACGGGGCTCGAACGATCCTGGTTGCGACGTCGAATGGCGCCTCTAATCAGCTCGACGCGTTGGTCACCTGGCTCGGATCGGGTGCAGATCGGTGGCCGCAGCTGAGTGGCGACGCGGTGATCAAAGTGGCGGGCCGCGAGCCGCTGTCGGTGACTGCCCCGCCCGCACCGGAGGACACCTCAGCGAAGTGGTCACCCGGTAGGGTCGTAGCCGTCGCTGCCGCGGTCGTCGCCGTCGCAGTGATCGGACTGAGCGTTGCGTGGCTTCTGCGGCGCCGGTCGCGACGCACACCGTGACCCAGCCCCACGGTGCGGTCGACACGATCACCGATCCGAGCACCGCCAAACCCTCGCCATCCATTCGCGGAGTGGCATACACGATTGTCGGGCGATGGCTCCTGATCGCGACGTGCGCCTCAGTCGCCTACTCGCACACGGCGGTCGCAGTCATCCAGGAGATGGGCACCGGCAATCTGATGGTGTATCTACCCCTGGTGTTCGTTCTGGCGGGGGTCGCGGCGCTCGGCATCGCGCTGCGCGTCGGACGTGAACTCCCGATACATGATCGACAGGCCGACGCCATCGTCGGCGGGCTGCTCCTGATCATCGCGGTGGTGACCCAGGGCCTGCTGAATCCCCGGTACTCCAACGTCTACCTCCTCTTGCATCTGGATCTGCTGTCACTCTGGGTTTTCATCCTCGCGGGGTCGGTTCTCATGTTCGGCTTGCGGCCGACGGGCCGCTATTGGCAGGCATGGGTGATCTTGTTGACGATGTTCCCGTTCCCACCGAGACTTCTCATCCTCATTTTCGGGGGCTCCACAGTTGCGGCGGGCCTGGTTGTCCTGGTGGTGGCCGTCGTTGCAGCGGCAACAGCAACAGCACGGTCGTCGCGACGGGCGCTGACCGGCGCGCTCCTCGCCGCGCTGGTCGGGTTGACCGTGCTGGCGATCCTTCACGTCGGATTTCCGGGAGCTCCTCGCGCCGTGTACATCTGGTTGCCCTCGGTGGCCGCACCGGTGATCGCCGGTTTGATCATGTACCACGACAGCTCCAGAACAGGACTCGTCACCAGGCGGATGTTCGACAGGCTCGATCGGCCGCTCGCCACCTCCACAGCGAGGAGACCGGCAATCGTCCTCCTGTTGGTGGGTGCGGCCGTTCACTTCATCCAGGTACCGACATTCGCCGTTCAACCGGCCGTTGAGATACCGCACCTACAGATCGGGCGCCCGCTGACAGTGCCGCCGCAATGGCGCGAAGTCTCGGTGCGAGAGTACGACTGGGCGAGACGCGTATACGGAACCGACGGATTGATGTATCGCCAAGAACTTGTGGCGCTCGATGGAAACCCAGCCTGGGACAGGGCCAACCGACCTCGGAAAATCGTCGCGGACACCATTTCCACCAACCGTCCGATCTTGTTCAGCGTGTATCCGGTGAATGTCGTATACAACCTGGTCGGCGATCGGTTCAGTGACGATGTCCCGATCGATCTGGACCACGGGGTACAGGGCAGACTCAGCACTCTGGTCGACGACTCCGCGTTGCTCACCTACACCCGGATGACGTGGTGGTGGGGTGATGGCGCGCGAGCACAAGGGATCCAATTGTTGTCGGTGGACGATCATCAAGCGGGCGCGGTGTTCCCCCAACCCGAACTGACCACTGTCGCCAATGTCAATTCCGTACTGAGCGTGCTTTTTCGCGGTAACGCGATTGCTCAGGATCGAGATCCCAACTTCAAGGACCGTGATCTCATCGTGACCGCCGCCAACCAGATCATCGATGCCCAGGTGGAGGCAGCGGGACGAGCGGCAGCGTCATGACCGGCGAACCGTCGAGGAAGCCGACTGAACCGGACGCAGATCTGGCCTCGGTCGAATTCAAGCGGGCGGCGCTCGAAGAGTCGGTCAACGGCATCCGCCTGAAGACGCCGCTCCTGTCTGCGGCCGTTCCGTTCGTCCGCTGGCAGAAGGCGGCCTTTGCTCTGATCGCCGCGACGATCGTCGTAGGCTTTGCATTGGCTCCGGTAGCCACCGCCACTGTGATGGTGGGATTGGCGACCTTCACATACATAGCAACGATGCTCGACCGCCTGGTCATCTTCCGGCGCGGTCTCGCCGGGGGCGCGATACACATCAGCGACGAACAGGCCAGAGCTGTCCCTGACGACGATCTGCCGCCGTACACGGTACTGGTTCCCGCCTACGACGAACCCGAAGTCGTCGGCGATCTGGTGGCCGCAATGGAATCGTTGGAGTACCCACGTGCCAAGCTCCAGATAATGTTGCTCCTCGAGGAGGATGACGAGGTCACGATCGACGCCGCCTCCGGTGTCGATCGCGGTGGTCTCGTGACCGTCATTCTGGTCCCGCCCGCCGACCCGCGGACCAAGCCGAAAGCGTGCAACTACGGCATGCACTTCGCCACAGGCGAATTCGTCACGATCTATGACGCCGAGGACATCCCCGATCCACTCCAACTCCGGCGCGCCGTCGCGGCATTTGCTGAACTGGACGACACAGTCGCCTGTGTTCAATCGCGACTGGACTTCCACAATTCCACAGACAACATCCTGACTGCTTGGTTCACCGCAGACTACGGAATCTGGTTCGGATTCCTGCTACCCGGCTTGATGGCGAGCCGATCGCCAATCCCCCTGGGGGGCACATCGAATCACCTACGCCGTGCCGTTCTTGACGACATCGGTACATGGGACCCGTTCAATGTCACCGAAGATGCCGATCTCGGGGTGCGCATAGCGGCGAGTGGATATCGAACCGCGGTCATCGATTCGGTCACGCTGGAGGAGGCGAACATCGATGCCATCAATTGGATACGCCAGCGTTCTCGTTGGTACAAGGGCTACTTCCAGACCTGGCTGGTTCACATGCGTCGGCCACTAGCGCTGTTCCGGACACTCGGCCCGGTCGGCTTCTTCCGTTTCACGACACTGTTTGCGGGAACCCCCCTGATCGCTTGTGCCAACATGCTCTTCTGGCTGCTCATGATCACGTGGATCCTCGGGCAGCCAAGCATCATCGTCGAGATCTTCCCTCCGGCCACCTACTATCCGGCGCTGGTATCGCTTCTGATCGGCAACACCGCCACCGTCTACATGAACATCGTCGCGCTACGGGAAGACGACCGCAGTGATCTGTTCTGGCCTGCGCTGTTGGTTCCTGCGTATTGGGTGCTCATGAGCATCGCGGCCCTCAAAGGAATGTGGCAGATGCTTCGCAATCCTTCCTACTGGGAGAAGACGTTTCACGGCATTGGTTCATCCTCGCGGACGACGGAGCAGAATCCAGAGGTCGGACCGCCGTGAGACCGACATTTCGTCATTCGCATTCTGGCGTGATGATCTTTGTCGCGTGCTTCGGCCTGTATCTGGGGTGCGGAATCTGGCTGGCCGTCGACCAGCAGTTCTTCGTCGGCGATTCGCTGTCGCGCGTGCAGTCCGCGCAGAGTGTGCTGTTCAGTCGAGATCCTCACGTGGCAGCAATAGGTTTCATCTTCACTCCTCTGACCGCGCTGGCGCAGCTGCCGATGACGGCACTGACGCCGATGGTTCCCTCGATGACCGCGGACGCGCTCTCGGCCGTGATCATGTCAGCAGCATTCATGGCTGCGGCGGTGTACCACGTCTTCGGTGTGACCCGCGATCGGGAGACGGCCTGGTGGTACTCGGTGGTGATAGCGTCGCTGTTCGCGATACAGCCGATGATCGTCTTCTACGGGGCGAACGGGATGAGCGAAGCTCCGTTTCTCTGCTTCATGTGCTGGGCCGCGCGACGCTTGATCCGCTGGGTGGACTCCGACGACGTACACGACCTGGTCACTGCTGGCATAGCCCTCGGACTCGCGTACTTCACCCGGTATGACGCAGTCGCGGCCACTGTCGGTGCCGCTGTCCTGGTGTGCACGGTCACCTTCCGACGTAGAGGCCAGACGGGCGCACCTACCCGCCGCCGGATCCAGCGTGCTGCGGTCGACTCGTCGCTGGTGATACTGCCGCCCCTTTTCGCATTCGTCTTGTGGGCAGTCACCAGCTGGCTGATCACCGGGAACGCACTGGCTCAGTTCACGTCCGAGTACGGCAACTCCGCGATCATCGAACAGTCCGGTACATCCGCCGACAGCGCACTGGCCAACGCACGATTCTCACTCACCGAGCTCATCGTCTTGTTCCCGGCCCTCCCGGTGGGTCTGGTCGTCGTGGCCGCGCTGCGGATGCGGATCCACCGCTTCGCACCGTTTGCCGTGCCACTCCTCCTCTTTGGCTCCGTACTGGCCTTTCAGACATACAGCTACATCACGGGTTCGACGTTCGGCTTCCTGCGCTTCTACATCGCGGTCATCCCTCTGGGCGCCGTCGCGGCGGCACTTGCACTGCCGGCACAGGCCACCGTCCCGTCACGACGACCGGGAAGGTTCGCCGATCTGCCGCACCGCAGAGCTCTCACGCGCAGGGGACGTCACGCCAGGACCGTCGCGTCCATGGTCGTCATCCTGTGTACGGCGCTCAGCATCCCGACATCGTGGCAGGCGATGAAATCGCAAACCCTCGCGCCTCAGGAAGCCGCACTGCACACCGTGCTCGCCGACGACAGTGACGCCACGGGCGCGAGAGTGGCAGAAGACGAGCGCGCGGCGCGATCCTTCTCCACCGAGCGCCAGATTGCGCACTGGCTGGACTCACAGCAACTTCCGGAGGGGAGCGTCGTGGTCGACACTCTGTACGGTTTCGCGATCGTGGCACGCTCGTCCGATCCGAAACAGTTCGTCATCCCGTCCGACCAGGACTTCACCGAGATACTGAACGACCCCGCCGGTCACCGGGTGCGATACCTGCTCTCAGTGCCTCCGCGGGGCCGCGGGACCACTGATTCCCTCAACAAGCGTTACCCCACCTTGTTCGAGACCGGGAGCGACATCGGACGACTTCATCTGGAGGTCCCCAACGCGGGGGCCGACCTACCGACGTGGCGTGTGTACGAGGTCCTCGCCGGCGCGGATCCGCACTGACTGGATCAGTCGCGCCAGCGGGTGAACTCGGCCACCAGGTCGAATGTCGGATCTGCTTCGCCGATGTCATAGGTGCACATGCCCGGCCGAGGATCGGGTACGAATGCCCAGAAGAGCGCAGTGGCAGTCCCGGCCGCACGTTGTCCGACCACCTTCCTGCGGAAGTCCGCTGTCCGATCCTGCATCGATCGGCATGACCCTGCACTCTGCCCTATTTCGTTGACTGCCAGTGGTTTCCCCACTCGATGGGACTGTCGGAGTCGCTCGGCCAACCCATTCGATGAATCACCGGGAAGTGGAACTCCATCCGATCCGTAATCGTGGTAATCGAGAACGTCGACACCACTGGATCGGGCGACGTATTCGTAGTCGCGGCCGGCGGTCCCACACTGCCCACCACCGGTGAGCCCCGCCCAGATCGGATGCGTCGGGTCCAGCCGCCGCAGGCGATCGCCTGCTCTGTCGAAGAAGCTGCGCAGGATCTGTGCCGCGTCGGCTGGACACTCGCGTTGTTGCCAACGACACGAAGCGTCGCCACAGATGCTGGGTTCGGGCTCACCGACCATCTCCCAACCTGCCAGGGACGACGAATGGCGCCAGCGGACGACGGCCGTCCGCAGCCAATCCTCGAATGTCATGCGCCCGGCCGATCTGGTGTTCTGCCAACCGTCGACATACCAGCCGCGTTCCTTGAACTGATCGCCCTCACACGAACCCTCGCTCGCGGTGAGCACCGGCAAGAGCTTTTGGTCGTACCGGGCTGCAGTTGCGAAGATCGCATCCATACGACTGAAATCCAGTGCACCCGTGTTCTTGTCGACGGCCAATGCGGCAAACAGATTGAACCTGGTGAGAGCCTTGGCCGGCAGTGCGCCGAAGTACGAGTCGAGGTCGACCGTCCCGCCGCATCCAGCGTTCATCGTCCAATCGGTCGCGAGCTGATAAGCGTTGAATCCCGCCGGCCACCAGCGCTCACCACCAAGTGTGAGTCCATTGGGTAGGGCACGGACATCGTCAGAGGCACTCGAGTCCGATGGGCCGCCACACGCAAGCAACACGGCGATCAACACACCCGCGCAGACCACCCGGATGCCGCGACTTCGTCCGAACACCCTCATGGGTTCGAGGTTAGCCACACATCGACGGGTCCAACCGATCTCTGCATCCGCCGCGAGACCTGCCGTGTCGCGCTCAACGGGTTCGGCAGTCGGACCCGATTGCAGACCACGCCCGACCTTTCCCCGCCGGACGTGTACCCACCCGCTGTTCGCGTGCCCGCGCCCACAGGGCTGGCAACCGACGAATGAGTTCGCGGCATCGGCTCCTGCCCTTCGCGAAGCGGCGGTAGAACAGGCTGTGAATCGGCTCGCGCGTTTCTGTCGGACCCCGATGGTTTGCTCATCGACATCAGTCGAACAAAGGAGCGAACGATGTCCGACCACGCCGCCGCCATCCGCGGTCTGCCCCGGTGGCATCCCAACCCGCACGTCCGCGCGACCATCGACACCATCCGCCGCAGCGGTTGGCAGGTCACCGCGGTGTCCGACCTCTGCGCGTGCGCGGGACCGGACTGCACCGCGCCCGACTGTTCGTTCGCCTACACGTCGGGGCTTGCGCTGCACGACATCCCGGAGTTGGCGGTCTACGGCCTCGACCCGTTCACGAGCAACCGGGTGCTCAACGAGCTGGGGCATCTCCTGCATCGCTACGACTGGCGCGGCATCGCCGACGCCGGGGTCACCGTGGATCTCGACGCGCTCGACGTCCCGGTACGCCTCATCGAGATGATCGACAAGGACGATCTCCTGATGGCCAACCTGCTGTTCCCGGATGCGGCTGCGGTACAGGCCGTCTGGCCCGACGATCGCGGTCGGTGGCCGTGGGATCCCGACTACACGCTACGGCCCGAGCACCAGTACATTCGCGGCATCGTCGTCGACGGCTCGTCTCGCCTGCCCGATCCGCGGATCATCCGGCGCGGTCGCGACGCGAGCTGAGAGCCGACGATGGCGGCCCCACCTCCGTTATGGAGATGGGGCCGCCATCGTGAGTCTCATCGATCCGTGGCCCGAACACGCGATGACCGCGTGTTCACGCTACGGATTCGAGGTCACCAGCTCGACTTCTGCACGCCCGGCAGCTCACCAGCGTGAGCCATGTCCCGCAGGCAGATTCGGCACAGGCCGAACTTGCGGAACACCGAGTGCGGACGACCGCACTTGTTGCACCGGGTGTAGGCGCGCACGGCGAACTTCGGCTTCTTGTTGGCCTTGTTGACCAGAGCCTTCTTTGCCATGTCAGGCCTCCTTCACGGAGTTGTCTTTGAACGGGAAGCCGAGGTGACGCAGCAGCGCACGGCCTTCGTCGTCGTTGGTCGCGGTCGTCACGACGGTGATGTCCATACCGCGGGGACGATCGATGTTGTCGATGTTGATCTCGTGGAACATCGACTGCTCGTTCAGGCCGAACGTGTAGTTGCCGTTGCCGTCGAACTGACGGTCCGACAGTCCGCGGAAGTCGCGGATACGCGGCAGTGCGATCGAGACCAGACGGTCCAGGAACTCCCACATGCGGTCGCCGCGCAGCGTGGCGCGAGCACCGATGGGCATGCCCTCACGCAGCTTGAACTGGGCGATCGACTTGCGGGCCCGACGGATCTCGGGACGCTGGCCGGTGATCTTCGCCAGATCCTCGACGGCGCCGTTGATCAGCTTGGAGTCACGGGCGGCGTCGCCGACACCCATGTTCACGACGACCTTCACGACACCCGGGATCTGCATCACGTTGTCGTAGCCGAACTCGGAGTTCAGCGCGTCCTTGATCTCCGCGCGGTAGCGGGTCTTCAGTCGCGGCTGAGCGTTCTCTGTGGTGGTCATGTCAGATGTCCTTCCCGTTCTTCCGGGAAATGCGCACACGCTTGCCGGTTTCCTCGTCGGTCCGGTAACCGATGCGGGTCGGGTTCCCGTCGGAGTCCACGACCAGCACGTTCGAGACGTGGATCGAGGCTTCCTGGGTCACGATGCCGCCCGAGGAGGCACCGCGCTCGTTTGCCGAGGCCGCGGTGTGCTTCTTGATGCGGTTGACGCCCTCGACCAGGACCCGCTGCTCCTTCGGGAAGGCCTGGATGACCTTGCCCTTGGCGCCCTTGTCCTTGCCCGAGATGACGATCACGGTGTCACCCTTGTGGACCTTCATGTCAGATCACCTCCGGTGCCAGCGACACGATCTTCATGAACTTCTTCTCACGCAGCTCACGGCCGACCGGACCGAAGATGCGGGTACCGCGCGGATCGCTCTCACCCTTGAGGATGACGGCCGCGTTCTCGTCGAAACGGATGTAGGAGCCGTCGGCACGACGACGCTCCTTGGTGGTACGCACGATGACTGCCTTGACGACCTCGCCCCGCTTGATGTTGCCGCCGGGGATGGCGTCCTTGACAGTGGCGACGATCACGTCACCGATGCCGGCGTAACGCCGGGACGAGCCACCGAGCACGCGGATGCACAGGATTTCCTTTGCACCGGTGTTGTCGGCGACCCGCAGGCGAGATTCCTGCTGGATCACTGTCTTGGTCTCCTTGACCTGGATGTATCTGCACGCCGGATTTCCGACCCGACGCACACGGTCCGTTGCCACCGAGACCACGCCTGCCTGGTGTTTCGCCGATACGAAATCGGCTACCAGTGGGTTCGTGGATCGGCTCACGGCACGTGAATGCCGTAGGCAACCGCTCAAGTGTAGGGGAAGCCGCAGGTCGCGGCCAAATCCTGCCTTCGGCCATCGGGCACCGACCGGATGTGTGAGTCGCCACAACGAAAACATTCGACTCGGGACCCATCCGCCGCACACCCACAGGCGAAGCACCTGTGTGCGGCACAACAGCCAGCTCGAACCATCCGCGGGGGGATGCAGGGCGAAGCAACCCGTGTATGGCACATCAGCCAGATGGCAAGGAGGCCGGCGTGACCACCCATGACGCGATCCAGTCCATGACCGAACCCGACGTGGCGCTGCCCATGACTGCGGCGCAGCGAGGGATCTTCTACGCACAACAGATCGATCCGGACGTCCCCATGTCCGTGGCGGCGTTCGCCGAGTTCAGCGACGCGGTCGACGGCGACATCATGGATCGTGCCGTGCAGGTCACCAGCTCCGAGGTGGAGTCCGGCCAGATCCGCCTCGTCCCCACCGAGGACGGCGAGCCACTGGTCCAGGTCGATCACAGTCGAGACATCATCCTCGGCCATCGAGACTTCTCCGACCACAAGGACCCGCGCGCCGCGGCCGTCGCCTGGATGGACGAACACCGGTCGCGCCCCACCGACCTGTTCTCCGACCCGCTGCTGGAGACCTGGTTGCTGCACCTGGGACCGCAGCACGTCATCTGGTACTGCTGGGGCCACCACATCGCCTTCGACGGCTACGCCGCGATGTTCATGATGGTCCGTGTCGCACAGCACTACACCGCCATGGCCGCAGGCGAGGACAGCCCTGGGGTGCAGATGGCGTCCATCGCCGAGATCGCCGAGATCGACGACACGTACCGGAACTCGGAGCGGTTCAGCACCGATCGCGACTACTGGGCCGGACGCCTCACCGGAGACGACGCCGGTCCGGCCGGGCCTGAGCTCACCTCGTTCTCGCAGCGCAGTGACGTCGCAGCCCCCACCGCATCGGTCCGCACCGCGACGCTGCGCACCGACCTCGTCGAGCGCATCCGCACGGTCGCCCACGATCACCACGTCCGCCCCGCATCGGTGATCACCGCCGCGGTCGGGCTCTACCTGGCCCGGTTCAACGACCGGTCCGAGGCGATGCTCAGTCTGCCGGTTGCCGTTCGTGACCGGGACATCCTGCGCACCTCGGCGGGACTGACGTCCAACGTCGTGCCGATCCGCCTCGCCATCGACGAGTCGGCCGACCATCCGACCACCGTCGGCGACCTGCTCGAGCATGCCAATGCCGACATCAAGGGCGCGCTGAAGCATCAGCGCTACCGCCACGAGGACATCGTCGCCGACGTCCTGGCATCCCCCAGCGGCCGTCGCGGATTCTTCGGCCCGATGGTCAACGTGATGCTCTTCTTCGAGCACATCGACTTCGGTTCGCTGCGCGCACAGTTGAACGTCCTGTCCACCGGCCCGGTCGAGGACGCGTCGGTCAACGTCTACGACGGATTCAGCGGCGGCATGGCGCTCGACCTCGAGGCCAACCCGAACGTGTACCGGCCGTGGGAGATCGAGAGCCACCACCGCCGGCTCGTCGACTTCGTGGACCGCTTCGTCCACGCCGACGCCGACCTCCCGGTCACCGAACTCGAACTGATCACCGCCGACGAGCTGGCGGCTGTGGACCGGTCGATCCACGGCGACACCGTCGACCTCGGCGGCCTCACCCTGCCGGACCTGCTGGACGAAGCCGCCCGTCGCTTCCCTGACGAGTCCGCTCTGGTGGACGCCCACGGTCCGACGCTGGCCTACGCCGACCTGCAGACACGCGCCGAAGCAGGCGCGCAGACCCTGGCCGACCTCGGTGTCGGACCCGAGTCCGTCGTCGGCGTGATGGTGCCGCGCAGCGTCGACCAGGTGGTCGCGCTGCACGCGATCACCCGCGCCGGTGCGGCATTCGTGCCCATCGATCCGGCGGAGCCGGCCGAACGTCTCGAGCACATCCTGACCACCGCGGCGCCCGCATTGGTCATCACCGGGTCGGATGTGGACACCGACGCGGTGCCCGCCACCACCCTGCCGGTGGGCGAGCTCGGAGCGGGTCAGTCGGCCTCGGCCCGCTCGCTGCGCTCCCGGCGCCCGGACGATGGGGCCCGCTCGCTGCGCTCCCGGCGCCCGGACGATGGGGCCCGCTCGCTGCGCTCCCGGCGCCCGCACCCCGACCAGGCGGCCTACGTGCTGTTCACCTCCGGCTCGACCGGAAAGCCCAAGGGCGTCATGATCAGCCATCGCGCGATCGTCAACCGTCTGCGCTGGATGCAGGCCGCCTATGACCTGACCCCGAGCGACCGGGTCCTGCAGAAGACACCGTCGACGTTCGACGTGTCGGTGTGGGAGTTCTACTGGCCGCTGATCACCGGTGCCGCACTGGTCATCCCCCGCCCAGACGGCCATCGCGATCCCTGGTACCTGCGCGAGGTCATCGCCGAGCACGGCGTCACCACCACACACTTCGTCCCGTCCATGTTGGCGACCTTCGCCGACGCGCTGCGCGGCGACGAGCAGACCCGCGCCGACCTCAAGACGCTGTCGACCATCGTCACCAGCGGTGAGGCACTCACACCCACCACCGTCGGCGCCACCGCGGAGGTCACCTCCGCACCGATCCACAACCTGTACGGCCCGACCGAGGCCGCGATCGACGTCACCTTCCACAACCGTTGCCGCGCAGACGGTACGACGGTGCCGATCGGACGGCCGGTCTGGAACACCACCACCCACGTCCTCGACCACCGGTTGCAGCCGCAGCCGGTCGGCGCGATCGGTGAGCTCTACCTCGGCGGCGTCCAGCTCGCGCGGGGGTACCGCAACCGCTCGGATCTGACCGCGGCCCGCTTCATCGCCGATCCCACCGGCGCGGGCGGGCGCCTGTACCGCACCGGCGATCTGGTGCGCCGTCGCGCCGACGGTGCGCTGGAGTACCTCGGGCGCAGCGACTCCCAGGTCAAGATCCGCGGACAGCGTGTCGAGCTCGGCGAGATCGAGGCCGCGCTCGCAGCGCTCGACGGGGTCAGCTCGGCGGGCGTCGTGGTCCGCGACGACCTGGTGGCCGACTCCTCCGCGGTGGTCGGATACGTCTCCGGCACAGCCGACCTCGACGATCGTCGACTCCGCGAGCAACTCGCCACCGTACTGCCCGATCACATGATCCCGACCGTGATCATGGTCCTCGACGACCTGCCGACGACCGCCAACGGCAAGCTCGACCGTCGGGCGCTGCCCGAGCCTGCGATCCGTCGCGGCGAGACCGAGATGATCCGCCCGGAAGGCGATCTCGAACACCTGGTCGCCGCGACCATCGCGACCGTACTCGGCCTCGACGAGGTCTCGATGATCAGCGGCTTCTTCGAACTGGGCGGCAACTCGCTCTCCGCCACCCGCATCGCGGCCCGTCTGAGCAAGGCGACCGGTCATCGCATCGGCATCCGGACGATCTTCGACGGCGACCATGCCGCCGGGATCGTGGCAGCGCTGCGTGCCGACGGACTCGACGACGCCGACGCGCCGGCCGCGGGCACCGCCGCCGTAGAGGTCACCCATGTCGAGATCGACGGACCGGTCCCGCTCTCCCCCGCCCAGCATCGCCTGTGGCTCACCGCGCGTCTCGACCCGGACGAGGCCGGCACCTACAACATCCCGTTCACCGTCCGGCTGGTCGGCGACCTGGACACGGACGCCCTGCGCGCAGCTCTCAACGATCTGGTCGGGCGCCACGAGCCCCTGCGGACCCGTGTGCAGGAGATCGACGGGATCCCGCACCAGGACGTCACCGACGTCCGCGACGACCTCATCGAGCTCCCGGTGCTGTCCGAGGGACCGCATCAGGACGTGCGCGAGTTCGCCCGTACCGCCTTCGATCTCACCGCGGACCTGCCGATCCGGGCCCGACTCGTCCGGCACGCCGACAGTGACCACAGCCTCACCGTGGTGATACACCACATCGCCGCCGACGGCTGGTCACTCGCACCGCTCGCGGGCGACCTGGCCACCGCCTACCGCGCCCGCCGCGATGGCGCTGCCCCGGAGTGGGCACCGTTGCCCGTCGGCTACCGACAGGTGAGCGCGGATCGCCACGCCTGGTTGGACGACGAATCCTCCAGTGCTGCAGATCAGCTCCGCTTCTGGGCGGATACCCTGGTGGGCGCACCCGCCGAAGCCGACCTGCCGTACGACCGCCCCCGTCCACTGCGATCGGATCTCAGCGGTGGGACGGTCCACACCTCCTTGCCGCCGGCCCTGCACCGACGTCTGCGCGAGATCGCCGACCGCCACGACGCGACCATGTTCATGGTCCTGCACGCCGCGGTCGTCGCCCTCCTGCGCAACCTATCGCGCACCGACGACATCACGGTCGGCACCCCGGTGTCGGGCCGCGGTGACGCCGAACTCGACAGCATGGTCGGGATGTTCGTGAACACGCTGGTCCTCCGTTCTGCCGTGGACAAGTCGGCGTCGTTCGCCGATCTTCTCGCCGATCTCCGGACCGCGGATCTGGATGCCTTCGAGAACGCCGACCTCCCGTTCGACCGCCTGGTGACCGAGCTCAACCCGGTCCGCAGCGGCAACGGGCATCCCTTCTTCGGCGTCTCCATCGCCGTCGAGGACACCTCGGCGATCGAGCTCGACTTCGCCGGACTGTCGGCGACGGCGTCCCGTGTCGACACCGGCCAGACGAAATTCGACCTGCAGTTCACCTTCACCGAGCACGGCGAGAGGGACCCCGGTCGCCGCGGCCTGGGCGTCGAGATCGCCTACGCCAGTGCTCTGTTCGACCGCGAGACGGTCCGCGGCCTCGCCTCGCGACTCGAGCGCGTGCTCGACACCGTCGCGACCGATCCGGATGCGGTGATCGGCGACGTGACCATCCTCGAAGCGCACGAGCGTCTCGACCTCGTCCCCGCCGTCGGGCCGGGTCATCGTCCGGTCGCGCACTTCACCGAGATGCTCTCGACCGCCGTCGCGAGCGCACCCGACCGTGTCGCCGTGACATCGGGCGACCGATCGCTGACCTACGGTGAACTCGACCGGGCGTCGAACAGCCTGGCCCGACTGTTGATCGCCGAGGGCGCGGGACCCGAGCGCTATGTCGCGGTCTCGCTGCCGCGTGGTGTGGACTGGATGATCGCTCTCTGGGCCGTCGCCAAGGCCGGCTCCGCCTGGGTGCCGGTCGATCCCGAGTACCCCACCCAGCGCATCGCCTTCATGGTCGAGAACTCGCAGGCCAACCTGCTGGTGACCGACCACATCTCGCGCCCCGACCTCGACGGCATCGACACTGCTCCGACGGTCGTCGAGCTGGACTCCGAAGACGTTCTGGCCGCCCGTGATGCGGCCGATGGCGGCCCCGTGACCGACGCCGACCGTCGCTCGCCGGTCGAGGTCGACCAGCCCGCGTATCTGATCTACACGTCGGGCACCACCGGCACGCCCAAGGGCGTCGTGGTCAGCCACCGCGGCCTCGCCGACTTCGCGGCGGCCGAGGTGGCCCAGTTCGGCATCACCTCGTCGAGCCGCACCATGCACCTCGCCTCCCCCAGCTTCGACGCCTCGGTGCTCGAACTGCTGATGGCAGTCGGTGCGGCGGCGACGATGTACATCGTCCCGGCCGGCATCGTCGGCGGCCGCGAACTGTCCGATCTCATGGCGGCCCAGCAGGTCTCGCACGCGTTCCTGACCCCGTCGTTGCTCACCACGATGCGGCCCGAGGATCTCCCCGACCTGGAGACCCTGGTCATCGGCGGTGAGCACCCGAACCCCGAGGCAGTGCGCCGGTGGTCGGCCGACCGTCGGCTGTTCAACGCCTACGGTCCGACCGAGACGACCGTCGTCGCGACGGTCTCCGAGGACATCGATCCCGACGACTTCGTGACCATCGGCCGCCCGATCCGCGGTGTCGCGGCGATGGTGCTCGACGAGCGCCTGCAGCCGGTGGCGCCCGGTGCGGTCGGCGAGCTCTACGTCTGCGGCCCACACCTGGCCCGCGGTTACCACGGCATCCGCAACCTGACCTCGAAGCGATTCGTCGCCAACCCGTACGGCGAGCCGGGCGAGCGCATGTACCGCACCGGCGACCTCGTCCGGTGGCGCACCGACCACACGCTCGAATACCGCGGCCGGGCCGACCACCAGGCCAAGATCCGCGGGCATCGCATCGAGCTCGGCGAGATCGATGCCGCCCTGACCTCCGACGACGCGGTCCGCGATGCGGTCACCGTGGTCGTCGGCGAGGGCGATCAGGCACGTCTGGTCTCGTATGTGACGACCGAGGACGTCGCGGACATCCGCACCATCCGTGACCGGCTCGCCGATCAGCTGCCGCGTCACATGGTGCCGTCCACGTTGATCCCCCTCGACGAGATCCCGACCACCCCGATCGGCAAGGTCGACCGGCGCGCACTGCCCGATCCGAGTGAGGTCGACGCGGAGGGCGCACTGGACGTGAGCGGCGAGACCGCGTTCGTCGAGCCGCGCGGCGAGGTGGAGACCAGGATCGCCGCGGCGGTCGCCGACCTGCTCGGCATCGACGTCGCAGGTGTCGGTCGCGATCACGACTTCTTCGACCTCGGCGGCAACTCGTTGCTGGCCACGCAGATCGTCGGGCACCTGGAGCAGATCGGTGGACGTCGGATCCCGGTGCGCGCCATCTTCGATCACCCCCGCATCGCGGATCTCGCACGGCTGGCCGCCGGCAGCACCGGCGAGACGGCGAACGAGGCCGCGGATGGATCGGCCGACTCGATCGACGTCGACGAGCGACCGCTGGCGCAACTGCAGCACGACCCCGACGCCCCGGTGGCGCCCGGACCGGCCCAACAGCAGCTCTGGTTCCTCAACCAGCTCGCCGGTGACGGCGGCGCGGACGGAGCCGAGTCCGCGGACGCCGGCGCCTACACCATCGCCTTCGCACTCGACCTACACGGCGAGCTCGACGTCGATGCCCTCCGCGGCGCGCTGCGGCACGCCGTCGACCGGCACGAGCCGCTGCGGACCGTCTACCCGGAGTCCGACGGCCGCCCCCGTATCCGGATCCGTACGACCGACGAGGTCGCGCCGGAGCTCGAGGTGGAGACGATCGCGGCCGCCGACTGGACCGCCGAGTCGGAGAAGCTGGCGCGCGCGCCGTTCGACCTGACCGTCGATGCCCCGATCCGGGCACGACTGCACCGCATCATCGACGATGCCGGCACGTCCGAGAACGATGAGCAGGTCGACGGACCGCCACGACACAAGCTGACCATCGTCATCCACCACATCGCCGCCGACGGCTGGTCGATGGCCCCGCTGTCGCGCGACATCGCCGGCGCCTACGCCGATCTTCGTCGCGGGAACGAGCCCCGACAACAGCAGCCGGCCATCGACTACCGCGACTACCTGCGCTGGCAGGCCGACACCCTGGGCATCGACCGCGAGAACGCCACCGTCACACCGGAGGGCAGCCGACTCGCCGACCTCGCACAGTGGTGGCGCACCGAACTCGAGGACGTGGACGTCACGCCCATCCTGCTGCCGGACGCCCATCGCGAGGCGGACGCCGACCGGTCGGCCGGAGTGATCGAGGTGCCGTTCTCCGGTGACCTGCGGAACGCCTTGCGCGACCACGCCGGTCGCGAGGCCACCGAGTTCATGGCCGTCCACGCCGTGTTCGCGGCGTTGCTGCACCGCCTCAACGCCGACCCCGAGGTGCACGTCGCTCATCGCGCCTCCGACATCGTCATCGGCACCCCGGTGGCGGGTCGGACCGATCCGCGACTGGCCGATCTGGTCGGGATGTTCGTCAACTCGGTCGTCCTGCGGACCCGGGTGGAGCCCGACGCCACCTTCGCCGACCTCCTCGATGTGGTGCGACGCGGCGATCTCGAGGCACTCTCGCAGTCGGACATGCCGTTCGAGCAGTTGGTCGCGACGCTGAACCCGCCGCGCACCGGCCGACACCCTCTGTTCCAGATCGCCCTCACCTTCGAGAACCTGCCGACCTCGGCGGCCGGTTCGACGGTCGGTGCGATCGATCTCGACGGCGTGCAGGCCATCCCGGAGGAGGTCGACACCGGGGCCACCCGATTCGACCTGGAACTCCGCATCCGCGGCGATGTGGCCCGGTTCACCTACGACACCTCGGTGTTCTCCGAGGAGCGGATCGCCGGGCTCGCAAGACGTTTCGTCGCACTGGCCGAGCAGGTCGTCGAGGACCCCACCCTGCGGTTGGACGACTACACCGTGCTCTTGCCCGACGACGGCGAGGTCGCGACCCCCGCGGGCATCGCGCCCCGCCACCTCGCCGACATCATCGGCGACGCGGTCGCCGCGAATCCTGACGGCATCGCGGTCGACGACGGTCTGCGCACCCTCACCTACGCCCAGCTCGACGAGCTGTCGGCGCGGTGGGCGCACCATCTCGTCGATCTCGGTGTAGGGACCGAGGACGTCATCGCGACCGCCATCCCGCGCTCGATCGAGTCGGTGGCCGCGGTGTGGGCGGTCACCAGGGCCGGCGCGACCGTGCTGCCGATCGATCCGCAGTACCCGAGTGACCGCATCAACCACATGTTGTCGGATTCCGGTGCGCTGCTGGGGATCACCACCCCGGGCGGATTCGACGACGTCCCCCATCACATCTGGTGGCTGACCACCGATGCGCTGGAGATGGGCGCCCAGAACGGCGCCTCGGTGCCGGTGAGCTCGATCCCGCGCCACGTCGACAGCGCCGCGTACATCGTCTACACGTCCGGCTCCACCGGCACCCCCAAGGGTGTGTCGGTCACCCACCGCGGCCTGGCTCCGTTCGCGTCGACGCAGACCCATCGCTACGACGTCGCCGCCGACAGCCGCACGCTGCACTTCGCCTCGCCCAGCTTCGACGCGTCGATGCTCGAGTTGCTGATCGCGGTGGACGCCGCCGCGACCATGGTGATCGCCCCGCCGACCATCTACGGCGGCGACGAACTCACCGAGTTCCTGGACGAGCACCGGGTGTCGCACGCATTCATCACCCCGGCCGCGCTGGCGGCGGCGCATCCGCGCGAACTGCCGCACCTGCGGTCGCTGGGAGTCGGTGGTGAGGCATTCGGGCCCGAGCTGGTCGAGCGCTGGGGTCGAGGCCGACGATTCCTGAACGCCTACGGCCCCACCGAGACCACCATCGTGATCACGATGTCGGAGCCGCTGCGCCCCGGCGGGCCGATCACCATGGGCCGGCCGGTCGACAGCGCCCGCGCCCTGGTCCTCGACCACCGGCTGCGCGCGCTGCCGCCGTACACCCCGGGCGACCTGTACCTCATGGGTCCGGCCCTGGCCCGCGGCTACCACAACCGTGCGGGCCGTACGGCAACGGCATTCGTCGCCGCCCCCGACGGCGCTCCCGGCGCACGCATGTACCGCACCGGCGACATCGTGATGCGTGATCTCCAGGACGGCCTGGTCTTCCGCGGTCGCGGCGACAACCAGGTCAAGGTCCGAGGATTCCGCATCGAACTCGACGAGGTGGACTCGGTCCTGTCCGCCCACCCCGATGTCGACTTCGCCGTCACCGTCGTCCACGGGACCGGCTCGGAGGCGACGCTCGCGTCGTACGTCACACCGGCCGCCCCGACCGGTGCCCCCACGGATGCCCTCGTCGACGCCTCGGTGCTGCAGGCATTCGTCCGCGATCGTCTCCCCCGCCAGATGGTCCCGTCGACCATCACGGTGCTGGACGAGATCCCGTTGACCGGCAACGGAAAACTCGATCGCCGGGCGCTGCCCACCCCGCAGACCGCGGTCGCCGACGACGCCCCGAACGGTCGCCTGCCCGAGGACCCGGCCGAGCGCCTCGTGGCCCGCACGATCGCGGCGGTCACCGACCGCCCGGTCACCGAGGTCGCGGCCGAGGACGACTTCTTCGCGCTCGGCGGCACCTCACTGCAGGCGACCACGGTCGTGAGCCGACTCAACGTGCACCACCGCGGCGAGCCCATCCGCGTCCGCGCGGTGTTCGACAACCCGACGATCGCAGCCCTGGCGGCACTCCTCGACGTCGATCCGGAGACCGTCGACGCCGAGGTCGAGCCGACCGGCGCGGTCGTGGCCGACCGCCCGCGTCCGGACCGGATCCCGTTGGCGCCGATGCAGCGTCGGCTCTGGTCGATCGCCGGCAGCGGTCCGGCATCGGCGGAGTACGCCATGCCGTTCGCGCTGCGGCTGCGCGGCGAACTCGACGTCGCCGCACTGCGCGACGCACTCGCCGACGTCCTCGCCCGGCACACCAGCCTGCGGACGGTCTACCCGGCGACCGACGACGGCCCGATGGGCACCATCCTCGACGATCCGTACCGGATCATCGGCGCATTGGAACCGCAGGAGTCCGGTGACGTCGCCGACCACGTGCTCGAGATGTGCGCTCCCGGATTCGATCTGACGGTCGACGCCCCGGTCCGGGCTGCACTGGTGCGCTCCGAGGGGCACGCGGAGTCCGACGATCAGGCCGAATCTGATGGTCAGGCCGAGTCCGACGAGCACACGCTGATCCTGGTGGTCCACCACATCGCGGCCGACGGCGCATCGCTGCCGACCATGGTCGGCGACCTGATGACCGCCTATCGCGAACGGCTCGCCGGGCGCGACGAGCTGTGGGAGCCGGCCGATCTCGACTACCGCGACTACGCGGCGACGATGACCGGTTCGGACGGGGCCGCCGCGACCGCGGACCTCGATCGCGACTACTGGACCTCGCAGCTCGCAGGCGCACCGGCCGAGACCACGGTCCCGCCGGCCTTCGATCTGGATCGCCTGAACTCCTCCGGGGACGATGCCCGCGGAGTGGGAACGACCATCACCGTGCCGGTCGATGCGGATCTGCGGGATGCGCTGTCACGCTTCGCCACGGAGCGGTCGACCACGCCGTTCACCGTGCTGCACACCGCAACCGCGGTCCTGCTGCATCGCCTGGGGCTGGGTCGCGACCTCGTGATCGGCACGCCGGTGGCCAACCGGTCGCCGCGGTCCGGCTCGACCGTCGATTACCAGCGCGTGGTGGGCATGTTCGTGAACACGCTGGCCCTGCGCACGGTGATCGATCCGTCGGCGAGTGCCGCCGAGCTCATCGACCAGGTCCGCGACGCCGACCTGAACGCATGGGATCACCTCGACGCCCCGTTCGACGACGTGGTCGCCGACCTGAATCCCCAGCGTGAACTCGGACGGCACCCGCTGTTCCAGATCGCACTGTCGGTGCACGACTTCACCGACGGTGTCGCCGGCGCGAGCCTGCCGGCCGCCGAGGGGCTCACCCTCGACATCGCCGAGGTCGACGCACACGCGGCGAAGTTCGACCTGCAGTTCACCGCCACCGGGATGCACCAGGACGCGGACGCACCGGCGATCGCGCTCACCTATGCAACCGACCGGTACCGCGAGCACGACGCCGCAGATCTGATCACCCGACTGCTGCGTGTGGTCCGCGCGATCGTCGACGACCCGCAGCGTGCGGTCGGCGACATCCGGGTCACCGACCCGCTCGAGGTCGCGACCCTGAGTCCGGTCCCCGGCGACGCGCCCGCACAGCCGGCCACGTTCGGCGACATCCTCGCCGAGGCCGTCGCCGCCAACCCCGACGGCAAGGCCGCGGTCGCCGTGGGCGAGGGCGGGGTCGAGAAGTCGATCTCCTACGCCGAACTCGACGCACGGTCCAACCGGCTCGCACGCCTGCTCATCGGCCGGGGCATCCCCGCCGACCCGACGCCGGAGCGTCCGGAGACGGTGGTCGCCATGGCGATCCCGCGGTCGATCGAGGCCCTGGTCGCGATCTGGGCGGTCATCAAGTCGGGGGCGGCCTACGTGCCGGTGGACCCGACCTACCCGGCCGACCGCATCGCGCACATGCTCGCCGACAGCGGTGCGGTGTCGGTGTTGACCACCACCGCCGCGGCGGCGTCGATCGAGACCGACCTCCCGGTGATCGCGATCGACGATCTCGCGATCCGCACCCGGATCTCGCATTCGTCGCCCGCCCCGATCTCCGACGACGAGCGGTTCGCGAAGGTGTCGGTCGAGCAGTTGGCGTACGTGATCTACACCTCCGGATCGACCGGTACGCCGAAGGGCGTGCTGGTGCCGCATCGCGGTCTCGCCGCGGTTCGCGACGAGCTCCGCAACCGGATGGAGCCGCGAAACGCCTCGCGCGTACTGCATTTCGCGTCGCCGAGCTTCGACGCCTCCGTCTTGGAGTTCCTGCTCGCGGCCGGTGGTGCATCGACACTGGTCATCGTGCCGCCGACGATCTACGGCGGCGCCGATCTGGCCGACTTCATCTCGCGCCACAAGGTGACGCACGCGTTCATCACCCCGGCCGCGGTCGGGAGCATGGATCCGGCAACGGTGCCGACGCTCCAGCGTCTGGCCGTCGGGGGCGAGGCCGTCGGCGCCGAGCTCGTCCGCCAGTGGGCCCCGGGCCGGCATCTGCTGAACGTCTACGGCCCCACCGAGACGACCGTGATCACCACGCACAGTGCGGAACTGGACGCCACCGACCAGGTCACCATCGGCGCACCGAACAACGGTGTCGCGGCGTTGGTCCTCGACGACCGGTTGCATCCGGTGCCCGCCGGGGTCACCGGCGAGCTGTACCTGATCGGCGACCAGGTGACCCGCGGCTACCACAATCGCCCGCGACTCACCGCGATGCGGTTCGTCCCGGCGCCGATGGTCACCGGTCCCGAGTACGCGGGTCAGCGGATGTATCGCACCGGCGATCTGGTCCGATGGACGCCCGACGGTCGGCTCGACTACGTGGGCCGCGCCGACGACCAGGTCCAGATCCGCGGCTTCCGGGTCGAGCTGTCGGAGATCGACGACGTGATCGGCGCACATCCCGACGTGCACGTCGCGGCGACGATCGTCGACGACCGATCGGGGGCGGCGACCCTGCGGACCTACGTGACCGCCGAGGGTTCCGCGACCCCGGACCCGGCCGAGCTGCGCAGGCACGCATCCGGCCGGCTGCCGCGGCACATGCTGCCGACCACCATCACCGTCCTCGACCAACTGCCGATGACACCGGTCGGCAAGCTCGACCGCCGCGCCCTGCCGGAGCCCGAGGTCGGCGTCGGCCGCACCCCGGCGGAGGGGCTCGAGCGCAGCATCGCCGATGTGTTCGCCGACGTGCTGGGGATCGACGCAGTCGGCGCCGACGACGGCTTCTTCGATCTCGGCGGCAACTCGCTCATGGCGACCACCGTCGTATCCCGACTGCGCGAGCAGCTCGAGCAGGAGGTGTCGGTGCAGCAGCTGTTCGTCTCGCCGAGTCCGGCCGAGCTGGCCACCGCACTGTCCGGTGGCACGACCGGCGGTCCGGGATCGGCGGGAACGGGCAGTTCGCCCGCGCTCGCCCCGGTCCTGACGCTGCGCAAGCCGCCGGCACAGCGCAACGAGGGCACCCCCGCACCGCTGTTCGTGATCCATCCGGCCATCGGCCTGTCGTGGAGCTTCACCAGCCTGCTGCCACACATCGCCGGCGATCGCGCGGTCTACGGACTGCAGAACCCGTCACTGTCGGGCGCGCAGGCCCCGGCGACCATCGCCGACCTCGCGGCCGACTATGTGGCACGCATCCGCGAGATCGCCCCGCACGGCCCGTACCACCTGTTGGGCTGGTCGCTCGGCGGCATCGTCGCGCAGGAGGTGGCGGTCGCACTACAGCGCGACGGACATGACGTCGGCCAGCTCGTGCTGCTCGACTCGTACGTGGTCGCCGATCGTCCGGAACTGCATGTGGCACCGTCGGTGCGCGAGTTGCTCTCCGAGTTCGGACTCGACGTCGGCACCGAGGACGCCGAGCCGGATCTCGACGAGGTGGCCGACGCGTTGCACGGCACCGCCGGCCCGCTGGCGGAGCTGTCCCGCGACGACCTCGAAGCGGTCTACCGCGTGTTCGTCGACGCCTCGCCACTCGCCGAGAGTTGGCAGCCGCGCACCTTCTCCGGTGACGCCGTGTTCGTCAGCGCCACCGTCGATCCGCCGCAGGGACCGCCCGCGGTCTCGGACTGGATCGATCGCATCACCGGCACGATCACCGATGTCCGGCTCGACAGCACCCATGCTCGGATGCTGCTGCCGGAGAACGTCACCGGATTCCTCCACGCACTCGACGACGGGCGCGGTCAGCCGACTCGACAGCCGGCGGGACGCCACCGTCAGAACGACATCACCATCACTTCCGAGAAGGAGCAGCGATGACCAATCCGTTCGACGACACCGAGGGCACCTTCCTGGTGCTGGTCAACGGCGAAGGACAGCACTCGCTGTGGCCGGAGTTCGCTGCGGTCCCCGACGGTTGGACGACCGTCTTCGGCCCGAGTGGCCACGACGAATGCCTCGCCTATGTCGAGGAGAACTGGCAGGACATGCGGCCCGCCAGTCTGATCCGGGCGATGGACGATGCCGCCGACAGCTCAGAGAAAGAGGCTCAGCGTGGGGCGACACAGCATGGCTGACTCCGGGACCCTGACCGCCACGACCACATCCGAGCCGAGCGCGGCCACGGGCGCCGAGTCGATCGACCCGGCATCCACCGGTGCAGGTCACGCGCGGCACGGCGACACCACCGTCGAGCCGGCGCTGGTGCTGACCGGCCTGACCAAGACATTCCGATCCGGACTGCTGGGTCGGGGTCCGCGGGTGCACGCCCTCAACGGGCTCGATCTCACCGTTCCGGCCGGCACCGTCCACGCCGTGCTCGGCCCCAACGGTGCCGGTAAGACCACCACCGTGCGAGCGGTGGCGACCCTCATGCGCCCCGACTCCGGTTCGGTCGTGGTGGGCGGCATCGACGCCCTCGCCGATCCGGACGGCGTCCGCGACGTCATCGGCGTCTCCGGGCAGTATGCGGCCGTCGACGGCAACCTCACCGGCTTCGAGAACCTGCGACTGGTGGCTCAGCTCTACGGGCTGTCGCGCGGTGAGGCATCCGAGCGGGCACGGCAGCTGATCGCCGACCTCGACCTCGAGGCCGCGGCCGACCGTCCGATGCGCACCTACTCCGGCGGCATGCGCCGCCGCCTCGACCTCGCCGGCGCGCTGATCAACCGGCCGATGCTGGTGATCCTCGACGAGCCGACCACCGGCCTGGATCCCCGTGGCCGACGCCAGATCTGGGAGGTCATCCGGTCTCAGGTCGCCTCCGGCACGACGGTGTTGCTCACCACTCAGTACCTGGAGGAGGCCGACGAACTGGCCGACGAGATCACCGTCATCGACCACGGGTCGGTGCTGGCGCGCGGCACGGCCACCTCCTTGAAGGAGACCGCCGGACAGTCGATCCTGACCGTCGAGGTCGACGCGCGTGCGGATGCCGGCCAGGTGGCGGGCACGCTGTCGCACTTGGGTGTCGGCGAGCCGGAGCGTCTCGACGAGACCCACTGGACGGTTCCGGTGGCCGACGGCACGCGCAGCGCGGTCACCGCCGTCAAGGCCTTCGACGCCACGGGGATCGAGATCGTCGACGCCACCGTGATGACCCCGACCCTCGACGACGTCTTCCTCAAGCTCACCGGCCACGAGGCCTCGCCCGACGACGACACCGACGGCAGCGCGGATGGTGGTGACGCCGGCGACCACGGCCTCGCAGGCCGCAGCGCCGCGACCGGCTCCGAGTCGGAGACACAACGATTGGAGCGCATCGATGTTCGCTGACACCGCTGTACTCGTCGAGCGGAACCTGCTGACGGTCCGCCGCATCCCCACCCTTCTGCTGAGCGCGACTGTTCAGCCGCTGATGTTCGTCTTCCTGTTCGCCTATGTCTTCGGTGCGACCCTGGGCGGCGGCGCATACCGCGAGTTCCTGATGGCGGGTATCTTCACCCAGACCGTCGTCTTCAACGCGGCGATCACCACGGTCGGTCTCGCCAACGACATGGAGGACGGCATCGTCGACCGATTGCGGTCGCTACCGATGTCGCGGCTGGCGGTGATCGCCGGACGTGTCACCTCCGACATGCTGCTCGGCATCATCGGCGTGGTGATCATGGTCGCCTGCGGCCTGGTCATCGGTTGGCGCATCCGGGGCAGTGCCACCGATGCGGTGATCGCCTTCGCCATCCTGCTGCTGTTCGCACTCGCGATGGCATGGGTCGGTGCGGTCTCCGGATTGGCCGCCAAGAACGTCGAGGTGGCCACGAGTATCGGCTTCCTCTGGATGTTCCCGGTGACATTCCTGTCCAGTGCGTTCATCTCGGCAGGCAGCCTGCCCGGCCCGTTGAAGCCGATCGCCGAATGGAACCCGGTGACCGCGGTCGCCACGGCTCTGCGCGAGAAGTTCGCGAACGCATCGCCACCCGATTTCCCCGCACCGACGGGCTGGCCGGCCGAGCACGCGGCCGAGTACTCCATCATCTGCAGCGTCGTGATCCTGGTGATCTGCGTGCCGTTGTCGCTGTACCTCTATCGTCGGTCGGCCAACCGCTGACCGCGCCCGATGCCCGGGTCACACCACCCCGGTGACCCGGGCATCGTCGTGTCCACGGCAGTCATGTCCGAGGCCGCTGCCGGGGTGACGCTGCCGGGGGTGACGCTGCGGTTCAGGGGGTGACGATCGGGAACGACGGATCCGCTTCGTCGGTGACCCCGACGATGGTCGCGATGGCCGACGCGTCACCGTCGAGCGTGACCCCGTCGGCACCACCACCGGCCAACAGTGCCAACAACTGCGGCTTCGTGAGCGTCACCACGAGATCCGCCGGGTCCTGCCTCCGGGTCGGGTAGTGGATGAGGACCCCGTTCGAGAGTTCCATCCGGTAGACCTCGTCCAGGTCGGTGAAATGCCAACGGACAGAGGTCGACAGGTCCCATGCCCGCGATCCGTCGATGCGGATGGCCACGCTGTCGAAGACCTGGGTGATGGTGAGGGCGGCGGCTATCCCGGCCGCACTGACCTCCGCGGGGTGGGTCCGGCCGTCGACCTCGCTGGCGCCGACCAGGTAGTTGTTGCGCCAGGTCGCACACTCCGACCCGTATCCCAACGTCGTCAGCGTGGTCGTCAAGACCTCCCGTGCGCCGGGATGATCCGGCTGCGCGAAGACGATGTGACTCGCCAGCTCGGCGGCGAACCGGAGGTCGCCCTCGTCGGCGAACTCCCGCGCCCGCGCCACGGCGGCCTCGACACCACCCATCGCCCGTACGTAGCGCGCCCCGGCGGCCTCGGGCGGATGCTGCCACAGGTGCGCCGGGTTGCCGTCGTACCACCCGAGATAGCGCTGGTAGATCGCCTTCACGTTGTGGCTCACCGAGCCGTAGTACCCGTGCGTGTGCCAGGCGGCGTCGAGTGCCGGCGGCATCGGGAAATCCTCGGCGATCTCGGCGCCGACGAATCCCTGGTTGAGTCGGCGCAGCGTCTGGTCGTGCAGATAGGCGTAGAGGTCGCGCTGTTGCGTGAGGTAGCCCAACAGTTCGTCGGTGCCCCATGTCGGCCAGTGGTGAGACGCGAATGCGACGTCGGAGTCATAGCCGAACATCTCGATCGCCTCCGCGAGATATCTCGACCATATTCGGGCATCGCGTACCTCGGCGCCACGCAGCGTCAGAAGGTTGTGGAGGTTGTGGGTCGCATTCTCCGCCAGGCACAACGCTCGGTGATCGGGAAAGTAGAAGTTCATCTCGGACGGCGCCTCGGTACCCGGCGTCACCTGGAAGATCATCCGCACACCGTCGAAGGTCTCCTCCTGCCCGGTGTGGGTGATGTCGACGGTGGGTGCGATCAGACCGACCGTCCCGGTGGACGTACTCGGCCCGAGCCCGGCCCCCAGGGTGCCGGTCGCGCCGACGGGCAGGACGATCCCGGTGTGGAACATCCCGCGGCGGAGCATCGCATTTCCCGCGTATACGTTCTCCGACACCGCATGTTCGAGGAAATGCTCGGGCGCGATGATGGGAACAGAGGTGTCGGCATCGACGACTCCGAGAACCCCGCCGAAATGATCGATGTGCGAATGCGTGTAGATCACCGCGCTCACCGGGCGATCGCCCCGGTGTTCGCGGTAGAGCGCCAATCCGGCGGCGGCGCATTCCGCCGACACCAGCGGGTCGATGACGACCACCCCGGTGTCGCCCTCGATCAGCGTCATGTTGGACAGGTCGTACCCGCGGATCTGATAGATGCCGTCGGTGACTTCGAACAACCCGTGGATCGATGTCAGTTGCGCCTGCCTCCACAGACTCGGGTTCACGGTGTCCGGACACTCGCCGGCAGTGGCTGCGGCGAACCCGTCGGCGTCGTAGACGACGCGATCCCCGGGGCCGCGGATCTGCGCCGGTTCCAGGACGCCGAGCAGACCGCGGTTGGCGTTGTCGAGGTCGGTACGGTCGGCGAAATCTGCGGACATGAGGCCTCCTCGACGGCGCGATCATCAGACGTTAACGCCATGTCCGTGCGCAGATGAGACGAATTACGATTTCCGGACAGCGGCCGTCGAGAGACATTTCTCATTACAACGCCGAAATGGAATTCACGATTTCCACGCGGAGAAAGAAATTGCGGTGACACCGCAACCGGAATGGTCGGCGAATTCTCCTAGACGGGGATCTGCGTCAGGAGACGGGTGGTCGGCTGGGCCGAACCACCGCGCGGTTCCACCGTCACCGCGAGTACCGACGAGCCGTCGAGGGCGTCCACGAGTAGCGGCGGCGGGGTCTCGCCCGGCTCGAAGAGACCGGCGGACACCGGATTCGGGTCGCCACCGACCTTCCAGAGCTGCAACTGCCGGTCGGACGGAACCGGGTTGCGGACGTCGCGCAGGACCGCGACGGCTTGGTTGCGCACCTTGGACGTCACCACCGACACCGCGCCGCGCTGGTCCCCGAGTCGACCTGCGCTGAGTGAGGCGTCGGGAGCGGACAAGACGTCGAGGACCTGGCTGCGCTGCTGGTCGGCCTGGTTCGTTGTGGTCGATGGTTCGGGTGCGGTGACCCGGCCGACCAACACACCGGCACCGAGGGCGACCACGGCGATGGCCGCGGCACTGGCGGCGATCAGCGGCCACCGACGGGAGCGACGCTCGCGATGCTCGGCGAGCGACGTCGGCGGTGGCGGTCCGGCGACATCCGGGCCGGCGATCCCGGGATCTGCCGCGTGACGGCCCGAGGGGGCGGCGGGCGGCGCGACGGGCCCGGGCCGGGTGGCGTCCGCGGCGAAGACGTAGTCGAGAACCCGCGCTCGGAGCTCGTCGGCGGGGAGCAGGGCGTACGCGGAGGCATAGTCGGCGATGACGCCCTGGATCTCGGCCACTCGCGCGTCATAGATGCCACGCTCCACGGCCGCCAGCGCGCCCAGTTCGGTCTCCACGCGCGCACGCTCGTCGTTGGGCAGGACATCCACCGCGTAGAGTTCGATGTGATCGTCCAACCATCGGGTGTCAGGCATCCGTCTGGCTCCGCAGGCAGGTTCGTAACCGGCGGAGACCGTCACGGATTCGGGATTTGATGGTCGGCAGCGGCGTCGAGGTGTGCTCCGCCACCTCGGGGTAGGACATCCCACCGAAGTACGAGAGCTCGATGCTGTCGCGCTGGAGGTCGGTCAACCGGCTCAGACAGTCGCGGAGACCCTCGGTCTCTTCCCGGTCGACCACTATCTCCAGGGCTGCCGGTTGCGGGACGGAACCATTGGAGGCGCCGAACTCGGAGACCTTGCGACGCTGGAGTTCTTCGGTGCGAACGCGGTCGACGGCGCGGCGGTGCGCGATGGTCATCATCCAGGTCAGCACCGATCCGCGAGCGGCGTGGTACTCGCCGGCCCGCTGCCAGTACTGCAGATATGCCTCCTGGACCACTTCTTCAGCGTAGTGCCGATCGCGGACGATGCGGAACGCCAGGCCGTAGATGCGTGAACTCGTGAGGTCGTAGAGACGCGCAAATGCCCCCCGATCCCCTTGAGCCGAGTCCGCGAGGAGCACACGCAGGTCGGCCTGATCCACAGCCCCAATGGTTGACACGACCTACACCGTAACCATGTCGAGACACCGATGAACCACTTCAACCGCTCTGCGATACCGGACCGTGACCAGCGATGATCCTGACCAGCGGCGACATCGGCGGCCCTGCGATATATGTCACCGGATTAAGATTTTCGACGGTTGCGTCCAGGTTGCAGATCACCATTCGTCGAGTGTCGTGTACCCGTCCTGGAGGGCACGCGCGAACAGGTGCGTCTTGGTGGGGGCGGCACGCCCGACTGCGGCGTATTTGGCCCGGATGCGCGACAGGTGGGTGCTCACCGTCGACGCGGAGATGAAGAGGCCGGAGGCTGCGTCGTCCTTGGAGTCGGCGCCCAGCCACGCGATCAGGACCTCGATCTCACGATCGGACAGCTCGGGGCGGGGCAGCACCCGACGCGGCACACTCGGCGCGTGGCGATAATCGGCGATCCTGGTCACGGTTCCGGCCACCCCTCCCTGCGGCTCGCGGTCGTGTCGTGCGCCGTCCGGGTTCGCCCCCCGGCCACCGCGTATCCCGACGTCGGCCCCGGCTGCGCCGGAGGTTCCACCACGACTGACTGCAGACACCCCACTCCTCCATTCGTGCGCATGGCGAACCGGCGATCACGACACCCCCGCATCCGCAGGTCTCCAGCAAGTCACGCTAGGGATGGACGACGTGTGCGTGGTAGACCCAGTTCGGGTGACATCAGCTGTCGATCACGACTGCGCCCCGCCCTCGCCGCGGTGCGGCATCGGCAACCAGCCGTCCTCGACTGCACGTTTGAACAGGTCGATCTTGGTGCGGGTCGGTCGGCCGGCCTCTGCATACTTCTGCCGGATCCGCTTGAGGTACTCGTTGACCGTGTCCGGTGTCACATTCAATTCGCGGCCGACGCCCACCGATGTCTCGCCGGAGGCGTAGAGCGCCAGTACGCGCTGCATCTGGGGACTGAGGTCGACCGCAGCGAGGTCGGGGTCACCATCGATGGCGGCCGCCCAGGCCGTGGTGAGTACCGCTCGACCGTCGCCTGCCGCACGCAGCGCGTCCACGATCGCGTCCTCGGAGGCCGACTTGAGGATGACGCCGAGGGCGTTCGCGCGGGCGGCCGATCGGAGCAACGCCGGGTGCTCACCCGAGGTGTAGACGACGGTTGCGATCCCGTACTCGGACAAAGTCGTGACGTTCTCGCGCGGGGTCGTGCCGTCCTTGAGTCGGAGGTCCAGGATGACGACGTCGAGTTCGGTGGTCTGCGCGAGCAGGTCGCCGACAGTCGCCGCGGACGCCCGCAGGTCGAGGTCGTCGTGGTGGCGGAGCAGTCCCTCGATCCCCCAGATGGGCGACGGGTGATCGTCGACCATGCCGATCCGCACGAGCGCACATGACCCGACATCCGACTCCGCCTCGGACCTCTGGGACGACATCGCACCAACCCCCTGCTGGATGTATTCGTCTGAGTGAACGCGAACTTTGCAAAACTAACCGATTCGGGCGACGAAAGCACCTCGACCGGGACGGTTGACCCAAATCCGCTGACCGATATCTTGCCGGGATCGGCGTCCGCGCGGTACAGACGTCCGAATGACCTGGCGGTCGAGGTAGAACGTGTTCTAGATTTGGGCGCATGAGTGCCGCTGCTTCCACCCACGATGTCCTCGGGACCACGATCACGATGCCCGTGCAGATCCGCGATGCCCGGTGCTTCGTGGCCGGCTTCACCGCCGATGCCGCCGCCGTCCGCCGCGCCATCGCGGCCGCGAGCGGCCTAGGTGTTCCAGCCTCCGAGCCGGCCGTCCGGCCCTTGCTGATCCGGCCTGGTCGGACGATGTGCATGCTGGTGTTCGTCGAGTACGTCGACGGCGACCTCGGGCCGTATCACGAGTTCGGTGTCTGCTTCCTGGTCGAGGACCCGGCGACCCCTCCCGCCTCCCCGTGGGCGGCGTTGCGCTCGCTGGCGGGCGGCGACGCACGGGCACTGGTGCACCGGCTCCCCGTCGACGGCGAGTTCACGCTGGCTGCGGGACGCGGGATCTGGGGATTCCCCAAGACGATGGCCGAGTTCAGCGTCGACCACGATTCACCGCGCCGATCCGGGCGCGTGGTCGCCGACGGTCGGCTCATCGTCGACCTCGGTATCCGCCGCGGTGTGCCGGTACCCGACTCCACGGCCGACACCGTGCTGCACGCGTACTCCCAACTCGACGGCGTTCTCCGGCGGACCCCGTGGCGCCTCACCTCGACCACCGGCACCAGGACCCGCATCGGCGGCGCGTCGCTGCGCCTGGGCACTCACGAGATCGCCGACGAGTTGCGCTCGTTGCGCCTGGGCCGGCACGCGCTGATGACGTCGTCGGTGGAGCACATCACGATGACCTTCGAGGATCCTTCGGTCGTGTCCGAGGCACGCGACTAGCTCGGCGCCGGGCTCGGACGCTCGGACTCGTCGCGGGTGGGGTGCGACCTAGACTGGTCGCACAGCCCCAGCCCGGCCCGAGGTGTGACGACCATGAGCAATGTCGAGACCGACCCAGCAGAGATCGAATGCGGTTCGCGCGCAACGCACGCCACCGGCGGTGATCCAGGTGATGACCGCTCGGATGGTGAGCACGCGCGGTTACACGTGGAGGTGCTGACCGCCCGAGACGTGCCGCTCGGCGGTCCGCGCGCGATGACGGTGCACCGCACGCTGCCGCAACGCAGGCGGTCGCTGATCGGCGCCTGGTGTTTCGCCGACCACTACGGACCCGACGACGTGTCCACCACCGGGGGTATGGACGTGGCACCGCACCCGCACACCGGCCTGCAGACGGTGAGCTGGTTGTTCAGCGGGGAGATCGAGCACCGCGACACCATCGGCAATCACGCGATGGTGCGCCCTGGTGAGGTCAACCTGATGACGGCCGGACACGGCATCGCGCACACCGAGGTGTCGACACCGGAGACGACCGAGTTGCACGGAGTGCAACTCTGGGTGGCGCTGCCGGCCACGGCCGCGGACACCGAACGTGCCTTCCACCACCACGTTCCGCGGGTCGTCGAGTCACCGGGTGTCGCCACCCGCGTCTTCCTGGGCGAACTCGTCGGCGAACGTTCGCCGGTGCCGACCTTCACCCCGCTCCTCGGAGCGGAACTGACCCTCGACCCGGGCGCAGACATCGAGCTGGCCGTCGACCCTTCGTTCGAACACGGGGTACTGGTCGACACCGGCACCGTCAGGATCGCGGACTCCGATGTCGATGCGCTGCAGCGGACCGAACTCGGTTACGTGGGTGTCGGGGCGTCGACGCTCTCGCTGCGCAACGTCGGTGACGTCACTGCTCGCGTGATCCTGCTGGGCGGTCCGCCGTTCGACGAGGAGATCATCATGTGGTGGAACTTCGTCGGCCGGAGCCACGAGGAGATCGTCCGCTTCCGCACCGAGTGGATGGACCACAGCGACCGGTTCGGCCAGGTCCGCGGCTACACCGGCCGGATACAGCATCTGCCGGCGCCGATCCTGCCGGGCACCCGCCTACGGGCCCGGCAGAACCGGCCGGGTCACGTCTGAGCCTCTGCGCCCAGCAGCCGCGCGAAGTTGGCGATCCCGGCGGCCTCCACCGCGGTCTGTCGCGCCTCCTCCGGGTTGCCGAGAGCACTCCCGCTCACGCCTGATCCGGAACCTACGACCGCACCGGCGTCCGGTCGGGGGCGCCGTCCGATCATCAGATCGACCAACTCACCAGCCGCCCGCCGCACCCGGTCGCCGAGAACGGCCGTGTCCCCGTAGGTACCGGCCCAGTCCTCGGCGGCCGCGTAGACCCCGGTCGGGACGACGATCGTGCGGAGGTAGGCGAACAGCGGACGCATCGCGTGATCGAGGACCATCGAGTGTCGCGGGCTGCCGCCGGTGGCCGCGATCAGTACCGGCTTGCCGGCCATCGCATCGACGTCGACGAGGTCCACGAACGACTTGAACAATCCACTGTAGGAACCGTTGAACACCGGGCTGGCCACGATCAGCGCGTCGGCGGCGTGTACGGCTGCCAGTGCACGCCCCGCCGCTCGGACACCGAACCCGGCCGCGGTCGAGTCGCCGATGTCGGCGATCAGGTCACGCAGGTCGATCACCTCGACGGCCGGCCGCTCATCCGGGTGACCCGCGTCGCGTAGGACGACCTCGTCGACGACCGCCCCGACGAGCCGGTCGACCAACATCCGGGTCGACGACGGGTCGCCGAGCCCGGCGTTGACCGCCACCACGTGCTGCACCGTCATGCCCGCACCTCCAGACTCTCGTCATCGGCGGCCGCCGCGTCGCGAGCAGCGACCAGTGCGGCGTGGGTCGGAGCGTCCGGAACGTCGGCCGGCCGGTTCTCGGCGAACCCGGCCCGGAGGTCGGGCAGCACCTCACCGAGCAGGTCCAACTGCTCGAGGACCGTCTTCAGCGGCAGACCGGCGTGGTCGACCAGGAACAACTGGCGCTGGTAGTCACCGAAGCTCTCCCGGAAGGTCAGGGTCTTGTCCACGAATTCCTGCGGACTGCCGACCGTCAGGGGCGTCTCGTCGGTGAACTCCTCCAGCGACGGTCCGTGTCCGTAGACGGGCGCGTTGTCGAAGTAGGGCCGGAACTCCCGGACCGCGTCCTGCGAGTTCTTGCGGATGAAGAACTGTCCACCGAGGCCGACGATGGCCTGATGGGCCGCTCCATGGCCGTAGTGCTCGTACCGCTCGCGGTAGAAGGAGATCAGCCGCTGGTAGTGCTCCTTCGGCCAGAAGATGTTGTTCGCGAAGAAGCCGTCGCCGTAGTACGCCGCCTGCTCGGCGATCTCGGGGCTCCGGATCGATCCGTGCCACACGAACGGGGCGACGTCGTCGAGCGGCCGCGGTGTCGAGGTGAACGAGGTCAACGGGGTCCGGAACCGGCCTTCCCAGTCGACGACGTCCTCGGTCCAGAGTCGGTGCAGCAGTGCGTAGTTCTCGATCGCCAGCGGGATGCCCTGCCGGATGTCCTTGCCGAACCACGGATAGACCGGCCCGGTGTTGCCGCGTCCCAGCGTCAGGTCGACCCGACCGTCGGCGAGGTGTTGCAGCATCGCGAAGTCCTCCGCGATCTTCACCGGATCGTTGGTGGTGATCAGGGTGGTCGCGGTCGAGAGCTGCAAGCGCTGTGTCTGGGCCGCGATGTAGGCCAGCGTGGTGGTCGGTGACGACGAGAAGAACGGCCGGTTGTGATGCTCGCCGAGTGCGAACACGTCCAGGCCGATGTCCTCGGCCTTGCGCGCGATCTCGACGATGGCCTTGATGCGCTCGTTCTCGGTCGGCGCCCGACCGGTGGTCGGGTCGACGGTGATGTCACTGACGCTGAACAATCCGAACTGCATGTCGGGGCCTTTCTCATCGGCGGAACTCATCCAGGATAACCGGACCACGGTCCGGATAATTCCTCGTCGGTGTTGGTACGGCCGTGAGTTAGTGTGGGCTCACCCAAGAGGAGGAGTCCTGATGAAACTTCGCAAATCTGTTGCCGCACTCGCCGTGGCGGGCGCGGCGGTGTTTGTCGCCGCAGGGTGCTCGTCGAGCACCGACAGCGTCGACGAGGTCACGAGCCAGGCGTCGACCGCCATCGAATCCGCCGCCGACAAGGTGACCGATGCGGTCTCCGGGCTCGATGCGGACGGCGCACAGAAGACCCTGCGCATCGCGGTCGACCCGAACACCACGAGCGAGGATCTCGACAAGGCCGTCGACACCACGAACCCGGTGACGAAGGCGGCCCTGCAGGGCTTCGCCAAGGCATCGAACGCGGCCGGCTACACCCCCGAGGTGTACACGGTGAAAGAGGTCAAGGGCGACGGAGACAACAAGGCCACCGCCACGGTCGCCGTGAAGTCCCCGCACGCACCGCAACCGGTGGACATCCAGTTGTCCTACGTCAAGATCGACGGCGACTGGAAGCTCAGCGGCGACGCGGTCACCCAGCTCGGCTCGATGGGCGGCCAGCACGGCGGCTGATCGCAGCCGCTGACCAGCACGTGAGCGCCCCGGCACGGGCGATCGGGACCCCGGTCGCGATCCCGCGCCGGGGCGCTCTGCTGTGTTCGGCCGGTACCATCGAGGAATCTTCAGGCTCACCGCAGGAGGTGTCGTGCGCGCGACCGATCATCCGACACATCCCATCGAGCCGCCGGTCACCGACCGGCACCGGATCTGGCCGACCTCACTCGACACCGATCCGGAACGCCTCGGCCCACTGCCGGAGTCCCGACATGCGACGCTGATCGACACCTCGGCGCCGGCGTGGGCATCGGAATGGGCCGACGCTCCCCGACCGCGTACCGACGGTCCATTACCCGCAGTCGGCGATTACTGGGACCTCGAGCATCCCGATCCGCTGCCGGTGCCGGTGGCACCGACCATCCGTCCGCATCCCAGCGCCGTCGCGGCCTACGGCAGGAGCCCCGGGGTCGCGGTGGTGCGTTCGCGACCATCCGGGCGGGCGTCGGCGGCGTTGGCCCTGTCGCTGGTGTCGCTGCCACTTCTGCTGCTCTTCGGACTGGGTGCGATCCTCGGCTCGATCGCCGTGGTGCTCGGGATCTCGGCAGTGCGACAGATCAGCCGCCAACCCGATGTCCACGGAAACGGACGCGCGATCACCGGCGTGGTCGTCGGCACCGGAAGCGCGATTGTCGGGACACCGTTCCTGGTGATCACGCTGGGTCTCATCGCGCTGCTCTGAGCACCCGAGCATCCGAACAGACAGGAGCGGCCCGGACCGAGGTCCGGGCCGCTCGACTGGTTGTCTGCGTGAGGGTGTTGGAGGTGGCGTCAGCCGACCGCGCGCAGCGGCTTCGGCGACGCGACGGTCCGGTCGATATCGCGACCCAGCCAGGCGAGCACCTCGCCGAAGACCCGGGTGAACTCGACCACGCCGTCGATGTAGCTCAGCGAGGGGATGGCGTGCATCAGGCCCGCCACGAATGCCGAGTCCCGCGACATGGAATTGCGCTCCATGATCGCCTCGTAGGACTCGATGCTTTCCGCGAGGGCGCCATAGGTGACGGCTTCGCCGCCGAATCGCACCGCGGTCAGGCGAGGGGTCGCCTCGGCGCGCCGGATGATGTCGTGCCGGATATCGTGAATCATGAGAACGCTCCCCCGCGCTCGGTAACCTCGACCTCGGCCATATCGCCTCCCAGTTCGCTACGGCCCCTCGGTCCTTGGTACTACTTTGCCCTACCTGGTGTTCACGTGGAGCATGGGCCGCCTATTTGTGATTTGTTCCACACGATTTACGGTAACAATCTCACGTTCGCAATGCTACCCGTGTTACTGCTGTGTTTTAAGTGGCCAAAGTGCATGATGTGCAAGTGTTATCGCGGCGTCACGTCCCCGCGACCCTGCCCTTCGGTGCCGGCTGGTCGGTTCCGACCTGACGGCCCGTGACCTCGCCCCGTCACCACAGTCCGAGGGTCACCACAGTCCGAGGGGCACCACAGTCCGGGGGCCCGGCCGGCATCACCGCGGCTAGGCGTCGCCGCGTGCGGCCTTGTCTGCTTCCATTGCATCGATCAGGCTCTTCGGCCGCAGATCGGTCCAGTTCTGCTCGACGTACTCCAGGCACGCGGCGCGGCTGTCCTCGCCGAACACCTTGTTCCACCCGGCCGGGATGTCGGCGAAGGTGGGCCACAGCGAGTGCTGGTTCTCGTCGTTGACCAGCACGAAGAACCGGCCGTCCTCGTCATCGAAGGGGTTGGTCATTGGTCACTCCTCATCAGTTGTTGGATCAAGGATATTAGGTGGTCCGACGACGTCGTCGGAAGCGTTCACCGCAGCATCGAGCAGTGGCCCGATCACGGCGAGTGAGTCGGCATCGGCCATCCCCAGATGGTGTGTGTCGACGTCGACGTTGGTCACGGTCCCGGTGACGAACGGGCGCCAGCTCTCCGCCATCGCCGCGGGGTCGTCCTTGTCGGCGGTGGCCGTGAACACCAGCATGTCGCCGGTGAACACCGTCGGCCGGAAGTCCATCACGACCCGCGCCGACGACTCGAAGCTGTCCATGATGCGTTGCACCTGACCGGCGTCGAGCAGGCCCATCCCGGCGATCTGACCGCGGATGATCTCGGTGACCTCCTCGGGGGTGGCGGCATGGACGTCGTCGCCGAGGTCGAAGAGTTCGCGCCATCCGCCGAGGATGTCCACGACGACGGAACCGTCGGGTCCCTCCGCACCATCGGCCGCCTCGGTCGAGGACTCCGGCACCGAGGCCGCGTGGTCGAGTTCCTGCTCGTCCTCCGGACGCGAGTCCATGATGCCCAGGAAGGCAACCGACTCCCCCAGCTCCTGCAGTCGGGTGGCCATCGCCTGTGCGATGACACCGCCGACCGACCATCCGAGCAGGTGGTACGGCCCCGACGGCTGGATGCGGCGGATCTCGTCCACGTAGCGCTCCGCCAGACGGTGCGCATCGGTCTCGGTGGGTTCCCCGGTCACCACATGTGGGTCCTGCAGCCCGTGGATCGGACGGTCGGTCAGGTAGGGCGCCAGCCCGCCGTAGAACCACGCGAGCCCGCCGGCCGGGTGGACGCAGAACAATGCGGGTCTGCTGCCGTCGGGCCGCAACGTGATCACCACGTCGTCGCTGACCGCGTTGCCCTGCGCGATCCGTCCCGCGAGGCCGCGGGCGGTGGCGTCGGAGAACAACCATGCGAGTTCCACCGGCAGGTTGTGGCGATCGCGGATGCGGGCGATCACGCGGGTCGCCGCCAGCGAGTTGCCGCCGAGGTCGAAGAACGACTCGGTGACGCCGACCTGGTCGATCCCCAGCACGTCGGCGAACACGTCGGCCACCGCACGCTCCACCTCGTTCGCCGGCGCCACGTAGGTGGCCTCGGAGATCTGTGGCCGGGGCAGTTCCCGACGGTTTACCTTGCCCGCCGACGACAACGGCATCACGTCGAGCGGGACCCAGACCGACGGGCGCATGTACTCCGGCAAGGACCGCGCGACCGTACCGCGTACGGCGTCCAGGTCGACACCCTCCGCGGGTGCGACGTAGGCGACCAACTGATCCCCCGCAGGCCCCGACACGACGGTCGCCGCGGTGTGCACGACACCTGGTACGGCGGCGACCACCGCCTCGATCTCGCCGAGTTCGAGGCGCTGACCGCGGAGCTTCACCTGGAAGTCGATGCGCCCCAGGTACTCGAGCTCTCCGCCGCGGTTCCAGCGCACGCGGTCACCGGTGCGGTAGAGGCGCGATCCCGGCGCACCGGACGGGTCGGCGACGAAGCGTTCCGCCGACAGCGCCGGTTGCGCCGCGTACCCACGGGCGACCTGGACACCACCGAGGTACAACTCGCCCGCGACGCCCGGCGGTACCGGTCGCAACCGGTTGTCGAGCACCATGGCCGTCGTGTTCGGCACGGGACGGCCGATCGGCACCGTCGTCTCACCGGCCAGCACCTGATGTCCGGTCACGTCCACCGCAGCTTCGGTGGGCCCGTACAGGTTGTGCAGGCCGATCGCCGGCAGGGCCGCGAGCACCGACTGTGCGGTCGGGACCGTCAGGGCCTCGCCGGAGGTGAAGAGGAGTCGGACCGTATCGAGGGCCGCGAGCCGCTGCGGCCCGAGCACCTCGACGAAGGTGGACAGCATCGACGGCACGAAGTGCAGCACCGAGACCCGGTCACGGGCGATGACCTCGGCGAGATGCTCGGGATCGCCGTGGCGGCCGGGATCCAGGACGGTCAGGGTCGCACCGACCGTGAACGGCCAGAACAACTCCCACACGGACACGTCGAAGGTGTACGGCGTCTTCTGCGCGACCACGTCGCCCACCGCGACGGGATACCGGTCCTGCATCCATGCGATGCGGTTCGCGATCGCGCGGTGCGAGACCGTCACGCCCTTGGGCACACCGGTGGAGCCCGATGTGAAGAGCGTGTACGCGGCATGGTCGGGTCGCAGCGGCGTGATCCGTTCGGCGGCGGCGATCGCCGCCGTACCCGGGTCGACGGCCCGGTCGGCGGTGACCTGTGTGACACCCACTCCCAGCTCGTCGGCGACCTCCACGATCGCAGCCACCGCAGCACGGTCGGCGACCAGCAGTCGCTGCGCGGATGCCGCCCGCAGCATCGCGCGGGCACGATCGGCAGGTGCATCGACGTCGACGGGTACGTACTGCCCGCCGGCCGCGGCGATCGCATGGATGGCGAGCAGCATCTCCGCCGACCGCGGGATGCTCACCGCCACCGCCACATCCGGGCCGACGCCGACTGCGATCAACTCGCGAGCCAGTTCGGCTGTCCGGGCGCCGAACTCACCGTAGGTCATCTCGCGGCCACCTGCGGTCAGTGCCACGTCGTCGGGCGCCTCCGCGGCGCGCGCAGCGATCGCATCCGGCAGCAGTTGCCCGCCCTCGGAGACCGTGGCCCCGCGTGCCCAGCCCGCCACGTCGGCCTGCTCTGCGGCCGAGGCGATCTCGACGTCCGCGACACCGACGGTCGGATCGGCGGTCAGGTCGTCGAGCAGGCGGACGAACCGTTCGGCGAGTCCGGCGGCCGTGCTCTGGTCGAAGAGGTCCGTGGCGTAGACGACCGATCCCGTCCAGTCCTCCGCCGCCCCGGCGGCGCCGACAGTCACCGTCAGGTCGAGTTGCGCGGGGATCTGCGGCGGTTCGACGGGAGTGACCTCGAGACCCGCGACGGTGCCGCCCACCAGACCACCGGACGCCGTCGCGGGGACCGCGACCTGGTCGAAGGTCAGCATGACCTGCGCCAGCGGTGAGAACGCCTCGGAGCGTGTCGGGTTGAGGGACTCGACGACCGTCTCGAACGGGACGTCGGCGTTGGCGAATGCGTCCAGCCCGGTGGTCCGCACCTCGTCGACGAGCCCCGCGAAGTCGGTGTCCTCACGCAGCCGCGCGCGCAGGACGAGCGTGTTGACGAACATCCCCACGACCGGATCGAGAACGCGCTGACCGCGTCCGGCGATCGGGGTCGCGACCGCGACGTCGTCGGTGGCGGCGAGTCGGCCCAGCAGGACCGACAGCGCGGCCTGGACGACCATGAACGGGGTGGCCGATCGTGCGGCGGCCAGGTCCGTGATGCGTTCGACGACCCGGGCCGGGATGGTGAAGCCGACCTGCGCGCCGCGGTGCGACGCAACCGCCGGACGAGCACGATCGGTCGGGATGTCGATGACGTCGGGCAGACCCGCCAGCTGATCGGTCCAGTACGCGAGTTGCGCACCGACCACCGAACCCGGGTCCTGGGCCGATCCCAACACCGCGTGCTGCCAGATGGCGTAGTCCGCGAACTGGACCTCGAGCGGCGTGAACGTCGGTGCCACACCGGCGGTCCGCGCGGTGTAGGCGGCCACCACGTCCCCGATGAGCGGGACCATCGACTCGCCGTCGGCAGCGATGTGGTGTACCACCACGGCGAGCACGTGCTCGCCCTCGGCGGCCGTCCACAGCCGGGCGCGGACGGGCCACTCTCGCGACACGTCGAATCCACGGGTGAGGGCGCGCTCGAGGTCGGCCTGGGAGTCGACCACGGCCCAGTCGAGCCGAGCCGTAACCGATTCGGCATCCTCGACCACCTGGTACGCCACACCGTCGACCGACGGGAACGTCGTGCGCAGGACCTCGTGGCGGACGACCGCATCGCCGAGCGCGGCATGCAGCGCGTCGACATCCGGCGTGCCGCTCAACCGCAGCACAACCGGGATGTTGTAGGTCGCGGAGGTCGGATCGAACTGGTTGATGAACCACATCCGCTGCTGCGCGAACGACAACGGGATGTGCGACGGACGGGGGCGGACAGCGACGACCGGGGCCAGTCCGGCCGCCCGTCCCGCGACCGCCGCGACCAGCTCGCGCACCGACGGCGCTTCGAAGAGATCACGCACGGACACATCGGTGTCCAGCACGTCACCCACCCGGGAGGCCAATCGCATCGCCGACAACGAGTTGCCGCCGGCATCGAAGAAGCCTGCGGTGACGCTGATCTCGTCGAGTCCGAGGACGTCGGCGAAGACCGCGGCGACCGCCTGCTCGTCACCCGATGCAGCAGCGACGAACTCACCCGATGCTCCGCCGAGGTCGGGCGCCGGCAGTGCCCGACGGTCCAGTTTGCCCGCGGAGTTGAGTGACACGTGCTCGATGGGCATCCACACCGACGGGCGCATGTACTCCGGCAGCGACTCGGCGACCGCCGTACGCACAGCGTCAAGGTCCACCGTGGCCGGCGACACGTAGGCGACGAGGTGCTGGGCACCCGAGGGGGCCGCCACCACGGTCGCTGCCGTGTGGACGACGCCCGGCACGGAGGCGATGACCGATTCGATCTCGCCGAGTTCGATCCGCTGGCCGCGCAACTTCACCTGGAAGTCGGTGCGACCCAGGTACTCGATCTCGCCGGTGGTGTTCCAGCGCACCAGGTCTCCGGTGCGATAGAGGCGTTCACCGGGGCCACCGAACGGATCCGCGACGAATCGTTCGGCCGACAGGTCCGGACGTCCCGCATAGCCGCGCGCGATCTGGACACCGCCGAGGTAGAGCTCACCGGGCACCCCGGCGGGAACCGGTCGCAGCCGGGCATCGAGGACCCACGTGGTGGTGTTCCACACCGGGTGG